>NZ_CP080332.1:1499625-2999251 GCF_019456655.1 Mycolicibacterium diernhoferi | reverse complement strand
CGGGGCAGCCTGTTCCAGAAGGGCGGCAACGGAGGAAACGGCGGAAATGCCTCTGCCACAACCGGTACCGGCCGCGGCGGCTTGGGCGGTGACGGTGGGCGCGGCGGGCTGGGTGCCCCCGGCGGCACCGGCGGCGCCGGAGGAACGGGCACCGGGTCCACCGCGACCAGCGGCAACGGTGCCGACGGCAGCGACGGTTAGGTGTCCAGGCCGACGTCGAGCACGCGTACCGAATGCGTGAGCGCGCCGACGGCCAGGTAGTCCACCCCGGTCGCCGCGTAGTCCGCCGCGGACTCCAGCGACAGCCCACCCGATGATTCGAGTTTCGTTGCCGGCGCGCGGGTATCGCGACGCTGCACCGCGATCTGGGTCTGCCAGACCGGGAAGTTGTCCAGCAGGATCAGCTCCACCCCTGCGCCGAGCACGTCGTCGAGTTGCTCGAGCGAGTCGACCTCGACCTCGCACGGCAGACCCGGTGCGGCGGCGCGCACGGCCTCCAGCGCGGCCAGCACCGAACCGGCCGCGGCGACGTGGTTGTCCTTGATCAACGCGGCATCCCCGAGGCCCATCCGGTGGTTCACCCCGCCGCCGACGCGCACCGCGTACTTCTGCAGAAACCGCAAGCCCGCCAATGTCTTACGGGTATCCCGGATCTGTGCGTGGGTGCCCTCGACGGCGGCCACCCAGCGGGCGGTCGCGGTGGCGATCCCGGACAGATGGCAGACCAGGTTCAACATGGTGCGCTCGGCGGTCAACAGCCCCTGCGCCGGTGCCGTGACGCGCAGCAGGGACTGGCCGGCCTCGAGGCGGGTTCCGTCGGCGACCCGGTCCAGCACCGTGTACCCGTCGGCGCCGAGCACCTCGTCGAGCACGAGCAGGGCGAGGTCCACCCCGGCGGCGACACCCGGTTCCCGTGTGGCCATGGACGCGGTGGTCGTCGCATCGGCGGGAACGGTGGCCAGCGTGGTGACATCCGGGCCGTAGCGCAGATCCTCGTCGAGCGCCCGGGTGATCAGGGCCCGGGCCTCCTCGAGTTCGGCTGCGGACAGTCCTGTCACGGCGGGGGTCACCGGCACTCCTTGGGGCGTCTGTGTCATCAGCGGGCTCCGACCGGCGCGCTGACGGCCGGCGCCCCGGTGGCGTCGATGCGTACCGACGCGCTGATCGCTTGTGCGGTATCCGATTGCGGGTAGTCGGCGCGATGGTGGCAACCGCGGGATTCGGTGCGTTCGGCGGCCGCCGCCGAGATGGCGCGCGCCGTCAGGGTCAGGGCCGCATCCTCGGCGCCGGCCCGGTCGGTGACCGGCCGCCGGGGGGCGTCCGCCAGCAGGTCGGCAAGACGGCGCAGGCCGTCGGCATCACGCACCACCGAGGCGTGCTCACTCATGGCTCGTTGCAGGGCCGGTCGCGGCAGCACCGGCACGGACAGGGTCTGGGGTGCGTCGGCGCGGACCGTCCCCGCGCCGTGCGCGTGCGCCGAGGCGGCGCGGCCGGCCCGGCCGCCGACGACCAGGCCCTCCAGCAGGCTGTTGGACGCCAACCGGTTCGCGCCGTGCATACCGGTGCGGGCCACCTCGCCGGCGGCGAACAGTCCGGGCAGATCGGTGCGGCCGTGCACATCGGTGCGGACACCGCCGCAGCTGTAGTGCGCGCCTGGCACCACCGGGATCGGTTGGACGGCCGGGTCGATACCGGCGGCCAGGCAGGCGGCGGTCACGGTCGGGAAGCGTTCGGCCACAGCCGGAATGCGGGTGGCGTCCAGGTACACGCAGCGCTCGCCGGTGTCGCGCAGCCGCGCGTCGATCGCGGCGGCGACCACGTCGCGAGGTGCCAGGTCGCCCAGCGGATGCACCCCTGCGGTGATGGAATCGCCTTGGCCGTCAACGAGAACCGCGCCCTCGCCGCGTAGCGCCTCCGAGATCAGCGGGCGGCGCCCGCCGGCCGGGCCGGTATACAACATGGTGGGGTGGAACTGGATGAACTCGATGTCGGTGACGCTGAGGCCGGCCTGCAGGGCCAGCGCGAGTCCGTCGCCGGTGGAGCCGTCCGGGTTGGTGGTGGCCGAGTACAGGTGCCCCAGCCCGCCGGTGGCCAGGATCACCGACGGCGCGTGCACGACACCGAGACCGTCGTGGCTGTGTACCAGCACCCCGGTGACCTGGTCGCCGTCGTGACAGATCTGCAGGGCGGCGTGGTTGCGCCGGATGTCGAGATGGGTGGCGGCAAGGTTCAGTGCGCGCTGGACCTCAGCGCCGGTGGCGTCGCCGCCGGCGTGGATGATCCGCCGCCGGCTGTGCCCGCCCTCGCGGGTCAGCGACCAGTGTCCGGGGGTGGATTCGTCGAAGTGCGCACCGTCGGCCACCAGGTCGGCCACCGCGTCGTACCCGCCGGCGACGATGGATCGGACCGCCTCGGCATCGCACAGCCCGCCGCCCGCTGCCAGGGTGTCGGCGACGTGCGCGTCGACGGAGTCCCCGTCCTCACAGAAGGAGTCGGGCAGCACCACCGCGATGCCACCCTGGGCGTAGAACGTGGCGGTCTCGGCAATCTTGCTGAGTACCAGTACCTTTCGGCCCTGCCGGGCGGCGGCCAATGCCGCCACCAGACCGGCGACCCCGGTACCGATGACGACGACGTCGGCGCGCTGCTGCCAGTACCCGGCGCCCCCGCAAGCGGGGCTGGTCATTCCCCGCCGCCGGGCTGTCCGATCTCGATCATGCGCTGCACGCTGCGTCGTCCGGCCGCGGCAACATCGGCGTCCACGTGCACCTCATCGGCGCCGTCGACCAGGCAGCGCAGCAACGCCGCGGGGGTGATCATCTTCATGTAGGTGCACGACGCCCGGTCATTCACCGCAAGGAAGTCGACTTCGGGTGCGGCACGGCGCAACTGGTGCAGCATGCCGACCTCGGTGGCCACCAGCACCTGGCGGGCCTGGGTCGCTCGGGCTGCGTCGAGCATGCCCCCGGTGGACAGGATCTTGACCCGGTCCTCGGGCACCGCGCCCTCCCCCGCCAGGTACAGCGCCGATGTGGCGCAACCACATTCGGGGTGCACGAACAGTTCGGCGTCGGGATGCGCGCGGGCCTGGTCGGCCAGTTCGTCGCCGTTGATCCCGGCGTGCACGTGGCATTCGCCGGCCCAGATGTGCAGGTTCTGGCGGCCCGTGACGCGCCGGACATGGGCGCCCAGGAACTGGTCCGGGCAGAACAGCACAGTGCGGTCCTCCGGGATGGAGGCGACCACCTCGACGGCATTCGAGGAGGTGCAGCAGATGTCGGTGAGCGCCTTCACCGCGGCGGTGGTGTTGACGTAGGACACCACCACGGCGTCCGGGAACTCGTCCTTCCAGGCGCGCAGTTCGTCGGCGCTGATGGAATCGGCCAGCGAGCAGCCCGCCCGCTGGTCGGGGATCAGCACCGTCTTCTCCGGGGACAGGATCTTGGCCGTCTCGGCCATGAAGTGCACACCGCAGAACACGATGGTGTCCTCCGGCGCCTCCGCGGCGATCCGCGACAGCGCCAGCGAGTCCCCGACGTGGTCGGCGACGTCCTGGATGGCGGGCAGCTGGTAATTGTGCGCCAGCAGCGTCGCCCCGCGCAGATCGGCGAGGCGGCGGATCTCGGCCGCCCACTGCTCGTCGGCGACGATTCCGCCGTAGCCGCCGGGGCCATCGACGATGCCCGAGGCAAGCACGCTGCTCAGCTGCGCGGTCCGGTCAAGGACGGTCATGGCGGTCTCCTTTTGGCCGATCCAGGTTTTCGACTTACAATCGAAAACATGCCACATGCTAGCACCCACCACGAAGTGCTTGCAGTCGTGCTCCAGGTTCGGCAACTGTCCACGAAGAAACCCGAGCTCAGCGTTCTGCTCTGGGAACGCGCCATGGATCCGCAGCGCGGCGCCTGGTCACTGCCGGGCGGCAAGCTGCGACACGACGAGGACATGACCAGTTCGGTGCGGCGCCAGCTCGCCGAGAAGGTCGACCTGCGAGAACTGGCCCATCTGGAACAGTTGGCGGTCTTCTCCGACCCGAACCGGGTGCCCGGGCCACGCACCATCGCGTCGACCTTCCTGGGCCTGGTGCCCTCCCCTGCCAACCCCGAGCTGCCGTCGGACACCCGCTGGCACCCGGTTTCGGACCTCCCGCCGATGGCCTTCGACCACCACACCATGGTGGCCAACGCGCATGCCCGGCTGATCGCGAAGCTGTCCTACACCAATATCGGGTTCGCGCTGGCCCCAAAGGAATTCGCACTATCCACACTGCGCGACATCTACAGCGCGGCACTTGGGCACCCGGTGGACGCGACCAACCTGCAACGGGTGCTGGAGCGCCGCAAGGTCATCACCCGGACCGGCACCACGGCGCGCTCGGGCCGCAACGGCGGCCGGCCCGCGGCGTTGTACCGCTTCACCGAGGCCCGGTATCGGGTCACCGACGAATTTGCGGCATTAAGGCCACCAGGGTGAGTCGGAGTGGATTCTTAGACCATTCTTAAGTAAGAATGCCCGGATGGATCTCGCCGGTTCCGCCGCCTCTGCTGACGCTGAGTGGATCGGTGCCGTCCCCCACGAAGAGCTGGACCGCGCCGCGCGTCCGCAGCTCCCGAAGGACGATCCCTTCTACGTCGCTCCCGAAGGCTTCCGGCACGCCACCCCCGGCACCGTGCTGCGCAGCCGTGATGTCGAGCTGGCCTTCCTCGGGTTGATCCCCCAGCAGGTGCGCGCCGTCCAACTGCTGTACCGGACCACCGATATGAACGGCAATCCCGAGGCCGCCGCCACCACGGTGGTCATCCCGGCCGAACGCGGGCCCGAGCCGCTCTGCCCGCTGGTGTCCTACCAGTGCGCCATCGACGCCATCTCGTCGCGATGTTTCCCCTCCTATGCCCTGCGCCGGCACGCGGTGGCCCCGGGATCGGTACCGCAGTTCGAGATGCTGCTGGTGGCCGCCGCCATCGCCGAAGGCTGGGCGGTGTCGGTGCCCGACCATGAGGGCGTCAACGGGTCCTGGGGCACCCCGTACGAGCCCGGCTACCGGGTGCTCGACGGGCTGCGTGCGGCCCTGACCTCCGAGCAGCTCACGCTGTCACCGGAAGGGCCGATCGGGCTGTGGGGCTACTCCGGGGGCGGGCTGGCCAGCGCGTGGGCCGCCGAGATGAGCGGTACCTACGCGCCCGAACTCAACATCGTCGGCGCGGTGCTGGGGTCCCCGGTCGGGGATCTGGGCCGCACCTTCCGCAAGCTCAACGGCACCTTCGCCGCGGCGCTGCCCGCGCTGGTGGTCGCGGCTCTCGCCGACGTCTACCCCGGCCTGCAGAAGATCATCGCCGAGCACGCCAGCGAGAAGGGCCGCGCGCTGCTCGACAAGCTGCACCACATGACCACGGTCGAAGCCATCGTGCGGTTGTGGCGCACCGATATGGGTGACCTGCTGGATCAGCCGCTGGAACAGGTCCTGTCCACCCCCGAGGTGCAGCACGTCTTCGAGGACATCAAGTTGGGAACGGCCGTACCGACGCCCCCGGTCCTGATCATCCAGGCGGTGCACGACGAGATCATCTCCGTCGACGGCATCGACGAACTCGCCGACGCCTATTCCTCCGGCGGGGCGAACGTCACCTATCACCGGGACCTGTTCAGCGAGCATCTGCTGCTGCACCCGATGTCGGCGCCGATGGCCCTGCGCTGGTTGTCCGACCGGTTCGCCGAACGTCCACTCGAAGAGCACCTGCTGCGCACCAAGTGGCCGACGTTGTTCAACCCGTCGACCTACAGGGGCATGGCGCGGCTGGCGGTCATCACCGCCAAGGTGCTGACCGGCCGGCGGGTGCACCGACTGCCGATGTCGGTGCTCGACCGCTGACCGGGCTGCGGCTTCATGGCCGGCCGGGCTGGACGTCATCCAAGGCCGGCAACTTCCAGTGCCAACCCTGCTCCACGTCGAAACTCATCGGCTTGAAGGGCAGCAGCCCGCTGCCCGGATACGGGGTGTACTCGCCGAACCAGACCTCACCGTCGATGGCGTACAAGTCGATACGAATGAAGTCCCACCCGGCGCCCAGGGTGCGGGCAAAGTCGATCATCTTGTCCAACTCCGGCGGACGCTCCATTTCAACCACCGGCCTGCCAGGCTGGCAGACCTGCAACGGACGCCAGTCCACGTCCATGAAACTGGCGGTCAACTTCCCTTGGAAGCGTCCGCAATTGATCTGGATGAACGCAACCTTCCCTTGGAAGACGAAGAATTTGTAATCGGTGGGCGGTAGTCCGTCCGGGGTCGGGATGCGCTCCTCTAGCAGCAGGACCGGGCGAGCTTGGGCGTAGCCCCACTCACCAGACTCCGCCGGCGTCTCACGGAGCCAGTCGCGGGTCTGCTCGATCAGCGCTTGCCGGTCGGTGTCGGCGTCCGGGCCGAACACCGCGTGCCCGCTGCTGGCATTGGGCTTGAGCGCCCACGGCGGCAACGTCGTGAGGTCTGGGGCGTCCCGCAGATCGGTTCCCGACCAGAGGGTCTCGGGGATGCGCAGATCCGCCCCCGGGTAGGCCGCCCGGGCCATCTCCTTCATCCACATCTTGTCGCAGGCCTTGACGATGCGATCCCGGCGGTCGTTGAGAATCCGCCAATTCACCTTCTCGTTGAAGGTCTTCGGATCGGTGAAGTTGCCGGGCTTGCGGAAAACGATGAGGTACAGGCCCCGCCGCATCAGCGGCACCGGAATTCTGTCGATGACCCATTGGCGGGAACCGGACAACCAGCGTGGGGTGGTGCGATATTTCAGCGCGGGCACCGGACAACCTCATCCGACGAGTTACTGCCCGCCGGTTGCACGCTGCAACCGGTGCGTCCTTCATCGGCCCAACGGAGCCGAACCTGCTGCGGCGCCAGGTGTCGCACGGACCCCGATGACGACCCCATACTGGGATGTGATGACCAGGACATCGTGCCCCCGCTCCGGCTCACGCGCCGGACATCTACGGCCGGCGTCGGCAGAACGCTAACCCCCAATCGACGTCCGAACACCGCAAATTCAAGATCACGCCACCGTTGCTCCGCAAAGTAGTTGCGGATGAATTAGTTTCGGCCGCAATCAATTTCACCGATATTGCTCGGGACCAGCGCCTTAGCTCGAGGTCCTGCCGAGGTATCGCAAGCGCGGCGAACCAAAATTGACCCGTACGTCAACTCGGGCGTTCAGCCGCACATTCTGCGGTTCCACACACCCGTCGTGCACGAAATCACGGCCGGCCGCGTTGCACGTCCACGAGGGCCGGCAGCTTCCAGTGCCGCCCCTGCTCCACGTCGAAACTCATCGGCTTGTAGCGCAGCAGTCCGCTGCCCGGATACGGGGTGTACTCGCCGAACCAGACCTCGCCGTCGACGGCGTACAGGTCGACCCGGATGAAATCCCAGTCGGCTCCGAGCGTGGAGGCGATCTCCAGCATCTTGTCCAGCTCGGCCGGCCTCGGCTCGTCGGCCACCGGCTGGATGCGCCAGCGCACCGGCAGCCGGCGCCAATCGGCGTCCAGGAACGTGGCGGTCTGCCGGGTGCCGAATCGGCCACGATTCACCTGGACCAGCTCGACGCGGCCGTCGAACACGAAGAACTTGTAGTCGACGGGCGCCTTACCGTCCGGGGTCGGGATGCGCTCCTCGAGCAACAGCAGCGGGCGGGCCTCGCTGTAGCCCCACTCACCCAGTTCCAGCGGGGTCTCCTCGAACCAAACCTGGGTCTTGCGTACCAACGCGTCCAGATCGGTGTCCGCATCAGGGCCGAAGAGTGCGTGCCCGCTGCTGGCGTTGGGCTTGAGCACCCACGGCTGCAACGTCGTGAGGTCCGGGGCGTCCCGCAGATCGGTTCCCGACCAGAGGGTCTCGGGGATACGCAGGTCCGCTCCCGGGTACGCCTCCCGGGCCATCTCCTTCATCCACATCTTGTCGCAGGCCTTGACGATCCGGTCCCGCCGATCGTTGAAGATCCGCCAATTCACCTTCTCGTTGAAGGTCTGCGGGTCGGTGAAGTTGCCACGTTTGCGGATCATCATCAGGTACAGGGCCTTGCGCATCAGCGGAATCGGAATCAGCGACACCGCCCGTCGACGCGGTTCCAGCAACCACGACGGGGTCGTCTTGTACTCCAGCAGCGGCATGGCGGCTCTCCACAGGTTTCGTCACGTCGAACGGGGATTCCTGCGTGCGCACGACTGAGCCCCGGATATGCGCCCGAAATATAACGCTGTGAGCCGGCTTTGTGGGGGCTATGTTTTTCCGCGCCGAGCGGTTCGGCTACGGAGCAGCGTGCGGGGCGGCGGGTCGATCGGCCACCGGGTCCGCCGCTGCGGCCGGAACGACCCGGGGCGGGTACACGCCGGCGTAGTCGACCGGCGGCCAGGCGCCCAGATCGTCACGCGTGGTCGAGACCGTCAGCAGGGCGTAGGTCAGTGCCGCCACCGCGGCAGGCACCACGATGCTCGCCGCGACGACCAGTGGCGCGTGCCCGAAGAACACCGCGGGCGCCTCGAACACGTAGTGCACCCGATTCGCCTCGCTGACCGGCGCGCCGTCCACGTCGACGGTGCCGAAGCGCCAATGTGCAAGTGCCGCACCGACTCCGGCAGCGGCACCGGCGGCCGCAGCCATACCGGCGGTGAGGCCCAGGACCTGCGCAGGGCCGCGATGCGCCCGCCACTGCCACACCGCCACCGCGGCGACGACAGCCAGCGCACTCAGCAGTCCGATGAACAGGAACGCGCCCAGGAAGAAGTGGTCGGAATCGCTGCCGAGGTAGGCCCGCACCCGGTTACCGGAGCGGGTCAGCGCCACCACACCCTGGACCGGCGGCGCCAGCAAAACCCACAGTGCCCCGATCGCGACACCGGCGACCGTGAGGGTTCCGATGATGCGCAGGGCCGCGGCGCGGTGCGAGAGACGAGGTGGGGGGTTAACGCTCATCGTGCCAGTTTCCTCTTCGCGCAAGCGCTCATCGTGCCAGTTTCCTCTTCGCGCAAGCGCTCATCGTGCCAGTTTCCTCTTCGCGCAAGCGCTCATCGTGCCAGTTTCCTCTTCGCGCAAGCGCTCATCGGCGCATATCCAGGTCGGTGGAGTCCACCTGTCCGTGCCGCGAACACTTGGCCCACCAGCCCGTCGGCCGGACCTGCACGATCATCCGGCGACCACACTCGGCGCAGAACCGCGGCGGTTCCAGCCCCAGCTGAGCAGCAGTCGGGATGACGGCCCCGGCGGCGCCGTCGACGGCGGCACCGGTGTAGACGTTGTAGACACCGGCGCCGACCGGCGCGGGCAGGGCCGGGCTCTCACTCATCTCGAGCATCACCACTAATTTCTACAGCGTGGCGTTCAGAGCCTTGATCGGCATCTGCAGATCGTCGAGCAGTTCCAGGTCGGCCTCGGCGGGACGGCCCAGCGTGGTGAGGTAGTTGCCGACGATGACGGCGTTGATACCGCCCAGGATGCCCTGCTTGGCGCCCAGGTCGCCGAGGGTGATCTCGCGTCCACCGGCGAAGCGCAGCATGGTGCGCGGCAGCGCGAGGCGGAACGCCGCCACCGCCCGCAGCGCATCCGCGGCCGGCAGCACCTCGAGGTCACCGAAGGGGGTACCCGGGCGCGGGTTCAGGAAGTTCAGCGGTACCTCGTGCGGGTTCAGTTCGGCCAGGTTCGCGGCGAACTCGGCACGCTGTTCGAGGGTCTCGCCCATGCCCAGGATGCCGCCACAGCAGACCTCCATACCGGCCTCGCGCACCATGCGCAGGGTGTCCCAGCGCTCTTCCCAGGTGTGGGTGGTGACGACATTGGTGAAGAACGAGCGGGCGGTCTCCAGGTTGTGGTTGTAGCGGTGCACACCCATATCGGCCAGGCGCTGCACCTGCTCCTCGGTGAGCATGCCCAGCGAGCAGGCGATCTGGATGTCGACCTCGTTGCGGATCGCCTCGATGCCGGCGGCGACCTGGGACAGCAGCCGCTCGTCGGGTCCGCGGACGGCTGCCACGATGCAGAACTCGGTGGCGCCGGTCTTGGCGGTCTGTTTGGCGGCCTCTACCAGGCTCGGGATGTCGAGCCAGGCGCTGCGCACCGGCGAGGCGAAAAGGCCGGACTGCGAACAGAAATGGCAGTCCTCGGGGCAGCCGCCGGTCTTGAGGCTGATGATGCCCTCGACCTCGACATCCGGACCGCACCACTTCATCCGGACCTCGTGCGCGAGTTCCAGGAGCGCGTCGAGCTGATCGTCGGGCAACTGCAGCACCTGCAGGGTCTGGTCCTGATCGAGGCCGACGCCGCGCTCGAGTACCTGCTCGCGCGCCTGAACCAGAATGTCCGTCACCGGTGCTTCTCCCTAAATCAGTCCCTACGGTCTCGACTTGAACACCGTTCAGGTTAGAGTAACGGTGTGCAGCTGCACAAACATGACCTCGTCGATGCCGCCACGGCGATCCTGGACAATTTCGGGATCGCCGACCTGACCATGCGCCGGCTTGCGCGCGAACTGAGCGTCAGCCCGGGTGCCCTGTACTGGCATTTCGCCAACAAGCAGGAACTGCTCGGTGCAGTGGCCGACCGAATCCTGCAGCCCGCGTTGCGATCTGCGGAGTCCGCCGCGGGCTGGCGCGAGCACGTCAGTGCGGATTGCCGCCGCCTGCGAGATGCGTTGCTCTCGCACACCGACGGTGCCGAACTGGTGTCGGCAAGCTTCGCCGCCGGCCAGTCCGAGGCGATGACGCAGGTCCTGCAGCGACTCGCCGGGGCCACCGCCGAGTCCGGCATCGACTCCGCGCATGCCGAACTGGCCGCCCGGACCGTCGTGTACTACGTACTGGGCTTCACAGTCGACGAACAGTCCCGGCTGCAGTGGGACGCTGCGGGCGCGGAGCTCCCGGAGAGCCAATCGGCCCTCACCGAGGATGCCGGCCACCGATTCGAGTTCGGCCTCGGCCTGCTCGTGGACGGTATCGCGGCGCACCGGGACCTGACCGTCGAATAGGCCCGCCGGGCTTGGCGCCGGGCCCGCTGAGTTATCCACAGCCGGGGACCTTCTTTGTGGCGCGCGTCACAGGGGTCCGGTAATGTCGAACATATGTTCGATCGGGTCGCGTTGGCGGGGATGGGCGATGAGGAGCTCATCTCCGCGTTGACGGCCGCGACCCGGGGCGAGGCTGCGATGGCGGCACGACGGTTGGCGTTGGTCGCCGAGGTGACGGCCCGGCAGTGCGAGGACGAGGATGACGTGATCGCCCATCAGGTGGTCGATGGGTGGGCGTTCGCGAAGGCGCAGGTGGGTGCGGCCTGCAATCTGAGTCCGCATGCGGCCTCGACTCAGATGCGGATCGGGGTGGCGCTGCGGGAGCGGCTGCCGCGGACCGCGGCGTTGTTCGGGTCGGGGGCGGTGTCGGCGAGGGTGATCGGGGAGATCACCTGGCGTACCCATCTGGTGACCGATGAGGATGCGTTGGCGTTGATCGATGCCGCGATCGCCGCAGAAGCCACCGAGTACGGGGCGTTGTCGGAAGCCGCGCTGATCCGGGCGGTGGATTTGTGGGTGGAGAAGTTCGACCCGATCGCGGTGATCCGGTCCCAGGCGGCCGCCAAGGATCTCTATGTCGAGTTCGATGACCGTGATGACCCCAACGGGGTGTGCTCGTTCTGGGGGCGGTTGCGGGCGACTGACAAGCAGGCCCTGCAGCAGCGCCTCAATGATCTCGCGGACACCGTGTGCGCCAATGATCCGCGTACCGTGCGGGAGCGCCGCGCCGATGCCCTGGGTGCCCTCGGCATCGTCGGGCCGTCGCTGCAGCGGTTGGCCTGCCGGTGCGGGGACCCGGGCTGTGCGGGTAGTGGGAAAGATCCGCGGTCGATGGCGGTGAACATCTACATGCTGGCCGATCAGGTGCCCGGTGCCGATGCGAGGCCCGCCCCACAGACCGGGCCTGGGCCGCAGCCCACGGATGAGCCCGGGCTCGATTCGGGTCCCACACCTACCGAACCCGAAACCGAGCCTGAGGGAACGCCGGCGCCGACCCCGGAACCGGACGCGCCGGCCCAGCCCGCGGCCCATACCCCCGCGCCCGCGGCCACCGTCCCCGGGGCGGGCGCCGGGGTGATGCTCGACGGCACCGTCATCCCGGCCGCCATGCTGGCCGACCTCATCGCCACCGGCGCCAAGGTCCGGCCCCTGCGCGAGGTCGCCGACCTGCCCACCGAACGTCAATACCGGCCCTCCACGGCGCTGACCGCGTTCGTGCGGATGTGCTCACAGACCTGTAGCTTCCCCGGCTGCTCGAAACCCGCGCACCGCTGCGATCTGGACCACGTGATCCCGTGGCCGGCCGGGGCCACCCATCCGGGCAACCTGCGTCCGCTGTGCCGTGAACATCATCTGGTGAAAACGTTCCGCTCCGGCCCGAACGGCTGGACCGTCAAGGCACGGCCCGACGGCGCCACGGAATGGACCTCGCCGACCGGGCACACCTATGTCAGTACCCCGGGTGCGGCGATCCTGTTCCCGCACTGGAACATCCACACCACCGTCCCGCCGCCGCGACACATCAGCCTCATCCACGACGATCACAGCAGTGCCAAGATGCCCACCCGGCAACGCACCCGCGCCCAGGACCGCGCACACCGCATCAACGCCGAACGCACCCGCAACGCAACCGAACTCGCCCTCGCGTCAGCAGCGAAGGACAGCACTACGCGCGCCGAGGGATTGAACAAAAGCGACATCATCGACGACATCCTGAGCGGCGGGGTCCATTCCGGCAGCGACCCGGACCCACCACCGTTTTAACCGGTCGAGCCGGGCATGCCAATCGGGTGCTCGCGGTGGGCGTCGCCGTCCCAGTGCCGGATGGCCACGAACTCACCGACGATCGGGGTCGTCGCCGAAGCCACCGTCATCGCGTCTCGTAGGTGATCGGCGTCCATCCGCCGGGCCAGCGTGACGTGCGGCGTCCACTGTCCGGGTTCAGCATGCGGAAGCGGCCCGGACGTCATGTGCGGCAGGCAGATCCGATGCACCTCGTTGTGTAGGTCCATCAGTTCCACCGACGGCACCACCAGTAGCACCAGGGTGAACGGGCCACGCCCGAACAGCGTCGGGGCTCCGAGTCGGCACGGCAGCGGCAGCCGGTCCAGCACCGCGGTCAAGGCATCATCGGCCTGATCGGACAGCCCGGAGGAGACCGTCATGGTGACGTGCGGGCGATTGGTCGGCGACCGATGCGCGGACTGACTGCGCACCCCGGCCTCGGCGAGTCCGTCCCAGACGCGGCGGACGGCGGCATCGGCGTCCGTGTCCAGCAGCAGTTCGACCGAATGCACCATGGCTACACCAGACTCGCGATCCAGTTCTCGTCGAAGGCCTCGGTGCTGAGCATCTCGAACCCCTCCGGGCTCAACGGCGCGGCCCCGGCGGGCAGCACCGCGCGCAGTTCGGCCAGCTGCGCCAACGCCTCCCGGTTGCCCTGCTCGGCGACACCCGGGCACTCCGGCCAGGCGCCGATCACCAGACCGGCGGTGGAAATACCTTGCCCGGCAAGCGACTCCAGGGTCAGCGCGGTGTGGTTGAGGGTGCCGAGTCCCGCGGCCACCACCACCAGAACCGGGGCCGACAACTCCGCGGCCAGATCGCGCAGCGTCACCCCGTCGGCGCCCAGCTGCACCAGCAGCCCGCCGGCGCCCTCCACGATCGTCAACCTGTCCGGCGCATCCGCCGCGTGCAGCGCATCCAACAGCTCGCCGCGGGTCGGTAACGGCAGCCCGGCCCGATCGGCCGCGGCCGCCGGGGCCAGCGGCTCGGGATATCGCCAGCCGCCGTGCAGGGCGGTCACCCCGGACAGTCTGCCGACCTCGCCGAGATCGTCATCCCCGTCGGCGGTGCCCGTCTGTACCGGTTTGCACACCGCGACGTCCAGGCCCGCCGACCGCGCCGCGCACGCCAGCACGGCTGTCGTCACCGTCTTACCGACGCCGGTGTCGGTGCCGGTCACCATCAGAAAGGTCATGACCGCACAGCGCCGAGCACATCGGTGAGGACCTGGCGCGCCAACACCATTTCCTCATCGCTCAGCGAGGCGCGCGCGGTCAGTCGCAGCCGTGAGGTGCCGGCCGGGACGGTCGGCGGCCGGAAGCAGCCCACCCGCACGCCACCTTCCAGACAGGCCGCGGCCGCGCCGACGGACACATCGGGATCGCCCAGGATCACCGACACCACCGCCGAAGTGGGCACCTCATCGATGCCGCAGATCTGCGCGAGTTCGGCTGCCCGCGCCAACACCGCGGTCGCCAGTTCGGGCTGGGCGATGAGCACCTGCAGCGCGGCCGATGCGGCGCCGACGGCGGCCGGCGCCAGACCGGTGTCGAAGATGAACGACCGCGCGGTGTCGATCAGATGCGCCCGCACCGCGGCCGGGCCCAGTACGGCGCCGCCCTGGCTGCCCAGCGCCTTGGACAGCGTCGTCGTCATGATCACGTCGGGTGTACCGGCCAGACCGACCTCGTGCAGCAGCCCCTGGCCACCGGCTCCGCGCACGCCGAGCCCATGCGCCTCGTCGACCATCAGCAGGGCGCCGAACCGGCGGCACACCTCGTGCAGTTCGCGCAGCGGGGCCAGCACCCCGTCGGTGCTGAACACCGACTCGGTGACCACCACGGCGCGCTCCTCGGAGCGGGTGGCCAGCACCCGTTCGACGGCCGCGACATCGAGGTGCGGGGTCACTTCGACCCGGGCCCTGGACAGCCGGCAGGCGTCGACGATGGAGGCGTGGGTCAGTGCATCGGAGACCAGCAGTGCGCCGGGGCCGGTCAACGCGGTGACCGCACCGAGGTTTGCGGTGTACCCCGAGGAGAACACCAGCGCGGACTCGGCGCCCACGAAGCCGGCCAGCGCGGACTCGAATTCCTCGTGCAGTTCGGTGTTGCCGGTGACCAGCCGCGATCCGCCGGCGCCGGCGCCCCAGGTGCGCAGCGCCTGCACGCCGCCGTCCAGCACGGCGGGGTGCTGGGACAGCCCCAGGTAGTCGTTGGAGGCGAGATCGAGTTCGGTGCCGACCGGCGGCCGGACCCGCAGCGAGCGGCGCAACCCCTCGGCGCGGCGACGTTTCTCGACATCGGCGAGCCAGGCCAGCGGGGACAGACCGGTTCGGGTCACGGGTGCAGCCTCTCCTGAACGGTGTTCAATTCACGGTTCAGGTTAATGCACGCGCGACCTCGACCATGCCCGCACCGATCTGGTCGACCTCCTCGGCGGTGCAGATGAACGGTGGCATGGCGTAGACGAGCCTGCCGAACGGCCGCAGCCACAACCCGTGTCGGAGCGCGGTCTCGGTGGCGACCGCCATGTCGACGGGCTCGCGCATCTCGATGACGCCGATGGCGCCGAGCACCCGCACGTCGGCGACGTTCGGCAGTGTTCGGGCCGGCTCCAGCCCGGCCCGCAGCCCCGCTTCGATGTCCCGGACCCGGGTCCGCCAATCCCCTTCCAGGAGCAGCTCGACCGCGGCCACCGACACCGCGCATGCCAGTGCGTTGGCCATGAAGGTCGGGCCGTGCATGAGCGCGCCGGGCTCCCCCGCGCTGATGGTCTGCGCGATGTGCGCGGTGCACAGGGTGGCGGCAAGGGTGACGTACCCGCCGGTGAGCGCCTTGCCGACGCACATGATGTCGGGGGTGACGCCGGCATGGTCGGCGGCGAACAGTTCACCGGTGCGCCCGAAACCGGTCGCGATCTCGTCGAAGATCAGCAGCACCCCGTGCTCGTCGCACATCCGGCGCAGATCGTTCAGATAGCGCGGGTCGTGGAAGCGCATGCCACCGGCGCCCTGGACCACCGGCTCGACGATCACGGCGGCCAGTTCCTCGGCGTGTTCGGCCAGCTGCTGTTCCAGGGCCGCCACGTAGTCGGCGTCGTAGCCGCCGGGGACCTGCGGGGCGAACACCTGGCGCACCAACACGTCGGTCCAGATCGAGTGCATGCCACCGTCGGGGTCACACACGCTCATCGGGGTGAAGGTGTCCCCGTGGTAGCCGCCGAGCCACGTCATCAATCGGTGTTTGGCCGGGCGGCCCCGGCTGCGCCAGTACTGCAGCGCCATCTTCACCGCGACCTCCACCGACACCGATCCCGAATCGCTGAAGAACACCGTCTCCAGGCCGGCCGGGGTGATCTGCACCAGCAGCTGCGCCAACCGGGCCGCCGGCTCGTGGGTCAGGCCGCCGAACATGACGTGGTTCATGGTGGCGAGCTGCGCCGTGATCGCGGCGTCCAGCCGGGGATGGCCGTGCCCGTGCACCGCCGTCCACCACGAGCTCATCGCGTCGAGCACCTCGACGGGTTCGCCGCCGTGCTCGACGGTGAGCCAGGCGCCCTTGGCGCCCAGCGCCACCACCGGCGACAATGCCCCGGCACCGATGGTGCTGTACGGGTGCCAGATGTGCGCGGCGTCGATCGCGCTGATCTCCGACGGCGTCAACGCAGGCATGGCACCGGACCCTATCGCCTCGCGCGACAGGTGTGACGTCACGCCCGCGACCTGAGTCACCCAGCATTCTTCGGTAGATTGACTCCCCGACCATGATGACCCTCGCTCCCTCCCGACCCGCGGCCCGCACCGGGTCCGCGCCGGCCGCCAAACCCAGATCGGGTACGCGCGACTCGGGCTTCTACCGACATGACCTCGACGGACTGCGCGGGGTCGCAATCGCCCTGGTAGCCGTTTTCCACGTCTGGTTCGGGCGGGTGTCCGGCGGCGTCGACGTCTTCCTGGCGCTGTCCGGCTTCTTCTTCGGCGGTCGGCTGCTGCGCGCGGCTCTGGACACCTCCACCGTGCTGCGCCCGGTACCCGAGGTGGTGCGACTGGTCCGCCGGCTGCTGCCCGCGCTGATCGTGGTGCTCGCCGCCGGGGCGGTGCTGACCATCCTCATCCAGCCCGAGACACGCTGGGAGACCTTCGCCGACCAGAGCCTGGCCAGCCTCGGCTACTACCAGAACTGGGAGCTGGCCAGCACCGCCTCCGACTATCTGCGCGCCGGTGAGACCGTCAGCCCGCTGCAGCACATCTGGTCCATGTCGGTGCAGGGCCAGTTCTACATCGCGCTGCTGGCGATCATCTTCGCGTTCGCCTATCTGCTGCGCAGACCGCTCGGCCGGCATCTGCGCTGGGTCTTCATCGTCGTGCTGACCGCGCTGACCGTCGCCTCGTTCGTGTACGCGATCATCGCGCACAACACCGATCAGGCCGTGGCGTACTACAACAGCTTCGCCCGTGCCTGGGAGCTGACCCTCGGCGCGCTGATCGGCGCCCTGGTCCCCTACGTGCGCTGGCCGATGTGGGTCCGCACCGTGGTTGCCACCGTCTCGCTGCTGGCCATCCTGCTGTGCGGCTGGTTCATCGACGGGGTGAACGAATTCCCCGGCCCGTGGACCCTGGTGCCCGTCGGTGCGACCGTGCTGTTCATCCTGTCCGCGGCCAACCGCGCCGCCGATCCCCACACCGGCGGGAAACTGCCCCTGCCCAACCGGTTGCTGGCCAGCAAGCCGTTCGTGGCGCTCGGATCGATGGCCTACTCGCTGTACCTGTGGCACTGGCCGCTGCTGATCTTCTGGCTGGCCTACAGCGGCCGCGACCATGCCGGCTTCCTCGACGGTGCGATCGTGCTGCTGGTGTCCGGGGTCCTGGCCTGGCTGACGACCCGCTACGTCGAAACCCCGCTGCGCTACAAGGCGCCGGCCCCGCGGCAGGTGAACGAGGTCGTCGTGCCGTGGCGTACCCGGATGCGCCGCCCGACCATCGTCCTCGGTTCGATCGTCACCCTGCTGGGTGTCACGCTCACCGCCACCTCGTTCACCTGGCGCGAGCACGTCACCGTCGAACGGGCCAGCGGTAAGGAACTGTCCGGCCTGTCGGCCCGCGACTACCCCGGCGCCCGGGCACTGATCAACAACGCCAAGGTGCCCAAACTGCCGATGCGGCCCACGGTGCTGGAGGCCAAGGACGACGTCCCGGAATCCACCCACGCCGGCTGCATCAGCGACTTCAGCAATGTCGACGTCATCAACTGCACCTACGGCAACAAGGACGCCCAACGCACGATTGCGCTGGCGGGCGGTTCGCACGCCGAGCACTGGCTCACCGCGCTGGACCTGCTGGGCCGGATGCACGACTTCAAGGTGGTCACCTACCTGAAGATGGGTTGCCCGTTGACCACCGAGCAGAAGCCGCTCGTGATGGGTGACAACCGGCCCTACCCGAAGTGCCGGGAGTGGAACGAAAAGGTGATGCCGAAGCTGTTGGCGGACAAGCCCGACTACGTCTTCACCACCTCGACCCGGCCGTGGAACATCAAGCCCGGCGATGTGATGCCGGGGTTCTATGTCGGTATCTGGCAAGAGTTCCTCGATGCCGGCATCGACGTGCTGGCCATGCGCGACACACCCTGGCTGGTGCGCAGCAACAACAAGCCCTTTTTCCCGGCCGACTGCCTGGCCGACGGCGGGGACGCCGTCTCCTGCGGGGTCAAGCGTGCTGCGGTACTGTCCGACGACAACCCGACCTTGGCCTTCGTGAAACGGTTCCCGAACCTGAAGCCACTCGATATGAGCGATGCGGTGTGCCGGCCCGACTTCTGTCGCGTAGTGGAGGGAAATGTGTTGATGTATCACGACTCTCACCACCTGTCGGCGACGTACATGCGCACCATGACCAACGAACTGGGTCGTCAGCTGGCAGCTGCCACCGGCTGGTGGTGACATGGACATCACGGTCTGGCCGGGCACGCCCTACCCGCTCGGGGCGACCTATGACGGCGCCGGGACCAACTTCTCGTTGTTCTCCGAAGTGGCCGACAATGTCGAGCTCTGCCTGATCGCCAAGGACGGCACCGAGCAGCGAATCCCGCTGGATGAGGTGGACGGATACGTCTGGCACGCCTACCTGCCGACGGTGAGCCCCGGCCAGCGCTACGGGTTCCGGGTGTACGGGCCGTGGGACCCGGCCGCCGGCCACCGCTGTGACCCCAGCAAGCTGCTGCTCGACCCGTACGGCAAGTCCTTCCACGGCGACTTCGTCTTCACCCAGGCGCTGTACTCCTACGATCCGCAATCCGAGCACCCGGCCGTCACCCGTGCGGAGCCTCCGGTGGACTCCCTCGGCAGCACCATGACCAGCGTGGTGATCAACCCGTTCTTCGACTGGGGCTCGGACCGAGCGCCCCGAACCCCGTATCACGAGACCGTCATCTACGAGGCCCATGTGAAGGGCCTGACGCAGATGCATCCGGACATCCCCGAACAGCTGCGCGGCACCTACGCCGGCCTGGCGCACCCGGCGATCATCGAGCACCTCAAGTCGCTGAACGTGACGGCCATCGAGTTGATGCCGGTGCACCAATTTCTGCACGACCACCGGCTGCTCGACCTGGGACTGCGAAATTACTGGGGCTACAACACCTTCGGCTTCCTGGCGCCGCACGCCGGGTATGCGGCCAGCCGGCACGCGGGCGGCGCGGTCGCCGAGTTCAAGGCGATGGTGCGCTCCTTCCACGAGGCCGGGATCGAAGTGATCCTCGACGTCGTCTACAACCACACCGCCGAGGGCAACCACCTGGGGCCGACGCTGAACTTCCGCGGCATCGACAATGCGGCGTACTACCGCCTGCTCGACGGTGAGGAACAGTTCTACAAGGACTTCACCGGCACCGGCAACAGCCTCAACGCGCGCCACCCGCACACCCTGCAGCTGATCATGGACTCGCTGCGGTACTGGGTGCTGGAGATGCACGTCGACGGTTTCCGGTTCGACCTCGCCTCCACCCTGGCCCGCGAGTTCTACGACGTCGACCGGCTGAGCGCGTTCTTCGATCTGGTGCAACAGGACCCGGTGATCAGTCAGGTCAAGCTGATCGCCGAGCCGTGGGACGTCGGCGAGGGCGGCTACCAGGTCGGCAACTTCCCCGGGCTGTGGACCGAATGGAACGGCAAGTACCGCGACACCGTGCGCGACTACTGGCGGGGCGAGCCCGCCACCCTCGGTGAGTTCGCCTCCCGGCTGACCGGCTCCTCGGACCTCTACGAGAACACCGGCCGGCGGCCCGGTGCCAGCATCAACTTCGTCACGTGTCACGACGGGTTCACCCTGGCCGATCTGGTGTCCTACAACGAGAAGCACAACGAGGCCAACGGCGAGGACAACCGCGACGGCGAGAGCCACAACCGGTCCTGGAACTGCGGCGTCGAGGGCCCGACCGACGACCCGGAGATCCTGGCCCTGCGCGCCCGTCAGATGCGCAACGTGATCGGCACCCTGATGGTGTCCCAGGGCACGCCGATGATCAGCCACGGCGACGAGATCGGGCGCACCCAGGGCGGCAACAACAATGCCTACTGCCAGGACTCGCCGGTCGCCTGGGTGGACTGGTCCAAACTCGAGGACAACGCCGAACTGCTGGACTTCACCCGCAAGGCGGTGGCACTGCGCAAGAAGCACCCGGTGTTCCGGCGGCGGCGGTTCCTGGCCGGCAACCCCATCCGCAGCGGTGAGGACGAACGCGACATCGCCTGGCTGACACCGGCCGGCGTGGAGATGACCCCCGAGGACTGGCATTCCGGCTTCGGCAAGAGCATCGCGGTGTTCCTCAACGGTGAGGCCATCCCGGAGCCCGACGCCCGCGGTGAGCGGGTACGCGACGATTCGTTCCTGCTGTGTTTCAATGCACACGACCAACCGCTGGAATTCGTGCTGCCACCGGATGATTACGCGCAAAAGTGGGTAACCGCGTTGGACACCGGCGATCCCGCCGGTGCCGACGAGGTGACGATATCTGCGGGCGAGAAGATCGCACTGCAGGCACGATCGCTTCGGGTGCTCCGGAAAACGACCTAGGCGGTAACGGCTGATGGGTGTCCCGCTCTCCACATATCGCCTTCAGATGCGCGGCGATGCGTTCACCTTCACCGATGCCGTCGAGCTGCTGGACTACCTCGATGACCTCGGCGTCTCGCACCTCTACCTGTCCCCCATCCTGACCGCCGCCCAGGGGTCCACGCACGGTTACGACGTCACCGACCCGCTGACGGTGGCCGAGTCCCTCGGTGGCGCGGACGGGTTGGCCGCGCTGTCCGCGCAGGCGCGCGCCCGCGGCATGGGCCTGGTCGTCGACATCGTGCCCAACCATGTCGGCGTCGACGACCCACGGCAGAACGCCTGGTGGTGGGATGTGCTCACGAACGGCCGCGAGTCCGCGTACGCCGGCTACTTCGACATCGACTGGGACCTCGACCCCGGGGGCCGAATCGTGTTGCCGGTGCTGGAATCCGACGAGGACGTCGACGACCTCACCGTCGATCGGGACGTGCTGAGACTGGGTGACCGGGTGTGGCCGATCGCCCCGGGTACCGCCGGTGGATCCGGCCGCGAGGTGCACGACCGCCAGCACTACAAGCTGATCGGCTGGCGCAACAATCTGTGCGGGTACCGCCGGTTCTTCTCCATCACGTCGTTGGCGGGTCTACGCCAGGAAGACCCCGAGGTGTTCGAAGCGACCCACGCCGAGGTCGGGCGCTGGTTCACCGAGGAGCTCGTCGACGGGTTACGGATCGATCACCCGGACGGATTGGCCGAACCGGCCGGGTACGTCACCGACCTGCGTGACCTCGTCGGCCCCGCGGCGTGGATCGTCATCGAGAAGATCCTGGCGCCGCAGGAGGCGCTCGACACCGGTCTGCCGGTGGACGGGACCACCGGCTACGACGCGCTCCGCGAAATCGGCGGCCTGTTCATCGATCCCGCGGCCGAACCCACCCTGACCGCGCTCTACGAGTCCACCGGCGTCGACTACAGCGCCGACGAACAACGCGTCGCGGACTTGAAGACGGCATCCGCGACGGTCACCCTGGGCAGCGAACTGGCCCGGGTACGGCGGGCCATCGTCGCGGACGCCGGTGCCGATCACCCGCTGTTGGCCGACGCCGTCAGCGCGCTGCTGGCCCATGTGCACGTGTACCGGTTCGACTATCTCGACCTCGCCTGGATCGCCCCGACGGCCATCGCGGGCACGGTACGGGCCCGCCCCGAACTGGACCCGCCGTTGCAATTGGTGGCCGCCGCACTGGCCCACGACGGTGAGGCCGCCACCCGCATCCAGCAGCTGTGCGGGGCGGTGACCGCGAAATCGGTCGAAGACTGCCTGTTCTACCGCGACGCGCGGCTGGTCTCGCTCAACGAGGTCGGCGGCGAACCCGCACTGTTCGGGGTCAGCGCGGCGGAGTTCCACGAGCGCTGCGCCACCCGGGCCCGGTTGTGGCCGCACGCGATGGTGACACTGTCCACCCACGACACCAAGCGCAGCGAGGATGTGCGGGCCCGGATCGGCGTGCTGTCCCAGCTGGCACACGAGTGGGCCGAGCGCGTCGACCGGTGGTCGAAGGTCGTGCTCGCCCCGGACCAGGAGACGACACTGTTCCTGTTGCAGAACATCTTCGGGGTCTGGCCGGTTGACGGTGAGGTGACCGATGCCCTGCGCACCCGGCTGCACGCCTATGCCGAGAAGGCGATCCGGGAGGCGGCGACGTACACCAGCTGGAATGATCCGGACACCGAGTTCGAAGCGGGCGTGCACGACTGGATCGACGCGATCATCGACGGACCGGTCTCCAAGGAGTTGACGGCGTTGGTGGCGCGCGCCGATCCGCACGCCCACAACGACAGCCTCGGCCAGAAACTGCTGGCGCTCACCGTTCCCGGTGTCCCGGACGTCTATCAGGGCACCGAGTTGTTCGACGACAGCCTGGTGGACCCGGACAACCGCAGACCGGTGGACTACGCGGTGCGGCGCGCGGCGCTGCGGGCACGCACCGACCCGAAGATGCGGGTGGTCAGTGCCGCGCTGTGGTTACGCAGGGACCGCCCGGACGTCTTCCTGGACGGGAGCTATCGGCCGGTACCGGCCACGGGGTCGGCCGCGGCCCACCTGATCTCCTTCCTGCGCGGCGACGATGTCCTGGTGGCGGTGTCACGGTGGACGGTGAAGCTCGCCGAAACCGGCTGGGGCGACACAATTCTCACCTTGCCGGAGGGAATGTGGATCGACCGATTGACCGGCCGCACCCATGCGGGCGCCCCGGCGGCCACCGAACTGTTCGCCGATCTGCCGGTGGCACTGCTGGAGCGAGTCGATGGCTGAGCGCGACTTCGCGGTGTGGGCGCCGCGTCCCGAACGTGTCCGGCTGCACGTGGACGGCGCGCTGTATCCGATGCAGCGGACGTCCGGTGACTGGTGGCGCGCGACGGTGCCGGCCGCACCGGACAGCCGCTACGGGTTCGTTCTCGACGATGACGACACCGTGCTGCCCGACCCCCGCTCGCCGCGCCAGCCCGACGGAGTGCACGCACCGTCGCAACTGTGGAGCCCGCCGGGCCCCGCACCGACCTGGGCCGGGCGCTCCATCGAGGGCGCGGTCATCTACGAACTGCACATCGGCACCTTCAGTCCGACGGGCACGTTGGATGCGGTGATCGAGAAGCTGCCCCATCTGGTCGATCTGGGCGTCGACTTCGTGGAACTCATGCCCGTCAACGCCTTCAGCGGCACCCACGGCTGGGGTTATGACGGTGTGCTCTGGTACGCGGTGCACGAACCCTACGGCGGACCGGATGCGCTGCTGCGCTTCGTCGATGCCTGTCACTCCCACGGGCTCGGGGTTCTCATCGATGCGGTGTTCAACCATCTCGGGCCGTCCGGGAACTACCTGCCGCGGTTCGGTCCGTACCTGTCCACCGGCTCCAATCCGTGGGGTGAATCGGTCAACATCGCCGATGCGGGCGCCGACGAGGTACGCCGTTACATCATCGACTGTGCGCTGCGCTGGATGCGCGATTTCGGTGCCGACGGTCTGCGCCTGGACGCCGTGCATGCGTTGGTGGACACCACTGCGATCCATATCCTCGAAGAGTTGTCCGCCGAAACCGACGCGCTGGCGGCAGAATTGGGTCGACCGCTGTCCCTGATCGCCGAGAGCGACATGAACGATCCGCGGTTGATCACTCCGCGGGACCGTGGTGGCCTCGGCCTCACCGCGCAATGGGATGACGACATCCACCACGCCATCCACACGGCGGTCTCCGGTGAGCGGCAGGGCTATTACGGTGACTTCGGCACTCTTGAGGCGCTGGCGCAGACGTTGCAGCACGGCTACTTCCATGCCGGTACCTACTCGTCGTTCCGGGCCCGCCGGCACGGGCGGCCGCTGGACACCGCCACCATTCCGGCGACCCGACTGCTGGCCTACACCCTCACCCATGATCAGGTCGGCAATCGCGCCACCGGTGACCGCCCCTCGCAGAACCTGACCGCCGGGCAGTTGGCCGTCAAGGCGGCACTGGCACTCGGATCTCCTTACACCGCAATGCTGTTCATGGGTGAGGAGTGGGGGTCGAGCAGCCCGTTCCAGTTCTTCACCTCACATCCGGAGCCGGAACTGGGCCGCGCCACCGCCGAGGGCCGCAAGGCCGAGTTCGCCGCGCACGGCTGGGATGCCGACGAGATTCCCGACCCGCAGGATCCCGAGACGTTCCTGCGATCCAAGCTGAACTGGGCCGAGGTGACCGACGGTGAGCACGCCCGACTGCTGGCGGCCTACCGGGGGCTGATCGCGTTGCGCCGCACCGAACCCGATCTCGCCGACCCATGGCTGACCCATCTGCGGGTGCAGTACGACGAGGAGGCACGCTGGATCATCATGCGGCGGGGCGCGCTGGCGGTGGTCTGCAATCTCGGGGTCGACGCGGTGCGCGTGCCGGTGCGCGGGGATACCGTCCTGGCCTGGGAAGAGCCCGGTAGTTCGGCCGACGGAACCGTGATCCCCGGGCAGTCCTTCGCGGTGCTGCGCACGGCCGGCTGACCGGCCGGCCGCGGCAGCACTCGTCGCGCTGAGGTGGGGATCGGGTTGATCAGCCTTCCAGAGCCCCCTGAAGGATCAGGTCGGCCGCCTTCTCCCCGATCATGATGGTGGCGGCGTTTGTGTTCACCGACACCACTCTCGGCATCACCGACGCGTCCGCCACCCGCAGACCTTCGAGGCCGTGCACCCGCAGTCGGGGGTCCACCACCGCGTCCGAACCCAGACCCATCATGCAGGTGCCCACCGGGTGGTAATAGGTGCACGCGGCGGTAGACAAGAAGGAACGCAACGCCTTCGGATCGGCGGCGTCGGGCCCGGGCAGTACCTCGCGAGCACGCCACGGGGCGAACGGCTCGCTGGCCGCGATCTCACGCGCCACCCCGATGCCGTCGACCATCCGCCGCAGGTCGGCCTCGGATCCGAGATAGTTCGGGTCGATGAGCGGTGGACGCTGCGGTTGCGGCCCGGAGAGACGGATCGATCCGCGCGCCTCCGGCGCCATCAGAGCGACCCCGAACGTGAAACTGTTCGCGGGCGCGGACAGGTGCGGCGGGTGAAACGGCACGTGGATGAACATGAGCTGCATGTCAGGGCCGGCAAGGGACGCGTCGCTGCGCCACAGCATCGACGTTTCGGCGTGGTTGTGCTGTCCGACGGGTAACGGCTGTGCGGCTTCGTACACCACCCCGCACGCCGGATGGTCGTGCAGGTTTCGGCCGACCCCGGGTAGGTCGTGGACCACCTCGACGCCGATGGCCTCGAGTTCGGCCGCCGGACCCACTCCCGACAGCAGTAGCAGTCTCGGCGAGTCCACCGCACCCGCGCTGACGATCACCTCGACTCCGGCGAACGCCGACATGGTCCGACCCATCTGATCGAACTCGACACCGATGCAACGGTTTCCGTCGATGATCAGTTTGCGGGCCCGAGCTCCGGTCCGGACGGTCAGATTGGGCCTGTGGCCGCGCACCGGGTGCAGGTAGGCCCTGGCGGTGCTCTGCCGTGCACCGCCGGTGATCGACAGATCGTGCCAGCCGGCGCCCTCCGCACATGCGCCGTTGAAGTCGTCGGTGAGCGGGAAACCGGCTGCGGCAGCCCCCCGGATGAAGACCTCGGACAGCGGGTTGGCCGCGTCCGGATGGGCCCGTGCCGGGCGCATCGGGCCGTCTGTGCCACGGTAACGCCGATCGCCACCCTCCACCGTTTCCATACGCTTGAAATACGGCAGCACCGACTCGTAGTCCCAGCCGGGACAATTCCAGCTGTCGAAGTCGTTCGGGTGCCCACGCAGGAACACCATCGCGTTGATGCTGCTGCTGCCCCCGAGCGTGTGTCCCCTCGGCCAGTCGTGCCGGAGCCCGGCGGTGCCCGCCTGCGGAACCGTGTCGTAGGCGTAGTCGACCTCGGTCCCCCACAGGGCCGGCCACGCGAGTGGCACGGCGATCTCGGACCGGGTGTCCTCAGGTCCGGATTCCAACAACAGCACCCTGGTGTCCGGGTTCTCGGATAACCGGGCCGCCAGTACGCATCCGGCAGACCCGGCGCCGACGATGACGTAATCGTGGCGCAGCGTGCCGTCCGCATGGGCCATGTCGATACTCACGAGTGCTCCTTCTGTTGTGATTGTGGCCGGCCGATCGGCCGAAACGAGGTACGGGTTCTGAAGGAACGAATCATCAAGAGTCAGCGGGGGTTTGCCCGCTTCGTTCGCAATCCATCTGCACACTCATGAAGCCATGCTGGCGGTGCCGCGGCACGGGACACAGACCGAGGTTTTCCTAGCACCGAGAGGGCCACCCATGTCGACGACAGCGCCTTCGGCGAATGTGTGTGCAGCTTGCACACAGAACGCCCACGCGGCCACCTCTGGTGAGAATTCCGAAGGTATCAAAGCCTCATGGCCACCGAGGTCCATGTTTCTCTCCGAAAGAGGCAACCATGAAGATGAAAGCCGCACGCATTCACGACTTCCGGCGACCACTCGAGATCGATGAGGTACCCGTTCCCGAGCCGGGGCCCGGACAGGTGCTGCTCAAGGTCAAGGCCACGGGCATGTGTCGCAGTGACTATCAGCTTCTGGACGGCTACTTCTGTGACCTCTTGCCCCTGAGTCTCCCCTTGATCCCCGGCCATGAGGCGGACGGTGGTCGTCACCGGAATCGGTGGCCTGGGCGCCTTCGGGTCGTTCTGGGGAAACCGCACCGACCTGCAGGAGGTCCTCACCCTCGCCGCCGAGGGGAAGATCAGACACAACGTGGTGACCACGAAGCTCGACGACCTAAACGACAGTCTCGAAGCGCTGGGTCGCGGCGACATCGTCGGGCGTGCGGTCGTCATGTTCGACTGATCCCGGCGGGCCCACGCCTCACCCGCGCAGCCGACCAAGCTGTGCCGCCTCTCTCGGCGGCACTGCCATGGTCGGCACTCCACCCCACAGGCAGTCGATCTCCGCGCGTGCGCGCTGCAGGCTCTGCTCGGCCAGCGGCCGATGGTGGGCCATGCGGGCGTCATCGGTGGCCATGGTCAGCTCGGCAACGATGATCTGCGGTTTGAGTCCGGTCAACGAAACAGCATGTGCAATCCATGATTCCGCGTGGTCCCAACCATGTTTCGGAGTGCCTTCAAGGTAACTGCCGCCGCGGCTCTCGATCACGACGAAGTCCGTCGCTGCGAGCAGGCCGGTGCCGTCAGGGGTGAACGACAATCCGCCGGCGACAATATGGTCGACCCAGGTCTTCACCGAACTGGGCGCGGCATAGTTGTACAAGGGCATACCCAGCACCACGGTGTCTGCCGCCTTGATCTCGTCGATGAGGCTCTTGCTCAACGCATAGGTCCGGGCCTCGGCGGGGTTGTGTCGCTCCGGTGGCGTCATCAACGCCAGACCATTCGAGGCATTCAGGTGCGGTATCGGATCGGCAGCCAAGTCGCGATACTTCACCGTCCCAGCCGGATTGACCGCGCACCACCGGGCAGTTGCGCGCGCAGTCAGCGCGCGGCTGACAGATCCCGCAGTGCGGACCGAGGAGTCGATGTGGAGAAGCGTGCTCATGACATGTCCTTTGGATCTCAGGTGGATCCCCGTCGTCGAGGATCCAGGCGGGCAGGCTCAGCGTCGGCCACCGATATGGACGGGCAGGCTCAGAAGTCCGCGCATCAAGATGCTCGACCGGTACTTCAGCGGTTCATCGGTGGCCAGTTCGATGTGCTGGAAACGCGACAGCAGTCCTTCCAGCGCGATCTCGGCTTCCATCCGGGCCAGTGGCGCCCCGATGCAGTGATGGATGCCGTGACCGAACGCGAGATGGCGGCTGTCGGTGCGGAGCAGGTTGAAGGTGTCGGGGTCGCGGAACCGACGCTCGTCGTGATTGGCGCCCAGCAGGGCGATCACCACCAGTTCTCCGGCCGGGATCTCGATGCCGTCGACACGGATCGGTTCACCGGTGAATCGGACGGTCGCGGTGTTGAGTGGGCTTTCGAACCGCAGCGTCTCTTCGACGGCGGCGGGCAGCAGGGATCGGTCAGCGCGCAGTGCCGCCATCTGCGCCGGGTGGCGGAGCAGCGCCAGTACACCGTTGGCGATGAGGTTCACCGTCGTCTCATAGCCGGCGACGATCAGCAGAAATACCGTGCCCAGCAACTCGTCCTCGCTGAGCCGATCATCGTTGTCGCGGACATGGACGAGGTGACCGAGCACATCGTGGGCCGGTTCCTTCCGCTTGGCAGCGACGATCGTCTGCAAGAGCTGAGTCAACTCCACCCCTGCACGACGCTCCTCGTCGGGATCGCTGGAGCTCAGGACGGGATGCACGAGCGAAGAGAACCGGGTACGGGCTGCCGGTGGGACACCGAGTAGCTCGCCGATCACCCGGATCGGCAGTGGCAGAGCCAACGACTGCATGAGATCGACGCGGCCCGGCGCACGGTGGCTCATCGCGGTGAGCAGTTCGTCGGCGATGTCGACGACGGCCGGACGCAACCCGCGTATCGCGTGTGCCGAGAACGCGGCGGTGACGAGGCGGCGTAACCGAGTGTGGTCGGGTGGATCTCGAAACAACATGTTGTCGCCCAGTACCGTCCCGATGGAGGTGACGTTGCCCGGCGGGAAGAGACTGTCGGTGGTCGGGCCGTGCTTCTTCAGCCGGGGATCGGCGAGCAGTTGTCGTGCCTCGGCGTACCGCGTGACCATCCAGACGTCCACACCGCCCCAGGTCCGTACCCGGTGCACAGCCCGGCGGCGGCGCAGCTCGGCATACACCGGGTGCGGGTTCTGCAGGAACGAATCATCAAGAATCAGCGGGGTTTGCCCGCTTCGTTCGCAGTTCAGCTGCACGCTCATGATGTCATCCTGGCGGGGCCGCGGCCCAGGGCCCAGACCGGAGACTTCCTAGTACCGAGAGGGCCACCTACCGCGTCGTAAAGCACTCCGACGACAGCACTGCAGGGTCAATCGTCGGCGGTTCCTGGCGTCATTCGCGCCCGCGACTGGTGCACCTTCAACGCGAGTTGCAGCGGGAACCACTCCGACGGCTCCATCACATCGATGCCGCTGAGGTTGGCGGCCCGGGTCAGACGCTGGGTCAGGGTGTTGCGGTGTACGAAAAGTTCACGGCTGGCGACACTCTGGCTGCGGTAGTGCAGGAACACCGCCAAGGTTTCGAGGAGTTCGGTGCCTTTCACCCGGTCGTATTCGGCGATCCGCCCGACCGCGGTGGCATAGCGATCACGGATCGAGTCGACACCGGAGACCCGCATCAACAGGAGGTGATGCCCGACGTCGTCGAGGGTGAAAACCCCGTTCGGGTTGTCCAGTCGGCTGCTGATCGCCACCGCCTCCCGGGCTTCAGCGAGGGCGCTGCGGAGCTCGGCCAACGCCGATACCGGTTTGGACACACCGAAAGTGACGGCGTGCCCGGCCGTCCGGAGCCGCGAACACACCTCCAGCAGCGGCATCCGCAAGGCGTCGACCGACGCATCGTCGCCCTGCCACGGCACCACCGCGACCGTCTGATGCGGAGTGGACGCGAACACACTGCCAGGCGGCAGCACCGCGCCATCGGCGAGCAGCTCGGCGAGCGCCGGGGTGAGCGGTCGCGTCTCACCACGGCGCATCTCGACCGTGGACACGCTCGCCACCACGAACACGTGGCCTGCGGCGGTGTCCAACCCGACCGCTGCCGCGCGGCGCCGCAACTCCTCGCCGGTGAGCCGTCCCAGGGTCAAATCGCGCAGGAACCAGTTGAGCCTGTTGCGGGACGTCAGTTCATCGGTCAGCAACACCAACCGGATTGCCACGGCGGCCTGATTCGCCACCGCCGCGGCCAGGGTCACCTCTGCGTTGGTGAACCGCCGAGCGGTCAGGCGGTAGCAGGCCAGGACGCCGAATTCCTCGGCGCCGACGCGCACCGGGCAGCTCGTGACCGCGCCGGCAATGCCGTCGAACGCACGGTTGACCGACTGCGCGGCGCTGCGCCAGTCGGTGATCCCGTTGCGGATGTCCTGGTCGATGGTGAGCAGGTTGGCGCGAAGCGTCTCGATCTCGCTTCCCGACGCCGAGGTGAGCACCGTCATGTGCATCCGGTCCGCACCCGACGGGTCGGTTACGAAGGCGACCGTGACGTCCACCTCCGCGGCTTCGGTGAGGAACTCGACCGCGAAATCCATCGTCGAACCGGGCGAGGTCCCCGAGGCGACCATCGACGCCAACTCGGTGAGCCCGTCGGCCACCGCGGCCAGCCGGTTGCCCGCCTGACGTTCTCGGACGGTGTCGAACACGGGCGCGACGAGTGCCGCCATGCGTTCGACGAACGCCACCTCACCGGGATCGAAACGGTGACCCGTGGTCGCCCACACCGTGATGCAGCCCAGCGGCACCGCGCGGGACGAGACGATCGGCACCGAGAAGATGGCGCCGTAGCGTTCCTCGCCGATGCCCGGGTAGGCCAGGAACCGTGGGTCCTGGGCGGGCTCGTCGGGCACGATATAGCTCTGTTTGGTGGCGGCGACCCAGCCGGTGACACCTTCACCGTAGGCCAGCCGCAACGCTCCCACGTGTTCGGCGGCAGGGCTTTCGGTGGCGCCGGTCAGGACCAGTTCCTTGGCGGCGCTGTCGTAGACGTAGGCGTAGACGTCGCGATGGGTACGCCCCGCCTGGATCGCCTCGGCGACACCCTGGGCGACCACCGTCACGTCGTCGGTGGCAGCGAGGACCCGGGCTATGTGCTCGACGGCCCGCAGCTCCACCTCTGGCAGCGACTCATCGGGCATGGCCCATCGTAAGTCGCCGGCGCCGGGGCCGGGTGACACAATCGGCAACTCAGACACGGGAGAAGTAGCGTCCGGTCTCCCAGTCGCTGACCTGTTCCCGGTGGCGGTCGCGCTCCCAGATCCGCGAAGCCAGATAGTGGTCGACGAACTCGTCGCCGAATGCGGTTCGGGCTGTGGTGCTCTGTGCGAGCGTCTCGACGGCCGCGGCCAACGAGCGCGGCAGCGGCACGCCATCGTCCTGGTACGCGTCGCCGAGGACCGGTGCGGGCGGCTGCAATCGGTTCTCCACCCCGTGCAGCACCCCGGCCACGCATGCCGCCAGCGCCAGATAAGGGTTGGCGTCAGCACCCGGCACGCGGTTCTCCATGCGGCAGGTCGCTTCGTCTCGGGCGATGACGCGCAGCGCGGCGGTGCGATTGTCGTTGCCCCACACCGCTGACACCGGCGACCAGGACGCCGGGACGCGCCGCTTGTAGGAGTTGACTGTCGGGCAGTACAGCGCGGTGAAGTCGCTCATCGTCGCCAACTGGCCGGCCACCGCCTGCCGCATCAGCGTCGATGGACCGTCCCCGTCCCACATCGCGTTGCACGTCGGGGTGTCCAGTGGCTGCATGCTCTGATGAATGTGGCCGCTCGAGCCTGCCGCGTCGGTGGCCACCTTTGCCATGAACGTGGCCAGATATCCGTGCTGCTCGGCGATTCGGCGCACACCGTTCTTGTAGATCGCCACGCGGTCGGCGGTGGTGAGCACGTCGGCGTGTTCGATGTTGATCTCGATCTGGCCGGCGCCGTACTCGGTATTGGACGCCAGGATCGGGATGTCACAGGCACGCATGCCCTCCCGGATGGCTCCGATGACGGGTTCCAGTGTGCTCTGTCGGTTCAGGTTGAAGGTCGCGTTGCCCGGCGCGGCCGGAGTGAGGTGCCGGTAACCCTTCGCGGCGGCCGTCTCCGGTGTCTCCCGGTACAGATAGAACTCCAGTTCGTATCCGGCCGTGACCCGGTAGCCGAGCGCTGCGGCGCGGGCCACCTGCCGGGCCAGGACGGTGCGCGGAACAACGGACACCTCGGAGCCGTCGGTGTGCACGACGTCGCACAGGACGAACGCGTGCCCGGGCTCCCACGGCACCGGCCGCAGCGTCGTCAGGTCCGGCATCAGCACCACATCGGAAAACCCGGTGTGCCAACCGGAGACGCTGAAGCAGTCCATCAGCGTGTCTTCGATGTCCCAGCCGAAAACGATGTTGGGTATCGACGATCCCCGCGTCGCAATCGAATCGAGGAAGACGTCGGCCGGCACGAACTTGCCGCGCAGCTGGCCGTCGAGGTCGGTCATGCCGAACTGCACCGTGCTGACCTGATGGCGGTCGAAGAATGCCCGGGCGGCCTCCACGGTCGTGATCGTGACCGCATTGCCGTTCATCGCGCCGGTCGTCGCGTTCGTCATTGCCGAACTCCTTCCGAGGCAACGGTCTCCCCTGACAGACTGCGCCGCCGCGCCGGAGAACCGAGCGGTGGCGCTGTCCGGCCAACCTAACCCCGCGATGTCGGGGCGGTCTGCGTGCAACGTGTCCATAGTTTCATGGCAGGCCTGGCTGGAGCGTCGATCGGCGACATAACTTCTGCTCACGGCCGACGCCCTGACCGGTCATGGACACCCCGAGCGGAGGGACGACGCCATATGCCGAAGTGGTGCGATCTGAATCGCGACGAGGTGGCCGCGGCCGCACGTTCGGGAGCCGTCGCGGTGTTGCCGTTGGGTGCGATCGAGCAGCACGGCGCGCACCTGCCCACCGGCACCGACACCCTGCTGGCCGCGGCCGCCACCACCGCCGCCGTCGCGCGCACCGGAGACATCATGCTCCCCGCTTTGGCTTACGGCTGTTCGCTCGGGCACACCGCGCACTGGCCGGGCACCTTGTCGCTGTCGGTCGCGACGCTGACCGCGATCGTCACCGACACCGGGCGCTGGGTGGCCACCTCCGGGTTCCGGAAGCTGGTGGTGATCAACGCCCATGCCACCAACGGGCCCGCCGCGCAGAGCGCTCTGCTCACCCTGCGCCACGAACATCCCTCGTTACGAACCTGTTTCGCATCGCTGTACGACATCAACGCCGAAGCCCACAAGGGGTACTTCAGTGACGCCGACGACCCGCACGCGAACGTGGCCGAGACGTCGATGGTGCTGCATCTCGATCCGGATCTCGTCTCGCTCGACCGGGCCGTTGACGAAGAGGACCGCACATTCAGCCGGGTGCTGACCTATCCGATGCCCGACGTGACCCACAGCGGTGTCGTCGGCCGGCCCACGTCGGCGACCGCGGCCGGCGGCGCCGCCCTGTTCACCGTGATCGTCGACGGAATCACCCGGTTACTGGAGCAGGTCCGCGCCGAGACCGAACCGATTCCCGACCGCGCGGCGGAGTTGCCGTCCGGTGACCTGCACAGCCCAACGAAAGGACCTTCATGAACATCCCCTTCCGCAGCCTTGTCACCGCTGCCGCCGCAGCCGCGACGTTCCTCGCCACCATCGCCCCCAGCGGGCCGGCCCACGCGCAACCCGCGGATGTGAAGAACGTCGTGCTCGTGCACGGCGCCTTCGCCGACGGGTCCGGCTGGCGCGGCGTGTACGACGAGCTCGTCGCCCGCGGGTACCGGGTCACGATCGTGCAGAATCCGCTCACCTCGCTGAGCGACGACATCTCCGCGACCCAGCGCGTCATCGACCGCCAGGACGGTCCGACGGTGCTCGTCGGACACTCCTACGGCGGCACCGTGATCACCGAGGTCGGTGTGGACCCGAAGGTCACCGGGCTGGTCTACGTGTCCGGACTGGCACCCGATGCCGGGGAGACCACCAGCCAGCAGTACGCCGACTACCCCACGCCGCCCAGTTTCGTGATCGAAACCGGGTCGGACGATTTCGGGTTCGTGAACATGGAGAAGTTCAAGGCCGGATTCGCCGGGGACACCACCGACGAGGTCGCCGCGTTCCTGCGCGACTCTCAGGTACCGATCAACATGTCGATCTTCGACGAGACGCTCACCCAGGCCGCCTGGCGGACCAAGCCCAGCTGGGCGGTGGTCGCCACTGCGGACGAGGCCATCGATCCGAGGATGCTCCGGCAGACCGCCGAGCGCGTCGGTGCAGAGATCACCGAGATCGACGCCAGTCACGTCGTGTTCCTCACTCATCCGCGCGCCGTCGCCGACGTGATCGACCGGGCCGCCAAGGAATCGGGTCAGGCGTGAAGCATCCCCCGCTGGTTCCATGGCGGAATATCTCGTGCTGCCGTCAGACCGCGCTGGGAGATCGGCACTCGGTCAATGCCCGCAACGCCACCTCCGAGGGCGAGCCCGGGTCTGCCCAGTAGACCACCATGATGTGATCGCTGCCGCGCAGGCCCAGGTGCTGGAAATGCAGATCGAGCGGACCGACCTGCGGGTGGTTCATCAGCAGGAGACCACGGCTGTGGCTCCTGACGTCGTACGTGGCCCACAGCTTGCGGAAGTGTGCACTCCGCGTATGCAATTCATCGATCAACGCGTCCAGCCTCGGATCCGGGTGGTGGCCGGCGAAGTCACGAAGCCCCCGCACGGCCCATGCGGTCAGACCGTCCCAGTTGCGGTAGAACTCGCGCTTGCGCTCGTCGAGGAACAAGCTGCGCACCGGATTTCCTCCGACCGCGAAGCTGTCCGACAGCGCGGCCGCGCCCCCGTTGGCCATCACCGCGGTGAGGGAACCGTCATAGATACTCGCCGGAGAGGAATACCAATTGTCGATCAGGTCTTGCAGCGCGGGATCGATCGACCGCTGCAGCCGGACGATCGGTTGCCGCGCAGCGTGATTCGCTGCCAGGTTCCGCAGATACGCCGTCGCGTCGGGACTGAGCAGCAGGGTACGGGCGATCGCGTCGAGCACCTGGTCGGAGGGCCGCTCGCGTCCTTGCTCGATTCGGTGGTAGTAGTCGGGACTGATGCCGGCCAGACTGGCCACCTCTTCCCGACGCAACCCTGTCACACGCCGACGGCGTCCTTCCGGGAGCCCGACAGCACTCGGCTGCAGCTTGGCCCGGTGTTGCCGGAGAAACTCCGCGAGCGTCGCATTCCTGGTGGGCACCCCTCGAGGGTACGTTCGTCGGTGTCCACCCACCAACGGCAGAATGGACAGAATATTGTGTGCGAGAAGCAGCTACCCCGCCGAAAGCACCGGCGCTGAGGGGATTCTGAACATTCCCGCTCAGGTCAGGTAACGGTAGGTCGGCGAACCGGGCTCCAACAGCTCGACGTGCGCCTCGGATTCCTGCATCCGCTCGATCAGCCCCTCGAGATCTGCGGCCGAACTCAACTCGATCCCGACCAGGGCTTCACCGGTTTCGCGGTTGTTGCGCTTGACGTACTCGAACAGGGTGATGTCGTCGTTGACGCCGAGCACACTGTCCAGGAACCCACGCAGGGCGCCGGGCTCCTGCGGGAAGTCCACCAGGAAGTAGTGCTTGAGGCCGCGGTGCACCAGGGAGCGCTCCAGGATCTCGCCGTATCGGGACACGTCGTTGTTGCCGCCGGAGATGATGCACACCACGGTGGAGCCGGGGGCGATGTCGGCCTCCAACAGTGCGGCCACCGACAGCGCTCCCGCGGGCTCGGCGATGATGCCCTCGTTCTGGTACAGGTCGAGCATCGCCGAGCACACCGCGCCCTCGTCGACCGACGTGATCGAGAGCATGTCCCCGGCCGCGGCGAGCGCGGTGTAGGTGTGGGTGCCGGCCTTGGCCACCGCGGCCCCGTCCACGAACTGGTCGACGTGATCGAGCGTCACGGGACCACCCGCGGCCAGCGCGGCCATCATCGACGCCGCGCCCGCCGGCTCGACACCCAGCACCGAGGACGTCGTGGTGCGCTCGGACAGGTAGGTGGTGATGCCGGCGATGCAACCGCCACCGCCGACCGGGACGATGACCACGTCGGGCTCGGCGGACAGCTGCTCGAGCAGTTCGACCGCGATGGTGCCCTGGCCGGCCATCGTCCGCGGGTCGTCGTACGGCGGGACGAGGGTGGCCCCGGTGCGCGCGACATCGTCGAGCGCGGCCTCGGCGGCCATGTCGTAGGTCTTGCCGCCGATGATCAGTTCGATGTACTCGCCGCCGTGGTAGCGGATGCGGTCGCGCTTCTGCTTCGGCGTCTTGGCCGGCGCATACACCCGGCCATGCACCCCCATCGACCGGCAGGCCAGCGCGAAGCCCTGGGCGTGGTTGCCGGCCGATGAACAGACCACACCGGCCGCGAGTTCCTCCGGCGTGAGCTGCATCAACACGTTGTAGGCACCGCGCAGCTTGTAGGACCGCACCGCCTGCAGGTCCTCGCGCTTCAGGTACACCTGGGCGCCGGTCGCCGCCGACAGCCGGTCGCTGAACTGCAGCGGAGTGCGGGTGACGACGTCGGAAATTCGTGCAGCGGCCTCGTCGATGTCGGCCGCGGACAGCGGCGAAACGCGTGGGACTCGGCTCAGGTCTGCAGACACCGTTCAATGGTGCCACTTCCTGCCCTGCGGGCGAAAACCGGTTACCCCGATCGTGCTGGGACAACACCCCGGCGAGACGTTCGACACGCGCAATGTTTCGGCTGGCCGAACTCTGGGTTACGAGCTATCGTGGACCCGTGAGCACGCACACCGAAATCAACATCGCCGGCGTCCCGTGGCCGATGTACAAGGTGGTCGCGCTGATCCTGGGAGCCCTGGTGCTCGTCGCGGTCGGCGTCATCGCCGCCAGCCCGGGTCCGGCCGTGCTGACCGCCGCCGCTGCGGCGACCGCCGTGTGGCTGGCCGGCGGAGTGTCCGCGCGCCGCTAGCTTCCCGTCGGCTTCTCCCCGACCGACACCATGCCGCGGGGTCTACGGCGGAGCGACTTCTGTCGGTAGCGGTCGCTCAACCGCCCAGGCAGCCGGGGCCGAGCAGCGCCTTGAGATCACCCATCAGGGCCGAGGACGGCGTCACGCGCAGCGACTGGTCGAGTTCCAGCGTGGTGATGCGTTCACCACTGATCAGCCGCAGATGCACCTGCGACGTCCCGGGATGACGGGCCAGCACCTGCTTGAGCGCGGTCACCTTGTCGACCGTGCACTGCCGCGTCGGCAGGCTGACCGCGACCGGACGATCGCCCTGGGCGTTCGAGAAGTCCGGCACGACCAGATCGTTGGCGATCAACGAGATCCGGTCGTCCCGGATGGCGACCTTGGCACCGACGATCACCACTGCGTCGTCGGCGATGTCGGCACCGAACGCCGAATAGGTCTGCGGGAAGAACAACACCTCGATGCCGCCGGTGAGGTCCTCCACTTGCGCTGAGGCCCAGGGCAATCCGTTCTTGTTGACCCGGCGGTTCACCGAGGCCAGGATGCCGCCGATGCGCACCTGCGCATCGTTGCCGATATCGCCTTCCAGAATCGCCGGGATCTGGGTGTCCACGTGGGCGGCCAGCAGGTGCGCCACCCCGTCCAGCGGATGCCCGGACACATAGAGCCCCAGCATCTCCCGCTCGAGGGCCAGCTTGTGCTTGTCCTCCCACTCCCCCTCCGGCACCGGAATGGTGAACACCGACTCGATTCCGGAGTCGGCGTCTCCGCCACCGAACAGATCGAACTGGCCGATCGCCTCGGCTTTCTTGGTGCCGAGCACCGAGTCGACCGCGTCGGCGTGCACCAGGAACAGGCCCTTGCGGGGATGCCCGAGCGAGTCGAAGGCCCCCGCCTTGATCAGCGATTCGGTGACCTTCTTGTTGCAGGCGGCGATGTCGATCTTGTTCAGGTAATCGGAGAAGTCGGTGTACTTCCCCTTCTCGGTGCGGCCGTTGATGATCGACTGCACCACATTCGCGCCGACGTTGCGCACGCCGCCGAGGCCGTACCGGATGTCCTGGCCGACCGAGGCGAAGTTGTGCACCGATTCGTTGACATCCGGGGGCAGCACGGTGATGCCGAGCCGGCGGCAGTCCGACAGGTAGACCGCGGCCTTGTCCTTGTCGTCACCGACCGAGGTGAGCAGACCGGCCATGTACTCGGCCTGGTAGTTGGCCTTGAGGTAGGCGGTCCAGAAGGACACCAGCCCGTAGCCGGCGGCGTGCGATTTGTTGAACGCGTACCCGGCGAACGGAAGGATGGTGTCCCACAGCGCTTTCACCGCAGCAGCGGAGAAACCGTTGGCGGTCATTCCCTCCAGGAAGCCCTTGTACTCGGCTTCCAGGACCTCGAGCTTCTTCTTGCCCATCGCCTTTCGCAGCGCGTCGGCCTTGCCCATCGAGTAGCCGGCGACCTTCTGGGCGATGAACATGATCTGCTCTTGGTAGACGATCAGACCGTAGGTCTCCGACAGGATCTCCTTGAGCGGCTCCTCGAGCTCCGGGTGGATCGGCTTGATCTCCTGGCGACCGTTCTTGCGGTCGGCGTAGTCGTTGTGCGCATTCATGCCCATCGGGCCGGGCCGGTACAGGGCCAGCACGGCGACGATGTCGTTGAACCCGGTGGGCTGCATGCGGCGCAGCAGATCGCGCATCGGCCCGCCGTCGAGCTGGAACACGCCCAGCGTGTCACCGCGGGACAGCAGCTCATAGGTGGCCGGATCATCGAGCGGCAGATGATCCAGGTCCAGATCGATGCCGCGGTTGGCCTTGATGTTCTCCAGCGCGTCACCGATCACGGTGAGGTTGCGCAGGCCCAGGAAGTCCATCTTGAGCAGGCCGATGGCCTCACACGACGGGTAATCCCAGCCGGTGATGATGGCGCCGTCCTGCGGCCGCTTCCACAGCGGAATCGCGTCCGTCAGCGGTTCGGAGCTCATGATCACCGCGCAGGCGTGCACGCCGGCGTTGCGGACCAGGCCTTCCAGACCACGCGCGGTCTCGTAGATGGTGCGTACGTCGGGATCGGTTTCCAGCAGCCCGCGCACCTCGGCGGCTTCCTTGTACCGCTCGTGTTTCGGGTCGGTGATGCCCGAGAGGGGGATGTCCTTGGCCATGATCGGCGGCGGCAGCGCCTTGGTGATCCGATCGGCGATGGCGAAGCCGGGCTGGCCGTAGTTGACCCGGGCCGAGTCCTTGAGCGCGGCCTTGGTCTTGATGGTGCCGAAGGTGATGACCTGGGCGACCCGGTCACTGCCCCATTTCTCGGAGGCGTAGCGCACCATCTCGCCGCGCCGGCGGTCGTCGAAGTCGATATCGATATCGGGAGCCGAGGGGCGTTCGGGATTGAGGAAGCGCTCGAACAGCAGCCCGTGCGGGATCGGGTCGATGTTGGTGATGCCCATCGCGTAGGCCACCAGTGAGCCCGCCGCCGAGCCACGTCCCGGGCCCACCCGGATGTTCACCGAGCGTGCGTAGTTGATCAGGTCCGCGACGATCAGGAAGTAGGCCGGGAAGCCCTTGTCACAGATGACCTTGATCTCATAGTCGGCGCGGTCCAGGTACTCCTGCGCCACACCGTCGGGGAACCGGCGGGCCAGACCTTCGTTGACCTCGTGCCGCAACCAGCTGCCCTGGTCGTGACCCTCGGGAACCGGGAAGACCGGCATCCGGTCGCGCGGAGCCCACACGTCGGCGTAGGACTGCACCCGCTCGGCGATCAGCAGGGTGGAGTCGCAGGCGCCGGGCACCTGCGAGTCCCACAGCGCGCGCATATCGGCGGCCGATTTCAGGTAGTAGCCGTCACCGTCGAACTTGAAGCGGGTCGGGTCCGACAGCGTCTTGCCGGTCTGGATGCACAGCAGCGCCTCGTGGTTGCGGGAGGCCTCCTGTGTCACATAGTGACAGTCATTGGTGGCCAGCGGCGGGATGCCGAGCTTCTGGCCGATGTCGAGCAGACCCTCGCGGACCCGGCGCTCGATCTCGATGCCGTGGTCCATCAACTCCAGGAAGAAGTTCTCCTTGCCGAAGATGTCCTGCCATTTGGCCGCGGCCTCCAACGCCTCGCGTTCGTGGCCGAGGCGCAGCCGGGTCTGCACCTCGCCGGACGGGCAGCCTGTGGTGGCGATGATGCCCTCGGCATGCTCGGCGATGATCTCGACGTCCATCCGCGACCACTTGCCGAGCTGTCCTTCGAAGGAGGCCAGCGAGGACAGCTTGAACAGGTTGCGCAGCCCGGTCGCGTTCTCGGCGACCATCGTCATGTGCGTGTAGGAACCACTGCCCGACACGTCGTCGGATTTCTGGCTGGGGTCGCCCCACTGCACGCGCTTCTTCTCGAACCGCGAAGCGGGGGCGATGTACGCCTCGATCCCGATGATGGGCTTGATGCCGGCGTCGGTGGCGACGTTGTAGAACTCGCTGGCCCCGAACATGTTCCCGTGGTCGGTCATGCCGATCGCGGGCATCTCGAGGCGCTGGGCCTCGGCGATCATCGGCTTGACCTTCGCGGCACCGTCGAGCATCGAATACTCAGTGTGGTTATGCAGGTGCACAAACGAAGCGCTCATAGGGTGGCCAGTCTATTGGTGCGCTCCGACAGATCCGCGCGTGTCGCATGACGTGTCGTCGCACACAGTGCGAGGGGCTCGTCCCGGGGCCGGCGAAACCCCGCGACAACCCGGGACAACCCGCGACCGAAGGTCTCACATACCGGGCGGCGGCTGTATCGTATGACTCCGTGATCGAGCTCAATAATGTCGCCAAGACATTCGGCGGCAGCGTGCCCGCCCTGCGCGACGTGAGCTTTTCCGTTCCGACCGGGTCCGTGTGTGCGTTGCTGGGGCACAACGGCGCAGGCAAGACGACGACGGTCAAGATCCTGTCGACCTTGCTGACCCCGAGTTCGGGCACCGCGGTGGTTGCCGGGTACGACGTCGCCCGTGAGCCCGCCAAGGTGCGCCAGAACATCGGTGTCACCGGTCAGGATGCCGCCCTCGATCCACGGCTCACCGGCCGGGAGAACCTCGTGCTGTTCGGCCGGCTGCGCGGTCTGCGCCGGGCCGAGGCCCGTGCCCGCGCCGACGAACTCATCGACCAGTTCGACATGAGCCATGCGGCCGACCGCCAGGTCGTCGGCTACTCCGGAGGCATGCGGCGGCGCATCGACATCGCCGTGTCCCTGGTGATCCTGCCCAAGGTGCTCTTCCTGGACGAACCGACCACCGGCCTGGACCCGCGCAGCCGCCGTGACGTGTGGAATCTGGTGTCCTCGTTGAAGGCTCAGGACATCACGGTGCTGCTGACGACGCAGTACCTGGAGGAAGCCGACATCCTCAGCGATTCGATCGTGATCCTCAACGCCGGTCAGATCGTCGCCAAGGGCACCGCCGACGAACTCAAGCGCCAGACCGGCTCGAGCTACTGCGAGATGACACCGCTGAACCCTGACGACCTGCCGCGGATCGCCGCAGCGCTCTCCGATTTCGACGAGGTCGAGGTCGATACCGACGCCAACACCGTGTCCGTGCCGGCCCCCTCGGGCGTGGCGACGTTGACCGAGGTGTTCCGGCGGATGGACGAGATCGGTGTCGAACTCATCGACATCTCACTGCGCCGGCCTTCGCTCGATGAGGTGTTCCTGCATCTCACCAGCCCGGTCACCACGACGTGACGGCGGTCGCGATCCTCACGGCCCGCATCTTGCGCAAGAGCCGGGTGGACTTGGTCTTTGCCACGCTGGTACCGATCGCCGGGTTGATCGGACTGACCTTCCTGCTGCGCGACATCATCGCCGTCGGCGAGATGACCTACGCCCAGTATGTGTTACCGGCCGTGGTCGTCCAGGCGATGCTGTTCGGTGCGCTCACCACCACCGACCGGGCGGCCTGGGAGAAGATCAGCGGACTGGGCGCCCGGATGCGCACGCTGCCCATCTCGCCGTACGCCCCGCTGATGGCCCGGATGAGCTACTGCCTGGTGCGCGGAATACTGGCACTGGCGGCCTCGTTCCTGGCCGCCTACCTGTTCGGCTTCCGGCTGACTGCCGGCCTCGGATACTTCGTCGCATTCGTGGCGATGTCCCTGATCCTCACGCTGGCGTTGTCGTTGGGCGCCGACGCGACCGGCAGCAAGGCCGGGCGCACCGAGGTGGCCAGCCAGCTGCTGCTCGTCCCGCAGTTGCTGCTGGTGCTGTTGTCGACCGGCCTCGCCCCGCTGGACGCCTTCCCGTCCTGGCTGCATCCCTTCGTGCAGTACCAGCCGATCTCGCAGATCACCGAGACCTTGCGTGACTTCACCAGCGGTTCGGTCGACACCGGCAACCTGGCGGCCAGCCTGGCGTGGTGCGTCGGTCTGCTGGTGATCTTCGGTGTCATCGCCGTGCGACTCCAGGGACGGCGATCATGACCACGAGCCCCGAGCACCGGCATTCGCTTCTGACGGAGAGCTGGATCTTCGCCGGCCGCTTGTTCATCCAGTGGCGCCGGTACCCGATGGTCCCGCTGCAGGCGCTGCTCTTCCCGACCGGACTGCTGGTCATCTACGGCCTGCTGGTGGGCAAGTCGATGGTGCGTATCACCGGTAACAGCGGACTGGATCTGCTGATCCCGGTCTGCACCCTGGCCGGGGCCATGTCGGCTGCCGTCGGCGCGGGTCTCTCGGTGCCCTACGACCGGGACAGCGGTCTGCTGACCCGGATGTGGATGATGCCGGTGCACCGAACCGCGCCGCTGACCGGTGCCTTGTTGGCCGAGGCGGCACGCACCTTCATCGGATCGGCATTCGTCGTCGCGGCCGCCTACGCGATGGGTTTCCGGTTCACCGGCGGTTGGCTGATGTTCGTTCTGTACCTGTTGATCCCGGTGATCGTCGTGCTCGTCTTCGCCACCATCGTCATCACGCTCGCGCTGCGCCCACAGGGCCGGCTGATCCTCACCTGGACCCAGAGTGGCTGCATGGGCCTGGCATTCGCGACGCTGATCCCGGTCGACCGCATCCCGGCGGTGCTGCGCCCCCTTGCCGAGTACCAGCCGATCGCGCCGCCGGCAGCGGCCATGCGGGCGCTGTCCTCCGGCGGAGACGTATGGCAGCCGCTGCTGCTGACCCTGCTGTGGGCGGTGGTGCTGGCAGCGCTGTTCGTGCCGGCCACCGTCCGGGGTTACCGGGCGGCGGTCGAGGGCGGCAAGCTGGAGGCCTGAGGCCGATCGTCATCGGGGGTGTCACCGTCGCGGCGTCCCCACACCACGTTGCGCAGTTCCAGCGCGAGGTAGGTCAGGCCGCCGAGCCCGGCCACCACGATGAACACATTGCCCAGTAGCGACCCGGTGGGTAGCTCCCCCAGTGGGTTGATCATCAGATACCAGGTGCCACCGCCGACGGCGATTGTGGCCAGCCCCAGGAGTAGGTATGCGGGCGGGCCGGCGAGGGGCTCGGCGCCCGGGTCGAAGAGCCGGGCCAGCGTGCGGAGCGGCCGGTAGCGGCCGAGCCGGGCGGCGATGGCGCCCCAGGACACGAACGCGGCGTAGGCGACCACCGCGTGGCTGAAATCGATGTTCATGACGAACAGCACGCCGAGATGGAAGGTCGTCGCCACCGCGAGCGCCGTCCTGAACGCCCGCCACCACGGCAGGGCGAACAGCAGGGAGAATTCGAAGATGACGGTGGCCCAGTCGGCGAACTCCCAGACCGCTGTCACATCGTGGGCGGCCACCCACGGCGCCAACAGATAGACGTTGTCCTCGGTGAGGAAGCCGAGGACGAAGTATCCCCGAGCACCCTGACTGGAGAACGACAGCCACCCGGTCAACAGCTTCGTCATCGCCGCGGCCGCGAACGCCCAGGCGATCAACAACGCCATGAGGCGCAATGGCCATTGCTGCTGGGGCGGGGCCTCGCCCTCGCGGCGCAAAGCGTCGATCGAAAAGCGATTCCCCCAGCCAGAAAACGCGAATACCAGTGGCACGACGACCATCAATATCGAGTGGTCGATCTTGCCGAAACAGTAGGTCAGCCCGGCAGTGACGGTCAGCATCACCCACGCCGCAATGGACACGTATCTCGTCCAGATACCCAGGCCCAGCATCAGCAGGGTGACGGTGCGGAGCACCTCCAACACGATCAGCACGGTGAGGGACGGGAATCCGGTGAACAATGCGATCGGCCCCGGCGGCGGATTGAAGATGACATCCGGATACTGGCTGATCCAACGGATATCGGGCGCGGTCAGCAGCGCGGCCACCGCATAGATGATGCGATAAATTCCCAGATCGGCCGGCGTGAACGGTCCACTTGCGACCCAGCGGTCGAACTTCTCCCCCAATTTCATTGGGCATCACCGAAATCGACGTTGATCGTGTACAGCTCCACGTGCTCGAGATCGGATTCATCGGGCGCCCGGTAGATCGTCGAACGCCACACGATGTCCAGGCCCGCCACGTCCTGTCCCGGGAACAGCCGCTCCGTTCTGGCCTTCAGAAACGCGACGGTCTCCGGATTGGCCTTGACGTCGTCATCCGAGAAGGCGGACGAGAACGCCATCAGGCTCACCGACGGTCCGGGCGGGAGAATGTCACGGACGGAAACCTTCTCGGTGTGGCCGTCGCCGAAACGAACGCGCAACTCCGGGCTTTTCGTTGCCGCGACACCGGTTTCCAGCAGACAGCCCGGGCAATGCGCCGGAAATCCGGGCAGAATTATCGCGGGATACGGTTCAGCGCGGGCGATGACCAGAACTACGTACTGCAGAATGGCAATCCATAAAAACGTGACTATGAAAATCATTCGTACCGCACGTTTTCCGGTCGGCTGCATTATCCCCTCTGCGCGTCAGGTCACGCGGTCCGCCGTACGCGGATATGCGCATGGGGCAACGTAAAACCAGACCCCCACCCTAAGGTCTCGTAACGTCGGCACATATATTTGATTCAGTAAGGTTCGCGAATGCAAATTGCTGTCGGGAATTCCGGCACCGAAAATCAGCGGCGACCGAGGCGTTCTATGGGGCGTCCAACTCCGGGACGACCTCGAAATGCTTGGGCATCACGAACTCCGAGCGCTTCAGCCACGCGGAGACGAAGCCGTACTGGAACGCCAGCCCGACGAGCGCATTGGCCGCCAGTTCCCCGACCGGGCGCCGCAATTCGGCGCGCAGCGTCGTCCAGGCCTCGACCGGTGAGTGTTTGGGTGCCGCATGCCCGGCGGTGCCCGCCGCGTCGTTGCGGTGCGCCCAGCGCAGATAGGCATTGCTGTGCCCGTAGCGCTTCCACTGGCTGCCCATGTCCCGCATGGCCGCCCGGGGTTCCCACTCCATCAACACCCGGGTGTCGGTCGCGATCGTGCCCAGCGCCTGTTCCTGGATCCGCCAGCAGATGTCGAGATCGCCACCGCCGCGCATCTCCCGGAATCCGCCCACCTTCGCGAATGCGGTCCGGTCGATCCCCAGATTGGCCGTCGGATAGTAATCCGGTTTGGGGGGCACCATCCCGATCGTCGCCTTCATCGCCCCGCCCGAGCGGGGCAGCATGAAGGGTTGCATCTTGGCCGCCATCCGGGCGGCCAGGGTGGGCCCGGACACTGTCCGGACGTTGGTGCAGGACAGCGCAACTCCCGGTTGCTGCTGTAGCGCTCGGTGCGCGTCGAGCAGGCCCGGCAGCGGCCGGCACCGGCCGTCGATGAACAGCAGAATGTCGGCGCGCGACCTGCTGGCGGCGATCTGGCGCGCATAGTAGGGGCCGCGACTGTCGGTCAGCGTGACGACATCGGCGCCCAGTGAGCGCGCCACCTCTGCGGTCGCATCGGTCGAGGCATCGTCGACGACGGTGACCCGGTCACCGTCGCCGAGCTGGTCGAGTATCGGGCTCAGCAGCTTGGGCAGGTGATCCGCCATGTCCCGGACCGGGATGATCACCTCGATCGTCAGCCCTGTCACGCCCGCGCCTCCTCGGTCGCCACATCGTGGGAAATCATCGCGCTCAGACGTTCAATCCGCCTCGGCCCAGCGAGTACACCTGCCACCCGGCGCCCGACCAGTATTCCCGGTCGATCACGTTGCGGGTGTCGAGCAGGCGGGCCTGCTTGACGACCGAGCGGAACGCGACGGGGTCGATCGCCGTGTACTCATCCCATTCGGTGGCCAGCACGATGAGATCCACGTTGCGGCAGGCATCGTCGATGCTGTCGAAGTAGCCGAGCGTCGGGAACCGTGCCTTGGCGTTCTCGATCGCCTTCGGATCGTGCACCCGAACGTCGGCGCCCTTCAGATGCATCGCGGCGGCGACGTTCAAGGCCGGCGAATCGCGCACGTCGTCACTGTTGGGCTTGAACGCGGCCCCCAGCACGGCGATGCTCTTGCCCAGGAACTCCCCGCCCACCACGGCGCGGGCCACCGAGACGGCCTTCTCCCGCCGGCGCAGGTTGATCTTGTCGACTTCGTGCAGGAAGCGGAGCGCATCCGAGGCGCCGAGCTCACCGGCCCGTGCGCTGAACGCGCGGATGTCCTTGGGTAGGCAACCGCCACCGAAGCCCAAGCCCGCGTTGAGGAATCGGTTGCCGATCCGGTCGTCATATCCCAGCGCGCGGCTGAGCGTGACGACGTCGGCGTCGACGATCTCGCATACTTCGGCCATCGCGTTGATGAACGAGATCTTGGTCGCCAGAAAGGCGTTGGCCGACACCTTGACCAGTTCCGAAGTCGGCAGATCCGCGGTCAGATACGGGGTCCCGGCCTCGATGATGCTGCCGTACACCTCCAGCAGCGTCTTCTCCGCGTACTCGGACGTGACACCGAAGACCAGGCGGTCCGGCTTGAGGGTGTCCTCGATGGCCTTGCCCTCCCGGAGGAACTCCGGATTCCAGGCCACCTCCAGCCGGTGCGGCGAGTCGGCCTGCGCGACTTCACCGGACAGCCGCTGGGCGGTGCCGACCGGGACGGTCGACTTGCCGATGATCAGTCCGTCACAGTCGGCGTTGGCGGCCACGGTCCGGAACGCGCTGTCGACATACTCGATGTTTGCCGCATCCGAGCCAGCCAACTGCGGTGTACCGACGCAGACGAAGTGCACCGACGCCCCGGACACCGCCTCCTGTACCGATTGGGTGAACCGGAGCCGGCCGGTGGCCAGCACCTCGGCGAGCAGTTCGTCGAACCCGGGCTCGTAGAACGGCGAGGTGCCGGTCGACAGTTGCGCGATCTTGGACGCGTCGGTGTCGTAGGCGACCACCTCGTGGCCGATCTGTGCCATGCAGGCGGCGTGAACGGCGCCCAGATAGCCCGTTCCAATCACGCTGAGTTTCATTTGACTGCACTCCAGGCTCGCGGGTGACGTTCGGAAGACGGAGATGGCAGGCCTGCTGGGCCGAACGCCGGGTCGTCGGTGCCAGTACATCACATCGACCGCCGATCGACGCGTCGACTCAGGGTCCGGCAACCGCGGCTGCGGCGTCGGCCGCCCGGCGACGATCGGCACAGCGCGTGCGCAACGGGTCCTTCGCCCCTCCCGCGTTGGCGATAACCGCACGTCAACGGGCCGGGGATGTCCACGATGCAGCGATCCTGGCAAACCTCTCCGGATTCACCGCGACGTCCTGGGCGGGCGCCCACCGGCCCCTGCCTGCCATCCGGCCGTCGGGCGACTCGAATCAACGGCAATGACAACTACTTTGATGGTGGGGAGTACGACCCTCGTTCGGGCGCAGGGCCACAACGGCCGACCCACCGCGCGGGAAAACCCAGGTAAAGTCACGCGCCGTGCCACGCTTACTCACCCAGGGGTTGAAGCCCACTGCCGCAACGGATGTCGAAAACCCCAGCGGTGACGGACGGTCGGCGCGCACATCCGAGCGGGCGGTCCGGGTCCTCGAGTGGCCCCGGTGGATGACCACCGACTACCTACCCAGAGTGGTCGACGGACTACGCGATGAGGGACTGCGGGTGCGCACTCCTCATCTCCTCGGTGTCGGGGCCACTCGACTACAACCCGGCGACTGGCTGCACGTGCACTGGTCGACCGAGGCCCACGTTCATCATCTGCGGTGGCTCTACATGGCCCGTGCGGAGTCCTTTCACCAGCACATACGCCGCCTCAAACGCCGCGGAATCCGTATCGCGTGGACCGCACACAACCTGGTCCCCCACGACGACCCGCACCCGGAGCTGGGGCGCTGTTTCCGCGCGGAATTGTTGGCGCGCACCGACCACGTCTTCATCCACTTCCCCGGAGCACAGGAGATTCTGCAGCAGGAGTTCGGCTACACCGGGCCCTGCACCGTCGTCCACCACCCGGCCTATGTGAACGTGCACCCGGCACCACCGTCACAGGCCGTGGCCCGCACCGCACTCGGTCTGCCACCCCGGGGATTCGTCGCGCTGGCCTTCGGGAAGATCCGCCCGTACAAGGGGCTCGCCGACGTCATCCGGGCGTTCCAGCTGATCGCCGGTGCCGACGATCGGCTCGTCGTCGCCGGTGAACCCGAGGGCGATGTCTCGGCCGAACTCGAGCTTGCGCACCGTGATCCTCGAATCATGGTGCACGCGAGAAGAATTCCGGGTGACGAGGTGCCCACGTACTTCGCCGCCGCGGACGCTTCCGTTTTCGCACATCACGCCTTCTTCACCTCGGGCAGCGCACTGCTGTCCCTCAGCATGGGTTGCCCGATCGTGGGGCAGCCGATCAACCATCTGGCCGACCTGACCGGAGGCCGGCGGATCTACCCCGTCGGACCCGGGGCCGAGGAACTGGCCCGGGGTCTCATCGACGCCCGGCAGCAGGCGGCGGAGGTGGACCGTGCCGCCCTGCGCGCCTGGGCCGCCGCACACGGCGACTGGGCCGACGCCGCAGCCCAGATGGCAGCGGTGTTCCGAAGCGCCTGATCCTTCGGCTCAGCCGGCTATCGCGCCCGCCAGGCTGCGCTGACCATCGACGCCTTGGCGACGGCGACGCCGTACCCGACATCGGTGTCGTCGTCGTAGGGATCGTCGTCGACCGGGAAGGTCAGTGGTGCGGTCCGTGCCGCGGGCTCCGAGCGGCGCTTGAGCAACGGGATGCGCCGCTTCAGCTCGCTCGGCACCGTCGTGGGCCACCAGTTCTTCTCCCCCAGCATCACCGCGATCGCCGGCACGGTGATGGTGCGCACCAGGAAGGTGTCCAGCAGCAGGCCGACACCGATGATGAACCCGAGCTGCACGATCGCCGCGATGCTACTGACCGTCATGGCCAGCATGGACGCTGCGAAGATCAGGCCGGCAGAGGTGATGACGCCGCCGGTCGCGCCGATGGTCCGGATCACCGCCACCTGGGTTCCGCGATGCGCCTCCTCCCGTATTCGGGAGATGAGCAGCAGGTTGTAGTCCGCACCGACGGCCACCAGCACCAGGAACGTCATGCCCGGCGTGTTCCAGAAGATCGGCTGGTCGAGGATGATCTGGAAGAACACCACGGCGATGCCCAGCGCAGACATATAGGACAGCACCACCGAGAGCACCAGGTAGATCGGCGCGATGATCGCCTTCAGCAGCAGGGCCAGGATCAGGAACACCACGATCAGGGTGACCAGCACGATGTACTGGATGTCGCCGTTGTAGTAGCCGCGGATCTCGTTCTGGAACACGCTGGTGCCGACCATGGCGATGTCCGCGTCGGCCAGTGTGGTGTTCGGCCGGGAACTCAGGGCGGCTTCGACAATGTCGTCGACCTGGTCCATCGCGTCGGCGCCGAACGGGTCCAGCGCGGTCTGCACCATGTAGCGGGCGGTGTGGCCGTCCGGCGAGATGAACAGCTTGGCCGCCTTCTCGAACTCCGGTCGGGTCAGGATCTGCGGCGGGATGTAGAAACCGGACATCGACGGGTCCGCCGCGTCCCGCTTCATCGCCAGCAGGAAGTCCGACGCCTGGCTCAGGCCGCCGCCCATTTGCCGGGTCTGGTCCACCAGCAGCTGGACACCCTGGGCCAGCGCCTCGCTGGAGTCGGCGAGCATGTTGACGCCCGTGAGCAGCTCGTCCATCTGCGACTCGACGGCCTCCGGGCTGTCCAGGCCCAGTCGGCCGGCCGCACCGAGTGCCTGCTCCAGGTTGTCGGTGACACCGGTGACCGAGCGCTGCAGGCCGTCGCCCTCCTGCGTCGTCTCCATCTGCTTGGCGAGTTCGTAGAGCTGCTGGATGGTGCCGTCGTCGTAGGCGATGACGATGCGCTCCATGTCGATGCGCACCGCGTTGCACGCGGGATCCAGGGTGCACATCGGGCTGGACTTGAGCAGCGCCACCATCGGCGCCATCCAGGTGTAGTTCAGCACCACCTGTTCGAGGCCGACCCCCATGGTCTTGCCGAGCGTGCGCATCGTCGTCACCAGCGCCGCGCCGACGTTGATGTCTTTGAGGGTTTCCTCGCCGCCGTACTCCTGCTCGATCTCCACCAGTGACTTGAGAATGGTGCGCATCGAGTCGGCGGACCCGACCACCTGATCGCGGATCTTGTCCAGGGCGGCGGCCAGAGCGTGGGCGCCCTCCGAGAGCTGGGTGAGCCGGGAGTCGTTCTCGTCGATGAGATCGGTGGCCTCACCGAGCTTGCCGCCCACCTCACCGGCCTGGTGGGTGGCCCGGGCCTCGGTCAACATCTCGCCGTTGGGCCGGGTGATGCCGCGAACCGCCGCGATGTCGGGCAGCTGGCTGATCCGCTGGGCCATCTGCTCCATGTCGGCCAGTGCCCGGGGTGAGCGCAGATCCTGGGTCTCGGAGTGCACCACGATGAACTGCTGGACCGAGGCACTCGCCGGGAAGTGCGCGTTCATCGTCTCGTAGGACTGATTGCTCTCCGAATCCCGCGGCAGGTTCTTGCGATCGTCGTAGTTGAAGTCGACCAGCAGCGCGCATCCGGCCAGCGCGACCAGGATGACCAAGCTGCCGAACAGGTTGCGCTTGGGTCGCCGGACGATGCTGACGCCCATCCGCCGCCACATCGGACCGGTGATGTCCTTGCGCGGGTTCACCCAACCGCGCCGGCCGGCGAGGGTGATGAACGCCGGCAACAGCGTGATCGATCCCAGGAACCCGATGAAGATGGTCGCCGCGAGGGCCGGCCCGACCGTGGAGAACACGCTCAGGGTGGCGAAGGACAACCCGAGGAAGGTCAGCGCCACCGTGCCCGCGGAGCCCGCGATCACCTCCCCGATGGTGACCATCGACTTCATGATGGCGTCGTCGGTCTTCAGGCCCTCGCGCAGACACTCCTGATATCGACTGAAGAAGAACACCGCATAGTCGACGCCCGCGCCGAGCATCATGCCGGTGATCAGCACGATCGTCTGCGGGGCGAGACCCAGCCCGAGCAGGCCGAGGCCGGCGACCACCTGCTGCGCGACGGCCAGTGAGATACCGATGGTGAGCAGAGGTATCACCATCGCCACCAGGTTGCGGTAGACGATGATCAAGATCAGCAGAACGGTGACGACCGTGGAGACCTCGATGATCACCTGATCGCGCAGCGCGATACCGGTGACGTCCTCCATCGTCGCCGCACCGCCGACGACACTCGGCCTCAGCGTCGTGCCGGCCGTCGTCTCCTCGATGATCTTGACGGCGTCCCGGTAGGCGGCCTGCCCGGTGCCCGTACCCATCGTGCCGTTGAGGCTGACCGGCAGGTTCCAGGCCTTACCGTCCTTGCTCGTCATCGCGGGGCGGATTTCCTTGATGCTGACGAAATCCTGCATCGACACCACGATGTCGTTGCGAGCCCGCAGATTGTCCACGAGTTCGCGGTAGGTGGCCTCGTCCGCGTCGGTCAGCCCGTCCTCATTGACGAGGATCACAGCGATGAGGTTGGTCGCGCCCGCCTCGTTGAAGGCATCCTTCATTTGCTGGCTGGTTGCCAGGACCGGAGACTGCTCGGGCAGGAAGCCAGGTGGGTTGCGCTGGGCGACCGTGAGCAGCGGCGGAAGGGCCGCGAACAGCGAACCGGCGATGACCAGCCACGCCGCGATGACCAGTACCGGATGCCGAACGATCATGCGACCGTTTGAGGCGAGCAGGCCGCGCGCGGTCAGCTTCGGACGTCTGGACATTGGCGACAAGGCTACATGGTGTTGCTGGTAACTCTGTGTGCCACGAACGACCATTGCCCGCGGAGTGTTGTCGGTCTCACACCTGTGCGCCTCCGGTCGAGGCGCGGGACCGCGCGACCCGCGCCGACCGTGTCCGGACGACCGCATCGACGGTGAACACTGCCAGCGCCAGCCAGATCAGGACGAACCCGGCCCAGCGGGCCGCGGGCATCGGTTCGTGCCCCACCAGGATGCCCCAGGACATCTGCATGACCGGAGTCATGTAGAACAACAGCCCCATCGTCACCAGCGGCAGACGATGTGCGGCACCGGCGAACAAGAGCAGCGGCAACGCGGTCAGTACGCCGGCCAGGATCATCAGCACCATGTGTCCGGGGCCGTGCGCCCCGAACGCACCGTCCCCATGGGCCTGCAACACGATCAGATAGATCAAGGCCGCAGGTGTCACCAAAGCCGTCTCGATCCCGACGCTGACCCGCGGATCGACCGGCACCACCTTCTTGACCGCGCCGTACAGGCCGAAGGTCAGCGCCAGACCGAGCCCGATGTACGGCGGCGCGCCGAGCTGGACGGTCAGCACCACCACCGCGACCACCGCGATCGCCAGAGCCAGGGATTGCGCGCGGTTGAGTCGTTCCCGGAAGAGCAGCAGACCCAGCAGCACCGTCACCAGCGGATTGATGAAGTACCCGAGTGCGGCGTCGACGACGTGACCGTTGTTGACCGCGTACACGTAGATCAGCCAGTTGATCGAGATCAACACCGACGCCGCCGCCAGCAGCAGCCAGGTCCGGCCACTGATCGACCGCAGATCCCGCAACCGCCGCACCGCGACGACCACCACAAAGAGAAAGAGGAAGCCCCAGACGATCCGATGCGCCAGGATCTCCACCGCGCCGGCGGGTTTGAGCAGCGGGAAGAACGCCGGGAACATCCCCCACGTGCCGTACGCGCCGATCCCGAACAGCAGGCCGGAACGGCGCGTGGCGGCGTCGGTCACCGGTCTTGGCTGCGTAAGATGTCCAGGGCGTGTTGCAGGTCGGCGGGATAGGGACTGGTGATCTCGATCCACCGGCCGTCCGCCGGATGCGCGAACGCCAGCGACCGGGCGTGCAGCCACTGCCGTTCCAGCCCGAGCTTGCGGGCCAGGGTCGGGTCGGCACCATAGGTGAGGTCCCCGCAGCAGGGGTGGTGCAGCGCCGAGAAATGCACCCGGATCTGGTGGGTTCGTCCGGTTTCCAGATGCACGTCGAGCAGGCTGGCCGCAACATGCGCCTCGACGGTGTCGTAGTGGGTGATGCTGTGTCGGCCGTCCTCGGTGACCGCGAACTTCCAGTCATGACCGCGGTGCCGGCCGATCGGGGCATCGATGGTCCCGCTGGACGGGTCCGGGTGGCCCTGCACCAGCGCGTGATACCGCTTGTCCACGGTGCGCTGCTTGAACGCTCGTTTCAGCACCGTGTAGGCCCGCTCAGAGATCGCCACGACCATCACGCCCGACGTGCCGACGTCGAGGCGATGCACGATCCCCTGACGTTCGTGCACCCCGGAGGTGGTGATGCGGTACCCGGCGGCAGCGAGCCCACCGAGTACGGTCGGCCCGGTCCAGCCCACCGAGGCATGGGCGGCCACCCCCGCGGGCTTGTCCACCGCGACGATGTCGGCGTCCGAGTACAGGATGGACATGCCCTCGATGTCGACGGGCGTGTTCTCCACCGGCGCGGGCGGTGCCGGGAGCCGCACCTCCAGCCAGGCGCCGGCGACGAGCTTGTCGGACTTGCCCGCGGCCGCGCCGTCGAGTTCGACGCCGCCCTCCTCGGCGATCGCGGCGGCAGCGGTCCTCGACAGGCCCAGCAGCCGGGCCAGGCCCGCATCCACCCTCATGCCGGCCAGTCCTTCCGGAACGGGCATCGAGCGCGTGGTCATCAGTTCGTCACATCCGGCTGCTCGTCGACCCGTTCCGGCTTGCTCCCGGTGGTCTCGGGCTCGGTCTCGGTCTCTGTGTCGGTCTTTGTGTCGGCCTTGATGTCGGGCTCGGTCTTTGTGACGGGCTCGGATTTTGTGTCGGCCTTGGTGTCGGTCTTGGTGTCCGGCTCACGCCTGCCGGCGGTATCGAAGTCGAACCCGAACAGCGACAGCACCACCAGCAGAATCGCCCCGCCGACCACTGCGGGGTCGGCCACGTTGAACACCGGCCACCAGCCGACCGACAGGAAGTCCACCACGTGCCCGCGCAGCGGGCCGGGCGACCGGAAGAACCGGTCGACCAGGTTGCCGAGCGCGCCGCCGAGGATCATGCCCAACCCCAGCGCCCACCAGGGCGAAACCAGTCGGCGCCCCATCCAGATGATGCCGATCACGACGCCGGTGGCGATCAGCGTCAGCGCCCAGGTGTAGCCGGTCGCCATCGAGAACGCGGCACCCGAGTTGCGGACGAGGGTCCAGGTGACGGTGTCCCCGATGATCGACACCGGCTGGCCGGGGACCAGCAGGCGTACCGCAAGCACCTTGGTGACGATGTCGAGCACCAGCACCACACCGGCGATCGACAGCAGCAGACGTAGCCGCTTCCGGGGCTGCGGTTGCTCTTCTCGGTCCGCGGTCACCGGTTCGGTCGAGCCTGTCGAATCGTCAGTCACCAGCCCATCATCCCAAACTGTCGGGCGGATGCCGCGCGGCCGCCCGACTCGGTGAACAATTGCCGCCATGCAGCGGCTCGTCGTGATCAGCACCGGCGGCACCATCGCGACCAGTTCCGGCGCCGACGGTGTGGCCCGCCCCACCCGCAGCGGCGCGGATCTCACCCGCGGCCTCGGCCTGGATTTCGACGTGCGGGTGGTCGAGTTGATGTCGGTGGACAGTTCGGCGCTCGGCCCCGCCGAGTGGGACCGGATGAGCGACGCGATCTCCGCCGAGGTCGCCCTCGGAGCCACCGGCATCGTGGTCACCCACGGCACCGACACGATGGAGGAGACGGCGCTGTGGCTGCAGCTGACCTACGACGGCGCCGTCCCGGTGGTCCTGACCGGCGCGCAGCGCAGCGCCGACGACCCCGACGCCGATGGGCCGGGCAATCTGCGCGATGCGCTGGCGGTGGCCGCCTGCCCCGAGGCCGTCGGTGCCGGAGTGCTGCTGAGTTTCGCCGGGATGGTGTGGCAGCCGTTGGGTTTGTACAAGGCCGTCACCGATGACCTGCGCGGATTCGCGGGCTCGGCGGTGGGTTCCGTGCACGACGGTGTGGTGCGCCTGCAGACCGTGCCGCGGCGCCCGTGGCTCGGGGCGCTGCGCGCGACCGATGCGCCCCGGGTCGATATCGTCGCCGCCTACCCGGGAGCGGACGCCGTCGCCCTGGACGCCTGCGTGGCCGCCGGCGCCCGCGGCGTCGTGCTCGAGGCGTTGGGGTCGGGCAATGCCGGGGACGCTTTTATCGCCGGCGCCCGGCGCGCCTGCGCGGCCGGGGTCAGCGTCGCGGTCTCCAGCCGGGTACCGGGCGGACGGGTGCGCCCGACCTACGGCCCGGGCCGCGCCCTGGTCGACGCCGGGGCCGTGGTGGCCCCGACGCTGCGTCCCGCCCAGGCCCGGGTGCTGCTGATGGCCGCACTGGGCGCCGGCGCATCGGTGCCGGAGATGTTCGCCGCCTGGGGCTGACCTCCGATCCGGGCGCTACTCGGTGTCCCTGTGGACGGTGTCCAGGTAGTCGCGCCAGTCCAGGCTGTCGATCGGGTCGGCCCGGATGATCTCGGGCAGGTCGGCCCGGAATGTCCTGGCGATACCCGGTCCCGACGATCGGGTCTCGAACCGGATGGTCATCACGCCGTGCCCGGCGCCCTGTACCCAGCCGTGCCCGTGGTCGGGATGGGACACATCGTCACCGATCCGCCACGCGGGGGGCTCGGCGGCCGCCGGTGCGGGCGTGGCGCCGTCGGTCCCGTCGGCGGCGAGGTCCTCGTCGCCCTGCTCGAGATCCGGGAACAGCGACTCCTGCTGGATATCGGACAGCCCCGAAAACCCAACGCCGACAAGACGTATCGGGCCGATCTCGATCGGGTCGAGCAGTAGCCGGCGGGCGGTCGAAACCAGCAGGGCGACGTCGGTGGCGGCGTACGGCAGGGTCGCCGAGCGGGTCAGGGTGCTCATATCGGTTCGCTTCAGCTTCACCGTCACCGTCCGCGCACCCCGGCCGTCCTTGAGCAGCCGGCGGTGCGCATACCGGCCGATCCGGTCGACGGCGCCGCGCAGTTCGGCCAGCGTGCGCAGGTCCTCGGCGAACGTGGACTCGGCACTGATCTGCTTGGCGTCGGCGCGTTCGGCGACCGGCCGGTCATCGATACCGCGCGCCAGCCGGTGCAGCGCCGGCCCGATGGTGCCGCCGAGCACATCGGCCACCTCACCGTCGGTCAGCTGCGCCAGCGCCCCGATGGTCTCGATGCCCAGACGGCGCAACCTCTCTTCGGCCACCGGCCCGATCCCCCACAGGCTCCGCACCGGCAGCCCGGCCAGGAGCACCCGCTCCTCATCGCGGCGGACCACCCGGACACCGTCGGGCTTGGCCAGACCCGAGGCGATCTTGGCGACCTGCTTACCCGACCCGGCGCCCACCGAGGACACCAGCCCGGTCTCGTCGAACACCTTCGCGCGTAACGCTTCACAGAACCGTTCGACCTCGGCCGCGTCGGCGCCGGCGATCTCGGTGGGTTCGCCGAACGCCTCGTCGAAGGACAGCTGCTCCAGCACCGGCACCACGGTGCGGATCGTCTCGAACACCCGGCCGCTGGCCGCGCCGTACACCGCCCCGCGCGGGGGCAGCACCACCGCGCCGGCGCCCACCATCCGCCGCGCCTGGTGCATCGGCATCGCCGAGCGGGCGCCGAACACCCGCGCCTCGTAGCTGGCGCCGGCCACCACCCCGCGCCCACCCAGACCGCCCACCAGCACCGGTCGGCCGCGCAGGGTGGGACGAGTCAACTGTTCCACGGAGGCGAAGAACGCGTCCATGTCCAGATGCAGCACCCAGCGCTCCACGTCTGGAGATGCTAGGGGGTACTAATCTGTACGGGTGGAAGGACCTGTCGACGTGCCCATCCGTGACGCATCGATCCGACTCGGACAGTTTCTCAAGCTGGCCGGACTGATCGACTCCGGCGCCGACGCCAAGGCCGTCATCGCCGACGGACTGGTGCGCGTCAACGGGGAGGTCGACCTGCGCCGCGGCCGCCAGCTGCAACTCGGCGATGTGGTGAGTTACGCCGGGCACAGTGCCCGGATCGTCCGCGAGTAGACCGTCCGGCGACAGCCGGGATCACGCCTTCGCGATGGCCACCCGCACCCCGTCGCCGATCTCGGTGGCCTCGGCGCTGTCGCCGAACTCGAACGAGGTGGCCAGCACCTCCCCCGCGATCAGCTCGGCGTGGGTCCGGGCCCAGTCCAGCTTGTCGGCGGGAACGTCGATGACCACGTTGATCCGGTCGGATACCTCCAGCCCGGTGCTCTTGCGAAGCTCCTGCAGCTCACGGATGCGGTCCTTGGCCCAGCCCTCGGCCTCCAGTTCGGGGGTGACGGTCCCGTCCAGCACCACCAGGCCGGCGCCGTCGTCGAGTGCGGCGGTCCATTCGGGATCGGCGGCAACGAGTTTCGAGGTGAACTCGGTCGGGAGAAGAACCGCCGGCCCGGCAGTCAGGGTGCCGTCGGCGTTGAGCACGCCCTCGCCCGCCTTGACCGCCTTGATTGCCGCCTGCACATCCTTGCCGATGCGCGGGCCGGCGGCTCGCGCGTTCACCGCCAACTCGAACCGGCCGTAGGCGTCGACATCGTCGGACAGCTCCACCGCCTTGACGTTCAGCTCATCGGCGATCAGATCGACGAACGGCCGCAGGCTTTCCGGGTTCTCCACGGCCACAGTCAACTTCGGCAGCGGCAGACGCACCCGCAGCTTCTTGGCCTTACGCAGCGAGGAACCGGTGGAACAGACCTCACGCACCTGGTCCATGGCGGCCACCAGGTCCGGATCGGCGGGCAGATCGCCGGCCTCGGGCCAGTCGGTCAGGTGCACCGAACGCTCCCCGGTCACACCCCGCCAGATGACCTCAGAGACCAGCGGCAGCAGCGGGGCCGCCAGCCGGCCGGTCACCTCGAGCACCGTGTGCAGCGTGTCGATGGCGTCCTGGTCCTCTTCCCAGAACCGTGAACGCGACCGCCGCACATACCAATTCGTCAGCGCCTCGGTGAACTGCCGCAGTTGGTCACACGCACCGGAGATGTCGCAGGTGTCCAGCGAGGCGGTCAGGTCGTCGCGCAGCGCGGCCAGCTTGGCCAGGATGTAGCGGTCCAGCACATGGGTGGAGTCGGTGCGCCAGGTCCCCTTCTTCGGCGCGTACAGGGTGAGGAAGGTGTAGGCGTTCCAGAACGGCAACTGCACCTGCCGCACGCCTTCGCGGATGCCCTGCTCGGTGACGATCAGGTTGCCGCCGCGCAGGATCGGCGAGGCCATCAGGAACCAGCGCATCGCGTCCGAGCCGTCCCGGTCGAAGACCTCGGTGACGTCCGGGTAGTTGCGCAGCGACTTGCTCATCTTCTGGCCGTCGTTGCCCAGCACGATGCCGTGGGACACACAGGTCTTGAACGCCGGCCGATCGAACAGCGCGGTGGCCAGCACGTGCATGGTGTAGAACCAGCCGCGGGTCTGGCCGATGTACTCGACGATGAAGTCGCCCGGGAAGTGCGTATCAAACCAGTCTTGGTTCTCGAACGGGTAGTGCACCTGGGCGTACGGCATCGAACCGGAGTCGAACCACACGTCGAGCACGTCCTCGATGCGGCGCATGGTCGACTTCCCGGTCGGGTCATCGGGATTGGGCCGGGTCAGCTCGTCGATGTAGGGCCGGTGCAGGTTGGTCGGGCGTACCCCGAAATCGCGTTCCAGCTCATCCAGGCTGCCGTACACGTCGGTGCGCGGATAGGCCGGATCGTCGGAGACCCAGACCGGGATCGGGGTGCCCCAGTAACGGTTCCGCGAGATCGACCAGTCGCGCGCGTTCGACAGCCACTTACCGAACTGGCCGTCCTTGACGTGCTCGGGGTACCAGGTGATCTGCTGGTTGAGCTCCACCATGCGGTCCCGGAATTCGGTGACCTTGACGAACCAGGAGGACACCGCGCGGTAGATCAGCGGATTGCGGCACCGCCAGCAGTGCGGGTACGAGTGCTCGTAGGTCTCGTGACGCAGCAGCACCGGGCCGTGCACCGCGGCGGGACCGGTGCCGTTCTTGAGATCCCGGATGATCTGCGGGTTGGCGTCGAAGACGTGCTGGCCGGCGTAGTCGGGCACGGTGGCGTCGAACCGGCCCTTGGAGTCCACCGGGGTGACCGCGACGATATCGGCGGTGTCGGCGGTGGCCTTGTCGTCCTCACCGTAGGCCGGGGCCAGGTGCACGATGCCGGTGCCGTCGTCGGTGCTGACGAACTCCGCGGCCAGCACCTGGAAGGCGTTGCGGGCCTGCTCGGATTCGACGAAGTAGGCGAACGGCGGCAGGTAGTGCGTGCCGAGCAACTGCTCCCCCAGATAGGTCGCCACCACGACGGGCTCCTCGCCCAGTTCGCGCGCGTAGCCGGCCAGCCGGGCTTCGGCGAGCACGAACCGGTGCCCGTCCGGGCCCTCGACGACGACGTAGCCGACCTCGGGGTTGACCGCGACCGCCTGGTTGGACGGCAGCGTCCACGGGGTCGTCGTCCAGACCAGCAGGTAGGCGCCGGCGACCGGGCCGTCGGTGGCCTTGAAGCCGACCGTCAGCGCCGGGTCCTGCCGGCTCTGGTAGACGTCGTCGTCCATCCGCAGCTCGTGGTTGGACAGCGGGGTCTCGTCGTTCCAGCAGTAGGGCAGCACCCGGTTGCCCTCATAGGCCAGGCCCTTGTCCCACAACTGCTTGAACGCCCAGATGGTGGACTCCATGAAGCCCAGATCCAGTGTCTTGTAATCGTTTTCGAAGTCCACCCAACGGGCCTGCCGGGTGACATAGGCGCGCCATTCGTCGGCGTACTTCATCACCGAGGCGCGGCAGGCATCGTTGAACTTCTCGATGCCCAGTTCCTCGATCTGGTTCTTGTCGGTGATGCCGAGCTGGCGTTGCACCTCGAGTTCGGCGGGCAGCCCATGGGTGTCCCAGCCGAACCGGCGCTCCACCTTGTAGCCGCGCATGGTGCGGTAACGCGGGACGATGTCCTTGACGTAACCGGTCAGCAGATGGCCGTAGTGCGGCAGGCCGTTGGCGAACGGCGGACCGTCGTAGAAGACGTATTCCTCGGCGCCGTCACGGCGCTCGATGCTGGCACGGAAGGTGTCATCGGTTCCCCAGTACTCGAGGACCTCGGCTTCCAGCGCCGGGAAGTTCGGTGCTCCGGCGGCCGGCTTCGGGTAAGCGGTCACTGCTCGTCGTCTCCTGTGTGCCCAGCGATTCAGGCACGGGGACGAACATCGCGCCGGTGCGCGAGCCCGCGGTACCACCCCGCTTGCGCACCGCGTCGATATGGTGCGCCGCTCAACTGCAGGCGATGACGGGCCAAACCGTCCGGTTCTACCAGGGCTTGCTCTTGAGAAGCTGAAGCCCGTTCTTCCGGAAGCTCCCCGGTGATGGCCGGATCAACGCCTGTGCGTAGCAGTCTAACGGTCAGGCGGCGCCGATGAATTCGGGGATCGACTCCGAGGTGATCTCGACCAGCGCGTGCGGGAACTGTTCGGCCAGCTCCTCGATCGTGTACTCGGCGCAACGCCGCGCGTCATACCACCAGTCCAGGTACATCACCCCGCCGCTGCGGCAGGCCCGCAGCTCCACGGCGTGACCGAAGCCGGACACCACCTCGCGGACCGGGGCGGCCCAGTCGCCGTCGATCTGGGCCGGCAGGTCGCACTGGATGGGATCGGGCACCGGGCCGATGTAGCTCAGGGCCAGCTCGCTGGGGACCAGGCCGGCCTCCCGGGGCACTGCCGCAGCCACGGCGGCCCGCACGTCGAGGATCATCTGGGTGGCGTCCACCTCTCCGGCGCCGGCACAGCCGAGTTCGATGGTGCGGGTGGTCGGTAGCGGGCCGACGGTGCGGCCGACGTCGGTGCCGAACTCGGCGCGCATGGGCCGGGTGACGTCGACGGCGACGACACCGCCGCCGATGGTCCGCGCAACCGCCCGGCCGAGCGCGGCCAGTAGGAGATGCTCGACCGGCACGCCCAGTTCGCGGGCCGCGCCGTCGAGTTCTCGGCTCAGCACGCCGGACAGCGGCGCGGTGTAGCGGTGCAGGTCATCGATGCCGGGGGCGCCGTCGGCATCGAAATCGGTGATCCGCATGGTCGGGTTCAGCTCGACACTCGGCTGTTCGTCCAGCTCGGCGGCACATTCGGTCCACGGGGTGCTGACCGGGGCCAGCATGATCGGCTGGCCGGTGATCTGCTGGCTGATGGCGATGATGACGTCGCTGGCGACGATGCCGACCGAGGATTCGTCGCACACCAGGCGGTGCAGGGCGATCGCCAGCCGGGCACGTCCACCGGCGGTCGGCGCGATGTACGCCGCGCACAGTGGCCCGGTAGCCGTCGACTCGCCCATCAACTCGGACATCACGGACGCGACGGCATCCTGCTCGGCCTGACTGTCGGCCGCGACGTCGTCGCCCAGCGTCACGATCGACAACTGGTCGAACTCGTGCGGTTCGGCGATCCGCTGAACCCAGGTCCCGTCGTGCGCGACATAGGAGGTGCGCAGCGCGACGTGATGATTGATCACCGCGGTCAACGCCGCCCGGACGTGAACCGGGGACACGTCGGGATCGAGCCGAAGCAGCAACGGCACCCGCCACCGATAGATGTCACGCAGTCCGTGATCAAGGGCGTAGCCGACGTTCCTCGGTGGTACCGAGGAGAAGATTCGCTCGTCGTGCATAGCAGGTGCGGCCATGTGACGGAGCCTACAGCCGGTGTCCCAAATGTGGGACATCACTCCCGAAAGTCTTACATATCTGTCAATTAGGAAGATTTTGTCCGCCGATTGGTTGCTGGCCCCCAGCAACGGGATATGGCTATTGTTGGTGGGTGCCACGTACAGATGAGAACGGCAGACAGCTGAAAGCCCTGCTCGACTACCTCCTGGACGGAGAGGTCGAGGCCAAGGACATCTACGACGCGCTCGACATCTCCAGCAGCACCTACTACCGGCGAATCAAGGAGAACAGCTACCCCGACGCGGAGGAATTGCGTCGAGTCGCCGACCGGTTCGCCCTGAGTTACCCTGATCTCCAAGTCCGCTTCGGCCTCATGAGCAGGCAAGAAGTGTGGAACTACATCGAATCGACACCGTTCACCGTGACGGCCGTGCAGGATGCGGTGCGCGTCGAGGCCGACCTACGGCAAAAGACGCGGCGTCCACGACTCTCCGAATTGACGCCGCGAAGCGACGCACCGCCCCTTTAGGCATTACCATTTGCTGACAGCAATTCAGCTCACAGGCCGCGAAGGCGAAGCACGATGGAACCAACCGCACTGATCGTGATCACACTGGCGTGTATCGCGTGGAGTTTGTGGATCCGTCGTGTCACGTGGTCATGTCGCTGGGAAGTCGCCGCCACCCTCAATATCGCTTTGCAGGGCGGCGCGATCCTGCTGATGTCCCCGCTCGCCTCCGACACCATCGGCAAGGCACTGCACTCGCTGACCGGTATGTGGAACCTGGAGGATTTCCTCGGCCACGACATGTACATCGTCGCGGCGTCGGCCATCGTCTACAACGCGCTCGGCCGGCTGCAGGACGACCACCAGATGCAGCGGGCCTTCAAGCAGTACATCGAACTGCCCGCGACGCTGTGCATCCCCCTGCTGCTGGCCACCTTCTCGATGAGCAGCGCGCATTCCGCCTACGCCCGCGACCTGTTCGCCGAACCCACCGACGGCTGGCTCAGCCTGTACTGGCTGATGCTCTGCGCCATGCTGATCTACCTGCTGGGATACGGCGCCCGCGCGCTGCTGGTGCTGCGCAAGGACCCGCGGTCGCGACGGATCGCCAACGTCTATCTGATCGCCTGCGCCAGCGGCATCATCGCGTGCTTCATCCGCATCGCCACCGCTGTGTTCCCGGCCCTGCTGGAGTGGGAACGCGGAGTGTTCGTGTGGATCTTCGCCTGCGCCTGCGGCGCCGGTTTCGCGCTGTCGTCGGCGCACTCCTGGCGGATCAAGACCCGGTGGTTCTCCAAGGTCGACAACTGAGTCCCCACCCGCGCACCACCACGACCTAGACTGCGAGCTGATGAAAATCGTTGTGGCAGTCCACGGCACCCGTGGCGATGTGGAACCCTGTGCCGCCGTGGCCCGTGAGCTGCGCGACCGCGGTCACGACGTCCGGATGGCCGTCCCGCCGAACCTGATCGGTTTCGTGGCGTCCATCGGTTTCACCGACGCGGTGCCCTACGGGGTCGACTCCCAGCAGCAGGTCGAAAGCGACGCCTTCCAGAACTACTGGCAGTTCCACAACCCGCTGACCGTCGCGCGTAAGGCCATCGACTACTACACCGCCGGCTGGACCGACATGAACGCGGCGCTGACCGACCTGGCCGCCGAGGCCGACCTGATCCTGACCGGCACCACCTACCAGGAGGTGGCCGCCAACGTCGCCGAGCGCCACCAGATCCCGCTGGCCGCCCTGCATTACTTCCCGAACCGGCCCAACAGTCAGCTCATCCCGGTCCCCGCGCCGCACTGGGTGGCGAAATCCGGCTTCGCGGTCATCGAATGGGGCTTGTGGCGGGTCTCGAAGAAGGCCGAGGACGAACAGCGCCGGACCCTCGGTCTGCCGCAGACCAAGGTGCGCTCGGCCAAGCGGGTCGTCGACAGCGGCACCCTGGAGATCCAGGCCTACGACGAGTTGTTCTACCCCGGGCTGACCGAGGAATGGAACGGCAGTCGCCCGTTCACCGGCGCCATCACACTGGGCCTGCAGACCGCCACCGACGACGAGGTCACCTCCTGGATCAGCGCGGGTAAACCACCCATCTACTTCGGGTTCGGCAGCATGCCGGTGCAATCCCCCGCCGACGCGGTCTCGATGATCACCGAGGTGTGCGCGGAACTCGGTGAGCGCGCCCTGATCAGCTCCGGCGTGTGGGAACTCGACGAGATCCCGCAGGCCGACCACGTCAAGCTCGTCGGCGCGGTGAACCATGCCGCGGTGTTCCCGACCTGCCGTGCGGTCGTGCACCACGGCGGCGCCGGCACCACCGCCGCCGGCGCCCGCGCCGGGGTGCCCACCCTGGTGCTGTGGGTGTCGGCCGATCAGCCGGTCTGGGCACGCCAGGTCAAGAAACTGAAAATCGGTACCTCACAACGCTTTACCCGTATCACGAAGAAATCGCTCACCGAGGCGCTGCGCACCGTGCTGGACCCGGCGGTGGTGGCGCGGGCCCGCGACTTCGCGGCCCGACTGGCCACACCGGAGCAGAGCGTCAACGCCGCCGCCGACCTCATCGAGAAGAAGGCCCAGGAGCACAAGGCCCCTCGACTGTCCCACTGAGCCCGAAGTCGGCCAGCACCTTGAGCACCACCTCGCGCAGGGCCTGTTTCGAGTTGGGCTGCCCCGGAGACCAGGACGTGACCGACAGCGCCATCCGGCCGCGCGCCCGGATCCCGCCGAGCAGCAACTGCCCGCCGAGCCGGTTGAGCACGCGGCTGGTGATGTTGGGCTCCACGCCGCGCATCACCACATAGTCGGCGTCGGTCCCGTCCGGGCGGCTGAACGCGGGGTCCGGCTCCCCCATGTTGGAGCAGGCAATCGGGTTGTTCACCGCCAGCACCATGCCCTCCAGCCGGCGCAACATGACCCGCGGGGTCAACGGGGTCAGCGGTAACGGGCCCGTCATCCGGCGGGACGTCTCGTCGCACTCCGCCAGGGCCTTCTTCATGGCTGCGCGGACGCCGCCGAGATCGGTCAGGACCTCTTCGGGGTCGGCCGTCATCGCGGCCGAGACCAGCGCATTGGCCCTGGTGTCCCCTTCGGTGCGCTCGCTGACCGGCCAGGACAGGTGCACCAACCCGTCGCCGTCCACCCGGTCGAGGACCTGGCCGAGCCGCGCAGCCACCCCGGAGAACAGCGAATTGCTGGTGCCGCCGAGGCGCTGCGCGCAGTGATCCCACTGCACGGTGTCGACGAAGGCCACCACCGCGGGCGGCACCATCGGCACGTCGTCACCGGGCGGGACGTCGCCGGCCGCCCGGAACGAGGTGGCCAGATCGCCGCGTTCGGCCCGGGCCACCCGGGCAGACGCCACCACCGCACGGGCGATCTCCGGTACCGCGGCCACCATCTGCCGGGCGTCCCGGGTCAGTGCCTCGGCTCGGCTGCGCGAACCGGGCTGCGGATATCCGAGGTTCCGGTCGACGCCGTTGACCGCGTCCAGGACCGCGGTGACCAGGCCGTGCCCGTCGGCGATGGAATGCGAGACAACCAGGCTCACCGCTGCGGCGCCGTCGGTCAGGGGCTGTACCGCCAGCCGCCAGCCCGGTCCGCGCTCGGGGTCGATGGGTGTGCGCAGGCAGTCGTCGGCCCAGGACCACAGGTCGCTGCGGGGGCGTTCGCGCACCGACATGTCCAGGGTCTGCGGGTCGGGGTCGGCAACCCAGCGATGCCGGCCGAACGGCAGCACCGAGCGCTCGATGCGACGCCCGAACAGACCCTTGGCCAGGTTGCGCCGGAACTGACGCAACCCGTCCAGATTCACCCCGTTGTCGTAGACCCAGACAGCCTGGATGATCGGGCCGCGCCCGAGCGCCCGCAGGCCCAGGAAGGACCCTTGGTCCATGTAGGCAAGGGTGTTGTCCACTCCCACATGCTAGTTGCGCTCACAGATGCCAGCTGCTCAGGCGGTGGGCACCTTGTCGTCGAGCCGGGCGAACTCCTGCTTGCCGTATTTCTCCACGCATGACTGCCGGCGGATCTTGCCGCTGGTGGTGATCGGGATGGAGCCGCGCGGCACCAGCACCAGATCGGCCGCGCTGATCCCGTGGATCTGGGACACCGCAGAGGCCACGTCACGCTTGATGTTGAGGAAGTTCTCCAGGACGTCGTCTTCGGTCTCACCGCGCTTCTTGACCTCGATGATCGCGACGAGCTGCTCGGTGCGGTCCTCCTCGACCGCGATCGCGGCGACGCGGCCACCGGTGATCTCCTGGATGGTCGCCTCGATGTCGTCGGGGTAGTGGTTGCGCCCGCGCACGATCAGCAGATCCTTGATCCGGCCGATGATGAACAGCTCGCCTTCGGACAGGAAACCGAGATCGCCGGTCCGCAGCCACGGCCCGGCCGGGGTGCCCTCGGACGGACCCTCGATGTGGCCGCCGAAGGTGTGCTCGGTCTGCTCGGGCTTGTCCCAGTAACCGAGGCAGTTGTTCTCGCCGTAGGACCAGATCTCGCCGATCCCGCCGGCCGCGATCTCCACCCGGGTCTCCGGGTCGACGATGCGCACCAGCGGTTCCACCGGGCGGCCATAGCCGACCAGCTGGGTGCCGCTGCCGTCGGTGGTGCGCTCGGCGACACCGGCGGACAGCTTGTCCGGGTCGAAGGACACCACGCTGGGCGGGCCGGGCTCGCCGGTGGCCACATACAGCGTCGCCTCGGCCAGACCGTAGGACGGGCGCAGCACCGACTCGGAGAAGTTGGCCTTGGCGAACCGCTGCGCGAAGCGCTTCAGCGTGGCCTCGTGCACCCGCTCGGCGCCGCTCCAGACGGCGATGACGTCACTGAGATCGACCCCGGCCAGGTCCTCGTCGGTGGTCCGGCCGGCGGCCAGTTCGAACGCGAAGTTCGGTCCGGCGGTGACCACCCGCGAGTAGCTGCCCATCAGCTGGATCCAGCGCGCGGGCCGGGCCAGGAAGGACAGCGGCGTGGTGAACACCGTGCGCCAACCGCCGAGGATCGGCGCGACGATGCCCAGCATCAGGCCCATATCGTGGTAGAAGGGCAGCCACGACACCACGTGCGCACCGGCCGGCGGCACCTTGCCGAAGTGCGGGAAGAAGTCGCACATCATCTGCTCGAAGTTCGAGGTCAGGTTCCGGTTGGTGACCATCACGCCGGCCGGCGTGCGGGTGGACCCGGAGGTGTACTGCAGATACGCGGTCTCGGGCTTCACCTCACGGCTGGACAGCGCCTTGCGTCGGGCGTCCAGGTCCAGCGCGTCGACCTCGATGACCGTGGCCGCTGCCGCGTCGTCCGAACCGGCCGCGTACTCGGCGACCGTGCCGGCCACCGCCGAGGTGGTCAGGATGATCGACGGCGCCGAATCCCTGATCACCGCGGACACCCGCTCGTCGTGCTGGCCGATCATCGGGACCGACAGCGGCACCGCGATGATGCCGGCCTCCAGCGAGGCCAGGAAACCGATCACGTACTCCAGTCCCTGCGGCGCCAGGATGACCGCACGATCACCGATCTGACCGTGTGCGCGCATCTCGACGGCCAGGTTGCGCACCCGCCGGTTGAGCTGCGCCCAGGTCAGGGTGGTGGCGACACCGTCCCACTCGTGGTCGTAGTCCATGAAGGTGTACGCAATGTCCTCGGGCTGCAGGCTCGCGCGTTCACGGAGCACGCCAATGAGGGAGGTATCGGACATCGGGTGTGTGCCTTTCTCAGCAGTTCTTCTGCAAGAACACGCTCAATCGGTAAGCAGTATTAAACGAAGACAGCGGTCAGGTCGAATTCCGCCAGTGTCTCGGCGGTCAGATCGCGCAACCGCGACTTCGAGTTCTCGGCCCCCGACTGGTAGGCGACGATGCCGATGATGATCTTGCCACTGATGCGGCCGGAGACCACGACCAGCTGACCGTCTCCCTGCTCGAGTTCGCCGCGCGGAGTGGCCTGGTCGACGCCGTAGAAGGCGGTGTACTCGGCCTCGGTGCCGTCCACGGTGGTCAACACCGGGGGCAGATCGCCCATGTTCGAACACACCACCGGCATGTCGTCCGACGCGATCATCATGTCGGCGACCTTCTTCACCAGCCGCTTGGGTACCAGCGGGGTCAGGGGCATCAGATCGAGGATCTCGTTGGGCTGATCCTTGGCCGACTTGAGCGCGTCCCGCAGGACGTTGCGGGTGGGCCCCAGGTCCGTGGTCATCTCGGTCGGATCGACCTTCGCGTTCACCAGTGTCATCGCGTTGGCCCGGACGTCGGTCTCTGAGGTGCGATCGGAGATGGCGATCAGCAGCGAGATGTTGCCGTCGGGGTTGCGCCGGCCCATCCGCTCCCCCAGCTTGGCGCTGAACCCGGCCAGCATCGAGTAACCGTTGCCGCCCAGAGACTCGGCGCGGGCGTCCCACTCCGCCAGATCCACGTACGCGGTGATCGCCGGCACGATGACGAGTTCATCCGGATTCGCAATGGCGCGAACGGTTTTGGGCTCGGCCGGCGCCGCGGCCGGCGCCCCGTCACCACGCAGCACCTTGACCGCCTTGCGGGCCGCCCGGCCGATCTCGGGGAGTCCGAGCAAGGTTTCTCGCAGATCCGCGGCGATGGCCCGGCCGCGGCGCCGGGACAGCGGCGGCGGGTAGCCGATGTCGACCTTGGCGCCGGCGACCGCGGTGCCCACCGCCAGCAGCGCTGCCACCCCGTCGCCCAGGCAGTGCGAGCCGACGACGGAGATGCCGGTCACGCCGCCGTCGAACGCCTGGACCGCCATGTGCCAGCCGGGGCCGTTCTCCGGGTCCACCGGGACCTGCGCGAACCGGTCGGCCCAGTCGCTGACCTGCTCGCGCGGCAAGGGATCGGTGTTGACCTGCAGCGGCGCCGCCGGACCGAGCGCGGACACCCAGCGGTAACGGCCGAACGGCAGCGGTGAGCGCTCCACCCGGCGGCCGGCCATCCCGTAGCCGAAGTTGCGGTAGAACTCCTGCACCGCATCCATGTTCACCGGATGCTCGTAGACCCAGACGCACTGGATGAGCTGCACGCGGCCGGTCGCCCGGTTCGCGCGGACCAGCGCCTCGTCCCACAGGGTGAGCCGGTTGTCGGCCAACCTGACATCGTCGATCGTCAAAGCCCGTCCCCTTGCTACTCGATCACGCCGGACAGACCGAAGTCGGCCAGCGTCTTCTCCAGTTCGCCGCGCAGCCATGCCGTGGAGTTCTCCGCACCCGGGGCGTACGCGGCGAAAGTCAGTGTTTCGGTGCCGTTGATCCGGCCGGCGACCACGGTCAGCAGGCCGCACCGTTGTTCGAGGGCGTGCCGGGTCGCTACCCGGTCGATGCCGCGCAGGAAGACGAAATCGGCTGGGGCGCCGTCGATGTCGGGCAGGCCCGGCGGGACGTCGCCCATGTTGGAGCAGGACACCGGCAGTTCGGTGGAGAAGCCGAACGCCACATCGGCCATCTTGCGCACGGCCCGTTTCGGGGTGAACGGCGTCAGTGGCAGCAGTCGCAGGTTCTCGTCGGGCACCTCGCGGGCGGTCCGCAGACCGTCCCGCAGAGCGGCGCGCGCCTCGGTCAGGTCGGTGGTCACCTTCGCCGGGTCGATGGCCAGGTTGACCAGCACCACCGCGTTGGCGCGGGTGTCGTCGTCGCCGGGCCGCCGGTCACCCTGCGGAATGTTGAGGGTGACCATGCCGTCGGGTCCGACCCGCCCGATGTGCTGGGCGAGCTTGGCGACGAAGCCGGCGACCAGCGAATGGCCGTTGCCGCCGAGTTCGGCAGCGCGGCGGTCCCAGTCGTCGAGTTTGACGCAGACCGTCGCCGACGGGGTGAAAACCTGGTGGTCCGGGCCGCTCACCGGCGCCGTGACGGCCCCGGACTTCGTCAGTTCGTCGCGGCGGCGGGTGAGCTGGCGGACCGCTTCGACCAGTGTGCGGCCGACCTCGGGCAGCCCGCGCACGGTGGCCCGCAGGTCCTCGCGCAGTGCCCGGCCGCGGGTCCGCGAGCCCGGCGGCGGATAGCCGAAGTCGAGCCGGCGACCGTGAATGGCGTTCACCATGGTCTGCAACGCGCCACCGCCGTCGCTGACGCAGTGCGAGATCACGATGCTGACGGCGGTGGAGCCGTCGGTCATCGGCAGCACGCCGACGTGCCAGGCCGGGCCGTGCTCGGGATCCAGTGGCAAGGTGGCGCGTTCATCGATCCAGCGGCCCAGTTCGGCGCGGTCGCGCTGCTCGTCGAAGGCCAGCTCGGTTTGCGGCCCCAGCGCGGAGACCCAGCGGTGCCGGCCGAACGGCAGCACCGAGCGTTCGATCCGCCTGCCCAGCAGGCCGTAACCGATACCGTCGTGGAAACGCCGGATGTTGTCCAGATCGACCGGGCGCTCGTAGATCCAGACGATCTGCATGACGGCTTCCTGGCCGGTCGCGCGCAGACCCAGGAACATCGCCTGATCGGTGAATTCGAGCCGGTCATCGAACCCTGCGGGATCTGTGACGGCACGCGTCATCGCGGCGGTACCTCCGTTGCCAAGGTCAGCGATCAGGCCGTCTTCAGGTCCAGGCCGACCGTATCGGCGGCGATGGCGGCGGCGGCGACATCGCGCCCCTCGACCACGCCCACGTATACGGCCTTCATGGCCAGCAGGTACCGCATCACCGATTCACGGGCGATCGGATTGCTCGGGAAGGCCGCGGTCACCGTGGTCTCCTGCTCCACCCGGTTGACCCACATGCCGACCTGGTAGGCCGACCGGGAATCGCTGTAGATGGTGCCGTTGAGCCGCTGCCATTCGGCGATCACACCGGGCGACAGCAGGCCGACGTCCAGGTAGGACAGCATCGGTACCCCGGCGTCCGGGGGGCGCAGGCCGTGCGTTTCGGCACCGAGCTCGAGCACCCGCTCGACCGGCACGTGCGCCAACTCGGTGCCGGCGTCGAAGGACTCCTGGGCCGCACGCGCGATGTCGCCGAAGGCGTCGGCGTCGACCGGCACCGTGATCGGCACCAGACCGGTGAACCAGCCGGTGGTCATGAACTCCGCCGGGGTGCGGCGGGTGGTCGTCGGGGTGATGACCCGGTACGTGGACTCGCCGGTGATGGCGGCGTGCGCGATCGCGCCGCAGGCGAACACACCGCCGCTGAACCGTGCGCCGGCCGAGATGCAGGCCTGCTCGAAGCGGTCGCCCTGCTCCTTGTCCAGCAGCGAGATGGTGATGACGTCACCGGAGTACGGCACCGACGGGTCGCCCAGCGGCAACGGGAACGTCGGCAGCGTGCCGCCGTTGTGCTGCAGGAACTCGATCCAGTCGCGGACCTCGGGCGATTCCGCAGTCAGCTTGGACACGTACTCGTGCTGCTCACGGCAGTAGGTGTCGTAACTGCCGGGCTCCGGCAGCTTCAGCGGGGCCGCGCCCTCGACCAGCGTGTTGTACATCATGTGGATCTCGACGAACGCCAGACCCATGAACATGGCGTCGGTGTGCACGTGGTCGACGCTGATGTACACCGTGAAGTGGTCGTCACGCTGGATGATCCCGATGTGGAAGCAGTCCCACACCCAGGGGCTCGCGGTGGCCAGGATGTGGTCACGCCACTCGGCCGCCGACATCTCGCCGTGCTCGGTGGGCGTGAACTTGATGTCTCGTGGGTTGGCGAGGGTGTGCCGGACGATCTTGTCGGCCAGCCCCTTGCCCGAGTCGCTGTCATCCTCGTCGCCGGTGTACTCGAACCAGCTGTGGAACGTGTCGTGCCGGCGCAGGTAGGCGTTGATGACATGGGTCATCGCGCGCACATCGCAACGGCCCGGGATGTCCCAGGACGGGATGTTCAACCGGGCCATGTCGGTGCCCGACGATTCGTGCCTGCGGTAGGCCAACAGGTGCTGCGCCTGCTGGTAGCTCACCGGGACATCGCTGACCGGAGCGTCCTTGACCTTGGCGAGCGTGGCCCGCGAGGGATGCCAGGAAATCACCGAACCCGGTTCGCCGATCCAGTCATGGATCGGTTTCATCGCAACCACTATTCATCTCCTGCTTCGACGACGCCCGACCCCGGATTGTGCGACGTTGCGCAACCCGTGATCATGACGGAACCGATACTTCGGAAGGTGCCAGCACATCGCACAAACGATCGGCGAGCACCCTGATCGTGGAAATATCTGTCGATCCGATACGAATACCTGTCTCCGCCTCGATGCGGGTGCGTACTTCCAGCGTGCCCAGCGAGTCCAGACCGTACTCGGCGAGCGGACGGTCCGGATCGACCGCCCGGCGCAGGATCAGGCTGATCTGCTCGGAGATCATCCTGCGCATCCGTGCCGGCCATTCGTCCCGCGGCAGTTCATGCAACTCTGCAAGGAATGCGCTGCCGGTGCTGCGTTGCCCCGACGACTGGAACGCCTCGGCGAACTTGCTCGTCTGGGCGAATGCCGCCAGCCACGGTGTGCCCACCACGGGCGCGTACCCACTGTAGGCACGATCGTGCCGCAGCAGCATCTCGAATGCAAAGGCGCCCTCGTCGGGCTCGATGGCGGCGTCGCTGTTCTCGGCCATCGCCGCGCCCGCGCCGATCTCCGCCCACGGACCCCAGGCGATCGCGGTGCTGGGCAGGCCCTGGCTGCGACGCCAGTGCGTGAACGCATCGAGCCAGCTGTTGGCCGCGGCGTAGGCGCCCTGCCCCGGTGAGCCGACCAGCGCGGCCGCCGAGGAGAACACGCAGAACCAGTCCAGCGTCTGCTTCGCGGTGGCGCGGTGCAGGTTCAGCGCGCCGTACACCTTGGGCGCCCAGTCCCGCTCGACCAGTTCATCGGTGATGTTGGGCAGCGCGGCGTCCTCGACCACGGCGGCACCGTGCAGCACCCCGCGCAACGGCAGTCCGGTCGCGCAGGCCGCGACGACCAGCCGGTCGGCGGTGTCCGGCTCGGCGATATCGCCCAGCTCGACCTCCACCTCGGTGCCGGACCGGCGGATCCGCTCGATGACGTCCTTGGCCGCCGCCGACGGTGCCGACCGCCCGTTCAGGATGATCCGGCCGGCGCCGGAACCGGCGAGCTTCTCGGCCAGGAACAGGCCCAGCCCACCCAGGCCGCCGGTGACGACGTAGGCCGAGTCGGACCGGGCAACCCGAGCTTCTACGGGCGGTACCACCGCGTTGATCTGACCGCCGTGCGGGATGTCGAGCACCAGCTTGCCGGTGTGCTCGGCCGCGCCCATCACGCGGATGGCGGTGGCACCGTCCTCCAGCGGGTAGTGCGTGGTCTCCGGCAGCGGCAGCACGCCGTCGGCGATCTGCTGGTAGCAGACCTCCAGCAGGCGCCGCAGGGTGTCGGAATCGGTCAGCGACAGCAGCGCCAGGTCGACCGCGTAGAACGACAGGTTGCGCCGGAACGGGAACAGGCCCATCCGGGTGTCCCCGTAGATGTCGCGCTTGCCGATCTCGACGAACCGGCCGCCGAATGACAGCAGTTCCAGGCCGGCCCGCTGGGCGGCCCCGGTCAGCGAGTTCAGCACGATGTCCACGCCGTAACCGTCGGTGTCCCGACGGATCTGGTCGGCGAACGCAGTGCTGCGCGAGTCGTAGACGTGCTCGATCCCCATGCCCCGCAACAACTCTCGACGGGCATCGCTGCCCGCGGTGGCGTAGATCTCGGCGCCTGCGGCACGCGCGATCGCGACGGCCGCCTGCCCCACACCACCGGTTGCGGAGTGGATGAGCACCTTGTCACCGGCCGAGATGCGGGCCAGATCGTGCAGGCTGTACCAGGCGGTGGCGTGTGCGCTGGGCACCGCGGCCGCCCGGTTGGTCGGCAGCCCCGGCGGCAGGGTCACGGCCAGGTTGGCGTCGCAGGTCACGAAGGTCGCCCAGGCGCCGTCGGCGGAGATGCCGCCGACCCGGTCGCCGACCTTGTGCCCGACCACGCCCGGTCCGACCGCGGTGACCACACCGGCGAAGTCCGCCCCCAGCTTGGGCAGCCGGCCCTCGAAGCTCGGGTACCGGCCGAACGCCACCAGCACGTCGGCGAAGTTCAGGTTCGACGCGGTGACCGAGACCTCGATCTGGCCGGGTCCGGGTGCGACCCGCTCGAAGGCTGCCAGCTCCAGGGACTGGATGTCACCGGGCGTGCGGATCTGCAGCCGCATCCCCTCACGCGCCGGGTTGACCACGGTGGTGCGCCGTTCCTCCGGGCGCAGTGGTCCGGGAACCAGGCGTGCGACGTACCAGAGGCTGGAGCGCCAGGCGGTCTCGTCCTCGTCCGAACCGGATACCAGCTGGGCCGCGATCTGCGCCGGATCGGTGTAGTCGTCGACGTCGATCTGGCTCGCGGACAGCTGCGGGTACTCGGTGCCGATCACCCGCACCAGCCCGCGCAGGCCGGCTTCGTCGAGGTTCGCGGAATCCTCGGGCAGCACGGTCTGGGCATGGCGGGTCAGCACGTGCAGACGAGGGGACTCCCCCGGCGTCTCGGGCAACTCGCGCACGATCTTGACCAGGTGGCGGACATTGTCGCCGCCACGCACGCCCGACTGTTCGTCGGTGACACCGTGCCGGGGCGGCGTGACCACCAGGACATCGCTGAACGGCTGGCCGGCCAGCTGCTCACGCAGCCGCGCGGCGTGCGCCTCGTGGTCGGAATGCTGCGGCCACACCATGATGGTGACGTCCACCTCGTGGCTCTTGAGCGCATCGGCCAGCCTGGTGGCCAGCAGATCGGTCGCATCCGAGGTGCTGATCAGCAACCAACGACCGGCGTCGTGGTAATCGACCTCGGGCAGCTCCTGCGGGCGCCACTCGATGGTCAGCAACCGGTCGTTGAAGGTGCGGTCGCGCTGGCCGCTGTCCGAGACGCCGGTGCCCACCCGCAGTCCGCTCACCGCGAGCAGCACCGAGCCGTCCTCGTCCAGCAGATCCAGGTCCACCTCGACGGCGGCCGCGGTCACGCTGACGATGCGGGCGTAGCAGTAGTGCGCGTTGCGGGTGGAACCGTAGGCCCGCAGCCGACGGACACCGAGCGGCAGCATCAGAGTGCCGGTGGTGTCGCTGCGCAGCACCGGGTGTGCGCCGACGGCCTGGAAGCAGGCGTCCAGCAGCGCCGGGTGCACCCCGTAGGCGCCCTGCTGGGAGCGGATCGATCCGGGCAGCGCGACCTCGGCGAGCACCGAATCGGACGGGCCGTCGGACTCCTCGTTGACGTTGACCGCGACCAGGCCGGCGAAGGCCGGGCCGTACTGGACGCCGCGCTGGCTGTACCAGCCGCGCATCTCGGCGCCGTCCACCCGGACCGGGTGGGCGGCGATCACCGCGTCGATGTCGACCGGCTTGGGCGCGGTCCCCGGGTCGGTCTCGTCGGCGCGCAGGGTGGCGGTGGCCCGCTTGATCTGCTCGCCCTGAAGGTAGGTCTCGACCGCGAACTCGCGGAACCTGCGCCGAGCACCGTCGCGGTTGCGGACACCTCGGTGTTCTCTTCGAGCAGCAGCAACTGTTCGAAGCGGATGTCGCGCACCTCGCCGGCCTCGCCGTGCACGGTCCGGGCGGCGGCCAATGCCATCTCGCAGTAGGCGGCGCCGGGCAGCGCGGCCACGTTGTGCACCTGGTGATCGGCCAGCCAGGGCTGCGTGTCGGTGCCGACGTCGGCCTGCCAGGCATGCCGTTCCGGCTCCTCGGGCAGTCGCACGTGCGCGCCGAGCAGCGGGTGCACCGCGATGGTGGCGCCGCCGGGAGCCAGCTCGTGCGGATCGCGGACCAGCATGAGTTCGCGGTGCGTCCAGGCCGGCAGCGGGGCGTCGACCAGGTTGCCGGACGGGTAGAGCACCGAGAAGTCGACCTGGGCGCCGGCGTTGTGCAGATCGGCCAGCACCCCGCGCAGGCCGTAGGGCAGCTCCTGCTCGCGGCGCACGCTGGCCAGCGCGGCGTGGCTGATGTCCAGGCTGCTCGCCGTCTGGTCGACCGCGTGGGTCAGCAGCGGGTGCGGGGACAGCTCGGTGAACACCCGGTAGCCGTCCTCCAGGGCGGCCTGCACGGCCGCGGCGAAGCGCACGGCGTGGCGCAGGTTGTCCACCCAGTAGTCGGCGTCCCAGTCGGCGATGTCGCGGGGGTCATACAGCGTCGCCGAGTAGTAATCGACGTCTGGCTCGGAGGGGTCCAGATCCTCCAGCGCGTCGGCCAGGTCGTCGAGGATCGGATCCACCTGCGGTGAATGCGAGGCGACGTCCACCGCGACCTCGCGGGCCATCACGTCGCGGCTCTCCCAGTCGGCGATGAGCTCGCGGATCGACTCCTTGGCGCCGCCGACGACGGTCGACTTCGGCGAGGCGACCACGGACAGCACCACATCGTTGATGCCCCGGGCGGCCAGCTCGGAGAGCACCTGCTGGGCCGGCAGCTCGACCGAGGCCATCGCACCGGAACCGGCGATGGTGGCCATCAGTTTGGACCGGCGGCAGATCACCTTGACGCCGTCCTCCAGCGTCAGGACGCCGGACACCACCGCGGCGGCGACCTCGCCCATCGAGTGTCCGATGACCGCGCCGGGGGCCACGCCGTAGGACTTCAGCGTCGCGGCGAGCGCGACCTGCATGGTGAAGACGGTCGGCTGCACCTTGTCGATGCCGGTGACCGTCACCGAAGACCGCAGTTCCTCGGTGACCGAGAACCCGGACTCCGCGGCGATCAGCGGTTCGATCTCGGCGATCGCGGCCGCGAACGCCGGTTCGCCGGCCAGCAGGCCGGCGCCCATCGCCGCCCACTGTGAGCCCTGGCCGGAGAAGACGTACACCGGGCCGCGATCGTCCTTGGCGACCGCGCCCTGGTACGGCGTCTCGCCGTCGGCGACCTCGCGCAGTGCCGCGATGAGGGACCGGTGGTCGTGCGCCAGCACCGTGGTGCGCACCGGGCGGTGCGCCCGGCGGCGGGCCAGCGTGTAGGCCAGGTCGTGCAGGTCGAGGGTATCGACCCGGTCTGCCACCCAGTCGGCAAGCTTGCGTGCGGTGCTGCGCAGCCCCTCGGCGGAGGTCGAGGACAGCGGGAAGATGTGCGGTCCGTCGGCGGCGGCGGGCTCGGCCGCCGCGGGCGCCGGGGCCTCTTCGAGGATGGCGTGCACGTTGGTGCCGGACAGGCCGTAGGCCGAGACGGCGGCGCGCCGCGGCTGGTCGCCGGCCGGCCACGGTGCGGCCGCGGTCGGGACGTACAGCTCGGTCTTGACCTTCGCCAGTTCCTCGGGCAGCCGGTTGAAGTGGATGTTCGGCGGCACGACGGCGTGTTGCAACGCCAGCACGCTCTTGATCAGGCCGATGGTTCCGGAGGCGGACTGCGCGTGGCCGAAGTTGGTCTTCGAGGAACCGAGCGCCACCGGGCCGCTGCCGCCGTAGACCGCGGCCAGGCTGGTGAACTCGATCGGGTCGCCCACCGGGGTGCCGGTTCCGTGCGCCTCGATCAGGCCGACGGTCGACGCGTCCACCGCGCCGACGGCCAGCGCCTCCTGGTAGACGGCGATCTGTGCGTCCCGGGACGGGGTCGCGATGTTGACGGTGTGGCCGTCCTGGTTGGCGGCGGTGCCGCGGACCACCGCGAGGATCCGGTCGCCGTCGCGCTCGGCATCGGCCAGTCGCTTGAGCAGCACCACGCCGGTGGCCTCACCCGGGACGAAGCCGTCGGCGGCCTCATCGAAGGCGTGGCAGTGCCCGGTCGGTGACAGCATGCCCTGCGCCGAACCCGAGGACAGCTTGCGCGGCTCCAGCACGATGTTCACGCCACCGGCGAGCACCATGTCGCTCTCACCCTCGTGCAGGCTGCGCGCACCCATGTGCAGCGCCAGCAGGCCCGAGGAGCAGGCGGAGTCGACGGAGAAGGCCGGGCCCCGCGCGCCGAGGTGGTAGGAGATCCGGCCGGAGGCCAGGCTGAAGTTGTTGCCGGTGAAGCCGTAGGGCCCTTCGATGGCGTGGGCGTCGGCGGCGACCAGCTGGTAGTCGCCATGGGTCAGGCCCATGAAGACGCCGGTACGCGAACCTTCCAGCGCGGCCGGATCGATACCGGCGTGCTCGATGGCCTCCCAGGCCGTCTCCAGCAGCAGTCGGTGCTGGGGGTCGACGGCGGTGGCCTCGCGGTCGCTGATGCCGAAGAAGTCGGCGTCAAAGCCCGCTACGTCGTCGAGGAAGGCGCCCCACTTGGAGACCGAGCGTCCGGGCACGCCGGGCTCGGGGTCGTAGTACTCGTCGGCATCCCAGCGGTCCTCCGGGATCGTGGTGACGAAGTCCTGACCGTTGAGCAGCGCCTGCCACATTTGGTCAGGTGAGTCGATTCCGCCAGGCAATCGGCACGCCATCCCGATGATGGCGACCGCTGTGACAGGTGTATCAACCACGTAGTTCAAACCTCTTCCAGACGGGTACTGCACACCGAGTTGAGCAGGACTGCGGCAGTGGACCTAGCTGTGGCACCCTTTCGCGCCGCCCAATTTCCCTTCCCGCACCATGCTTGGCTCGTCCGTATGCCGGTAGCGTAGTCGTCTCCGTTGACGAGGTCGTTAAAAACTGAGCAAATCCACACGGCACTCTACAGGCTCAAGAGCCGCGACGCGGAGGCTACACCAGCTACAACAAGATCTTCCAGCAACTTCCCGATAAAGCCGCAACCTGCGGATCCATTGTCTTATTGACGTTTGAGTAAATGTGATACGCCTCACTTTGTCAAGCGCAACATTAGCCACGGCATATATGAGCAAACAAGGCGTGCTAACTACTTGATGTTGCTGAGGGCCATTTGGACGATCGTCCGCGCCCATGGAAGCCGGCATCCTGAGAAAGTTCTAAGCGTGCTACCACCGAAAACAGCTGCACCACCCATCCCAGTGGCGAAATCTGAGCGCCTGCCCCGCGCCGCCCCTCGGAGGTGATCTCGGCAACGCTTACTTGTATAACGGAAACAACACGGGCGGGTGTGGTGGAGATTGTCACCACGATCGGTGCGAGCCCAACATGATCAACCGTTTCGGATAGCCGACCTAGCCACCATTCGGGGCCTGCAGCAATATCGTGCGACCGGCGGTACCACCTGCGTATTTGCCGGGTCAAGCAAAACTCGCGGGCCAGAAAACGAACCTCCGCGGACCGCTCAGCCGGCCGCCGTGGCCGGCCCCTGGAACCCCGCTCCGAGTCGTGGAATCCCGGTGAATCCGCGGTCTCGCGCACGCGCCACACCGCGCCGGATGAGCGCCGCAGTGGCGACGAAACCGGCCTGATCGGCCACCACGAACGGGGTGAGCAGACGGTTGTGCGCATAGCCGAACGCCAGGCCGGTGGCCGGATCGGCCCACCCGAGCGAGCCGCCGAGCCCGACGTGACCGAATCCCGGCAGGATGCCGGGAAACGGCAGCGAGTGGTAGCCGAGATGGAAGGCCATCGGCATCCCGATCGAGCCGTCCGGGTGCAGACTTCGCGGCCCGGTGAGGCCCGCCACCAGTTCACGGGACAGGAATCTGGTGCCGTCGATCTCACCGCCGTTGGCGATGGCCCCGTACATCCGTGCGAGGGCACGCGCGGTCGCCACCCCATTGGCTGCGGCGATCTCACTGTCCAGCAGCGGCGTGTCGCCCTGCACCGTCGCCTTCATGCCGGGGAAGTACAGCGACCCGAACCCGCCGGGCAGCGCCGCCATGTACGGCGCCACCACATTGAAGACGGGGTTCTGCAACGCACTCTGCGGATGGATGATCTGGGCGGGCTGGGTCGGTGCGGCTGCCGGCGGACGGCCCAGGTGGACGCCGTCGACGTCGAGCGGGCTCGCCAACTCCGTGCGGAACAGCTCACGCATCCCGAGGCCGGTGACCGATCTGGCCAGTCCGGAGACCAACCAGCCGTAGGTGAGCGCGTGATACGCCGGACGCCCGCGGAACAGCCCGGCCGGGGCGGCCGCGATGCGTTCCTCCATCTTGAGGTGGTCGAGCAGGTCGCCGCGGGTCACCCCGTTCAGGTGGGACAGCCCCGCCCGGTGCCGCAACATGTCGCGGACGGTGATCGTCGCCTTGCCCTTGACCCCGAACTCCGGCCAGTACTCGGCCATCGGAGCGTCGTAGTCGATGAGCCCGCGGTCCACCAGGCGGTGAATGACGGTGGACGCCATACCCTTGGTGGCCGAGAACACCATGGCGCCGGTGTCCTCGGTCCAGGGCCGGCGACCGGCCCGGTCGGCCCAGCCGGTCCAGACATCGACCACCGGCACCCCGTCCAGGTACACCGACAGGGCCCCGCCGCCGAACCGGCGATGACCGAAGAGCTTGGAGAACGCCGAGACGGCGCAGGCGAAGTTGGGGTCCGCCGCACCACTGACCCCACGCGGCAGCACCGCGCCGCCGGTGATCGCCGCGCGATTGATGGAGCCGGTGGGCGCCGCGCTGCGCTCACCATCTAGTGCGTAGGTCACAGTCAGACCAAGTTACTCCTCCGCGAGGCTAACTAGCGAGAGGCGTTACCCATCTGTGAAGCGGTCGGAGTCGTGCCCGGGCACTTCGTTGCCGGCGAGATGGCGCTGACACGCGGAAATGCAATCGGGCCACCCGACTTCCCGATGTGGCACGCCCGTCACATTGCGTTGCTGGCAACCGGTGTGGGCGCATCTGCCTCGACGAGTGCCCGCAGCCGGATCCTGGCCTCGCTAATCTGCCGGCGCGCCTGGACGACGGCCCGCTCGATGGCGGAGGCATCGGCCAGTTGCGCCGCGACGTACTCCTCGACGGGTCCGTCCGCGGACCCGGAATCCGACGGCACACGGATCCCGCCGGCGCGCAGCGTCTCGATGGGCTTCACCGCCGGCCAATTCGAGATGACCACCGGAATCGCGCCCTCGGTGGCACCGATGATGAGCGCGTGCGCCCGGTCACTGGCCACCAGTGCCGACCGCCGGTGCAGCGCCCTGACCTCGCGCTCCCACACCGCGTGCGTCTGGTTTTCGAACAGCACCGGCTCGGTGCCGGGGTGCAGCGCGGCAGCGAGCCGCTCGCAGTGTTCGCGGTCGCGACGCACCTGGCTGTAGACCTGAAGCCGCAGACCGTGCCGATCGGCCAGCCGTCGGAGCAGGTCGAGCTTCTCGCCGCTGAGCATGCCGCGATCCCACCGGGTGGTGACGGCCAGCAGCTCACGCTCGGCAGGCGCCGGCCCCAGGCCGCCGTCGAGCGGATCGTCGCCCTCCCCGAACGCCCAGTCCGGGAGCAGGTCGCCGACGCCGAAAGCGGCTCGGGTGGCCGAATCCCGCCAGGCCACCATCGCCATCGACCGACGGGACAGTCGCTCGGCGAACGGGACGGTGACGCTCCCGTCCCCGCGCTGCGCGGCCTTGGCGCCGACGGACGACAGGCGCACCCCGGCCCCGACCTGCAGCGCGGTGCCACCGCGAAGTCGCGGCGCCAGTGCCAACACCAGATTGCCCAGACCGGTCAGCGAGCGACCGATCTTGGGATAGACGATCTCCCCGGCCGGCAGCACCATGATGGTGCGTTCGGTGAAGACGCCCGCCGCGGCCGCCTTGAGCCAGTCGATGGTGCGGTCGTGCAGGATCTCGTCGCCACGCAGCTGCAGCGCCGACAGGTAGCCCTCGTCGTTGTGCTCGCCGGGTTCCCGCCGCCCCACATGCACGTGCAGCTCGACCCCGTCGATCCCTTGAAAGGTGCGCAGCAGGCCGCGTCGCAGGATCGAATCCCCGATGTTGTCGTTCTGCCCCCAGGTGGAGAGAAAGATGCGGGTCACCCCTGATACCTCCCGAGCGGTCAGATGAGTCGAATGGCGCGTGTTGTCCAGCTGAAACGTCATCTTGCCGCACCTGTTCACCGGGCGCACAACCCTCTTCGAGACCCGAAAATGGCCGACCACGTGCAGCAATTATTTTCGAGTTCAAGTTGCTGACGGTCGCCGGCCCGGCGAATGAGGTGTCACGCCTGGCCAGTAGCCATGTCCGGCAGGAGGTGGGGGTGTTTCGTTATCCGGCCTTCGGCGTGATCCACCGGCTACGGCAAAGCCGGGCGATCAGGCGGGCGGCCGGTCCGCGGCATCCAGAATCGCCTGCGCCGCCAGCGCCGGGGTCAATTCACCGTCCCGCACCTTGCGTTCCACCTCGGAGCGGATGCTCTTCACCTCCGGGTTGCTGAGCACCCGGTCGAGCACCGCGTCCCGGACCATCGCCCAGGTCCAGTTGACCTGCTGGGCGCGCCTGCGTGCCTCGAACTCCCCCGCGGCTTTGAGTGTTTCACCGTGTTTCTCGACGGTCTCCCACAATTCGGCCAGCCCGTCGCCGGTCAGCGCGCTCATGGTGAGAACCGGCGGCCGCCACAGCGTCTCCCGCGGGTAGATCAGGCGCAGCGCGCCGGACAGTTCCCGGGCGGCGGCCTTGGCCTCGACCGCGTGCTCACCGTCGGCCTTGTTGACCACCACGATGTCGGCCAGTTCCAGGACGCCCTTCTTGATGCCCTGCAGCTGATCCCCGGTGCGCGCCAGGGTGAGGAAGACGAAGGTGTCCACCATGTCCGACACCGTCACCTCGGACTGCCCGACGCCCACGGTCTCGACCAGGATGACGTCGAAACCGGCGGCCTCCAGCAGCACGATCGTCTCGCGCGTGGCGCGGGCCACCCCGCCGAGGGTGCCCGAGGTCGGCGACGGCCGGATGTAGGCGTCCGGATGCACCGCGAGGCGAGCCATCCGCGTCTTGTCGCCCAGGATCGATCCCCCGGTGCGCGTGGACGACGGGTCCACCGCCAGCACCGCGACCCGGTGTCCGCGCTCGATGAGGTGCATGCCGAGCGCCTCGATCGTGGTGGATTTACCGACTCCGGGCACGCCCGTGATGCCGACGTGCCGGGCGCTGCCGGCCTCGGGCATGAGCTCCAGCAGCAATTCCTGGGCGCGCCGCCGGTGATCCGGTCGGGTCGACTCGACCAGCGTGATGGCCCGTGCCAGCGCGGAGCGGTCGCCGTTGCGCAGCGCCGACGCCAGTTCCGCGGGCGCGAGGTCCGGGCGGCTCATCAGGTCAGGTCGTAACCGAGTCGTTCGGCCAGCTTGTTCAGCAACCCCACGGCGGCATCGGCGATCACGGTGCCGGGCGGGAAGATCGCGGTCGCGCCGGCCTCGTACAGCTCGTCGAAGTCACCCGGCGGGATGACGCCGCCGACGACGACCATGATGTCCGGGCGCCCCACCTCGGCGAGCGCATCGCGCAGCGCGGGCACCAGGGTCAGGTGCCCGGCCGCCAGCGAGGACACCCCGACCACGTGCACATCGTTGTCGGCCGCCTGGCGGGCCACCTCGTCGGGCGTGGAGAACAGCGAGCCGACGTCCACGTCGAAGCCGATGTCGGCGAACGCGGTCGCGATCACCTTCTGGCCGCGGTCGTGGCCGTCCTGGCCCATCTTGGCGACCAGGATGCGCGGGCGACGGCCGTCGGCCTCGGCGAAGCGCTCCACCAGATCCGTTGCGGCACCCACGTTTCCAGCCTTCCCGACCTCGTCGCGGTACACACCGGAGATGGTGCGGATCTCGGCCACGTGCCGGCCGTACACCTTTTCCAGCGCATCGGAGATCTCACCGACCGTGGCGTGCGCCCGGGCGGCGTTGATGGCCAGCGCCATCAGGTTGTTGCCCAGTCCGTCCGGACCCGCCGAGGTGTTCTCCCCGGCGGCGCGGGTCAGCTCGGCCAGCGCGGCCTGGGTGGCGGCCTCGTCCCGCTCGGCGCGCAGCCGTTCCAGCTTGGCCAGCTGCTCGGTGCGCACCCGGCTGTTCTCGACCTTGAGGACCTCGATCTCCTGGTCCTCGGCCACCTGGTACTTGTTCACGCCGATCAGCGCCTGCACACCGGAGTCGATGCGGGCCTGGGTGCGGGCGGCGGCCTCTTCGATGCGCATCTTCGGGATGCCCTCGTTGATGGCCTGCGCCATGCCGCCGTGCTCGGCGATCTCGCGGATGTGGCCGCGGGCCTTCTCGGCCAGCTGGTGGGTCAGCCACTCCACGTAGTAGGAGCCGCCCCACGGGTCGATCGGCCGGGTGGTGCCCGACTCCTGCTGCAGCACCAGCTGGGTGTTGCGGGCGATGCGCGCGGAGAAGTCGGTCGGCAGCGCCAGCGCCTCGTCGAGGGCGTTGGTGTGCAGCGACTGGGTATGGCCCTGGGTGGCGGCCATCGCCTCCACACAGGTCCGCGCGACGTTGTTGAACACGTCCTGGGCGGTCAGCGACCAGCCCGAGGTCTGCGAATGGGTGCGCAGCGACAGCGATTTCGAGCTCTTCGGGTCGAACTGGGCGACCAGTTCGCTCCACAGCAGGCGGCCGGCGCGCAGCTTGGCGACCTCCATGAAGAAGTTCATCCCGATGCCCCAGAAGAAGCTCAGCCGGGGCGCGAACTTATCGATGTCCAGCCCGGCGTCCAGGCCGGCCTTGAGGTACTCCACCCCGTCGGCGAGCGTGTAGCCGAGCTCCAGATCGGCCGTCGCCCCGGCCTCCTGGATGTGGTAACCGGAGATCGAGATCGAGTTGAACTTCGGCATCTTCGCGCTGGTGTAGCCGAAGATGTCGGAGATGATCCGCATCGAGGGCTTGGGCGGATAGATGTAGGTGTTGCGGACCATGAACTCTTTGAGGATGTCGTTCTGGATGGTCCCGGCCAGCTTCTCCGGCGGCACCCCCTGCTCCTCGGCGGCCACCACGTAGAGCGCCAGGATCGGCAGCACCGCACCGTTCATGGTCATCGACACCGAGACGTTGCCCAGGTCGATCCCGTCGAACAGCTGGCGCATGTCCAGGATCGAGTCGATGGCCACACCGGCCATGCCGACGTCACCGGCGACGCGGGGATGGTCGGAGTCGTAGCCCCGGTGGGTGGCCAGGTCGAAGGCGACCGACAGGCCCTTCTGGCCGGCGGCCAGGTTGCGGCGGTAGAACGCGTTGGACTCGGCGGCGGTGGAGAACCCGGCGTACTGCCGGATGGTCCACGGCTGGTTGACGTACATCGTCGGGTACGGGCCGCGGATGAACGGCGCGTCTCCGGGGAAGCTGTCCAGCGGGTAGCCCGCGGCGACAGCCTCGTCGCGGTCGGCGGCGATGTACACCGGCTTGACGTCGATGCCCTCGGGCGTCGACCAGACCAGCTGCTCGGGGGTGTAGCCGTGCGCGGCAGCGGCGACGGCGGTCAGCTCGGCGGTCGCCTCCGCGGTGGGTGCGGCCGGTTCGTTGTCCCCGTGCAGCGGGACGTCGGCGAAGCTCGGGAGCCCGGTGGTGGCAGTCGTCGTTGCGGCGGCGTCATTGGAAACAGTCATTGCCTAGGCCCCCAATCGGGTGAGCAGGGTCGCCAGCGCCTCCACGGCGTTGATCTTCGCGGTCAGGTATTCGTCGGGGCGGGCTGAACCCTCCCCGGCATTCGCCAGAGCCTTCTCCGGTCCGGCCAGGTAGACGTGGGCAGCGCCGGCGTCCCGCGCGGCGGCCACCACGGCCTCGGCCTCGGTGCCGTAGCGGGCGTCGGTGCCGCAGATGACCACGACCTTGTGTCCGTCCACCGCGGCGGCCACCCCGGCCGCGTCCACGGTGCCCGGATTGACGGCCTCGATGCCGCCGGAGGCCAGCAGGTTCGCCGCGAACGTGGTGCGGATGTTGTGCTCGGCCAGCGGCCCCAGCGGCAGCAGTACCGCCTGCGGGCGCGTGCCGTGCTCTGCCAGGTAGGCGTCCGAGCGGTCGCGCAGGGCTTCGAAGCCGGCCGCGTAGCGGTAGACGCCCGGCACCTCCTCGGCCCGCTCGAGCGGCTTCTCGGCCAGGTTCGGGAATTCGTTCACACCGGTGAGCGAGGTCTTGCGATGCGCGATGTCATCGGCCCGTTGCTCCCGCACCGCTGCGATCTGCTCGACCAGGTAGTCCCGGGCCTCGACGAATCCGCCGCGGGACTCCAGGTCCTGGAAGTGCGCCCAGGCCTGCTCGGCCAGCTGTGCGGTCAGGTCCTCGACGAACCAGGATCCGGCCGCCGGATCCAGGACACGACCCAGATGGGACTCCTCGAGCAGCAGCAGTTGGGTGTTGCGCGCGATGCGACGGCTGAAAGTGGTTGCGGTACCGGGCAATCCGCCAGGGATCGCGGCATCGAACGGCTGTACCGCAACGGTGTCGGCGCCGCCGACACCGGCCGCGAACGCGGCGAGCGTGGTGCGCAGCATGTTCACCCAGGGGTCACGCTGGGACATCATCGGCGCCGAGGTGACCGCGTGCAGCACCGCGGCACCGGCGGCCGCGTCGCCGGCCACCTCGGCCACCCGCGCCCACAACCGGCGCGCGGCGCGCAGCTTGGCGATGGACATGAACTGGTCGTCGTCGGCGCTGAACCGGAAGCTGACCTGGCCCAGCGCATCCGTCACCGACAACCCGCCGGCGATCAGCTGACGCAGGTAGCTCACCCCGGCCGCGAGGGCGCCGGCGAGTTCCCAGGAGGCGCTGGCACCGAGGTTGTGCAGCGCGGGTCCGTCGACGGTGACGGCCCGCACCCCGGCCTGCCCGGCGGTACGCGTGGCGACCGCGGTGACCTCGTCGGTCGAGGGGGCGGCGCGGCCGCTGAGCACCGCGGTGAGCGGATCGGCGCCCAGGTCCAGCGACAGCCGGGACCGCCGGTCATCGTCGAAGTCGGCGATCAGCGGCAGCACCGCGTCGGCGGCCGCGACGTAGTCGGCACCGGCATCCAGGATCACCGGGACGAGATCGAGGTAGACCCCGTCGAGCAGGCGGTCCAACTCGGCGGCCGGTACGGCGTCGTCCGCGTTGCCGATGCGCAGGATCAGCGCGCTGGTGCCCTCGGTGAGCGCGAGTAGCAGCGCGCCGTTGGCTTCGGCCGTGCCGGATGCGGCGAGCGGGAACTGCTCGGCGACCTTCCATCCGCTCAGCACGTCGCGGCGGGCGTCGCCCCCGCGGGCGAAGGGCCACTGGCCCGGCAGCGGCGACTCCGGCACAGCGTCCAGGGCGGTGTAGAGCGGGCGCACCGGGAAGCCCTCATAGGTCGGTGAGTCGAGCAGCCGTTCCGGCTCGGCGGGCAGATCCGCGATGTCGCGTCGCAAGCTCTTCGCCAAGACGCCTGCCACACCCGAGCGCCAACGCTCGCGATCCGATTCAATGACGCTCGAGGACACTCGCGACTCCTGGGCTCTGAAGCGTTGTCTGACTTAGTTAGATTAGCCACCTGTACGAGGCCGCTTTCACCACAGGCTAAATGATCGGCATCCCGGCAGCGTACGGCGGCCGGAAGCTACTGAGCAGTAGCGTTGTCGGCGCGCCCGCCCGGTGCACCGTAGGGTTGGGAGACGTGAAACCCGTCGTCACCACGTTGCGCACGGTCTGGGCCGCGGTGACGTCGACAGCCGCCCAGGTCCCCCCGCGCCGAGCACTGGGCATCCTCACCGCGATTGTGATTCTCGTCGCAGTCGCCGTGCTGGTCCCGCTGCCGAGCGCCGTGCAGCTGCGCGACTGGGCCACCGCCGCCGGTCCGTGGTTTCCGCTCGTGTTCTTCGCCGCACACACCGTGATGACGGTCTTCCCGTTCCCGCGCACCGCGTTCACGCTCGCCGCCGGCCTGCTCTTCGGCCCGCTGCTGGGGGTGAGCATCGCCGTGGTGGCCAGCACCGTCAGTGCGGTCCTGGCCGTGCTGCTGGTGCGGGCGGTCGGGTGGCAGCTCAGTCGGCTCACCCTGCACCCGCGGGTGGAGTCACTGGACAGCAGGCTGCGCGAACGCGGTTGGGTGACGGTGCTGTCGATGCGGATGATCCCGGCGGTGCCGTTCGCGGTGCTCAACTACGCGGCGGGCGCGTCGGCGGTGCGGATGCTGCCCTACACGGTGGCGACGCTGATCGGTGTCTTCCCGGGAACCGCGGCGGTGGTCATCCTCGGCGATGCCCTCACCGGCAACGTCAGTCCCCTGCTGCTGCTGGTGTCGGCCTGCACCGCGAGCATCGGCGTGGCCGGACTGATCTATGAGCTCCGCGCACACCGCCATACGCATGCGCAAGGTGTGCCCGACGAGAACCCCGCCGTCAACGGCTGACTCAGGCGGCGCGCTCCAGCGACCGATCGACCAGCCGCAGCGCCGGTTTCTTCTCGGCGCGCGCACCCCGCGACACATGCAGGGACACCATCGAACCGGAGCGCACCACACCCAGCGGACCCGACCCGGCGAAGCGGCCGATACCGGCGACGTGGATCGCCCAGCCGGCCTTGGCCTGGCGGTAGCCGATCCGGATGCCGAGTGCGCAGAGGACGAGCAGGCCGCCGACCCCGGGCAGTGCCACGGTGGCCAGTGCGGCGATCGAGATGGGCACCAGCAGGGTGCTCACCGCGCGATCCAGGAAGGACTCCGGAGCACCGGACGCGGTCAGACCGCTGACCCCGAGCGGCGCATCCGGAAGCGGGGCGATCTTGCGCGACAGCGCCGTCGCCACGGCGGGAACGGCCGGCGCCTCGGCTGCCGTCAGCGCCGGAGGTGTCCACAACGACGCCTCACCGACCTGCTGCGGCACCATCAACGAGGGCAGGTCGACGGGAGCGAGCGGCAGTGTCGGCCGCGTCTCGGGGGTGACACCGACGACCGTGCCGGGCTGTGCGCTCACATCCATCAGGGCGCTGAGCTCACCGGGCAACGCCACGATGCTGCTGACAGAGTTGTTCACCGAGGTGAGCATGAACTCCAACGTGCTGATGACATCGGTGACCGGGGTGGTCGAGGTGGGCAATCCGATCAGCAGTGCGGGGACCGCCGACACCGACTGCTGAGTCGAATTGAGCACCGCGGCAACGGTATTGCCGAAGGTGGCCGCGACCTCGGGCAGCTTGTCGTAGGACAGCGGCGCCTTGGGCGGTTTCGGCGCGGGAGCCACCGGCTGGGACACCGGGGTGGTCGAGCCGGAGTCGGCGGGCTGGCTGGACCCGACCGGCGCCGGCGCGGCCTGCCCGGCGCCCTCGGGCTCGGGGACGATCGCGTCGGGTGACTCGGCCCCGGCCGGCGGGACGAGCTCGGGGGCCAATTCCTCGCCGGACTGTGCGGTCCGAGATTTCACGGTGCCCCGAACGCCCCGCACCTCGCGCAGGGTGTTGCGGATCGAGCTGCGCAGATCGAACCGCGGGCGGGTGGCGGTGCCGGGCGTCGAACTCGAATCCCCGGGGGCGGCCGAGTCGGAGCCCGACGACCCGCTGGTGTCCTGACCCTGCCCGGTCGACGTGGTCGAACCGCCATCGGAATCCGGGTCGGCGAAGGCGACGGGTGAACTCCCGATCAGGAGCATGGCGGAGAGCACGCCGGCGCCCACGGCGCAGCGCACGCATGCGCTGGTCACAGCGTCCCTGTCATAACGTCGCCATTCCCTAACAGCACCGGCAAAAGAACGCCGTCTGCCTCAGCAAATTGTCAATATGCCATTAGACCATGTCGAAAGTCCCAACGGCAGGATAAATGTTCGACACCGTCAAACAATGTGACGTCTTCGATGCCGATCATCCAACCGCGGGTTCTATCGGGGACCGGCGGCCCGGCGTTACGGGGCGCGGTGCGAACCGCCCGGCGGGGGCACCGCCCCACCGAGTTCCGGCGTCTGGGCCGGGGGCTCCAGCGGTGCCGACAATGCTGCGCCGAGCGGCGGGACGGTCTTGCGGGCCTCGGCCTCCGCATGGGCGACCGCGCGCGCGATCTCCGGGTCGGTCTCGGTGTTGAACCAGTCGGCGACCTCGTCGGAATCGTCCTCGGGCTTGGGCAGATCCTCCTCGACCGGGGACGGCGTGAACCGGAACACGCCGTCGGAGCCCGGGGCCCCGAGCATCCTGGTGAACCCCTCCAACGCCGATCCGAAATCGCTGGGTACCAGCCACACCTTGTTGGCCTCCCCCTTGGCCATCTCGGGAAGCGTCTGCAGGTACTGGTAGGCCAGCATCTCCGGGGTCGGCCGGCCGGCCTTGATCGCCGCGAACGTCTTCTCGATGGCCTTGGCCTCACCCTGTGCCTTCAGGTACTGGGCGGCCCGTTCACCCTGAGCCCGCAGCATCCGGGATTGCCGGTCGGCCTCGGCGGCCAGGATCGCCGCCTGCTTGGCGCCCTCGGCCGAGAGGATCTGGGCCTGCTTCTGCCCCTCGGCCTGTTTGATCGCGGCCTCCCGGCTGCCCTCGGCGGTCAGGATCATGGCCCGCTTCTCGCGATCGGCGCGCATCTGCTTTTCCATCGAGTCCTGGATGGAGGGCGGCGGATCGATGCTGCGCAGCTCGACACGCGCCACCCGCAGACCCCACCGGCCGGTCGCCTCGTCGAGAACGCCGCGCAGCTGGCCGTTGATCGAGTCGCGGGAGGTCAGCGTCTGCTCCAGGGTCATCCCGCCCACCACGTTGCGCAGCGTGGTGGTGGTGAGCTGTTCGACGCCGACGATGTAGTTGCTGATCTGGTACACGGCCTTGGCCGGGTCGGTCACCTGGAAGTAGACGACGGTGTCGATATTGACCGTCAGGTTGTCCTCGGTGATGACCGGCTGCGGCGGGAAGGACACCACCCGCTCCCGCAGGTCCACCCGCGCGCGGATCTTGTCGACGAACGGCACCAGCAGCGTCAGCTGACCTGAAATGGTCTTGCTGTACCGGCCGAGCCGCTCGATGACCGCGGCTTCGGCCTGCGGGATGAGCGCCACCGATTTGGCGACCACCACCACAGCGAAGAGCACCAGGACCGCCAACACCACGAGACCTACGACGGCACCATCCATGAAGACTCCCCTCCCACATCCATTTCGACTGCTCGATCCGCTCAGATCGTCCGGTACACCACCGCCGTTGCCCCGTCGATGTGCATGACGGTGACGTGGTCGCCCGGCTCGTAGACATCGTCGTCGTTCAACGGACGCGCCGTCCACACTTCGCCGTCGAGTTTGACCTGCCCTTCGTGCCGGGACACCTGGGCCAGCACCAGGGCGGCCTTGCCCTCCAGCGCCTTGACCGGTTCCGGCAGGCCCTTGCCGGACTCCATCCGGCGGCGCAGCGCGGGCCGGACCAGCACCAGCAGCAGCACCGAGACCACCAGGAAGACCGCGCCGTCGGCCCAGATCGGCCAGTCGAACAGGAAGCCGGTGCCCGCCGCCGCCAGCGCACCGCCGCTGAGCATGAGCAGGAAAAGGTCACCGGTCAGCGCTTCTGCGCCTGCCAGTCCCAGTGCGGCGACCAGCCAGATCCACGCGGGCATAGCTGTCAGCCTAGCGAATACGCCGTATGCGCGACCGACAACTACACTGCGAAAACTATGTGGTGTCCGAGTGCTTCGCTGACGGTCTGGGTCAATGCCTGGCTCGCCGGCGCCGCCGCGCCCGACGATGTGCTCGACGCGCTATCCCAATGGGCGCCAAAGCATTCCGTCACCGCCTACGACTCGGTGGCGGCAGGTTCGACCGGCCTGCCCTGGCCCGACCTGGACCACTCCGGCACCATGTCGCTGCTGCAGACGATGCGCACCGCCGCCGGGGCCCCCAGCGGCGCGCCGGCGCTCGCGCTGATTCTGCCGGTCCCCGGCGATGTCCGTGGCCTGCCGCCGGACACCCAGTTCCAGCGCGACGCGGTCGCCATGGGCGAGGCCATCATCATCGGCCAGGATCCGGCCCGCTCCGTCGGCATGGTGCCCGAATACAGCTACGAGGATGTCGACGATCCGGACTACGAACCGGATCCGGTGTCACTGGACTGGACGGTGTACTCGGCCTCCCAGCCGGCCGTCATCGAGCACGCCGACCTGGGCGAGGCCGAGTACACGCTGCGCTCGGCAGTGCGATCGGCCGCCGACGCCCTCGGTGCACTGAGCGCCAGCATCAGCGCCGCCGACATCGATGATCCGCGCGGCATGGTCGAGCAACTGCTGGAGGCCACCCGGATGCACCGACTGCCCGATCACGCACCCGAACGTGCGGTCCGGGTGCTGGAGAATGCGGCGCACGTGGACGCCATCATCACCGCCAGTTCCGGCCTGATGCCGATCGGGCTGCAGACCAGCTCCGAGATCGCGATCGCGTCGGACACCCTGCGCCCGTTGGCCTCGGTGGTCCGCACCGCCCGACTGGCCGCGATCAGCGCGATTCTGTATTCGGCCTGGCGGCGCTGACCGGTTCGCAGGCCGGTGTGCAGAACGCCCCGTTGACGCTGCTGCCGTAACCTGGAACTGGTTGCGGGCAGGCGACTCTGGCCGGTTCCAAGCCCAATCGGTGTTCGTCCATCAGCGCCACCACCAGTTCGGCGAAGCGGCGCTGGGCGTTCGGTGTGACGGCACGGGCCAGCGCGACCCCGGCGGCCGCGGCCTGCTCGGCGAGTTCATTGTCGAGATCCCACACCACCTCGATGTGATCGGCGACGAAGCCGACCGGGCACACGATCACCGCCTCGACACCCCGGCCGACGAGGGCGGTCAGGTGATCGCCCACATCGGGTTCCAGCCACGGCACCTGGGGTGGGCCGGACCGGGACTGCCAGACCAGGTCGAAAGCGTCATAGCCGGCCGCGGCGGCCACCAGTCGGGACGCGTAGCCGACCTGCCGCTCGTAGAGGTCGGTTCCGCAGCGCGACGCCGCGCGCAGCGGGATCGAATGCGCGGTGAACACCAGGCGGGCCCGCCCGCGTAGATCCTCGGGCAGCGTCGCCGCGGCGTCGGCCACCGCGTCGGCGAACATCTGCACGAACAGCGGGTGGTCGAAGAACTGCCGCAGCTTCACCAGTTCCGGCGCGGACTCGCCCGCCGCCGACCGCGCCCGGGTGATGTCCTCCTGATATTGCGCGCATCCGGAATAGCCGCCCCAGGCGGAGGTGGCGAACACCGCGGCACGCCGAACACCGTTGTCCCGCATGGCGGCGACCGTATCCTCGGCGAAAGGCTCCCAGTTCCGGTTGCCGAAGTAGACGGGCAGATCCGATCCCCGGTCGGCCAGCACGGCCTCGATCTGCTCGATCAGCGCACGGTTGATCCCGTTGATCGGCGAGACACCACCGAAGTGCTGATAGTGCTCGGCTACCGCTTCGAGGCGCTCGCGCGGGATGCCGCGGCCGCGGGTGACGTTCTCCAGGAACGGCATCACCTGTTCGGGCCCCTCCGGTCCCCCGAAGGACAGCAGGAGCAGCGCGTCGAAGTCGGCTGCCATGGCCTAGAGCAGCTGGGTGCTGGCGCCGCCGTCGGCGTAGATGATGGTGCCGGTGGTGGCGGGCAGCCAGTCCGACAGCAGCGCGCACACCGTCTTGGCGACCGGGGTGGGGTCCTTCATGTTCCAGCCCACGGGTGCGCGCTGGTCCCAGCCCTCCTCCAGCAGACGCATCTGATCGCCGGCCTCGGCACCCAGTGCCCCGCCCACGATGGCACTCATGGCCAGGGTCCGGATCGGGCCTGCCGCAACGAGGTTGGAGCGCACACCGAACGGTCCGGCCTCGCGGGCGACGAACCTGTTCACCGATTCCAGCGCGCTCTTGGCGACCGTCATCCAGTTGTAGGCCGGCATCGCGCGGGTCGGGTCGAAGTCCATGCCGACGATGCTGCCGCCGCTGTTCAGGACCGGCAGCGTCGCCTTGGCCAGCGAGGCGTACGAGTAGGCAGAGATGTGGATGCCCTTGGCGACGTCCTCATACGGGGCATCGAAGAACGGGTTCACGCCCATGCCGGTCTGCGGCATGAAACCGATGGAGTGCACGACGCCGTCGAGCTTGTTGCCCTCGCCGATCACCTCGGTGACCCGGCCGGCCAGCGAGTCCAGGTGTTCTTGATTCTGGACATCAAGTTCCAGCAAGGGAGCCGGACTCGGCAGTCTGTCGATGATTCGCTGGATCAGCTTGAGCCGGTCGAACCCGGTCAGTACCAGTTCCGCGCCGGCCTCCTGGGCCTGCTTGGCGATGTGGAACGCGATCGAGCTGTCGGTGATGATCCCGGTGACCAGGATGCGCTTGCCTTCGAGGAGCCCTGTCATGTCTGAATCCTTTGTCCTTGTCAGAAGTGTGAATGCCGGCTGTCGGGCGCTCAGTGGCCCATGCCCATGCCGCCGTCGACCGGGATGACCGCCCCGGCGATGTAGCCGGCGTCCTCGGAAGCCAGGAAGCTGACCGCACCGGCCACCTCCTCGGCGGTACCGACCCGCTTGGCCGGGATGAATTCCAGCGCACCCTCCTGGATACGCTCGTCCAGGGCGCGGGTCATCTCGGTATCGATGTAACCGGGTGCCACCACGTTGGCGGTGACGCCGGCCTTGGCCAGCTCCCGGGAGATGGAGCGCGCCATGCCGATCAGGCCGGCCTTGGCGGCGGCGTAGTTGGCCTGGTTGCCGATGCCCCACATGCCCGAGACCGAGCCGATGAAGATGATCCGGCCGAAGCGCTTGCGCTGCATGCTGCGGCAGGCGCGCTGGGCGACGCGGAACGCGCCGGTGAGGTTCGCGTTGATGACCTCTTCGAACCGTTCCTCGGTCATCCGCATGAGGAACGCGTCCTTGGAGATGCCGGCGTTGGACACCAGCACCTCGACCGGGCCCTGGTGCTCCTCGACCTCTTTGAAGGCCCGGTCGACGGCCTCGTTGTCGGTGACATCACACACCACGCCGAACAGCCCCTCGGGCGCACCGGAACCGCGGTGGGTCACCGCCACCTTGTGGCCGTCGGCGGCCAGTCGCTGCGCGATGGCCAGACCGATACCCCGGTTTCCGCCGGTGACCAGGACCGAACGCGGGACGAAGGCCGGGCGGCCGGCGGGTGCGGCTGCAGCGGCGTCAGTGTCACTCATGACCGCCAACTTATCGTCTGACCGGCGCGGGCCCGAAATCGCATCGCCGCCGTGTCGGCCGCCCGGACGTGTTCGTAGTCACGGAAGGTGGGCGGCCGCGGTGTCCGGCCGGGCGCCCAACCGGGCGGCATCCCGGCCGGGCGGCGCGCCGAAGAGGCGCCGGTACTCCCGGCTGAACTGGGTCGGGCTGTCGTAACCCACCAGATGCCCCACGCGCGCGACATCCCCGCCCGCCGCGCCGACCAGCAATGCGCGGGCCTCCTGCAACCGGATGCGCTTCTGGAACTGCAGCGGGCTCATCCCGGTGACGCTGCGGAAGTGCCGGTGATACGCCGAGGCGCTCATCGCGGCCATCGCGGCGAGATCGGCGATCCGCAGCGGTTCGGCGTAGTTCTCCCGGATCCACCGGATCGTCCGGTTGATGTGCGTCAATCCGCTGCCGGCCGTGCCGATCTGGGCCAGCGACTCGGCGTGCGGGCCGCGCAGCAGTCGCCACAGGATCTCCTGCTCGATCAGCGGAGCTAGCACCTCGGCGTCCCCGGGGCTGTCCAGTAACCGGACCATCCGCAGCACCGCGTCGAGCAGATCGCGGTCCGCCGGCCCGGTCGACATGGCGGGGCGGGCGGCGGGCCGGGGCGCCGGACCGGGCCCGCGCAGCAGCAGTTCGGAGATCGCCGGCGGTCGCAACACCAGTCCCACCCCGAGCGCCGGGGCCTGCGGGCCGCAGTCGATGAAATGCCCACTGACCGGCACCTCGGTGGTGACGACCAGGATCTCCCCGGCGCGGTATTCGAACAGCTGCTCACCCAGCAGCAACCGCTTTCCACCCCGGGCCATCACGACCAGCAACGGCTCGGTCAGCGAGTAGTCCGGCGCGGTGTCGGTAACGGCGGACAGCAGCAGGCCGTCGATCGTCGTCGACATGTCCGGGCGGCTGTGCGCCGCGATCAGGGCGCCGAGTTCGTCCAGAACGGCCTGCATGCTGCCCGATACTGCCAAAGTGAGCAGGATCAGGCAAGAGTCGGCGCGGATTCGCCTACCGCCGACACCGCGCGGCGGGTGCAATGGAAGGAGTCAGATCCACCTCACGCGCCAACACCAAGGAGCCACCGGCATGGCACTCGACCACTACCTCACCCTCGGCCGTTCCGGGCTACGTGTCAGCCCATTTGCACTGGGAGCCATGACATTCGGAGACGATCCCGGCGGCGCCGGGTGCAGCGTCGAGGAATCCGAGGCCATCATCGACGGCTACCTCGAGCGCGGCGGCAACTTCATCGACACCGCGAACTTCTACACCAACGGGCATTCCGAGAAGATTGTGGGCGACTACCTCGCCAAGAACCCGCATCGGCGGGATCGTGTGGTCGTGGCCTCGAAGTTCTTCACCAATATGACCCCCGGCGATCCGAACGGCGGGGGCGCGGGCCGGCGGTCCATCCTCTCCCAGCTCGAGCAGAGCCTGCGCCGATTGCGCACCGATCACCTCGATCTGTACTGGCTGCACAACTGGGACCGGCACACGCCCATCGAGGAGACCATGCGCACCCTCGACGACCTGGTCCGCGCCGGGAAGATCCGCTACATCGGGTTCTCCAACATCCCGGCCTGGGTCACCGCCCAGGCGCAGACCATGGCCTCGCTGCGGTCCTGGACGCCGCTCATCGCGCTGCAGGTCGAGTACTCGCTGCTGGCTCGCGACGTGGAGGGCGAGACGGTGCCGCTGGCCCTCGATCAGGCCCTGGCGCTGGTCACCTGGAGCCCGCTGCGCAACGGGTTCCTGTCCGGGAAGTACCGCCGGGGCCTCGATGTCGGCGACTCCGCGCGGGCCGCGTACGTGGGGACCCCGGATGCCGACGAGTACCGGGTCATCGACGTGGTCACCGAGATCGCCGACGAACTCGGCAGCACCGCGGCGGCGGTGTCGCTGGCCTGGCTGCGGTCCCGGCCGGGCACCGTGGTGCCCATCCTGGGGGCCCGCCGGCCCGCCCATCTGCAGAGCAACCTGGCCGGCCTGGACGTGGTCCTCGACACCGATCAGCTGCGCCGACTCGACGAAGCGTCGGTGTCCCGCAACGCCCACCGCCCCGCCATCGAGGACGGCCTGCGGTTGGCACTGCAGTTCGCCGGGACCACCGTCGACGGCACGGCGACCGGTGAGTATCCGCCGCTGATGGCCGGCACTGCGAGGTACTAGCCCGGCAGGCGCCGGTTGATCAGCAGCGACGCCAGTGCGGCCAGCGCCAGCACCAGCGCACCCAGGCGCAGCCAACCGACGCTCGCGTCGCCCTTGACGGTCTCGTAGCCGATCTGCTGCTGCAGTGAGCTGAAGACCTCCTTGAGCTGCTCCAGGCTGGACGCGGTGAAGGCCTCGCCGCCGGACAGGTCGGCGATCTTCTTCAGCATTTCGTCGTCGACCGGTACCGGCTGACGCTGATCGTTGATCTCCACGTAGCCGTACGGGGTGCCGAAGGACACCGTCGAGATCGGCACACCCTGGTCCTTGGCGGTGCGCGCCGCGGTGTAGGCGCCCTTGGGGTTGTCCGGGTTGGACGGCACGGTCTCCTTGCCGTCGGACATCAGCACCACTCGGGCCGGCGGCGGTTCGTCGCCGCCGCCGATCACCGCGCCCACGGTGGCGATCGCCTGCAGCGCGGTGAAGATGCCCTCACCGGTGGCGGTGCGGTCGGCCAGCTGCAGCTTGTCGATGCCGTTCTTGGTGGCTTCGCGGTTGGTCGTCGGGGATACCAGCACGGTGGCGGTGCCGGCGTAGGCGATCAACCCCAGGTTGATCCCGGGGGTCAGCTGATCGGCGAACTGCTTGGCGGCCTCCTGGGCGGCGACCAGCCGGCTGGGCGCGACGTCGGTCGCCCGCATCGACTGCGAGACGTCGATGACGAGCATCACCACCGCGCGGTTGCGCGGGATCCGGACATCGTTGGTGGGGCCGGCCATGGCGATCGTCAACAGCACCAGCGCGGTCACCAGCAGGATGGCCGGCAGATGCCGCCAGCGGGTGGGCTGTTTGGGCGCCACCTTCTCCAGCAGTTCCATGTTCGCGAACCGCAGGATCCGCTTGTGTCGGGACGTCTGGACGATGAGGTACAGACCGACCAGCCCGAGCACCACCAGCAGGAACAAGAAGAACCACTTGTGTTCGAATCCCGACAGCGTCATCGGTCCGAGCAACGGCAATGTCATGTGCGCACAGTCATTTCAGTCTCGATTGGCATGCCCGGCTACCTGCCCCCGGCGAGCGCACCGCGGCGTCGGTTCGCCACGAAGCGGACGACGTCGGCGATCCAGTCCCGGTCGGTGCGCAGGGTCAACAGCGGCGCATTGCAGCGCCGTAGCGTACGGGCCACCTCTTCCCGGTGCGCCGCGGCGGCCCGGGCGAAGTCGTCGCGCAGCTTCTCGTCGATGGTGAACTCGCGGGTCACCCCGGTCTCGGTGTCCTGCAGCACCACATCGCCGACGTCGGGCAGTTCGACGTCGCGGGGATCGATGATCTCGATGCCGAGCACCTCGTGCCGGCCGGCGATCGCCCGCAGCGGGCGCATCCAGTCGATCGGTCCGAGGAAGTCGCTGATGATCACCGCCATGCCCCGTCGCCGTTCCGGGCGGCGCAGCGCGTCGATCGCTGCGGCCAGGTCACCGCGCACCCCCATCGGGGCCTGCGGGGTGGTGGCGATCGCACGCAGCAGTTCCTGCTCGTGCAGCCGACCGGACAGCGCCGGCACCCGCCGCATGGTCTCACCGTTGGAGATGATCGCCCCGATGCGGTTACCGCCGCCGCTGTTGAGGAACGCGATGGCCGCGGCCGCCGCCACCGCGAGGTCACGCTTCTCGCAGCCGGTGGTGCCGAAGTCCAGGCTGGCCGACACGTCGACGACCAACCAGGTCTCCAGCTCACGGTCGGCGATCATCTGCCGCACGTGCGGCTGGGTCGTCCGCGCCGTCACCGACCAGTCCATCCGGCGCACGTCGTCGCCGGGCTGGTAGATCCGCGACTCCCCCGGCTCGGAGCCGGGACCGGGGATCAGGCCGAGGTGGTCGCCGTGCAGCACGCCGTCGAGCTTGCGGCGGACCGTCAGCTCGAGCTTGCGCAGCGCGGCGGACAGCGCGGGGTCACGGATCTCGCCGCGCTTGAGCGAGGGCAGATCGACCGCGCGGCCGCCGGTGGCGGTCACCGACCGCCGGCCGCCGCAGCGGCAGGCACCCCGGGAGGCGCCGAATGGCCTTGCTGCGGAATCGCATTCACCTGCGGCAGCCCGACGGTCTGCATGATCCGGTTGATCACCGTCTCCGCGGAGACCTCGTCGGCCAGCGCGTCGTAGGTGAGCACCAGACGGTGCCGCAGCACATCCGGGATCACCTCGACGACGTCCTGCGGGACCACGTAGTCGCGGCCACGGATCAGCGCCAGCGCGCGGGAAGCCGAGATGATGCCCAGCGAGGCGCGCGGTGAAGCGCCGTAGGCGATCCACGACTTGGCGTCGGGCATACCGAACTTCTCCGGTTCGCGGGTCGCGGTGACGATGCGCACCACGTAGTCCACAAGTGCGTGGTGCACGAAGTTGTTGGCGGCGACCTCCTGCAGCCGCAGCAGATCACCGGTGTCCAGGATCTGCTTGGGCTCCGGCGGTTTCACACCCATCCGGTAGATGATCTCGCGTTCTTCCTCCGGCGACGGGTAGTCGACGTTGAGCTTGAACAGGAAGCGGTCGCGCTGCGCCTCGGGCAGCTGGTAGACGCCCTCCTGCTCGATCGGGTTCTGGGTGGCCATCACCAGGAACGGGTTGGGCAGCGGGAAGGTCTTGCCACCGACGGAGATCTTGCGCTCGGCCATCACCTCGAGCAGTGCGGACTGCACCTTGGCCGGCGCACGGTTGATCTCGTCGGCGAGCAGGAAGTTGACCACCACGGGGCCGAGTTCGATGTCGAACTCCTCCTTGCCCTGCCGGTAGATGCGGGTACCGACGATGTCGGTGGGCACCAGGTCGGGGGTGAACTGGATGCGGGCGAAGGTGCCGCCGACGACCTTGGCGAAGGTCTCCACCGCGAGGGTCTTGGCGACACCGGGCACACCTTCGAGCAGCACGTGCCCCTTGGCGAGCAGACCGACGAGCATGCGCTCGACGAGCTGGTCCTGGCCGACGATGATGCGCTTGACTTCGAAGATCGCCCGTTCCAGGGTGTGCACTTCGTTCTGCAGGTTCGCGCTCGCGGGCGGCGTGCTCTGCGTGCCGGGCGGGTATCCCTGCGTCGGGGCGGGGCCTGGAAAGCCTCCGGCGCCCTGCGGCGGCCCACTCGGTGACGTCATCTAGCTTCCTCCCACGGTTGGTCGGTACAAACTCGCTGGTACTCGCCTCGTCCACCGCAGCGGTGGGGCGTCCGCCGTCAACTATTCCAGGCAGTTTGGAATCCGTCGACGTTGCCTGCCGCGTGCCGGGCCGTCAGGACTCGATGATACGAACCAGGTGCGGCGACATCCCCGCGGTGCGCAACGGGCTGACGGTCACCTTGCCCGCGCTGCCGGAGGCCTCAAGCATCTTGCCGCCGCCCAGGTAGATGGCGACGTGCTGGCTGCCGCCGGGACCCCAGAAGATCAGGTCGCCACGCTTGGCCTGGGACGGCTGGATCGCCCGGCCGGCCTTGTACTGGTCGCCGGAGTACTTCGGAATCTGCACGCCGACACCGGCGAAGGCGTACCGGGTGAAGCCCGAGCAGTCGTAGCCGATCTTGCCGTTGTCATAGTCGACGCCGGGGCCGGGGCCGGTCAGCGTGCCACCGCCCCAGGAATACGGCACACCGAGCTGCGTCCCGCCACGCCGGATGACGTACTCGATGGCCTGCGGTCCGCGGACCCGCGCACCGGCGGGCAGTCCGCCGGTGGAGGCGGCCGGGGCCGGCGCCAAACCGATGGACTGCAGGAACTTGGACCCGAGGCTCTGGGTGGTCTCCAGCGCGATCCTGCTCACCTCGAAGGACGCGTTGGCGATGGCCACCGGGTCCCCGGGCGCACCCGAACTCGGGCGGGGAGGCAGCGTCGGATCCCACTCCCCCGGCGCCGCGGCCGCCGGCGAAGCGGCGCCGATGGCCATCGCACCGGCCACGGCGAGGGCGGCCAGTACGCGGTAGAGGTTGCGAAAGCGTTTGGAGTTCAAGGAGTTCCCAACGGTCAGTACTCGATGTAGCGGACAGCGTGCGGCGTCATGCCGCTGGTGCGCACCGGCGAGATCTTCACGTGCGAGCCGGTGTAGGGGGCCTCGATCATCTGGTTGTCACCGAGGTAGATGGCGACGTGCTGACTACCACCGGGGCCCCAGAACAGGACGTCACCGCGCCGCATCTGGGAGGTGGGGATCTTGCGTCCCATGTCGTACTGCGACCCGGAGTAGTGCGGCAGCTTGATACCCACGCCGGCGAACGCGTAGAGCACCAGCCCTGAGCAGTCGAAACCGACTGTGCCGGCACCGGAGTCGATGCCCCGGCTCTTACCCGCGGCGTTGCCACCACCCCACGAGTAGGGCACGCCGATCTGGGACATCGCGCGTTTGATGACGTACTCGGAGGCCTGGTAGCCGTGCACCCGCGGGATGGCACCGTTGTTGGTGTATCCGGTGGGGGTCGGCAGGATACCGAGCTTCTGCAGGAACTTCTTGCCCATGTCCGCAGTGAGCTGCGCGGAGGTCTGCATGATCCCGAGGATCGCGTTGATGATCGCGATCGGGTCACCGCTGACGAAGGCGCTCGGGATGGCGGGCAGGGTCAGGTCCCATTGGCTGGCCTGGGCGCCGGCCGGTACGGCGCCCGGCTTGCGGTCCCAGTCGGCCGCCGGGTTGGCCGAATTGGCCCCCGGGGCCGGTGCGGCGCCCGGTACCGTCGCGGCCTGTTTGGCCACCGGCGCGGAGACGGGCCGGGCGGCATCCAACTTCGCCTGTGCGGCACTGCGTTCCGCGCTGAGCCGGTCCAGTTCGGCCTGCTGGGACCCGAACACCTTCTGCGCTTCGGTCAGGCTGGTCACCGCGGCGTCCTGACTGGCCTGGGCGTCGGCCGCCGCCTTGTCGGCGTTCTCCTTGGCCAGCCGCGCCGCGGACTCCCGGTTGACCTGCTCGGTGCGCGCTCGTTGCAGGTCGTCCATCACCCGCTCGGAACTGATCGCCATCGCCTGTCCGGCGGCGGCGGTCTTCAGCGCCTCGCTGGGGTCGGTGGCACTGAGGTAGGACGCGGCGGGGCCGTTGACGTAAGCGGCGACCGCGTAGGTGTCGAAGCGCTTCTGTGCGTCGGCGATCGCGACATTGGCATCGGCCACCGAGCGGCGGCTGGCCTCGACCTGTTGTGCGGCGGTCGCGGCTGCATCACGCGCATCCTGCACGCCGACGAGCGCCTTGTTGACGCTCTCCTGCTCGGTCTGCACGGCGGCGCCGAGTTCCTGCAGTTTCTGGTTGGCCTCGGCGACCGCGGCGACGAGCGCGGCCACCCCCTCCGGCCCTACCGGTTCGGCTATCGACACCGCACCGTTGGGCATGGTGGCGGCGAACAGCACGCCCATCGAGAGTGGGACCGCGCAGATTCGCCCGTACATCCGGGTAGCGGAGGCGCCAGGGGTGCGTCTCATTCGACTCAGGTCTCCTAGGGCTCAACGCCAACGTGTTGGCACATCACATACGTGTCTTCGGCCACAGGGATCACACCTGCAACACGAGCACTGTTTGCACCGTACGTCACATCACGCGCTAAAGAAACTTTAGTCACAAATTACATGAATGTAATTGAATACAGCGTTATCGAATAGTGATATTCGAATTCGCCAATAAGGGTTCTGCGATTACTCGGCGGGCGCCGCGGGGTCCGATTCAGCAACCGATCGTTTGGCGCGAACCTGCAGGATGCGGGTGAAAACGGCCGCCGCCGCAACACCGATGACAAGGACGATGGTAAAAGGCATCCAGGGAAAGTCCGGCGTCTCCAACTCGGCCACGAAATTCTTCGAAGATTGCACCGGATCACCCGTTTTGGCCAGGTCCTGACCGGCCTCCAGAGTGACCCGGTCAAAGGTCGGACTGTAGGTCCCGGCGTAGTGGGGACTGATGGCCAGCACCGTCGAACCCGGATAGGCGGTGCCCACCTCGGTGGCGATGTCGCGCAGTGGCGTATCGATGGGCGGGTTGGTGTCGATGACCACGATCTTGAGGTCGATCCCGTCGCGACCGGCGTCGGCGACGACCTGCCGGAGTCCCTCGATGTCCGCCCCGGCGGGTGCGCTGACGCCGCCGTCGGCCACCTCCGCCTTGACCAGATCGATGTCCACGTCGGGCGGGATATAGCCGGGGATCAGCGGGAGTACGTGCGGTCCGGTCACACAGGCACCGTACCGCCGCCCCCAGGCGAGGGCCGAAACCGACGCCCGGGTCGTCATTGCAGCGTGATTGCCGCGTGATCCCACGATCCGGCCAACGGGGTCGCAGCCGGGCGCGAATCGGAGAAGACTGGAGCCGACCCACAGTACATTGCAGGACAAGCGTACTGTTAGGATCACCACCGCCGTCGACACAGCCCGTCGCGGCGAGATCTAGCCGGGAGTTGATGTGAGCAGCGAAAATACGGCCGGTTCGTCGGCCAATTCCTCTTTGAACTCATTTGGTGCCCGTGACACCCTGACCGTCGGGGAGCAGAGCTACGAGTTCTACCGCCTGGACGCGGTACCCGGAACCGAAAAGCTCCCGTACAGCCTGAAGGTGCTCGCCGAGAACCTGTTGCGCACCGAGGACGGCGCCAACATCACCAAGGAGCACATCGAGGCCATCGCGAACTGGGATCCCTCGGCCGAGCCGAGCATCGAGATCCAGTTCACCCCCGCCCGCGTGCTGATGCAGGACTTCACCGGTGTGCCCTGCATCGTCGACCTGGCCACCATGCGTGAGGCCGTGGCGACCCTCGGCGGCGACCCGAACAAGGTCAACCCGCTCTCGCCCGCCGAGATGGTCATCGACCACTCCGTCATCCTGGACGTCTTCGGCAACGCCGGCGCCTTCGAGCGCAACGTCGAACTCGAATATGAGCGCAACGGCGAGCGCTACCAGTTCCTGCGCTGGGGCCAGGGTGCGTTCGACGACTTCAAGGTCGTCCCCCCGGGCACCGGCATCGTGCACCAGGTCAACATCGAATACCTGGCGCGCGTCGTGATGACCCGTGATGGTGTCGCCTACCCGGACACCTGCGTGGGCACCGACAGCCACACCACGATGGAGAACGGCCTCGGCGTGCTGGGCTGGGGCGTCGGCGGTATCGAGGCCGAGGCGGCCATGCTGGGCCAGCCCGTCTCGATGCTCATCCCCCGCGTCGTCGGCTTCAAGCTGACCGGTGAGATCAAGCCCGGCGTGACCGCCACCGACGTCGTGCTCACCGTCACCGACATGCTGCGCAAGCACGGCGTGGTCGGCAAGTTCGTCGAGTTCTACGGCAAGGGCGTGGCCGAGGTGCCGCTGGCCAACCGCGCCACCCTGGGCAACATGAGCCCCGAATTCGGTTCCACCGCAGCGATGTTCCCGATCGACGAGGAGACCATCAACTACCTGCGGCTGACCGGGCGCTCCGACGAGCAGCTGGCGCTGGTCGAGGCCTACGCCAAGACGCAGGGCATGTGGCACAACCCGGACGCCGAGCCGGTCTTCTCCGAGTACATGGAGCTGGACCTGTCCACCGTGGTGCCCTCGATCTCCGGCCCGAAGCGCCCGCAGGACCGCATCGAGCTCACCGACGCCAAGAACGCGTTCCGCAAGGACATCCACAACTACGTCGAGGAGAACCTGCCCGTCGAGCACACCCAGCTCGACGAGGCCGTCGAGGAGTCCTTCCCCGCCAGTGACTCCGCGGCTCTGTCCTTCGCCGACGACGGCGCGGTCGACGCGCGACCGTCCGCGGCCAACGGCGCCGAGGGCCGCCCGTCCAAGCCGGTGACGGTGCGCTCCGAGGAGCGCGGTGAGTTCGTGCTCGACCACGGCGCGGTCGTGGTCGCGGGCATCACGTCCTGCACCAACACCTCCAACCCGACGGTGATGATCGGTGCCGCGCTGCTGGCCAAGAAGGCCGTCGAGAAGGGCCTGACCTCCAAGCCGTGGGTCAAGACCAACATGGCGCCGGGCAGCCAGGTCGTCACCGACTACTACAACAAGGCCGGCCTGTGGCCGTACCTGGAGAAGCTGGGCTACTACCTGGGCGGCTACGGCTGCACCACCTGCATCGGTAACACCGGCCCGCTGCCCGACGAGGTCTCGGCCGCGATCAACGAGCACGACCTGTCGGTGACCGCGGTGCTCTCCGGTAACCGCAACTTCGAGGGCCGCATCTCCCCCGACGTCAAGATGAACTACCTGGCCTCCCCGCCGCTGGTCATCGCCTATGGCATCGCGGGCACCATGGACTTCGACTTCGAGTCCGACCCGCTCGGCCAGGACACCGACGGCAACGACGTGTTCCTCAAGGACATTTGGCCCACCTCGGCGGAGATCCAGGAGACCATCGCCTCCTCGATCAACCGGGACATGTTCACCGAGTCCTATGCCGACGTGTTCAAGGGCGACGACCGCTGGCGTTCGCTGCCCACCCCGGAGGGCAACACCTTCGCCTGGGACGAGGACTCCACCTACGTGCGCAAGGCGCCCTACTTCGACGGCATGCCCGCCGATCCGGAGCCGGTCAGCGACATCACCGGCGCCAGAGTGCTTGCCCTGCTGGGTGATTCGGTGACCACCGACCACATCAGCCCGGCCGGCGCGATCAAGCCGGGCACCCCGGCCGCGCAGTACCTCGATGCCAACGGTGTGCAGCGCAAGGATTACAACTCGCTGGGGTCGCGGCGCGGCAACCACGAGGTGATGATCCGCGGCACCTTCGCCAACATCCGGCTCAAGAACCAGCTCCTCGACGACGTCTCGGGTGGCTACACCCGCGACTTCACCCAGGATGGCGGCCCGCAGGCGTTCATCTACGACGCCTCGGTGAACTACAAGGAGGCCGGCATCCCGCTGGTCGTGCTGGGCGGCAAGGAGTACGGGTCCGGCTCGTCACGGGACTGGGCCGCCAAGGGCACCGCGCTGCTGGGTGTGAAGGCCGTCATCACCGAGTCCTTCGAGCGCATCCACCGGTCCAACCTGATCGGCATGGGCGTCATCCCGCTTCAGTTCCCGGCCGGTGAGTCGGCCGCCAGCCTCAAGCTGGACGGCACCGAGACCTACGACATCGCCGGGATCACCGAGCTGAACAACGGCAAGACGCCCAAGACGGTGAAGGTCACCGCCACCAAGGAAGACGGTTCGAAGGTGGAGTTCGACGCGGTGGTCCGCATCGACACCCCCGGTGAGGCCGACTACTACCGCAACGGCGGCATCCTGCAGTACGTCCTGCGCAACATGCTGAAGTCCTGACCCATGCCTCGGGTCACCGAGGATCATCTGGCGGCGCGCCGCCGCCAGATCCTCGACGGCGCGCGGCGCTGCTTCGCCGAATACGGATACGAGAAGGCGACCGTGCGGCGGCTCGAAGACACCATCGGGCTGTCGCGCGGCGCCATCTTCCATCACTTCCGCGACAAGGACACGCTGTTCTTCGAACTCGCCCGCGAGGACGCCGAACGGATGGCCGAGGTGGCAGCGCGCGAGGGCTTGATTCAGGTGATGCGGGATCTGCTGGCCGCGCCCGACCAGTTCGACTGGTTGGTCACGCGGCTGGAGATCGCCCGCAAACTGCGCAACGACCCCGCGTTCCAGCAGGGTTGGGCCGAGCGGGCGGCCGAGTTGTCGGCAGCCACCACGGAACGGTTACGCCGGCAGAAGCAGGCCGGGCGGCTGCGCGATGACGTGCCCGGCGCGGTGCTGCAGACCTATCTGGATCTCGTGCTGGACGGGCTGGTCGCCCGGATGGCGTCCGGGGAGGACACCGAATCACTGCGCGCGGTATTGGACCTCGTCGAGGATTCCGTGCGCCACCGCGGTGGCGTCCAGTGACCCTGCGCCACCCCGGTGGCGTCCAGTGATTCTGCGCCACCGGCGGTGGCGTCCAGTGACCCGGACCGCCGCGGTCAGCTCGCCTTCCGGTGGTTCGGTCCCCCACGGCTGCGCATCCGGGTCCCCGATTCACGCAGCATGCTGTGCACCGATCCGTACGATCGTCCGGTTTCGGCCACCAACGACCTGATACTCGCACCACGTTCGTACGCGCTGCGCAGGTCGGTCAGGATCTGTTCACGAGACTTGTTCGTTTCCTTCATCGACATCTCCCCACTTCGCGATGCAGTGGTGCGCATACCCAGACTGCTAGGCACACAAACAGGACGGGTGGGAGCGCCCGAATTGCCTTGCGAACAGCCCTATGCCAGCTCGATGAGATCCCGGTACTCGGTGGACCAGAAGTCCTCGGTGCCGTCGGGCAGCAACACCACCCGCTGCGGGTCCAGTGCCTCGGCGGCGCCCGGATCGTGGGTCACCAGCACGACCGCGCCCTGGTAACTGCGCAGCGCGTCGAGCACCTGCTCGCGCGACGCGGGGTCCAGGTTGTTGGTCGGCTCGTCGAGCAGCAACACGTTGGCGGTGGATGCGACCAGCCCGGCCAGCGCCAGCCGGGTCTTCTCACCGCCGGACAGCGTGCCCGCAGGCTGTTCGAGCTGCGGACCGGTGAACATGAACGCGCCCAACAGACCTCGCAGATCCTGCTCCCCGGTGTCCGGGGCGGCATGCCGGATGTTCTCCCAGACCGTCGCCTCGTTGTCGAGGGTGTCGTGCTCCTGGGCGAAGTAGCCGATCTTGAGTCCGTGCCCGGGTTCGATGGCGCCCGCATCGGCGGCTTCGGTGCCGGCCAGCAGTCGCAGCAGCGTGGTCTTGCCCGCGCCGTTGAGGCCGAGCACCACCACCCGCGAGCCGCGGTCGATGGCGAGATCCACCCCGGTGAAGATCTCCAGCGAGCCGTAGGTCTTGGTCAGGCCCTTGGCCACCAGCGGTGTCTTACCGCAGGGCGCCGGCGTCGGGAACTTGATCCGGGCCACCTTGTCGGCCACCCGTTCGTCGTCGAGTTCGGCGATCATCCGCTCGGCTCGGCGCAGCATGTTCTGGGCGGCAACGGCTTTGGTCGCCTTGGCGCCCATCTTGGCCGCCTGTGCGCGCAGCGCGCCGGCCTTCTTCTCGGCGTTGGCGCGTTCGCGTCGGCGGCGCTGCTCGTCGGTGGCCCGGGCATCCAGGTACTTCTTCCACCCCATGTTGTAGACGTCGGCCTCACCGCGCACCGCGTCCAGGAACCACACCCGGTTCACCACATCGGCCAGCAGATCCACGTCGTGACTGATCACCACGAGGCCGCCGGCATGGTTCTGCAGGAAGCCACGCAGCCAGCCGATCGAGTCGGCATCGAGGTGGTTGGTGGGCTCGTCGAGCAATAGCGTGGTCGCCGACCCGGAACCGGTGTCCGACGCCGCGAACAGGATTCGGGCCAGCTCCACCCGACGGCGCTGGCCACCGGAGAGGGTGCGCAACTGCTGGGTCAGCACCCGGTCGGGTAGCCCCAGGCTCGCGCAGATACGACCGGCCTCGCTCTCGGCCGCGTAACCACCGAGAGCGGAGAAGCGTTCCTCCAGTTGGCCGTAGCGGCGGACCGCCTTGTCCCGGGCGTCGTCGTCGGCGACCTCGGCCATCAGCGTCTGCTGCTTCTCCAGGTCGGCCAGCAGGGTGTCCAGGCCGCGCGCGGAGAGCACCCGATCGCGGGCCAGGACGTCCAGGTCGCCCTCCCGCGGATCCTGCGGCAGGTAGCCGATCTCTCCGGTGGACTCCACCGATCCGGCGTAGGGCTCGCCCTCGCCGGCCAGAATGCGCATCGTGGTGGTCTTGCCTGCGCCGTTGCGGCCGACCAGGCCGATCCGGTCACCGGGCTGGATCCGCAGCGCCGAACCCTCGATGGACAGCAGTGTGCGCGCCCCGGCGCGGACCTCCAGGTCCGTTGCGGTGATCACGCAACTACCTCCTCATGTGGTGTGTGAACTACTTGTCGTCGGTGAAGGCCGGGGGCCTGTTCTGCGCGCGCGCGGCAACCGCTTCCTCGAAATTGGCGGTGAGTAGACGCACGTAGAGCTGGCCCAGGCCCTCAGCCTGCATGTGACCTTCCAGGCTACCGGCGTCTAGTCCACTCCAAAGTGTGCGCTTGGTCAATTCGATTCCCGGCCGGGAGAAGGCCGCGATGCCGCGCGCCATCTCCAGACAGCGCGCCAACAGCTCATCCTCGGGGGTGACGCTGGACACCAGCCCGATGCGTTCGGCCTCGGCGGCACCGACGTCGCGGCCGGTGAGCATGATCTCGAAGGCCCGCGACGCCCCGATCGCCCGGGGCAGCAGATAGGACAGGCCGAGCTCGCTGGCCGTCAGCCCGTTGTTGATGCCGGCGGCCCGGAAGTAGGCGCCGGCCGCGGCGACCCTGATGTCGCAGGCCAGGGCCAGGCACAGGCCCCCGCCGATGGCCGCGCCGTTGACCGCGGCGATCACCGGCTGATGCAGCCGGCGCAGCCCCAGGATGACGTCGTCGAGCACTTCCATGGAGCGCAGCGCGAACGACGGACGGGTCAGCCCGTCGACGTGCGGCACCGACCCGGCCGACTTGTGGTCGGCTCCGGAGGAGAATCCGCGGCCCGCGCCTGTGAGAATCACCACCCGCACCGAGTTGTCGTGGTGCAGGTCGGCGATCACCGAACGCAACGGAACCATGACGTCGAACGCCATCGAGTTCATCCGTTCGGGCCGGTTCAGGGTGACCAACGCCACGCCGGGCACCGGGTGGTCGACGAGGACGTAATCGCTGTACTCAGACACGAGAAGCACGTTATCGCGGCCCCGCGGAGCCGGGGGCCCGGCACGTGAGAGTGGCCCTGCCGGGACCAGTGGAACCACGGCCTGGTTGGGCCGTCGAGATGGCAAGACGATCGTCTGGTGACAAAAGATCCGATGCCAGACGTCGACCCGGTCAAGCGCACCATCATCTCGATCCTGTCGACCCTCGCGCTGATCACCGTCATGGTCACGGTCACGCTGACCATGATCTGACGCAACGCCGGCCGACGCGCGCTCCCGTAGGTGGTCCCGCGTCACCTAGGACAACCTCGGCCTGCCGTACCGAGCCTCGAGCGCGTTACCTGTGTGCTGTCTGCAATGTGCGCCTCCCGCCGGGAAGCGCCGAAACCGACTCGGCGAGAACCGATCTTCCGACCGATCTACATCAGGAGAGTGACCCGATGCCGTCCTCCGACAGTCGACCGAACCCGGGGGGTGCTGACGTGAAGCGCCGAGCGGGTGCCGCCCTGGCGATGTGTTTGGTGGCCACCTCGTCGGCACTGGCCGGATGTGCGTCGACGATCACCTCGCCGATAGCCCTCGATTACCTCGGCCGGCATCAGGAGGCGCGGGTGCTCACGGCGGACGGCGGCACCGGGGGGTTGTCCGCCGTCGGCTACGACTCCGAACACGACGTGTTCTACCTGGCCGGCCTCGCCGACCCCGGCGCTGGGTCCGCCACCCCGTCCGCAGATCTCAACCCGGGTTTTCATGTCACCCGGATGCGGTTGCACAGCGACGGAGTTCGCTCTGTTCAGGTCCTGCGGTCACACTCGTGGACCACTGTCAGCGGGACCGCCTCGGATATCCCGAGTATCAACCTGAAACGGTGGATCGCCACCTCCGGGGCCGAGGCGATTGCGGCCGATCCCCGGCGAAACCGGCTCTACTGGTCGAGCGCAGGCGAACCGATGAGCGACGGGGAGAACCCGACGATCCGCGTCGCCGACATCCACGGGTTGACGCTGGGGACGTTCACTTTGCCGCGCGCGCTGCGGGCTTCCGGTTCCCACCGTGTCCGCGCGGACCACACCCTGACCGGCCTGGCCCTCACCCCCACCGGCCGCTGGCTGTGGGCGGCGATGCGGGGCCCCCTGCTCCAAGACGGGCCGCTGCCCACGCCGGCGCGCGGGGCACTGACCCGAATCACCCGGTTCGATCCCGATACTCGCACCGCCACCGCGCAATACGCGTACCCGCTCGACCCGTCGACCGGAGCCGAAAGCGAAAACGGACTGTCTGATCTGCTGGCCCTGGACGACTCCAGCTTTCTTGCAGTCGAGCGCGGCAGCGGCCCCAAGTCGGCGCGGATCTTCCACGCCACGGTCGGCGACGCGGACAACGTCCTGGACCGGCCCGCCCTCGACGGGCAGACCGTCCGCGTGGTGACCAAGACCAAAGTGCTGGATTTCGCCGCGGAACCCGGCCTCCCGCCGCTGGGCAGGTTTCAGGGGGTCACCCTCGGGCCCGTGCTTCCCGACGGACGGCAGTCCGTGATGTTGGTCAGTGCCGACGGCATCGCGGGCGCCCGGGACCATCAGGTCCTGACCTTTGCCCTCAGGTCTGCCCGCTGCGAGATCCGACCCCATATTCGCGGCTACCAACTACCCCAGTTCTCGGCCACCGGCCCCAAAGGAACGGCACCATGCCACACACACGAGACACCCGAGTAGACGCCCCGGAAGTCGGGACGTTAGCCGCCCGGATCACCGCACGACTGTGCGCCGACCGGCTGGACGGCGAACTTTCCCTCGGCTTCTTCGGCGCACCCGGCAGCGCCGCGGCCCTGCACGCCGCGCGGCTGGAGTCCGATCGGGAACGCCGGTGCATCGTGCGGGCACTGGACGGAATCGTCACCGGCGCCGGCCGGGGCCGGCGGATTGCGCATGTGCCCGTCCACGCCGCGAACGTCAGGGCATCCGAGCAGACCATCAACGAGGTCGTCGCGCGGTTACGTGCGCCCCGGGCCGTCAGCGCCAGAGGGGTCGCCCGGCTGCGCAGAGTGCTCTCTGACGGCGCCGGCCCGCTGTATCTGACCGGCGTCGGGGATCTCGAGGGGCGACTGCGGGCAGCGCTCGCCGCCCTCTGAGGACAGCGTCAGTTCTGCTGCGAGGCGATGGCCGCGTCGATGTCGAACTCTTTGATCTTGGTGATCAGTTCCTCGAGCTGCGCCGGGCCGAGTGCACCGGACTGGCGGAACACCTGATGACCGTTCTTGAATGCCATCAGCGTCGGGATCGCCTGGATCTCGGCGGCCTGGGCCAGCTCGGGCTCGGCCTCGGTGTCGACCTTGGCGTGCACGATGTCGGGATGCTTGTCCGCAGACGCACCGAACGTCGGGGCGAAGGCACGGCACGGACCGCACCACGATGCCCAGAAGTCGACGAGGACGATGTCGTTCTCGTCGACGATCGCCTTGAATTCTGCTGCGGTGATGTCCTTTGTACTCACAGTCTTCCTAACGTTGGGGCGATGCTGCCAATTCCCAGTATTGCCCGATCACGTCAGACCGTAACGCTGTCCAACGAATAGACCTTGACCCAGTCCACCTTCATCTGGGAATGGAACGGTTGGTCGGCCGGCGGATCACCCGTCCAGTTGTTGCCCACTGCGATGTTCAGGACCAGGTAGTGGTCGTAGGCGCCGGAGAACGGCGTCCAATCGCCGCCCAGGGCTTCCCACTGCTGCTGGGTGTACTGGGCCACCTCCACACCGTCGATGTGCCAGACGATCCGGTCGCTGTGCCAGTCGATGCCGTACTCGCGGAAACCGTTGGACGCGGGCTCGCCGAGGTCGCCGCCCAAGCCCTGGATCTTGATCTCCACGTTCTCGTCCCAGTGCGCCGGACCGTGCAGGTTACCTACCCAGGTCTGCTTCGACGCCTCGGTGCCCTGCCCCGCAAGCTCGATGATGTCGATCTCCCCCTGGCGCGGGAAGTTGTACTCGTGACCGGGCTCGGCGCCCAGGGTCCAGAACGCGGGCAGCGTGCCCTGATCGGTGGGCATCTGGATGCGCGCCACGATCCGGCTGCCCACCGAGACGGTCTGCTTGTCGAGCGTCACCATCCGCGCGGACGTGTAGTTGTACGGGGCGCCCGCACCGTCGGGCGGAGTCTCGCGCCGGGCCTCGATGACCAGGTTGCCGTCGGCGTCGATGAAGTCGTTGGCCCCGTCGGTGTAGTACTGGTTGTCGCCGGCCGAGGCCCCCCACCGCCCGGTCTGGTACGTCCAGTACCGCATGGCTTCTTCGCGGTCGGTGAAGTTGGTCTCCCACAGCAGCGTCAGCCCACCCGGGTTGCCGGGTTGTCCGGGACCGCCCGGGTCCGGCCCCACACCGCCGTAGATGCTGCGCCGGGCGGTGAACCACCACACCTCGATCTGGGAAGGCAGGTTGATCGGCACCAGGCGTGCCCATTGGCCGGGCACCGGCAGCCCGAAGCCGTTGAGGATGTCGACGATGATCGTCCCGACCACCACTCGTCCGTTGACCAGTGCCGCCGCGCCGGGGATCGCCGGGGCGCCGGCCGCTGTTACGGCCGCCTCCGCGGGCACCGATGCGCCGGCCGCGACGGTGCGCAGCGAGGCTGCGGACACTGTCACCCCGGACTGCTCGCCGGCGTCTTCGTCGACCGACTTCGCGGCCGTCTGGCGAGACGCGCTCGTCACGCTCGGGCGCCCCGAAGTTGTTGCAGACGAGGACTTCTCGCCGGCCGGTGCGGCGCCGGAAGTGGAATCGGTATCGGAATCGGTATCGGAATCGGGGGCCGACGTCGTCTGGTCGACGGGTTCCGGCACGGTCCCGCCGTCGCCGCTGCCCGGCTCGGCGACGGGCACGGTTTCCTCGTCGGATTCTGTTGGTTCGCTGCTCGATTCGGCGGTGGCGCGCGCGGTCGGGCCGGCCGTGCGTACCGTCCGCACGGACTTCCGTCCGGGATTCGCGCGACCCGTGGAGGTTCCGGCACGGTCGGAACCGGTGGCCGCCGATGTGCGGTCCGGTCGTGAGGGCGATGTCGAGGAGCTGGACGTTGTGCCGCCGTCGTTGCCGTCCGCGGGGGCTGCGGCCGCGGTGCCCGCGGAAAACGACAGCGCCAGGCCGACTCCGAGTGCACCCAGACCACCGGTGATCCAGTAGCGCAGCCCGTACGGCAGGGCGGTCGGCGCCGGGGCGTGCGGACACCGCGGCTCCAGCATCGAATCGAGCGGTGTCACAACCGCACTTGCCCTGCGTCGGCCTGCTGTGTCGCGCCTCATTGACCGTTCCTCCGATTCGCCATGACAGTCGGCGGCCCGTCGAGCGCCCTCGACTGATCCGTGCCCCGACCGGGTCGGCCCACGATAACGGAACGAATACGGAAAGTGGGGGCTACCAATCGGGTTCGGGAGCGCGGAACACTACATACCCGGCAGCACGCCCTCGCGGCGCGGCAAGCCCCTGCGGGAGTGGACCGGTTGAACCGGATTGAATTCAAACCGCGCGTCGCCGGGTGCACGGCGATCAGACGGTGAAGCCCAGCGCCCGCAACTGCTCGCGGCCGTCGTCGGTGATCTTGTCCGGACCCCACGGCGGGTTCCACACCCAGTTGAGCTTGATGTCGTTGACCAGGCCGGCGCCCACCAGCGCGGTGCGGGTCTGGTCCTCGATGACATCGGTGAGCGGGCAGGCCGCCGAGGTCAGCGTCATGTCGATGAGCGCGACCGGACCGCTGTCCCCCTCCTCGACGTTGAGCCCGTACACCAGGCCGAGGTCGACGACATTGATCCCGAGTTCGGGGTCCACCACGTCGCGCATGGCCTCTTCGACGTCGGCGAGGAACGCCTCGTCGGCCGGCGCCGCAGACTGGGTGCCTTCAGCAGCGTCACTCATCGTTTGTCCTCCATGTCATCGCTGGCCTCGGCCACTGCGGCCTTGAAAGCCGTCCAACCCAGTAGTGCACATTTCACCCTGGCCGGATACTTGGATACGCCGGCGAAGGCGATGCCATCCCCGATCACGTCTTCATCGCCCTCGACGTTGCCGCGCGAGGAGATCATCTCGGTGAAGGCGGCGACGGTCTTGAGCGCATCACCGACGCTCTGGCCGATCACCTGATCGGTGAGCACCGAGGTGGCGGCCTGACTGATCGAACAGCCCTGGCCGTCGTAGGAGACGTCCGTGACCGTCTCACCGTCCGCCGACAGGGCGACCCGCAGAGTCACCTCGTCACCGCATGTCGGGTTGACGTGGTGCACCTCGGCGCCGAACGGTTCGCGCAGCCCGCGGTGGTGCGGGTGCTTGTAGTGGTCCAGGATCACTTCCTGGTACATCTGTTCCAGTCTCATCAGATCAGCGCCCGAAGAACTCCACCGCGCGCTTCACCCCGGCCACCAGCCGGTCCACCTCGTCGAGGGTGTTGTAGACCGCGAACGAGGCGCGGGCGGTCGCGCTGATCCCGAAGCGGCGGTGCAGCGGCGCCGCGCAGTGATGGCCCACCCGGACCGCGACGCCCGCGTCGTCGAGCACCTGCCCCACATCGTGGGCGTGCACACCGTCGAGCACGAAACTCACCGGCGAGGAACGCCGTTCGACGGTCTGCGGGCCGATGATCCGGACACCGGGCACCTCGGCCAGGCCGGCCAGCGCGGCGGCGACCAACGTCTGCTCATGGGCCTGCACCGCGGGCATGCCGATCGCACTCAGATAGCGCGCCGCGGCGGCCAGGCCGACCACCTGCGACGTCATCGGGGTACCCGCCTCGAACCGCTGCGGCGCGGCCGCGAAGGTGGTCTCCTCCATCGTCACGGTTTCGATCATGGATCCGCCGGTGATGAACGGGGGCAACGCATTCAGCAGTTCGCGGCGCCCATACAGCGCACCGATCCCGGTCGGTCCCAGCATCTTGTGGCCGGAGAAGGCCGCGAAATCGACATCGAGTGCGTGGAAGTCGACCGGTTGGTGCGGCACCGACTGGCAGGCGTCCAGGAGTGTCAGCGCGCCGACCGCCTTGGCCCGCCGGACGATCTCCTCGACCGGGGCGAGCGCCCCGGTGACGTTCGAATGGTGGGTGAACGCCACCACCTTCACCCGCTCGTCGAGCTGCAACGAATCCAGGTCGATGCGGCCGTCGTCGGTCACGCCGTACCAGCGCAGGGTGGCTCCGGTGCGCCGGGCCAGCTCTTGCCACGGCACCAGGTTGGCGTGGTGCTCCAGCTCGGTGGTGACGATGACGTCACCGGGACCGACGGCGCGGTCGAACCGGTTGTCGCCCAACGTGTATGCGACCAGGTTGATGGCCTCGGTGGCGTTCTTGGTGAACACCAGCTCATCCACGTCGGCGCCCACGAAGGCCGCGATGTCCGCGCGCCCCTGTTCATAGGCGTCGGTGGATTCCTCCATCAACTGGTGCGCGCCCCGGTGCACCGCGCCGTTGGAGGTGGTCAGGAACGCCCGCTCGGCGTCCAACACCGCCAACGGTTTCTGCGACGTCGCACCGGAGTCCAGATATGCCAGCTGACATCCGCCGCGCATCACCCGGTCCAGGATGGGGAAGTCGGCCCGGATACGGTCGATCCCTTCCAGATCCAGTGTGCGAGCGACGGATGTAGTGGTCATGTACCAGTTCCTCCTATGAGGTCGATGCTGCCTGGGTGAAGCGCTCGTAGCCGTTCTCTTCGAGCTGATCGGCGAGCTCGGGCCCCCCGGACTCGATGATGCGGCCGTCGTAGAACACGTGCACGAACTGCGGACGGATATAGCGCAGGATCCGGGTGTAGTGGGTGATCAGCAGCAGGCCGCCGTTCTCCGACTCGGCGTACCGGTTCACGCCCTCGCTCACGATGCGCAGCGCGTCGACGTCCAGGCCGGAGTCGGTCTCGTCGAGGATGGCGATCTTCGGCTTCAGCAGCGAGAGCTGCAGGATCTCGTGGCGCTTCTTCTCGCCGCCGGAGAAGCCCTCGTTGACGCTGCGCTCACCGAAGGTCGCGTCGATCTCCAGGTCGGCCATGGCGCCCTTGACCTCTTTGACCCAGTGCCGCAGCTTGGGGGCTTCGCCACGCACGGCGGTCGCCGCGGTGCGCAGGAAGTTCGACATCGACACCCCGGGCACCTCGACCGGGTACTGCATCGCCAGGAACAGCCCGGCCCGGGCACGCTCATCGATGCTCATCTCCAGGACGTCCTGGCCGTCGAGGGTGATCGACCCGGAGGTGACCGTGTACTTCGGGTGCCCGGCGATCGCGTAGGACAGTGTCGACTTCCCGGATCCGTTGGGTCCCATGACCGCATGGGTCTCCCCCGACCTCACGGTGAGGTCGACACCCTTCAGGATGGGGATGTCGGCACCGTCAGGCGTGACGACCGATGCGTGCAGATCCTTGATTTCCAGTGTGGTCATGGTTAGGAGCTTCTCGATTCCGTGATCTCTAGTTCTCGTTCAATGGCTTCGGTGAGGCGTTCGCGCACGGCGGGCACGGCGATCTTCGCGATGATCTCGTTGAAGAACCCGCGCACCACCAGCCGGCGGGCCTGGTCCTCGGGGATGCCCCGGGCACGCAGGTAGAACAGCTGCTCATCGTCGAAACGGCCGGTGGCACTGGCGTGCCCGGCGCCGAGGATCTCTCCGGTCTCGATCTCCAGGTTCGGCACCGAGTCGGCCCGGGCCCCGTCGGTGAGCACCAGGTTGCGGTTCGCCTCGTAGGTGTCGGTGCCGGTGGCCTCGGCCCGGATCAGCACATCGCCGATCCACACGGTGTGCGCGTCGGGCTTGTCGGAGTCCGGATCCCCCTGCAGGGCACCCTTGTAGAGCACATCGGACTTGCAGTTGGGCACCGCATGGTCGACGAGCAGCCGCGCTTCGAAATGCTGGCCGGCATCGGCGAAGTAGGTGCCGAGCAGCTTGGCGTCGCCGCCGGGGGCGGTGAACCGGACGGTGGCCGAGGTACGCACCACGTCACCGCCGAGGGTGACGTTGACGTGCCCGAGGGTGGCGTCCTTGCCGAGCTTGGCGTGGTGCGCGCTGACGTGCACGGTGTCGTCGGCCCAGTCGGCGATCCAGATCAGCCCGAGACCCGCGGAGTCACCGACGATGATCTCGACGTTGTCCGCGTAGGTCCCGCTGCCGCGCAGATCCACCACCACGATGGCGCGCGACAGTTCCTCGACCCGGATCTGCAGATGGCCGTAGGCGACGTTGCCCGCACCGGGGCCGTTGACGACGATCTCGATCGGCTCGGCCACCTCGGTGTCGCGGGCCACGGTCACCACGGTCGCCTGGCCGAAGGACGAATATGCCTGGGCGGCAACGCGGTCGGTGGGCACACCGGCCGTGCCGAGGCGCTCGTCGTCGCGGCCGACGGTCTCCACCGTGACGCCGGGGCGCTCGGTCACCTCGATGAGCGCGGAACCGGTCGGCGCGGCCGAGCCGTCGTGCAGGCCGCGCAGCCGCTTCAGCGGGGTGAACCGCCACAGCTCGTCACGACCGCCCGGGACCTCGAAGGCGTTGACGTCGTAGGAGGCGAACAGTTCGCCCTTGTTCAGGTTGAGGACCGAGCCAGGCTTGGCGACGCCCTCGGAAGCCTGAGTGAGTTGCGAAGCCACTAACCCACGGCCCCTTCCATCTGCAGTTCGATGAGCCGGTTGAGCTCAAGCGCGTATTCCATCGGGAGTTCCTTGGCGATCGGTTCGACGAACCCGCGCACCACCATCGCCATCGCCTCGTCCTCGGTCAGGCCGCGGCTCATCAGGTAGAACAGCTGATCCTCGCTGACCTTCGACACGGTGGCCTCGTGGCCCATCGTGACGTCGTCCTCGCGGATGTCGACATACGGGTAGGTGTCGCTGCGGCTGATGCTGTCCACCAGCAGCGCATCGCATTTCACGCTGGACTTCGAACCGTGCGCACCCTTGTTCACCTGAACCAGGCCACGGTAGGAGGCGCGGCCACCACCGCGGGCCACCGACTTCGACACGATGTTGCTCGAGGTGTGCGGGGCCAGGTGCAGCATCTTGGCGCCGGTGTCCTGGTGCTGGCCCTCGCCGGCGAAGGCCACCGAGAGCACCTCGCCCTTGGCGTACTCACCGGTCATCCAGACGGCCGGGTACTTCATGGTCACCTTGGACCCGATGTTGCCGTCGACCCACTCCATGGTGGCGCCGGCCTCGGCGCGGGCACGCTTGGTCACCAGGTTGTAGACGTTGTTGGACCAGTTCTGGATGGTCGTGTAACGGCAACGGCCACCGGGCTTCACGATGATCTCTACGACCGCCGAGTGCAGCGAGTCGGACTTGTAGATCGGCGCGGTGCAGCCCTCGACGTAGTGCACGTAGGCGCCCTCGTCGACGATGATCAGGGTCCGCTCGAACTGGCCCATGTTCTCGGTGTTGATCCGGAAGTAGGCCTGCAGCGGGATGTCGACGTGCACACCGGGCGGCACGTAGATGAACGAGCCACCCGACCACACCGCGGTGTTCAGCGCGGAGAACTTGTTGTCCCCGGCCGGGATCACGGTGCCGAAGTACTTCCGGAACAGCTCGGGATGCTCACGCAGACCGGAGTCGGTGTCCAGGAAGATGACGCCCTGGGCCTCCAGATCCTCGCGGATCGAGTGGTAGACGACCTCGGACTCGTACTGGGCGGCGACACCGGAGACCAGGCGCTGCTTCTCCGCCTCCGGGATGCCGAGCTTGTCGTAGGTGTTCTTGATGTCGGCGGGCAGGTCATCCCAGGTGGCGGCCTGCTTCTCGCTGGAGCGCACGAAGTACTTGATGTTGTCGAAGAAGATGCCCTCCAGATCCGACCCCCAGTTGGGCATCGGCTTCTTGTCGAAGGTGCGCAACGCCTTGAGCCGGACGTCGAGCATCCATTCGGGTTCGTTCTTCTTCCCCGAGATATCGCGGACGACAGCCTCGTTCAGGCCGCGCTGGGCACTTGCGCCGGCGACATCGGAGTCCGACCAGCCGTAGCCGTACTTACCCAGGGACGCAATGGTCTCTTCCTGGGTCAGCGGGGTCTCCGGGGTGAGGGTCATCGCGACACTCCTTGTGTGGTGGTGGATTCGGCGCGGGCTGCGTGCCGAACGGTGGTGGGCTTGCCCGGCTCGGCCGGGTTGGCGCCCAGTGGAACGTGGGTGGTGCAGGCGAAATCGCCGTTGACGATGGTGGCCAGCCGCTGAACGTGGGTGCCCAGGATCTCGACGAAGGCCTCTTGTTCAGCGTCGCAGAGCTCAGGAAATTCCTCGGCGACGTGTGATACCGGGCAGTGATGTTGGCAGATCTGCACACCGGGCAACGGACCGGCCACCGGTGCGGTGGTGGTCGCGTACCCGGCCTCGGTCAGCGCGGCGGCCATCCGGTCCGCGGTCTGCTCGACCTCCCGGGCATCAGCGCCGGCGTCCCCGACCTCGGGAACCCCGGCCAGGATGGTGTCGATGCGGCGCCGTGCGAACGTGCGCACCGCGTCGTCCCCGCCGATCTCGCGGAGCTGACGCATCGCGGCGACCGCCAGATCGTCGTAGGCGTGCGACAGCTTCGCCCGTCCCGCGGCGGTGAGCCGGTAACGCTTGGCGGGCCTGCCCCGGCCGTTGTGCTGCCAGGCCGCCGCGGCGCTGGCCTCGGCGTCCCCCGCGTCGATCAGTGCGTCGAGATGGCGGCGGACACCCGCAGCCGAGATACCGAGCTGCCGGCCGATGTCCCCGGCGGTGACCGGCCCCTCCAGCAGAAGCTGGACGATGGCACTGCGGGTGTGACCTTCAGCGGGCACGGAAGAAGCGAGCGCGGCAGTCGCCGCGCCCGAAGTCTCCGAGCTGAATTTCACAACACCATTGTGACGGAATTCGTTCAGCGGTTCCAGCAAGGTGACCCTAACCCCGTCGGGCCGCTGAACGGCGGCGGCTACGCTGCTCGCATGACCGCCCTCGGGTCCTTCAGCTCGGCGGTCGCCCGTTGGCACGCCGACGAACGGTCGGTCGGCTCCCCGCTGAACGGCGCCGAGATCATCTCGATGCGCCGCACCAGGGTTTTCGGTGCGACCGGAACCGTACTCATGGCCATCGGCGCCCTGGGCGCCGGTGCGCGCCCGGTCGTCCAGGACCCCACCTTCGGGGTCCGGCTGCTCAACCTGCCGTCACGCATCCAGACGGTGTCGCTGACGATGACCACCACCGGCGCGGTCATGATGACGCTGGCCTGGCTGATGCTGGGCCGATTCGCGCTCGGTCCGCACCGGATGTCGCGCAGCCAGCTCGACCGCACCCTGATGCTGTGGCTCCTACCGCTGCTGCTCGCCCCGCCGATGTACAGCAAGGACGTCTACTCCTACCTGGCGCAGAGCCAGATAGCCCGGCTGGGGCTGGACCCGTATCAGGTCGGGCCGGCCCCCGGACTCGGTCTCGACCACGTGTTCACCCTCTCGGTTCCCAGCCTGTGGCGGGAGACCCCGGCCCCGTACGGCCCGCTGTTCCTGTGGATCGGCGAGGGCATCTCGGTGCTCACCGGGGACAACATCGTCGCCGCCGTGCTCTGCCACCGGCTCGTGGTGCTGGTCGGCGTCGGCCTGATCGTCTGGGCCACCCCGCGGCTGGCCCAGCGTTGCGGGGTGCACGAGGTCAGCGCGCTGTGGCTGGGCCCGTGCAACCCGTTGCTGTTCATGCACCTGGTGGCCGGCATCCACAACGAGGCGTTGATGCTGGGCCTGATGCTGGCCGGCACCGAGTTCGCGCTGCGCGGCATCGACGGGGTGCGCGACGGCAGCTGGCGGCTGCCGGCCCGTGCCACCGCGATGCTCGTCATCGGTACCGTGCTGATCACGATGTCCTCCCAGGTCAAGCTGCCCTCGCTGCTGGCCATGGGATTCGTCGGGATGGCGCTGGCATGGCGCTGGGGCGGCACGATCAAAGCCTTCCTGGCGGCCAGCCTGTCCCTCGGCACGCTGTCGCTGGCGGTGATGGCGGTGATCGGCTGGGCCAGTGGGCTGGGGTTCGGCTGGTTGTTCACCCTGGGGACCGCCAACGTGGTGCGCTCCTGGATGTCGCCGCCGACGCTGATCGCGCTGGGCACCGGTCAGGTGGGCATCCTGCTGGGCCTCGGCGACCACACCACCTCGGTGCTGGGGCTGACCCGCGGCATCGGTGTGATCATCATCGCAATCCTGGTCAGCTGGCTGCTGCTGGCGGTGTTCCGGGGCCGTCTGCATCCCGTCGGCGGTCTGGGCGTGGCGCTGGGTGCCACCGTGTTGCTGTTCCCGGTGGTGCAGCCCTGGTATCTGCTGTGGGCGATCATCCCGCTGGCCGCCTGGGCCACCCGCCCCGGCTTCCGTGGCTCGGCGATCGCGATGACGCTGGTGGTGGGCATATTCGGGCCCACGGCCAACGGCGACCGGTTCGCGCTGTTCCAGATCGTCGACGCCACCCTGGCCAGCGCGGTGATCGTGCTGTTGCTGATCGCCATCACCTATCGCCGGTTGCCGTGGCGCCCGCTGCCCGACAATGGGCCCGATCCCGGCCCGGACGGCCCCAGACCCGGACCGCAGCCACCGGCGGCCAAACCCGACGCCTACGCTGAATCCCCGTGACCACCGGTTCTGGAGCTTCCTCGCGGGAAGCCGTCGTACGCCTGCGCGGCGTGACCAAGAGATACGGCGCCGCGACGGCGCCCGCCGCGGTGGACAACCTCGATCTCGACGTGTACCGCGCCGAGGTCTTCGCCCTGCTCGGACCCAACGGCGCGGGCAAGACCACCACCGTCGAGATGTGCGAGGGCTTCCTGCGTCCCGATTCGGGCAGCATCGAGATCCTCGGCCTGGACCCGGCGTCCGACAACGCCCGACTGCGCGAGCGGATCGGGGTGATGCTGCAGGGCGGCGGCGGATACCCGGCGGCCCGCGCCGGCGAGATGCTCAACCTGGTGGCCGCCTACGCCGCCAACCCGCTGGACCCGCAGTGGCTGTTGGACACCCTCGGGCTGGCCGATGCGGCCCGGACCACCTACCGCCGGCTGTCCGGCGGCCAGCAGCAGCGGCTCGCGCTGGCCTGCGCCGTCGTCGGCCGCCCGGAGTTGGTGTTCCTCGACGAGCCGACCGCCGGCATGGACGCGCACGCCCGGATCGTGGTGTGGGAACTGATCGACGCCCTGCGCCGCGACGGGGTGACCGTGGTGCTGACCACCCACCAGCTGACCGAGGCCGAGGAGCTGGCGGACCGGCTGATGATCATCGATCACGGGACAACGGTGGCCGCGGGCACCCCGGCCGAGCTGATGCGAAGCGGCGCGGAGAACCAGTTGCGCTTCACCGCGCCACCGAAACTCGACCTGTCCCTGCTGATCTCCGCGCTGCCGGAGAACTATCGGGCCAGCGAGGCCGCCGCAGGTGAATATCTGGTCGAAGGACAGATCGACCCGCAGGTGCTGGCCACCGTGACCGCCTGGTGCGCCCGGGTGAACGTGCTCGCCACCGACATGCGCGTCGAGCAACGCAGCCTCGAGGACGTCTTCCTCGACCTCACCGGCCGGGAGCTCAGATCGTGACCGTGACCAATCGCTTCGCCGCGGGCACCTTCTCCCCCGACCCGCGTCCCGCCGGGGTCCGCCAGATGCTGACCGCGCAGTACGGTCTGGAACTGCGACTGCTGCTGCGCAACGGCGAACAACTCTTGCTGACCATGTTCATCCCGATCACGCTGCTGGTCGGGCTGACGCTGCTGCCCCTCGGCGACTTCGGCGAGAACCGGGCCGCGACCTTCGTCCCGGCGATCGTGGCGCTGGCGGTCATCTCGACCGCCTTCACCGGTCAGGCCATCGCGGTGGCCTTCGACCGGCGGTACGGGGCGCTGAAACGGTTGGGCGCCACCGCACTTCCGGTGTGGGGCATCGTCGCCGGCAAGGCGCTGGCCGTGGTGACCGTGGTGTTCCTGCAGTCGGTCTTGTTGGGCGCCATCGGTATCGCCCTGGGCTGGCGGCCCGCGGTGCTCGGCCTGGCACTCGGCGCGGCGGTGATCGCGGTCGGTACCGCCACATTCGCCGCCCTGGGCCTGCTGCTCGGCGGCACGCTGCGCTCGGAGATCGTGCTCGCGCTGGCCAACCTGCTGTGGTTCGTGTTCGCCGCACTGGGCGCGCTGACGCTGGAAGGCGGTCCGGTGCCCGCCGCCCTGCGCTGGGTGGCGCGACTGACCCCCTCGGGCGCGTTGACCGAATCGCTGACCCAGGCCATGACGCTGTCGGTGGACTGGTTCGGAATCGCGGTGCTGGCAGTTTGGGGTGTGCTGTCCGCGTTGGCGGCGCTGCGCTGGTTCCGGTTCACCTGAGCATCGCGGCGCGATGAGCACCGTGCTCGGCGTCGACGGCTGCAAGGGCGGCTGGGTCGGCGTCGAACTACGCGACGGGCGGTTCGCCGCCGCGCATACACATGTGACTCTGCGCGGCCTGCTCGACGCGGTGCCCGACGCCGTCGTCGCCGGGGTGGACATCCCACTGGGCCTGCTGGACACCGCGGTGCGCGCGAGCGACCGGGAGGCCAAACGCCGTCTCGGGGCCCGGTCGTCGAGCCTGTTCGTGATGCCACCGCGTCCGGTCTTCGCTGCGGACGACCATGCGTCGGCCACCGCGATCGCGCGGACCCTCACCGGGGTCGGCATCAGCATTCAGACCTGGGGGTTACGCGCGAAGTTCCTGGAGGCCGAACAGGTGCACACGCAGTCCCCGCGACTGATGCGCGAGGTGCATCCCGAACTGTCGTTCCGCGAGATGGGCCTGCAGACCTCCGACGGCAGGAAGAAGAGTTGGCGCGGGCAGCGCGCCCGACTGCGCGTCCTGGCCGGGCACGGGATCGATCTGCCCGAGGATCTGGGCCACGCGGTGGCCGCCGTCCCCGCCGACGATGTGCTGGACGCGGCCGCGGCGGCCTGGAGCGCGCATCGCATCGCCACCGGCGCGGCGTTCAGCCTCCCGGACCCGCCGCAGGTCAACGAACGCGGTCAGCACCTGGCCATCTGGTGCTGACACCGGCCCTACTACGGGACGTAGTTCGCACTCCTCTACGATCGGGATCGTGGCTGTCGGACGACTCTTCCTGCGACTTGTCGACACGTTGCCCATGCCCAGCCTGCGCACCCAGCGCATCATCGCCGCCTGTGTGATCCTCACCCAGGGTGGCATAGCCGTCACCGGCGCCATCGTGCGTGTCACCGCCTCCGGACTCGGCTGCCCCACCTGGCCGCAGTGCTTCCCGGGCAGCTTCACCCCGGTGCCGCACCCCGAGGTCGCCGGCATCCATCAGGCCGTCGAGTTCGGCAACCGGATGCTGACCTTCCTGGTCGTGCTGACCGCGGCGGCGGCCGTCATCGCGGTCACCCGCGCCCGACGCCGTCCCGAGGTGCTGCGCTACGCCTGGCTGATGCCGGCCTCGACGGTCGCCCAGGCGATCATCGGCGGAATCACGGTGCTGACCGGCCTGCTCTGGTGGACCGTCGCGATCCACCTGCTGGTGTCGATGGCGATGGTGTGGCTGGCGGTGCTGCTCTACGTCAAGATCGGCGAGCCCGACGACGGCGTGCCGGAGGCGGTGGTGCCCACACCGTTGCGCCAGTTGACCGCCCTGAGCGCCGTCGCGCTGTCGGCGGTGCTGGTCACCGGCACCATGGTCACCGGCGCCGGCCCGCACGCCGGCGACAAGAGCCTGGACCGGCCGGTCCCCCGCCTCGAGGTGGAGATCACCACCCTGGTGCACATGCACTCGTCGCTGCTGATCGGCTACCTGTCGCTGCTGGTGGCGCTCGGCTTCGCGCTGCTGGCCGTGGCCGCGCCGCGCCCGGTGCTGACCCGCCTCGGCGTGGTGGTGGTGTTGGTCGCCGCCCAGGGCACGCTCGGTGCGGTGCAGTTCTTCACCGGCGTCCCGGAGGCCTTGGTCGCGCTGCACGTGGCGGGCGCCGGTGCGTGCACCGCGGCCACCGCGGCGCTGTGGGCGTCCATGCGCGAGCGCGTCGTACGCGAACCCGCCCACGAATCTGTGCACTGATCACAATCCCGCGACATGTGGTGTGACTGGTGTGAGCCACTCACATATTGACTAGGCTTGCCGCATGGCACCCGGCATGAACGCCAACACCCGGCGGACGGCGATCGCCGCGCGGATCCACACCGACCGCGAGGTGGACTTCGCCAACCTGGCCGAGGAGTTCAATGTCTCCGAGATGACCATCCGCCGCGACATCGAGCGGTTGGAGGAACAGGGCATCGCCCGTCGCGTACTCGGTGGCGCCATCGCATTCGGGGGCAAGTCCACCGAACCGTCCTTCGCCGCCCGCGCCGCCGATGCCGCGGACGAGAAGCTGCACATCGCCCGGGCGGTGGCCGACCTGCTGACCCCGCGCGAGACCGTGATCCTGGACAGCGGCAGCACCGTATTGGCGGTCGCGCGGGCCCTCAAGGGCCGCAATCTGGGACTGACGGTCATCACGCCGAGCGTGCTGGTGGCCATCGAACTCGCCGACGAACCCGACACCACCATCCTGTTGACCGGCGGGAAGATCCGCCCCGGCGAGCTCAGCCTGATCGGCGCCGAGGCGGAGGACTTCTATCTGCGGTACAACTGCGACACCTATGTGATGGGCATTGCCGGCGTCGACGGGAAACGCGGCGCCTCGGAGTACCACCGCGAGGAAGGCAATGTGAAGCAGGCCGCCATGCGGGCCGCCGACCGGGTGATCGTGGCCGCAGACGCCACCAAGCTGGGGCGCGTGCAACTGATCAATGTCGCTCCGGTGTCGGCCATCTCGATTCTGGTCACCGACGGGCCGTCGACACACCCGGCGGTCGAGTCGATGCGCGAGGCCGGGGTGTCGGTGGTGTGTGTGAACGCCGACCGGTCAGCGCCGACGCGCTGACATCTCGCGACCGTGCTCCCCCGGCCGGACCACCGTCGCGCCCGCCTCCTCGGCGATGAGCGCTCCGGCCGCCCAGTCGTGCACCGCGAGATCGTCCTCGGTGAACGCATCCAGGCTGCCCTGGGCGACCAGACACAGATCCACGGCCGCCGCGCCGAAGCGGCGCATATCGGTGTAATCGGCCAGCAGGGCGGGCAGTTCGCCGAGTTGCCTGCGCCGGTGTGCCGCGTCATAGGAAAGGCCGGTGCCCACCAGCCGCGCCGAGGATTCGATCATCATCAGCGGCAGCCGCTGCGGGCCTGAGCCCGAGTCGACGTGCGCACCATGGTCTTTCGCGGCGCTCCAGGTGTTGCCGAGCACCGGTGCGCACACCGCGCCGGCCAGCCAGCTGCCGTCGGTCCTCGACCGCGCCGCGACCGAGGTGGCGAAGTGCGGGAGCCGGCGGGTGTAGTTGGTCGTGCCGTCCAACGGGTCGACCACCCACTGCACCGCGCCGGTGCCGGTGTGCTCGGCCAACTCCTCGCCGAGCACACCGTCCTGCGGCCTGGCCGACAGCAGCACGGTGCGCACCGCCTGCTCGGCGGCCCGATCCACCGCAGTCACCACGTCGCCGTCCGCGCTCTTGGTGCTGACGTGCACCTGCTCACCCCAGTGCCGCAGGCACACCGCCGCGCCGGCCAGGGCCGCCTCGACCGCCAGACGGCGTAGCGTCTCGTTCACAGTGCCTTCCGACTCACAGCGCTTCCGACTCAGAGTGTCTTGCGGAATTCCTTGACGGCGTCCATCAATTCGGCGGCCCGCGAGGCCACCGCACGATTCTCGAACACGCCGTCTTCCTTGAAGTAGGTGCCCACGATGGCACCGTCGGCCACCGACAGCTGCTCGGCCGCATTGTGCGCCCGCACACCCGTGTTGACGAACACGGGCACCGAGCCGGCGTTGTCCTTGACAACCCGCAGCGCCTGCGCGTCCGTGGGCGCGCCGGCGGTCAGCCCGGACACACAGATGCCGTCGGGCTTGGTGGCGAACACCGTGGTGGAGGCGATGGAGGCGAGATCGCGGGCGGCCAGGTAAACGGCCGACTCCGGGACGATGTTGAACAGCAACTTGACCCCGCTGCCGCCGATGCGATGGCGGTGCCTGGCGACCTCACCGACGTTGGTGTCCCACAGGCCGAAGTCGCTGGCGTACACGCCGGTGAAGATCTCGCGAACCCACTTCGCGCCGGTGGCGACGGCGAGGTCGATCGACGCCCGACCGTCCCACAGCACGTTCACGCCGTAGGGAACCGAGAAGTCGGGGAGCAACTCACCGATGATCCGGGCCATGGTGATCGCGGTGATGGGCTCGGTCTTGGTGAGGTAGGGCAGGCTGAACTCGTTGGAGATCATCACCCCGTCCACGCCACCCTCCTGCAGGGCGGCCAGTTCGCCGCGGGCCCGATCGACGACCGCGCGGATACCCGCGGCGGAGTCGAACCCCGGATCGCCCGGCAGCGCCGACAGGTGCAGCATCGCGATCACGGGCTTCTGCACGGCGAAAACTTCGTCAAGCCAGTTGGTCATGGGGTACCTCTCCGCTTTCGTTCTTCGATGTACTCGATCGACGACTGTTACTAAATCACAGTCACCATACAGCTTTCCGTGAGTTAGCGTGACTATCCCACATAAGATGTGAGAATCTAACACCATCGGTTAGTGTGGTTGAACTACGGCGAGGTACGCACCCGTTCCACGCCGAGATCGCAGAAAGGACGGCATGGCGGAGTTCACGATCGGCATCGACATCGGCACCACGGGCACCAAGACCGTGCTCGTCGACATCGCCCGCGCACGCATCGTCGCCCAGGCCACCGGGGAGGCTCAGCTGTTCTCCGAGGGACCGGGCCAGGCCGAGGCCGATCCCGCCCAGTGGCTGGACAACGTGTACTCCGGAATCCGCGCTGTGCTGGCCGAGTCCGGCGTCGCACCCGACCAGATCGCCGCGCTCTCGACCACCGGCATGGTCCCGGCCGTCGTCCCGGTGGACACCACCGGCGCCCCGGTGCGCCGCGCCATGCTGCAGAACGATGCGCGTGCCACCGCGGAGATCACCGAACTCAAGAACGCTCTCGACGCCGACGCCGTGCTGGCCGCCACCGGTTCCGCGGTCACTCAGCAGTCGGTCGGCCCGACCGCCCTGTGGCTACAACGCCATGAACCCGAAACCTGGAGCGCCACATCCCATCTGGTCGGCTCCTACGACTGGGTGCTGATGGCGCTGGGCGCACCCGCGCATGTCGAGCTGAACTGGGCGCTGGAGTCCGGGCTGGGCACCGTGGACGGGCAGCGCTTCGAGCCGATGTACGCCGCCGCCGGGTTGGCACCCGAGTTGGTGCCCCCGGTACTGGCACCGGGCACCCAGGCCGGCGAGCTCAGTGCCGCGGCCGCGGCGATCACCGGCCTGCCCGCCGGACTGCCGCTGATCGTGGGCGGCGCCGATCACGTGCTGTCGGCGTATGCGGCCGGGATCAACGCCGAGGGCGACTGGCTGGTGAAACTCGGCGGAGCCGGGGACATCCTGGCCGCCGCCGACAGCCCGGTGATCGACGCCCGCCTGTACCTGGACGCGCATCCGGTGCCGGGCCGCTGGCTGCCCAACGGCTGCATGGCCACCAGCGGCAGCCTGATCCGCTGGTTCCAGACCCTGTCCGGCGGCCACGACCTGGTGGCCCTCGACGACGAGTCCGAGACCCGCCGCCCGGCCGAAATCCTCTGCCTGCCCTATTTTCTCGGCGAGAAGAGCCCCCTGCACGACCCCGACCTGCGGGGCGCGTTCGTCGGGCTGGATCTGGTGCACACCCGGGCCGACATGTACCGGTCGGTACTGGAGGCCATCGCCTACGGTTTCAAGCATCACACCGAGGTGTTCGCCTCGATGGGCGTGCCGCTGCGCCGGGCGCTGGTCACCAACGGCGGCAGCCGTTCGGTGCTGTGGAAACAGATCCTCGCCGACGTGCTCGGCACCCCGCTCTCCCCGATCGTGGGACACCCCGGCGCCTCGCTGGGCGCCGCGGTGATCGCCGCCGTCGGCACCGGCCTGCTCGACGGCTGGGACAGCACCGAGCGTTTCCAGACCGTCGGTGAACCCGTCCTGCCCGACCCCAGAAACGTCGAGCGTTACGCCGAGTCCTACGCCCAGTGGCGTGAACTCGGCGATGTGCTCACCCCCATCTCCCATCGCATCGCCCGAAAGGCCCGGTCATGACCTCCCCGAACACCCCCTCCACCGAGACGGTCGTCGTCACCGGCGCGGGATCAGGCATCGGCCGTGCCATCGCCACCACGCTGGCCGAACGGGGCTGGCGGGTGGTGGTTTCCGACATCGACGCCGACGCCGCCGAGCAGACCCGCGCCGGACTCACCGGCGTCGGCCACGAATCCGCGCGGCTCGACGTCACCGACGCCGAAGGCGCGACCCGGCTCGCCGATGAGGTCGCCGATCGCACCGGGCTGCACGCCTGGGTCAGCAACGCCGGAATCTCGGCGATGGCGAGCTTCGTCGACGTCACCGTCGAGCAGCTCGACCGAAGCCTGGACATCAACCTCAAGGGTGTGTTCCTGTGTGGTCAGGCCGCCGCCCGCGCGATGATTCGCACCGGGGTCCGCGGCACCATCGTCAACACCGCGTCCATGGCCGCCAAACAGGGCCGGGTGCCGTTCCTGACCGACTATGTGGCGTCCAAGTTCGGTGTTCTGGGCCTCACCCAGGCGATGGCCTTCGAGCTTGCCGCACACGGTATTACGGTCAACAGCGTGTGCCCCGGGTTCGTCGCGACGCCGATGCAGACCCGGGAACTGGAATGGGAGGCGAAGCTCAGCGGCTCCACCCCCGAGGGGGTGCAGCAGTCCTGGATCGACGCCACCCCGCTGGGCCGCCTGCAGACCCCCGACGATGTCGCGCGCGCCGTGGCATTCCTGGTGTCCGAAGATGCCCGCTTCATCACCGGAGAGGCGCTGTCGGTCAACGGCGGCGCCTACATGGACTGACCTCCCGTCGGTTCGTGAACGATTCACCCCACCCCACCCCCAGGGAAAGTGAGCACGTATGAAAATTCCGATGTTGAGCCGGCCCGCGGGTCGGTCGAAAGCAACCCGTTGGTTGCCTGCGATCGTCGCCGCCGCCGGCCTGACCCTGTCCGGCTGCGCCGGCTCCGGTGGCTCCGGTGAGCAGACGTCCTCCGGTATCGGCGACGTCCCCACCGACACCAACGCCACCGTGCGGGTGTTGATGGAGAACGTGCCCGATACCGACATCGTCAAAGGCCTTGTCGGACAGTTCAACCAGAAGTACCCCGACATCGACGTCAAGATCGAGACCATGACCTTCGATCAGATGCGCGATCGTCTGGTGTCCTCGTTCCAGGCGTCCACGGCGGCGTATGACCTGATCGTGGTGGACAACCCGTGGATGGACGACTTCGCCGAGGCCGGCTTCCTGGAGCCGCTGAACGACCGGATCGCCTCGACCACCGGGTATGAGCCCGAGGACTTCTTCGCGTCGCTGACCGACATCACCGAGGTCGGCGGCACCACCTACGGGGTGCCGTTCTACAACTACGCCCTGGGCTACATCTACAACACCGCCGACCTCACCGCGGCCGGCCTGGCCGCGCCCAGCGATCTGGACGCGCTGGTGTCGACCTCGCAGCGGCTCAAGACCGCGGACCGGGCCGGCATCGCGATGCAGCCCCAGCGCGGCTACAAGATCTTCGAGGAATGGGCCAACTGGTTGTTCGCCGCCGGTGGTTCCATCTACGACGAGGACGGCAAGCCCACCCTGGACACGCCGGAGGCCGCCCGCGCCCTGGAGGCGTACATCGAGACCTACAAGACCGCCGCGCCGGCCAACAGCCTGTCGTGGGGCTTCGACGAGGCCTTCCGTTCGGTCTCCAGCGGTAAGTCGGCGTCGATGATCGGCTACAACTGGAACCTGCCTGCCCTCAACGATCCCGAGGGTGCGTCCGGCGAGCGCGCCGGCCAGTTCGCCCTGGCGCCGATTCCCGGTGGCAAGTCGGCTCTGGGTTCGTGGAGCTGGGCCATCCCGGCCAACTCCGGTGCCGCCGACGCCGCGTGGGCCTTCGCCTCCTGGGTGACCTCGCCCGAGGTCGACGCACTGCGGGTCGCCGACGGTGGTGCGGTGATCCGGCAGAGCTCGCTGACCGATCCGAAGGTGCTCGCCGACGGCTACGGCGCCGACTACTACAAGACCGTCGGTGAGATCCTGGCCGACGCCGCACCGCTGACCGAGGGCCAGGGTGGCGAGGAGATGATCCAGGCGGTCGGCACCGAACTCAACGACGCCGCCGCCGGCAACAAGAGCGTTGCCGACGCGCTGCGCGACGCGCAGGCCGCTGTGGAGCGGATCCAGCAGTGACAGTAGGGAATCCGGCGGCCACAGCCACATCACCGGGACCGCGGGGGCGCCAACGATGAAGTTCAAGTACGGCATGCTCGCGCCGTTGCTCGCCCTTTTCGCGGTCGCCGTCGGATTCCCGCTCTGCTACGCGGCGTATCTCTCGCTGACCGATTACAAACTGACCGATCGCAAACAGCCCGACTTCGTCGGCGCGGGGAACTTCGTCAACGCGCTGTCGAACCCGGGGTTCTGGGAGGCGTTCGCCACCACCGCCACCTACGTGGTGATCGCGGTGACCCTGGAACTGGTCCTCGGATTCGCCCTGGCGCTGGCGCTGCACCAGCAGCGCTGGGCCAAGGATCTGTCCCGGGCGATCGTGCTCGCGCCGATGTTCATCACGCCGATCGCGGTGGGGTTGATCTTCCGGTTCCTGCTCAACGACCAGATCGGCGCGGTGCCCGCCCTGCTGCACGCGGTGGGTGCCGACTATGACTTCTTCGGCGCCGGCCGGGCGCTGCTGACACTCGCGTTCATCGACGTGTGGCAGTGGACTCCGTTCATGGTGCTGCTGATCCTCGCCGGTCTGGAGTCGCTGCCCAAGTCGCCGATGGAGGCGGCCCGGGTCGACGGCGCCGGCCCGGTCTACCGGCTGCGCCGGGTGCTCATCCCGATGCTCGCCCCGGTGCTCACCGTGGCGGTGGTGCTGCGCGGGCTGGACGCCCTGCGGGTGTTCGAGTACGTCTACGCCACCACCCGCGGTGGGCCGGGCACCGAAACCCAGACCCTGCAGTACTACATGTACCTCGAAGGCATCCAGTTCTTCCGGCTCGCGCAGGCCAGCGCCATGGCCTTCGTGGTGCTCGCGGTGGTCCTGGTCGTGATCGTCATCGCGTTCCGCGCCATGGAGCGCAGCCGGAATGCGGAAAGGACCGCCTGATGAGCCTGCCCGCCTTCGTCACCCGCCCGGGCCGCGGGCTCGAGACGCTGCGCCTCGCCGTGCTCACCGCCGCCTTCGTCTTCGTGCTCTTCCCCATCGTCTGGGTGGCCCTGGCCAGCTTCAAGACGCCGGAACAGATGTCGGAACCGTTCCTGCTGTTCTTCTCCCCCAGCATGGAGAACTGGCGCAACGTGCTGGACTCCGGGGTGTTCGCCGCCGCGGGCCGCAGCGCACTGGTCGGCATCGTCACGGTGATCATCAGCCTGGTGGTCGGCAGCATGGGCGCCTACGTGATCGCCAAGTACCGCGCCGGCGGGTCGCTGACCCGGTTCGGCATGCTGGCCGCCCAGGTGGTGCCGCCGGCGGTGATGGTGTTCCCGTTCCTCACCATGGCCCACGCACTGCGCATGACCGACACCATCGTGCCGGTGATCTTCGCGCACCTGTCCTTCGTGCTGCCGCTGGTCACCTGGTTCCTGATCGGCTTCTTCGAAGCGGTGCCCGCCTCCCTGGAGGAACAGGCCCGGGTGGACGGGCTCACCCGCTGGCAGGCGTTCCGGATGGTGGTGCTGCCCCAGGTGTATCCGGGCATCGGTGCGGCCGGCATCTTCGGCTTCACGCTGTCCTGGAACGACCTGTTCTACGGATTGATCCTGGCCCCGGGGAATGCCGCGATCCTGCCCGTGGCCATCGCCAACTTCAACACCTTCCGCGGTGTGCAGATCGGCACCATGAGCGCGGCGATCATGATCGCGATCATCCCGGTGGTGATCGCCAGCTTCTTCATCCAGCGACGCCTGGTCCAAGGGATCAGCGGCGGCGCGGTCAAGTACTAGACAAGCGAGGACTCAGTTATGGCATCGGTGAAATTCTCCAAGGTCGAAAAGTCCTACGGGACGACGACCGTGGTCTCCGAACTCGACCTGGAATTGACCGACGGCAGCATGACGGTGCTGGTCGGCCCGTCCGGGTGCGGTAAGACCACGTCACTGCGCATGCTGGCCGGACTGGAGGAGGTCACCTCCGGCAGCATCCACATCGGTGACCGCGACGTCACCGCACTGGAGCCCAAGGACCGCGACATCGCCATGGTGTTCCAGAACTACGCGCTCTACCCCCACCTCACGGTGCGCGAGAACATCGCCTTCCCGTTGCGGGCCAAGAAACTCAGCCGGGCCGACGCGCACAAGCGCGCCGACGAGATCGGCGAGTCACTCGGCCTGGGCAAGCTGATGGACCGCAAACCCAAGGATCTGTCCGGTGGCCAGCAGCAGCGCGTCGCGATCGGCCGCGCCATCATCCGCGAGCCCGCGGTCTTCCTGTTCGACGAACCGCTGAGCAATCTGGACGCCAAACTGCGGGTGGAGACGCGCACCGAACTGCTGCGCCTGCAGCGCAAACTCGGCATCACCTCGCTCTACGTGACCCACGATCAGGAAGAGGCGATGACCCTGTCGGACCGGATCGTGGTGATGCGCGACGGCCGCATCGCCCAGGCCGGTCCGCCGGAGGAGGTCTACCGGCGCCCGGCCGACACATTCGTCGCCACCTTCGTCGGCAGCCCGAAGATGAACCTGATCGACGGGGCGGTGGTCGCGGGTGAGTTGCGGACCGAGTCCGGGCTGCGGATGACGGTGGGTGGGCCGGACGCGTCGTCGGTGACCGTCGGGGTGCGCGCCGACGACCTGATCCTGACCCCGGCCTCCGGCGCCGCCGCCACCGTCGAGCTGGTCGAACTGCTCGGACCGCGGGCCATCATCACCGTCCGCGCCGCCGATCAGCAACTGACCAGCGTCGTCGAAGCGGCGGCGCTGAACGCCATCACCCCGGGCGCCACGGTCGGGTTGTCCGCCCGCGACGCCCACCGTTTCGACGTGCACACCGGCGTCCGTATCGAGGCCTGAGCCGGCCCTAAGGATTGCGGTGCGAGAGCGGCCCGAGCCCGAGCCGCTCCAGTGCCGCCTCGACGCCGCGCGCGTAATCCCGTTCGGCCCGGCGCTTCTCGGCCGCGGTCAGCTGCCGGAACCCCAGGGACGGCTCGATGAGTTCCAGCTCCAGAAGCCGCGGGTCCTCGGCACCGCCGATGACATCGACCCGGGCGTAGAGCAGATCCCCGGCGGGGATCTCGAAGCGGCTCGTCGCGGCGGCCACCGCGGCACGGCCGACCTCCCAGATTTCGTCGTCGGGGTCGGCGGCGCCCAGTTTCTCCGCGGCGAAGGTGCCGGTCTCCTCGAACTCGGGTTTCGCCCCGGCCGGCGGCAGAATGGGGCCCTTGGTGAACGCGTGCGACGGCTCGCCGTTGAGGAACACCAGCGCGGTCTCGCCGGACGCGATGCGCGGGTCGTACGGCTGCACCAGCACGGCGCGGCCGCCGCCGTGCAGCGCCGCGGCGTGCGCCCTCGCCGCCCCGGCATCGACGAACCGTTGCGCACCGACGGACCCGGCGCCGACGGCGGGTTTGACCACCACTTCACCCGCCGGAATCCGGACCGGGGCGCCGACCGGGAAGTACCGGGTCGGCACGATCGGCAGGCCGTCCTCGGCGAGGTCGAGCAGATAGTGCTTGTCGGCACTCCAGGCCACCAGGTCGGGTGGATTCAGCAGGTTGCGCACCGTCCGCGTCCAGGCCAGGAACTCGTCGAGGCGTTCGCTGTAGTCCCAGGTCGCCCGCAGCACCACCAGATCCGCCCGCAGCGTGGCCGGATCGTCCCAGGACTTCCACTGCACCTGCAGCCCGCGGGCGCGCATGGCCGCGACCAGCCCGTCATCGTCGCTGTCCCCCTCCGGAAGGGCCGCGCAACTGGCGAACACGATGCGCGGATGGAACAGATCGGGACGGGCCAGCTTCACACATGGATGATAGGGACATGCATGCCATCGAAGTCGCCCGCACCGGCGGACCCGAAGTCCTCACCTACGTGGAGAAGGATGTGCCCGCCCCCGGCCCCGGCCAGGTGCTGATCAAGGCCGACGCGATCGGCGTCAACTTCATCGACACCTACTTCCGCTCGGGTCTGTACCCGCGGGAGGTTCCGTTCGTGGTGGGCACCGAGGTGTGCGGCACGATCGCCGCCGTCGGTGACGAGGTCGCCGCGCTGGCCGTCGGCGATCGGGTGGTCACCGCCAATGCGGTCGGCGCCTACGCCGATTTCTGCGTCGCGCCTGCGGACTTCGTGGCCTATGTGCCCGAGGGAGTGGCCCCCGACGCGGTCGCCTCGGCACTGCTCAAGGGCATGACGGCGCACTACCTGCTGAAGTCGACGTACCCGGTGCAACCCACCGACACCATCCTGGTGCATGCCGGCGCCGGCGGGGTCGGGCTGATCCTCACCCAGTGGGCCACCAGCCTGGGTACCAAGGTGATCACCACCGCCTCGACACCCGAGAAGGCCGAGCTGTCCCGGCAGGCCGGTGCGGTCGAGGTGCTGGAATACCCGCAGGACGCCGAGGAATTCGGGGCGACGGTCAAGCGGTTGAGCAACGGCGGGGTCGCCGCGGTGTACGACGGCGTGGGCGCCTCCACCTTCGACGCCAGCCTGGCCAGCCTCAAGGTCCGCGGCACGCTGGCCCTGTTCGGCGCCGCGAGCGGCCCGGTGCCTCCGGTGGACCCGCAGCGCCTCAACGCCGCCGGGTCGGTGTTCCTCACCCGGCCCAACCTCGGCCACTACACCAGCACCGCCGATGAATTCTCCTGGCGGGCAGGCGAACTGATAAACGCGATTGCCGACGGGTCGATCACCATCACGGTCAGTGAGCGTTACCCGCTCGCCGAGGCCCAACGTGCGCACACCGACCTGGAGGGCCGCCGGACGGTCGGCTCGGTGGTGCTGGTGCCGTAGCGGCCTACCCTCGACGACGCGCGCGCACCAATCGGTACAGCCCGAACAGCAGGGCCAGCGCGAGCACCGCCGCACCCATCCAGGGCAGCAACAGGCCGAACAGCAGCACCAGGTTGGATCCGGCGTCCACCAAGGCATCCCAGCCGCGTTCCAGCTGCCCGAGAAAGCCCTGGTACCGCTCGGGGGCCGGGCCACCGACGACCGGCGCGATCAGTTCGACGGTGACGGTGCTGTAGGAGATCTGCTCCCCCAGCGCGGCGCGCTGCGCGCGCAGGCTGTCCAGGTCGGCCTGACGCTGCGACAGCGCGCTCTCGGCTTCGATCAGCGCGCTCGGATCCTGGGCGTCACGCATGATCGCGAGCAGGCGGTCCACCGAGGTCTGCAGGGCCTTGATGCGCGCGTCCAGGTCGACCCGCGTACTGGTGACGTCCTCGACCCGCATGTCCAGCGCATCGACGGTGCCGAGTTCCTTCAGCCCGTCGATGACGCCGTCGAGCTTGTCGGCCGGCACCCGCAGGGTCAGGGTGATGCGCGCCCGGTCGAGCACCGAACCGCCGTATTCGGTGCGGCTGTCGACCCGTCCACCCGCGTCGGTGGCCAGGTCCGCGGCGCGGTCGGCCGCCGAGGTCGGGTTCTCGGCGGTCACGGTGACGCTTGCCGTCTTGATCACGTCGCGCTGCACGGCGGGCGGTGCTTTAGGGGCGTCCGGCGGGACCGGTCCCGTCATCGGCATCTCCGGCGGCATCGGACCCGATCCCGCGCCGCCGCCGGTCTGGTACCGCTCAGCCGTGTCGGGAGCCCCGGGGGTGGAGCCTCCCGAGCATGCGGCCGAGCAGACGACGGCCAACATCACGACGAGGCCCGCCAGGGCCCGGAGCACCCACCCCAAGGTCATAACGCATGGTAGCGATGCTTCTCCCGAAACCGGCCGGGTCAGTCGGCCGAATCCGCGCGGGCCATCGCGACCTGGTATTCGTCGAGGTCGATCTCGTCGGCCGTCACCGTCTTGGTGCCGTTGTAGACATCGCGGTCGATCTCGTCGTCGGCGTCGGCCACCAGCATCGCCACGAAGGTGTCGCCGTTGACGTTGAGGAAGGTACGGAAGATCCCGGCGAACCAGTCCACCGCGATGAGCAGCCCGACGGCCTCGAACGGCAGCCCGAGGGAGGTGGCGAGGAACATCGCGACCACCGGGAATCCGCCCGGGACGGTGATGGTGCCCATGTTGAGCAGGATCGCCAGCCCCATGCCGAGGACGATCTGGCCGAGACTCAGTTCGATGTCGCCGGCCTGCGCGAGGAACATCACCACGATCATGTAGTTGAGGACCGCGCCGTAGGAGCCCATCGTCAGCCCCACGGACAGCGTGAAATTGGCGACCTTCTGGCTGACGCCGACCTTCTCGACGGTGTTGCGCAGCACCGTCGGGAACGTCACCGCCGAACTCGTCGTCGTGACGGCGATGGCGGTCTGCTCGGTCAGCTTGCCCGGCAGCAGCAGCGGATTGAGCCGGGTCCTGGCCGTGACCACGGCGACGAACAACACGAACAGGATCAACACGCCGATCAGGTTGGCGCCCAGGTACTTCAGCGCGGTGGTCACCACCGCGAAGCCGACATCCCCGGCCAGCGCCGCCAGCAGACAGAACACCCCGACCGGCGCGATGTACATGACCAACCGGATCATGGTGAGCACGATCTGCTGGATCTGGTCGATGAAGTCGAGCACCCGGGGATCACCGGTGCGGGTGATGTGCAGCCGCAGCGCGATGCCGAAGAGCAGCGAGAAGATGATGATCGGCACCATCGTGGCGGTCGACATCGCGGCAAAGATGTTGGTGGACACGAAGTTCAGCAGGGTCTCCTGCCAGCCCAGCGCCTGCTGGGCCGATTCCTGCAGGCCGGCATCGACCGGCCCGCTGAACTCGATGCCCGCCCCGGGCTTGATCGCCGCGCTGAGCACCCAGGCCAGCAGCGCGGCGACGACCGAGAATCCGAGCATCCACCCGAAGGTGCGGGTGGCGATCCGGCCGGTGCCCGAACCGGTCATCGATCCGGTCGCCACGATCACCGAGGCCATCACCAACGGCACGATCGACATCTGGATCAACCGGATGAACATGTCCCCGACGAACTTCAGATTGGCCGCCCACTCGCCCACGGCCAGGCCGAACAGGATCCCGCCGATGGCCGCGAGGCCGATCTGCACGGCCGGGTGTGTCAGGGTCTTCCGCATTGGAAAACCGTAGGTAGGCCCCGCTACCGGCAGGTGCCCGAGCGGTTTCGGCCGTGTTTCGCCCTAGACCGGCCGGGCCGCCGGGAAGGTCCAGGAGCCGTCCAGGATCTCTGGACGCGGCCGGTACAGCCGTACCAGATAGTTCCAGCCCTCGGTGATGGGCAGCAGGTTCGCCGCGCCGGAGCCGCCGAACTGGATCACCGTGCTGCCGTCCGGGTCCTTGACTGCGGTGATGTTGTTCAGCGAGTAGGCGCCCTGCGGGTTCGGCTCGAAGTAGCCGTCCTTGTTGTAGACCGTGACGGACCAGAACCCGTCCACCGGGACGTCGCCGACCACCAGCCGGTGCACGGTGGTGCCGTCGTTGGCCTCGGGCACCACGGTCAGGTACAGCGCATCGCGTTCCGGGTTGCCACCCCAGGCGAACGCCGAACCGATCAGGTGCCGCACCGGGTCGACCTCGTCCCGCGCGCCGAAGGTGTTCTTGGTGTCCGCCAGCGTCGCCGACAGGGTGATCAGCGCGTCGCGCACCACCTTCTGGCCGGCCAGATCCCAGTCCGGCACCTCGAAGCTGCCGGGACCACCGGGCTGGGTCACCGTGATCGCGTCCTGCAGGGCGTGCACCGCCGTCAGATCGGCCGGGTCGTTCGGGTCGACCAGGACCCGGATGGCGGCCATCACGTAGCGGGTGCCGACGCTCTCGCGGGTCAGCATCAGCGTGGCCGGGGCGTAGGCGACCTCGACGGTGTAGTGATCCTCGTTGACGATCTGCGCCGACACGAAGCGGCCGGCGCCGTCGGGCAGGGCGATTGTCACCGGCCCGGCGTCCAGGTCGAACACCCCGGGCGAGTACAGCGTGTCCCGGTTCTGCCGGATCACCAGTTGATTGTCGATGGGGCTGAGTTCACGGAAGTGGTTCAGCGCTCCGAAACCGCCGTCGGCCACGATGCCGCCGAAGTACAGGTCGGATTCGGCGCGGGCGAAGTTGTCGGGACTCACGGGGATGGGCATCCCCGCACCCTAACGGGGTGGCTAGAACAGTTGCGGCAAGGCCAGCGCCGAGTCGACGGCCAGCGCGCAGAACACCACGGCGAGGTAGTTGTTGGACTGCAGGAACAGCCGCAGCGGCTTCACCGGCCGGCCCTTCTTCACGCCCGAGTACAGCTGATGGGCCATCACCAGGAACCAGGCGCCGGCCAGCACGGCGACCACCGCGTACAGCCAGCCGGTGGCCAGCACCAGCGCGAGCGTGGCCAGCACGGTCGCCCAGGTGTAGATCAGGATCTGCCGGGTGACCTGGCGTTCGGTGGCCACCACGGGCAGCATCGGTACGCCGGCGGCTTTGTAGTCTTCCTTGTAGCGCATGGCCAGCGCCCAGGTGTGCGGCGGCGTCCAGAAGAAGATGATCAGGAACATCACCAGCGCCGGCCACTGGATCGTGCCGGTCACCGCGGACCAGCCGATCATCACCGGCATACAGCCGGCCGCCCCGCCCCACACCACGTTCTGCGACGTGCGGCGTTTGAGCAGCAGGGTGTAGACGAAGACGTAGAACGCGATCGTCGCCACGGCCAGCAACCCGGACAGCAGATTGGTGGTCCACCACAGCCAGGCGAACGAGCCGACCGTCAGCACCAGGCCGAAGATCAGCGCATTCCGGGTGGGCACCGAGGCCCGGGCCAGCGGCCGCAGCGCGGTCCGCTTCATCACCTTGTCGATATCGGCGTCGGCCACGCAGTTCAGCGTGTTGGCGCCCGCGGCGGCCATCATGCCGCCGATCAGCGTGTTCAGAATGAGCAGTGGATCGACGGTGCCCCGATCGGCCAGCAACATCGCCGGAATCGTCGTCACCAGCAACAATTCGATGACGCGCGGCTTTGTCAGCGCCACGTACGCCAGGAACGTGGATCGGATCCGGTGGGGGGCGCCACTGACATGCCGGCGCTCGCTAATGCTCACGCAATTAACTCCTCGGGCAGCGGTCACGCGGGCTTCTACTACAGACGATGGTAGACCGCACCCGGACCGGACCCGACACCGCAGGGTGGGTTCGTGGAAAACGTGGAGTTGCGGGTACCCAAACCTGCAGGAACCGGTCTGCAGCGGATGAGATCGCGGCACTAGGGTGTTTGTCGTAGTGAAGTCCGCAGTGCAGAAAAAAGTTTAGGAGTGACGGTAGTGACCACCGCCGAAGAGATAACTGCCCTCACGCAACCGAACCATCCCGATGACTGGACCGATCTGGATACCGTCGCGGTGGACACCGTGCGCGTGCTGGCCGCCGATGCGGTCCAAAAGGTCGGTAACGGCCACCCCGGTACCGCGATGAGCCTGGCGCCGCTGGCCTACACGCTGTTCCAGCGCCAGCTGCGGCACGACCCGTCCGACACCCACTGGCTGGGCCGGGACCGCTTCATCTTGTCCTGTGGGCACTCCAGCCTGACCATCTACCTGCAGCTGTACATGGGCGGCTTCGGGCTCGAGCTCGAAGACATCGAGGCGCTGCGGACCTGGAAGTCCAAGACCCCCGGGCACCCCGAGTTCCGGCACACCAAGGGCGTCGAGATCACCACCGGCCCGTTGGGTCAGGGGCTGGCCTCGGCGGTCGGCATGGCCATGGCCGCCCGCTACGAGCGCGGCCTGTTCGACCCGGACGCCCCCGCCGGTGAGAGCCCGTTCGACCACTACATCTATGTGATCGCCTCCGACGGCGACATCGAAGAGGGCGTCACCGGTGAGGCCTCCTCGCTGGCCGGCACCCAGCAGCTGGGCAATCTCATCGTCTTCTATGACAAGAACCACATCTCCATCGAGCACGACACCGACATCGCGCTGAGCGAGAACGTCGCCGACCGCTACCGCGCCTACGGCTGGCATGTCCAGGAGATCGTCGGCGGCGAGAACGTCGTAGACATCGAAAAGGCCATCGCCGAGGCCAAGAAGGTGACCGACAAGCCGTCGTTCATCTCGATCCGGACCATCATCGGCTACCCGGCACCCACCAAGATGAACACCGGCGGGGTGCACGGCTCGGCGCTCGGCGCCGACGAGGTCGCGGCCACCAAGAAGATCCTCGGCTTCGACCCGGAGAAGAGCTTCGAGGTGCGCGACGACGTCATCGCGCACACCCGCAAGCTGGTGGACCGCGGTCGCGAGGCACATCAGAAGTGGCAGACCGAGTTCGACGCCTGGGCCGAGCGTGAGCCGGAGCGCAAGATGCTGCTCGACCGGCTGCTGGCCAACGAACTGCCCGAGGGCTGGGACGCCGACCTGACCTACTGGGAGCCGGGCTCCAAGTCGGTTGCCACTCGCGCGGCCTTCGGTCAGGTGCTCAACGACGTCGCCCCCAAGTTGCCCGAACTGTGGGGCGGCTCAGCGGATCTCGCCGGCAGCAACAACACGACCATCAAGGGCGTGAAGTCGTTCGGCCCGCCGAGCATCTCCACCGACGATTTCACCGCGGACTGGTACGGCCGGGTGCTGCACTTCGGTATCCGCGAGCACGCCATGGGATCGATCCTGTCCGGCATCGTGCTGCACGGCCCGACCCGCGCCTTCGGCGGTACCTTCCTGCAGTTCTCGGACTACATGCGACCCGCCGTGCGGTTGGCCTCACTGATGGACATCGACACCATCTACATCTGGACCCACGATTCCATCGGTCTCGGCGAGGACGGTCCCACCCATCAGCCGATCGAGCACCTGGCCGCGCTGCGCGCCATCCCGAACCTCTCGGTGGTGCGCCCCGGTGACCCGAACGAGACCGCCTACGCCTGGCGCAGCATCGTCGCCCGCGGGAACGGCAGCGGCCCGGTCGGTTTCATCCTGACCCGGCAGGGCATCCCGGTGCTGGAGGGCACCGACTCCGACGGTGTCGCCAAGGGCGGTTACGTCCTCGGCGGCGACGACGCGTCGGACGCCGACGTGATCATCATCGCCACCGGCTCGGAACTGCAGCTGGCCGTCGAGGCCAAGAAGCTGCTGGGCGAGAAGGACGTCGTCGCCGCGGTGGTCTCGATGCCGTGTGTGGAGTGGTTCGAATCCCAGCCCAAGGAGTACCGGGATTCGGTGCTGCCGCCCGATGTTTCGGCCCGGGTGGCGGTGGAGGCCGGTGTCGCGCAGTCCTGGCACAAGCTGGTCGGAGACACCGGCGAGATCATCTCGATCGAGCACTACGGCGAATCCGCCGACGACAAGACGCTGTTCCGTGAGTTCGGTTTCACCGCTGAAGCCGTCGTCGCTGCCGCCGAACGAACTCTCGACAACTAGAAGTAAGGCGAATAACCATGTCTCAGAACGCAAATCTCGCAGCACTGTCCGCCGCGGGCGTATCCGTCTGGCTCGACGATCTGTCCCGCGAGCGCCTGCAGACCGGCAACCTCGCCGATCTGATCGCGACCAAGAGCGTCGTGGGTGTCACCACCAACCCGTCGATCTTCCAGGCCGCACTGTCGGCGGGCACCGCCTACGACGATCAGGTCAACGAGTTGGCGGCCCAGGGCGCCGATGTGGACGCCACCATCCGCACCGTCACCACCGACGACGTCCGTAACGCCTGCGATGTGCTGGCCAAGGTCTACGAGGCGACCGACGGCGTGGACGGCCGGGTGTCCATCGAGGTCGACCCGCGCCTGGCGGGCGACACCGACAAGACCATCCTGCAGGCCATCGAGTTGTGGAAGATCGTCGATCGCCCCAACCTGCTGATCAAGATTCCCGCGACGCTGGCCGGACTGCCCGCCATCACCGCGGTCATCGCCGAGGGCATCTCGGTGAACGTGACGCTGATCTTCTCGGTGGAGCGCCACCGCGCCGTCATCGACGCGTACCTCGCCGGGCTGGAGAAGGCCAAGGAAGCCGGCCACGACCTGTCCAAGATCCATTCGGTCGCTTCGTTCTTCGTGTCCCGGGTGGACACCGAGATCGACGCTCGACTGGAGAAGATCGGGTCGCAGGAGGCGCTGGATCTGCGCGGCCAGGCCGGGGTGGCCAACGCCCGCCTCGCCTACGCGGCCTATGAGGAGCTGTTCGGCGGCGAGCGGTTCGCCGCCCTGCAGGCCGCCGGCGCCCGCGCCCAGCGTCCGCTGTGGGCCTCCACCGGGGTGAAGAACCCGGACTACTCGGACACCCTGTACGTCACCGAGCTGGTCGCCCCGAACACCGTGAACACCATGCCGGAGAAGACGCTGGACGCGGTCGCCGACCACGGTGTGGTCACCGGTGACACCGTCACCGGCACCGCGGCCGCCGCGCAGGGTGTGTTCGACGCGCTGGTCGCGGTCGGCATCGACAAGGACGACGTGTTCAAGGTCCTCGAGGAGGAGGGCGTCGAGAAGTTCGAGAAGTCGTGGGCCGAACTGCTCGAAGCCACCCAGGGTCAGCTGGACGCCGCGAACAGATAACGCCTCAGAGGTAGCCTCCCAAGCAGCGAGCGACGACGAGCAGAGGACCCGCGATGAGCACGACCGAAGCTGCTGCCTGGCGTAACCCGCTGCGGGACAAACGCGACAAGCGGATGGCCCGTATCCCGGGGCCGTGCGCGGTGGTGATCTTCGGTGTCACCGGCGATCTCGCCCGCAAGAAGTTGATGCCGGCGATCTACGATCTCGCCAATCGCGGCTTGCTGCCGCCCAGTTTCGCGTTGGTCGGGTTCGCCCGGCGGGACTGGGCGGACGAGGACTTCTCCCAGGTCGTCTACGACGCGGTCAAACAGCACGCCCGCACACCGTTCCGGCAGGAGGTGTGGGACCGGCTCGCCGAGGGCTTCCGGTTCGTCCAGGGCGCCTTCGACGATGACGAGGCGTTCAGTCGGCTCGCCGCAACGCTGCACACCCTGGACGCCGAACGCGGCACCAGCGGCAATCACGCCTTCTACCTGTCGATCCCGCCGAAGGCGTTCCCGCAGGTGCTCCAGCAGCTGTCGCGGACCGGGCTGGCCGCCAGGACGGACGGGAGCTGGAGCCGGGTCGTCATCGAGAAGCCGTTCGGGCATGACCTGGCCAGCGCCGAGGAGCTCAACGCTCTGGTCAACAGCGTCTTCCCCGAGTCGTCGGTGTTCCGCATCGACCACTATCTCGGCAAGGAGACCGTGCAGAACATCCTGGCGCTGCGGTTCGCCAACGAGATGTTCGAACCGATCTGGAACGCACACTATGTCGACCACGTGCAGATCACCATGGCCGAGGACATCGGACTCGGTGGCCGCGGCGGGTACTACGACGGGGTCGGCGCCGCCCGTGACGTCATCCAGAACCATCTGATCCAGCTGCTGGCCTTGACCGCGATGGAGGAGCCGGTCAGCTTCTCCCCCGCCGAACTGCAGGCAGAGAAGATCAAGGTGCTCGCCGCGAGCCGGCTGGCCGAGCCGCTGGACGAGACCACCTCGCGCGGCCAGTACGCGGCGGGCTGGCAGGGCGGCGAGAAGGTGGTGGGTCTGCTCGACGAGGAGGGGTTCTCGCAGACTTCGCTGACCGAGACGTTCGCGGCCATCACAGTCGATGTCGACACCCGGCGCTGGGCCGGTGTGCCGTTCTATCTGCGGACCGGAAAGCGGTTGGGCCGCAGGGTGACCGAGATTGCACTGGTGTTCAAGCGGGCACCGCACCTGCCGTTCGACGCCACCATGACCGAGGAGCTGGGCAAGAATGCCCTGGTGATCCGGGTGCAGCCGGATGAGGGCATCACCCTGCGGTTCGGGTCCAAGGTGCCGGGCAATGCCATGGAGGTGCGCGACGTCAGCATGGACTTCTCCTACGGCTCGGCGTTCGCGGAGGAATCGCCGGAGGCCTACGAGCGGCTGATCCTGGATGTGCTGCTCGGCGAGCCGTCCCTGTTCCCGGTCAATGACGAAGTCGAATTGTCCTGGAAGATCTTGGATCCCGCGCTGCAGTACTGGGCCAAGAACGGCAAACCCGATACCTACGAGTCGGGTACCTGGGGCCCGGAATCGGCGTTCGAGATGCTGCACCGGACCGGACGCGAATGGCGGAGGCCCTGATGTTCCTAGGAGGAGTCGAGCCATGATCCGCGAAGGCGACGACGAGTGAGCATCGCAGCGAGGCACGAGCGAGGCGCGGAGCGAGGAGGAGTCGAGCCATGATCCGCGAAGGCGACGACGAGTGAGCATCGCAGCGAGGCACGAGCGAGGCGCGGAGCGAGGAGGAGTCGAGCCATGATTGTCGACCTGCCCGACACCAACACCGGTGCCATCAACAAGAAGATCATCGCGCTGCGCGAAGAGGGCGGCGCGATCACCCTCGGCCGGGTGCTGACACTGGTTGTCGCACCGCAGACCGAGACGGTGCTGGAGGAATCGATCGAGGCCGCGAATGCGGCCAGCCGGGAGCATCCCTGCCGGGTCATCGTGGTCATTGCCAGGGACCGGACGGATCAGGACGCGCGGCTGGACGCTCAGCTGCGGGTCGGCAGCGACGCCGGCGCGAACGAGGTGGTGGTGCTGCGGCTGTCCGGCCCGCTCGCAGACCACGCCAGCAGCGTGGTCACTCCGTTCCTGCTGCCCGACACACCGGTGGTCACCTGGTGGCCCGAGCTCGCACCCCCGGTGCCCGCAGAGCATCCGTTGGGACGCTTGGCGATCCGCCGCATCACCGACGCCACCAACGGCGAAGACCCGCTGGCCTGCATCAAGAGCAGGCTGGCCGGGTACACCGCCGGGGACACCGACCTGGCGTGGAGCCGGATCACCTACTGGCGGGCGTTGCTGACCGCCGCCGTGGATAACGCCCCGCACGAACCGATCACATCGGTCGTGGTGTCCGGGCTCCAGGACGAACCCGCACTGGATGTCCTGGCCGGGTGGCTGGCCGGCCGCCTCGATTGCCCGGTCACCCGCGAGGTCGGCGAGCTGAAGATCGAGATGACCAGACCGAGCGAGGTCATCACGCTGAGCCGTCCGCAGCACGGCATCACCGCGACGCTCACCCGCACCGGTAAACCGGATGCGCAGATCCCGTTGGCCCGCAGGGGGACTCGTGACTGCCTGGCCGAGGACATGCGGCGTCTGGACGCCGACGAGATCTACTACGAAGCACTACAGGGAATCGACAGGGTGACATATGTCTGAACGGGTGTTGGAGACCTACCTCGACGCGAAGGAACTCGCCGCGGCGGCCGGGGCCCGGCTGGTCGGCGCGATCACCTCGGCGGTCGCGACCCGCGGGCAGGCGGTCATCGTGCTGACCGGCGGCACCGTCGGCATCGCGCTGCTGCGCCACGTCGCCGCTTACGGCCCGGACATCGAGTGGTCCAAGGTGGCGCTGTTCTGGGGTGACGACCGCTTCGTGCCCGCGGCGGACGCCGAGCGTAACCACCGCCAGGCGTACGAGGCGCTGCTGGAGACGATCGCCATCCCGCCGGCGAACGTTCATCCGATGGCGGCCAGCGACGGGGACTTCGGGGATTCCATCGACGAGGCCGCCGCCGCCTATGAGGCACTGCTGCCCGACGAGTTCGACGTGCACCTGCTCGGCATGGGCGGCGAGGGCCATGTCAACTCGCTGTTCCCCGATACCGACGCGGTGCGCGAGAGCGAGCGACTGGTGGTCGCGGTGACCGACTCCCCCAAGCCGCCGCCGCGCCGCATCACGCTGACGCTGCCGGCGGTGCGGCGAGCCCGCGAGGTGTGGCTGGTGGTGGCCGGTGCGGAGAAGGCGGATGCCGTCGCCGCGGCGATCGGCGGCGCCGATCCGGTGGACATCCCGGCCGCCGGTGCCGTGGGTCGCGAGGCGACCGTCTGGCTGCTGGACCAGGCCGCCGCCTCCAAGCTCCCTGGCCGTTAGACGTTCTTTCCCCGGGCGATCAGCTCCCACCGGTCGACCACCCGCCCGTCCTCGACGACCACATACTCGTCGAAAAGGTTGACCGCAGTGCAGATGTGGTTGGGAATCACCGACACCATGTCACCGACACAGACGTCCGAGGTGTCCACGTCGTCGAGGATCCCGTGGTGCTCCGAGACCCGGGTGATCACCGCGTTGCCCAACTCGGGAACGATGCCGTAGCCATCCAGCCAACCGGGCCGTTCACCGGTGAGCGTTTTGGATCCGGCATCGATGACAATCCGGCCACCGCGGACACTGACCACGGTGGCCGCGATCCACGCAGCGCAGTCACCCGGGTCCTGGGCCCCGAGAGCGACCTGTTGCCGGTCACCGAACACATAGGTGCCCGGACGTTCCTCGGTGACCTCGGGTGGGCGCGGTGATCTCCAGGTCGGTGTCGATCCGGCACTCACCACGGAGATGACGAATCCTGCGTCCCGCAGTGCGCGAGCAGCGAGCGCGAGCTGGTCGCCCTCGTCCATCCCGGCTCCGGCGGGCGCATCCGGGCCCGAATACGCATGCCCACCGTGGGTGAAGACACCCTCGACGGTCAGCCCGGCCCGGCGGCACTGCGCCGCAAGTGCTGCGGCCTCCGCTGCGGGCACCCCGGTCCGATGCTGTCCGCTGTCGATCTCGATCAGCACCGAGACATCGCGGCCGTCGGCGGCCTCGGCCACCGCCGATGCTCCTGCGGCACTGTCCACCCCGACCCGGAGCCGGACGCGATCGACGAGTTCCCGGAATCTCTTCGCCTTCCCGCCCAGCGGCAGAATCGGGTAGGCGATCAGGATGTCGTCCACCCCGTGGTGGGCGAAGGCCTCGGCCTCGGACACGGTCGCCACCGTGATGCCGACGGCACCGGCCCCGATCTGCAGGTTTGCGATCTGAATGCTCTTGTGTGTCTTGGCGTGCGGCCGAAGATCGACCGCCTTCCCGCGTGCGACGTCGGCCATCGCCGCCACGTTCGAGGTCAATCGTGCGAGATCGACCACCAGGGCCGGAGTCTCGATGTCGAGCATCACACGGACAGTACCGAACCGAGCCGAGCCCGACGAGGTCAGTCGTCGGCCAGCCGCTCGGGCTGGTCCGCGCCGCGGTCGGCCAGCGCCTCCCCGTAACCGGCGAGATAGTCGGCCACCGCGCGGGCCGAACCGGTGTCCGTGCGTAACCGCGGGCTTCCGCAGCAGAAGTTCGCCATACAGATAAGACGCAGGTCGGCCCGTTTCGGTTCCCTGCCGAACGAGGCGGCGACATACTGGCCTCATGGCAGACAAGGGGGACGGCCGTACCCGTCCGGCGAGCCGGCGGATCAAGACACTGACCCAGGCCGCGCTCAACGCCGACGCCACCGTCGTGCAGGTCGAGGCCCTGCTGACCGACCTCGACCGGACCGTCGTCACGCTCAACAGCTCGATCGGCGACCTCGACGTCACGCTGGATCGCTTCAACGCCACCATCACCAGCATCGATGAACTGGCCCCCCGACTGGTCAGCATGGTGGAGCGGCTCGAGATGATCGTGGCGCGGGTCGAGGCCATCGTCGAGATCGGCGAGGCGATCGCCGGCCCACTGGCATCGGTCGAGAACGCCGTCCGCGGTGTGGTGGGTCAGGCCCGGCGGTTGGCCCGGATCTGACCTAGCCGGAGTTCCGCAGGGCGCTGGCAAGCCCACTCATCGTCAGCAGGATGCCGCGCTGCACCAGTTCGTCCTCGTCACCGGACCGGTACCGGCGTAGCAATTCGACCTGCAGATGGTTCAGCGGTTCCAGGTATGGGAACCGGTTGAACACCGACCGGGCCAGCGCCGGGTTGTCGGCCAGCAGATCGTCCTGGCCGGTGATGAGTCCGTGCATCCGCACGGTGCGCTCATGCTCGGCGACGATCTTGTCGAACACCCGGGCCCGCAGATCCTCATCGGCCACCAGCTCCGAATACCGTGCCGCCAGGCCCAGATCCGATTTGGAGAGCACCTGGGCCATGTTCGACAGGACCGTCCGGAAGAACGGCCAGCGTTCGTACAGGTCCTGCAGCACCTCGAGTCTGCCCGCCCCGCCTGCGACGAACTCCTCGAACGCCGTTCCGGTGCCGTACCAGCCGGGCAACATCACCCGGGACTGGCTCCAGGCCAGCACCCAGGGAATCGCCCGCAGGTCGGAGATGGCCGTCGTCGGTTTACGCGAGGTCGGCCGGCTGCCGATGTTGAGCGCACCGATCTCACTGACCGGGGTGGACTCCTTGAAGTACTCCACGAATCCCGGTGTCTCGTGGACGAGTTCGGAATACGCCCGCTGTGCACGCGCGGCGAGATCGTCGAGTACCGCGTAGGCGTCCTCCGCGGAATCCCCGAGCCCCTCGATGTCCAGCAGGGTGGATTCCAGCGTCGCCGCCAGCAGGGTCTCCAGGTTGCGGTGCGCGATCCGCGGTTCGGCGTACTTTGCGGCGATCACCTCGCCCTGCTCGGTGATCCGCAGTGACCCGCGCACCGCCCCGGGCGGCTGGGCCAGGATGGCGTCATAGCTGGGACCGCCACCGCGGCCGACGGTTCCGCCGCGACCGTGGAACAGCCGCAACCGGATTCCGGTCTTCTCCGCGGACTCGACGAGGTCGAGTTCGGCGCGGTACAGCGCCCAGTTCGCGGCCAGATAGCCGCCGTCCTTGTTGGAGTCCGAATATCCCAGCATGACTTCCTGCTGGCCGCCGCGGGCGGCCACCGCCGCGGCGTACACCGGGACGTCGAGGACCGCTTCCAGGATCGAGGATCCGCGCTGCAGATCGTCGATGGTCTCGAACAACGGCACGATCCCGACCGGCACGTACGGTTCGTCCCCGGAGGTGTCGAACAGGCCGGCCTCCTTGAGCAGCAGCGCCGCCTCCAGGATGTCGGAAACCGACTGGCACATCGAGATGACGTAGTTCGGAATCGCCTGCGGCCCGAATACTCTCACGGCCCGCGCCGCGGCGTTGACGATGCCGAGCTCCTTGCTCGCCAGCTCCGAGAGATGGGCACCGGGACCGATCAGCGGCCGCCGGGTGCCGATCTCGGCGGCCAGCAGCGCCACCCGGTCGTCCTCGGCCAGCGACAGGTAGTCGTCATGCACCCCGGCCCAGGCCAGCAGCTCGGCGACCACGTTCTCGTGTACCTCCGAGTTCTGTCGCATATCCAACCCGGACAGGTGGAAACCGAAGACCCGCACCGCTTCCCGCAGGCGCGCCAGCCGGTCGTCGGCGAGCACCGCAGAGCCGTTGGCGCGCAGCGATTCATCGACGGTGTCCAGCTCTTCGAGCAGCTCGGACGGGGTCTCGTAGGCCGGCAAGCCGAGATCGAGTTCGTGCTCGGGCTGGCGGTCCAGGATCTGCGCGGCCGTGGCGGTGAGCCGGGCGTGGATGACACGCAGCGCCCGGCGGTAGGGTTCATCGCTGCGGGCGGGCTCGTGGCACACGTCGGCGAGCGCGGTCAGCGCGTCGCTGACCCGCACCAGCCGCGCCGACATGGACAGCTCCTCCTCCAGCGCGGTGATCTCACCGAAGTAATGGTCGAAGGCGGTGAAGGCGGCCCGACCGGTGGCCAGCCGCACCACCTCGGCGGTGACGTTCGGGTTGCCGTCACGGTCACCGCCGATCCAGGATCCCGGACGCAGGATCGGCTGGGCCAGCAGGTCGGCGTCCGGGAAGCGTTCCTGCAGGGCCGCCCGGACCTCGGCGTTCACCCGCGGAATGACCTCCAGGAACGCCGCCGGGTAGTACCGCAGGCCGGTCTCGATCTCATCGGAGATCTTCAGCCGTGACAGCCGCACCAACGCGGTCTGCCAGAGCGTGAGGATGTGCCTGCGCAGTTCGGTCTCGATGTCACGACCGGCCTCGGTCCGGGTGTGGCCGTGCAGACGCAGCCGCATGAGTTCGGTGATCTGGTGTTGGGTGTCGAAAACGGTGCGACGCCGGGTTTCGGTGGGGTGCGCGGTGATCACCGGCGACACCAGCGCGCCGGTCAGCGCGTCCGCGACCTCGGCGGCGTCCAGCTGCGCCGCATCGAGTTTGCGGTAGGTGGCCGCCAGGGTGCTGTCCTGCGGCGGCTCGCCGGCCGCTTCGTGGATCGCGCGGCGCCGCTCGCGGTGGATGTCCTCGGCCACATTGGCCAGCAAGGCGAAATGGGTGAACGCCCGGATGACCGGAATCGCCTGGTGCACATCGATATCCCGGAACAGGTCGGCCAGTTCGGTCCGATCGATCTCGGACCGGCGGACCCGGAAGGACTCCACCCGGGCACGTTCGACGAGATCGAAGACGGCATCGCCGTTCTGGTCCCGGACGGTGTCACCGAGAATGGCCCCGAGCAACCGGATGTCCTCGCGCATCGGCTCGGTGGCCTCACGGCCGACCTGCGTTCGACGCACCGATCCGACAGGGGCGAGGACAGAATCTCCAGCGTCAGCCATCAGTCGATTATCCGCGCCGCGCACACAGGGCGCAGAACGAGGCCCGACCTATGCGTTGTACTTGATGCGCAGTGCCATGCCGATGATGGACACCAGCCAGATGCCGACGACGAAGAGCGTCAGGCGGTCCAGGTTCTTCTCCACCACGGTCGAACCGGAGAGGCTGGACTGCACGCCGCCACCGAAGAGCGTGGAGAGACCGCCGCCCTTGGCCCGATGCAGCAGCACGAGCAACACCGTCAGAAGACTGGTGATGATCAGCACGATCTGCAGAGCGAGTTCCATGGCGGACAGCCTACACGGGCGTGATTTGCGCACGGAAACCGGCGCTGAGCACCGGTCGATGTGCGCAAATCACGCCCGGGTCGATCAAGGCAGGGGCCCACCGGCGGCGATCGCCGACAGGGTGGCGAACTGCTCCCCGTCCAGCGAGGCACCACCGACCAGGGCGCCGTCCACATCGGTCTGTCCGACGATCTCGCCGACGTTCTTGGCGTTCACCGACCCGCCGTAGAGCACCCGCACCGACGCGGCCACGTCCTTGTCGGCCAATTCCGCCAACTCGGCGCGAATGGCGGCACACACCTCCTGTGCGTCGGCGGCGCTGGCCACCCGGCCGGTGCCGATCGCCCAGACCGGTTCGTAGGCGATGACGGTCTGGCCGATCTGCTCGGCCGTCAGCCCGGCCAGCGACCCGCGCAGCGAGGTCACGTTGAACTCGACGTGGTTGCCCGCTTCACGGATCTCCAGCGGCTCACCGATGCACACGATGGGGGTCAGCCCGTGCTTGAGCGCCGCCTTGGCCTTGGCGGCGACCAGTTCGTCGGTCTCGCCGTGGTAGGTGCGGCGTTCGGAGTGCCCGACGACGGCGAAGGTGACACCCAGCTTGGCCAGGAACGCACCGCTGATCTCGCCGGTGTAGGCACCCGAATCGTGCTGGGACACGTCCTGGGCGCCGTAGGTGAGGCGCAGCTTGTCCCCGTCGACCAGCGTCTGCACGCTGCGCAGATCGGTGAACGGCGGGATGACGGTGACGTCGACCTTGTCGAAATACTTGTCCGGCAAGGCGAATGCGATCTTCTGTACCAGCGCGATGGCCTCGAAGTGATTGAGGTTCATCTTCCAGTTGCCGGCGATGAGCGGCTTACGTGCCATGTGTCAGGACTCCAGAACGTCGATGCCGGGAAGGGTCTTGCCCTCCAGGTACTCCAGCGATGCGCCACCGCCGGTGGAGATGTGCGAGAAACCGTCCTCGGGCAGGCCGAGCAGTCGCACCGCGGCGGCCGAATCGCCGCCGCCGACCACGCTGAACGCACCCTTGCCGGTGGCCCCGATGATCGCCTCGGCGACACCCTTGGTGCCCGCGGCGAACGCCTCGAACTCGAACACGCCCATCGGGCCGTTCCAGAAGACCGTCTTGGCGTTGGACAGCAGCGCGGCGAACCGCTTGACCGACTCGGGTCCGATGTCCAGGCCCATCTTCCCGTCCGGAATCTGGTCTGCGGCCACGGTTTCGGTGTTCGCGTCGGCAGCGAACCTGTCCGCGGCCACGATGTCGACCGGCAGGTGGATCACGTCACCGTACTTTTCGAGCAGGTGCCTGCAGGTATCCAACATCTCCTCCTGCAGCAGCGAGGAACCGACCGAAACACCTTGGGCGGCAAGGAAGGTGAAGCACATGCCGCCACCGATGACGATGCTGTCGGCCTTGGTCGCCAGGTTCTCGATGACCGCGAGCTTGTCGGACACCTTGGACCCGCCGAGCACCACGGCGTAAGGCCGCTCGCCTGCACTGGTCAGCTGCTCGAGCACCTTCACCTCGGTGGCCACCAGGGTGCCCGCGTAGTGCGGCAGCAGGGTGGCGACGTCATAGACCGATGCCTGCTTGCGGTGCACCACGCCGAACCCGTCGGAGACGAAGGCGCCGGGCGTACCGTCGGCGCCCTCGACCAGCCCGGCCAGCGCCTTGGCCAGCGCCAGACGTTCGGCGTCGTCCTTGCTGGTCTCCCGCGCATCGAAGCGGATGTTCTCCAGCAGCAGCACGTCCCCGTCGGTCAGACCTTCGGCGCGCGCGAGCGCATCGGTGCCGACGACGTCGCCGGCCAGCTGAACGTGCCGGCCCAGCTGCTCGGACAGCGCCGCGGCCACCGGGGCCAGCGAGAACTTCGGGTCCGGTTCGCCCTTGGGGCGACCCAGATGGGCGGTGACGACGACCTTGGCCCCCGCCTCGGCGAGTGCCTTGAGCGTGGGCACCGAGGCGATGATGCGCCCCGGGTCGGTGATGTTCCCGTTGTCGTCGAGGGGGACGTTGAGGTCGGAGCGCACCAGGACGCCCCGACCTTCAACACCTTCGGCGAGCAGGTCAGACAGTGAATTGATCGCCATGATCGCGAGCTACAGCGACTTACCGACCAGGGCAACCAGATCCGCGAGGCGGTTGGAGTAGCCCCACTCGTTGTCATACCAGGAGACGACCTTGGCCTGGTTGTCGATGACCTTGGTCAGGCCGGCGTCGAACAGCGAGCTGTGCGGGTCGGTGACGATGTCGCTGGAGACGATCGGGGCGTCGTAGTACTTCAGGATGCCCTTGAGCTTGCCCTCGGCGGCGGCCTTCATGGCGGCGTTGATCTCGTCGGCGGTGGCCGACTTCTTCAGCTCCGCGGTCAGGTCGGTGACCGAGCCGGTGGGGATCGGCACCCGCAGGGCGTAGCCGTCCAGCTTGCCCTTGAGCTCGGGCAGCACCAGGCCGATGGCCTTGGCGGCACCGGTCGAGGTCGGGACGATGTTGATGGCGGCGGCACGGGCACGGCGCAGGTCGCTGTGCGGGCCGTCCTGCAGGTTCTGGTCCTGGGTGTAGGCGTGGATCGTGGTCATCAGACCCTTGACGATGCCGAACTCGTCGTTGAGGACCTTGGCCAGCGGGCCGAGGCAGTTGGTGGTGCACGAGGCGTTGGAGATGATGTTCTGGCTGCCGTCGTACTTGTCCTCGTTCACGCCGAGCACGATGGTGATGTCCTCATCGCTGGCGGGCGCGGAGATGATGACCTTCTTGGCACCCGCGTCGAGGTGGCCCTGGGCCTTGTCGCGCTTGGTGAAGATGCCGGTCGACTCGACGACGACGTCGACGCCCAGGTCGCCCCAGGGCAGAGCCGACGGGCCTTCCTTGACCGACAGCGCCTTGATCTTCTGGTCGCCGACGACGATGGTGTCCTCGCCCTCGAGGCTCACCTCGTAGGGCAACCGGCCCAGGATCGAGTCGAATTTCAAAAGGTGCGCGAGCGTCGCGTTCGAGGTCAGGTCATTGACCGCGACGATCTCGATGTCGGTGTTCTTGCCGGCTGCCTTCTGCGCATCGAGGGCGCGGAAGAAGTTACGTCCGATTCGACCGAAGCCGTTAACGCCTACCCGGATGGTCACGTGTCTCTCCTAGCTGTGGGGAACTCGCGGTGAACTGCTCACAGGCCAGCCTAATGGTGTCGGTTTCGGCGCGTGCACGCTGGTCAGCCGGGTCGATATCGAGCACGTTGAACGGTCGATTCACCGGCCACGCCGCCGGGAGACAAATCCACGATCTTGCCTACACCCGCGCTGGCCTGCCGTTATTGTCCAGGCACCCGAGGGAAGGCCTGCAGTTGCCCGAGACATCCGTCCGAATGTCCGAGATTCGGTTGCCCAACGTCGCGGCGGCGCTGCGGCTCGTGCTGGCCGCCTTCGTGCTGGCGCTGACCACCACGTTCGGGGCGTCCGGTGCCCTCGCGCATGCCGACGACGCCACCTCCTCGGGCGGCGAGCCGGGCCCCGCCGCGACATCGCAACGCTCTGAATCCGGGTCTGCGACACCGAAAAAGGGGCCCCGGTCGGTGCAGGGCACCGAGACGAAAAGCCCCAGATCCGCCGTCCGGCCGCCACGGAAGGCGCAGATGTCCGCCGACGCGGAAGCAGCCGACACCGACGCGCCCGAGACCGACACCGACACCGACACCCCGGCGCCGGTCGAGGACCAGCCCGCGACACCGGACGAGACGTCGGCGCTGCCCGACGAGACCGCGGTGCGCACGCCCACGACGGTGCCCCGGTCCCCGAAGCGGGTCCGGTCGCACACCGAAGCGCCGGCCGCGACCAGCAGGACCGCGACCCGACGCGACGCCGTGGCACCGGCGGCGTCGGTGCCGGACACCCCGGCTGCCGGACCGTCCTCGGATGGGGCGGCCGCCCCGATCCTCGCCCCCGCCGCACCGGCGGCATCGGCCTCCGCCGCCGCGACCTCCCGCACCCCCGTGCCGATCGCCACGTTCGCGCAGCTCGGCCGCCAACTGACCGGCGGGCTCTCCGATGTCGGGACGATCGTGGTGTCGGTGGTGCACTCCGCGGCCACCGCCGTCGCGCAGGCCTTCGGGCCCCACCGGCTGCTCGGTGTGCCGTATCTGCTGGCCACCTCGGTCGCCAACGCCGCTGCCGCCGTCGGCCGCACCCTGGTCGGCGGGTCGCTGCACGCACCGACCGGCGGCCGGTTCGCCGTCAACTACGGCCTGCTGGACGGCCTGGGCTTCTTCAATCCGCAGAAGCCGCCGCCGGGCGCCAACGACCCGTCGATCACCGTCACCGCCGAGCATCCGCTGCCGATCATCCTGGTCAACCCGACCGCCCTGACCCAGGGTCTGAACTGGGCCGTGGGTGCACCGGTGCTGGCGAACGCGGGCTACAAGGTCTACACCTTCAACTACGGCAACAACACCACGAACCCGAATTTCCCGATCCAGTCGATCGGCGACATCCGCAAGTCCGCCCTCGAACTCGAAGCCGAGATCGACCGGGTGCTGGCGGAGACCGGTGCGCCGCAGGTCATCCTGATCGGGCACTCGCAGGGCGGCGGCAATCTGCCCTCGTACTACATCAACAATCTCGGTGGGGCGGACAAGGTCTCGCAACTCATCGGCATCTCGCCGGGCCACAACGGATCGGACTTCAACGGCCTGGTCTCCGGCGTGCTACGCACCCCGATCCTGCGGCAGGTGTTCATCTCCGTCTTCCGGGCATTGGCGCCGGCCATCTACCAGCAGTCCGCCGGTTCCCCGTTCCAGGACGAGATCTACGGCAACGGCGACACCCGGCCCGGCGTGCTGTACACCACGATCAGCACCATCTACGACGAGGTCGCCACCCCGTACACCAACAATGCGCTGGACGGCCCGAACGTCACCAACATCATCCTGCAGGACCGTTACCCCGGACAGATCCTGGGCCACCTGAACGTCGTGACGGCCCCGCAGACCTGGGCGGTCGTGCTCGAGGCACTGGCCGCCAACCCGGCCGCCAATCCGCTGGGGCATCAGGATCTGGTCGCCGCCTGAGATCCGATCGGCTCAGGCGTCCTCGAGCAGATCCGGGGTGACCGCCGACTCGGTGTCGGGGATGCCGTCCTGCTTGGCCTTGCGGTCGGCCATCGACAGCAGACGCCGAATCCGGCCCGCCACGGCGTCTTTGGTCATCGGCGGATCGGCCAGCCGGCCCAACTCCTCCAGCGAAGCCTGCCGGTGCTCGACCCGGAGCCGGCCGGCCTGGGCCAGATGATCGGGGACGGTGTCGCCGAGGATGTGCAGCGCGCGCTCCACCCGGGCCGCGGCGGCCACCGCGGCCCGCGCCGAGCGGCGCAGGTTCGCGTCGTCGAAGTTGGCCAGCCGGTTGGCGGTGGCCCGGACCTCGCGCCGCATCCGGCGCTCCTCCCAGGTCAACCGGGTGTCCTGGGCGCCCATCCGGGTCAGCAGCGCACCGATGGCCTCGCCGTCGCGCACCACCACCCGATCGCTGCCCCGCACCTCACGGGCCTTGGCACTGATCCCGAGCCGCCGGGCCGCACCGACCAGCGCCAACGCCGCCTCCGGGCCCGGGCAGCTGACCTCCAGCGCGGAGGACCGGCCGGGCTCGGTGAGCGATCCGTGCGCCAAAAATGCGCCACGCCAGGCTGCTTCGGCGTCGCCGACGCTGCCACCGACCACCTGGGCGGGCAGCCCGCGCACCGGCCGGCCGCGCAGGTCGAGCAGACCGGTCTGGCGTGCCAGCGCCTCACCGTCCTTGGCGACCCGCACCACGTAGCGGGTGCTCTTGCGGATGCCACTGGCCGACAACACGTGCACCACCGCGTTGTAGCCGTACAGGTCGTAGATGTCCTTGCGCAGCCGGCGGGCGATGATGCCGAGGTCGACCTCGGCCTCCACGACCACCCGGCCGGCGACGATGTGCAGACCGCCGGCGAAGCGCAGCAGCGCCGACACCTCGGCGCGGCGCGCGCTCACCGAGTTCACGACCAGACGGCTCAGCTCGTCCTTGACCTCGGCCGTCATTGCCACGACTGGTCCCCCCTTGGTGCGTTCGATCGTCGTTGCCCGCTGTGTGCCGCGCCGGGATTCTCCTGACCGCCGGGCGCGCCGGGACCCCGGCCGCGCAGGCGCACTGCTTCAAGAGCTGCTGCCAGCAGCGACGGGTCATGTAACTGTGTACCAGGTCGCGATACGGCGGCAAATTCGACGTTGGCGCCGAGCAGCGTAGCCGTTCGGGCGAGTTGTTCGCGCTCCCGGTCGCTGGGCACCCGCGCCGCGTCGATGATGATGTCGTCGACCTGAAATCCCGGGGCGTGCTGGGCCAGCACGTGGATGTGCCGTTCGGCGGAGAAGCCGGCGGTCTCCCCCGGCTCGGCCGCCAGATTCAGCACCAGCGCGCGCCGCGCGGCGGTCTCCCGCAGCGCGGCGGCCAGCCCGGGCACCAGTACGTGCGGGATCACACTCGTGAACCACGATCCGGGTCCCAACACCACCAGATCGGCGGCCATGATCGCGTCGACGGCCTGCCGGGTGGCGGGCGGGTCACCGGGCAGCAGCCGGACGCGGCGGACCTGCCCGACGGTGGTGGCGACCGCCACCTGCCCGCGGATCACCCGGAACATCCGCGGGTCGGATTCCAGCCCGGCCACATCGGCCTCGATCTGCAGGGCCAGCGGACACATCGGTAGCACCCGGCCCTTGAGGTCCAGGACGCGGCCCAACTCGTCGAGTGCGGCCACCGGATCGGCCAGCACCTCGCTGAGCCCGGCCAGCATCAGGTTGCCGATGGGGTGACCGGCCAGCGCGCCGCTGCCGCCGAACCGGTGCTGGATGATCGTGGCCCACAGCCGGCCGTGCGGTGAGTCGGAGGCCAATGCGGCCAACGCCATTCGCAGATCACCGGGCGGCACGACGTCGAGTTCGCTGCGCAGGCGCCCGGAGGATCCGCCGTCGTCGGCGACGGTCACGACGGCGGTGACGTGCGGAGTGAGCCGCCGCGCCGCCGACAACGTCGCATACAGGCCGTGACCGCCGCCGAGCGCGACGATGCGCGGCGTCATGGCTCGACTCCCGCGCGCTCCGGTCCTCGTTCGTACCTCACTGCGATCCTCACGCGCGCTCGTCTTCGCGGGGTCATGGCTCGACACCCGTCATTCGCGACCCAGATCCCGGTGCAGCGCCCGCACCGTCAGATGATCGTCATCACGCAGCCGCTCCGTCAGCGCCTCGGCGATGGCGACGCTGCGGTGCTTGCCCCCGGTGCAGCCGATGGCCACCGTCATGTACCGCTTTCCCTCCCGGCGGTACCCGTCGATCACCACCCCCAGCAGCCGATGATAGGTATCGAGAAACTCCGCGGCGCCTTCCTGCCCGAGCACGAAGTCCCGGACCGCCGGGTGCTGCCCGGTGTGCGGGCGCAGCTCGTCGACCCAGTGCGGGTTGGGCAGGAAGCGGACATCCATGACCGTGTCGGCGTCCATCGGCAGCCCGTACTTGTAACCGAACGATTCCACCGTGACGTTGGTGTAGGCGACGGTCTCACCGCCGAAGGCACGTTCGATGCTCTCCCGCAGGGCCGGCACCGCCAGCGTCGAGGTGTCGATCACCAGGTCGGCGGCCGCACGGACCGGGGCCAGCATGGCGCGTTCGGCGGCGATGCCCTCGGCCAGCGTCTGGTCGCCCTGCAACGGGTGACTGCGTCGGTTCTGCTCGTAGCGCCGGACCAGGATCTCGTCGGCGGCCTCCATGAACACCACCCGGGGCCGGATGCCGCGGGTCGCCAGTTCGTTGCGCACCGAGTCCAGGTCACCGGTGAAGCCGCGCGACCGGACATCCATCACCAGGGCCAGTTGGGTGATCCGCGACCCGGCGTCCAACCCCAGATCGACCATCCGGGCGATCAGTTCGGGTGGCAGATTGTCGGCGACGTACCAGCCGAGGTCTTCGAGCACCTTGGCAGCGGTGCCGCGGCCGGCGCCTGACAATCCGGTGACCAGCACGACTTCAATGCCTGATTCCTCGCTCATTCGCTGGTCTGCCACTCCGATATCTGTTCGCTGTGTGGGTCGGGGATGGGTTGCTCGTCGGTCTGGGGTGGATCGAGTCCGGGGGGTTCGGCTCGGGCAAGATCGGCCCGGGGTAGATCATCGTGCAAAATCGGCTCGGGCGTGTCGGAATGGTTCGGGGCGTCGGATGCGGGCTCGGGGGTTGCGTCCCGGGGCACACCCAGCGCTTCCAGGACCGCCTTGGCCGTCGTCACCCCGATGCCGGGCACCGCGGTGATCTCCTCGACGCTCGCCGCGCGCAGCCGTGACACCGAGCCGAAATGGGTCACCAACGCCTTGCGCCGGTGCTCGCCCAGCCCACGCACCGAATCCAGCGCCGAGGCCGTCATCCGCTTGGACCGCTTGCTGCGGTGGAAGGTGATCGCGAAGCGGTGCGCCTCGTCGCGGACACGCTGCAGCAGATACAGCCCCTCGCTGGTGCGCGGGAAGATCACCGGATCGGCCGACGGCCCCGGCACCCACACCTCTTCGAGTCGTTTGGCCAGACCGATCACCGCGACATCGGTCACACCGAGGTCCTTGAGCACCGCGGCCGCCGCGTTGACCTGCGGGGCGCCACCGTCGACGACGAACAGGTTCGGCGGGTAGGCGAACCGGCGTGACTTGCCTTCGGCGGCCATCGGTTGTTCGGCGTCGGCGACATGGCGGGCGAACCGCCGACGGGTGACCTCGGCGATGGACGCGACGTCATCGGAGCGGCCGTCGCCGGCGGCCTCGCGGATCGCATAGTGCCGGTAATCGGACTTACGCGGCAGGCCGTCCTCGAACACCACCAGAGAGGCCACCACATCCGTGCCCTGCACATGGCTGATGTCCACGCACTCGATGCGCAGCGGCGCTTCGTCGAGCCCGAGGGTCTCCTGAATGCTCTGCAGCGCTTCCGATCTGGCGTTGAAATCACCGGCCCGTTTGAGCTTGTGCTGGGCCAGCGCCTCCTGGGCGTTGCGCTGCACCGTCTCGGCGAGCGCCCGCTTGTCCCCGCGCTGGGGCACCCGCAGCGACACCCGCGAACCGCGCAGGCCCGACAGCCAGTCCGCGAGTTCGTCGGCATTGTCCGGAAGTACCGGCACCAGAACCTCTTTGGGTACCGGGTTGGTGGCCTCGTCCCCCGCACCGGCGCTGAGCTCGGCCTGGTCCCCGTAGAACTGGGTGAGGAACTGCTCGACCAGCGGCGCCTCCCCCTCGGCCCCGGGTTCACCCGTCTTCTCCACGACCCACCCGCGCTGGCCGCGCACCCGTCCCCCGCGGACGTGGAACACCTGGACCGCCGCCTCGAGGTCGTCGTCGGCGAAGGCCACCACGTCGGCATCGGTCCCGTCGCCGAACACCACGGTCTGCTTCTCCAGCGCACGCTTGAGCGCGCCGATGTCGTCACGCAGCCGGGCCGCCCGCTCGAAATCGAGGCTCTCGGCGGCGGCGTTCATCTGCCGCTCCATGTCGCGGACCAGCCGGTCGGTCTTGCCGGCCAGGAAGTCGCAGAAGTCCAGCACGATCTGGCGGTGCTGCTCCGCGGTCACCCGGTTGATGCACGGGGCCGAGCACTTGTCGATGTAGCCGAGCAGACACGGACGGTCGATCTGCCTGTGCCGCTTGAACACTCCAGCCGAACAGGTGCGGGCCGGGAACACCCGGGTCAGCAGGTCCAGGGTCTCGCGGATCGCCCAGGCGTGCGAGTACGGCCCGAAATAGCGCACCCCTTTGCGGCGCGGCCCGCGGTAGACGAACAGCCGGGGATACTCCTCGTTCAGGGTCACCGCCAGCACCGGGTAGGACTTGTCGTCCCGGTAGCGGATGTTGAATCGCGGATCGAATTCCTTGATCCAGTTGTATTCCAGCTGCAGCGCCTCGACCTCGGTGGACACCACGGTCCACTCGACGCTGCCCGCGGTCATCACCATCTGCCGGGTACGCGGGGCCAGTCCGGAGATGTCGGCGAAGTAGGAATTCAGTCGGCTGCGCAGGCTCTTGGCCTTGCCGACATAGATCACCCGGCCGTGCGGATCGCGGAACCGATAAACGCCGGGTTCGACAGGAATCGAACCCGGCGCGGGCCGGTAAGTCGCTGGATCGGGCACGGGTCCAGGTTAGAGCGTCTCGACGACGTCGATATAACTGCAGTACATCGCCGCTTTTTCTTCGTAGTTGCGGAAAATGTCGTAACTGGCCGCGCCCGGGGACAGCAACACCACGTCGGCGGCGGCCGCTGCGGCCACCCGGACGGCCTCCTGCAGGTCGTCCACCAGATGGGTGCGCTCGGGGTGCGCGGCGGCGAACCGCACGCCGATCAGGGCGCCGTTGGTCGGCCCCTGGATCAGCCGCACCCGGCGTTGCCCACTGCACAGAAAATCGTCGAGCTGACGGTAGTCCAGGGACCGGTCCATGCCGCCGACGATCAACGCGATCTCCTCATCGGGGCGCATCGCGCGCAGCGCGGCGACCACCGCCTCGCCGGTGGTCGCCAGCGTGTCGTCGATCCATCGGGTCACCCCGGTGCGGCGCACGGTCTGCAGGCGGTGCGGCAGACCGGTGAACGACGCGGCGGCAGCGTCCACCTCGGCATCGGTCACCGCGCGGCCCAGCACCTGCCCGGCGGCCAGTGCGGCCAGCGCGGCGTTGACGGTGTTGTGCGAGTACGAGAGCACCGAATCCCCGGCCGGCACCCGGACCTCGGCGGGGTCCACGTCCCGCACCGGCGGCAACTGCGAGATACCGATCTCCCGAAGCGATTCCACGACGTCAGGGGTCGTCACCAGGGCGCGGGTCGCCGATCCGAAGACATGCGACTTGGCCTCGTAATAGGACGCCACGTCACCGTGGAAATCGAGGTGGTCCTGGTACAGATTGGTGATCACCGACACCGCAGGCGGTGTGCGCAGTAGCGCGCACTGCTGACTGGACAGCTCGGCCACCACCCACTCGCCGTCGGCGGGCTCCAGATCCGACAGCGGCGTCCCGATGTTGCCTGCGGCCACCGCGGGGACGCCCAGGCCGGTCAGCAGGTGTGCCAGGAAGGCGGCCGTGGTGCTCTTGCCCTTGGTGCCGGTGATGCCCACCGTGTGGGCACCGTGCCGGCCCATGTACCAGTCCGCGGCGTTGGACACCGCCGGGCCGGCACCCGATGCGGCGCTGCCGCGCAGTTCCTCGAACACCGGATGCCGCCAGGGCACCCCCGGGCTGACGAAGACGACATCGGTGTCACGCAGCCGGGCCGGTGCGTCGGGCCCGAAAAAGACTGTCAGATTCGCGATCTCGGGCGCCTGAGCGTTGGCCCGGTCGTCGACGGCGACGATGCGGGCAGCGCCGTGCGCGGCGGCGGTGCGGGCCATCGACAGCCCTTCCTTGCCCAGACCCCAGATACCGACCACCCGGCCGGCGAGTTCAGTCATCGAGCAACTTCGCATATCGCGCCGGCACATGGTGCCGGGCGGGGCTGGGATCCGGGTTCACCGCAACCGCAGCCAACTGCGTTCGCTGCCCGGCGAATTCGTCGACCAGCTCCAGTCCCTGCCACTGCGGGTCGTCGATCACCGCGAGCATCGCCTCGGCGGCCTCGTAGTACTCCCCCACGCATTCGAACGGTTTGTGCACGCCGAGCCCCAGGATGTCGGCCATCCCGTCCCGATTTCCGGTGTCGGCGAACAGGTTGCGGCCGAAGATCTTCTCGCAGGTCGGGCGGCCCAGGCGCGGCGCCAGCAGCACGAACACGAACTGGCATTTGGGGCACTGCCCGCACCACGAACTGGCACGCCGGCTCGGGTCCAGTGCGAACAGCCGGTTGCAGCTGGTGAACACGCCGAAGTACTGGTCCGCGGTGGCGAACCGGTCGGCGATCTGCGATTCGGACAATCCGCGCAGCAGCGAGAAGTAGCGATCCGGATTGAACCCATGGCGCGCCAGTGTGTCTCGCAGCAAGGTCTCGTAGGTCAGTGACTTGGACCACTGGTGGTTGATGTCGCGGCCCAGCCATTCGACGTTGCCGACGTTGGAGGATCGCTCGTTGGACAGCACCACCGGCCCGAACCCGCGGGCGTCGGCGACGATCAATCCGATCACACTGTTGATCGCGGTCACCGGCACGTGGCCGTTGTAGGCCCCCTCGGCGTTGGCCTTGATCAGACCACGGTCGATGCTGCGCTTCACGTGCACGCTGTCCAGACCGCTGACCTCGATGCAGCGGTCGATCGGGTCGTACCGGTTGACGCTGAACAGCATCGGCGCGATCCCGTGATGCCGGAACGCCTCGATGGAGACCACCGAATCCTTGCCGCCGCCGACCGGCACCAGCGGCGTTGCGGCGGGATCCCAGCCGTCGGCGGCGCGCGATTGCGCGGTGGCCGGCGGCCCGGTGATCTCCGGCGTCAGGGCACCGGGCAACCGGTTGGTGTAGGCGAACTCGCCGAGCCCGCCCTCGATCAGCGCGGCCAGATAGTGCCGCTCGAAATCGTGCGTCGGGAAAGCGATCTCGATCCGCCCGGGTGCGGCGGCCTTGAAGTAGCTCAACGAGCAGGTCAGCGTCAGGAGCCTGCTCAGCAGCGGATCCGGTTGCGCACCGGCCAGGGTGTCACCGAAGTCGATCACCTCGGTGAAGGTCACCGGGTTCGGGCCGCGCAGCGTGTAGCGCAGGGACAGCGTGCTGCCGTCCCAGTCGTGGCCGTCGATCACGAACGTGTCGAACGTCTCTCGCGGAAATGTCTCACTCATGGCCCGGCACCTCCGACTCGAAATGATGGGTGCCGATGACGCGGACCGGGTGGGTTTCGAACCGTGGTGACACCCACCACACGCGTTTCGCGCCCGACAACGCCAGCGGAAGATCCGTACACGGCACCGCCGCATCGAGGAGTCCGGCGGCCTGCAGCAGCGTCAGCACATCCGCCCCGAGACCGGTCTTCCCGTCGGCGGTCTCGACGATCAGGGCCCCCAGACCCGGGTTCCCGATCAGCGCACCGTCGACGGTGACCACGTCGGCGTAACCGCGGGCATTCAGATCCTGCTCGACCAGCCGGGCCTCGGCCCGACTGCTGGTGCGGGCGGCCATCCGGCGCCAGTGCGGTGTCCGGTCCTGGAGCGGGCCCCGCTGCGCGGCCAACGCCACCGGCTCGGGCCGGGTGGCGTCGATCACCGTGCCCGCCACCACGAACTCGTTCTGCCCGTCGACCTCGATGAGCTGGATCTGCGCGGCCACCGTGACCTGCCCGTGCCGTGCCGCGGCCTCGGCGAGAAAGCCGTGCAGGGCGTCATGCAACGCGCTGACCGGCCGGATCTCGGCGCCGAAGAAGCGTGCCGCCTCGTCCAATCGCCGCCAGATCTCGGCGGTGCCGGTGGGGCGGCCGCATACCAGCGGCACGGTGAGCGCGGGATGGGCGCCCAGACCGGCGACCAGAGCGGGTGCTGTGACGAGTGGCGCAGCGTTGGCGACAATGCCGTCAGCGGATGCTGAGACGAACTCCAAGGTACTCATCGACTTGCCGATCCTACCGCAGCCAACAGCGGCGATACTGATGCGATGGGGATGGCGCAGGCCCGGATCGCCCGGCTGACCGAAACCGACTGGCGGGCGTTCGCGGGTGTGCGGCTGCGCGCGCTGACCGACTCGCTGGGCGCCGAAGATCCGCAGTACCGCCTCGAATCGACGTTCACCGCGGCGCAGTGGCGGCGCAGGCTGCGCGCGCACGCCCAGTTCGCCGCCGTCGTCGACAACCGGCCGGTCGGGCTGATCGGTGCGCAGCGCCAGAGCACGGAGTCGGTGTACCTCTACTCGCTGTGGCTGGACCCCGCCGCACGCGGGCACGGCCTGGGCCGCACGCTGGTGGCCGAGGCCGTGAACTGGGCGCGTGCGCAGCGGGTCACCCGGGTGACGTTGCGGGTCCATGTGGAGAACGCGACCGCACGGGCGGTCTACGAAAGCCTGGGATTCACCCTGACGGCTCCGGCGACCGGCGCGGCCGACGAGGTCATGATGACGCTGACGGTGAGTTGATATCGGGCCGGTAGCGCTCCATCAGCTCCCGCAGCCGGTCCATCGCCTGCACAGCGCGGTCCTTGTCGACCGCCTGGATCGCCATCACCGCGGTGTACTCGTCATCGGCCAGGTCGATCCGGGCCCACCGAGCGCTGCGCGGGAACGATACATCCACCACATCGGACCAGGGAATGAGCTTGTACACCAATGCGTTTCGCACCGAGATACCGGCAGCTCCGGCCCGCAGCCGCGGCCGCGCGAGCAGCAGGGTGACACTGGCGATCGTGACGCCGACCAGCGCGATGCCGACCTGGTCCGCGGTACGGAACACCACCCCGCTGGATCCCACCTTCAGCAGGAACCCCACGCCGATGTGCGCGGCCGCGATCAGGAACGCGGCGCCGTAGACGAAGTACGGGGTGAGGTGCGGCTTGACCTCCAGCTCCCAGGTCGCATCCCCCGAGTCGCTGCGCTCCTGCCCACGGTGTTCATCCCCCGAGTCGCTGCGCTCCTGCCCACGGTGTTCATCCCCCGAGTCGCTGCGCTCCTGCCCACCGGCGGCCCCGCTCATGATGCCAGGTCGCGCAGGACCAACGCCGTGGACAGCGCCGCCGCGGCGGCCTGGGCGCCCTTGTCCTCGCTGGAGTTGGGCAGACCGGCCCGGGCCAGGGCCTGCTGCTCGGTGTTGGTGGTCAGCACACCGTTGGCCACCGGGGTGCCGTGATCCAGCGAGACCCGGGTCAGGCCCTGCGTGACCGCGTCGCACACGTAATCGAAATGGGGTGTCTCGCCGCGGATCACCACGCCGAGCGCCACCACCGCGTCGTACTTGGCGGCCAGTGCCTGCGCGACGACCGGGATCTCGATCGCCCCGTGCACGCGGACCACGACCGGATCGGTGACGCCCAGCTGTTTGGCCGCACGCAGCGCGCCGTCCAGCAGCGCGTCGCAGATCTTCGGGTGCCAGGTGCTGACCACGATGCCCAGCGACACCGAGGACGCGTCGATGTCGGGCAGGTCGGGAATCGCGCCGCTGTGGCCGCTCATCGGGCACCGCCGAACTCGCCGGGGGTGGCCTCGTCGTAGTCCTCGAGACCGACCAGGTCGTGGCCCATCCGATCCCGCTTGGTCATCAGGTAGCGGATGTTCTCGGCGTTGGCGCGGACGGGCAGCGGCACCCGCTCGGTGATGTGCAGGCCGTAGCCGTCCAGCCCGACCCGCTTGGCCGGGTTGTTGGTGAGCAGCCGCATCGACCGCACACCCAGGTCGACCAGGATCTGCGCGCCGATGCCGTAGTCACGGGAATCGGCGGGCAGGCCGAGCTCCAGGTTGGCATCCACGGTGTCCGCGCCGGCGTCCTGCAACTGGTAGGCCTGCAGCTTGTGCAGCAGGCCGATCCCCCGGCCCTCGTGGCCACGCATGTACAGCACGATGCCGCGGCCCTCCTGGGCCACCATCGCCATGGCGGCGTCCAACTGCGGGCCGCAGTCGCAGCGCCGCGATCCGAACACGTCACCGGTCAGGCATTCGGAGTGCACCCGGACCAGCACATCGTGGCCGTCGAACTCCGGGCCGGTGATATCGCCCCGGACCAGCGCGACGTGCTCGACGTCCTCGTAGATCGACGTGTAGCCGACGGCCCGGAACTCACCGTGCCGGGTCGGGATGCGGGCCTCGGCGATGCGCTCGATGTGCTTCTCGTGTTTGCGCCGCCACTCGATGAGATCGGCGATCGAGATGAGCGCGAGACCGTGATCGTCGGCGAAGACCCGCAGCTCATCGGTCTGGGCCATCGCGCCCTCGTCCTTCTGGCTGACGATCTCGCAGATCGCCCCGGCCGGCTGCAGGCCGGCGAGCCGAGCCAGGTCGACGGCGGCCTCGGTGTGCCCCGGGCGGCGCAGCACTCCGCCGTCCTTGGCCCGCAGCGGCACCACATGGCCCGGCTTGGTGAAGTCGTCGGCGACGGCGGCCGGGTCGGCCAGCGCGCGCATGGTGGTGGCGCGGTCGGAGGCGGAGATCCCGGTCCCGACGCCCTTCTTGGCGTCGACGGTCACCGTGTAGGCCGTACCGTGCTTGTCCTGGTTCACCGCGTACATCGGCAGCAGGCCGAGTCGATCACAGACCGATCCGTCCAGCGGTACACACAGGTAGCCCGAGGTGTAGCGGACCATGAACGCGACCAGCTCGGGGGTGGCCTTCTCGGCCGCGAAGATCAGATCTCCCTCGTTCTCGCGGTCTTCGTCGTCGATGACCACGACGGCCTTGCCCGCCGCGATGTCGGCCACCGCCCGTTCGACGGAATCCAGCCTTGTCATCTTTTGCCACCTTCATCAGATCGTGAGCGTCCCGGTCGGCGCATCAACGGGCACCGACCGGCTTCACCAGTATGAACCACGGCCCATCAACAGTTATTGCCCGCCGGTCCAATACCGGACCGACGGGCAATGGGAACCTTGGTGTGCTGGTCAGAACACGTAGGTCACTTCCGTCACGGCCGGAGTGCCGTCGGGGGCAACCTGGCCGTCCTGATACCGCACGGTGAACCTCTCGCCGGGATGGCGGCCATCGGCCTTCGGCGTCATCGACTCGTAGTGCACCGCCCACTTGCCCGGCGCCGTGCGCGCCATCATCACGAAACCGTGCGGCTCGGGCTGGTGCACCGAATACGTGGCGTCGGGGCTCAGACCGGCGACGGTGGTGGTCCAGTCCCCGGTCGACAGCCCCTGACCGCGGCCGCTGGCGCCGACCGTGCGATGCGCCGAATCGTCGCTCCAGGCGCCGTCCAACGGGGGGCACACGGCGATGGTGGCCACCGTGATCGACCGGCCGTAGCCGTCGGTCCCCAGGATGCTGAAGCGGTCCTCGGCGCTGCCGCGCGCTCCCGGCGCACGGGTGTAGAGGTAGCCACCGAATTGGTCGACCCGCGCGATGCCCTTGCTCGGGGCGGCGCCCAGGCTGAAGGTCAGCGGAGTGTCGTCGTCGAGGACCAACCGGCCGCGCGCCACACCGGGTGCCGTGTGGCGGGTCTGCGCTTCGATCGTGAGGCGGGCCTTCGCAACGACGGTGATGTCGGCGGTCGCGCCGCGCGGATCGATCGCCGTGACGACGAACCGGTCGATGTCCGGAGCCGCCGTGCCGTCGCCGACCGGCGGGACGAAGAGGAATTCCCCGGTGTCCGGGTCGAGCTGGACCAGCCCGCCGTTCTCCGACACTGCCGACTCCGTGGTCGAATCCGCCGGATTCGCGGGGTTGGCCAGGCTGAACGTGAGCCGCGCGCCGTCCCAGGCCGCTGCGTCGATCCGTCCGGTCAGCACACCGTTGGGTGAGGGCCGGCCGACCAGCGCCGCGCCGGACAGCAGCACGTCGGCGGCCAGGATGTGGACGACGACGTGCGCCTGGGACCGGGTGTCGTGGGCATCGACGACCTCGACGGTGAAGGTGTCGACCTTGTCCCGGAAATCGGTACTGGTGCGGGCGATCTGCCGGGCCGGCACCGACGGGGTGTAGGTGAACCGCCCGGTCCCGGGATCGACCGCGACGAGCCCGCCCCTGGCGGTGGTGGCCAGTTCCGGCTCGAAACGCACCGCCCGGCCCTGCTCCCCCACGATCCGCACCGAGCCACGAACCATGCCGGTATGCGGGTCCGGATCACCCAGGGAGACATACGGTTCCAAGGGCGGTGCGACCGGGACCGGGATGCCCGCTTCCAATATCGCGGTTTCCGTGCCGAATCCGGGTACAGCGGTGATGTCGACACCACTGACCGGCCCGTGGATGATCCCGGTCACGTCGTAGGTGCGCGGCAGGTCGTCGATCGTCATATGCGAATCTCCATGGGTGGGTAGGAGTCTCGGGTTTCGGGCCTACCAGGTCTTGGTCGCGCTGGCCTGCACACCGGTGACCACGCCGTTGTTGGTCACGTAGTAGTTCTCCGTGACGGTGAGACGGCTGCCGCTCCACAGCGTGCTGGTGTACAGGCCCCGGCCGCCGAAGGTGAAGCTCGACCCGTTGTGACTGAAGCTCAGGCTGTCGCCGTCATCCTCGTCGACGTTGGCCCCGCTCACGGTGCCGGCCAACCGGTTGCCACCGGAGATGGTCGGGGCCCTGTTCATGGCGTAGATGGCCACCGACACCGAATACGTTGTGGAGCCACCGAACCCGTCCACCGCGGTGGTCGAGAAGGTATCCGCGATCTCACTGCCGGAGGCGCCGATGCGTGCCGCCTCGTGGAAGTAGGAGTAACCCTTGTCGATGGTGTAGGTGAAGGTGCCGTTGGCGTTGATCACCACGGTGCCACCGTTGCCCGTGGAGAACGACCCGGCCGTGAAGGTCACCGTGTCGCCATCGGCGTCGGTGGCCTTGAGGGTGCCGGTGGTGGTCTGCTTCAGCGTACCGATACCCAGGACTCGGTTGTCCTGGATCGTGGACGGATTGAAGACCGTGGAACCGGCCACCGGTGCGGCGTTGGCCACCACCGGGGTCACGTTCACCGTCGCGATGATCACCGAGTTGCCGTTGGCGTCGGTGGCCCTGATGGTGAAGGTATCGCCCGGCGTCTGGGTGTGTCCCAGCGCCCCGTTGCGGGTGTAGGTGAAGGCGCCGGTGGAGGTCACCGTGACCGTACCCTTGGTGCCCTGGCCGCCCACGGTGTAGGTCAGCCCGGTGTTGCCGGCCGTATTCAGCTGTCCGGTGACCACATTGGCGGTCGAGGTGTTGACGTTGGTGACCGGCGACGGGGTGCTGAGCCCGGTCAGGCTGATCGTCGCCGTGGTGACGCCGCCGTGGCCGTCGTTGACCTGCACCTGGAACGAGTCCGTGGTCTTACCTGCGGTCGGGATGTAGGTGAACGAGTTGCCGCTGAACCGGACGATGCCGCCGTTGGCGGTGGCCGCGGCGCCGTTCGTCGCGCCGATCAGGCTGTAGGTCAGCGAGTCTCCGTCACCATCGGAGCCGTTGAGGGTGCCGCGCACCACGCCCAGGCCGTCGGTGGTCTTGCCGCCCACCGACACGTTGGAGGACGGTGCGTCGTTCAGCTTCTCGATCGGGATGGACACCACGATCGTGGAGCTGGCGCCGAAGGAATCGGTGACCGTGATGCTGAAGGTGTCGGCGACCGCGTTGCCGGTGGCCCCGGTGGCGGCCGCACCGTGGAAATAACCCGACAGCTTGGGTCCGATCGAGTACTCGAATCTGCCGTCCGAGTAGAACTGCACAAGTCCGCCGTTGGCGGTCGTATACGTCGCCGGGATGATCGATCCACCCGGGTAGTCGATCGCGTCACCGTCGGCGTCGTATGCGGTGACCTTGCCCTTGGTGTTCTGGTAGTACGTTCCGATCACGTTCGTCAGCGAGGACTCGGTGATGGTGGTGGTGCCCGCGGCCGGCGGGGTGTTCGGGATGACCGGGGTCACGGTGACCGTGGCGATCTTCATGGTCAGACCGAAGGCCGTGCCGATGATGTCGAAGGTGTCGCTGGTTCCGCCCGCGTGGCCGGTCGCGGTCCGGGTGTAGGTGTAGTTCGTGCCGTTGAACGTGACGGTGCCGAAGCCCGCGCCGGTGGCGCTGAACGAGCTGAACAATCCGGTGTTGGCCGCATTTGCGAGGCTGACCGCACCGGTCACCACCCCGGGCGCCCCGTTGGTCTTCGACACGGCGACATCGTTCAGCGGTGTGGCCGGCACGATGCCGTTCGGGACGACGAGCACGGTGGTGAGGCCGCCACGGCCGTCGTCCACGGTGACGCTGAACGAGTCGTAGTAGCCCAGCGCGCCGCCGGTCCGCGGGATGTAGACGTAGTTGCCTTCGGCGTCGACGTGCGCGATGCCGCCGCCCTCGGTGTACACCGCGCCGGCACCGTTGGAACCGGCGATGTAGTACGTCAGCGGATCGTTGTCGAGGTTGATGACTCCGGTGATCCTGCCGCGCACCACACCATTGGTGTCGGGAACCACATTGCTGGGGACGCCGCCGGCCGGCGCCAGGTTCCACTGCGGGATGTTCACCGTGACAAGCACATCCACGCTCTTGCCCGCCGGATCCGTGACCGTGATGGTGAACGTGTCGATCTTGTCGGCGGCCGTCGCGCTGCTCGCGCTCGCGGCGTTGCGCGCCTCGACCGATGCGGTGTAGGTGTAGTCACCGGTCAACCCGTTGACCAGTACCGAACCCTTGCTCGTATTGATGATGAGCGGCGTGAAACCGTGCAGGAAGTCATCGTCGTCGACGACGACCTTGCCGTACACCTGACCGAGGACGGAGCTGCTGCCGGTGTTCTGGTAGGTCGCCGTCGGGGCCTGGTTGACCTGGGTCGACAGTTGGACGAGGAACGTCGCACTGTCAGCGGAGAGCAGCCCGCCGTCCCAGGCGGTGATGGTGACCAGATCGGTGGTGATCGCGAGCGGCAGCGACGCGGCGTGCGGGTCGTAGGGCGTGTAGGTGAACGTGTAGGTCACCCCGTCCGCGGCGGGTGTCGGGTTCACCGCGATGGTGCCCAGCAGTGCCGCGCTGGTGAACGTCAGGGTGTCACCGTTGTCGTCACGGACCTTGAACGTGCCGGTCAGCACACCGGTCGTGTGGTCGGTGTGGGTGATGGTCGGGGCCGATTCGAAGGCCGGCGCCACGTTGATCTGGGCGACGGTGACGGTGATGGTGACCTCGGTGGTGCCGCCGTGCAGGTCGTCCACCGTCAGCGTGAAGGTGTCGGTGCCGCCCTGGGCGCGGATCGAGAGCGTCGGCGTGTAGGTGTAGATGTTGCCGAGGACGGTCACCAGACCACCCCGGGTGCTGACCCCGATCGGCGTGACGATGGGGAGGTCGCCGTCCGGGTCGTCGATGTCCAGCGATCCGGTGATGGTGCCGAGAATCGGGTCGGTGAACGTGTCGGGGTTGACCGTGACGGTCGGGGCCCCGTTGGAGCTGACGATGTCGACGGCGACCGTCGTCGGCAGCAGGGTGATGCCGCCGCGGCCATCGTTGGCCCAGATGCTCACGATGTCGGTCTTCGCGCCGAGCAGCGTCGCCGCCAGGTGCCGCGCGGTGTCGGTCGGCGTGTAGGTGAAGGTCCCGTCCTCGTTGCGCACCACGGTGCCGAACAGTGCCGTGGCGGTGTAGGTCAGCGCATCGCCGTCCTCATCGGTGGCCTGCGCGGTGATGGTGACCTTGCCCGTCGACCCGTCGGTGCCGACAACCTGCGCCTTCCCGTCGGTCTCGAAGACCGGCAGGTTGTTGATCCCCAGCCCCGGGTAGCGGAAGCTCACCGTGAAGTAGGCATCGTTGCCTTCCGGGGTGAGGGGGTGTTCGAGGAAGCCCAGTGAGTCGTTGACACGCACGGTGAATTCGACGTCGGTGCCGTTGTTCAGGTCGTCCAGGGAGAACGGCACGAAGGAGAACGAGCCGTCCGGCAGCATGGTGATCAGGCCGTTGGTGGGCTGGTCGCTGACCGTGTAGATCAGCGGGTCACCGTCGGGGTCGGTGCTCGTCAGCTTCCAGGTCAGCGGCAGCGGGCCGGCCGCGAGCGTGGGTGCGCCCGGCAGCTGGTTGGTGGCCAGCCGCTCGTAACGCTGGTAGGCCGCGGACAGCAGGATGTACGCGCCGAAGGTGAACAGCGTCGGCTGGCCGTTCCAGTACGTCCCCTGCATCACCGCCTGCAGGGTCAGGACGAAGCCGGCCGCCACCTGGGTGGGGTTGAGGAGCGGGTTCGGGTCGTAGGCCGGCAACACCGCATCGAGCCAGCTCGCGATGGCCTTGACCGCGCCCATGAAGGGATCGAATTCCGGGATGGCCGGGGGCGGCGACACGATGTCCTCGACGTCGATCAGCGCAGAGGCCAGCGCCGTCGGGGTGGGCGTGGGGTCGTTACCGGCGACGAACAGGGACGGGTCCGAACTGTCCGGGTCGGAAACCTCGATGGAGTCCTGATCGGCCGGCGGCTCGACGGTTCCGCCCGCTTCCGGCGCGGTGGCGTCGGGATCGACGGCCTCGGGCAGCGCCGGGGGTTCGACGGTCCCGGCGCCGGTTTCCCCGGCGCCCTCCCCGGCGTCGTCGCCGAGGCCGGTGGAATCGTCTGGCAGGTCGGTGCCGGGTTCCTCGCCGGTCAGGCCACCGCCGGCGCCCACTCCGTCGTCATCGCCGAGGGCGCTCTCATCATCGAGGTCCGCGTCGTCCTCGTCGTCGACATCCTCGTCGTCGAGGTCGCTGCCGCCGAGGTTGTTGCCGCCCAGGCCGCTGCCGCCCAGGCCGCTGTCATCGTCGTCGTCATTGTCGTCATCGTCGGCCACCGACGACGTGCCCGTGCCCGACGTGCCGCCGGCGCGCGGGCCTGCGTTCACACCGGAGCCGCCGCCGGAGCCACCGCTGGAGTCATTCGAGTTGTTGTCCGACGAACCGGAGTCCGACGAGTTGCCTCCGGAGGACGAGGAATCGGAACCCTCGGCTGCCGCAACGGCCGGCGCGGCCGTGATGGTCAGTCCGAGGAATGCGGCGACGGCGAGCTCGCTGGGGCGCACCCGCTTCTTCGCCGACTTCTTCCGATGTGCCGCCATGTCACTCCTCAAGGCTCAGACCACTCCGCCTGGCATCAGCGGCCCGAGACCCAGGCCACAAATGTTATTAACTGCGCCGTAAGTTAACACGCTCGTCAATAACTGAAAAGCACATTCTGAGAAATTCATGAGCGGGATTCCCCCGCCTGTCCGCCGTTCAGCCGACAGCGATCCGCCGGTCTCCGGACACCTGCGCAGCCAGCGCGCGTATGTGACACGGATACATTTGCGGCCAGCAAAAGAGCCGCCCGCGAGGTCCCGTCCCCGGAAAGGGACGAAGACCGCCGACGCATCTGTGCGACCCATTCGACACGCATGGAATCACGGCCATTGAAAGCCATTCCCAACAGGGAGAATAGATCCGCGAAATGTACTCGCGGGGCGGGTGGGAAAATCGGGTGGTTATTCCGTCATCAGAACAACGCATGGAAATCGGCACCGGAGTACCAATAAGCGCTTCGCCGAGGCAAGCAGTTGGCGGAATCGGTCAGATCCGCGGCCGGGCGGACCGTCGGCCGGGAGCTCACCGGCCCCGGACGGACACAGTTCTTGCGGCGTGTCGGGTGCCGCGGCGGAGGTGCGGGCGTGTTGCTATCGGTGTGCGGAGCAAAGAATCAGCGGTCGCGCTGAGCCATCAGGCGCTCGACATATTTCGCGATCACGTCCACTTCGAGATTCACCGGGGTGCCGACGGCCGCGGCACCGAGCGTGGTGAGTGACAGCGTGGTGGGGATCAACGACACCTCGAACCAGTCGTCGCCGAGCCCGGAAACCGTCAAGGAGATGCCGTCGACGGTGATCGATCCCTTCTCGACGACATAGCGGGACAGCTCGCCGGGCAGCGAGATCCGCACGACCTCCCAGTTCTCGGAGGGAGTGCGGGCAATGACCTCACCGGTGCCGTCGACGTGGCCCTGCACGATGTGGCCGCCGAGCCGGCTGTTGACCGCGGCCGCGCGCTCCAGGTTCACCTGGCTGCCGACGCCGACCGCGCGCAAGCTGGACCGGTTGAGGGTCTCGGCCATCACATCGGCGGTAAATGCGCCGCCGGGCAGCACCTCGACCACCGTCAGACACACGCCGTTGACGGCGATGGAGTCGCCGTGGCCGGCGTCGGAGGTGACCACGGGCCCCCGAATCTCGAAACGCGCGGCATCCGCGAGATCCTCTTTGCCGACGACTTCGCCGAGCTCCTCCACGATTCCGGTGAACATGTGCACAAGGCTAGTTCCGGCGGGCAGGAGCGCAGCGACCCGGGGATTGATCCGGCGGGCAGGACACGTAGCCCGGGTCCACTCGGGACGACCCACTACGATGCACAGCATGCAGACGCGCCCCCGTGCAGTCCGGTCCCTCCCCACCTTCGCCGCCATGTTGATGGCCATCCTGTTCGGCTCCGCAGCCCTGGTCGGCTGCGGGTCGAAGACCAACGACGCGCCACTGCCCGACGCGGCCACGTTGCTCACCGATTCCGCCGCCACCACCCGCAGCGAGCAGAGCGTGCACCTGCAGCTGACGGTCAACGGTGAGATCAAGGAATTGCCCATCGCCACGTTGAGCGGCGATCTGACCAACGCCCCGGCGGTCGCCGCCCAGGGCACCGCGGACCTGATCTTCCTCGGGCAGAAGCTGACCGACGTCGGATTCGTCGTGGTCGACGGCGATCTGTACGGCGCCATCACCAAGGGCGGCAATATGCAGAACTTCGGCCCCGCCGCCGACATCTACGACATCTCGGCGATCCTGAACCCGGAAACCGGCCTGGCCAACGTCCTGTCCAGCTTCACCGACGCCACGTCTGTCGGCCGCGAAGCTGTCAGCGGATCCGACGCGGTCAAGATCACCGGCACCGTCCCGGCCGAGGCGGTCAACAAGATCGCCCCACAGCTGAAGGCGACCGCTCCCTCGCCGGGCACCGCATGGATCCGTGAGGACGGCGATCACCAGCTGGCCCAGGTCATGCTGGAGCCCTCGCCCGGGAACACCATCACGATGACCCTCACCGACTGGGGTAAGGCCGTCACCGTCGCGAAGCCCGGCAGCTGATGCCGGCGGCGAACAGCCACCGGGCCGCCGGGTCGGCGGCCTCCAACCGCCGCATCGCCATCAGCGCCGGCAGCCTGGCGGTCATGCTCGGCGCCCTCGACACCTATGTCGTGGTGACGATCATGACCGACATCATGCGCGATGTCGGTATCCCGATCAATCAGATTCAGCAGGTCACGCCCATCGTGACGAGTTACCTGCTGGGCTACATCGCGGCCATGCCGCTGCTGGGTAAGGCCTCGGACCGGTTCGGGCGCAAGCTGGTGCTGCAGGCCAGCCTCGTCGGATTCGCGGTCGGCTCGGTCGTCACCGCGTTGTCCGGCGACCTCACCACGCTGGTCATCGGACGGGTCATCCAGGGCATCGCCAGCGGCGCCCTGCTCCCGGTCACCCTCGCCCTGGCCGCCGATCTGTGGGCCGCCCGCAACCGGGCGGCCGTGCTCGGCGGCATCGGCGCGGCGCAGGAACTCGGCAGTGTCCTCGGCCCGCTGTACGGCATCGCGGTGGTGTGGGCGTTGAACACCTGGCGCGACGTCTTCTGGATCAACGTGCCGATGGCCGCCGCCGCGATGGTCATGATCCACTTCAGCCTCCCGGCCCGCGACAAGGACGAGCCCAAACAAAAGGTTGATGTCGTCGGCGGGGTACTGCTGGCCATCGCCCTGGGGCTGGCGGTGGTGGCGCTGTACAACCCGTCCCCGGATGGCAAGAACCTGCTGCCCAGCTACGGCATCCCGCTGTTGATCGTCGCGGCGCTGACCATGGTGGGATTCTTCGTCTGGGAGAAGAAGGCCACCACCCGCCTGCTCGAACCGGCGGGCGTGCAGTTCCGGCCCTTCCTCGCGGCTCTGGCCGCCTCGCTGGCCGCGGGTGCCGCCTTGATGGTCACGCTGGTCAACGTCGAACTGTTCGGCCAGGGCGTGCTCGGCATGGACCAGATCGGTGCGGCCGGGTTGCTGCTGCGTTTCCTGGTCGCCCTGCCGATCGGCGCACTCCTCGGCGGTTGGCTCGCCACCCGCCTCGGTGACCGGCCGATCGCGGTGGTCGGTCTGCTGATCGCCGGATTCGCCTATTGGCTGGTTTCGCACTGGGATGTCAACGTGCTGTCGGCCCGCCACGATTTCGGGCTGTTCACGCTGCCGACCTTCGACACCGACCTGGCGCTGGCCGGATTCGGCCTGGGGCTGGTCATCGGTCCGCTGACCTCTGCGGCGCTGCGCGTCGTGCCGGCTGCCGAACACGGAATCGCCTCGGCCGCAGTGGTGGTCGCGCGCATGATCGGCATGCTGATCGGTATGGCGGCGCTGTCGGCATGGGGGTTGTACCGCTTCAACCAGATCCTGCAGTCACTGCCCGTGGTGGAGACCGGCAACATGATGGACGCCGGACGACAGTTGATGGAGAACACCAGGATCGCCTACACCATGCAGTACGGCGAGATCTTCGCGATCACCGCGGTGGTGTGCGTGGTCGGCGCGGTGGCCTCGGTGCTGATCAGTGACCGCAGCACCCCCGACGCACATGAATCGCATGACGCGGTAGGCGACCGGCAACTGAAAGACCCTGATAACTCAGCCTTCCCGGCTCCCCCGCAGTCCTGATCGCTGCATCGGCGCGGGTCGGCGTCCCTGTCGGCGGCCCTGCCACAGCGCCCACGGTCCGCCCAGCACCGACAACACCTCCGTGCGGCCGACCGATCTGGGGATGCTCTCCCCCAGATCGGCCGGCGGCACCATGATCGCCCCGTAATCGGCGCCGGCCCGCAGGGAGGACCGGAACTGCTTGCGGGCCACCCGGAGAGCCAACCGGCGATGCACGCGGTCGGTGAACACCTTTGTCAGCCAGGCGCCCAGTCCCAATCCGTACCCGCGGGCCTGGATCAGCAGCGCCGCACCGTCGCTGCGGTGCCGGTGCCAGACGATGGCCGCCGGTTCGTTGACCAGGGTGTGTCCGGCCGCGACCAACCGGAAGAACATGTCGATGTCCTCGCCACCCTTGGTCGAGGTTCCCGCGCCGAGGGCTTCGTCGAAACCTCCCACGGCGGTGGCCGCGCTGCGCCTCATCGCGAAATTCGCGCCGGTGCCGTAGATCCCGACCTGGAACGGGAACAGAGGCAGGTCCGGTGGCGGTTCGGCGAGCGAGTAGGTCCGCGGGGTCAGGGTGGCCGCCCACGAGACCCGTTGATCGAAGTAGACCTGCGCGGTGGTGCGCAGTTCCCCACTGGGAACCATCCCGCAGACACAGGCGACGTCCTCGGAGCGCTCGAATCCACGGGCCAGTGCCTGTAGCCAGTACGGATCGACCACGACATCGTCGTCGGTGAACGCGACGATGTCGTGGCGGGCGGCACGCAGGCCGCAGTTGCGCGCATTGGACAGTCCGGCAACGGGTTCCACGATGCGGCGCACCCGCGGGTCGCCGGCCGCAGCGACGATACGTTCGGTGGCATCGGTGCTGGGCGCGTTGTCGACCACCACGATCTCGAAATCGGGATAGTCCACCGTGCGCAGCGAGGCCAGCGCACCCGCCAGATCCTCGGGCCGCTCACGCGTGCACAGCACGATGGAGATCGGCGGCGACGACCGGATCAGCACCCGATCGGCCCCGCGTGCCGGGCCTGGCAGCGTGAGGGTGACCGTCCCGTCGACGATATCGGCTTCGACGAAGTCGATGGGCTCAGATCCGCTGCGCAGCAGGATCCGAGCCCGGTGGTATCCGTCCGGGCCGGAGACCGCGACCCGCACCTGCCCGTCGTGGTTCCCGACGCGGTCGACGTCCAGGCATCCGATCCAGCGCGCGTGCACGCCTTCCGGCGCGCCGTGGGTCGCCATCACGGGGTCGAGGGTGAGCTCGGCGTTCATAGTTCGGTGACCCTCACGTAGTCGATGAGCATGGATGCCGGGAACGGTGTCGACGCGTCCACCGGCCCGGGCCAGGCGCCCCCGACCGCCAGACTGAACAGCAGATTGAAGGGTCGGTCGAAGACCCAGGTGGCACCCTCCTGCAGGTTTAACGGTGTGATGGTGAGCAGCGTGAGGTCATCCACCCCGGTCACGATGCGGCCCGGGGTGCGCTCCACCCAATAGGTCCGGAACTCCCCGGCCAGCGGGAATGGCACCGGACCGGAGGCCGACAGCTGTTGGCCGCGTGCGGTTCCGGCCTGCGGGGCGTGAACGGCCGAGTGCCATTCGGTGGCGTGGTTGAGGGTTTCGATCACGTCGATCTCCCCCGCCGCCGGCCACCCGACCTCATAGATATCTGTACCGAGCAGCCAGAAGGCGGGGTGCAGTCCGGTCCCGGCCGGTAACGCGATTCGCGCCTCCGCGCGGCCGTAGGTGAACGCGAAGTTTCCCCAGGTGGTGAGCCGCGCGGAGGTGATCTGACCGTCGGCAGCCCGCCGGGCGGTCATCGCCAGATGGCCGTGCCCGTCCAGACTCACATTGTCCGGCCGGTCCGTGTACACCTGGGCCTCGTGGTTGCCCCAACCACCACCGCCGAGCTCGGCGCGCCAGATCGGGTCCGGCGCAGATCCTGCGGGCCCATCGAAATCCATGTGCAGCAGCACCCGTGGCTGACCGGTGGCGGTACCGGTGCCGACCACGGCGCAGGCACCCAGGATCACGCCGGCGCCGAGCAGCGCGCCGATGCGCATCGACATCGAGCGCGGGCCGGTCATACCGCTACCCTGCGCCGCACCCACCCCAGCACGAGTACCGCCGCCAGCACCGGGTAGATCACCAGCGGCTCGATATGGGCGGCGTCACCGCCCACCGCCCGGAAGTAGCCGACCAGCGCGAGCACGCCGGCTGTCGCGAACAGCAGGCGCCACGGTGCCGCCAGCGTGCCGTCGGTGCCGATCAGGAACACGCCGACGCCGCCGAGCACGCTGAATGCCGTGACCAGTGCGGCAACCCACGGTCGGTCGGCGCCGACACCGGACAACGCCAGGGCCGTCCCGGCCGCGGCGAGCAGGATCGCCGGTGCGGCGGCGAGGATGCGCTGTGCGGCCGCGGCCGTGGCGACCACCGCGACCCCCAGACCGGCCGGCAGCAGGGCCACCCCCATCGCGGCCGGGAACAGCCACCCGGCCAGGAGGCAGGCCAGGATGGCCGCCGCGGCCGCGGGCCGGAGTCGGGGGTGGCGGATCAACGCGTTCATCGGTCTCGCCCCGGGCGAATGGTCTGCACCAGTCCGGTGACGTAACCGGTTGTGGTGCAGAGGAATCCGGTGATGATCGCGAGAACCCGGGGCGGATTCCGGCGGGCCTGCCACACCCCGGACGGCAGGATGCGGGTGGTGTAACTCCGTTCGCTGGACAGCGCATCGTGGCGTCCCGCGATGCGCGTGAGTGAGGCCTTGGACCGCCCCTCCTGGTAACACCGCCGGGTGAAGTACCGCAGGGTGGCCCGGTCGGACGGAACATGGTGGCAGACACGGAATGCGGTGTGCCGGATGATGCGCCGACCGGGGAACGCGGCACGCAACTGGACGCCCATCAGCGTCTCCTCACAGCCGGCCGGGAGGTCGGCCACCCGTCCGAGGCGGCTGGAGAACCCGTTGATCCGGTCGAGGGCGTTGCGCCGCACCGCCATCGCCGCGCCGATCGGATTGCGGATCTGCTCGCCGCCGCCCGGCAACCCGCGGTAGTCGCATCCGACGACCCAGCCGAATTCTGCGGGGAACCAGTCCGGTGCGGCGCCGAGCTGCCAGTCCGGCTCGACCGCACCGCCGATGGCCACCACCGAACCGTCGTCGAATGCCTTCCGCGCCGCGTCCAGGGCTCCGGCGGTGAGCGCGGCATCGTCGTCGAGGAACACGACCACCTCGTTGACCGCCCGGCCCACCCCGGTGTTGCGGGCCCCGGACAGCCCGCGTTCGGCGGTGTTGGGAGTCACGGTGATCAGGGACGGCAGTTCCTCCGACAGGTCCTCGAGCAGGGCGTCGTTGTGATCGACGACGACGATGATCTCGTCGGCGGCACCGGTCTGCTGCTGGGCGGAATCCACCGCCCGAAGGACCTGCGCACGGCGTGCCGCGGTGTAGCAGCACACCACGATCGACAGTCGGGTCGCAGTGAGCGGCGCGGTCTCAGTCACCGTCGGACTTCCCTTCGGATGCCTTCTCCTGGTTGATGCTCCGGAACACCAGCGTGTTGCCGTCCTCGTAGAACACGGTCCAGTTCGGTGAGTCCCGCAACGCGTCCTGCAGCATCCCGATCGCCTCGGGGCGGTAGTCGCCGTAGTAACGCACCGCCTTGTTGGACTGCTCACTGAACATCAGGTAGGCCATATAGGCCTCCCGGGTGGCGTTGACGTTGAGCACCTTGATGTCGTCGTCGGCGGGGAAGTTCCTCTTCAGCTCCGCCAGCTTCGGGTCCCGGCCATCCCACAGGTCGTAGGCGATCGTCTCGTCGAAGTACGGATTGAACAACACCACGTCGGCATAGTCGGCGTTGAGCCGGGTAGGCATCCCACCGAGACGCATCATCACCAGACGGGTGCGCAGATCGGCGTCCTCGGTGATCGAGTTCATCAGATCGACCTGGGCGCGGGTTTCGATCACCATCGGCCACAGCGCGACATAGCCGTGCAAACCGGCCAGGGAGAGTCCGCTCAACCCCAGCACGGCAACGGTGCGCGTCGCCGCGGCGCGCGCCCCGACCTTCGACCGGTCCACCGCACCGACCACCGAGGGGGCGATCAGCAGCGCACAACCGAGCAGGGCATACAGGTAGACCCGGAAGATGGCCTCACCCCCGTAGCTCTGCCCCAGCAGCAGCCCGAACGAGGAGAACGCGACGATGGCCAGTCCGATCACCGGCCGCTTTCTCCGCCACAGCCAGACCGCGCAGCAGAAGGCCCAGACCACCACGGTCAACGACAGCATCCGTACCACCGCCGAGGTGAAATCCTTTGCCGGCATACCCGAAGTGACCACGTTGCTGGTGGCGTTGCTCACCACGCTGCTGCCCGAGAACATGCCGTAGGGCAGCACCGCCTCCAGATTGAGCAGCAGGTAGCTGCCGACGATGGTCACCATGACGACCGAGATCCACCAGGGCCGTGCACGTTTGACCACACACAGCAGGCATGCCACCGCCACGGCCCAGAACGGTGTCAGCTGATGGGTGGGTACGGTCGCGGCGAACACCACGATCGCCAGTACCCCGGCCGCCGGGCTGCGCGGCGAGGCCAGCAGCAGCACGATCATCCCGAACACCAGCATCAGCGACCATGCTTGGGGCGAGAAGTAGTCCTGGCCAACCCAGTTGAACACCTCGGCGAGGAAGGCCGCGGTCACGGCGGTCCGGCGTGAGCGCCCGATTACCCGTGCGGCGCAGTAGACGCTCACGGCGATGAGCGCGTGCATGATCGGGGCGAACACGTGCGCGATGGTGATGGGCGCCAGTCCGGTCACGTCGCTGAACCAGGCGAACATCGCGAAGAATGCCGGCCACTGCGCATAGATGTCGGTGCCGTCCGGTGCGATGCGGCCGTGCACCAGGATGTAGTCGACGACCGCGAGATGCTTGTAGGTCCAGTCGTACAACGGCACCTCGGTCGCCACGAACGTGGTCACCCGGGCGACGACGATCGCGGTGGCGACCGCGACGGCGGCGGGAATCACCCGCCGGTCTCGAACCGCCACCAGCAGCGCCCAGGTGCACAACACGATGCACACCGCCAGCACCGGGCCGGTGCCGGAGAACAACAAGCCGTAGAAGCTCGCGTCGACCCCGGGCAACCCGGGCACCGCCACCAGCCACAGCACCACCGCCAATCCGCTGAGCAACAGCGAAAGATGCCTGCGCAGTGCGGATTCACCGGTCGGCGCCGGGCTGCTGACCGGCCGTGAACGTCCCCGGTTCAGCACTGCCCCCGGTGTACTGCGGTTACGGTAGTACCAGTAGGCGCTGCTGCCGAACACCGCGACCACCTGTACCCACAGGATCTCCGGCGGGCTCCACCGGTATGACCACATCGCCGCGATCGCAACCAATGTGGTGATCGCGGCGCCGAGCACCGGCACCGTGGACACCATCGCCCGGCGCGGTATCCGAACCCAGGTGAGCACCGCCGCCCCGGGTCCGATGGCGATGAACACCGCCAGGCTCATCGCACTCAGCACGGCCGGCAGGTCCGCAAGTGCGATCGCTCCGGCTGCCGCTCCCACCACCGCGAGGTCGGCCGGGCGCACCCCCAGCACCGGCATCCGCCTGGCGGCCTGCTGCTCGCCGGTACCGACCGGGCCGTCCCCCACGATCGATTCGAGAGTCGCCGTCATGGCTCGAACCGCCGGGCGTTCACCGTGATACCTCGAGTCCTTGAGTGTCGGCGGCATGGCCATGGTCGCGGGCCACCGACCCGAAACCGGCGGTGCCGACCGCGATGACGGCGATCAAGATGCCGTAGATGGACGCCCGCTGCGCCCCGCCGGGTCCGAGAACGTCGTGGCCACTGGCGTAGATGAAGTATCCGATCAGGCCGGTGAACCCTGCCGGCACGGCGATCGCGCGCCGCTCCCCCGATATCTTCGTCGCGGGATTCGCCGCGATCAGCAACGCGCTGACCGATCCCAGCGTCATGAAGACCACGGTGGCCGTCAGGTTCACCGCATAGCTGACATGTTGGGTGACCACACCGGCAACGCTGAGCGCCAGGCCCGCGAGCGCCAGCAGCAGCGCAGCGCCCCGGTCGGTCGACCGCTGGACGAACAGGCTCACGGCGACGACCACCACCGCCAGACCGGTGGCCACCAGGGCGATGTTCATCACCGGGTAGATCTGGCTGCACGGCCAGTTGCCCACCGGGCCGCAGAAGGCGATGCCGAGCGGACCGAGCAATTCGTCGCGATAGCCGTAGTGTCCGCGCCAGGACGCCGAGACCACCCACTCCGCCGCGAAATACACCAGGGGCACCAGGGCTACCCACCCGGTCAGCCGGGCCGTCGAACCGAGACGCACGTACCTCACCATCCTGCGCCACGGAGGCGTTTCACTGTTCACGAGACGCCCGACCGCCCGTCGCTGCAGTGGAAACTCCCTGGGCGCAACGGGGTTCGTCTCAATTGCACCGGAGGTTAGCAACACCCGGCAGCCTTCGGGCGGCTACCTCCAGCGGTATGATGCGCATCACGTGTTTGGGTAGGCTAACCAATCCTTCCGCTCCTGGGTATTCTCCATTCGGCGGCCATCAACCGCGCTCTCACCGCCCGCACCCGGCCCCCGCCGAACGCGCCCACGCTCCCGCAAGGACCCCATCCGCATGCCGACGACAGGCAGTTCCGCCGCCCTGCGCACCCAGCAGAACTCCTCTCCCCCTGCGGAACTGGGGGTTCCTGTCGCGGCGGTGACCGGCGCGGCCGGCCGGGACCGGGGCCACGGGCTCGGTATCGACATCGCGGCCGTGATGACGTCGAGTGCCGCCACCGGCATCCTCGGCTTCGTCTTCTGGACGGTGGCCGCCCGCGGATACGACACCGCTGAGGTGGGTCGCGCCTCGGCGATCATCTCCTCGGCGACCCTGATCGCCATCCTGGCCAACTTCAGCCTCGGCAGCATGTACGAACGGTTCCTGCCATTGGCCGGTGACCGGACACAGCGTGTGGTGTGGGAGGGCACCGCCCTCGTCGCCGGCGCGGCACTGCTGTTCGGCGCCGTGTTTCTCGGTGTCGGCCCGCGGGAACAGTTGTTCCCCAACTGGGTCGAGATGCTGCTCTTCCCGGCGTTCGTGGCGGTGCTGGCGATCTATGCGCTGCAGGATCAGATCCTGATCGGGTTGAGCCGGGCCCGCACGATCGCGATCAAGAACATCAGCCAATCCACGGTGAAGCTGGCTCTGGTCGCGGCCCTCATCCCGCTGGCCACCGGCGCGGCGATCGTCTGGTCATGGGTGCTGCCCGCCGCCGCCATCACCGCGGTCATCGCGGTCCTCATCATCGCCCGCGAGACCCGGAGCCGGACAGGCACCCCGGAGCTGCCCGCACGCCGCGAACTGTTCCACTTCTTCGCGAGTTCGTATGCGATCAACGCGATCAACGTGATCGTGCCGCTGCTGGTCCCGCTGATCGTGGTCGCCCAGCTCGGCACCGAGATGAACGCCTACTTCTCGATGTGCTGGCTGGTCGTCAACACGCTGGGCGCCCTCATCGTCGCCACATCCGCACCGTTCATCGCGGCAGCCTCCACCCCGGGTGCCGATGTGTGGGCCTGTACCAAACGCTTCGTGCTGCTCTGCGGCGGCTCGGCAGTGGTGGGCTGCCTGACGCTGTCGGTGACGGCCCCGTGGATTCTGGGCATCCTCGGTCCGCACTACGCGCAGAACGGCACCACGCTGATCAGGGTCATGGCACTGGTACTGCCGGCCGTGGCGCTGACGACGATCTACACCGCGCTGGCGCGGCTGCAACGGAGGTTACGGCTCGCGGTCGTCTCGCAGGTGCTGCTCGGGGTGCTGGTGGTGATGGGTGTCATCCTGACCACCCCGCGGTGGGGTATCAACGCCGTCGGATACACCTACCTCGCCGGCGAACTGCTCATCACTCTGGTCGTCGCACTGCCCACCATCGCGTTACTGCGCACGGTCGCGGCCACTCCGCGCGGGCAGACCCTCGACAGCCCCTCGACACCTGTGGTGCGGCCGGACCTGACCCATGTCGCGCCGGTCGAGTTCGATTCGGTGAGCCGGCGATTCGAGCAGATCGCCGAGGAGAAGCAGACGCAGGTGGCACTGCGCACCGAGCACGGAACGGTCAGCTACGGGGCCCTGCGATCGGGCGCCGCTGCCTGGCGTTCCGCCCTGCTCGGCCGCGCTGACCCGGGGGCGGCGGTGGCGCTGGTAGGCGACCTCGATCCGCATACCGCGGCCGTCGTGCTGGGCAGCTTCGCCGCCGGCGCCCCGCTGGTCCCGCTGGATCCGGGACTGCCACAGGACCGGATGACGCATATCTTCGACGCACTCGGCGCGCAGGGGCACCACCTGGACACCATCGTCGTGGACGAATCCAACAATGCACTGGCACAGGTGTTGAGCGCGGACCATGTGGTGTGGACGGCAGCGCACCCGCCGCGGACCACCACCGGCACCGCCACCGCCGCCCGGATCGGCCTGCAGACGGTGACCAGCATCCAGTTCACCTCGGGGTCCTCCGGGGAACCCAAGGCGGTCCTGCATGTCAACGGAACATGGCTGAGCGACTGGATACTGCACCGGGACCGGTTCGGCATCGTCGAGGACAGCCGGGTCGCCCTCTGCATGCCGGTCAGTTTCGCGGCCGGCCTCAATGTGCTGGTCGGCGCACTGTTGTCGGGTGCCGACATCACCGCCGTCGATCCGCGCAACTGCACCCCGGCATCGGCCCTCGACCGGCTCGCCGATGCCGAGATCCTGATGTGTACGCCGTCGTTCCTGCAGTCCCTGACCGAGGCGGCCGGTGATCGCACCCTGGTCGGCCTCCGGCGCATCGTGACGACGGGAGAACCGGTGTACGGCAACGTCATCCGGCGCGCCCGCGACCTGGCGCCCAATGCCGTCCTGACCAACTGGGCCGGTTCATCCGAGACGCTGGGCATCGCCCACTTCGACATCTGGCCCGATGACGAGATCCCGGCGGGAGTCATCCCGGCCGGCTTGCCGGTGCCGCACAAGACGTTGGCGATCGACGAAATGGGCCGGTTGACGGTCACCTCCCCCTACCTGGCCGCCGGATATCTCAAGCCAGACAGCGCGTCGACCACGTTCACCACCAACCCGGACGGCAGCCGCACGTTCGTGACCAACGATCGAGCCCGGATCACCGACGACGGTGTGCTCGTGGTGCTGGGCCGGATGGACGCCGCGGTGAAGATCCGTGGGTATCTGGTCGAGCCGGCCGAGGTGGAAGCCGCTCTGCTGGACTGTCCCGGCATCCGCGAGGCGCTGGTACTGGCCGATCAACATGCCGAAACCCCGGTTCTGATCGCCTACGTGACACCGGATCCCGGGCTTCGCAGCCCCGCCGTGGCCGACGTGCGCGCCCAGCTGCACACCCGGTTGCCCGCCTGGATGGTCCCCACCCACGTGATGATGCTGGACGCCTTGCCGCGCAACGAACGCGGCAAGGTGGACCGGCGGGCCCTGCCCGCTCCCACCCGCGGGCCGATCGTCGCCCCGGCGCCGGGCCTGGAGACCGAGATCGCCACCGTGTGGGCCGCCACCCTGCGCGTCACCGAGGTGGGCCGGGACGAGAATTTCTATGCTCTCGGCGGAGATTCGCTGAACGTCCAGCAGATGATCAGCGTGCTCGGCGAGCAACTCGGTGTTCGGCTCACCGCATCCGATCTCGCCGTCGCGCCGACCGTCACCCAGTTCTCCGAGATCGTGGCGGCCCGGCTCCAAGGGGATGCCGCGCTACGGGACAAGGGCATTGCCCCGACCACCGTGCTGTTGCGTCCTGCGACCGACGCCACCGGCAAGACGGTGTTCTGCTTCGCCGGTGCCGGCGCATCGGCGCTGTCCTTCGTCCCGCTCACCGACCGATTGGACCGCGACACCGCCGTCATCGCGTTCCAGGCGCAGGGCCTGGAGAACCGGGCGTTCCCGGACTGGACGATCGGGCGAGCGGCCCGGCGTCACCTGCGGGACCTGCTGGCGCTGCAGCCGGAGGGCCCCTACACCCTGGTCGGCCACTCGCTCGGCGCCTTCATCGCCATCGATGTGGCCAACCGGCTCAAGGCTCTTGGCCACGACGTCGAACTGGTGACCCTGCTCGACCCGTTCCTCCCGCCGCGCACCGTGCGGGCCGCACGCCGGGAACTGCCCGACGTCGGATCGACACTGCTGGAACAGGATCCGGCCGCGCCCTGGGAACTGTGGCGGCAGCGGCTGTGGCTGCCGCTGGCCGGCATCATCGACGGCACCCCGCAGGAGAAGGTCGCCGCGCTCCGCGAGGTCGGCGTGCGGGTGGGACGGCTGCACCGGCCGCTGCCCTATCACGGGCGAACCCTGCTGGTGCTCAGCAGTTTCAACCGCGACGACGACCGGGTGTGGCCGAAACTGCTGACCGGCGACCTCACCGTGGCACGGATCAACTGCGATCACGATTCGGTGGTCCGCGAACCGCACGTGGGCCGGGTCGTCGAGATGATCGACCGACTCTGAAACGACGTACGGCCCCCTCCGAGGAGGGGGCCGTACGTGCGATGGGGCGAGATCTACTCGCTGTCACTACCCGAGCTGCCGGAGCCGCTGTCCGACTCACCGGACCCGCTACCGCCGGTGTTGCCGTCCGACGTGCGGTCGGCCTTGGCGGCCGCGCGCTGCGCAGCCTTGGCGGCGGCACGAGCCTGCGCCTTGGCGGCCTTCTGCTCGGCCTTCGCAGCCTTCTTCTCCTCCTTGGCGTCGGCCGCGTCGTCAGCCTCGGCTTCCGCGGCCGTATCGGCCGCCTTGCCATCCGCACCCGTATCGGACCCGGCGCCGGTCTCGGCATCGGTCTTGTCATCAGGCTCGGTGCCGGCCTCGTCGCCGGCCGTGGCGTCCGCGGCGGGCTCGGTTTCGGTCTCCGCTGCGGGATCGGCCGCGTCCTCGGTGGCCGTGTCCTCGGTCACGGACTCGTCCGCGGTGTCCTCGGTCACGGACTCGTCCGCCGCGTCCTCGTCCGCATCGCCGACGGCGACAACCTGCTGAACCGGTGTGCCGCCACCGGAGCCGGTGTCCAGGCTCAGCGTCACCGTGTCGGCCTCGGCGGCGACCGCCGGAGAGGACACCCTGCTCAGCTCGGGCACCGCGGTCTGGGCAGACCGGGGGGCGTTGAGGTTGCGCAGCGCATCGGCGAAGAGCTTCGGGTACTGAACGAAGAACCCGTCGAGCGTCCCGCCCTCACTCAGCAGACCGGGGAACACCGACCACTCGGGGGCGATGGTGGGACGGTATCCGTTGAGGAACGCGCCGACCACCTTGGCGGGGAGATTGACGACATGGCTGACCGCGCTCGCCAGATCACCCGCGACGATCGAGGCGCGGATCTCGTCCAGACTGTCGGTGAACCGGAAGATGGCGCTCACGTAGGGCACCAGGATTGCGTGCGGGTAGCCGGCCAGCGTCGTGTCACCGACGAACATCGCGTCCAGGACCGCGCCGATGGCCGGGGCGCCGATGGCGCGCGCGACCTCGCCGGGGATCTCCAGGCTCGGGTAGAGCGGCCAGCCCGATTCGCCCAGACCGAAGATGAACCAGTCGTTGAGATAGGCGAAGGACTCCGTGAACTGGCCGCGGAACAGGTTGGTGAGCGAGTTCTGGATGACCCCAGGCAACTTGGCGTTGTGCGCAGCATTACCGGCGATCGACCCCTGGATGCCGGTGATCAGCGTCTGCCGGTGCTCGCCCAGGTTGTTCAGCACCGCCGGGATGGTGGTGAACGGGTTGAACAGAGCCGTCGCCAGCTCACGCTGCAGCTGCGCGTTGCCCAGCAGGGTGGACAGATTCGGCCCCAGGGTCGTCGACACCTCGCGACCCCGATTGCTCAGGTGCCCGAATGCCTTCGAGAACGTCTCGTTCAGGACGACCAGCGGGTTCTCGAATGCCGCGAGCTCGACCGCGCGTTGCTGCGCGACCGCCGCAGCGTGCTGGGCGGATTGCAGCGCCGGCGCGTTGGACGCCATCGGGCTGACGGCCATGACCGACGCACCGGTGATCGCCACCGAAGCAACGAGCAGCTTCTTCTTCGACGGTGCGGACGACGACGGCGCGGTGCAGAATTCGCGCCCCGGTTCCACTTGAACAGCGAGTGACACGGTTCTCCTATTTTTCTTCGAGGGGTGATCAGCCAGAGGTGGCTGTCGCGAATGCTATTGCAGGACAATGCCTGCCACAATAGCTACGTCCTACGACCGTCCAATTTTGCTGAATACGTTCACAGAAAGCATCAACGCGTTGCATCTTCGGGGCTGAACCGTTGCAGCACAGCGCAATCGAAGAGCATCAAGGTTTCATCCCGGATCAAGGTATCCATCTTCCTACCGGCGACGGCTTCATACAGCGAGGACAGCCCGCCGGATCCGGGAAGCATCCAGTCATGCGGTTCGATCATGATGCACGCAAAGGACGAGACCGCCGCCGGCGAGGCGCGACAGACCTCGGACTCGGCTCCCTCGATGTCGAGTTTGACGATGAACGGTGCCGCATCCGGTATCTCAGCGATCAACGTCTCGAGCGTCACCGATGGTGTCATCCCTGCATCCGAGACCCGGTTGGCCCACGACCCCTCGTCCCGAGTCGTCAGGTGGACACCGTTCTCGTGGCTCCACACCGCAGCATGGACCGCCCTGATCCGCGGGTTGTGCGCACAGTTCTGTTCGATGAGATCGACACAGGCCGGGTCCGGTTCGACCGCCAGGATGACGGCATCCGGAAAGTGCTCGGCGAGATACAGGGCCGAGTAACCGACGTTGGCGCCGGCGTCGATGATCAACGGGACCTGGCCGGCCGCTCGGATACCCGCGGCGATCACGTTCAGGCGGTCCATCCAGAACGGGTGCGCATCGTATTCACGTTCGGTGAAGATCTGAGCGAGAACGAAGGGGTCACTGTCGCCGGGGCGCACCATCAGCCGGTGCGCACCGCAGGCCACCTGCACCGGCTTGGTCATCCCGAGCGCACGGCGTGCGACCAGGTTCAGAGCCGAAGAGAGGCCGATACTTTCGGCGAGGGCGAGGGTATGACCGATCGTCTCGCGTACCTTGCTCATCGCGAATGCAGCGGCGACGGGACCGCCGCGGCGGCACGGTGGAGCCGCCGCTCCCGGCCGATGGTCCGCAACACCCGCAGACCGTCGGTGACCGCGTTCAGATTGCTGCGTCCGAAGATGCGTTTGCCTTCGAAGCTGCTGACTTCCTGGATCTTCAAACCGTTGCGCGCGACACGGACGTTGATGACCGTCTCGATCTCGAAACCGTCGCCCCACTGCGCCTCGGGGACATCGGTGCGCGGTAGATCCAGAACCGGCAGATGCCGCCGCCAGAATGCGTTGTACCCGTAGCACAGATCCGTGAAGCTGGTGTCGAACAGCTGGTTGACCAGCCAGTTGAGTCCCCTGTTGCCGAACCGGCGCAGCTGGGTGATGTCATCACTGCCGCCCGATCGGGTGAAGCGGCTGCCCTTGGCGAAGTCGGCACCGGACACCAGAGCTGCGACGAAGTCCGGGATCTCGGCCGGGTCGGTCGATCCGTCGGCGTCGATCATCACCACGATGTCACAGCTGCTGACCTCGAAGCCACATGCCAGCGCGTTGCCTTTCCCGCTCCGGGACTGGTTGACTATCAGTGCATCTGGCCACAACTCACGGGCGACATCGACCGTGTTGTCGACGGATGCACCGTCGACCACCACGATCTGATCCACCGCCGGCATCCGCTTTGCGACATACGGCAGGTTGCGAGCCTCGTTGCGGGTCGGGATCACCACGGTCACGGTCGGCCGACCTGCACCGTCCGCCGACCCTCCGGGACCCTTGCCCACCGCCCGAGCACCATTCTCGCGACTACCGACAGCTTTGCCGGACAACCCATCCTGGTCGATGACGGCGAACTTCGCCATGCTCGCGAAGCCGGTGCCCTCCACGGTATCTGTCAAGGGAGTCTTTACCTTTCACGACGGTAAGGCACCTGGCGGATGCCACGGAACGGCGCCAGAGCTTCTCACCAGTCGGTGAGTTCTCATTGCAAGAAGGACATTAGCGAGAACCCACAGGAAATTGTCAGCTACGTCGGGCGAGTATGACCCAACCCACACGACCACCCCACAGCCGTGCTCGTACACGAATCTCTTTGCAGCGCAGTAGAACAGATGAATTCAAAATATCTAGTTTGAATTCATCTCGGGCAACTGCAGGGCGCCCACCACACCGAGATGGTCCGATCCCGGCAGGTCGAATCGGGTGAAGGACATCGGCACCCATCCTCGCGCCAGGATCCGGTCGATCGCCAGTACCGGCGGCAGCATCCGGTCTGCCGGGTAGGTCGGCACCACACCGGCGCCCAGGTACTCGGCGGCGTCGATCAGTGACGCACCGCCGTTCGGCGTCGAATTGCTCAGCAGGTCCCGATACTGGCGGTGGTCGTAGGTGGAGTTGAAATCGGCGCCCACGATCATCGGGTAGGGCTCGGCCGCAAAGATCGGGCGCAGCCGCTTCAGCTCGTACACCCATTTCCAGGCGGGCTCGGGATACGGCGGGAGTGGGTGAAGCGCATACACGGCTGTCGGGGCGGCACCGGGGATCTCGGCGACAGCACGCAGATTGTTCAGGACGAATCCGTCCAGCCGGGCGCACTCACGCAGCGGGTGTCGCGAGTAGATACCCGCGCCGCCCCCGCCGGGGCGGGGATGGCCGCAAGTGTTGGGCAACGCGTCCTCGAGTCCGGCGTCCGCCAGTTTCGCCGCCGCCGAATCGGTCAGCTCGATGACGGTGAGCAGGTCGACGCCGTGCGCATCCACCGAATCCACCAGCGCCACGGGATCCGCGCCACCCAGCCTGATGTTCGCCTGCATCACCCGCACCGACGGCCCCGACGACTCCACCGGCGCACCTGCGCGATACAGCGGCGCCTGCGTCCCGATCCCGACCAGCAGAACGACCGTTGCCGCCACCGCGACCCACCGATGCCCGCCGATGAGCAGCAGTACGACTGCGACCGCGGACACGAGGACCGCCACCGGGGTGAACGCCGCGATCCACGCCACCAGCGTGCTGGTCATCCCCACGAAGTGGGCGCCCACACCGACCGTGGCGATCACCCAGGCGAGGCCGCCGATCAGACCGGCTGCCGTTCTCCAGCGAGGCGCAGACACGACCGACGGCCGATCAGGCAGTTCGCACCAGCGGTGACCAGTTCGATTCATCGAGAGATGCCAGCACGTGGCGGGCGGCCCGGGCCGCGGCGGCAGCCCGCACCCCAGCGGGTGCGTCACTGTCCAGCGGCGTCTCCACGCTGATCGGAATCCCGGGCGGCAGTGCGCGCAACATCGACAACAGGTCGAGGCCGCCGGCACCGGGTAGCAAGCGGGCACAACGGCCTTGGTACATCATTTCCTGCACGTCGGCGGGCCGCTCGGCCGGCGCATCGCAGATCTGCGCGTAGCGAATCCACTCCGCCGGGAGTGCGGCAAGGTCGGCGGGCGTGTTCCCGGCACGGTCGTAGTGGATGGCATCGATCAGCAGACCCACTTCGGCCTGGCACGCGGTGACGATCCCGACACCCTGATGCAGATCCTGCACCTGGGTCCACGGCATCGGTTCCAGGTTCGGAGTCAGGCCGAATTGCGCTGCCAGCAAAGCCAACTCGGCCAGGTTGTCCGCGATACGACCGTGGTCGTCGTCGTTGCCGGTCACCAGGATCTCGGTGGCACCCAGGAATGCGCCGGTCTCCAGGAAAGCCTCGAAATCGGCGCGGACGTTCGTCTCCGGGCGCAGTCGCAGCACCTCGATGTCGAGCAGGCGCAGACCGGAATCGTCCAGCCGCTGCTTGGTTTCCCGGATCAGTGGGGTTTTCCCGATGGTGGGCCGCAGCGGCTCCTGTGGTGTGGCCCGGATCAGCCGCAGCCCGACGGCATCGAATCCCGCCCCGGCCGCGCAGGACACCAGCTCAGCCGGGTCCAGTTCCAGCACCGTCAGCGGCGCCAGCGAAATGATGTGCCTCGTGCCACCGGCTCGGGACTCCCCCAACGCGCTCATCACCATCTCCTCGCCGGCTCCGTCCCTCAACACGGGAACTGCCACTCCGGCAATCATCATCGATCATCGGGGCTCGATTTGGTGGTCTACGTCGGCGCGGACGCCGTGACCGGTGACGAAGATTACGTTACGTGACCAGCAGATTCAGCAAATGGGCAGCGCTCAACAGCGCTCCAGCCCCCGCTGCATGATCTCGGGGGCGCGTCGGTACACGGTCGGCTGCGGCCCCAGCCGGAGCACGCCGAAGACCAGGGATTTGACGTGGTGCGGGGTGACCGGCCCGCTGTTGAGCCAGTCCTGCAGTGCAGTCATGCTCGTTGTCCTTTGTTGGTGCTTTCCCGATCGATCCGTCGGCGAAGGCGCTGTTGCCGAAGTCTACCGGCGCACCGCGGACCGCACAGGGTTACAACACCCGGCTCATCGATGCGGGCCAAGGGATCTGGACATCACATTCCGACTCCAAATGTGTCCGCGGTCACACTGCGGGATCAGTTCGGTACCAGGCTGAGCCGGACATCCGGCCCGATCGCCTCGATACCGTCGAACCGCCACCGCTGGGCACCGGCGATGCTGAGCACCCCGACGTCGTCGACCGCGGTGATCGGGCCGCCGAGCAGGATCGGCGCGACGTAGGCGAGGATCCGGTCGATGACCCCGGCCCGCAGGAACGCCCCGGCCAGCGTGGGTCCGCCCTCCAGCAGTACCGCCGTCCGACCCGACAAAGCCCGGATGACCTCGTGCGGGTCATGGGTGCGGATCACCATGGTGTGCGAATCATCGTTGAGCACATTGGCTTCCGAGGAGATCTCGCGCTCGCCCACCACGACCCGAAGCGGCTGGCGGTCCGCGAGGCTGCCGTCGGGCAGTCGCGCGGTGAGGGTCGGGTCGTCGAAGAACACCGTGCCGGTACCGACCACGATCGCCTCCACCACGCTGCGCCGGCGGTGCACGTCGGCGCGGGCGGCTTCACTGGTGATCCACTGGCTGCTGCCGTCGGCGGCGGCACTGCGCCCGTCCACGCTGGTGGCGAATTTCCAAGTCACGTGCGGCAATCCGGTGCGCTGCTTGTGCAGCCATTCGCGCAGCGGACCGCCGGCCACCTCGGTGGCCAATACCCCGGCCTGCACCGCGACCCCGGACTGTGCCAGCCGCGACGAGCCGCCGGCGGCCACCGGGTTGGGGTCCGCGACGGCGTACACCACCCGGGACACCCCGGCGGCGAGAAGGCCGTCGACGCACGGCGGGGTGCGGCCGTGATGGTTACACGGTTCCAGCGTGACCACCGCGGTCCCGCCACGGGCCAGCTCGCCCGCACGCCGCAGCGCCACCACTTCGGCGTGTGCCCCGCCGGTCGGCTCGGTGGCACCGACGCCCACCACCGCCCCGGCGGAATCCAGGATGACGGCGCCGACGGGCGGATTGGGATAGGTGGCGCCCTTGACACGCTCGGCCTGTTCGATGGCCAGCCGCATCGCGGCGTCGAAGGTCGCCGGCCGCATCGCGGCGTCGAAGGTCACAGCGTCAGGTGCGGCGACACTGCCCCGGCCTGCCGACGCAGTTGCCGCACCGCCTCGGCCGGGTCGGCGGCGCTGTACACCGCCGAGCCGGCCACGAAACAGTCCACACCGGCCTCCGCGGCCGCCTCGATGGTGTCGGCGTTGATGCCGCCGTCGATCTCCACCAGGATCGTCAGTTCTCCCGCGTCCACCAGCCGGCGCACGGTGCTGACCTTGCTGAGCACCTCCGGGATGAACTTCTGCCCACCGAAACCGGGCTCCACGGACATCACCAGCAGCGTGTCGAACTCCCGCAGGATCTCCAGGTAGGGCTCCAGCGCGGTGCCGGGCTTCAGCGACAATCCCGCCTTGGCCCCGGCCGCCCGGATATCGCGGGCCACACCCACCGGATTGTCGGTCGCCTCGGCATGGAAGGTGACGTTGTAGGCGCCGGCCTCCGCGTACGGCGGTGCCCACCGCTCGGGCCGATCGATCATCAGATGGCAGTCCATCGGGATGTCGGTCGCCTTGAGCAGGCTCTCCACCACGGGCAGACCCAGGGTCAGATTGGGGACGAAGTGGTTGTCCATCACGTCGACATGTAGCCAGTCGGCACCGGCCACGGCGGCGACCTCGTCGGAGAGCCGGGCGAAGTCGGCGGAGAGGATGGACGGAGCGATGAGGGGACCTGCCATGCCGGTCAGCCTACTTTCAACGCCGCAGCGAACATCGCATCGGTGCCGTGCAGATGCGGCCACAGCTGCACGTAGGGTCCGTCGCCGAGCTGATCGACCCCGGGGAAGAACTCCCGGGCGTCCAGCGCGGTGACCGGCTGCCGGCGCAGCGCGTCGGCCACCACACCGACCGTCTCGGCCAGGTGCGGGGAACACGTCGCATACAGCACCACCCCGCCCGGACGGGTCAGCGCGATCGCCGAGGCCAGCAGCTCCTTCTGCAGCTTCGCCAGCGGGGGCACGTCGCCGGGTTGGCGCCGCCAGCGCGCCTCCGGCCGGCGCCGCAGCGCACCCAACCCGGTGCACGGCGCGTCGACCAGCACCCGGTCGAAGCTGCCCGGGGCCAGGCCGGACTCCCGCCCGTCGACCCGCAGCACATCGACGGGCAACCCGGCGGTGTTCTGCTCGACGAAGGCGGCGCGATGCTCGGCCGGCTCCACCGCGGTGATCCGGGCCCCCTCCGGCGCCAGCGCCGCGATCAGTGCGGTCTTACCACCCGGGCCCGAACACAGATCCAGCCAGCGGCCGCCGTCGGTCCCGTCCACGCCGGCCAGCGTGAGGGCCCGGGCCACCAGCTGGGAACCCTCGTCCTGAACCAGTGCCGCACCGTCGCGCACCGCCGGCAGGTCGCCGGGGTCACCGCCGGGCAGGTACACCGCGTACGGCGAATACCGGCCGACGGTGCCACCGGACTGGGCGGCCAGCTCGGCGGCGGTCAGCACCCCGGGCCGGGCGACCAGGTGCACCAGGGGGCGTTCGTCATCGCTGGCCAGCAGCGCGCCGAGCTGTCCGGCCCGGGTACCGAGCGCGTCGACGAAGGCCTGAGCGACCCAGCGTGGATGCGCATGTACGAAGGCCGCATGCCCGATCCGGTCGGTGGCCGCCGACGGCGACAGCTCCTCGATCCAGCCCTGCTCGTCCTTCGCAGAGATGCTGCGGAGCACACCATTGACGAAACCCGCTCGAGCCGTATCGAATTCGATACCAGCCTGGTCCACCGTGGTGTCCAGCGCGGCGTGCGCATCCACCCGGGTACGCAACAACTGGTAGGCGCCCAGCCGTAACAGGTCCAGCAGCACCGCATCGATCTGGTCGACGGGGCGGCCGGCCGCCGCGGCTATGACCGCGTCCAGCATGCCGCGGGTGCGGCAGGTGCCGTAGGTCAGTTCGGTGGCGAACGCCGCGTCGCGGCCACTGATCCCGCGTTCGCGCAGCAGCGCCGGGAGGGTGAGGTTGGCGTAGGCATCGCGCTCGCTGACCGCGCGCAGCACGTCGAACGCGGCCCGCCGGGCCGGATCCAATGGCTTACGCCGCGGCCCCTTGCCCTGCGACGGGCGGTTGGAGTGCTGCCGTGCGGGACGGCCGGGGCGGTTCACAGCGCACGCACCGATTCGTCCAGGCGAGCCCCGCGGGCCCAGTCCGCGGCGTCCATCGGTTTCTTGCCCGGCGGCTGCACCCAGCTCAGGGCCACCGCGTTCGAACCGGTGCCGACCCAGACGTCGCGGCGCCCGACCTCGAACTCGCCTGCGGGCAGCGTCTTGGCCTCGTCGGGGCGCACCGGACCCAGTTTGACCCGGGTGTCACCGATCATGGTCCAGGCCCCGGGATTGGGGGTCACCGCCCGGATCCTGCGGTCGACCGCGTGAGCGGGCAGATCCCAGCGCACCCTGGCCTCCTCGACGGTGATCTTCGGCGCGATCGTGACCCCGTCGACGGGTTGCCGGACCGGGCTCAACGATCCGTCAGCAATACCGTCCATGGTCGCCTCCAACAGCCCGGCACCCGAAACCGACAGTCGCTCAAGCAGATCTCCGGCGGTGTCGGTCGGGCGCACCGTTTCGGTCACCACGCCGTAGATGGGTCCGGAATCCAGCTCGAGCTCGATCTGGAAGGTGGTCGCGCCGGTCACCTCGTCACCGGCGGCGATGGCGGCCTGCACCGGGGCCGCGCCGCGCCAGGCCGGCAGCAGGGAGAAGTGCAGGTTCACCCAGCCGTGCGCGGGCACCTCGAGCAGATCCTCGCGCAGCAGCGCACCGTAGGCGACCACCGCGCAGGCGTCCGGGGCCAGCTCGCGCAGTTCGGCGACGAACTCCGCGGTGTTCGGCCGTGCGGGGCGCAGGACCGGGATCCCCAGGTCTGCGGCCAGCTGCGCCACCGGCGACGGCGCCGGTTTGCCGCGCCGGCCGGCGGCCGCATCGGGGCGGGTCAGCACCGCGACGACGTCGTGGTTGTCCGACTCGACGAGTCGGCGCAGTGAAGGCAACGCGGGTTCTGGGGTTCCGGCAAAGACGAGACGCACCGAGTCAGTCTAGGGAAGACGGGGCGTCTGATAGAACTCGCGTTCTCCCACGTCGGCGATCGAGGCGACGAACATCCACGGCATGGTGGTGACCAGCCGATTCACCGTCGCCACCGCATCGTTGTAGTACTGCCGCGCGAACGCCAGCTTGTTCTCGGTGTCGGTGAGGTTCTGCTGCAGGTTCAGGAAGTTGTTCGACGAACTCAGCTGCGGGTAGCTCTGCCCCAGCGCCAGGACCTGACCGAGCGCACCGTCGAGTTCGCCCTCGGCGGCGCTGCGACGGGCCACCGACTCGCCCCCGGTGGCGGCGTCGAGCGCTGCCCGGGCCCGGGTGACGTGGTCCAGGATGGCCTTCTCGTGCGCGGCGAACGATCCGACCGTGTGCACCAGGCTCGGGATCAGCGCGGCGCGGCGGGTGAGTTCGACGTCGATCCCGGACAGCGCCTCGGACACCCGGACGTCGGCGGCCTTGAGTTTGTTGTAGCCCACCACCAGGCCGATCAGCACCAGCACGGCGATCGCCAACACCAGAATCAGCAGAAAACTCACCATGATCCACCTCCGCCTCCGCCGCCCCCACCGCCGCCGCCGCCGCTGCTACCGCCGCCACTGCTGGAGGACGACGCCTGCGACGCGGTGTAGGCGCCGATCGATGAGGACAGTGCCGACTCGAAACCGTCGAACCCCGCGCCGCCCGAGCCTGCGTGCCGGCCCGGGGACGTGCTGTCCGAGGAGTTGTACCACTCCGGTTGCGGTGCGGCGGCGCCGGTCGCGTCCCGGTACTTCTGCGCCCACAACGCCGCGCTGCCCGCGGCCACCGCGAACGGCACGTAGGCGGCGTAGAGATCCTTGCGGGCCCCGAAGTCGAACCGGCTCTCCGCCGAATCGGTGGACAGCAGCCGGTGAAATCCCCCGGCCCGCGACCACAATTCGCGTCCGGCCGGCGTGCGGCGGGTGCCGACACCGTCACGCCAGGAGGCCGCGGAGAACAGGAAGAACGCCGCGAACGGCAACGCCCACAACGTGATCGGGAATCCCCAGCGGAAGAAGCCACACACCATCAGGATCGCCGCGACCGCATTGGCTGCGCGCAGCCACAGCTCGCGACGGCGTTTGACGATCAGCCCGTTGTCGATCGCCCAGTGCCGCACCGCGGTGTCCATGTCGGACTTGGCCTGGTTCAGCTTCTCGCCGGAGCGGGCCGACTTCCGGGCCTTGAACTCGGCGCCGGGCCCGATCACCTCCAGTGCCGATCCGACCGCGACGGCGACCGGATCGATATCGGCCCAGGCATCCTTGCGCGCCGTACCGGTCACGTTCCAGTCGTCCTCGTCGACCTGCCGGAGTTCGACGAGCTTGCGTTCGGCGAGATGGAACAGCGTCGCGGTCAGTCCGTGCGCGGGTACCGACTCGGTGCGGATGTACTCGGTCTGCACGGGGCCCAGCCCGGGCGGCGGCTCGTACTGGAGCGGGAAACCGGGTGGCGGTTCGAAGGTCCTGCGCTGCCACAGGATCGCGACCATCCCGGCCACGACCGCCAGCCCGAGCAACGCCGCGACCTGTGTCGTCGACTGGCCGAGCACACGGTCCCAGTGGTGGCTCCACGGCAGTTCCGTGCGCGGCGGCGTGGCCATGTCCACCCCGGCGCGCAGGGTGACCGGGGTGTGCGGCGCCAGGTTCCCGGCCTCCAGACGCACCGTGGTGCCCTCGACGGCGAGGTCCCGGCACGCCGCCCCACGACCGAGGCCGACCGAGCATTGGGCGCCGAGCACGGGTTCCGGCAGGGTCACCGTGACATCGACGTTCTCGATCCGGTTGTTCCACGCCGGTGCGACGACGTTCCAGAAGAACACCGTGCGGGCCCGGGGGTTTCCGGTCGAGCTGCCGAACTGCCGGTCGGCGCCGGTGGTCCCGGGATCGAGTACCCCCGGGACGGTGTAGCGGATCTCATAGACGTGGGTGCCGGGGTTGAGCGTGTAGTCGGGGCTGCCGATCTTGGCCACCCGGAAGCGTTCCCTGCCCTCCCAGAGCAGTTGGTAGGGCACCTGTTCACCGTCGAGCAGGATGGACCGGATCTGCGGCACCTGCCGGATCTCGGGGTCGTTCTGGTTGGTCACATCCCAGTGCCGGAAGATGCCGTGCCGGTCGGCGGGGAACTCGCCGGTGATGGTCTCGACGGCGTCGAGGTTCCCGTCGGCACTCACCGTGTAATGCGCGGTGTAGTCACTGATCACCACCGGATCGTCGACCGGACCGTCGGTGCCGCCACCGGTTCCGGCGACCGCGCTGAACAGCACCGGCCACAGCACACCAAACGCGATGAGCACCAACGGGATCAGCAACCGCAGCAGCCGCCCCATACCCACCTCCTGTCGGTTGTCGCTGCTTACCCTATGTGCAGCGGGTCCATTTGGACCCGAACCGGCTGCTGTTCGTGGCGCGAGCTCAGCGAGTTCACCGCACGGCGCAGCGCCGCAGCGAGTTCCAGACCGCCCGCCCGCGGCACCCGCACCAACATCCGGCTGACCGGGCTGTCCACCGCGATGCCGGGTGGCCGGCGCGCCCCGGGCGGCAGGTCGACCGGCCCCAGCGGTTCGGCCCCGGCGGGCAGTTCGGCCGCATCCAGCAGGGCCGCCACAGCCTCGGGCACCCCGTCGAGCACCGCGAGGTGCACCGCGGGGGGCAGCGCCACCTCGTCGCGGGCGTTCAGCTCGAATTCGGCGTGGCCCAGCGGATCCCACCGGATCAACGACTGCACCGTGGGGATCGCGGACTCGGCGATCACCGCCACCGTGCCGCCGTCGGCGCGGCTGCGCACCAGGGCCGACGCCGCCATCCAGCGCCGCAGCGTGTCCTCGGCCGCGCGCAGGTCCTGCCGGCCCAGCAGGGCCCAGCTGTCCAGCAGCAGCGCGGCGCCGTACCCGCCCTCGGCGACCGGTTCCGCGCCCGGGGTGGCGACCACGACAGCCGGTTTGGCACTCACCGTGGACACCACCGACTCCCCACCGGAGGTGATGATGCTGGCCCCGGGCAGTGCCCGGCCGAGTTCCTCGGCGGTGCGCCGGGCGCCGACGACCACCGCGCGCACCGCATCCGAGCCGCAACTCACGCACCGCAACGTCAGCTCGGCGCGGGCACACCACCGGCACACCGCGCCGTGGGTGTCGCGGTCCGGCAGCGACATCGGGCCGGTGCAGTGCCGGCAGCGGGCCACCGTGCGGCACCGGGCGCAGGCCAGCGCCGGCACGTAGCCGCGGCGCGGCACCTGCACCAGCACCGGATGCCCGGCGGCCAGGGCCGTACGCGCGGTGCGCAGTGCCATCGACGGAAGCCGCGCGGTGTGCGCGGCCGGGTCCCGCTCCTGATCGAAGGCGTTGTCGTCCAGGGCCACCACCCGCGGCGCGTGGGCGCGTACCTCCGCGCGGGCCGCGACCAGGTCGTGGGCCCACCGGCTGCGCACCAGCGCGTGCGCTTCGGCGGTCCGGGCGAAGCCACCGATCATTGCGGCGCAACGCAATTGGTGCGCCCGCAGCATGGCGACCTCACGTGCGTGCGGGTACGGCGCCCGCGGCTCGGACAGCGAGTCGTCCCCGTCGTCCCAGACGATCACCAGGCCCAGATCGGCGACCGGCGCGAACACCGCGCTGCGGGTGCCGATGACCAGCCGGGCCTGCCCGCGCAGCACCGAAAGCCAGCGCCGGTACCGCTGCGAGGGACCCAGCCCCGCCGACAGCGCGACCACCCTCGAGTCGTCCACACAGGTCACCGCCGCCGCGTGCACGGCGTCGACGTCCCGCTGATCGGGCACCACGATCAGCGCACCACGCCCGGCGTGCACCGTCGCCGCGGCGGCCTCGGCCAGCCGTAGCGGCCACCGCTCCCCCGGCAGCGCCTGCCACACCGCCCGCGCGGCCCGGCCTTCCCGGATCGCCTGGAGGAACCGATCACCGCGCACGTACCGCGCCCAGCCGGATTCGTCGACCGGGGTGGGGGCCGACGGCGGCAGTTCCGGTGGGGCCTGCTTCTCGACGGCGGCATGCCGCGGCGGGACGGCCAGCCGCAGCACATCCGGCCGGGTGCCGACGTAGCGGGCGGCCACCGCATCGGTGAGCCGGCGGATCTCGGTGGTCAGCACCGGTTCGGCGGAGACCACCCGGTCCAGCCAGCCCAGCTTGCCCGGATGGTCGGTGTCCGAACGCCTTTCCAGGATGAAGGCGTCCACCAGCCTGCCGTGGAAGCGCACCCGCACCCGGACCCCGGGTTGGGCATCATCGGACTGGTCGGCGGCTACCAGGTAGTCGAACTCGCGGTCCAGATGCGGCACCGACAGCATCGGCAGAACGCGCGCGATCGGCTCGTGCTCGGCGGCGCGGCGGGTCTGGGTCACCGGTCCCTTCCGAAGAAGAACCCGGCGGTGATCAGCATCAGCGACGCCGCGTAGGTCCACCAGATCGGCACGGCCAGGACCTCTGATCCCAGCATGAACTTGCTGATCCCGATCATCGAATCCGAGACCGCGAAGCACACCGCACCCAGTGCCGTCCACGGCGTGGGCAGGTCGGCCAGCAGCGCGGCACACACCATCGCGACGAGGACGCCCATGTAGACGGTCACCGGCAGCGCCATGCCCTGCTCCAACAGCGCCGGCCAGAACGACACCAGCAGCACCACGCAGGCCAGCACCACGACGGCCGCGGCCGCCAGCCGGGACGGCTGCCGTCGTACCAGCGGGATGAGGGCGGCCAGGAAGCACAGGTGCGCGATCAGGAACGAGGCCAGCCCGAGCACGAAGGACGGCTCCCACCACGGCATGGCGAGCAGGTAGTCACCGGCGGCCGAGCCGATCAGCGCGGCGACCAGCCAGCGCCGCTCCCGGGCGTGGGGATGGCGCAGGGCGGCCAGCGCCAGCAGCACCGCGGCGGAGGCCTTCACGGCGGGCTGCAGCGCGAACTGCCCGGTCAGTTCCGCGCCGGACGGGACCCGCAGCGCGACGGTGATCAGGAAGATCCCGTAAGCCAGCCCGCACAGCACCGCCAGGACCCAGAACGACCGGACCCAGCGCGCTGCGTACGGTGATGCCATGCCTGAATCCGGTACCGACAGACCCGCCTTGGACGCCATTCTGGAAAAGGTACTGGAAGCGGTGCCGTTCCAATTGACCATGGACGGTGGTCCCGACGAAGCGCGGGCCCGCTTCGCGGCGCTGCCCCGGCGAGAGGTGCATCCGGACCTGCGCACCGAGGACCGTGCCGTCGAGGGTGTGCCGGTGCGCATCTACTGGCCGGACGTCGCCGAGGATCACCCGCCGGGATCAACTCCCGGGTCGCTTCGCTCCCGCCCGCCGGTGGTGCTGTTCTTCCACGGCGGCGGCTGGGTGGTCGGCGACGTGGACACCTATGACGGGACCGCGCGCGAGCACGCCGTCGGAACCGGTGCGGTGGTGGTCTCGGTGGACTACCGGCTCGCGCCCGAGCATCCCTATCCCGCCGCCGTCGACGACGTCTGGGCGGTGACCCGGTGGGTGGCCGCGCACGCCGACGAACTGGGCGCCGACCCGAGCCGGATCGCGGTCGCCGGGGATTCCGCCGGCGGCAACCTGGCCGCCGCGGTGGCGCTGTTGGCCCGCGACGCCGGACTGGACCTGCGGTTGCAGCTGCTCTGGTACCCGGCCACCACCTGGGACAGCAGCCTGCCGTCGTTCACCGAGAACGCCGACGCGCCGATCCTCGGCCGCGGCGCGGTGGGGGCCTTCTCCAGGCTGTACGCCGCCGGGGTCGACCTGAGCGATCCGCCGGCCACGCTGGTGCCCGCCCGCGCCGAGTCACTTTCCGGTCTGGCGCCGGCCTATATCGCGGTGGCCGGATACGACCCGCTGCGCGACGACGGCATCCGCTACGCCGAACTGCTGGCCGCCGCCGGGGTGCCGGCGCAGGTGCACAACGCGCAGACGCTGGTGCACGGCTATCTGGGCTACCACGGGGTGGTGCCGGCGGCGACGGAGGCGGTCGATCTCGCCCTTGGCGCGCTGCGGGGCGCGTTAGCCTGAGCGCATGAGCGAGCGCAGCGAGCGAATCAACGTCCCAGAATGCGGCGCCCGGGCCTGCGAGGGGACCGCATGACCGCCTCGAACGGCCGCGCCGACGTCGACCCGAATCTCAAAGCCCTACTGGACGCGGTGCCCCTGGAGTTCACCATCGCCGACGGTGCCGACGTGGCCCGCGAGAAACTGCGCGCGGTGAAACCGCCGCCGGAGATGTTGCCGCAGCTGCGCATCGAGGAGCGCACCGTGGGTTACGGCGATCTGGACGACATCCCGGTGCGGATCTACTGGCCACCGGTGCAGCAGCACGACAACCTGCCCGTGATCGTCTACTACCACGGTGGCGGATGGGCGATCGGCGACCTGGACACCCATGACCACGTGGCCCGCGCGCACTCGGTGGACGCCGAGGCGATCGTGGTGTCGGTGGACTACCGGCTCGCCCCCGAACATCCCTACCCGCAGGGCGTCGAGGACGCCTGGGCGGCACTGCGCTGGGTGAGTGAGCACGCCGGCGAATTGGGCGGAGACCCGACCCGCATCGCGGTGGCCGGGGATTCGGCGGGCGGCAACCTGTCCGCGGTGATGGCCCTGCGGGCGCGCGACGCGGGCGGCCCACCGCTGGTGTTCCAGCTGCTGTGGTATCCGGTCGCGGTCGGTGACACGAAAGCGCCGTCCTTCATCGAGAACGCCGACGCCTACATCCTCAACCAGGACGTCAGCACCGCCTTCCTGACCTGGTACCTGCCCGGCATGGATCTGAGCGACCCGGCGGCGCTGCCCACCGATGTGGCACCCGCCAACGCCGAGTCGCTGAGCGGGCTGCCACCGGCCTTCATCGGCACCGCCGAGCACGATCTGTTGCGCGACGACGGCGGCAGGTACGCCGAATTGCTCAGCGCGGCAGGGGTTTCGGTGCAACACAGCCTGGAGCCGACGATGGTGCACGGATACGTCAGCCTGGCGTTGGCGTCGCCCGCCGCGGCCGAGGCCACCGAACGCGGGATCGCCGCCCTGCGGGCCGCGCTGCATCCCTGAGAGTCGGGCCATGACACCGGACGTCCACACCGTCATCGTCGGGGCCGGGTTCTCCGGGATCGGAGCCGCGATCGCCCTGGACAAGGCCAGGCTCGGTGACTACCTGATCATCGAGGCGGGCGCCCGCACTGGTCGCGCACCTACGCCCCGGGCCGGGAGCTCAAGGCCTACGCCGATCACTGCGTCGCCAAGTACGGGATCGCCGCCAGGATCCGGTTCGGCACCGAGGTCACCGGTGCGGTGTTCGACGACGCGGCCGATCTCTGGCGCATCAGCACCTCGGCCGGTGAGCACACCGCGCGGCACCTGATCAACGCCGCCGGTGTGCTCAATGTGCCGAAACTGCCCGACATCGACGGGGTCGACACCTTCGCCGGCACCACGCTCCACACCGCCCGCTGGGATCACCGCACCGACCTGTCCGGAAGACGTGTCGCGGTGATCGGCACCGGCGCGTCGGCGGTGCAACTCATTCCCGAGATCGCGCCGCAGGTCGGACAGCTCACCGTGTTCCAGCGCACCCCGATCTGGTGTTTCCCGAAGTTCGATGTGCCACTGCCGGCGCCGGCACGCTGGGCGATGCGCCTGCCGTTCGGCAGCGCCGCCGGCCGCCTGCTGAGCCAGGCCTACGTCGAGGTCACCTTCCCGTTGGCCGCGCAGTACCACAGCGTGTTGCCGCTGTCCGGCGGCGCCGAGCGGATGGGGCTGTCCTACCTGCGCCGCGAGGTCCGCGACCCGGTGCTGCGGGAGAAGCTGACCCCGCGCTACGCGGTGGGCTGTAAACGCCCGGCCTTCCACAACAGCTATCTGAGCACCTTCAACCGAGACAACGTCGACCTCGTCACCGAACCGATCGATCGGATCACCCCGACCGGGGTGTGCACCACCGGGACATCGGGCGAAGGCGTCGCCCACGATGTCGACGTGCTGGTGCTCGCAACGGGTTTCAAGGTGATGGATGTCGACTCCGGCACCTTCGGACTGATCGGCCCGGGCGGTCAGGCACTGGCCGACTTCTGGACCCGCAACAGGATGCAGGCGTACGAGGGTGTCAGCGTGCCCGGCTTCCCGAATTTCTTCAATGTCTGCGGCCCGTACGGGTACGTCGGCTCGTCGTACTTCGCGTTGATCGAGACGCAGACCCATCACATCGTGCGCTGCCTGCAGCAGGCCGCGCGCACCGGCGCGGCGCGGGTCGAGGTGCGGCCCGAGGCCAACGCCCGCTACTTCGCCGAGATGATGCGCAAACGACACCGCCAGATTTTCTGGCAGGACAATTGCGCGACGGCCAACAGCTATTACTTCGACAAGAACGGCGATGTGCCGCTGCGCCCGGCCAGCACGCCGGAGACGTACTGGCGCAGCCGCACCTTCCCGCTCGATGACTACGCGTTCAGCGGGACGGCGGGTTAGAACGAGGATCTCACCCTGCGCCACCGAGATGGAGACACCGTCGAGCGCGGTTCGAATGCCGGTGCACGAAAGCCCTTGCCAGCAGACGCGAATGGCCGCTATTCCGGGTGGAATAGCGGCCATTCGCGTCTCTTCGCGAGAAAAAGAGGCTAGACGGAAGCCTTGAGCTCCTCGACCTTGTTGGTCTGCTCCCAGGGCAGCTCGATGTCGGTGCGGCCGAAGTGGCCGTACGCGGCGGTCGGTGCGTAGATCGGGCGCAGCAGATCCAGATCCCGCACGATGGCGCCGGGGCGCAGATCGAACACCGCGGTGATGGCCTTCTCGATCCGGGCCGGGTCGACGGTCTCGGAGCCGAAGGTCTCGACGAACAGACCCACCGGGGCGGCCTTGCCGATCGCGTAGGCGACCTGCACCTCGACCCGCTCGGCCAGGCCGGCGGCGACGACGTTCTTGGCCACCCAGCGCATCGCGTAGGCGGCCGAACGGTCCACCTTCGAGGGATCCTTGCCGGAGAAGGCGCCGCCGCCGTGACGGGCCCAGCCGCCGTAGGTGTCGACGATGATCTTGCGGCCGGTCAGGCCGGCGTCACCCATCGGGCCACCGAGCACGAACTTGCCGGTCGGGTTGACCAACAGCCGGAAGTCGGAGGTGTCCAGGGTGTCGTGGTTGAGGTCGTCGAGCACGGTGTTGACGACCTGCTCGCGGATGTCGGGCGCCAGCTGGCCGTCCAGGTCGATGCCCGCGGCGTGCTGGGTGGACAGCACCACGGTGTCCAGCCGGACCGGGGTGGTGCCGTCGTACTGCACGGTGACCTGGGTCTTGCCGTCCGGGCGCAGGTAGTCCAGCTTGCCGTTCTTGCGCACCTCGGCGAGGCGACGGGCCAGCCGGTGGGCCAGCGCGATCGGCAGCGGCATCAGTTCCGGGGTGTCCTTGATGGCGTAGCCGAACATCAGCCCCTGGTCACCGGCGCCCTGCAGGTCCAGCGGATCGCCGGCGCCCTCGACGCGGGTCTCGTGAGCGGTGTCCACGCCCTGGGCGATATCGGGCGACTGGCGGCCGATGCCGATGTTGACACCGGCGGTCTCGCCGTCGAAGCCCTTGTCCGAGGAGTCGTAGCCGATCTCCAGGATGCGCTTGCGCACGGTGTCGTTGATGTCGGCGAAGGCTTCCTTGGCGGACGTGGTGACCTCGCCGATGACGTGGACCTGGCCGGTCGTGACAGCGGTCTCGACCGCGACCCGCGACCTGGGATCGACGGCCAGCAAGGAGTCGAGGATCGAATCGCTGATGGCGTCACAGATCTTGTCGGGGTGTCCTTCGGTCACCGACTCGCTGGTAAACAGCCGACCTGTGCTCACGTGACATCCTCCAAATAGTTAGATAGGCAAAGCTTAATCTTGCTCACTGGCAGCCAACCTTGTAAAGCCGATCGACGCAACCGTTAGGCGCAATGCGGTTCACCCGTTCAGGAGCGCCCCGATCGCGTCCACGATACGGCTGGCCATCAAAGTCTTCGAGCCGTGCTCCAACGCGGTTTCGGTTCCGTCGGCGCCCAGCATCCAGCCGTCGTTGTGATCGACCTCGAAGGCCTTGCCTTCCCCGACCGCATTGACCACCAGCATTTCGCAGCCCTTGCGCTTGAGCTTGGCCCGTGCGTGGAACAGCACATCGCCGTTCTCATCGCCGGTCTCGGCGGCGAAGCCCACGATTGCGCGCATATTGGGCAGCTGGCCCTCGGCGCGGGCGCGGACAGCGTCGGCGAGCACGTCGTCATTTCGGATCAGTTCGATCGAGGAGGGCTCGGATGCGCCCTTCTTGATCTTGGCCGTGGCGACCTGCGCCGGCCGGAAGTCCGCGACGGCGGCCGCCATCACCAGGACGTTCGCTTCAGAGGCGAGCTTGGTGACCGCCTCTTTGAGCTGGGTGGCCGAACCGATGTGCACCACGTTGACCCCGGCCGGATCGATCAGGCCGGAGGTGTTCCCGGCGACCAGGGTGACCTCGGCGCCACGCTGGGCCATCACCCGGGCCACCGCGTAGCCCTGCTTGCCCGAACTCCGGTTGCCGATGAAGCGCACCGGGTCCAGCGGCTCGCGGGTACCGCCGGCGGTCACCAGCGCCTTCACCCCGGACAGGTCGTACGGGAGGGCGTCGGGACGCTCCAGCAGCAGCCCCGCCAGGGTGGTGATCTCCTCGGCCTCGGGCAGCCGGCCCGGGCCGGTGTCGGCGCCGGTGAGCCGCCCGGAGGCCGGTTCGAGCACCACCGCACCCCGAGAACGCAACATGGCGACGTTGTCCACGGTGGCCGGGTGGAACCACATCTCGGTGTGCATGGCCGGCGCGAACAGCACCGGACAGCGTGCGGTCAACAGGGTCCCGGTCAGCAGGTCATCGGCCCGACCGGCGACCGCCCGGGCCAGCAGGTCCGCCGTCGCGGGGGCGACCACCACCAGATCGGCCTGCTGGCCGATCCGGACATGCGGAACCTCGTGGACGGATTCGAAGACGCCGGTGTGCACCGGCTGACCCGACAGCGCCTCGAACGTCGCGGCACCGACGAACTTCAGCGCCGACTCGGTCGGCACCACCTTGACCTCGTGGCCCGCTTCCGTGAGCTGCCGGACAACGGTGCACGCCTTATAGGCGGCGATCCCGCCTGCAACGCCGACGACGATCCGTTTACGGTCGGTCATTTCGGCAGCCCCTGGCTGTTACTCGCCCTCGGAATGCTCGAGCAGATCGGAATGGATCTCGCGCATCGCGATCGACAGCGGCTTCTCCTGCAGGCCCGGCTCGACCAGCGGGCCGACGTACTCCAGGATGCCGTCGCCGAGCTGGTTGTAGTAGTCGTTGATCTGGCGCGCACGCTTGGCGGCATAGATGACCAATGCGTACTTGCTCGACGCACGGTCGAGCAGCTCATCGATGGGCGGGTTGGTGATGCCCAGCGGCGTGTCGTAGGCGTTGGCGGCGTCGATGTTCTCGACAGGCGTGCTCACGAAGATTCTCCCGGCTGTAAAAAGTTTTCGGTGTTAAAGACGATGCATTTGGTGCGATTGAGGCAATCCGACTAGCGGGCCACCAGCAAGGATACCAATTCCGCGCAAGCCGACTCCAATTGCCTGTTGACAACCACCACATCGAAGTCGCCCTGGGCGGCCAGTTCCTCGCGTGCGGTGCTCAGCCGCCGGGCCTGGACCTCGGGACTTTCGGTCCCGCGTCCCACCAGCCGTTCCTCCAGCACCTCCCAGCTGGGCGGTGCGAGGAAGACGGTCGTGACCTCGGGCATCGCCGCCTTCACGGCGCGGGCTCCGGCCAGATCGACCTCGATCAGTACCGGGACGCCGGCGGCGGTGGCCGCACGGATCGGCGCGGCCGGGGTACCCGACCGTTGCAGACCGCCGTGGATCTCGGCCCACTCGAGGAGTTCTCCGTTGTCGATCAGACGCTGGAACTCTTCGGCCGAGACGAACGTGTAGTCCACGCCGTCGACCTCACCGGGTCGCGGCGCGCGTGTCGTGACTGACACGCTGAAATGAAGGTCGGGAATCCGGTCGCGCAGACAGCGCACCACCGTGGACTTCCCGACAGCGGAAGGGCCGGACAGGACTACGACCGCAGCCTTGTCCGGCCCACCACCAGTGTTCAATTGGGTACTGATTAGTCGCTGGTGAAGTCGAACTTCTCCAGCAGCGCCTTGCGCTGGCGATCGCCGAGGCCGCGCAGGCGGCGGGTCGGAGCGATCTCCAGTTCGGTCATGATCTCCTGAGCCTTGACCTTGCCGACCTTGGGCAGCGCCTCCAGCAGTGCGGAGACCTTCATCTTGCCCAAGACCTCATCGGTCTCAGCGTCCTTGAGAACCTGCTTGAGGTTGGTGCCGCCGCGCTTGAGCCGATCTTTGAGCTCGGCTCGCGCTCGACGTGCGGCAGCAGCCTTCTCCAACGCTGCCGCGCGCTGTTCGTCGGTCAACTGGGGAAGGGCCACGGGGTTCCTCCGTCTCTCGCCATCTGTTGTTTCATCACGGCTGGATCACGTAACCAGCCAGCGACGACGACCGTACCCACGCATCCTGACGAAAGCTAACCCCACCCCCGCGTTTCCGGGTCAAAAGACCAGCGTGTACGGCGTGAGCCCGCCGTGCCCATTTTCCGGCCGCACGGGTGTTTGCCAGCACCCGCTCTTCTGATCTCCCTGCACAGCAAGGGTTTTCAGCTGAATTGCAGATCGGCGGGAGATTGAGCGCGGCCGCCGTCAGTTCGCTGAATCGCGATTCCTGGCACTGGAATGAGAAATTTTCGCTGGTCATGGCGTGTCGGGCGTGTCGGAGATCGCCGGGACACCCGTCACGTCACCCACCGCAGTGGACGCATAGCAAACCTAAACAAACGCCCGGATACCAGGCGTATCATCTGCGGATTTTCCACCCCGGCACTCCCAGGTTCGGGCGCCGCGTGGGGCCGGGACCAGCCCGGCGAGGACACCCATCGCTTCGGCCGCCTGGCGGGGCGCCAGCGCCCTCCGCCACCCCGCTCGGCCGGGTTCCATCCACCCGCCCCCGTACAGCGGGCAGACAGCTCCTCAGGCCAGGTAGGCGACCTCGTCGCGGAGCCGTTCCGCGGCCGCCCGCAATGCGGCGACCTCGGGTCCGGCGCGCAGGATCTCCCGGGACACCGCGGGCAGGACCCGGGAGCCCAATCGGCCGAGATCCTCGGGCCGTCCACCCTGGGCCCCCACCCCGGGGGCCAGTACCGGGCCGTCCAGGGCGCCGAGGTCCGGCAGATCGGACAGCGTCGCCCCGATCACCACACCGATCGACCCGGGGCCCTGGTGGGCCCTGTTCGCCTGGTTCTCCATGCCGGCCGCGTCGACGATGCTCTGTGCGACGGTGCGCCCGTCCGCCGGTCCGCCCACGACGGCACGCTGCACGCCGGCACCCTCCGGGTTCGAGGTGGCCGCCAGCACGAAGACTCCGCGCCCGTGTGCCGCGGCGACGTCGAGCAGCGGCCGCAGCGATTCGAAACCCAGGTAGGGCGAGGCCGTGACCGCGTCGGCGGCCAACGGCGACTCCCCCGCCCAGGCCTGCGCGTAGGCCGCCATGGTGGTGCCGATGTCGCCGCGTTTGGCGTCGGCGAGCACCAGCACCCCCGCGGCCTGCAGGGCCGCCGTCGTCTGTTCCAGCACCGCGAAGCCGGCCGAGCCGTACGCCTCGAAGAACGCCACCTGGGGTTTGACGATCGCGAAATCCGCGAACGCCGCCACGCAGATCTCACTGAACCGCGCCAGGCCCGTCACGTCGACGGGCAACCCCCAGGAGGACAGCAGTTCGGGGTGCGGGTCGATGCCCGGGCACAACGGTCCCCTGGCGGCGACGGCCTCGGCCAGCCGCGCCCCGAACGAGCTCACCGGTGCTCGCCGAGCTGACTGTGCAGTTCCTGCAGCGACCGCACCCCGATGTCGCCCCGGATGCCGGCCTCGATGCCCTGCACCGCCGCCGACGCGCCCTGCACCGTGGTCACGCACGGGATGTTCATCGACACCGCCGCCGAGCGGATCTCGTAGCCGTCCACGCGCGGCCCGGAGTTGCCGTACGGGGTGTTGATCACCATGTCGACCTGGCCGGCCCGGATCGCGTCCACGGCCGACATCTCCGGCCGCCCGTCGCCAGGATCCTCGAAGTTCTTGCGCACCACCTCGCACGGAATACCGTTGCGGCGCAGCATCTCCGCCGTGCCCTCGGTGGCCAGCACGCGGAACCCGAGGTCCGCGAGCCGCTTGACGGGGAACACCAGCGAACGCTTGTCCCGGTTGGCCACCGAGACGAACACCGTGCCCGAAGCCGGCAGCGAACCGTACGCGGCGGTCTGGCTCTTGGCGAACGCGGTGCCGAAGTCGCGGTCGATGCCCATCACCTCACCGGTGGACTTCATCTCCGGCCCGAGCAGCGAATCCACCTGGGAGCCATCGGCCTTGCGGAACCGGTGGAAGGGCAGCACCGCTTCCTTCACCGCGATCGGCGCGGCCGGGGACACTGTCGCGCCGTCACCCTCGGCGGCCAGCACGCCCTCTTCACGCAGCTGGGCGATGGTGGCACCCAACATGATCCGGGAGCACGCCTTGGCCAGCGGGATGGCAGTGGCCTTGGATACGAACGGCACGGTGCGGCTCGCCCGGGGGTTGGCCTCCAGGACGTAGAGCACATCGTCCTTGAGCGCGTACTGCACGTTGAGCAGCCCGACCACCCCGATGCCGTGCGCGAGCGCCTCGGTGGCCTCGCGGACCTTCTCGATGTCGGTGCGGCCCAGGGTGACCGGCGGCAGCGCACATGCCGAGTCGCCGGAGTGGATGCCGGCCTCCTCGATGTGCTCCATCACGCCGCCGATGTAGACCTCGCTGCCGTCGCACAGCGCGTCGACGTCGATCTCGATGGCGTCCTCCAGGAACCGGTCGACCAGCACCGGATGCTCCGGGGACAGCTCGGTGGCCCGGGTGATGTAGCCCTGCAGGGTTTCCTCGTCGTAGACGATCTCCATACCGCGTCCACCGAGCACGTAGGACGGGCGCACCAGCACCGGGTAGCCGATGTCGGCGGCGATCCGGCGAGCCTGCTCGAAGCTGGTGGCGGTGCCGAACCGGGGTGCGGGCAGCCCGGCGCTCATCAGCACCTCGCCGAACAGCCCGCGGTCCTCGGCCAGGTCGATGGCCTCGGGCTTGGTGCCCACGATCGGCACACCGGCGCGCTCCAGCTTGTCGGCCAGCCCCAGCGGCGTCTGCCCGCCGAGCTGCACGATGACGCCCACCACCCCCGGTCCGCCCGCGCCGGAGGCCTGCTCGGCGTGGTAGACCTCCAGCACGTCCTCGAAGGTCAGCGGTTCGAAGTACAGCCGGTCGGCGGTGTCGTAGTCGGTCGACACCGTCTCGGGGTTGCAGTTGACCATGATCGTCTCGAACCCGGCCTGGCTCAGCGTGGTGGCGGCATGCACACAGCTGTAGTCGAATTCGATGCCCTGCCCGATCCGGTTCGGGCCGGAGCCCAGGATGAGCACCTTGGGCTTCTCGGTCTGCGGGGCGACCTCGGTCTCGGCCGCCGGGTCCAGCTCGTAGCTGCTGTAGTGGTACGGCGTGCGGGCCTCGAACTCGGCGGCGCAGGTGTCCACGGTCTTGTACACCGGGTGGATGCCGAGCCGCTCGCGCAGTACGCGCACCCCGGTCTCGCCGGCCAGTTCGGGACGCAGCGCGGCGATCTGCCCGTCGGACAGCCCACAATGCTTGGCGTGCCGCAGCAGCGTCTCGTCCAGGACCGGGGCGTCGACCAGTTCGGCGCGCAGCTCCACCAGGGTGGCGATCTGCTCGATGAACCAGGGATCCACCCCGGAGGCCTCGGCGACCTCCTCGACGCTGCCGCCCAGGCGCAGCGCCTGCTCGATGTCGTAGATGCGCCCGTCGGTGGCGGTGCGCAGATCGGTCAGCAGTTCGGAGAGGGTGGCCTCACGGTCGGGTTTGGTCCAGAAGCCGGTGCGCTTGGTCTCCAGCGAGCGCATCACCTTGCCGAGAGCCTCGATGAAGTTGCGGCCCAACGACATCGCCTCGCCCACCGACTTCATGGTCGTGGTCAGGGTCGGGTCCGCGCCGGGGAACTTCTCGAAGGCGAACCGCGGGGCCTTGACCACGACGTAGTCCAGGGTCGGCTCGAAACAGGCCGGGGTCTCCTTGGTGATGTCGTTGACGATCTCGTCCAGGGTGTAGCCGATGGCCAACTTGGCGGCGATCTTGGCGATCGGGAATCCGGTCGCCTTGGACGCCAGCGCACTGGACCGGGACACCCGCGGGTTCATCTCGATGACGATGAGACGTCCGTCTTTCGGGTTGATCGCGAACTGGATGTTGCAGCCACCGGTGTCCACGCCGACCTCGCGCAGGATGGCGATACCGAGGTCGCGCATGGTCTGGTACTCGCGATCGGTCAGCGTCATCGCCGGGGCGACGGTCACCGAGTCCCCGGTGTGCACACCCATCGGGTCGAAGTTCTCGATCGAGCAGACCACCACCACGTTGTCGTGGTGGTCGCGCATCAGCTCGAGCTCGAACTCCTTCCAGCCGTAGATGGATTCCTCGATGAGCACGTTCGCCGTCGGCGATGCGGACAGCCCGTCACCGGCCATCCGCTCGACGTCCTCGGCCGAGTAGGCCATGCCCGAGCCCAGCCCGCCCATCGTGAACGACGGCCGGACGACGACCGGAAGACCGAGCTCGGCGACGGTGTCGCGGACCTCGTCCATGGTGTAACAGACCCGGGATTTCGCCGACTCGCCACCGACCTTGGCGACGATGTCCTTGAACTTCTGCCGGTCCTCACCGCGCTGGATGGCATCGAAGTCGGCGCCGATCATCTCCACGCCGTAGCGCTCCAGGATGCCGGCGTCGTGCAGCGCGACCGCGGTGTTGAGGGCGGTCTGCCCGCCCAGGGTGGCCAGCACGGCGTCGATCTTGTTCCCGCGCTCGGCCTGCTGGGCGAAGATCTTCTCGACGAAACCCGCGGTGATGGGCTCCACGTAGGTGTGGTCGGCGTACTCCGGGTCGGTCATGATCGTGGCCGGGTTGGAGTTGATCAAGCTGACCTGCAGCCCCTCGGCACGCAGCACGCGGCACGCCTGGGTGCCCGAATAGTCGAACTCGCAGGCCTGGCCGATGACGATCGGGCCGGACCCGATGACCAGCACATGCTTGAGGTCAGAACGGCGTGGCATTTACTTCTCCCCTGACTTGCGTTCCGACAGAAGGTCGATGAACTGATCGAACAAGTACTCGGCGTCCCGTGGACCGGCGGCCGACTCGGGGTGGTACTGCACCGAGAAGGCCCGACCGTCGATGAGTTTGATGCCCTCCACCACGCCGTCGTTGGCGCAGGTGTGGCTGACCACCGCGCGGCCGAAGGGGGTGTCGAACTCCTCGCCGGCCTCGCCTTCCAGAGCGAAGCCGTGGTTCTGGGCGGTGACCGCGACCCGGCCGGTGGCGTGATCCATCACCGGGATGTTGATGCCCCGGTGACCGAAGGTCATCTTGTAGGTGGACCGGCCCAGCGCCCGGCCCAGGATCTGGTTGCCGAAACAGATGCCGAACAACGGGATTCCGGCGCCGAGGACCTGGCGGGTGACCTCCACGATGTGGTCGGCGGTGGCCGGGTCACCGGGACCGTTGGACAGGAACACCCCGTCCGGCTTGATCTCGATGATCTCGTCGAAGGTCGTCGCGGCCGGCAACACATGGCTGCGGATGCCCCGGCGGGCGAAGTTGCGCGGGGTGTTGGTCTTGATGCCGAGGTCGATGGCGGCGACGGTGAAACGCTGCGGCCCATCGGCTTCCACCGTGTAGCGCTCTGCGGTGGACACCTCGCCGGCCAGGTCGGCTCCGAGCATCGAGGGCTGGCTGCGCACCCGGTCGACCAGGGTGTCGACGTCGTCGAGGGCGTCACCGGAGAACACACCGGCCTTCATGGACCCGGCGGTGCGCAGATGGCGCACGACCGCGCGGGTGTCGATCCCCGCGATGCCGACGATGCCCTGGCGCACCAGTTCATCCTCGAGGGTGCCGGTCGAGCGCCAGTTCGACGCGCGCGGCGACGGGTCACGCACGACGTAGCCGGCCACCCAGATCTTGTCCGCGCGGCTCTCGCCGTCCTCACCGTTCCAGCCGGTGTTGCCGATCTGCGGCGCCGTCGCGACCACGATCTGACGGTGGTAGCTCGGGTCGGTCAGCGTCTCCTGGTAGCCGGACATCCCGGTGGAGAACACCGCCTCACCGAGTGTCTGCCCGGTCGCCCCGAAGGGCGTGCCGGTGTAGACCCGGCCGTCCTCCAGTACCAGGACTGCTTTTTCAGCGCTGCGTGTCACGCATCCTCCTTGACCCAATTCTTGACTTCGCCCCGGTCGTCGGCCCGGAAACCGGTGTCGATCTCGGTACCCGACGGCAGTCGCCACCGGACGGCGATGATGCCGTCGTGGGTGAGTGCCTTACCTGTGATGGCCCGTTCGCTGCGTATTGCCAGGATCGATTCGTCCGGAATCCAGATCGGACCGATCCCACTGCGTTGCACCATGATTCCCTCGGGATAGCGGGTGAGCACTCCCTTGGCCCGGAATCCCAGCCCGGCGGCCGCGATCCGGTCGTTCCAGTTCGGCGCCACCGTGCTGCCGACGTAGAGACCCTTGGTGGGGCCGGCCAGCACCGGCCCGACGGTGTCCGGCAGCGGCGGCAGGTTGCCGATGAGCTCGGCCTGCCGCTCGATGCGGTGGCGCCAGCCACGCACGATCTGCCGGATGAAGAAGCCGATGGCCAGCACCACCACCGTGGCCAGCACCAGCGATCCGATCAGGGTTGCGTCGTTCATGCGCGATCCGCTTCGCTACTCGTTGGGCGGTCACGCTCGCCCGATCCCCGGCGCGCGGTGATCTTGCCGCGCAGCAACGTACATGTCACCGCGGCCGGCAGCGTCATCTCTTCGAACGGTGTGTTGTCCGAGCGGCTGGCCAGTTCCGAGCCGGTGACCGTCCAGGTGGCGTCGGGATCGACGACGGTGACGTTGGCCGGTTCCCCCACCGCCAGCGGGCGGCCCTGATCGGGCAGCCCGACGATCGCGGCGGGGGCCTCACTCATCACCCGGGCGACATCACGCCAGCCCAGCAGGCCGGGCTTGACCATGGTCTCGACGACCACGGACAGCGCGGTCTCCAGGCCCAGCATGCCGGGGCGCGCGTTGGCGAATTCGCAGCACTTCTCCTGCTCGGCGTGTGGGGCGTGGTCGGTGGCCACGCAGTCGATGACCCCGTCGGCGAGCGCCTGTCGCAGGGCCGCCACATCGGAGGCCTCGCGCAGCGGCGGGTTGACCCGGTTGCGGCCGTCATAGCTGTTCAGCCGGGTGTCGTCGAGCAGCAGGTGGTGCGGGGTGACCTCGGCGGTGATCGAGATGCCCTGCGCTTTGGCCCATTTCAACAGTTCGACGGTGCCCGCGGTGGATGCGTGGCAGATGTGCACCCGGGCTCCGGCGTCGCGGGCCAGAATCGCGTCGCGCGCGACGATGGATTCCTCGGCCGAGCGCGGCCAGCCGGCCAGCCCCAGCTTGGCGGCATTGGGTCCCTCGTGCGCGACGGCGCCGACGGTGAGCCGCGGTTCCTCGGCGTGCTGGGCGATCAGCACACCCAGCCCGCTTGCGTACTCCAGTGCGCGGCGCATCACCAACGGGTCGTGCACGCAGACGCCGTCGTCGGAGAACATCCGGACCCCTCCGGCGCCGGCGGCCATCAGCCCCATCTCGGTGAGCTGCTTGCCCTCCAGGCCCACCGTGACCGCGCCGACCGGATGCACATCGACCAGGCCGACCTGCTGTCCGCGGTGCCACACGTGGTCGGTGACCACCGGGCTGTCGGCCACCGGGTCGGTGTTGGCCATCGCGAACACCGCGGTGTAGCCACCTAGAGCGGCAGCCGCCGAACCGGTTTCGATGTCCTCGGCGTATTCGCGGCCGGGCTCACGAAGATGGGTGTGCAGATCGACGAAACCGGGCAGCAGAATCTGGCCGGCGGCCTCGATCACGGTGTCGGCGTCCGAACCGATCCCCGATCCGATCTCGGCGATCTGACCGTCGGCGATGAGCACGTCGACCGGATCGCCCTCACCGTAGAGCCGCACGCCCCGGATCAACACCTGTCCGCTCATGCGGTGATCGCCTCCCGTTCCCCGGCGCCGACCAACAGGTGGAACAGCACCGCCATCCGTACATGTACTCCGTTGGAAACCTGCTGCAGCACAGCCGACTGCGACGAATCGGCGACCGCGAACCCGATTTCCATACCGCGCAGCATCGGGCCGGGGTGCAGCACCACGGCGTCCTCGGCCAGCTTGGCGCGCCGCTTCTCCGACAGTCCGTAGAGCACCGAGTACTCGCGCTCGGAGGGGAAGAATCCGCCGTTCATCCGCTCGGCCTGCACCCGCAGCATCAGGACCGCATCGGCGGCGGGCAGTTCGGCGTCCAGATCGTGCGACACGGTGACCGGCCACCCGGCCACGCCGACCGGCAGCAGGGTCGGCGGGGCGACCAGCACCACCTCCGCGCCGAGGGTTGCCAGCAGTTCGACGTTGGAGCGCGCGACCCGGCTGTGCAGCACGTCGCCGACGATGACGACCCGGCGGCCCTCGATGGAGCCGAGCCGCTGGCGCAGGGTGAGCGCGTCGAGCAGCGCCTGGGTGGGGTGTTCGTGGGTACCGTCACCGGCATTGATCACGCTGGGCCCGCCCAATTCGTCATGTGTCCACGCGGCAAGCTGCTGTGCCGCACCGGAAGCCGGGTGCCGGATGATCAGCGCGTCGGCGCCGGCGGCCCGCAGTGTGAGGGCGGTGTCGCGCAGCGATTCCCCCTTGGCCACCGAGGACCCGGAGGCGCTGACGTTGATGACGTCGGCGCTCATCCACTTCCCGGCCACCTCGAACGACACCCGGGTGCGGGTGGAGTTCTCGTAGAACATGGTGATGATGGTGCGCCCGCGCAGGGTGGGCAGCTTCTTGACCTCGCGGCCCAGCAGTGCCTCCCGGAAGCGGTCTGCGTCATCGAGAATCGCGACGGCCTGGTCGCGCGACAGGTCGCCCGCCGCCAACAGATGCTTCACCTACTCGGTCCTCCATACGGTGCGATCCGCACGCTGTCCTCCCCATCGGGTTCCTGCAGTCGCACCTTGACGTTCTCGCTGCGCGAGGTGGGCACGTTCTTGCCGACATAGTCCGCACGGATCGGTAGCTCCCGGTGACCGCGGTCGACGAGCACCGCCAACTGCACGATCCGGGGCCGGCCGATGTCGCGCAGGGCGTCCAGCGCCGAGCGCACCGACCGCCCGGAGTAGAGCACGTCGTCGACGAGGATGACCAGGGCGCCGTCGATGCCGCCGGCCGGGATCGACGTCGACTCCAGCGGGCGCGGCGGTTTGATGTTCAGGTCGTCGCGGTAGAGGGTGATGTCGAGGCCGCCGTGCGGCAGATCCACCCCGGCGAACTCACCGACCTTCTCGGCCAGCCGGGCCGCCAGCGTCACGCCGCGGGTCGGGATGCCCAGCAGCACCACCCGCGGGGCATTCGGCGCGTCGAGCGCGGTCTTTTCGATGATCTGGTGCGCGATGCGCGAGATGGTCCGGCTCACATCGGCGGCGGACATCAATTCCCGGTCGGGACCGGCAGGATCTGCGGCAGCCACGAGTAAACCAGGACCTCCTTCTCCGCCTCTCTGGACGGATCGTTAAAGGACGTCGAACTGCAGGCCAGCTTATCAGGCCGGTGTCATCGCTCCGGCCCGTGACGGTGTGCCCTTCGTCTCGGGCGGAGCGCCCGAACTCCCGCGCGCCCGATAACGTCTGCCGGGTGAACCTCGACAACAACGCCGCCTCCATCACCGAGGCCATCGACTCCGGCCTGCTGGCCGGCGCGGTCACCCTGGTGTGGCACGCCGGCCAGGTGGTGCAGGTCAACGAGCTCGGCCATCGTGACGTCGCGGCCGGTCTGCCGATGCAGCGCGACACGGTGTTCCGGATCGCCTCGATGAGCAAGCCGGTCACGGTGGCCGCGGCGATGACGCTGATGGACGAGGGCCGGTTCACCCTCGACGACCCGGTGGCCCGCTGGGTGCCCGAGATCGCCGGGCTGCGGGTGCTGACCCGGCCGACCGGTGAACTCGATGTCACCGAGCCGCTGCGCCGGCCCATCACCTTCGACGATCTGATGACCCACCGTGCGGGGCTGGCCTATCCGTTCTCCATCACCGGGCCACTGGCCAAGGCCTACGCCCGGTTGTCACACCGGCAGAACGAGGAGCGCTGGCTGGCCGAGCTGGCCGAACTGCCGCTGGTACATCAGCCCGGGGCCCGCATCACCTACAGCCACGGCACCGACGTGCTGGGCATCGCCATCGCCCGGATGGCCGGCCAACCGCTGCACGAGCTGCTCGCCGAGCGGATCTTCGAGCCGCTGGGCATGTCGGACACCGGTTTCGCGCTCAGCCTGACCCAGCGCCGCCGGATGGCCACCATGTACGGCCTGACCACAGACGGGTCCCTGCGGGACGATGTCATGGGTCCCCCGCCGCTGACTCCCCCGGAGTTCTGCTCCGGCGGCAGCGGCCTGATGTCCACCGCCGACGACTACCTGAAGTTCGCCCGAATGCTGCTGGGCGGCGGCACCGTCGACGGTGTCCGGGTGCTCTCCGAGGAGTCGACCCAGTTGATGCGCACCGACCGGTTGCACCCCGACCAGAAGGAACACAACTTCCTCGGGGTGCCGTTCTGGATCGGGCGCGGATTCGGGCTGAGCATGTCGGTGGTGACCGACCCGGCCCAGTCCGAGCGGTTCTTCGGCCCCGGCGGGATCGGGACCTTCGGCTGGCCCGGCGCCTACGGCACCTGGTGGCAGGCCGACCCGGCCAATGACGTCATCGTGATGTACCTGATCCAGAACTTTCCCGATCTGACCGCCGATATCGCACAGGTCGCGGGCAACACCTCGATGGCCAAACTCCGGATGGCACAACCGAAATTCGTCCGCCGCACCTACCAGGGGCTGGGGCTCTAGGCCGGTTCCAGCGCGTCGGGGCCAATCAACAGTTCGCCCCGCCCGCGCCTTCCTCCGGTGGGAGGAGTTCTTCGGGGTGGAAGTGGTGGTTGAGGGTGTCACCGCCGGTGTCCATCAGTGGGGGTGGGTGCCAGTGGACCCGCCCGGTGTCGTGGTCGATGCTGGTGGTCCAGCCCATTTCGGCGAGCCGGTTGTCGGGGCCGCAGCCCAGGGCGAGGGTGGGGGCGTCGGTGAGTCCGCCGTTGTTCCAGCTGGGTTCGGCGTGATGGGCCTGGCACTGACACGCGGCCTTGGTGCAGCCGGGCCGGGTGCAGCCCCGGTCGCGGTTGTAGAGCAGTAGGCGTTGGGCCTTGCTGGCCAGGCGTTTGGTGCGCCCGAGATAGAGCGGTTCGGCGGTGTGTTTTCGGTACACCACCAGGTAGTGATACGCCTGTTCGGCCAGGCGGATCAGATCCGGCATGGGCATCAGCGTGCCGGTCCCGGTGACCGCGATCCCGGCCCCGGCCTCCAACTCCGCCAACGTCGTGGACACCACCATGGTGACCGGGATCCCGTTGTGCTGGCCGAGGCTCTTGGCCATCAGGGCATCACGCAGGATCGCCTTGAAGGCATCGTGCAAACGTTGAGCCCGGGTGCGGGTGTCACCGGCGGCCAGATCGGCCAGGGCCCCGAAGTTGGCGGGGTGGTTGGGGTCGGGATCTTCTGCTGTGTCGGCGTCGGCGAAGGGCTCTGCACCCGCCGGATCGCACGCCGGCCCGGGTTCGTCTTCGAGCGGGCTCGGGTCCGGATTGAGCTTGGGCTCAGCGTCATCGGGGTTGTTGACCCCGGGCCGGCCCCACACCTCCTGCACGGTGCCCAGATACGCGGCCAGCTCCGCATCCACCCAGCCGGTGATGCGCACCAGCCCGTCGGCATCCTGCGCACCCAGGGTGATGCCCCGCTTATGCCGCGCGACATCGGGGCCATCGCCGTCCTGGTTGAGTTTGTAGAGCACCCGTTCGGCGGCCTTTTCCAGGGTTTCCGGGGTCGTGGTCTTGGCCGCGGCGACCAGCGACACCTCCAAGTCCGCCAACTCGGTACCTGTCATCCGGCCCGAGGCGGATGTCATTGTCGCCCGGACCACTTTGATGTGTGCCGCACAGATCGATCCTTCGGCCAACGCGGCGGCACAGGCCGCCAGCACCGGCTCCAATACCTCCCCGCCGATGGCGTGCCGGGGGCCCAGGAGTTCAGCGCCCGACACCCGGCGGGCGGCCTCGGCACGGCTGATCCGCATCCGAGTGGCCAGCACATCGACCCAGGACTTCCCACCGATCTCGTGCGCGCCGGCCCGGTCCATCAGCGCGGCCTGGATGCGGTGCCCGATCATCTCGTCCGCGCGCGCCCGCAGTTCGCGCTCGGATTGGATGGCCAATAACTCCGCGGTGTCGAACACCGTGAAGTCGGCATCCAGCAAGGCTTTGGTGGACGCGGCGTGATCGGAGAGTGCATCCTGCACCGTCTCCCGACTGGCCACCGCGTCCGACTTCATGATTCGAACATACGTGCGACCACCGACAAATCATGACAGGATGTGACAGCAGGGACGAAAGAGGCCAAAGAAATTTCTGAGGCTGGATTGTCGCTCGAATGTCGCTGCGAGGTGGGCACTTTCATACCCGTCCCGGAGACCGCGTCACTACATCGAGCGCGACAACACCCGGCCGAACTGCAGCAGCCGTTCCATCTGTGCCAGGCCGCCGTTGTCGACGGTCTTGGTGTACCGGAACGACTCGCAGTACAGGTCGCTGTCGGTGGCCGAGGTCCGCCGGACGCGGGTCACCAACTGGGTATACATCCGCAGCCGGACCTCGGACAGCCGACGGGTGCCGTCACCGAGAACCTCGTACTGGGTGCTCAGGATGTGGTCGCTGATCGTCGACAACAGAATGGTGCGCACCGACGAGTTCAATTGCCTTCGGTCGTCGACGAACTCGTCGTCGGCACGCCACATGATCAGCCGCAGCCCGTCGGTGGCCACCACTTCCTGCCACAGCGCGGTGCCCTCGCGCTCCTCGGTCTCGCCGCGCGACATGATGAACGCGGCGATGCCGGGGAACTCGATGACCGACCTGAGTTGTTCCAGGGCCAGTTCGGGGTCGCGCAGATAAACCGAGGCCGCATCCTGCACGCTCGTATAGGGCGCCCAGTCGTGCGGCATCGTCTACTCTCCGCTGTCCGGGGATCCGCCGTCGGCGGGACGCAGCGCCGCGGCCGCAGCGCGGATCTGCGGGGTCACCAGCATGACCTGCCCCAGCACACCGTTGACGAACGCCGGTGACTCATCGGTGGACAATTCCTTGGCCAGCTCGACGGCCTCGTCCACCGCGACCGGCTCCGGCACATCCTCGGCGTGCAGCAGTTCCCACACCGCGACCCGCAGGATCGCCCGGTCCACCGCGGGCAGCCGCTCCAGCGTCCAGCCCTGCAGATGCGAGGAGATCAGGTCGTCGACGTGCGCGGCCTGTTCGGTGACCCCGTGCGTCACCGTGAGGGTGTACGGGTTCAACGGGTTGATATCGGCCTGGGTGTGCGACAGCTTGTTTCGTCCGTCCGCCGCCTCGGCGGCGGTGATCCCGCGCGCCTCGGCTTCGAACAGCAGGTCGACGGCCCGCTTGCGGGCCTGATGCCGGCCGCGGTCGCCGCGACGATCAGACATTCCCGTCGCTCCGCTCGCCCGTCCTAGCCATTCACCCGTCCGAGGTAGTTACCGTCGCGCGAGTCGACCTTCAGCTTGTCGCCGGTGTTGATGAACAGCGGCACCTGGATCTCGGCGCCGGTCTCCAACGTCGCAGGCTTGGTGCCGGCGTTGGAGCGGTCGCCCTGCAGGCCCGGCTCGGTGTGGGCGACGACGAGTTCCACGGTGACGGGCAGCTCGAGATACAGCGGCACGCCGTCGTGGAAGGCGATCTGGACGGGCATGTTCTCCAGAAGGAAGCCGGCCAGCCGGCCCACCAGCGCCTCGGGCAGCGGATTCTGTTCGAAGTCTTCGGAGTCCATGAAGACGAAGTCGCTGCCGTCGCGGTACAGGTAGGTGGCGTCGCGGCGGTCGACGGTGGCGGTCTCCACCTTCACACCGGCGTTGTAGGTCTTGTCGACAACCTTGCCGGACACCACGTTCTTCAGCTTGGTGCGTACGAAGGCCGGGCCCTTGCCGGGCTTGACGTGCTGGAACTCGATGATCTGCCACAACTGGCCATCGATCTGAAGAACGAGCCCATTCTTGAAGTCGGCGGTTGATGCCACGGTTAGTACAGCTCCTCGGTCAGGTGATCACAGCCAGTTCCTTGGGGAACCGGGTGAGTAACTCGGGTATGGGTGCGTTCTCGCTGCCGACAACCAGGGTGTCCTCGATCCGGACACCACCCCTACCGGGCAGATACACGCCGGGCTCCACGGTGACCGCAGCGCCAGCAAGCAGTGTACCGGCGGCTGAAGCACTGATTCCCGGCGCTTCGTGGATCTGCAGTCCGACCCCGTGCCCCAGCCCGTGCCCGAAGTTCTCGGCGAAACCGGCGTCGGCGATCACCTGCCGTGACGCGGCGTCGACCTCCTTGAGTGCGACGCCCGGGGCGAGTGCTTCCCGACCGGCCCGCTGCGCGTCCGCCACCAGCTGATACACGTCCAGCTGCCATTGCGCGGCCTGGCCCAGTACGAAGGTGCGGGTCATATCGGAGTGGTAGCCGGCGACCAGCGCCCCGAAGTCGATCTTCACGAAGTCACCGTCGGTCAGGACCGCATCGGTGGGCCGATGGTGCGGGATCGCCGAATTGGCGCCGGTGGCCACGATCGTCTCGAAGGACACCCCGTCGGCGCCGTGGTCGAGCATCAGTGATTCCAGGTCGCGGCGGACCTCTTTCTCGGTGCGGCCGGGCCGCAGCCCGCCGCGGTCCAGCAGGTCGCGCAGGGCCGCATCGGCGGCCTCGCACGCCAGCCGCAGGATCGCGATCTCCCCCGCGTCCTTGACCTCGCGCAGCCGTTCCACCATGCCGGCGGCGCGCACCAGTTCCACACCCTCGGCCGTCCGCTGCAGCGCGGTGAAGCCGTCCACGGTGACGACGTGGCTCTCGAAGCCGAGCTTTCGCACTCCGCACCCCGCCGCCAGGCCGGCCAGGTGCGGCGCGCACGCCCGCTCGATGGCGAGTTCGGCGTCCGGCGCCTGCGCCGCCGCCTGTGTTACATATCGCCCGTCGGTTGCCAACACCGGCGTGTCGTCGTCGACCCGCACCAGTAGAGCCGCATTCGACCCGGTGAATCCGGACAGATATCGGACGTTGACCAGGTCCGTTACCAACATCGCGTCCAATTCGGCGGCGGCCAGCCGACGCCGCAGCCGGGCCCGGCGTTGAGAAATCGTCACAGCCGCTGACGCTACTCGCTACGCTGTCCCCTCATGAGCAAGTGGTTGCTGCGCGGACTCGTGTTCGCGGCGGTCGTGGTCGTCCTCCGGTTGATCCAGGGGGCGCTGGTGGATGCCTTCCCGACACAGGCCGGATGGATCAGCCCCGTGCTGGGTCTCTTCCTGGCGATCCCGGCAATCCTGTGGGCCTATTTCGACGGCCGCGCCGACGCCCGCGCACAATCCGATCCGGACCGCCGCCAGGACCTGGCGATGGTCTGGCTGGTGGCCGGCCTGATCGCCGGTCTGCTCGGCGACCTGGTGTGCTGGTTCATCGGGCTGTTCTACCCGGTGCTCTACACCGGCAACCTGATCAGCGAGCTCACGTCGTTCGCGGCATTCACCGCGCTGCTGGTCTTCGTGACCGGCGTGGTGGCGGTGACCATCGGCCGCTGGGCGGTGGACCGCAAGGCCCCGCCGTTCGTCCGTCGCCGCGAGGGCGATGAGGAGCGGGCCGACACCGACGTCTTCGCCGCGGTGCAGCCGGGCGCAGACGAAACTGCCGAAACGTCCAAGTAGCTCGCTAGCGCGAACCCACCACCGAGTAGGCCGCGGCCAGCAGCGTCGGGTCCGGCCCCTCCAGACGTCCCGGCTTGGCCAGGCCGTCGAGCACCACGAAGCGCAGCACGCCGGACCGGTTCTTCTTGTCCCCGGCCATGTATTCGAGCAGCTGCGGCAGCGCATCGGCGTCATAGCTCACCGGTAGGCCCAGCGCGGTCAACACCCGCGCATGCCGGTCGGCGGTGTCGTCATCGAGACGGCCGGCCAGACGGCCGAGTTCGGCCGCGAACACCAGGCCCACCGAGACGGCGGCGCCGTGGCGCCACTTGTAGCGTTCCCGGCGCTCGATGGCATGGGCCAGGGTGTGACCGTAGTTGAGGATCTCGCGCAGCGCCGACTCCCTCTCGTCGGCGGCCACCACTTCGGCCTTCACCACGATGGCGCGGCGGATCAGTTCGGGCAGCACGGTGCCCGAAGGGTCCAGCGCGGCTTGCGGATCGGCCTCGATGAGGTCGAGGATCACCGGGTCGGCGATGAACCCGGCCTTCACGATCTCGGCCATCCCGGCGATGATCTCGTTGCGCGGCAACGACTGCAGGGTGGCCAGATCGACCAGCACCGCCAGCGGCTGATGGAAGGCGCCGACGAGGTTCTTGCCCGCATCGGTGTTGATCCCGGTCTTGCCGCCGACGGCGGCGTCGACCATGCCCAGCAGGGTGGTCGGCACGTGCACGACGTCGACGCCACGCAGCCAGGTGGCGGCGGCGAAGCCGGCGACATCGGTGGCCGCCCCGCCGCCGAGGCTGACGATGGCATCCTTGCGGCCGATTCCGATGCGGCCCAACACTTCCCAGATGAACCCGACGACCGGCAGTTCCTTGCCCGCCTCGGCGTCCGGGATCTCGACGCGGTGCGCGTCGATGCCCAGACCGGCCAGGTGTTCCCGGATGGCTTCGGCGGTCTGGGCCAGGGTCGGCTGATGCAGCACCGCGACCTTGTGCCGCCCGGTCAGGGTGCGGCCCAGATCCTCGAGCAGACCGGTGCCGATGATCACCGGGTACGGGCGATCCACCAGAACGTCGACAGTTACGGGTTCACTCATTTCGTGCCTCTGCTCGTCGGGCCAGCGCCGCCGGAGTCGGCGGGGCCTCGCTGGTGGGTGCGGGGTTCAGGACGGTCGGGCCGCGACGCCAGGCCGCCCGGCGGCGTCGCCGCGGTCGGGCCGGGCCGCATCCGGACAGCCGGGTGACGATATGGCGCACCACCGCACCGGGATTGCGCCGGTTGGTGTTCACCCGCATGGTGGCCACCTCGCGGAACAGCGGTACCCGCTGCTCCATCAGTGCCCGGTACTTGGCGCCCGGATCGTCACCTGCGAGCAACGGTCGCGCGCTACCTGTGGTTCGCCGAACACCTTCTGCGGCACTGATTTCCAGATAGATGACGGTGTGCCCCTTGAGCGCCTCACGCACCTCGGGAGTGGTGACCGCGCCGCCACCGAGGGACACCACACCCTCGTGCTCGTTCAGCGCAGCGCGCACCACCTCGGCTTCGATCCGGCGGAATTCGGGCTCCCCGTCGGTGAAGATGTCCTCGATGGAGCGACCGGTCGTCTCGACGATCTTGAGGTCGGTGTCCAGCAGCGGCACCCCCAGCGCCTTGGCCAGGCGGCGGCCGATGGTCGACTTGCCGGAACCCGGCATGCCGACCAGAACTGCTTTGGGTGCCATCGGCTATCCCGATGCCTGAGCGGGTTCTCGATCCGCCACCGCGCGCAGGTAATTCTCGACGTTCGCCTTGGTCTCGGCCAGCGAGTCACCGCCGAACTTCTTCAGCGTGGCCCGGGCCAGCACCAAGGCCACCATGTTCTCGACCACGACACCGGCGGCCGGCACCGCGCACACGTCCGAGCGCTGGTGGATGGCGACGGCCTCGTCGCCGGTGGCCATGTCGACGGTGGCCAGCGCGCGCGGCACGGTGGAGATCGGCTTCATCGCGGCCCGCACCCGCAATGGTTGCCCGTTGGTCATGCCACCCTCCAGACCGCCGGCCCGGTTGGTGGAGCGCACCACACCGTCGGGCCCGGGGTACATCTCGTCGTGCGCGACGCTGCCGCGCCGGCGCGCGGTCTCGAACCCGTCGCCGATCTCGACGCCCTTGATGGCCTGGATGCCCATCACCGCGGCCGCCAGCTGGCTGTCGAGCCGGTCGTCACCGCTGATGAACGAGCCGAGTCCGATGGGCAACCCGCTGACGACGACCTCGACGACACCGCCGAGGGTGTCACCGTCCTTCTTGGCGGCCTCGATCTCGTCGATCATCAGCTGAGCGGTCTCGTCGTCGAACGCGCGGACCGGGCTCTCGTCGATCTTCGCCAGGTCCCGCGGCAACGGCGACGGACCCTCGTAGGGCTTCGAGGCTCCGATCGAGATGACATGTGAGATCACCTCGACGCCGAGCGCCTGCTTGAGGAAGGCCCGGGCGATGGTGCCGGCCGCGGTGCGCGCGGCCGTCTCGCGGGCGCTGGCGCGTTCCAGCACCGGGCGAGCGTCGTCGAACCCGTACTTGAGCATCCCGGCGTAGTCGGCGTGCCCGGGACGCGGCCGGGTCAGCGGGGCGTTGCGGGCGGCGTCCGCGTCGAGCTGTTCGGGCGCGACCGGGTCGGCGGACATCACCGATTCCCACTTGGGCCATTCGGTGTTGCCGATCTCGACGGCGATCGGGCCGCCCAGGGTGAGGCCGTGGCGCACCCCGCCCAGGATGGTGACCTGGTCCTTCTCGAACTTCATCCGGGCACCGCGGCCGTAGCCGAGCCGGCGGCGCTGCAACTGGGCCCCGATGTCGTCGGACGTGACCGACACACCCGCGACCATGCCTTCGAGCATCGCCACCAGGGCGCGGCCGTGGGATTCACCTGCAGTAGTCCATCGCAACACGGACGCCATTCTCCCATGTCCGGTTTGACCTGAGGAAATCCGTGCGGGTGTCGGCAATTCACATGACCCAGGTCACAACTTAACGTTGCTGAACGTCCTGGCGGGCTCCTAGCGTTCCGAGACGACGCGCAAGGACATAGAGAATGGAGTCCCATGGCGGACAGCACCCGAGACAACCGGCAGCACAGCATCGAGGTGGTGGTCGATCTCAAGACCACCCTCGGCGAGGGCCCGCTGTGGGATGTCGCCCAGCAGGCGTTGTATTGGATCGACAGCGCCGACGGCCGGATCTTCCGGTCGACCGCGCACGGTGAGCAGATCCGTGCGTGGGAGGTCGGCCAGAAGATCGGTTCGATGGCGCTGACCCAGGACGGCGCCGGGGCGATCGTGGCCCTGCAGGACGGGTTGTGGCGCCTGGATTTCGGCACCGGCGAGCTCACGCTGGCCGTCGAGATCGAAGCCGACCTGCCGCACAACCGTCTCAACGACGGAACGGTCGACCGGGCGGGCCGTTTCGTCTTCGGTTCGATGGACACCATGGAGGAGTCGGCCAGCGGAAAGCTCTACAGCTACTCGCCCGACGGCACGCTGAGCGTCCTCGACGAAGGCATCACGGTGTCCAACGGGCCATGCTTCAGCCCGGACGGGTCCACCCTGTACTTCGCCGATACCTGGACCGGTGAGATCTGGGCCTACGACTACGACGTGCACACCGGTGCGGTGTCCAACCGGCGGACCTTCGCCACCGTCGACACCAGCGGCGGCGGGGCGGCCGACGGCGCCACCGTGGACGCGGACGGTTACCTGTGGCAGGCATTGGTCTACGGCGGCAAGATCATTCGCTACGCACCGGACGGCTCGGTGGATCGGGTCATCGACTTCCCGGTCCGCAAACCCACCAGCGTGATGTTCGGCGGCCCGGACCTCGACACGCTCTATGTCACGTCGATGGCCAAGCCGCCGCTGCCCCGCTTCCCCGGCGACGGCCAGCTGCGCGGCTCGCTCTTCGCCGTTCGCGGCCTCGGCGTCCGCGGCATCCCCGAACTCCGCTTCGGCGCATAACCCTCGACCACTCCACCTACAAGGACGACGACACCATGGCTTCATCCCGGGTGAAATCCCGGCGCGGATCGCTGCGCAAAACCCACAAGTACTCCTGGATCTCGCTCGGCGTGTGCTGGCTGATCTGGGTGCTCAACGCCTATGACCGCGAGATCATCCTGCGGCTCGGGCCGACCATCTCCGAGACCTTCGACCTGAGTGCGGACGCCTGGGGCGCCATCGTCTCGCTGATCATGATCTCTCTTGCCGTGCTGGCGATCCCGGGATCCAGCATGAGCGACCGCTACGGCGGCGGGTGGAAGCGCGCGCGGTTCCAGGTGCCGCTCGTCATCGGCTACACCGCACTGTCCTTCATCTCCGGTTTCAAGGCCGTCAGCTCCAACCTGGTCGCCTTCGTCGCGCTGCGCATCGGCGTGAACCTGGGCGCCGGCTGGGGTGAACCGGTGGGCGTCAGCAACACCGCCGAATGGTGGCCCAAGGAACGGCGCGGCTTCGCCCTCGGCGCCCACCACACCGGCTACCCGATCGGCTCGTTGCTCAGTGGCCTGATCGCCGCCGGAGTGATCGCCGCCTTCGGGCCGGCGAACTGGTCCTACGCGCTGTTCCTCGGCCTGATCGTCGCCGTGCCGCTGATGCTGTTCTGGGGCAAGTACTCCACCGCGCAGAAGATCGACGAACTCTACGACGACATCGCCGCCCAGGGGCTCACCCCGCCGGACCGCGACGATCCGTTGCTGCGCGCCGGTGGCGGCCGTGGCCTCGTGCTGGCCTGCCTGCGCAACCGCACCATCTCGATGACCGCGCTGACCACGTTGCTCACCCAGATCGTCTACATGGGCATCAACATGGTGCTGCCGGCCTACCTGTACAACGTGGTCGGATTGTCGCTGGCCGAATCCGCCGGTCTCAGCGTGGTATTCGCGTTGACCGGCGTACTCGGCCAGATCCTGTGGCCCAGCCTGTCCGATGTCATCGGCCGGAAGAAGACCATCGTGATCTGCGGCATCTGGATGGCCTTCAGTGTGGCGGCCTTCTATGTGGCGACGTCCTCGCTGCTGGTGGTCATCGTGCAGCTGGTGTTCGGTGTGGTCGCGAATGCGGTCTGGCCGATCTACTACGCGGCCGCCTCCGACGCCGCCCCCGAGGGTGCGATCTCCACCGCCAACGGCATCATCACCACCGCGATGTTCATCGGCGGCGGCATCGCCCCGCTGTTCATGGGCCGGCTCATCTCGATGAGTGGCGGGTGGACCGAAGCGGGCGGCTACATCGTCTGTTTCTTCGCGATGGCGGCCTGTGCGCTGCTCGGTGTGCTCCTGCAGTTCTTCACCCTGCCGGAGACACCGGCGACCGCCGAACCCGAGGTGGTGCCGACCGGCCGCTGACCACCCCCGCGACCAGATACAGAATCGCCCCAAAACCTCGGTTTTGGGGCGATTCTGTATCTGCCGGCCTCCCGCGGAGGGGTCAGAAACCGACCTTGTCGGCCCCCTTCAGGTTGAGCATCTCGCGGGCCTCGTCCGGGGTGGCGACCTCGAAGTTCAACGCCTCCAGGATGGTGCGGATCCGGCTGACCTGTTCGGCGTTCGACGCGGCCAACTGGCCGGGTCCGATCCACAGCGAGTCCTCCAGCCCGACCCGCACGTGCGAGCCCATGGCCGCCCCGATGGTGGCCAGCGGCATCTGGTTGCGCCCCGCGCCGAGGATGGACCATTCGTAGGCATCCCCGAGCAGCCGGTCCGCGGTGCGCCGCATGTGCATGAGATCCTCGGGGTGACCACCGATTCCGCCGAGCAACCCGAACACCGACTGCACGAACAGCGGCCCGCGCGCCAGCCCGCGGGCGTGGAAGTGCGCGAGGTTGTTCAGATGCGAGATGTCGTAGCACTCGAATTCGAAGCGAGTGTCGTTTGTGTTGCCGATCTCCAGGATGGTCTCGATATCGGCGAAGGTGTTCTTGAAGACCAGGTCGCGCGACTTCTCCAGGCCTTCACGCTCCCACGGGTGCTGGAATTCGGTGAAGCGCTCCAGCATCGGGTACAGGCCGAAGTTCATCGACCCCATGTTCAACGAGGCGAGTTCGGGTGCGAAGGTTGCCACCGGGCGCATCCGCTCCTGCACGGTCATGTGCGGCGATCCGCCGGTGGTGATGTTGATGACCGCATCGGTGTTGGCCTTCAGCTTGGCCAGGATCGGCTCGAAATCCTTGGGATCCTGGGACGGCCGGCCGTCCTCGGGTGAGCGGGCGTGCATGTGCACGATGGCCGCACCCGCCTTGGCAGCGCCGATCGCGGCGTCGGCGATCTCCTCGGCGGTCACCGGTAGGTGCGGCGACATGCTCGGTGTGTGGATGGCGCCGGTGACGGCGCTGGTGATGATGACTTTGCGTGCGCGGGACATGTTCTCGTATCTCCTTCGGGTCGCTCAGTAGAGCTTTTCGGTGTTGCCGTCGACGGCCATCGCCTGGCCGTTGACGGTGCGGGCCAGGCCGCTGGACAGAAAGACCGCCATGCCGGCGATGTCGTCGGCGGTGGCCAGACGCCCGAGCGAGGACTGGCCGCGATAGAGGGCGGCGACCTCGGCGACCGGCTTGCCGAGCATGGCCGCCTTCGCCTCGATGACGGCGTCGATCCGGGGGCCGTCGACGGCACCCGGGCAGATGGCGTTGACCCGGATGCCGCACTCCCCCAACTCGATCGCCAATGATTTGGTGAAGCCGATGACCGCCCACTTCGAGGCCGAGTACGGGCTGCGCCCGGCCATCCCCAGTCGGCCGGCGGCCGAGGACATGTTGATGATCGATCCGTCCGGGGACGACTTCAGCATCGGCAGAGCGTGTTTCACGCACAGGAACTGCCCGTGCACGTTGACCTCGAAGGTGAACTTCCAGGCGTCGGTGTCCAGCGTCTCGACCGGACCGGTTGGCCCGGCGACGCCGGCATTGTTGACCAGGACGTCCAGCCCGCCCAACCGCTCGGCGAGCAGCGCCATCAGCGCCACCACATCGTCTTCGCGGGACACATCGCTGACCACGGCATGCAGGCCCAGGCCCTGGGCCGCCTCGACGGCCGCCGGGTTGACGTCGGTGACGAACACCTCGGCGCCCCGGTCCTTCATGGCGGCGGCGATGGCCAGGCCGATACCGGCGGCGCCGGCGGTGACCAGCACCCGCCGTCCGGTGAGATCGAGATCGTGCACTTCATTCTCCTTATGCGCAGGGTGAATAGACCCATGGCCGGGTCGGCCATGCGTCATGCGGTGATGGGTGGTGTTACTCGGTGCTGTCCTGGCGGACCGGCGGGCAGCCGCAGGTCCGTCCGATGTGCAGACGGTGTTCGCAGATCACGTGGTGATAGGTGCTGCGGGGCGCGGTGATCTGGTCGAGCAGCAGCTCGAAGGACCGCTCCGCCATCACGTTGATCGGCTGGATCACGGTGGTCAGGTTGATCAGCGCGGATCGGCTGTGCGGCAACCCGTCACCGCCGACCACCGCGAGGTCTTCGGGGATCCGCAGGCCGACGGACATCGCGTGTTCCATGATCCCGATGGCGATCTCGTCCGACCCGCACACCACTGCCCGCGGCGGCTTGGCGCTGCTCAGCAGGGATTTGGCGGCCGCCCGGCCGCCGGCGCTGTCCAGGCGGGTGCTGATCTTGCGGGCGCCCCGGACGGCCACCCCGGCGGCCGCCGCGGTGCGCACGAAGGCTTCTTCGCGGACCAACGAGGCGGTCGAGAAGCGCGGGCCGATCACCGTGGCGATGTCGCGGTAGCCGTGCGACAGGACGTGCTCCATCAGCAGGGTGGCCGCCGCGTCGAAGTCGATGCCGACGAAATCCCCGTGCAACTGGTCGGCGCTGCGGGACAGGCAGACGAACGGAATCCGCTTCTGCCGCAACACTCGCAGCGCGCGCAGGTCCTCGCGCATCAGGGCCGCGATGATCACCCCGTCGACATTGCGGGCGGCCAGGGTGCCCGCCACCTGGGCCAGCGTGTCGGGATCGTCGTCGGTGGTGGCCACGAAGACGTCGAAGCCCTGCTCCCGGGTGATCGAGATGATGCGTTCGGCCCAGCCGGTGTACATCGGGTTGCCGATGTTGGGCAGGATCAGGCCGACCACGCGGGTCAGCAGCGGATCGCGACGGGGACCGGCGGCGGGCCGGTAGCCGAGTTCACTGGCGGTCTTGATGACCCGCCTGCGGGTCTCCGCCGACACCCCACCCTGACCGTTCATCACATAACTGACGGTCGCCTTCGAGACGCCGCAGGCACGCGCGACCGCGGCCGCCGACACCGTCTTGGCAGGGGCGGCCGGTACGGCGATGTCGTTCATCGCCCCTCCTCTCGAAGGTCGGCTATCGGGCATGCGGAACCACTGTGGTCCCCATTACAGCTTCGGACCCTGCGTTAAGCAACGTTAAGTGCGGTCTCACGTTACCGGTCGCCCGCCGGCAGCTTCCCGGCGGCTTAACGTTGCTTACCGTTTTGTCCGGCTCCTACCGTCACACCGTGAAGCCCATGGAAGACAACGGATCTGGCGGCCACATCGTGGTGGCGCCGGACAAATTCAAAGGTTCGGCCACCGCGGCGGACGTCGCGGCGGCGCTGGCCGCCGGGCTGCGGGAGGTCACCTCGCGCCGGATCGTCGAGTTCCCCATCGCCGACGGCGGCGAGGGCACGGTGGACATGATGATCGGCCGCGGCTTCACCCCGGTGCACTGCACCGTCCCGGGACCGCTGCAGCGGCCGGTGACCGCCACCTATGCCCTGCACGGCAGCACCGCGGTCATCGAGGCGGCGGCGGCCAACGGGCTGGCCCTGCTGGGTCCCGGCGGGCCCACCTCGACGACGGCGCGCACCGCCTGCACCCTCGGAGTCGGCGCCTTGTTGCGGGACGCCCTCGACCGCGGCGCCCGGCGGATCGTGCTCGGCGTCGGTGGCAGCGCCACCACCGACGGCGGGGCGGGCCTGCTGGTCGGCCTGGGCGCCCGCCTGCTCGACGTGCACGGCGACCCGCTCTATCCCAGCGGGGACGATCTGGCCCACGCGCACGCCGTGGACCTCGACCGGCTCGACCCTCGATTGCGCGGCGCCGATCTCGTCGTCGCCTGCGATGTCGACAACCCGCTCACCGGCCCGTCCGGGGCGGCGTCGGTCTACGGACCGCAGAAGGGCGCGGACCCGGCCACCGCCCGAGCCCTGGACGCCGCACTGGGCCGATGGGCCGATATCGTCGCCCGCCACACCGGACGCGATCTGCGCGACCACCCGGGTGTCGGCGCCGCCGGCGGGCTGGCCTTCGCCCTGGCCGCGGTGCTGGGCGCCCGGCTCACTTCCGGGATCGACCTGCTGCTCGCCGTCGGTGGCTTCGCCGAGGTGGTCGAGGGGGCCGCGCTGGTGCTGGTCGGCGAGGGATCCCTGGACGGGCAGTCATTGCGCGGCAAGGGCCCGATCGGGGTGGCCAGAGCGGCACGCGCCCACGGTGTTCCGGTGCTGGCGGTCGCCGGACGCTGCACGGTGGGCGCGTCCGAAGTGCAGGCGGCCGGACTCGACGGCGTCTACACCCTGGCCGCACTGGAACCCGACGAGACGTCCAGCATGCGCAACGCCCGCACCCTGCTGCGCCGGATCGGCGCTGCCATCGCATCCGACCGTTTGGCGCCTGCGGCCCATCACGGCTGAACCAGCACCAGCGCGACGGCCGCGGCGCTGGCCGCGCACATCGCCGGGCCGTGCGGCACCGGGCCGCGCCGCCCGCACACCCGAGCGGCCAGGGCCCACACCGCCGTCAGCAGCGGTGCGCCGAGCGCCGCCAGCGTCCACACGTCGATTCCGAAAGCCCCGGTGAGCGCGCCGAGGCCGAGGGCCAGCTTCACATCGCCGGCCCCCAGGTCGGCGGGCGACACGAGATGAATGAGCAGGTACGCCCCGAACAGCGCCACCGCCCCGCACAACGCCGGCCACCCGCGCCCGCTGGCCACCGCCCAGCCCAGGATCAGCACCGCGCCCGGCACGGTCAGCAGGTTCGGCAGGCGCCGCCGGGCGATGTCGTACCCGGTCAGCGCGGCCAGCCAGAGACCGACCGCCAGCACGCCCACGATTCCAGGCTAGGACCGCCTCAGTGCCGCTCTCATCACCTCTTTTGGCGCCGCCAGCCCGGTGAACTGCTCCACCTGGGCGACCGCCTGGTGCAGCAGCATCTGCAACCCACTGACGACCCGTCCGCCACCGGCGCGCACCGCGGCGGCCAGCGGTGTGGGCCATGGGTCGTAGATCGCGTCGAGCAGCACCGAAACCCCGTCGATGGTGGGGGCGTACCCGCCGGCGATGTCGGCGGGCAGCGTGTTGACCGCGACGTCCAGACCGGGCACCGGCGTGCCGAGTTCGACCCACCGGATCTGCACCCCGAGGGCGCCGCCGATGGCCAGCAGCGGCGCGGCCTTGTCCTTGTTGCGCGCGAGCACCGCGAGGTCTTTGACCCCGAGCGAAGCCAATGCCGCCACCGCCGCCGGCGCGGTGCCCCCGGAACCGAGGACCGCGCCCCGGACGGGCGCGGTGACCTCGTCGGCCAGGGCGCCGATCACACCGTCGATATCGGTGTTGTCGGCGCGCCAACCGTTCTCGGTGTGCACCAGGGTGTTCGCGGAGCCGACCAGTGCCGCCCGGTCGGTGCGCTCGGTGGCCACCGCCAGCGCCGCGAACTTGCCCGGTTTGGTGACCGAGAGCCCGACCCATTCCGGTCCGAGGCCGGCGACCAACCCGGGTAGTTGTTCGGCGCTGCACTCGATGCGGTCATAGGTCCACGACGTCAGGCCCAACGCCCGGTAGGCGGCCAGGTGGATGTCCGGCGAGCGGGAGTGCGAGATCGGCGATCCCAGCACGGCGGCACGCCGGATGCCCTGGTCATCGCGCGCTGTCGAGGACACCGTTTTTCCGGGCCAGTTCGATGCTCGCGAGGTGCTGGTCGTAATCGCGGGTGAACAGGGTGGTGCCCTGTAGGTCGATGGTGACGAAGTACAGCCAGTCCCCCGGCTCCGGATTCTCCGCGGCGGTCAGCGCGGGCTTGCCGGATGAGCAGATCGGTGTCTTCGGCAGTCCCGGTGAGGCATAGGTGTTCCACGGGGTGACCCGCGCCCGGTCGGCGTCGGTGGTGGCCACCTCGGTGCGGTCCAGCGAGAAGTTCACCGTCGAATCGAACTCGAGTTTCTGGCCCACGTCGAGCCGGTTGAAGATCACCCGGGCCACCTTCGAGAAGTCCTGCGGCATCGACTCGCGCTGAACCAGCGATGCGACGATGAGGATCTCGTAGGGGGTCAGCTCGGCCGTCGCGGCCGCCCCGAGCAGCCCGTTGGCCTCATAGAGAGCGGTGCTGGCGCCGATCAGCGAGCTCAGGATCTGCTCGGCCGAACCGGACGGGTCGACGTTCCAGCTGCCCGGCGCGATGAGGCCTTCCAGCCGCCGGTGATCATTGCCCATCGCGGTCACCGGTGCGCTGGCCCACGCCGGCACCGACAGCGCCGTGAGGTTCGCGTTACCGGCGGCCTCTCTCAACTCATCGGCCGATACGCAGGCGCGGTCGCCGTCGAGGTCGACGCAGGAGGCGTCCGAGATCAGCGACAGGATGCCCTTGGTCACCGCGTTGGTCTTGACGTCGGCGACGTCATCGAGCTGGCGGCCCTCCGGGATGACCATCTGGCCGACCCGGCTCTGCGGGTCGGCCAGCTTCTCCACCGCACTCGACGCCGGGATCTCGGTGCGCAGCTTGTAGAAGCCGGGCTGGATCGCGGCGATGGCCGGGTTGCTGGCCGCGGCCTCCACGAAGGCCTTCGAGGAGGACACCACGTTCTGTTCGGCCAGCGTCTGCCCGATCGCCGTGGTCGAGTCCCCGTTGTGCACCTCGATGACGACATCGGCGACGCCGTCACCGGCGAAGTCGCTGGTGCCGCCGAACAGCCCGTGCCACAGCTTGGAGCCGACGAACACCGCCCCGATCACCACCACGACCAGCGCCGCCAAGGCCACTATCGACAACACCCGCCGACGGCGGGCGTTTCGACGCTCCTGCGCCCGGGCGGTGCGGCTCAGTCGACGGCGTGGGGGCCCGACCGCCAGCGGTTCGCTGCGCTCGGGATTCCAGTGATCACTCATCAACATCCCTTAATGCGGACCGGCGCTGGTCCAACCAGTTCTGCAGAATCCCCACTGCCGCAACCTGATCGACCATGGCCCGCTGGTTCTTGGCGCGTACCCCCGCTTCCCGCAACGACCGCTGCGCGGTCACCGTGGTCAGACGTTCGTCGGCCAGCCGCACCGGTGTCGGTGCGATCCGGGCCGACAGAGCATCGGCCAGTTCGACGGCGTCCTGAGCTGACGAACCCGAACGGTTCGCCAACGTGCGCGGCAGGCCGACGACGACCTCGACCGCTTCGTTCTCCTCGACGAGCTTCACCAACTTGCGCAGGTGACGTCCCGTCTTGTCCCGCTGCACGGTCTCCAGCGGGGTGGCCAGAATCCCATCGGGGTCGCTGGCGGCGACCCCGATCCGGACGGTGCCGACGTCGATACCGAGCCTGCGTCCCCGTCCCGGATCATCTGGACCGGGCCGGTCCGGCCGGCGATCGGCATCGTCAGCCACCGGCTAGCTCCGGGCGATCTCTGCGTGCAGCGCGGCCAATGCCGCGTCGATACCCGCCGCCCCCTTACCGGACCCCTGGGCCAGATCGGCCTTGCCACCCCCGCGGCCGTTGACGGCCGCCCCCAACGTCTTCACCAGGTCGTTGGCGCTCAGACCGAGATCCTGCGCGGCCGGGTTGACCGCCACCACGAACGGCACGGCGTCATCCTCGCCCTCACTGATCAGCGCGACGACCGCCGGGTCCGAACCCAGCTTGCCCTTGATGTCGCCGACGAGGCTGCGCAGATCCCCTCCGGAGATTCCTCCGGCCATACGCTGAGCCACGAGACGCACCTTACCGACAACTTCCGCTCCGGCAGCGGCATTTGCTGCCGCGGCGCGGGCGGTCGCCAGCCGGACCCGGTCGAGCTCCTTCTCGGCGGCCTTCAGCCGTTCCACCAGGTTGGCCACCCGGGCCGGGACCTCTTCGGAGGGCACCTTCAACGACGAGGCCAGACCGGCCATCAGCGCGCGTTCCTTGGACAGGTGCCGGAACGATTCCAGCCCGACGAAGGCCTCCACGCGGCGCACACCCGAGCCGACCGAGGATTCGCCGAGCACGGTGACCGGACCGATCTGGGCGGAGCTGCGCACGTGCGTGCCGCCGCAGAGTTCCAGGGAGAACGGCCCGCCGATCTCGACCACCCGGACCTCGTCGGGGTAGTTCTCGCCGAACAGCGCCATCGCGCCCATCGCCTTGGCCTGCTCGAGGCCCGTGTTGAAGGTGTTCACCGCGAAATCGGCCTGCACCGCCTCGTTGGCGACGGCCTCGATCCGCGCTCGTTGTTCGTCGGACAACGAGCCCTGCCAGTTGAAGTCGAACCGCAGGTAGCCGGGCCGGTTCAGCGAGCCCGCCTGCACGGCGTTGGGGCCGAGCACCTCCCGCAGCGCGGCGTGCACCATGTGCGTGCCGGAATGGCCCTGGGTCGCGCCGTGGCGCCACTTCGGGTCGACCTCGGCGATGACGGTGTCGCCTTCGACGAACTCCCCGGACTCCACCGAGATACGGTGTGCCCACAGGGTTTTCGCGATCTTCTGCACGTCGGTGACGGCAGCCTTGGCGGTCTCGGACGAACCGGTGCCGGAGATGGCGCCCTCGTCGGCGATCTGGCCGCCGGATTCGGCGTAGAACGGCGTGCGGTCCAGGATCAGTTCGACCTGCTGGCCCTTGGCGGCCTCGTGGGACACCACCGGGACCCGCTTGCCATCGACGAAGATGCCGAGAATGCTTGCCTGCGAGCTCAATTCGTCGAACCCGGTGAACTCGGTGGGCCCGCTGTCGACGAGTTCGCGGTAGGCCGACAGGTCGGCGTGCGCCTGCTTGCGGGCGGCCGCGTCGGCCTTGGCACGCCGGCGCTGCTCGGCCATCAGGCCGCGGAAGCCCTCCTCGTCGACGGTCAGACCGGCCTCGGCCGCCATCTCCAGGGTGAGGTCGATCGGGAATCCGTAGGTGTCGTGCAGGGTGAACGCGTCCGTGCCCGACAGCGTCGATTTGCCGGCGGCACGCGTCGCCTCGGCCGCGTCGTCGAACAGCTTGGACCCCGACGCCAGCGTCCGGTTGAACGCCGTCTCCTCGGCCACCGCGATCCGGTTGATCCGGTCGAAGTCGGCCACCAGTTCCGGGTAGGACTGCCCCATCTCGTCGCGCACGGTGGCCATCAGGTCGGCCATGATCGGGCGCTCCACCCCGAGCAACCGGGCCGCCCGGATGATGCGGCGCAGCAGCCGGCGCAGCACGTAGCCACGGCCCTCGTTACCGGGGGTGACTCCGTCGCCGATGATGATGGCCGCGGTGCGGCTGTGGTCGCCGATGATGCGGTAGCGCACATCGTCGGTGTGATTGCCCTGCCCGTAGCCGCGCGGGGCGATCCCGGCGACCAGGTCGATGACGGGGCGCACCAGGTCGGTCTCGTAGACGTTGTCCACACCCTGCAGCAGGCACGCGATGCGCTCGACACCCATGCCGGTGTCGATGTTCTTACGCGGCAGCGGCCCGAGAATCTCGAAGTCGTCCTTCGAGGTGCCCTCGCCGCGCTCGTTCTGCATGAACACGAGATTCCAGATCTCGATGTAGCGGTCCTCGTTGGCCGCCGGCCCACCGTCGACGCCGTAGTCGGGACCGCGGTCGTAATAGATCTCCGAGCACGGCCCGCACGGCCCGGGAATGCCCATCGACCAGTAGTTGTCGGCCATGCCGCGGCGCTGGATGCGCTCGGGCGGCAACCCGGCGACCTCCTGCCACAGCTCGATGGCCTCGTCGTCGTCGAGATAGACGGTGGCCCACAGCCGCTCCGGGTCGAACCCGTAGCCGCCCTCGGAGACCGGATTGGTCAGCAGGGTCCACGCCAGTTCGATGGCGCCCTTCTTGAAGTAGTTGCCGAAGCTGAAGTTGCCGGCCATCTGGAAGAAGGTGTTGTGCCGGGTGGTGATGCCCACCTCTTCGATGTCAGGAGTGCGGATGCACTTCTGCACGCTGGTGGCGGTGTCGTACGGCGGGGTCCGGGCGCCGAGGAAATACGGCACGAACTGCACCATGCCGGCATTCACGAACAGCAGGTTGGGGTCGTCGAGAACCACCGATGCGCTGGGCACCTCGGTATGTCCCGCTTTCACGAAATGATCGAGGAAGCGTTTCCTGATCTCGTGTGTCTGCACGTGCTGTTCCTTCGGTTAACCTGCGAACTTCGACCGCACCACAGTACCGGTCGCCGACCAGCCCGAACCGTCAGCCCGACAGGAAGCTCAGCCGCACCGAACGACGCGGGTTGTCCCTGTTGAGATCCACCAGCACGATGCTCTGCCAGGTTCCCAGTAGCGGCTGCCCGTCACCGACCGGCACGGTGACCGACGGTGACACCAAACCGGGCAGCACATGATCGGCGCCGTGACCGGGCGAACCGTGCGCGTGCCGGTACCTGTCGTCACGCGGCAGCAGCCGCTCCAGCGCGTCGAGCAGGTCCTCATCGGATCCCGCGCCGGTCTCGATGACCGCCAGGCCCGCGGTGGCGTGCGGGACGAAGACATTGCAGAGTCCGTCCCCCCGCCGGGCGCAGAAGTCACGCACCGCCGGGGTGAGGTCGACGACCCGGCGGCGCGCGGTGTCCACATCGAGTACTTCGGTGTTCATCGTTTCCAGCCTACGAGGCTGGAGAACGGAGGACAGTTGAACTCGACCGGTGGCGCCGCCGGGGCGCTGCCCCGTTTGTAAAGGGGGTGGATCGTGTTCGCACGCTCTACCACGGTGATGGCGCGGCCCGAATCCATCGACGCCGGGATCACCCACATACGCGATGTGGTCATGCCGGCACTGCACGAGATGCCGGGTTGGGTCGGCCTGTCCGCGATGGTCGACCGGGCCTCGGGCCGGTGCATCTCGACGACGTCCTGGGACTCCGAGGAGGCGATGCTCGACAGCGCCGATGCGGCGACGAGACTGCGGGACCGGGCCGCGGAGATCCTCGGCGGGACGTCGACCGCCGAACACTGGGACATCGCGGCCCTGCACCGCGAGCACAGCTCGGACCCGGGCGCGTGCGTCCGGGCGACCTGGGTGACGCTGCCACAGGACCTGATGGACGCGGGCATCGAATACTTCCGCGGGTCGGTGCTGCCGCAGATGGAGCACCTGCCCGGGTTCTGCAGCGCCAGCCTGCTGGTGGATCGCAGAACCGGGCGCGGTGTGGCCTGCGCCTCGTTCCACAGCCGGGACGCCCTGGAGAGCAGCCGGGACCGGATGACCGCGCTGAAGGCCGATTCGATGCGCAGCGCCGGAGCCTCCGAGGTGGACGAGGGAGAGTTCGAACTCGTCATCGCCCACCTGCGGGTGCCCGAGCTGGTCTGACGGGCTACCGCTTGCGGCGGACGATCGCGCGCAGTTTCTCCAGCCGGGTGGAAATCTCCCGCTCGGCGCCGTATCCGGTCGGGTGGTAGTAGTCCACCCCGACCAGCTCGTCGGGTGGATACTGTTGGGACGCAACACCACCCGGCGCGTCGTGGGCGTACTTGTAGCCCACCGCATTGCCCAGTTTCTGGGCGCCTGCGTAGTGCCCGTCGCGCAGATGCGGCGGCACCAGCCCGGCCTTGCCGGCCCGGATGTCGCCCATGGCGGCGCCCAGCGCGGTGGTCACCGCGTTGGACTTCGGTGCCGTCGCCAGGTGCACCGTCGCGTGCGCCAGCGTCAGCTGAGCCTCCGGCATGCCGATCAACTGCACCGTCTGCGCGGCGGCGACCGCGGTCGGCAGCGCCGTCGGATCCGCCATCCCGATGTCCTCGCTGGCCAGGATCATCAGCCGGCGTGCGATGAACCGCGGGTCCTCCCCCGCGGACAGCATCCGGGACAGGTAGTGCAGCGCGGCGTCCACGTCCGACCCGCGCACCGACTTGATGAACGCGCTCACCACGTCGTAGTGCTGATCACCGTCGCGGTCATAGCGGACGGCGGCCTGGTCCAGCGACTGCTCCACCACCTCGACGGTGACGGTGCCGCCCGCGCCGCCGGCCGTTTCGGCGGCCACCTCGAGCGCGGTGAGAGCGCGGCGGGCATCGCCGGCGGACAGCTTGACCAGCAGATCGAGTGCATCCTCGGCGATGGGCACCTTGCCGCCCAGCCCGCGCACATCGGTGGCCGCACGCACCAGGACGGTGCGCACCTCGTCGGGCCCCAGCGGTTGCAGCTGCAGGATCAGCGACCGGCTGAGCAGCGGCGCGACCACCGAGAAGGACGGATTCTCGGTGGTGGCCGCAACCAGCAGCACCACCCGGTTCTCCACCGCCGCCAGCAGGGCGTCCTGCTGAGTCTTGGAGAACCGGTGCACCTCGTCGATGAACAGCACGGTCTGCTGTCCGCGGATGGCGGCGCGCCGGGCCTCCTCGATGACGGCGCGCACCTCTTTGACCCCGGCGCTGAGCGCGGACAACGCCTCGAACCGCCGGCCGGTCGCCCCGGAGATCAGCGACGCGAGCGTGGTCTTACCGGTGCCCGGCGGACCGTAGAGGATGACGCTGGCCGCGCCGGACCCCTCGACGAGGCGGCGCAGCGGCGATCCCGGTTTGAGCAGATGCTGCTGGCCCACGACGTCGTCGAGGTTCGCCGGGCGCATCCGGACGGCCAGCGGACTGGCGGCCGCGGGCAGGGCGTCGCCGGGCGGGGTGTCGCCGGGCATATCGAACAGACTGTCTGCCACGCCTCAACGCTAGTTGGTCGCCGGGGCCGTGCTGGATCTAGGCCGGGGCCGTCACGAAGTCGATCAGTTCCTCGACCCGCCCGATCAGCGCCGGCTCCAGGTCGGTCCAGTCCCGCACCCGGCCGCGGATCCGCTGCCAGGCCCCGGCGATATCGGCCTGATCGGCGTGCGGCCAGCCCAGCGCCTCACAGATACCGTGCTTCCACTCCACGTTGCGCGGGATCACCGGCCACTCCTTCATCCCCAGCCGGGCCGGCTTGACCGCCTGCCAGATGTCGACGAACGGGTGCCCGACCACCAGGGTGTGCTCCCCGCCGGGGCCGCGCCGGACCGCCTCGGCGATCCGGGACTCCTTGGAACCGGCCACCAGATGGTCGACCAGCACACCGAGCCGGCGGCCGGGACCGGGATTGAACTCGGCGACGATGGCACTCAGATCGTCCACGCCGCCCAGGTATTCCACGACGACGCCCTCGATCCGCAGGTCCGCACCCCACACCTGTTCGACGAGTTCGGCGTCGTGGCGGCCCTCCACGTAGATGCGGCTGGCCAGTGCGACGCGGGCCTTGGCGCCGGGGACGGCCACCGATCCCGACGCGGTGCGCGTGGGCGCCTTGGGCGCCGTCTTCGGCACGGTCAGGATCACCGGTTTGCCCTCGACCAGGAACCCCGGCCCCAGCGGGAACGACCGCACCCGGCGGTTGCGGTCCTCCAGGTCCACCCGGCCATTCTCGATCCGCACCACCGCGCCGACGAAACCGCTCGTCGGGTCCTCGACCACCAGCCCCTTGTCGGCGGGGTGCTCGACGGACCGAACGCCCTTCGGGGTGTGCGGGTTACGGGACAGGATGTCGGAGCCGTAGCGATCAGTCACCCGGCGATACTAGAAATGCCCGCCGCGAAGACCCCGTTGCGACATGCCCTCGTCACGGCATCTTGATCAGCCGGTGACCTCGTCGATCACGGTGTGCACGAAGCACATCTTCTCCAGCACCGCCGCGGGCAGCACGAACGGATACAGGTCGGGGTGCCCCATCGACCGGTTGACCATGTTCAGCGACCAGGCCAGCGGCAGCCACAGATCGATGATGGTGTCGAATCCGCTGGGCCCCAGCGCCCGCCGGTCGAACGTGGCGCCGGCCGGTGCGAACCCGAAGGCCGCCGCGGTGTCCAGGGTGTCACGGATGTGCAGGTAGTGAGCGAAGGTCTCGGCCCAGTCCTCGGCCGGGTGCATGGTGGCGTAGGACGACACGTAGGTGGCCTCCCACCCCGCCGGTGCGCCCTCGCTGTAGTGCCGGTCCAGCGCCGCCTGGTAGTCGAGGTCGGGGTCGCCGAACAGATCGTTGAACTGTTGCAGATACTCCGGTGACCCGCTGACCAGCCGGTAGAAGTAGTAGTGCCCGATCTCATGCCGGAAGTGCCCGAGCAGGGTGCGGTAGGGCTCCTCCATGGCCACCCGGAGCTGCTCGCGGTGCACATCGTCACCCTCGGCGAGATCGAGGGTGATGACCCCGTTGGCGTGCCCGGTGAACACCTTCTCCTGCTCGCTGGAGAGCAGGTCGAAGGCCAGCCCGTAGTCCGGGTCCTCATCGCGGCCGACGATCGGCAACTTGAGCTCGTGCAGTTCGGCGATCATCCTGCGTTTGGCCTTCTCCGCGACGGCGAACGCCGCGAGCGCCTTACCGTCCGCATCGTCGGGACGGGTCCGGGTCAGCGTGCAGGACTGGCAGAGTTTGACGACGGGGCCCTTCTCCACCAGCCAGTTGCACTCTGCCAGATATAGATTCGCGCACAGCCGGTACTTGCGCTCATCGACCGCCCCGGCGTGTTCGCTCTCCTGCTCCGGGGCGATCACCAACAGCGCCATATCGTCGAGCGAGAACCCCAACCTGGCACCGCACGACAGGCACTTCGAGTTCTCGAATGCCAACCGCTGACCACAATTGGGGCAATGGAAATCCCGCACGGCCCGCCCCTCCCTGAGGCGCGGCCGGTCCGCGCCCGCTAGAACGTGCCCCGTCGGGCCCCTGCCTAAACCGGATCTGCCTCAGCGCGGCGCCACATCGACCGAGACTTCGATCACGCTGCGCTTCGATTCGGTGTAGATGATGCCGCGCAGCGGCGGAACGTCGGCGTAGTCCCGTCCCAAACCGACCACCACATAACGTTCGTCGACCATCTGGTCATTGGTCGGATCCAGGCCCAGCCACTGGTTCTGCGGGGTCCACACCGAGGCCCAGGCGTGGGTGGCGTCCACCCCGACCATCCGTTCCCGTCCCGGCGGCGGATCGGTGGCCAGATAACCCGACACGTAGCTGGCCGCCAGGCCGTTGGCCCGCAGGCAGGCGATCGCCAGCCGGGCGAAGTCCTGGCAGACACCTTCGCGGGCGGCCAGCACCTCGGCGACCCGGGTGGACACCGTCGTCGACCCGGAGCGGTAGGTGAAATCGGTGTATATCCGCGCATTCAGGTCGCGCAGCACATCGATCAGCGGGCGCCCGGGGATGAAACTCGGTGCGGCATAAGCGCGTACCTCGTCGGTGATCTCCGCGGACACCAGGTCCAGGGTGAACTCGCAGGCCAGCGCGCCGTCCGGTCCGACCGGCCGCGAGATCTCCCAGGGAGCGCGGGCCGAACCCCCGCTGTAGAGCTCCGGTGACGGCGGGTCCACCTCGACCATGGAGTGGCTGGTCACCGACAGCACCCGATGCGGTTCGGTGACATGGAAATAGGAGCTGACGTTTCCGAACACGTCGCGGCTGGTGGTGCTGTCCGCGGTCTCCGGCTCGATGACCAGTTCGTGGGACAGGCAGCGTTGCCCGGCGGTCTCCCGTGGGGTCAAAAACCCCCGGCCGTAGGAACTGGTGACATCGTCGGAGTACCGGTAGGTGGTGCGGTGGGTGATCTCGTAGCTTCGCGTTGCGGGCAGGGTCACGGCAGCTGCCTCCGCTCGTCGGGACCCCACAGCGGCTGGATACCGGTCGGCAGACAGAGATGGGCCGCGGCGATCCGACTCGACAACTCCCGCAACTCGGTGTGCAGACCGTCGAGCAGCTCGACGAGTTCGGCGCGGGTGCCGTCCGCCGCGATGATCTCCAGGTCATCGGGGTCGGCCCGGCGCAGCGTGGCGGCGATCTCGTCGGCCAGCCGTTCCGGCCGGGAGGTACCCGACGCGGACGGCAGCCGTTTGAGATCGGCCCGCAGCCGCTCGAACTGGAACACCAGCGACCTCGGGTTCTCGCTGTCGAAGAGCAACAGGTCGGCCACCGCGGACACGCTGATCTTGCCCAGCGTCCGGCGCCGGTAGATCACCGACGATTCGCAGGCCACCAGCATCGACTCGGTGACGGCCTGCTCGGCGCCCGGCGGCCGCACGGTGCCCAGCGTGGCGCGCAGCAACGCGGTCAGCCCGAGCCCGCGTTCGATGCGCTTGCCGATGTCCATCATGGTCCAGCCGATGTCCTGAACCATCGACTCGGCGGCCATCCCGGACAGTGCCAGCATGCCGGCCAGGGTCTGGGTGTGCGCGGTCAGCAGGTAGGCGTCCGCGGGCGCATGGGAATCGGGCGGTGACCCGGTCTTGTTCAGCGCCACCGCACGCTCCACCGCAGCCAGGACCATCCAGGTGTCGTTGGACATCTGGTCGCGCACACCGCGGGCCGCCTGTCCGAGCCGCTCGACCGATTGGGCCAACGAACCCGGGCGGCGGCGGTCGGCGGTCAGCGACCACAGCGTGCTGGGTGCCACCGCGATCGCCTCATGATCGTCATCGCCTGCGCCGGTGTCGGTTCCGGTGAGCGCTCCGATGGCACCGAGCAGCACCGGCACGCATTGGCTCTCCTCCATGTCCTGGCGGTAGCGGTATTCGTGGTACCGCTCGCGGGTGACGGTGAGCAGACGCGCCGTCTGCTCCGCGCGTTCGGCGTACCGGCCCAGCCAGAACAGGTCGGACAGCACACGCGGCGAGGTGATCGACCGGGTCGGGCTCGGCGTCATGACCGGCAGGTCCACCGCCGGGCTGGGCACCGCCCTGGCCCGGTCCGGGGTGCGCACCCAGACATCCTTGGCCGCAACGGTATCCATGGTGTAGGCACTGTTGCCCGGCGCCGGCAGAAAGCCCAGGCCACCGCTCATCGGCGCGTATCCACCGCGCTGCGCAACGGTGAACAGGCGCACCCCGACCTCCGCGGCGGACACGCCACCGGGGTGGTAGTCCGTTGGCGCCGAGGAGAATTGCGGAGGTTCCTGGCCGATCCAGCGCCACGGCTCGGCTGCGATCCGGGCGGCGAGTTCGTCGCGCTGCGCCGCCGTCAGCGCGGGGCCGACGATCGTGTCGCCGCCGGTGGTGGGTTTGACCAACAGCGAGCCCAGGTGCGACAGCAGGTGCGAACGTTCCACGTCGACGCCGCCCCAATAGGTCTGCGGCGAGGCCAGCATCGGGGTCTCCCCCACCAGCATCTCCGCGAGTTGGGGCAGGAAGTGAAGCAGCCCAGGGCTTTCCAGGATTCCGCTGCCGAGGGTATTCACCACGGTGACCGCGCCGCGGCGCATCACCTCGACCAGGCCGACCACACCGAGTCGGGAGTCCGGCCGCAGATCCAGGGGGTCGACGTAACCGGCGTCCACCCGGCGCAGCACCACGTCGACGCGCTTGAGGGTGCCCAGCGACCTCATCCACAGTCTGCCCTCGCGCACCACCAGATCGGCACTCTCCACCAGCGGGAAGCCGAGCACGCCGGCCAGATAGGCCTGGTCGAAGGCGGTCTCGGACTGGGTGCCCGGGCTGAGCACCACCACCATCGGTTCGGCGGCGGATTCGGGTGCGGCGTCGATGAGCGCCAGTCGCAGCGCCTGCGCCCACGGCGATGCCGGGCGCGGGGCGATCCGCTCGTACATGTCGGAGGCGGCGTGCGCGATGACCCGGCGGCCGGCCAGCGCGTAGCCGGCGCCCGACGGCGCCTGCGTCCAGTCCGCATTGACGACGAAGGACCCGGCGGTGTTGCGGCTGACGTCGCAGCCGTGCAGGAACAGCTGGTGTCGGCCCGGCACCTGGATCCCGTGTGCGGCCCGCACATAGCCGGGGTGCGCGAACAGCAACTGCGGAGGCAGCACACCGCTGGTGATCGACCTGCGCTCCCCGTAGAGGTCGGTCAGGACCGCGTCCAGCAGCCGGGAACGCTGCACCAGCCCGGCTTCCAGGGTGTCCCAGTCGGTGGTGGAGATCAGCAGTGGCAGCGCGTCCAGGCGCCAGGGTTCGGCCACCGCGTCCTCGGTCGGGGCGTTCTGATCGACCCGCACGTAGGTGATGCCGTCATCGTCGACCAGGTTGCGCACCGTGTTGCGCAGCCGGTCCAGTCCGCCGCGGCCTCGCTCGGCGATGCAATCGGCCAGTTCCTGCCATCCGGGTCGGATGTCACCGGCGGCATCGATGAACTCGTCGTATCCGGTGCCGAGCGCGCCACGGACGTCGAACAGCGGTTGCTGAGCACGACGGGCCCGGTATGCGGTGAGCACATCGGACGCGCGCGTCGGCGCGCCCGAGATCCCGCCGCCGGGCTCGGATGGGGAGTGCGTACGAAGAACCATCAACGCAGAACGGTACGCACCCGGCGTAGGTCCAGGATGCCCGGCGCACCCGTATCGGTGGACTGACGGGCCTGCTTCTCCCGGAGATCGGCCATATCCACACGTCCCGGGCTGAATCCGGTGGCCTCGAACCGGCGGCCGCGCCGCGACTCGGCCTCGACGGCGTTCACCGGCGGGGTGTCGTAGGACCGGCCGCCGGGGTGGGCCACGTGGTAGGTGCACCCGCCGCGGGACATCCCGGTCGCGGTGTCGATGAGCTCGATACACAGCGGCCCGTCGACGGTGATGGTGGGGTGCAGCGCGCTGGGCGGTTGCCAGGCCCGGTACCGGACTCCCCCGACCTGGACGTCCTCCTTGCCGGTGGCCAGCAACGGGATCGGGTGCCCGTTGACGGTGACGACGTGCCGGTGACGGTCGGCGCCGACGAGGCGCACCTGGACCCGTTCCACCGAGGAATCGACGTACCGGGCGGTGCCGCTGCCGGTGGATTCCTCTCCGAGCACGTTCCATGGCTCGATGGCCCCGCGCAGCTCGATCTCGACACCGTCGAACACGGCGGTGCCGATCCGCGGGAACCGGAACTCGGTGAACGGGTCCAGCCAGCTGGTCTCGAACTGCACCCCATGCGCCCGCAGGTCGGCGGCCACATCGGCAATGTCTTGAATCAGGAAGTGCGGCAGCAGATATCGACCGTGCAGGTTGGCGCCGTGCCGGATCAGCGGGGCGCGCAGCGGTTGCTCCCAGAACCAGGAGATCAGCGCGCGCACCAGCAGCGACTGCACCATCGCCATCTGATGGTGCGGCGGCATCTCGAACCCGCGCAGTTCCAGCAGTCCGAGCCGGCCGGTGGGACTGTCCGGGCTGTAGAGCTTGTCGATGCAGAACTCGGCGCGGTGGGTGTTGCCGGTGATGTCGGTGAGCAGGTGACGCAGGGCCCGGTCGGTGATCCAGGCGTGAGGGGCCCCCTCCTCCGACAGCCGCGCGATCTCGGCGAACGCGATCTCCAACTCGTACAACGACTCCGCCCGGCCCTCGTCCACCCGCGGCGCCTGCGACGTGGTGCCGATGAACCGGCCGGCGAACAGATAGGACAGCGCCGGGTGCCGCTGCCAATAGGTCAGCATGGACACCAGCAGATCCGGGCGCCGCAGCAGCGGGGACTCCGCAGGTGTCACACCGCCCAGGGTGATGTGGTTGCCACCGCCGGTACCGCCGTGGGTGCCGTCCACGCCGAACGACTCGGTGGACAGCCGGGCCAGCCGGGCCTGCTCGTAAAGCGCCTCCAGTTGCGCCTTCTGCTCGGCGAAACTGGCTGTGGGCGCGACGTTCACCTCGATGACGCCGGGATCGGGGGTGACGCTCATCGAGGTGAGCCGGGCATCACGCGGGGGTCCGTAGCCTTCGATGACCACCGGCACCGCGATGGTGGCCGCGGCCCGTTCGACCCGCGACACCAGGTCGACGAAATGCTCCAGATCGGTGGTGGGCGGCAGGTAGACGTAGAGCAGCCCGTCGCGTACCTCGGCCACCAACGCCGTGGTGGGTTTGGTCGCGGCCTCCTCGACCTCCGCCGGGGGTCGGCCCGCCGCATCGACGCCCAACTCGGTCCGGGGCGCGGTCGGGTCGGCATCGAACTCCGGGCGGGGTGGAACCCAGCTGATCGAGTCCAGCGGTAGTCGCAGGCCCGCCGGGGAATCACCGGCCAGCAACACGATTCGGCCGCGCCGCATCCTCCAGTCCGCGCTCGCCCAGCCGTTGTCGTCCTCGCGCCGGTGCAGCGGCAGCACGTGGGCCGCGGGTTCGTCGACGGAGGCATCCAGCCGGGCGAGCAGGTGGACGCGCCGCACCGGATCGTCGTCGGCCAGGTCCTCGCCCGGGTCGACCGGGTCCCCCGCCGGGCGTCGCACCGCCGCGGCCAGCCGGGCCAGCGGATCTTCGAAGGCGGGGCGCACCTGCGTGCGGGGCAACCCCATCCCGTCGGCGATCGCGGCGAGCAGGTCGGCTCCCGCGCCGGCAGGGGCGGCGACGGGCTCGGTTTCGGCCCACGGATCGGCCAGCAGTGCCGGATCGTTCCACAGCGGTTCACCGTCGGTGCGCCAGTGCAGGCCGATCTGCCAGCGCGGCAACGGTTCTCCCGGATACCACTTGCCCTGGGTGCGTTGCACCAGGCCGGTGGGCGCCCACAGCGTGCGCAGCCGCTCGGCCAGTGCGGACGCGCGCTCGCGTTTGTGCGGGCCGTCCGCCTCGGTGGTCCATTCGGGATCGGTCTGGTTGTCGATCGAGACGAAGGTCGGTTCCCCGCCGACGGTCAGGCGCACATCGGCCGCGGCGAGCCGCCGATCGATCTGCTCGCCGAGCGCGTTGATCGCCCCCCACGCTTCGTCGGTGTAGGGCAGGGTGACCCGCGGATCCTCGTGGATGCGGGTGACGATGTTGCTGAAGTCCAGCGTGGATTCGCAGGGCCCGGTGGCGCCGGCGATGGGCGCTGCGGAGGACGGGTGCGGGGTGGCCGACAGCGGGATGTGCCCCTCCCCGGCGAACAGCGCGGAGGTCGGGTCCATCCCGATCCAGCCGGCCCCGGGGATGTACACCTCGGTCCAGGCGTGCAGGTCGGTGAAGTCGGCGGCCGGGCCGGACGGCCCGTCGAGGGCGGCGATGTCGGAGGTCAGCTGGACCAGGTAACCGGAGACGAAGCGGGCGGCCAACCCGAGTTGACGAAGGATGGACACCAGCAGCCAGGCCGAATCCCGGCATGAGCCGATACCGCTGCGCAGCGTGAAATCCGGTGTCTGCACACCGGGTTCCATCCGCACGCTGTAGCCGACGTCGGCCCGCACCGCCGCGTTGAGCTTGACCAGGAAGTCGATGGTGGGGGTGCCCTCGGCGATGTGGAAGCTGCGCACCCACTCGCTGACCACCGGGCCCGGGCCGGATCCGGCGCCGTCCTCGTCGACCGGGCGCAGGAACGGTTCGAGGTCGGCGAGCAGCTCCTTGGGATAGCTGAACGGGACCGTCTCCGCCCATTCCTCGATGAAGAAGTCGAACGGGTTGATGACCAACATGTCGGCGATCAGCCCGACGGTGATCGACAGGCTGCGGGCCCGGGTCGGGAACACCAGGCGCGCCACGAAGTTGCCGAAGGCGTCCTGCTGCCAGTTGACGAAATGGTCGGCCGGTTCGACGTGCAGTGAGTAGGCCTCGATCGGGGTGCGCGAATGCGGGGCCGGGCGCAACCGCACCACATGCGGGTGCACGTCGACCAGCCTGTCGAAGGTGTAGGTGGTGCGGTGCTCCAGCGCCACTTTGATTCCCATAGCGTCCGATCCCATCACAGGTCGCTCGGGATCGCATCGCGCACGCGTCGGGCGGCGCTACTCCATCACGGCGTTGAGCTCGAAATCATAGAAGGCTTCCTTGACCGATTGCATAAGGGCGTCTTTGGTATTCGGCGCTCCGGGTTCCCAGGACGCGACCGAGATGCAGACGGCGCCGCCGACGGAGCCGGCGGCCAGCAGCATGCGGCCGCCCATCCGCTCCAGGTCACCGGCGGTGAGTCCGGGCTCCGGGGAGGTGGCGAAGAAGAGGTCCGCGGGCGTGCCGTCCGGGCGGTTCACCTGCTCGGGCAGCGGGCCGGAGTTGGACGAGCCGATCGGCTTGCCGACCTTGAGAACCAGTTTCTCCAGCCGGCGCAGCAGGAATCTCGGTGTGTAGGGCGCCAGCGGCAACGGCGCCAGCAGCCGTTCGCGCTTGTCGGCGCACTCGATGAGCGCCGACTTGATGTCCGCCCGGATGGGGCTCAGATCGCCCGGCGAGGTATGCCCGTCCGCCATGACGGTGATGGTGTTCAGCGCGTTGCCCCGGGTGTCGTCGGCGACCCGCTCGCTGACCGGGAGCGAGAGCATCGCCTTGCCGTCGGCGTCCACCCTGCCGACGATGACGCCGATGCGGGCGGCGATCCCGGCGAGCAGGGCATTGCTGGATCCGCCGAGGGCTTTGGCCCGGGCATCCCATTCGGCCTCGTCCACGCGCACCGCGACGGTGGGCAGGTTGACCGGGCGCTGCGGGTGCCGGACGGCCGAGGCGGGCGCGGCGGCCTTCGCCGACTCGGACAGGTCCCCGGACTGCTCGCGGGCGATGCGGGCCGCGCCGATCACGGCGGCGGGAACCTCGCCCAGCGCCCGCAGCGTGGTGCGGGTGTCCTCGCGCAGCGCCTGCCGGCGGGTGCGCGATCCGCGAGCCGGATAGCCGAGGTTGCGGTCGGTGCCGTCGACGGCACCGATGATGGATTCAATCAGGGCACCGGCGTCGGCCACGGTGTGCGACACCACCAGGGTGACGACCGCGCCGCCCTCGACGAGGGGCTGCACCCCGACGTGCCACGGCGGCCCGAACTCGGGATCGACGGGCACGTTGGCGCGCTCGTCGACGAAGTCCCACATCTCGTCGCGGCGGCGCTCGACGGCGGAGATGTCGATTCCGGTCGGCTCACCGGACCGGACCCAGTGGTGCCGCCCGAACGGGATGGAGGATCGTTCGACGAGTCTGCCGAGCAGCCCGCCGGACAGATTGCGGTGAAATCGTCGCAGGCCGTCCATGTCGACCCCACGCTCGTAGATCCACACGTACTGGATCACCGGTCCCCGGCCCAGGGCACGCAGCCCCAGGTACGAGCCTTGGTCCATATAGGCCAGCGTGTTGTCGGCGGCGTCGCTCATGTATCGGGGGCCCTTTCCGTGCCGCGATGACTCGGCCGGCGCGTACGGGCCCCCCTGCACGCAGTCGACTTTGCTACGGGTCTACTGAATTACGTCGGTCAGCATACCCGCCAGCAGATTTTAACAGGATAGTCAATATCTTCGGTCCAAAAGCCCGCGGGTGATCCGACCGGAATCTCCGCGACAGCTGGGTTGTTATAGCGATACCCAGACTCTGGTTCAGGAGGACACATGTCAGGATTCTCGGACCGCGATGCGGTCATCGTCGGCGCCGTGCGCACACCGGTCGGCAAGGGTAAGCCGGGCGGCGGCCTGCACGAGGTGTTGCCCGCCGATCTGCTGGCACACAGCCTCCGCGAGCTGATCGCCCGCACCGGCGTCGACCCCGCCCTGGTCGACGACGTCATCGCCGGCGCCGTCACCCAGGTCGGTGATCAAGCGGTGAACATCGCCCGCAACGCGCTGCTCGGCGCCGGATTCCCGGAATCGGTTCCCGGTACCACCGTGGACCGCCAGTGCGGCAGCAGCCAGCAGGCCATCAGCTTCGCCGCCCAGGGTGTGCAGGCCGGCGCCTACGACATCGTGATCGCCGCCGGCGTCGAATCGATGTCGCGGGTGCCGATGGGCTCCTCGGTACTGCCCGGCAGTGACCCGTTCGGCCGGGACATGACCGCCCGCTACTCCGAAGGCCTTGTCCCCCAGGGCATCAGTGCCGAGCTCATCGCGGCGAAGTGGAATCTGTCGCGCGCCCAACTCGACGAATTCTCGGCGGGCAGCCACGAGAAGGCGGCCGCCGCCACCAAGGACGGCCTGTTCGACACCGAACTGGCCCCCATCGCCGGGTTGAACACCGACGAGATCATCCGTCCCGGCACGTCGGTCGACACCCTCGCCGGGCTGCGCCCGGCGTTCTACAACGAGGCCTACGCCGCCCGGTTCCCGCAGATCAACTGGGAGGTCACCCCGGGCAACTCGTCGCCGCTGTCCGACGGCAGCGCCGCGGTGATGATCACCAGCGGGGCGACCGCACGCACGCTCGGACTCACCCCGCTGGCGCGCATCCACACCACCGCCGTGGTGGGCTCCGACCCGCTCTACATGCTGACCGGTGTCATCCCGGCCACCGAGAAGGTGTTGCGGCGCGCCGGGCTGAGCCTGGACGACATCGATCTCTTCGAGGTGAACGAGGCCTTCGCCCCGGTGGTGTTGAGTTGGGCGGCCGAAATGGGCGGACGATCTGACTCGGCCTTACTCCAAAGGGTGAACGTCAACGGCGGCGCCATCGCGATCGGGCACCCGCTGGGCGCCAGCGGGGCCCGGATCATGACCACCCTGGTCAACGCGCTGCAGCAGCGCGGCGCCCGGTACGGCCTGCAGACCATGTGTGAGGGCGGCGGCATGGCCAACGCCACCATCATCGAGCGGTTATAGCCTCACCACTCGATCGTCGGCGGCAGCCCGAAGTCGGCGAAGGCCTTTCCGACGGCGTCGGCCAGGGCCGACGCCGAGTTCGGTCCGCCGACCTTCCAGGACGCGATGCTGATGGCGACGGTGCCACCTGCGATCGTGACGCCGAGCGCCAGATGCCCACCGCGGCGGGCGAAAGCGTCCTCGGTGACGCCGTTCTCGATCATCCGGCCGATGAAGAAGTCCGCTTCGGTACCGTCGATCCGGCTCAGGGCCGGCGGCATGTCCCCGGCGTTCGAGCACCCGATCGGCTGCCCCTGCTGCAGCACCGCCTTCTCGACGGCGGCCATCAGCGATTTCGGCACGAACGGAATCAACGGCAGCGGCGCCATCATGGCGTCCCGGGTGGCCTGCATCTGGACCAGCGCATCCTTGACCGCCTTTCGCAGCACGGCGAGATCGGTCAGCACGGTCTCGGGGTCCACCGTCACCGTGATGACGTTCAGCGCGTTGCCGCGGGTATCACCCTCGGTGCGTTCACTGACCGGGAACGTCAGCATCACGTTCCCGTCGGTGTCGATCCGGTCCAGGGCGTGGCCGAGCCGGGCCGCCAGCGCGGCGACGAACGCGTTGCGGGTGCCGCCGAGTTCGGCGACCTTGGCATCGAAGCTCGCCACGTCGACGCTCGCGGCCACCATCGGCACGGTGACCGGTTCCTTCGATCCCGACGACGCCGCCGGTGCCGGCACACCGGCCTTCCCGGTCCTGGGGGTTTCGGCCGCCTGCCGGCGCTGCAGGCGCACGGTACCGACCACCGATGACGGGATTGCGGGCAGCGATCGCAGCGTGGACAGCAGATCTTCACGCAGCGCTTTGCCGAAGGTCCGCGAACCCGGCGCCGGATAGCCGAGGTTCCATTTCCGGCCCTCCACGGCGGACACGATCGACAGCGTGGAGGCGGCCCCGTCGGCGATGGTGTGCGAGAACACCAGTGACACCGCCGATCCCCCACCGATCAGCGGTTGCACCGCCAGATGCCATGGCGGACCGTCCTCCGGGTCGACCGGGATCCTGGCCCGCTCGTTGGCCCACTCCCATACCTGAGAGCGGGCCCGTTCACCGGTGGCGACGGCGATGCTGTCCGGGCCGGCGCAGGCCACCCAGCGATGCCGGCCGAACGGAAGTGGCGACCGCTCGATGCGCCGGCCGAGCAACGTGTGTTTTAGGTTGCGCTGGAACCGGCGCAGACCGTCCAGGTCGACGCCGCGCTCGTAGATCCACACCGACTGCCCCACCGGGCCGCGGCGCAGCGCCCGCAGCGCGACGTAGGATGCGTGATCCATGTAGTCCACGGTGTTCGGCGCCGGATCGCGCACGACGAGTTCGGCCACTGATTCCCCCGCATCTCCCCCAACACAGTCAGTCGGGGTGAGCATACGAAATGCAGAGCCAACGCACAGCATAAGGCGAAGTCCGATCGCCCGGGAGGGGCGTTTGCTACGCGCGCGTCAATTCGAACAACGGGATCGCCCGCGTCGTCTTGGCCTGGTACTCGGCGAACACCGGCGCCAACGCGATGATCTTCGGGTAGGTCGCATCGCGCTCATCTGCGGGCAGTTCGCGGGCGACGACCTCGTAGCTGTCGGTACCCACCTCGATGCGGGCCTTCGGGTTCGCCCGCAGGTTGTGCACCCAGGCCGGGTTGGACGGAGCCCCGGCGTAGGAGCCGACGATCAGCACCTTGCCGTCGATCTCCAGATAGGCCAGCGGCGACAGCCGCGGCTTGCCCGACTTGGCACCGGTGGTGTGCAGCAGCACCAGGGTCGCCCCCGCGAAGGGTCCGCCGACCTTTCCGGCGTTGGCCCGGAACTCCTCGACGATGGCGCGGTTGAAGTCGTCCAACGCCGCGGTGTCGGCGACGAGCTTGTCCTTGTCGAGTTCGTCTGTCATGCGACTGCCTCGCAGGCTCGGCTGCCGCATTCAGGTCCGATGATTCGCTCGCAAGCTTCGCTCATGCCTTGTCCAGCTTTTCCGGCTTGGCGTCTATTCCCGATTCCTTGCGCTGCTGCGCGGTGATCGGCGCGGGCGCATCGGTCAACGGGTCCACGCCGCCACCCGACTTGGGGAACGCGATGACCTCACGGATCGAGTCGACGCCGGCCAGCAGCGCGGTGATCCGGTCCCAGCCGAAGGCGATGCCGCCGTGCGGCGGCGCACCGTAGTTGAAGGCGTCCAGCAGGAATCCGAACTTGTCCCGGGCCTCGTCATGATCGATGCCCATCATCGCGAACACCCGTTCCTGCACATCGGCGCGATGGATACGGATCGACCCGCCGCCGATCTCGTTGCCGTTGCAGACGATGTCGTAGGCGTTGGACAACGCGCTGCCGGGGTCGGTGTCGAAGGTCGCCTCGGACTCCGGCTTGGGCGAGGTGAACGCGTGGTGCATCGCGGTCCAGGCGCCCGAGCCCACCGCGACGTCACCGGAGGCGGTCGCCTCCTCGGCCGACTCGAACATCGGCCAGTCCACCACCCAGGTGAACGCCCACGCCGCCGGGTCGATCAGATCCAGGCGCTTGGCGATCTCGATGCGGGTCGCGCCGAGCAGGGCGCGGCCGGCCTTCACCGATCCGGCCGAGAAGAAGATGCAGTCACCGGGCTCGGCGCCGACGTGCGCCGCCAGGCCCTCGCGCTCGGCATCGGTGAGGTTCTTGGCGACCGGGCCGCTCAGCTCACCGTCCTCGCCGACCAGCACGTACGCCAGGCCCTTGTGCCCACGCTGCTTGGCGAACTCCTGCCAACCGTCCAGCGTGCGCCGGGGCTGCGACGCCCCGCCGGCCATCACCACGGCGCCGACGTAGGGCGCCTGGAACACCCGGAAGGTGGTGTCGGAGAAGTATTCGGTGCACTCCACAAGTTCCACGCCGAACCGCAGATCGGGCTTGTCCGAACCGAACCGGCGCATCGCGTCGGCGTAGCTGATCCGCGGCAACGGAGTGGGGAGGTCGTAGCCGATCGTCGACCATACGGCCCGGAGCACCTCTTCCGAGATGGCGATGACGTCGTCGGCGTCGACGAAGCTCATCTCCATGTCGAGCTGGGTGAACTCGGGCTGGCGGTCGGCGCGGAAGTCCTCGTCCCGGTAGCACCGGGCGATCTGGTAGTAGCGCTCCATGCCGGCGACCATCAGCAGCTGCTTGAACAGCTGCGGGCTCTGCGGCAGCGCGTAGAAGGAGCCGGGCTGCAGCCGGGCGGGCACCAGGAAGTCGCGGGCGCCCTCGGGCGTCGACCGGGTCAGCGTCGGGGTCTCGATCTCCACGAAGTCGTGCTCGGCGAGCACCCCGCGGGCGGCCGCATTCACCTTGGAGCGCAACCGGATTGCGTGGCCGGGCCCTTCGCGGCGCAGATCCAGGTAGCGGTACTTGAGCCGGGCTTCCTCGCCGGCGGTCTCGTCCAGCTGGAACGGCAGGGGTGCGCTCTCGCCCAGCACGGTCAGCTCGGTGGCATTGACCTCGATCTCGCCGGTGGCGATCTCGGCGTTGGCGTTGCCCTCCGGGCGCACCTCGACGACACCGGTGATCGCCACGCAGAACTCGGCGCGCAGCCGGTGGGCCTGCTCCAGCACGGCCGCATCGCGGAACACCACCTGGGAGGTGCCCGAGGAGTCCCGCAGGTCGATGAAGATGACGCCACCGTGGTCGCGCCGGCGCGCCACCCAACCCGCCAGGGTCACCGTCTGACCGGCGTCGGTGGACCGCAACGAACCGGCGGCATGGGTGCGCAGCACAAAAACTCCTCGTGAAGAACTGTCGGGACGATTGTTCAGTCTAGAGAGTGGGTCCACCCGCAGGGTGCGGCGGCATATATGGTCGGCGGGTGCCGACCATGTACCCCTGCGAGCGCGTGGACCTGGACTTCATCTCCGATGCCCCGTTCCGCTTCGTCAGCACCGTCGAGTTGGCGATCAGTCCCGAGCAGCTGTTCGAGGTGCTCTCCGACGCGCAGTCCTGGCCGCAGTGGGCCGCCGTCATCACCAAGGTGACCTGGACCAGTCCGCAGCCCTATGACGTCGGCACCACCCGCACTGTGCACATGCGCGGCGGCATCGTCGGGGACGAGGAGTTCCTGGCCTGGGAGCCGCACAGCCACATGGCCTTTCGATTCAACGAGGCGTCGACCACCAGCATCGCGGCGTTCGCCGAGGACTACTGGATCGTGCCCACCGAGCAGGGCTGCCACCTGACCTGGGTGATGGCGATGAAACCGGGCGGCGGCGCCGCCCGGCTGGGCATGCGGGTGGGCAAGCCGGTGATGGCGTGGATGTTCCAGCGTTTCCTGCACAACCTGCGCCGCTACACCGACCAGCGTTACCGCTGACTCAGTACACCCCCGCCCAGGCCGCGCGCCGGATGCCGTCCGGGTCCGGCACGGTGACATCGCGGGTCGAGCGGATCACCAGGGTGCGGCGGTGCTCGGCGTCATAGCGCGGCCAGACGCTGCGGCCGTCGGTGGCGAAGTCCAGCCAGGTCCGCTGCATCCGCCTGCCCACCGAGGGTTGGACGCGGCGGCCCAGCGGGTGCAGCCTGCGCCCCAGGTACGAGCTGTAGCTGTGCTGGATGTGCACGATCTCGCTGCCGTGCGTCGCGCCCAGACCCAGCGCCTTCAACGTCCAGGTGGTGTGGTCGAAGCGGTACACGTGGGTGGGCGCGTCGACGCTGTAGGCATCGATGAACGCCCAGGTGGGTGCGCCGAACATGGCGTCGGAGCCGAAGTCGACCAGCGCGCTCCGGCGCGGAAACCCGGGATAGGCGGCCAGTACCCGGTCCCGGGCATCAGGTGCGACGCGGGCGAAGAACCCGTCCACGCCGGCGGCGGTGGTGGGCAGCATCGGCGGTTTTCCCCACGCGAACATCGACGCCTCGTGACTGTTGGTGCCGATGATCAACGGGACCGGCGCCACCCGGCCCGACCGCGCCGCGTCGATCGGGTGCTCCGGGAGCAGATCGACGCCGTGGGTCAGCCCGTAGGCCAGCACCGGGGTCTGGGCCGCGCTCTCCAACTGGATCTGGCCGGCCGCCCGGCGCAGCCGGCGTTGCGGCAGCGCCCTGACCTCGTCGGCCTCGACACCGAGTTCGGCCAGGAACGCCCGGGACTGACGCGCCCGGGTCTCCCGATCGGCGATCAGCGGCAATGCCGGGCTCTGCGCGATGGCCCGCCCGAACAGGCCCTCGGCGGCCGGGCTGGCCAGCAGCGCCAGCACCGACGTCGCCCCCGCCGACTCCCCGAACACCGTCACCTGCTCCGGATCGCCGCCGAACGCGGCGATGTTCTCCCGGATCCAGCGCAGCGCGGCGAGTTGGTCGCGCAGGCAGAGGTTGTCGTCGAAACCGGCGCCGAGGTCGCCGAGTTCGAACCCGCCGAAGACCCCCAGCCGGTAGGTGACGTTGACCACGACGACGTTGCCGTTGGCGGCCAGCCGCGAGCCGTTGTAGAGCTGCAGCTGCCCCGCGCCGTAGACGAAGGCACCCCCGGGGATCCACACCATCACCGGCAGCGAGCCGGACACGTCCGGGGACCAGACGGTGACGGTCAGGCAGGCCTCGTCGCGCATCTTGGGGTCGTCCCGCCCGCCGCCCACGAAGGAGCGGCCCTGCGGCGGCAGCGGACCGTGGTCGGTCGCATCGCGCACCCCGGTCCAGGCCTGCAAGGGCCGGGGCGCCCGGAAGCGCAGATCCCCGACGGGTTGCTCGGCGTAGGCGACGCCGCGCCAGACCCGCACCCCGCCCTCGGCGGTGCCGCGGAGGCGGCCGTGCGACGTCGTCACGATCGTCGACAGTTCGGCGACTGGAGCCACGCCCGAATCGTAGTGTGGAAAGCTGAACCCCGGCTGAACCGCCAGACAGTGCCCGACAGATGGAGTTGGTGGGGACGATGACCTTCAACGAGGGTATGCAGATCGACACGAGCACCACGTCGAGCAGCGGCGGTCGCGGCGGAGGCGGACGACGGATCGCGGTCGGCGGCGGGGTCGGCGGCCTGTTGCTCATCGTGGTGGCCCTGTTCCTCGGTGTGGATCCGGGCAGCGTGATGCCGCAGACCCAAGGCGGCGACTATGCCAGCGAGGGCTATTCGGATCCCGGCTTCGATCTGAGCCAGTGCAAGACCGGCACGGATGCCAACGAGATCGTGCAGTGCCGGGTGGTCGCCACCGGTAATTCGGTCGACGCCGTATGGGCGCAGCAGCTGCAGGGCTACCAGCGCCCGCAGGTGCGGTTGTTCACCGGTCAGGTGGACACCGGCTGCGGCCGGGCTGACAGCGCGGTGGGTCCGTTCTACTGCCCGGCCGACCGCACCGCCTACTTCGACACCGACTTCTTCGATCTGCTACGCGACCAATTCGGTTCCAGCGGTGGGCCGTTGGCCCAGGAGTACGTCGTCGCCCACGAGTTCGGCCACCACGTACAGAACCTGCTCGGCGTGCTCGGACGCGCACAGCAGGATCCGCAGGGCCCCAAGGGTGGCGGGGTGCGCACCGAGCTGCAGGCCGACTGCTACGCCGGGGTGTGGGCGCACTACGCGGCCATCACCAAGCAGGAGAGCACCGGCGTTCCGTTCCTGGAGCCGTTGAGCGACAAGGACATCGCCGACGCCCTGTCGGCCGCGGCCTCCGTCGGTGACGATCGCATCCAGAAGCAGGCCACCGGCCGGGTGAACCCGGAGTCCTGGACGCACGGGTCATCCGAGCAACGGCAGAAGTGGTTCACCGTCGGCTACCAGACCGGCGATCCGAACAAGTGCGACACCTTCGCCCCTGGCGCGATGTAACCCGCCCCCGGCGCGATGTAACCCTCAGAGCCGCGACTGGTGCTTGATATCGGTGTCGGTGGTGCGCAACGGGCGGATCAGCCCGTCCTGACCGAACGAGGCGAGCAGTTCACCCTCCTCGGTGTGCACGGTGCCCCGCACATAGGACATTCCGGCGCCGACCTGCGTGCTCTCATGCCCGTAGAGCAGCCAGCCGTTCCACTGCACGGGCTCGTGGAAGCTCACCGAGACGGTCATCGGGGCGGTCGAGACGGTGAGATGGGCTTGGGCCGTACCGATACCTTCGTGTGCGCGCATGGTCGTCGAAATCCCCAGGTGTCCAGTGAAATACGCGATCAGGGCCTTGGCAAGATCATCCCGAGCCGGGATCGGGTCATAGTGTAGCCACGCATGGATCTCCGGCGGGCCGACTTCGTCGGGGCTGTTGACGTCGACCACGTCGACGAGGCGGACCTGACGCCCGGTCATCTCCATGATCGGGCGCTGCGCGTCGGCCGGGGCCACCACGTCGGCCCGGGGCAGATGGTGGCGGATGACGTCTTCGGAGGGCACGTCGGCCAGCACCGTGACGGTGATGCAGCGCTTGCCGTTCTGCGAGGCCGTCACCACCGCGGTGGCCGTGGAGCGCCCCTCGGACACCACGTCGATGTCGAGTTCCACCGGCGGGCCGACCAGCACGACCCGGGCGAAGACGGCATGGGCCGAGCGCACCGACTTGTCCGGAAAGCGCTTGGCCACCGCCACGATGGCCTGCGCCAGAACCTGCGTGCCCTCCACCACCTGGCGATCATCGGCTCCGGCGAGTCCGGTCTGCGCGATGAACCGGTTCTCCCCATCGGGCTGCGACTCGAAGAGCTCGAGCAGCCCCTCCAGCGTCCACAGCACCTGGTCCTGCGCCTGGTCCGAAGTCGTCTCCGAAGTCGTCATACTGTCCCTTCCTAGCGGCTCTCCGGAAACGGTAACGTCATTCTCATCGGTTGCACAATGGTTCCGCTCGCGAGGAGTCGACAGATGACCAAATCGACGTCGCGCGCCGAGGAGGCCGCGTCACGGCCCGCCCGGTTCATGAAGTCGGCGCTGGAGATCCTCGGCGAGACGGGCCGCGCCGACTTCACCGTGCTCGCGGTGGTGGAACGGTCCAAGACCTCTCTGCGGTCCTTCTACCAGCACTACTCGACCAAGGACGAGTTGCTGCTGGCGCTCGTCGACAAGATCATGACCGAGTCGTCGGCGCGGTGGCGCGCCGACGTGCAGGGCCTCGACGCCGTCACCGCGCTGCGGACCCTGGTCGAGCGGATCAGCGCGCCGGCAGCCTCGACCAAGCAGGACAGCATCAACCGTGGGCTGACGTTCTACAACGACCACCTGGCCGAGACGCTGCCCCGCGAGTACGCCCGGGTGCTGTCCCCCTTGCACGAACTGATCGTCGACATCATCACCACCGGTATCGCCGAGGGCGTCTTCCGGGAGGCGTCGGAGGCCGAGACCGACACCGCCGCAGCGCTGATCATGCAGACCGTGCTCGGCGCCCTGCGCCTGCGGGCGCTCGGCGCCGAACTCAACGGCACGCCGGTCGAGGGCACCCACATCTACGAATTCTGCGTCCGCAGCCTGCTGCGCGACCCCGGTCACCCGATCCATCGGTCGTGGTAACGTCATTACCACTCCACGGAAATCAGCCTTTCAGGAGACGGAAATGCCATCACGGACGTTGTCGTATCCGGTGTTCGACGCCGACAACCACTTCTATGAGCCCAAAGAGGCGTTGACGCAGTTCCTCCCGGAGCACCGGAAAGGCGTCATCGACTACATCGATGTACGCGGCCGGACCAAGATCATGGTCCGCAATCACATCAGCGACTACATCCCCAATCCGACCTTCGAAGTCGTCGCCCGTCCGGGCGCGCAGGAGGAGTACTTCCGGCACGGCAGCGGCGGCAAGAGCTACCGCGAGGTGATGGGTAAGCCCATGAAAGCCATTCCGGCCTTCCGCAATCCGGAAGCGCGCCTGGAGGTGATGGACAGCCTGGGCCTCGATTACACGATCATGTTCCCGACCCTGGCCAGCCTGGTGGAGGAGCGCCTCAAGGACGATCCGGACCTGATCCACGACATCATCCACGCGCTGAACCAGTGGATGTACGAGACCTGGCAGTTCAACTACGAAGACCGGATCTTCTCCACCCCGGTGATCACCCTGCCCAACGTGGACCGGGCGCTCGAAGAACTCGAATGGTGCCTGGCGCGCGGCGCGAAGACGGTGCTGGTGCGCCCCGCCCCGGTGCCCGGCTACCGCGGCACCCGGTCGATGGGCCTGGAGGAGTTCGACCCGTTCTGGCGGGCCTGCGTGCAGGCGGGCATCCCCGTCTGCATGCACGCCTCCGACAGCGGCTACGCCCAGTACCTCAACGACTGGGAACCCGCCGACGAGTACCTGCCGTTCAAGCCCACCGCCTTCCGGATGGTGGCGATGGGCAAGCGCCCCATCGAGGACACCATGGCCGCGCTGGTCTGCCACGGTGCGCTCACCCGCAACCCGGACCTGCGCATCCTGTCGGTGGAGAACGGCGCCTCCTGGGTGCCCTACCTGTTCCACCAGTTCGCCGATGTCTACTCCAAGATGCCCGGCGAGTTCCCCGAAGACCCGATCCAGGCGTTCAAGCGGGGCGTCTACGTCGCCCCGTTCTGGGAGGACAACTTCAAGGAGATGGCCGACCTGTGCGGCATCGACCGGATCATCTTCGGCTCGGACTGGCCGCACCCGGAGGGTCTGGCCGATCCGATCAATCTGGTCGACGATCTGGAGCAGCACGGACTCGATGCCGACGGCGTGCGAAAGGTGATGGGCGGCAACCTGGTCGACCTGTTCAAGGTGCCCAACCAGATCGTGCACAAACCCGACGTACCCGCCATGACCTTCGCGTGATCAGGAGATCACTATGACCGCCGCCGCCAACCCCGAACAGATGCTGTTCGCCTCCACCGCCCAGGCCTTCCTGGAGAAGGAAGCACCTTTGACCCGGGTGCGCGAAATGCACGACACCGGTGCCTCTTTCGATGCCCGATGGTGGCAGCGCGCGGCCGAGCTGGGCTGGGCCAGCCTGCTGGTGCCCGAGGATCTCGGCGGCGGCAGCGTCTCCGGGGACGGCGTCTCCGATCTGGCACTGCTCGCCGAGCAGGCCGGCCGCTCCGTCGCACCCGGGCCGCTACACCCGGTCAGCGTCGCGCTGGCCGGGCTGGTCGAGGCACCGGAGGGCCACGAAGCGACGATCGAATCCCTGGTATCCGGTGAGGCGGTGGCCAGTTGGGCGGTCTACGAGCCGGGCCGGCCCTGGGCCCCGCTGACCCCGCAACTCACCGCCACCGCGACCGACAGCGGCTACCGGCTCGACGGAGTCAAGGACCGGGTCGAGGCCGGCGACTCGGCCGACATCCTGCTGGTGACCGCTGTGGCCGACGGTGCGGTACGCCAGTTCGTGGTACCGACCGACACCGCCGGGGTCAGCGTCGAGGCGCAGCGCTCCCTGGACATGGTGCGCCGTTACGCCCGGGTGCGTTTCGACGGCGTCCAGGTCGGCGCCGAGTCCGTGCTGGGCTCGGCCGAGCAGACCCCCGAGGTGATCGAGCGTCAGCGCCAGGTGGCGCTGGTGCTGCAGTGCGCCGAGACCGTCGGCATTCTCGACGCGGTGCTGTCGATGACCAACCAGTGGCTGTTCGACCGGCACAGCTTCGGTCGCCCGCTGGCCTCCTATCAGGCGCTCAAACATCGCGTCGCCGATATGAAGATGTGGTTCGAGGCCGCCCGAGGCACCACCGCCGGTGCAGCCGAGGCGGTCGGCCGACGCTCCCCCGAGGCCCGCAAGCTGGTCAGTGTCGCGAAAGCCTATGTCGGAGAACGTGCCCCGGTGATGCTGCAGGACTGCGTCCAGCTGCACGGCGGTATCGGGGTGACCTGGGAACACGATCTGCACCTGTATCTGCGCCGCGCCGCGCTCAACCGGGCGATGTTCGGCTCCCCCGAGGACCACCACCGCGTCATCTTCGAACTGAGCCGGAAGGTTCCCGCATGACCGACACCGCCATCGCCACCGGCACCGACGAGCCGGTCGCCGATTTCGCCGCCCGGGCCCGGGCCTGGCTGGCGCAGAACATGCCGCCGATCGACCCGGACGATCCGCCGTTCATGGTGCGCGCCGAGCAGCAGTCCTGGGATCGCGCCAAGGAATTGCAGAAGAAACTGTACGAGGGTGGTTTCGCCGGGATCTGCTTCCCGCGCGAATACGGTGGTCTCGGACTGGATCTGGCCTATCAGAAGGCGTTCAACGCCGAGTGCCGCAGCTATGAGATGCCGCTGATCCTGAACACCCCGTCGTTCACCATCTGCGGGGCGACGATCCTGGATGTGGGCAGCGAGGAGCAGAAGCGCGAGCGGATCTCGGCGGCCATCCGCGGCGATGAGATCCTGTGCCAGTTGCTCTCCGAGCCCAGCGGCGGATCCGACCTGGCCGGGGTGATCACCCGGGCCGAGAAGGTCGGCGACAAGTGGATCATCAACGGCGCCAAGACCTGGAGCACCAGCGCCTTCGCCGCCGACTACGGCCTGATGCTGGCCCGCACCGACTGGACCGTGCCCAAGCACGAGGGCCTCACCATGTTCCTGGTGCCGCTGGCCGCCCCGGGCATCACCATGCGCCGGATCAAGGAGGTCAACGGCAACGAGGAGTTCTGCGAGGAGTTCTTCGACGGTCTCGAACTCGGTGACGACGCCGTGGTCGGCGCGGTCAACGACGGCTGGACGGTGGCATCGCGCCAACTGCACCATGAGCGGCGCGCGGTCGGCGGCGGATCCGAGTTCGCCAGCGGCACCGGCGCCGAGAACGCCAGCGAGATGCCGCCGGATCACGTCGGTCTGGCCATCGCCACCGGCCAGGACACCGATCCGCGGGTGCAGGACCTCGCCGGACGGGCGTACGCGCGCCGGATCGTCAAGGAGCAGCTGATCGAGCATGTGTCCCGGTCCATCGCCGACGGGTCACTGCCGCCGAACGCCGGCACGCTGATCCGGTTGTTCCACGCCGAGACCACCGAGCTGGAGGTGGACACCGCGCTGGCCATCGCCGGGACCGCCGGTGTGATCGACGATGGTGACGGCCTGCTGGAGATCGGTGTGCGCTACCTGTCCCGGCAGACCGGCTCGCTGGGCGGCGGCAGCTCGGAGATGGCGCGCAACGTGATCAGTGAACGGGTGCTCGGCTTCCCCCGCGAGGCGGCTGCCGACCGCGGGGTGCCGTTCAATCAGGTCAAGCGCAACAAGAGCTGAACTACAGCGCGCTGCACGCCGCGGCGACCAGCCCGACACTGACGGCCAGGAAGGACACGAAGCTCACGCCCTGGAACGCAAGGGTTTTCGCCAGCTTCTCGTTGAAGGCCAGCGGCAGGAACAGCGTCGGGTTCAGCAGCGTGCCCACGATCACGAGCACCGCGATCCAGGTGGCCAGTCCCGGTAGCGCCAGCCCGACGGCGATGAGGATGAGGCCCATCATCACGTAGTCGAGGTGGGCCTGCAGGATGCGACGCGGGCTGACGATCCCGAGCCGCTCCATCAGCTGCGGTGCGGCCAGGTTGCCCACCATCGCCCAGCCGAGCAGCGCACCGAAGGCCAGTTCGAAAAGACCTACGCGGACAAGCACACTCATGGCCGGACCGCATTCCGCCGGTACCAGCGGCGGCCATGCCAGCGCTGGTAGTGCCAGACCGCCGCGGGTAGCGCACCGCGCCGGTGCAGCCAGAATCCCGTGCCCGCGGTAGCGGACGGGTTGCGTCGGCCGAGTTCGATCTCCCCCACCACGATGCCTTCACCGTCGGCATAGGTCCGCTCGGCGATCACCGTGCCATCGGCATCGACGATCATGGCGCCGCCCTCGAAGTGGCCGCGATAGCCCAAGGGCAGCAAGGGCATCGGGCAGGCCAGCGCACCGGAGTGGGCGGCGTGGGCCACCGGCGCACCGATGTAGCGGGCGAAATCCGCGGCGGCCCGGCGTGCGGTCGCCGCGTTGCGCGCTTCGAGCCGTGCGAAGAGGCGCCGGGGATGCCATTGCGGTATCGACCACCACCCCGATCCGGTCATGGCCAGATCGACGCGCCCGGCGAGCCGGCGGACCGTCTGGGTGCGCATCAATTCCCAGCACACCGCGGCGCCGACCTGATGCGTACCTGCGGTCAGTACCCCGTCGTCGTTGCCGCCGACATAGAAGGCGTTCTCCCACATGGTGGGTAGGTCCTTGTCGTGCCGGCCGACGATGCCGCTCGGATCGGCCAGCAGGTAGGCATTGCGGATGTGCCCGTCGTCGTCGCGGCACAGGAACGAGCCGCCGACCAGCGCGCCGTGCCGGTGGGCCAGCTCGGTGAGCAGCGCGGTGGCCGGGCCATCGGGCGGAACTGCCGCGTCCACCAACGTGTCGAGGAACCCGATGCCGGTGGTGAAGAACTCCGGCAGCGCAATGATTTTCGCGCCGACAGCACCCGCCTCGTCGGCGAGCCGTTCGCAGGCGGCGAGATTCGCCGCGACGTCACCGAGCACCGCATCCAATTGCACCGCAGCCGCCAGCACCATGTTTTGAACGCTACTACAAAATTGAACGCTACTACAAGAAAATTATGCGACCCGGAGGCCACGCATCACGATGTCCCGGCCGATCTCGAGCACGCGGGCCAACTCGGCCCCGTCGAGCGCCAGGCGGTCCGGCCGCCAGCGCGCCGAGAGCACCCCGTTCCAGGCAGACCAGAGGAACACCGAGGTGCGACCGGGATCCGGACAGTCGATCTCGCCGGCATCGTGCGCGCGGCGCAGCGCATCGGCCACCTGACCGACGAGAGTCTCCACCTTGTCGGCGATCCGCTGTTCCACTTCACCGGCGAGATCCCCCGGCGGCATGGCGACCGCGCGCAGCGCGATCATCCGGAAATGACCGGGGTATTCCAGGCTGAACCGGCAGTACGCGTCGCTCGCGGCGACCAGCTCCTGCACCGGGGTCCGGCCGCCGCCATACGCCTGCGCCATCACCTGCTCGTTGAGTTCCAGCGCGCGTTCGACAAGCGCGAGGTAGAGGCTGTCCTTGTTGCCGAAGTGGTGGTAGATCGACCCGACCGCGACGTCGGCCTCGGCCGCGATGGCGTCCATGGTGACCGCATGGAATCCCCGCTCGGTGAACAGCAGTTGCGCGGCCTCCAGGATCGTCGCTGTCGTCGCGACAGTGCGCCGGTCCGGCCGCCGCGCGGTGTGTCGAGTCACGGGGTCAAGGCTACGGCGCTACACGGCGGATATTCGGTTGCCCGGGTCGGCGACCGTCAACATGATGGTGAGGTGCTCGACGTGGACCGTTTCATCGACGAGGGCTTTCTCAAGATCGAGTCCGCCTTCGATCGCGATCTCGGCCTGCACTGTCAGGAACAGCTCTGGGACGCCATCGGCCAGGACCCCGCCGACCGGTCGACCTGGACCGAGCCGTTGGTTCGGGTCCCCGCCATGTCCACCCGTGAGTTCACTGCGGCCGCCGGCACCAAGACCCTCACCGACGCGTACGACGCACTGGTCGGTCCGGGCCGCTGGCGCCCCCGGCTCGGACTGGGCACCTTCCCGCTGCGCTTCCCCAGCACCGAACCGCCGCGGGAGGCGGGTTGGCACGTCGAGGCCTCGTTCTACTCCGAGGACGGCATGCGGGTGAGTCTGCGGTCACGGGGCCGGGCATTGTCGCTGTTGTTCCTGTTCTCCGATGTGGGACCCGACGACGCGCCCACGGCGATCCGGGTGGGTTCACATCTGGCGGTGCCGCCGGTGCTTGCCGGGTACGGCGCCGAGGGGGCCGACTGGATGTCGCTGTGCGAGAACGCGGTATCGGCCACCCAGGACTGTCCGGTCGTCTCGGCCACCGGGCGGATCGGGGACGTCTATCTGTGCCACCCGTTCGTCGTGCACACCGGCACCGCGCACCGGGGCACCGTGCCCCGTTTCATGGCGCAGCCTCCGCTGGAGCCCACCGGCGAACTCGACCTGGAGGCCGCGAACCCGAGCCCGGTGGCGGCCGCGGTCCTGCGCGGGCTGCGTTGATCGCCGCGCATCCGTTCAGAACAAGGTGGGGTGCGCCGGTGCCGCGACTTCGGAGGAAACGGCACCGGCGCGCGCCATGGGCGGCTGCCCAGTCAATCGGTACCGCGCGAGCAACGGTGCCACCCGGGCACGCAGCTCAGCGCGGTACTCCGGCGGCAGATACGCTCCGCGCCGGTACAAACTGCGGTACTGGAAGACGAGTTCGGGGTGCGCGCGCTGCAGCCACTGCATGAACCAGCCCCGCGTCGATCCGCGCAGGTGTAGCCCGAACACCGTCGCGCCGGTGGCCCCGGCCTCGGCGATCTGGCCCAGCAGCGCCTCGAGATGGTCGGGCGAGTCGGTCAGCCCCGGCAACACCGGGGCGACCATCACGTGGCAGTCCAGGCCGGCCTCGCGGATCGCCGAGATCAGCGCCAGCCGGGCCTGCGGCGAGGGCGTGCCGGGTTCGAGTTCGCGTTGCAGCTCCGGATCGGCCACCGCCAGCGAGATGGACACACTCGCCCCGGCGCCGTGCTGGGCGGCCTCGGCGATCATCGGAAGATCGCGGCGCAGCAGCGTGCCCTTGGTCAGGATCGAGTACGGCGTCCCCGATGCGGCGAGCGCGGTCAGGATGCCCGGCATCAGCCGATAGCGCCCCTCGGCGCGCTGGTACGGGTCGGTGTTGGTGCCGAGCGCCACCGTCTCCCGGGTCCACGAACGACGGCTCAGTTCCCGGGAAAGTACCTCGGCCACATTGGTTTTCACCACGACCTGGGTGTCGAAGTCGGCGCCGGGGTCGAAGTCCAGATACTCATGGGTGGGCCGGGCGAAGCAATACCGGCAGGCATGCGAACACCCGCGGTAGCCGTTCACCGTGTACCGAAACGGCAGCATGGCTGCGTTGGGCACCTTGTTCAGCGCGGATTTGCACAGGGTCTCGTGGAACGTGATCCCATCGAACTCCGGCGTGCGCACGCTGCGGACGAGGCCGAGGCGCGCCAGACCCGGCAGCGCGCCGTCGTCCGCACGCACACTCTGCCCGTCCCATCGCATGACGCCTATCGAACAACTGTTCGATAGGCTTTGTCAAGCGGTCCTGGTCAGGCGCCGGCTACCACTGGGTGCCCTGGCACACCGGGCTGTACGGGTTGTCCGCCGCGGCGATGACCTGGTCGCCCGCGAGGATCTCGCAATGCGCGTTCGGCGCGCCGACGCCACCCTTGGTGGTGCTGCTCACCTGGAGGATTCCCCACTGCGGGTCGGCCAAGGTCGTCTCGAAGACCCACGGCGCCCCGGGGCCGACGGTGATCGTCTCGCGCTTCGCGTATGCGTAGGCATCGTCGTTGTAGGCCTCCATGCTGGGCGGCTGGGCCGTCAGATAGAACACCTGGAACTGGTAGGGAGCGCCCGAGGTCAGCGTGTAACGGACCAGCTCACCGGCCGGCTCCGGCTCGGCGTTGGCAGTGGCCGCACCGAACGTCAATGCGCCGGCCAGCAGCGCCGTCGCACCCGCAGCGGCTCCAACACGTACCCCGACCTTGCTCGTTGCTTTTCGCATGCCCATCACATCGCCGGAGGCTACCGGATCGTTACACCGTCCGCGTCAGCACCGCGGCGGACCGGGCCCACAGCGGGCCATACGTGCCCGAATCACCGGCGAATGCGCTGCTAGCAACAGGTTAATTTGTTCGTCACATTGAGAAATTTCATAGAAACCTAGGCGTCCTAACGTGCCGATTCGACACCCACTCGGGTTCCGAAAGTTCTGACGATGCACCGAAATCGAAGGAAAGGCACCAGATGAGACTCCCCCGACCGATGTTCAGCCGATCAGTACTGATAGCGGGGAGTGTCGTGGTCACCGCCTCGATGCTGGTCTCCGCCTGCGGCAGCAAGGCCGGCGATACCGAGGCGGCCGCCGCCGAATCGTGCGTCGACACCTCCGGTGACACCATCAAGGTCGGCTCGCTGAACTCCCTGTCGGGCACCATGGCCATCTCCGAAGTCACCGTGCGCGACGCCATCAAGCTCGCCGTCGAGGAGATCAATGCCGCCGGTGGCGTGCTGGACAAGCAGATCCAGATCATCGGCGAGGACGGCGCGTCCGAGCCCACCGTCTTCGCGGAGAAGGCCGAGAAACTCATCAGCAGTGACTGTGTCGCAGCAGTTTTCGGCGGCTGGACGTCGTCGAGCCGCAAGGCCATGCTGCCGGTCTTCGAGAGCAACAACTCGCTGCTCTACTACCCGGTGCAATACGAGGGCCTGGAGTCCAGCCCGAACATCTTCTACACCGGCGCCACCACCAACCAGCAGATCGTGCCCGCCCTGGACTATCTGAAGGAGAAGGGCACCAAATCGCTGTACCTGGTGGGTAGCGACTACGTCTTCCCCCAGACCGCCAACCGCATCATCAAGGCCTATGCGGAGGCCAACGGTATCGAGATCAAGGGCGAGGACTACACCCCGCTGGGCTCGACCGACTTCTCCACCATCGTCAACAAGGTCCGCACCGCCGGCGCCGACGCAGTGTTCAACACCCTCAACGGCGACTCCAACGTGGCGTTCTTCCGCGAGTACAAGAACGTGGGCCTGACCCCGCAGACGATGCCGGTGGTCTCGGTGTCCATCGCCGAGGAAGAGGTCGGCGGCATCGGTGTGCAGAACATCACCGATCAGTTGACCGCGTGGAACTACTACCAGACCATCGACACCCCGGTGAACAACGCGTTCGTGGCCGCGTACAAGAAGGCCTACGGCGCGAACAAGCCCACCTCGGACCCGATGGAAGCCGCCTACGTGTCGGTCTACCTGTGGAAGAACACCGTCGAGAAGGCCGGCTCGTTCGACGTGAAGGCCATCCAGGACAACGCCGGCGGCGTCAGCTTCGACGCCCCCGAGGGCAAGGTCACCATCGACGGCGAGAACAACCACATCACCAAGACCGCACGGATCGGTGAGATCAAGCCCGACGGCCTGATCTACACGGTGTGGGAGTCCCCCGGCCCGATCGAGCCGGACCCGTACCTGAAGTCCTACCCGTGGGCCGCAGGGCTCTCGGGCTAGCAGATGGATGTCCTGATCGGACAGCTGGCAACGGGATTGAGCCTCGGCTCAATCCTGTTGCTGGCTGCACTCGGCCTGTCGCTGACCTTCGGTCAGATGGGCGTGATCAACATGGCGCACGGCGAGTTCATCATGGCCGGCTGCTACACCGCCTACGTGGTGCAGCAGGTGATCTCGAGTTCCGGTGCGTCCCTGCTGATCTCACTGGTGGTCGGTTTCCTCGTCGGCGGCGCCATGGGTGTGCTGTTGGAGGTCACGCTGATCCAGCGGATGTACGACCGCCCGCTGGACACCCTGTTGGTCACCTTCGGCGTCGGGCTGATCCTGCAACAGATCGCCCGCGACATCTTCGGCGCACCCGCGGTCAACGTCGTCGCGCCGGAATGGCTCTCCGGTGGTGTGGAGATCCTCGGCGCGGTGGTTCCCAAGACCCGCATCTTCATCCTGGTGCTGGCCGCGGTGGCGGTGGTAGCTCTGGCGACCGCACTCAAGGCCAGCCCGATGGGCCGGCGCATCCGCGCGGTGGTGCAGAACCGGGATCTGGCCGAAACCAGCGGGATTTCGTCGCGGCGCACCGACATCACCACGTTCTTCATCGGCTCCGGCCTGGCCGGGGTCGCCGGTGTGGCCTTGACGCTGATCGGCTCGACCAGCCCCACCACCGGCCAGAGTTATCTGATCGACGCGTTCCTGGTGGTGGTCGTCGGCGGTCTCGGACAGATCAAGGGCACCGTCATCGCCGCGCTCGGGCTCGGGTTCTTGAACTCGTTCATCGAGTACAGCACCACGGCATCGCTGGCCAAGGTGATTCTGTTCGTGATCATCGTGTTCTTCCTGCAGGTACGCCCGCAGGGCCTGTTCACGGTTCGGACAAGGAGTCTGGTGTGAAGCAACTCATCGGCCGCTGGCAGACGTGGGCCGGCTTCGGCGTCGGCGCCGTCGTCCTGTTCGGCCTCGCGCCCACCGTCCTGTCCGACTTCCGGCTCGGTCTGTTCGCCAAGTTCCTGTGCTTCGCCATCGTCGCGGTCGGCATCGGATTGGCTTGGGGCCGCGGCGGAATGCTGGTGCTGGGCCAGGGCGTCTTCTTCGGGCTCGGCGGCTACATCATGGGTATGCACCTGAAGATCTCCGATGCGGCGCTGACCGATCAGGCCGTACCGGACTTCATGCAGATCGCCGGTGTCCGCGAACTGCCCGGGTACTGGCAACCGTTCGCCTCACCGGTGGTCACGTTGGTGGCCATCGTGGTGGTGCCCACCGGCATCGCGGCGCTGCTCGGATTCGGTGTGTTCAAGCGCCGGGTCAAGGGCGCCTATTTCGCGATCCTGTCGCAGGCCCTGGCCGCCGCGCTGGCCATCCTGTTGATCGGCCAGACCAGCATCGGCGGCAGCAACGGGCTCACCAACTTCCGGACGTTCTTCGGGTTCTCCCTCAAGGACCCGGTCAACAAGCAGATGCTGTACTTCATCGCTGCCGCCGTGCTGCTGGCATCGGTGGCGGTCGCGCGTCAGTTGATGCAGAGCCGCTACGGGGAACTGCTCGTCGCGGTGCGCGACGGTGAGGAGCGGGTGCGCTTCCTGGGGTACGACCCGGCCAACATCAAGGTGGTCGCCTACGTGGTGGCCGCGCTGTTCGCCAGCATCGCCGGCGCGCTGTTCGCCCCGATCGTCGGGTTCATCGCACCGTCACAGGTGGGGATTCTGCCCTCGATCGCGTTCCTGATCGGGGTGGCCATCGGCGGGCGCACCACCCTGCTCGGTCCGGTCCTCGGCGCGATCGGTGTGGCCTGGGCGCAGACCCTGCTCTCCGAACGCTTCCCGTCGGAGTGGACCTACGCCCAGGGCCTGTTGTTCATCGTGGTGGTCGGGTTCTTCCCGGCCGGCCTGGCCGGCCTGGGAGTGTTCCTGCGGCGCCGCAAGAAGCGCGCACCGGAGGCCGACGAGCCGGCCTCCCAGCCCGACCCCGACCCGGAATCCGAGAAGGCCGGAGCCAACGCATGACCGAACTCCAGACCGAGACCCACCCCGAACCCGCGGCCGGCGGCAACGTCGGCATGAGCACCCAGTACCTCGAAGTACGAGGACTGACAGTCGATTTCGATGGATTCAAGGCCGTCAGCAATGTGGATCTGACCCTGTTCCAGGGCGATCTACGGTTCCTCATCGGCCCCAACGGGGCCGGTAAGACCACCGTGATCGATGCGATCACCGGCCTGGTGCCGGCCACCGGTTCGGTCAGCAAGTCCGGTCAGGAACTGCTGGGCAAGAAGGTGCATCAGATCGCCCGCCGCGGCGTGGGCCGCACGTTCCAGACCGCGACGGTGTTCGAACAACTCACCGTGCTGCAGAACCTGGACATCGCGGCGGGTGCCGGGCGGTCCCCGTGGACCCTGCTGCGGCGCCGCTCCGGCATCCTGCCCGCGATCGAGGAGGCCCTGGAGACAACGGGTCTGACCGCGCTGGCCGACAAGCCCGCCGGAGTGCTGGCCCACGGCCAGAAGCAGTGGCTGGAGATCGGCATGCTGCTGGTGCAGAACGCCGAGGTGCTGCTGCTCGACGAACCGGTCGCCGGGATGAGCCACGAAGAGCGCGAGGAGACCGGAAGCCTGCTGCGCCGCATCGGCGGTGAACGCACCGTGGTGGTCGTCGAACACGACATGGACTTCATGCGGGCGTTCGCCACCTCGGTGACCGTGCTGGCCCGGGGCCAGGTCATCGCGGAGGGATCGGTGGCCGAGGTGCAGGCCAACCCCCGGGTGCAGGAGGTCTACCTCGGCACCGCGGCGGCCGGAATCATGGAAGAGGAGTCCTGATGCTCGAACTCATCGACGTCCGGACCGGTTACGGCCGCTCCGAGGTCATCCACGGGGTCGATCTCGAGGTGCCCTCGGACGGGGTGGCCGCCGTGATGGGTCACAACGGCGCCGGTAAGACCACGTTGTTGCGGGCCGCGGTGGGACTGCTGAAATGCACTGCGGGCAAGGTACTTTTCGACGGCGAGGACATCACCAAACTGCGCCCGAGCGCCCGGGTGGCCCGCGGCCTGGCCTATGTACCGCAGGGGCAGCAGTCGTTCGGTCAGCTCACCACCGCGGAGAACCTGCAGGTGGTCGCCGACGGCCGCAAGAACGGTAAGAAGCTGATCGATGAGCAGCTCGACCTGTTCCCCGCACTCAAGGAGTTGCTGACCCGCCGCGCCGGCCTGCTGTCCGGCGGTCAGCGCCAGCAGCTGGCCATCGCCCGGGCCCTGATCACCACCCCGAAGTGCCTGATTCTCGACGAACCCACCGAGGGCATCCAGCCGTCGGTGGTGGCCGAGATCGAGGAGGCGATCACCGCGTTGACCGCCCGCGGTGATCTCGGCGTGCTGCTGGTCGAACAGCACATCGGCTTCGCGCTGGAATCCTCGCAGCGCTACTACATCCTGGAGGCCGGCCGGGTCACCTCCAGCGGTACCGGCGGATCGGCGTCCGAGGCCGAGGTACGCGCCGCGATGGCGATCTAGAGTTCCAGCATCAACGTCACCGGCCCGTCGTTGACGAGTTCGACGGCCATGTCCGCCCCGAACACGCCGGTGGCCACCGGCGCGCCGAGCGCGCGGAGTGCATCGGCGAACGCGTTGACCAAGGGTTCGGCGACCGGACGGGGTGCGGCGGCGTTCCAGGACGGGCGCCGGCCCTTGACGGTGTTTGCGTACAGGGTGAACTGACTGACCACCAGGATCGGTGCGCCGGTGTCGGCGGCGGCCAACTCGTCATCCAGAATCCGCAACCGCCACAGCTTTTCGGCCATCTTCGCGGCGAGCCCGGCGTCGTCGGTGTGGGTGATGCCGACCAGCGCCAACAACCCCTGACCGGGCCCGCCGATCTCCCCCACCGTCTCGCCGTCGACCACGACCCGCGCAGACTTCACCCGTTGAACCAGAACTCGCATGGCCCCGACCCTAGAGTGTTGTCATGACGTCACCGGGACAGCCACGGGTCATCGCCGAACAGGGCGGTCTGGTGGTCGCCGAGGACGGACCGCACATCATGGTGATCGACCGCGGCAGTGGGCTCACCCAGGTCACCGCCTCCGTACTGCTGATCTTCACCGTCGTGTTCGGCGGGTTCGGCATCGTGTCCATCGCGATGTCGGTCCGCAGCGCCGACGACAACCCACCGCTGCTGCTGGGGTTGGTGATCTTGGCCGTCGGTCTGGCCGCGGCCGCCGCACTGCTCTACACACTGCGCTCCCTGCGCCGGATCCGGTCCGCACCGCTGAGCGACTTCGTACCGGTGGCCGTGTTCGACCGCAAGGACGGCACCTACCGCGACCGCGGCGGAGAGGTCGTCGGCCAACTCGAACAGGTGCGCTTCGAACGACGGGTGCAGATCGGCTCCAGTGCGCCGAAACTGGTGGCCATCACCCCCGACGGCACCTATGTGCTCAAGCGCGGCAACCCGTTCGGCGGACGCATCCACGGGATGGACGCGGTGCTGTCCACCGCCGTGTTCGGCGAGACCACCTCCTGACCGGTCAGGCGAGCCGGGACAGCACCTCGGCGACTACGGCATCGATCGCGACGTCGACCTGTTCACCGGTGCCGAGGTTCTTGACGCCGACGGTGCCCGCGTCCACATCACGGTCACCGGCCACCAGCGCCAGCGACGCCCCGGACCGGTCCGCGCCGCGCATCGATGCCTTCAGGCTGCGATCGCCGTAGGCCAGGTCCACCCGGACACCGTTGGCGCGCAGGGCCGTTGCCAGCTTGGCCAGTTCCAGCTTGGCCGACTCCCCCAGCGGCACGCCGTACACGTCCACCCGGTTCGTCGGGCCCACGGCCTTACCCTCGGCCCGCAGCGCCAGCAGTGTGCGGTCCACGCCGAGCCCGAATCCGATGCCCGACAGGTCCTGGCCGCCGAGCTGACTCATCAGCCCGTCATAGCGACCGCCCCCGCCGATGCCGGACTGCGCGCCGAGGCCGTCGTGCACGAATTCGAACGTCGTCTTGGTGTAGTAGTCCAGCCCACGCACCATCCGCGGGTTGACCACATAGGGCACCTTGAGCGCGTCCAGGTGGGCCAGCACGGTGTCGAAATGCGCCTTGGCCACATCGGAGAGGTGATCGAGCATCAGCGGCGCATCGGCGGTCATCTCCCGCACCGCGGGCCGCTTGTCGTCGAGCACCCGCAGCGGGTTGATCTCCGCGCGGCGCCGGGTCTCTTCGTCGAGGTCGAGCTTGAACAGGAACTCCTGCAACAACTCCCGGTACTGCGGGCGGCAGGTGTCATCACCGAGGGAGGTGATCTCCAACCGGAAACCGTCCAGGCCCAGCGACCGGAAGCCGGCGTCGGCGACGGCGATCACCTCGGCGTCCAGCGCGGGGTCATCCACCCCGATGGCCTCCACACCGACCTGCTGCAGCTGGCGGTAGCGGCCGGCCTGCGGGCGTTCGTAGCGGAAGAACGGGCCCGCATAGCAGAGCTTGACCGGCAGCTGCCCGCGATCGAGCCCGTGTTCGATCACCGCACGCATCACGCCGGCGGTGCCCTCCGGACGCAGCGTGACCGAACGCTCACCGCGGTCGGCGAAGGTGTACATCTCCTTGCTGACCACGTCGGTGGACTCGCCGACCCCACGCGCGAACAGCGCGGTGTCCTCGAAGATCGGCAGTTCGACATCGCCGTAGCCCGCGCGCCGGGCCGCACCCAGCAGGCCGTCGCGCACCGCGACGAACGCCGCGGAATCCGGCGGGAAGTAGTCCGGCACGCCCTTGGGCGCCTTGAAGGATTCAGCCACGGTATCCACTCACAATGTCAGTCCTTCGAGGAACGGGTTGGTGCGGCGTTCGACGCCGATGGTGGTTTTCTCACCGTGGCCCGGCAGGACCACGGTGTCGTCGCCGAGCACCAACAGTTTTGTCACGATCGAGTTCATCAGATCCCGGCCGCTGCCACCGAACAGGTCGGTGCGGCCCACCGACCCCTTGAACAGGGTGTCGCCGGTGAGGGCCATACCGGCCCCCGGCCCGCCGGGGACCCGGAAGCAGACCGACCCCAGCGTGTGCCCCGGCGTGTGGTCGACGACCACCGGGACGCCGACGTCCAGCAGCTGGCCGTCCTGCTCCAGCTCGACGACCTGGCGCGGCTCCCGGAACAACGGAGCCAGAGCAAGGCGCCCGAGCCCCGCCCACACCCCAGAAGGCCCGATGCCCTTGATCGGGTCGGTGAGCATCAGCCGGTCCTGCGGATGGATGTACACCGGGCAGCCATAGGTGTCGGCCACCTTCTGCGCCGACCACATGTGGTCGAGGTGGCCGTGTGTGAGCAGCACCCCGGCCGGGGTCAGCCGGTGTTCGTCGAGAAGCGCCCGCAACCGGCCGAACGCCGACTGCCCGGGGTCGACGATGACGGCGTCGGCCCCTGCCCGTGGTGCCAGCACGTAGCAGTTGCACGCCAGCACCCCCGCCGGGAATCCGGTGATCAACACCGGTCAAGTTTCCCACGACCGGTTCTGGACCCGCGGGTCGCACGCCTTGTACTCAGTTGGGCCTGGCACACTCGTTGCCGACGCGAACGCGCGGCCGATGCTGCGCAGATCTGAGGAGGACAGCGGCGGTGCCGACCAACGAACAGCGACGCGCAGCAGCCAAACGCAAGCTCGACCGGCAGCTGGAACGCCGAGCCGAGCGCGCCAAGCGGCAGCGTCTGATCACGATCATCGCCTCGGTCGTCGGCGTCCTCGTGGTCGTCGCGGCCGTGGTGACCACGGTCATCGTCACCAAGAAGGACTCCACGGACACCGCACTGGCGTCCACCACGACCAGCGCCGAGCCCGGCGCGGAGCAGCCCGCCGCCGACGGCAGGCTGCCCGAGTTCGTGGCGCCGGCCGGGCTCGGCTCGGACTGCCAGTACCCGGCCGCGGGCCAGGCCAGCAAGAAGGTCAACCCGCCGCGCACCGGCAAGATCCCGATGGACGAGGCCGAGATCAGCGTCAGCATGGAGACCGATCAGGGCAACCTCGGTCTGATGCTGGACAACGCGAAGGCGCCGTGCACCACCAACAGCTTCGCCAGCCTGGCCGGGCAGGGTTACTTCAACGACACCGAATGCCACCGGCTCACCACCAGCGAGAGCCTGTCGGTCCTGCAGTGTGGTGACCCGACCGGCAAGGGCACCGGCGGCCCGGGCTACCAGTTCGCCAACGAGTACCCGACCAACCAGTACCAGCCGGACAACCCGGCGCTGCAGCAGCCGGTGGTGTACCCGCGCGGCACCGTGGCCATGGCCAACGCCGGCCCCGGCACCAACGGCAGCCAGTTCTTCCTGGTGTACCGGGATTCGCAGCTGCCGCCCAACTACACCGTGTTCGGCACCATCGACGACACCGGTCTGGCGACGCTGGACAAGATCGCCGGCGCCGGTGTGCAGGGTGGTGGCCAGGACGGTCCCCCGGCCACCAAGGTGCTGGTGAAGCAGATCCAGCTGGACTGAGTCGATGAGCGTCCCGCCCTACGGGTACTACCCGCCGGGTTACCCCTACGGCTATCCGCCCCCGGCCAGGCCCACCAACCCGCTGGCCATCGCGTCGCTGATCTGTGCCTTCCTGATCGCGCCGCTGGGCGTCGTGTTCGGACACATCTCGCTGTACCAGATCAAGCGCTCCGGTGAGGACGGTCGCGGGCTGGCGATCGCCGGCCTGGTCATCGGGTACCTGCTCACCGTGCTGGGCACCCTGGTGCTGATCTTCACGTTCGTGCTGACCCGCGCGATCGTCGAGGAGGTCCGCCAGCTGCCCCCGTCCCGGCCGGGCTACACCGCCCAGCCCGGCGGGGTGACGCCCGAACTGCCGACGTTCAAGCCGCCGGCCACCCTGGGCTCCAACTGCCAGTACCTGAGCACCCCGGAGAAGGCCGCCAAGCCGGTGAAGCCGCCCCGGATGGGCAAGGTGCCCACCACACCGGCGACCATCGACGCCGAGATCGTCACCGACCGCGGTGTCATCGGGCTGGAGTTGAACAATGCGCAGGCGCCGTGCACGGTGAACAACTTCGCCAGCCTGGCCGCGCAGGGCTTCTTCGACGCCACCGGATGTCACCGGCTCAGCACCGGCTCCGACCTCGGGGTGCTGCAGTGCGGTGACCCGTCGGGCACCGGCAAGGGCGGGCCGGGCTACCAGTTCCCGAACGAGTACCCGACCAACCAGTACCGGCTGACCGATCCCGCAATGAAGAGTCCGGTGCTCTACCCGCGCGGCACCCTGGCGATGGCCAACGCCGGCCCGGGCACCAACGGCAGCCAGTTCTTCCTGGTCTACGAGGACTCCCGGTTACCGCCCACCTACACGGTTTTCGGCACCATCGACGCCGCCGGGCTGAGGGTGCTGGACCGGATCGCCGACAGCGGTGTACAGGACGGCAGCGACGACGGTGAGCCGGCCGAGCCGGTCACCATCAGATCGGTGCGGGTGCGCTAGCCGCTAGCGATCCACCACCGGGGCCGGCCGGCGCGCGAAGTCCGGTGCGCGCTCGGGCCGCACACCGACACCGATGGCGTAGGCCGGGATCACGGCGAGCGCCGGGACCCGGTCCAGCAGCGCCCCCGCGGCGGCGGCCAGCCACCGCGGCGGGGTCATTACCCGGCCGCCGAGCAGTACCCGCCGCATCGCCCGATGGGCGAGGCGTTGCACGCTCTGGGTGATGACGGCCGGCAGTTCCCGGCGCTTCTGCACGGCCGCCAGCTCGGCCTCGGTGATGTCGCGGTCCAGCAGCGGCTGCGCGAGGATGCCCGCCGCGGCCACCGCGTCGGCGACCGCGAGGTTGATCCCGACGCCGCCGACCGGGGACATCGCATGCGCGGCATCGCCGATGCACAGCAGTCCGGGCCGGTGCCAGGTGGACAGCCGGTTCACCTTCACATCGAGCACCTTGACGGCATCCCAGGACGTCAAGGACCCCACCGTGGCCTCCGGCACGAGTTCGGCGACCCGGGTACGGAAGGTGTCCAGGCCACGTGCGTGCAGTTGCCCCTCGCCGCCCTTCGGTAGGAAGCAACCGGCCTGGAAGTAGCCCTCGCGTGGGATCAACACCAGCGCGAGGTCATCCGAAATACGGGGCGTCAGTTGGTATTTGATTGTCGTGACGGCATCGAGCCGGAACCACCCGACGTCGAAGGGTACCGGGAACTCCTTCGGGATCAGACCGGCCGCGGCCCGCAGTGTCGAGGTCCGCCCGTCACACGCCACGGTGAGGTCGGCACGCAACTCCGCGGGCCCGTCCTCGCCCTGATAGCGCACCCCGGTGACCACCTCCCCCTCGCGCAGCAGGCCGGTGACGGGCGTGTTCATCCGCAGCGTGAAGCTGGGTTCCTCCTTGCCCGCCTCGGCCAGCAGGTTGAGCAGATCCCATTGCGGCACCAGCGCGAGCATCGGGTGGGGCACGTTGAGGCGCCGGAAATCCGCGGCGGTCACCATGCGTCCCCCGAGTTCGAACTCGGCCTTCTCGATCTCGCTGTGCGGCAGGGCCGCGAACTTCGGGTGCAGACCGAGGTCTTCGAGCAGGGTCAACGTCACCGGGTGCACGGTGTCGCCGCGGAAGTCCCGGAAGAAATCCGGGTGCTTCTCGAACACGGTCACCTCGACCCCGGCCCGGGCCAGCAACAGCCCCAGCACCATTCCCGCCGGCCCGCCCCCGACGATCGCGCAGGTGGTCGATTCAGTGGACGTCATGAATACCTCCGGTTTCCTGGTTCGGGAGCGCACCGCAGCCGATGATACGCACGCGGCGGCCGCGCTGATCGACGAAAATGGTTTGGCGGCAACCACCCTGGAGGCCATCGCGCCCTGGCCCGCCCGGACAGCCCGGCCGTGCGGTCGCTGCTCGGCCATGTGGTGCCGCGACTATTCGCCGACAACTTCGTCCGGGCGGTCGGCTCGGCAGCGGTTCAGCCCTCCAGCTGGGACTGAATGTAGAAGTCCAGATCCTCGCCGTTGACCTTGACCACCCGTACGTGCGCGACGTAGTTGCCGTCCGGACCGGTGAACTTGCAGTCGAATTCGGCACCGATCTCGGCCTTGATCCCGCTCGGGCAGGTGGTGTCGGTCGGGGTGAACCCGGTCTCCTTGGACACCAGATCGGTGACCGCCTGGGCGGCGCCTTCGGGCTTGATGGTGGATCCGCATCCGGCGACGGACAGGGCAAGCGCCGCGACGGCGACCAGGAACGCTTTACGCATTGGCGAATTATCCCACCCGGGCTCGGGCGGCTACGCCGCGGACGTCACCCGGTACACGTCGTACACGCCCTCCACGTTGCGCACCACGTTGAGCACATGACCGAGGTGCTTCGGGTCGCCCATCTCGAAGGTGAACCGGCTGATCGCGACCCGGTCGTTGGACGTGGTCACCGAGGCCGACAGGATGTTCACCTTCTCGTCGGCGAGCACCCGGGTGACATCGGAGAGCAACCGGTGCCGGTCCAACGCCTCCACCTGGATCGCCACCAGGAACACCGACGACGGGGACGGCGCCCAGTGCACCTCGATGATCCGTTCGGACTGTTCCTGCAGGGACTCCGCATTCGTGCAATCGGTACGGTGCACGCTGACACCGCCGCCGCGCGTGACGAACCCCATGATCGCGTCACCGGGCACCGGGGTGCAGCACTTGGCCAGCTTGGTCAGCACCCCGACCGCACCCGGAACCGACACGCCGACATCGTCATTCGTGCGTTGGCGCACCGGCATCGTCGCCGGGGTGGACCGCTCGGCGATCTCGTCTTCGGCCTCTTCGTCCCCGCCGAGTTGGGCCAGCAGCCGCTGCACGACGTGCCGGGCCGAGGTGTGCCCCTCACCGACCGCGGTGTAGAGGGCGGACACGTCGGCGTAGTGCAGTTCACGCGCCAGTGCGGTGATGGACTCGGCGTTCATCAACCGCTGCAACGGAAGCCCGCCGCGACGCACCTCCCGGACGATGGCGTCCTTGCCGGCCTCCAGTGCCTCTTCGCGGCGTTCCTTGGCGAACCACTGCCGGATCTTGGCCTTCGCGCGCGGCGATACCACGAAGGTCTGCCAGTCGCGCGACGGTCCGGCGTTGGCGGCCTTCGAGGTGAAAACCTCGACCTGGTCCCCGTTTTCGAGCTTGCGCTCAAGCGCCACCAGGCGGTGGTTGACCCGGGCCCCGATACAGCGGTGCCCGACCTCGGTGTGCACCGCGTAGGCGAAGTCCACCGGGGTGGATCCGGTCGGCAGGGTGACGACATCGCCCTTGGGCGTGAAGACGAAGATCTCCTGCACCGCAAGGTCGTAACGCAGCGACTCCAGGAACTCCCCGGGGTCGGCGGCTTCCCGCTGCCAGTCGAGGAGTTGACGCATCCAGGCCATCTCGTCGATCTCGGCAGAGGTGTGCCCCGCCGGTAGCCCGTTGCGGCCCTTGGCTTCCTTGTACCGCCAGTGCGCCGCGATACCGAACTCGGCGGTGTCGTGCATCTCGTTGGTGCGGATCTGCACCTCCAGCGGCTTGCCTTCCGGCCCGATCACCGTGGTGTGCAACGACTGGTACACCCCGTAGCGCGGCTGAGCGATGTAGTCCTTGAACCGGCCCGCCATCGGCTGCCACAACGAATGCACGACGCCCACCGCGGCGTAACAGTCCCGCATGTCGTGGCACAGGATCCGGACACCGACCAGGTCGTGGATGTCGTCGAAGTCGCGGCCCTTGACGATCATCTTCTGATAGATCGACCAGTAATGCTTGGGCCGGCCCTCCACCGAGGCGTTGATCTTCATCGCCGCCAGCGAGGAACCGATCTCGGCCCGCACCCGGGCCAGGTAGGTGTCCCGCGACGGGGCCCGGTCGGCCACCAGTCGCACGATCTCCTCGTAGCGCTTGGGGTGCAGGATCGCGAACGACAGATCCTCCAGCTCCCATTTCACCGTCGCCATGCCGAGCCGGTGCGCCAGCGGCGCAATGACTTCCAGCGTCTCGCGGGCCTTGCGGGCCTGTTTCTCCGGCGGCAGGAACCGCATGGTGCGCATGTTGTGCAACCGGTCGGCGACCTTGATCACCAGCACCCGCGGGTCGCGGGCCATCGCGATGATCATCTTACGGATGGTCTCGCCCTCGGCGGCGCTGCCGAGCGCGACCTTGTCCAGCTTGGTGACGCCGTCGACCAGATGCCCGACCTCGCTGCCGAAGTCCTCGGTCAGCGCCTCCAGCGAGTAGCCGGTGTCCTCGACGGTGTCGTGCAGCAGCGCCGCCACCAGCGTAGTGGTGTCCATGCCGAGCTCGGCCAGGATGTTCGCCACCGCCAGTGGGTGGGTGATGTAGGGGTCCCCGGAGCGGCGCAACTGGTCGGCGTGCCGCTGCTCGGCGACATCGTAGGCGCGCTGCAGGATGGCCAGATCGGCCTTCGGATGGAACTGCCGGTGCACGGCGACCAGCGGCTCGAGAACCGGGTTGACCAGGCTGCGCTGGGAGGTCATCCGTCGGGCCAGCCTGGCCCGGACCCGGCGCGACGCGCTGGTCTTCGAGGTGTCCGGCGCTGCGTTCTCGCCCGTGCTCGGGGACGCGACGACCTGACCACTGCCGGATTCGTCTGCCATGCCCACCTCCTAGCCTTCGGACTTCGAGGATATCCCCCTCAGCTGGTGATCAGGCTGGTGACCTGCAGTGGTTGTACCGCGGCGCGGCCGTTCAGCTCGAGCAGCTCCAGAACCACCGCCGCACCCACGACCTGGGCACCGGCCTTGCCGAGCAACTGCGCCGCCGCGGACAGCGTGCCGCCGGTCGCCAGCACATCATCGATCACCAGAACGCTGCGGTCGACCAGATCAATTCCGTCGGCCGGGATCTCCAGCGTCGCCGAACCGTATTCCAGCTCGTACTGCACGGCATGCACCGGGGGCGGCAGCTTGCCGCCCTTACGCACGGCCAGCACACCGGTGCCCAGCTTCAGTGCCACCGCGGCGCCGAGCAGAAAACCCCGCGCATCCAGACCGGCGACCAGATCGACACCGTCGGCCTCCTCGGCCAGCGCGTCGGTGACGACCGCCAAGCCGCGCGGGTCGGCGAGCACCGGGGTCAGATCCTTGAAGCCGACCCCGAGGATCGGGAAGTCGTCCACGTGCCGGGTCAGTGCGTTGATCAGCCTGGCGGCCTCGGCGCGAGCGCTCACGACAGACCCGGCATCACGACAGTGTCCAACGGTCCATGTTCCATCCTGCTCCCCATCGTGTCGGGTTACTGCTCACCGCGGTCACCCGCTTGGAGGTCAACAAGGTGCGCTGCTGGCGGTACAGCGGCAACGTCGGGACGTCGGCCCACAGAATCGGCCCGCTCTCCGCCAGCAACCGGGCCAGCTCCTTGGGGTCCGCGGTCACCGCGAGGGCGTCGATGATGCCGTCGATGCGCTCATTGCTGTAGCCGGACAGATTGTTGCCGTTGCCGGTGTGCAGATCGTAGGCGTCCAGCGCCGCCGAACCGGTCGAGCCGCTGCCCGGGGCACCGCCGGTGCTGGCGATCAGCACGTCGATCGTGTTGTCGCGCAGACTGAGCGGGCCGACGTCCTCGCCGGCCGCCTCGGTCACGGTGATCCCCGCGGGCTCGCACGCCTGGGCGATGGCCCCGACAGTGGCGGCCAGCCTGGGGTTCGGGCTCTGATAGCCGATCCGGACGGTCAACGGCCGGTTCTCCAGTGCCGCGCGGGCGCCGTCGACGTCGGCGACGGTGAACTGCCCCGCTTCCCCGGCGCTTTCGGCGGCCGACAGGGCGTCCTCGGCGGTCGGGCTGAGCCGGGCGTTGGCCACCGGCACCTGCGCATTGCGGGCGATGGTGTCCCGTGGGGTGCACAGCGACAGGGCGCGGCGGGCCGGCTGCGCGGCCATCGGTCCCTGCGCGGCATAGATCAGCTGCTCGATCCCCGCCGACGGGGTATCGGTACGGGAGTAACCGGCCGGCAGGTTGAGCGTGCCCGAGGACCCGGTCGCGATGTCCACGACATCGAAGGAACCGTCGTTGACCCGGTCCTGGATATCGGCCCCGCGGGCCCACACCGTCACCCGCGACGCCAGCGGTTTGGCGCCCCACCACTTGTCGTTGGCCACCAGGACCACCGCACCGTCCTCGGTCACCGAATCGACCTTGTAGGGGCCGGAGGACGGCAGCCGCTTGGTGTCGGTGTCGGGATTCAGCTCCCAGCTGGAGTTCCAGGCCCGCGCGATGCGTTCCAGGTTGCCCACATCGCTGGTCTGGATCGCGGCGGTGACACCGCCCTCGCCGAGGTCCAGTTCGTCGGCGAGCACATGGGACGGCATCAGCGAGGTCGCCCCGAACAGCTGGCCGTAGTCCACCACGCCGCGGTCCGGCGCGAAGGACACCCGCGCCTTCTTCTGCCCCGGAACGCAGTCGACGGTGGCGATGTCGCGGTACCCCGCGCTGCTGGCCGCGTCGAAGGCCGGGAACCGCCCGGACTGCGCCGCCCAGGTCAGCACCATGTCATCGCAGGTGATCGGTTTGCCGTCGGAGTAGACGGCGTCGGCGTTGATCTCGTAGTCGAGCACCAGCGGGGCGCGACCGACCACCGAGACCGTGCCGTAGTCGCGGTCGCTGACGATCTGGCCGTCCGGGCCGCGGTAGGTGAACCCGGTGAGCACCCGGGCGAAGGCCTGCGGCCCGCCGGAGGCGGCACCGGCCACCGAGTTGGTGTTGTAGGTGATCAGTGTGCCGTCGACCGCATAGTCGACGACGTTGTCCGATCCTGCCGAGCAGCCCGCCAGGACCAGCGCCGCCGACAGCGACACGCTGGCCGCTACGGACGCAGTGCTGCGGGCGCCTCGCACGCTCGGCACTACGGCCGCCGTTTGCCCGACGGTCGGTTGGGCCGGATGGGGCGCGCCCCGGGCGCCGGCTTGTCCGGCGCCGGACCCGCGGGTGCCGCCGTGCTCACCGGGACCTCGGCCGCGGCGCCGGCGACATCCTCGTCGGCGTCGACGGTGTCGGTGTCGTCGGGTTCGGCGTCCGATCCGGTCTTGGCCGCGGCAGCGGCGCGGCGGCGCAGCACCCGCTTGGTGTGCTTGCTCACCAGCTCGGTGCGCTCCCGCAGGCTCACCAGCAAGGGGGTGGCGAAGTAGATCGAGGAGTAGGTACCGACCAGAACGCCGACCAACTGCACCAACGCCAGGTCCTGCAGCGTGCCCACGCCCAGCAGCCACACCGCGATCACCATCAACGCGATGATCGGCAGCGCCGAGATGAGGCTGGTGTTGATCGAACGCATGAAGGTCTGGTTGACCGCCAGGTTGGCCTGCTCGGCGAAGGTACGCCGGGTGGTGTGCTCGAAGCCCGCGGTGTTCTCCTCCACCTTGTCGAACACGATGACGGTGTCGTAGATGGAGAAGCCCAGGATGGTGAGCAGACCGATCACGGTGGCCGGGGTGACCTCGAAACCGACCAGCGCATAGACGCCCGCGGTGACGATCAGGTCGAAGAACATCGCGGCCAGCGCCGCCATGGCCATGTACCGCTCGTAACGCACCGTGATGTAGATGGAGACGAGCACCAGGAACACCACGAGCGCGATGAGCGCCTTCTGGGTGATCTGGCCGCCCCACGTCGAGGACACCGCCGAGTCGCTGATGGCGAGCTTGCTCGGCTGGCCGTCGGCGCCCTTGGGCTCGAACGCGTCGAACAGCGCGACACGCAGCTTCTCGGTCTGCTCGTTCGTCAGCGTCTCGGTGCGGATCTGCACCGTGGCCGACGGGCCGTTGCCCACGATGACCACGGTCTCCGGCGGTTTGCCCAACGCGTCGCCGAACACGGTCTCGACCTGTTCGGTGGTGGCCTGCCCCTTGGCGCCGTCCACCGGCATCGAGACCTTGGTGCCGCCCTCGAAGTCGATGCCGAAGGTGAAGCCACGCACCAGCATGGCGAGCAGCGAGATGGCCACGATGGCGCCGCTGACGCCGTACCAGAGCTTGCGCTTACCGATGACCTCGAACGCACCGGTGCCGGTGTAGAGGCGGACGAAGAACCCGTGCTGTGCTGCCGGGGCCGGCGCCGCCACGGTGGCGCTCTCTGTCGAATGCTTGGCCGACATCTGATTAACCCCGTCCCGTCGTGGACACCGTGCGCCGTTCGCGGGCGATCTGCTGAACCGCCCCGAGACCGTTGAACGCCGGCTTGGCCAGCGTCGCGGACTTGGAGCACAGGTACACCAGCGGCCAGGTCACCAGGAACACCACCAGCACGTCCAGGATCGTGGTCAGACCCAGGGTGAAGGCGAAGCCCTTGACCTGCCCGACCGCCAGGAAGTAGAGCACCGCGGCGGCGAGGAAGGTCACGGCGTTGCCGGACAGGATCGTCTTGCGGGCACGGGCCCAACCGCGCGGCACCGCCGAACGGAACGAGCGACCCTCGCGGATCTCGTCCTTGATGCGTTCGAAGAACACCACGAACGAGTCGGCGGTGGTGCCGATACCGATGATCAGACCGGCGATACCCGCCAGGTCCAGCGTGTAGTTGATGTATCTGCCCAACAGCACCAGCAGCGCGTACACCATGGCACCGGCCAGGATCAGCGACAGTGCGGTCAGCAGGCCGAGCACGCGGTAGTACAGCAGTGAATAGAGCAACACCAGCGCCAAGCCGACGGCACCGGCGATCAACCCGGCCTTGAGCGAGGTCAGACCCAGGGTGGCCGAGACCGTCTCGGCCTCAGAGGACTCGAAGGACAGCGGCAGCGAACCGTACTTGAGCACGTTGGCCAGTTCCCGGGCCGTCGCGTCGGTGAACTGCCCGGTGATCTGGGTGCGTCCGCCAGGGATCGCCTCCTGGATCTCGGGGGCGCTGACCACCTGGGAGTCGAGGGTGAACGCGGTCTGGGTGCCGACGTTGGCGGCGGTGAAGTCGGCCCAGATCTTGGAGCCGGTGCTCTTGAACTCGACGTCGACGACGTAGTCGCCGCGCTGCTGGTCCAGCCCGGACCCGGCGGTCTTGATCTCCTCGCCGCTCATGATCGACTTGTCCAGCAGGTACACGGTGTTGTGGTCGACCGAGCACGTCACCAACGGCAGATTGGGATCGTCGTTGCCGGCGAGCACATCGTCTTCGTCGCAGCGGGTGGCCTGGAACTGCAGGGCCAGCAGCTGGATGCTCTGATCGGTGCTCTGGCGCAACTGCTTCTCATCGGCGATGCGCTGGGCGAGATCGGCCTTCTCGTCCTGTCCGCCGGGCGCGGGCGCGGGCGCCGGTGCCGGTGACGGCGACGGCGACGGCGACGGGGCAGGCTCCAGCGGGTACGGCCGGGGCTGCGCCGGCGGTGCGGCCGGCGCGCCGGTGCCTGCCGGCCCGCCCGGGGTGCGGACGGGAGCCTCGGGCTCCGCGGGTGCCAGGGCCGGCAATCCGGTGTCACCCAGCGGTGGCGCGCCCTCCGGTGCCGCCTGTTCGGGATCCAGGGCCTGCGCCGGCATGGCGTGAATGACCGGGCGGATGTAGAGCCGCGCGGTCTGTCCGAGGCTGCGCGCCTCGGAGCCGTCGTCCCCGGGGACCGTGATCACCAGGTTGTCGCCATCGATGATGACTTCCGAGCCGGACACGCCGAGCCCGTCGACGCGGGAGCTGATGATCTCCTGGGCCTGCATCAGCGATTCCCGGGTCGGACGGGAGCCGTCCGGGGTGCGTGCGGTCAGCGTGACACGGGTGCCGCCCTGCAGGTCGATGCCCAGCTTGGGTTCGGCCTTCTTGTCACCGGTCAGGAAGACCAGCAGGTAGACGCCGATGAGGAGGGCCAAAAAGAGCGACAGGTAGCGGGCAGGGTGGACCGGCGCCGAAGACGAAGCCACGGTTCTTGGGTCTCCTTGAAGCGATCAGGGACGGGGATTACTGAACTGGATAGCGCTACCGGGAGGGTACGCGCTGAAACTGAATCAGTTGCCGTCAGTCTTGGGGGTCGAGTTCTTGTCCAGTTCGACGGCGCCGGACTCTTCCTCATATGTGCCGTCGGCGTCATCGTCCTCGAACTCGTCATCGGCGGCCTCGATGCGGTCCCGGATCGCCAGCTTCATCCAGGTGGTGACCACGCCGGGCGCGATCTCCAGGTCGACGTAGTCATCGGTGATGCCGGCGACGGTGGCCTGCAGTCCCGAGGTGGTGTGCACGCGGTCCCCCACGGTCAACGACTCGTGCAGATCGATGGTGGCCTGCATGGCCTTCTTCTGCCGGCGCGACGCGAAGAACATGAAAGCGCCCATGATGATGATCAGGGGCAGGAATACAACGAGATCCATGAAACAGCGGTCCTTCGCGGTTGTTCAGCGGGTACGGGCACCAGTGTGCCATTAGCCCTGCTCCGCTCCGGCGGGCGGGACCTGACCGCGACGCGGTGTAACTCCTCAACCATCCCACCCCTTCCCAACTGAATTCGTGTCACAATTCAATGGAATCCACGTAATCCGAAGGTCGGACTCGCATCAGCTGCCGTTTTCACCCGCATTCGCTGTCGGCGGATTAGGGTTGGAGTTGCGCGTGCCACACCCCGAGCAGGAGTCAGCCGTGACTGCCGTCGAACAGACCCGCCATCTAGCCACCGCCATCCCGGGACCGAGGTCATCGGCCCTGATCAGCCGCAAGAACGACGCGGTGGCTCGTGGCGTGGGTACCACCATGCCCGTGTACGCCGCCCGCGCCGGGGGCGGCATCGTCGAGGACGTGGACGGCAACCGGCTGATCGACCTGGGTTCGGGTATCGCCGTCACCACCATCGGCAACGCCTCCCCCAAGGTGGTCGAGGCGGTGGCCGCCCAGGCCGCCGACTTCACCCACACCTGCTTCATGGTCACGCCCTACGAGGGTTATGTCGCGGTGGCCGAGCAGCTCAACCGGCTGACGCCGGGCAGTGCGGAAAAGCGGTCGGCGCTGTTCAACTCCGGCTCCGAAGCAGTCGAGAACGCGGTCAAGATCGCCCGCGCCTACACCCGCAAGCAGGCCGTGGTGTCCTTCGACCACGCGTATCACGGGCGCACCAACCTGACGATGGCGTTGACCGCGAAATCGATGCCCTACAAGCACGGTTTCGGCCCGTTCGCACCGGAGATCTACCGGGCGCCGCTGTCCTATCCGTTCCGCGACGCCGAATTCGGCAAGGAACTGGCCACCGACGGCGAGGTGGCGGCCAAGCGGGCCATCAACGTCATCGACAAGCAGGTGGGCGCGGACAACCTGGCGGCCGTCATCATCGAACCGATACAGGGTGAAGGCGGGTTCATCGTGCCCGCTCCGGGATTCCTGCGCGCGCTGCTGGACTGGTGCCGGGACAACAACGTGGTGTTCATCGCCGACGAGGTGCAGACCGGTTTCGCCCGCACCGGCGCCATGTTCGCCTGCGAGCACGAAGGCATCGAGCCCGACCTGATCGTCACCGCCAAGGGCATCGCCGACGGCCTGCCGTTGTCGGCGGTGACCGGGCGCGCCGACATCATGGACGCCCCGCACGTGTCCGGGCTGGGCGGAACCTACGGCGGCAACCCGGTGGCCTGCGCCGCCGCGCTGGCCACCATCGAAACCATCGAGGCCGACGGACTCGTCGAGCGTGCCCGGCAGATCGAGACTCTGATGATGTCCCGGCTGAACCAGATGCAGGCCGACGACGACCGGATCGGCGATGTCCGCGGCCGCGGCGCGATGATCGCGGTCGAACTCGTCAAACCCGGCACCACCGAGCCCGATGCGGAGCTGACCAAGGCGCTGTGCGCCGCGGCGCACGCCCACGGCGTCATCGTGTTGTCCTGTGGCACATACGGAAACGTGCTGCGCTTCCTGCCGCCCCTGGCCATCGGTGACGACCTGCTCAACGAGGCGCTCGACATCCTGGCCACCGCCCTCGCCGACCTTCCCGCCTAGCTATAAGGAGCCCGCAACACATGACCACAGTGCAGAACTTCATCGGCGGCGAACTCACCGGCTCCGACAGCGGTGCGACCATGCCGCTGATCGACCCGTCCACCGGTGAGCAGTACGGCACCGCACCGGTGTCCAACGAGGCCGACGTCGACCGCGCCTACGCCGCCGCGGCCACCGCGTTCAAGGACTGGAAGCGCACCACACCCTCGCACCGGCAGAAGGCGCTGCTCGACTTCGCCGATGATGTGGAAAAGAATGCGCAGGCGCTGATCGAGGCCGAGGGCCGCAACACCGGTAAGCCCAACCACGTCACCGCCGCCGAAGAGATCCCGCCGATGCTCGACCAGATCCGGTTCTTCGCCGGCGCGGCCCGGGTGCTGGAGGGTAAATCCGCCGGCGAGTACATGGAGAACCACACCTCCTGGATCCGCCGCGAACCGGTCGGCGTGATCGGTCAGGTGGCGCCGTGGAACTACCCGATGATGATGGCGATCTGGAAGTTCTGCCCGGCCATCGCGGCGGGCAACACCGTCGTCCTCAAGCCCAGCGACACCACCCCGGTGAGCACCGTGATGCTCGCCGAGATCGCCGGCCGGCATTTCCCGCCGGGCGTGCTCAACGTCGTCACCGGGGACCGGGTCACCGGCGCGGCGGTGGTGGCCCACCCGACCCCGGAGATGGTCTCCATCACCGGATCGGTGGCCGCCGGGCGCGCGGTCGCCGTGAGCGCCGGCGGCAACCTCAAGCGCACGCACCTGGAACTGGGCGGTAAGGCCCCGGTGATCGTGTTCGAGGACGCCGATATCGCCGCCGCGGCCGAGGGCATCGCGACGGCCGGCTACTTCAACGCCGGGCAGGACTGCACCGCGGCCACCCGGGTGCTCGCCCCGGCCTCGATCGTCGCAGACCTGACCGCCGCGCTCGCCGAGCAGGCGAAGGCCGCGACCACCACCTTCGGACGGCCCGCCGGCGACGAGGATGCCTGGGTGCCGCCGGTCAACAACGTCAACCAGATGGAACGGGTGCTGAGCTTCTTCGAGGATGTGCCCGCCCACGCCACCGTCGCCGCCGGCGGAACTCGGCAGGGCGACAAGGGTTTCTACGTGGAGCCCACCGTGGTCGGCGGACTGCGCCAGGACGACCGGATGGTGCAGAACGAGATCTTCGGGCCGGTCATCACGGTCCAGTCCTTCGATGGCGAGGAACAGGCCCTGAAGTGGGCCAACGGCGTCGAATACGGGCTGGCCTCCTCGGTCTGGACCAAGGACGTCTCCCGGGCCATCCGGATGTCCAATGCGCTGGACTTCGGCTGCGTGTGGATCAACACCCACATCCCGCTCGTCGCCGAGATGCCGCACGGCGGCTTCAAGTCCTCCGGCCACGGCAAGGACCTGTCGATGTACGGGCTCGAGGACTACACCCGGATCAAGCACGTGATGGTCTACACCGGGTAGCGGGTGAATTCCTGCACCGCAGCGGTGACGGCATCGCGCGCGAGCAGCAGCGGCGAGGAGTGACCCGAGCCCGGTGCGGCCGTCACGGTCGCATCGGTCATCGTGTCGGCCACCTCGTGGGCATCGGCGGGTTGCCATCCGGTGGTGTCGTCGCGCCCCGCGATCAACAGCGTGGGGACGGCGAGTCGACGCATGTCGGCACTCATGTCCGGTCGGTTCAGCATCATCGATCTGATGGCGTGGAACATCGCCACACGGTCGGCGTCGGTGAAGGCGCTCATCACCGTCGCCGCCAGTTCGGGCACCGCCGACTGCGCTTCGGCACCGACGAGGGCGTCCGAAAGTGGTTTCATCAGCAGCGAATTCGGCCCCGCGATCCTGTAGAGCTGCACCAGCGGCCAGGCCTTCGTCCAGCGCTCGACCGCTCGCAACCCATGCGCCGGAGTCCCGATCGTGGTCAGCGTCCGTACCCGTTCGGGCCGTCGCAGCGCGAACTGGATGCCGACGTGCCCACCCCAGGCATTGCCCACCCAGTCCACCGGCCCGGCCAGCGCGAGGGAGTCGAGCACCCGTTCCGCGGCGGTGACACAGTCACCGAAGGTGAAGTCCCGGGCGATCGGTTCGCTGCGGCCGTGCGACGGCCCGTCGATGACGACGACCGAACGGCTGGCGGCAAGTTCTTCGGCCATACCGCACCACGAACGCGAATCGAGGAACAGGCTGTGCCACAGCACCAGCGGAGGTCCGGCACCGTGAACCTGGACGTGTAACCGGCCCAACTCGGTGTCGATCAGCGACATGGCCACACCCCGTTTTCATCGGAAACCGAACTTCGGCCACCTTAGTTTGCTGCCCAGCCGGGCGGCCACCTCTACTACTGCCTCTGACCCCGTACAGTGTTGCCAACCCGTGTGACCCTGATCTTTCGAACGAGCTGATGCGATGGAAACGATCCGCCGGTGGTGGCAGCAGCCCGACCGCTACGAGTGGCTCTCCGAGTATCTGGAGTCCCAGCATCTGCGTTGGCCACTACAGGTCATCATGGCGATCTCGGTGACGGTGCTGGGATTCGTGCCCATCCTGCTGCTCTGGAGCCCCGCGACGGCCCCGTTCGCCGTCAAGGCCGCCGTCGCCGTGCCGGCAACCGCGTTGTGCTGGACCATGACGTTCGTCTGGCTGACCCGCTGGCCGTCGCGGCGCAGTTCCCGGGCTTTGGCGGTGCTTTCGGCGCTGAGCGTGTCCGCCGCCTGTCTGATCGCCATGCAGCCGCAGCACGGCCTGACCGCTTGTGTCGTGTTCGTGGTGATCGCCGGATTGGTGGCGTTCACCCACACCAGCCCGTTCCTGACGCTCGTGCTCGGCATCGCCGTGAGCACCACCATGCTGTGCGGCCTGCGGGCGGCCGTCGACGGCGATCCCGTCCTCGCCGTCAGCGAGACGCTGCTGGTTCTGGTCAGCATCCTGACCGTGCCGATGGTCGGGCAGGTGCTGGTTCAGCTGTTGGGCGCCGACGCGGTGAACTCGGATCTGGACGCGCTGACCGGGCTGCACAACCGCCGCGGGCTGCACCGGGCCGTCGGGGATCGCGCCACGCGTCCGGTCCGCGGTCGCGAAACCTTCGGCGTGGTGATGGTCGATCTCGACGAGTTCAAACAGGTCAACGACACCCAGGGGCACGCCGCCGGCGACCGGGTGCTGACGGCGGTCGCCACGGCGCTGCGCCGGGTCGCGGGCACCGATGTCGTCGTGGCCCGCATCGGCGGCGAGGAATTCTGTATCGCCGCCCGGATGAGCGACAACCAGCTGCGTCATCTCGCCGACCGGGTGCGCACAGCGATCGAGAGCCTTCCGTACGCCGTCACCGCGAGTGTCGGTACCGCATCCGCGTCCGGGCACCCGGCGAACCAGGACGCGCTCGACGAGCTGCTCTGCGCGGCCGATCAGGCGATGTACGCCGCGAAGCGCGCCGGCGGCAACCGGGTGTGCCACGCGTGGGATCTGCCCGCCGAGCGACCCGAGGAGGTCGTCTAGCGGTGTGCGAACCGCCCGAGCCGCCAGCCACGCCGCCGGTGCTGGGCATCCGCGGTGGGCCCGATGACCTCGGTTTTCTGATCTCGCATGGGCACCGGCTCCGATGTGGCCGCGACGGGCTGTTCCGCGGTGTCCACCGGCCGGGTGCCGACCGTTTCGGCCTGCCGGACGTCGCGGACGCTGCGCACCGACAACCGTCCGACCGCCGCAGCGCCCAGAAAGACGATCAGCGCGCCGAGACCGGAGAAGTACGCCAGTTCCAGCATCACCTGCTTGGTCTCGGTGACGGCCACCGGGCTGCCCGCATTCCCCAGGGCCATGGGCCCGGCCAGTGCGCGCCCGACGACGAACCATGCGCCGGCCACCACGGCCAGCCAGCCGCCCAGCATGGCCGTCGCGCGGTTACGCGACCCCAGAAGCAGCAGACCACCCACGACGGTCACCGCACCCGGTAGCACCTCCAGCCACCCGCGGCCCGTGGTCCAGGCCCACGGCGAATCCGGGGTGAAGGCGAAGTCGAAGTAGGGCCCGACGAACGGGATGAATGCACCCCAGACGCCGGCCAGGATCAGCAGCAGCCCACTCAGGGCACCGCGGCTGCGGGGCATGTGCAGCCTGCCGCCGGTACGTCGCTCGCGTGTCTCGCTCATGGTGGCCTCCTCGGTCATAACCGAGGGATTACCCAGCCGGGGTATCGATTATTCAAACAGCCCGGTTTGGCCGAACCCGCCGGCCGGTGGCTGCAAGCCCAGATGCGTCCACGCCTGTGGTGTGGCGACCCGGCCGCGCGGCGTGCGGGCGATCATCCCGGCGCGCACCAGGAAGGGTTCACAGACCTCTTCGACAGTGGTGGCTTCCTCCCCCACCGCGACGGCCAGCGTCGACACCCCCACCGGCCCGCCGCCGAAGCTCCGGGTCAGGGCGGACAGCACCGCGCGGTCCAGCCGGTCCAACCCGAGTTCGTCGACGTCGTAGACCTCCAGGGCGGCCTTGGCGATGTCCCGGGTGATCACACCGTCGGCGCGCACCTCGGCGTAATCGCGGACCCGGCGCAGCAACCGGTTGGCGATCCGCGGGGTGCCGCGCGACCGGCGGGCGACCTCCGCGCCGGCGGTGGCCTCGAGTTCGATGCCGAGGATCCCGGCCGACCGCGCCAGCACCCGTTCCAGGTCGGCCGGTTCGTAGAAGTCCATGTGGGCGGTGAAACCGAACCGGTCGCGCAGCGGGCCGGTCAGCGCGCCGGACCGGGTGGTGGCACCCACCAGGGTGAACGGTGCGACGTCCAGCGGGATCGACGTCGCCCCGGGCCCCTTGCCGACCACCACGTCGACCCGGAAGTCCTCCATCGCCAGGTAGAGCATCTCCTCGGCGGGCCGGGCGATGCGATGGATCTCGTCGATGAACAGCACATCGCCCTCGACCAGATTCGACAGCATCGCCGCGAGATCGCCGGCCCGCTCCAGCGCCGGACCGGAGGTGACCCGCAGCGCGGAACTCAGTTCCGCGGCGATGATCATCGCCAGCGAGGTCTTGCCCAGCCCGGGCGGGCCGGACAGCAGGATGTGATCCGGTGTGCCGCCACGGTTCTTGGCGCCTTCGAGGACCAGTTGCAACTGCTCACGCACCCGGTGCTGACCGATGAACTCCTGCAGGGAGCGCGGCCGCAGGCTGGCATCGATGTCGCCTTCGCCGACCGTCAGCGCCGGCGTGACCTCCCGATCCTCGGGTTCATCGCCTTCGAAACGACCCATGGCTACTTCTTACCGAGCATGGACAGCGCCGCCCGCAGCGCACTGGAGGTGGTGGCATTCGGGTCGTCGGCCAGCACCTTGTCGGTGGCCTCCTCGGCCTGTTTGGCCGCGAACCCCAGGCCGACAAGCGCTTCCACGACGGGGATCCGCACGGCGTGCCCACTGGCGCCGACCACCCCACCGGCACCGGCCACCGCACCGATCTTGTCGCGCAGTTCCAGCACCATCCGCTCGGCGCCCCGTTTGCCGATTCCGGGCACCCGGGTCAGGGCTGTGATGTCCCCGTCGGCCAGTGCCTGCCGCAGCGAGGTGGCGTCGTACACCGCCAGCGTGGCCAGCGCGATCTTCGGGCCGACCCCCGAGACACCCAGCAACGTGTTGAACAGGTCTCGGGATTCACCGTCGGCGAAGCCGTACAGCGTCATCGAGTCCTCGCGCACGATCATCGCGGTGATCAGCCGGGCCTCTTCCCCGCGCCGCAGCGTGGACAGCGTCGTCGGGGTGGCCATCACCTTGTAGCCGACACCGGCGGCCTCCACGACGGCGTGGTCGAGGGCGATGTCGATGATCTCGCCGCGTACCGAGGCGATCATGCGCGGGCCGCCTTCAGCTTGGCCTGGTAGAGCTTCTTCTGCGCCTCGGCCTTGGCCTCGGCCTCGGCCATCCGGGCGATCATCGGGGCCCGCCAGCAGTGGCAGATCGCCAGCGCGAGCGCGTCTGCGGCGTCCGCGGGAGTCGGCTTCTGTTGCAGGCCGAGGATTTTGGTGACCATGGTGGTGATCTGAGCCTTGTCGGCCCGGCCGTTCCCGGTCACCGCGGCCTTGACCTCCGACGGGGTATGGAAGAACACGTCGATGTTGCGGCGGGCCGCGGCCAGCGCGATCACCCCACCCGCCTGGGCGGTACCCATCGCGGTGTTGGCGTTCTGGTTGGCGAACACCCGCTCGATGGCGATCACGTCCGGGACGTGAGTGTCCATCCAGTGCTCGACGGTGTCGCTGATGGTCAGCAGCCGCATCTGCAGCGGAGCGTCCGCCGGCGTCCGTACGACGTCGACGTCGAGCGCGGTGACATGCCGCCCGCGGCCGCTTTCGACCACCGACAACCCGCAGCGCGTCAACCCGGGATCGACTCCCATAATCCGCACGCCAGCCCCTTCAGATAAGAACACGTGTTCGATAGCGTAGCTGCCAGGGCCGACACAACTCGACAGGGACACGCTCAGATCCCCATCTCCGATGGTCCGTAGGCTGAATTGATGAGAGTCGTCATTGCGGGTGGACATGGCAAGATCGCGCTGCTGCTGGAGCGGCTGTTGGCGGACCGCGGTGACACCGCGGTCGGACTGATCCGAAATCCAACGCAGGTCGGCGATCTGGAGGCCGCCGGCGCCCAGGCGGTGGTCCTCGACCTGGAGCACAGCTCGGTCGAGCAGGTCGCCGAGGCGGTGCGCGGCGCCGACGCGGTGGTGTTCGCCGCCGGGGCCGGGCCGGGCAGCGGGGTGGCCCGAAAGCAGACGGTGGACCGCGATGCCGCGATCCTGCTCGCCGACGCAGCCGAGTCCGCGGGCGTGCGGCGCTATGTCATGGTGTCCGCGCTCTCGGCCGACGACCGCAGCCTCGACGACGGCTACGACGAGGTGTTCCGCGTCTACATGCGGGCCAAATCCGAGGCCGACGCCGACGTCCGGGCCCGCGCCGGGCTGCAGACGACAATTGTGCGGCCCGGCGGGCTGACCGACGAGCCCGGTACCGGGCGGGTTCGGATCGCCGAATCCACCGGGCGCGGGACCATCCCGCGCGCCGACGTCGCCGCGGTGCTGCTCGCGGTGCTGGACTCCCCCGCCACCGCGGGCCGGACCTTCGAGCTGATCAGCGGTGACACCCCGATCAGCGCGGCACTCTAGCCGGTCGACTACTTCTCACTGAGGTCCCACAGCCGCTGCGCGGATTCCGGGTCGACCGCATATCGGGTGACCCCCACGCTGGTCTGGAGCGGACCCGACCCGAAGTCGATGCTCAGGGGCGCGTCGATGTCCTCCAGCGGCGCGATGTCGTTGTTCTGCAGGAACACTCCGCCGATGCCGTCGAGCAGCGGGCTGGTCGCGGCCCACACGCTGGTGGAAGCGCCCTGCATCGGGGTCTTGAGGTCACGGTCCGGGTCGTTGACCACTTTGCCGTGCTCGTCGATCAACCCCATCAGCTGCCACTGTTCGTCGGTGATCGACGGTGCGAGGTTGGTGTCGATGATGCCGCCGGGGTGCAGTGCGTAGCCGCGGATGCCGTCGTTGGACCAGCGCCGGTCCAATTCGACGGCGAACAACACATTGGCCGTCTTGGACTGACCGTAGGCCACCATGCCGTCATAGGCGCCATCTTCGAAATGTGGATCGCCCCAACGGATGTCCGATAGGTGATGGCCCCACGACGAGACTTCCACGACCCGCGCGCCGGACGCCGCCCGCAACGCGGGCAGCAGTCCATCGGTCAGCCGGAAGTGACCGAGATGATTGGTGGCGAACTGTGCCTCATATCCGCGGCCGTCGCGGACCAGCGGCCCACCCATGATCCCGGCGTTGTTGATCAACGCATGCAGCGGTCGGCCCGTATCGAGGTACGCCTCGGCGAAGGCATCGACGGACCGCGGGTCGAGGAGGTCGAGCGGGCGCGCCTCGACACCGGGCAGATCCGCCACCGCGGCCGCCGCGCGTCCCGGCGAGCGCGCACCGATCACCACCGACGCGCCGGCCCGACTCAGTGCCCGCGTGGTCTCGAGCCCGAGCCCGACGTGCCCGGCGGTCACGACGATCTGCCGTCCGGCAAGGTCGATGCCGGCCAGTACATCGGTGGCCGTCGACGCTGCGGTGAAACCCGAACCGAGAGGGTGTTGTCTGTTCGTCATACCCGGAATAACGTCCGGCCGGCCGGGCTTCTCATCATCATGAGTCCGCAGCGCATGCGTGATCGTCCGGAACTCGCCCGCGATCCCCTCTCGGCGGTGTTACGCCTCGTCGAGGCGCGCGGCGTGGTCTCGGGTGGGTTGGCGGCTGCCGGCGCATGGACCACCAGCGCCGACATCGCCGAGCCGCTGAAGTTCATCGCCGTGGTGCGCGGCCGAGTCCGGGTGCAACCCGACGGCGTCACCCCGGTGCACGCCACGGCCGGTGACGTCGTGATCCTCAACCACCGCCGGCGGGTGACCCTGTCGAACGTCCCGGACGGAGCTGTCCCGGTCGCGTTCGAACTGAGCGCGATCGAACCGCTGGTACGGGTCGGCGACGGCGAGCAGGACGTGATGCTGGGCGGGCACATCGGCGTCAACGAGGTGGGCCGCCAACTGCTGCGTACCGCGCTGCCGCCGGCGTTGCACGTGCGTGCCACCGCCGCCGACGCATCCGAGCTGCACGACCTGGCGTCGCGCATATATCGGGAGATGACCGCAGACCGGATCGGCAGCGACTTCGCCGTCGCGCAACTCGCTCAACTGCTGGTGCTTGCGGTGCTGCGCACACACCTCGACCGGGCCGATTCGGTACCGCCGGGTCTGCTGGGGCTGCTCACCGACGAACAGCTGCGACCGGCAGCCGCCGCCATGCACGCCGATCCCGGGAGGCCGTGGCAGTTGACCGAACTGGCGCGGATCGCGGCGATGTCGAGGACCTCGTTCGCCGAGCGGTTCCGCGCGGCCGCCGGTGTTCCACCGATGACGTACCTGAGCAGCTGGCGGATACTGCTGGCGCAGCGTGCCCTGCGGGACGCGGACATGACGGTCGGGGCACTGGCCTACGAGCTCGGTTACGCCGCCGAGAGCGCATTCTCCAATGCCTTCAAGCGCGAGGTCGGGATGTCACCCCTGCACTACCGGCGGGCCGCCCGGGCCCGGCCGGATCAGTCCTCGTCGAGCTGGGCCGCGACGTCGTCCGGGATGTCGATGTTGGTGTAGACCTCTTGCACGTCGTCGCTGTCCTCCAGCGCGTCGATCAGCTTGAGCACCTTGCGGGCGCCCTCCAGGTCGACGGGCACCGAGACCGACGGCTGGAAGCCGGATTCGGCCGAGTCGTAGTCGATACCGGCGTCCTGCAGCGCGGTCCGCACCGCGACCAGGTCGGTGGGCTCGCAGATGATCTCGAAGCCCTCGCCCAGGTCGTTGATCTCCTCGGCGCCGGCCTCCAGCACCGCACCCAGCACGTCGTCCTCGGTCAGCCCGTTCTTGTCCAGGGTGATCACACCCTTGCGGGAGAACAGGTAGGCCACCGATCCCGGGTCGGCCATGTTGCCGCCGTTGCGGGTCATCGCGACGCGCACCTCGCCGGCGGCGCGGTTGCGGTTGTCGGTGAGGCATTCGATAAGCACCGCAACGCCATTGGGCCCGTAGCCCTCGTAGGTGATGTTCTGCCAGTCGGCGCCGCCGGCCTCTTCGCCACCGCCACGCTTACGGGCCCGCTCGATGTTGTCGTTGGGCACCGACGACTTCTTGGCCTTCTGGATCGCGTCGTACAGCGTCGGGTTACCGGACGGGTCACCACCGCCGGTACGCGCCGCGACCTCGATGTTCTTGATGAGCTTGGCGAACATCTTGCCGCGCTTGGCGTCGACGACGGCCTTCTTGTGCTTTGTAGTTGCCCACTTGGAATGGCCGCTCATTCAGATTCCGCCCTCTTTCTCCGTCATTCGTCGGTTGCCCAGTCTACGGGTACACCCTGCACCGAAACCGTGCTCGGGGGCAGAAAGCGCCCATCTGGCCGATCAACTTACTCCAGAGTAAGATAGGCGGTATGACCTTCTCCCTGGAGTTGCCCTCGGACCTGCGCGACGTGCAAAAGTGGGTCCACGAGTTTGCCGCCGATGTCGTGCGCCCCGCCGCGGCCGAGTGGGACGAGCGTGAAGAGACCCCCTGGCCGATCATCGCCGAGGCCGCCAAGATCGGCCTCTACTCGATGGAAATGTTCGCCGAACAGGCCGCCGAGCCGACCGGCCTGGGCATGGTCACCGTCTTCGAGGAGCTGTTCTGGGGCGACGCCGGCATCGCGCTGTCCATCCTGGGCACCGGGCTGGCGGCAGCCTCGCTGGCCGGCAGCGGCACCCCCGAGCAGATCGGGGAATGGCTGCCGCAGATGTTCGGCACCGTCGATGACCCCAAGGTCGCGGCCTTCTGTTCGTCGGAGCCCGGCGCCGGCTCCGATGTCGGTTCCATCCTGACCCGGGCCCGCTACGACGAGGCCACCGACGAATGGGTGCTGAACGGCACCAAGACCTGGGCGACCAACGGCGGTATCGCCGAGGTGCACATCGTCGTCGCCTCGGTGTACCCGGAACTGGGCAGCCGCGGGCAGGCCTCCTTCATCATCCCGCCCCACACCCCCGGGTTCAGCCAGGGCCAGAAGTTCCGCAAGCACGGCATCCGGGCCTCACACACCGCCGAGGTGGTGCTCGACGAGGTCCGCATCCCGGGTCGGCTCATCGTCGGCGGCAAGGACAAGTTCGACGCGCGGATCGCCAAAGCGCGCGAGGGTAAGCGGACCGCGGGACAGGCCGCGATGGCCACCTTCGAGCGCACCCGCCCCAGCGTCGGCGCGATGGCGGTCGGGGTGGCCCGGGCCGCCTACGAGTACGCGCTGGACTACGCCCGCGAGCGTGAGCAGTTCGGCCGCAAGATCGGCGACTTCCAGGCGGTGGCGTTCAAGCTCGCCGATATGAACGCCCGCATCGACGCCGCCCGCCTGCTGGTGTACCGGGCGGCCTGGATGGCCCGCAACGGCAAGGCCTTCGAGAACGCCGAGGGGTCGATGGCCAAGCTGGTGGCCAGCGAGACCGCGGTCTACGTCACCGACGAGGCCATCCAGATCCTCGGCGGCAACGGCTACACCCGCGACTACCCGGTCGAGCGGATGCACCGCGATGCGAAGATCTTCACCATCTTCGAGGGCACCAGCGAGATCCAGCGCCTGGTGATGAGTCGCGCCATCACCGGCCTGCCGATCCGCTGACCGGGTTCAGCGCACCAGCGCCGCTCCCCCGTCCAGGCGGATCTGCTGGCCGGTCATGAACCGCGATTCGTCGGCCAGCAGGTACAGCGCGGCGTAGGCCGTCTCCCAGGTGCTGGCCCGGCCCATCTTGAGTTTGACGACCTCGCTGTAGACCTCGTCGACCTCTTCGGGGGTGTGCCCGAACAGCTCCTGGGAATCGTGGTTGCCCAGCGTGGAGTCGATGGGGCCCAGCATCAGCGTGTTGGCCCGCACCCCGGCCGCGGCGAACTGCACCGCGGTGAGTTCGGTGATGTAGTTCAGCCCGCACTTGCCCAGGGCGTAGGGCATGATCCCGATGTTCAGCCCGATCTCGTTCTTCAGGCTGGCGATCGAGGAGAAGTTGACGATGCTGCCGGTGCTGGGACCCGGATTCTTCTCCATACAGGCCGCGGCGTAGAGATTGCAGTAGTAGGCGCCGAGCATGTTGACGTTGATGCCGTAGTTGAAGGCCTCGGTCTCCATCGAGTTGTTCTCGAAGTCGAACGGCGGATTCACCGCCACGCTGTAGACCATGCCGTCCACTCGTCCGCTGCGTTCCATCACCTCGTCGAAGATGCGTTGGCAATCTTCCTTTTTCGAGACATCGGCGTGCACGGCGTAGGCCTTGCCACCGTCGGCGGCGATCAGATCCACCGTCTCCTGCGCGGAAGCCAGATTCAGGTCGACGGCGACCACCTCGGCGCCGTGCCGGGCGGCCAGCAGCGCGGTGGCCCGGCCGTTGCCGACGGTGTCGCCCGGCATCTGCCCGCCGCCGACGACGACCACCACCTTGCCGGACAGGTCGAAGGCGGTGCGGTCTTTGCGGGCGAAATCGGTTGTCATGATTCCTCTTTCAGGTGGATGGCCCGTTCCGGGCAGCTGGCGGCGGCCTCGGTGACCACCTCGTGGAATTGGGCGGGCACCTCGGTGCCGACGGCCTGCGCGTAACCGTCGTCGGTCAGGGTGAACACCTCGGGACAGAGCGCGACACACACGCCGTGGCCGGCGCAGGCGTCGTCGTCGACGGTGGCGATCATGATGCGGGCCCGGCGGGGTCGACCTGTAGGTGCAGTTCGGTCAGACCACGCAGGATGAAGGTCGGTACGTAGTCATAGCTGCGCGCGTCGGGGGCACCGTGGCGACGCTCGTCGATGCGGATACCAGCGGCGCCGCGGAGTAGCCGCTCGATGACGACCCGCCCTTCCGCGCGCGCCAGCGGCGCCCCGATACAGCTGTGGATCCCGCGCCCGAACGCGATGTGCCGGCGGGCATTGGGCCGGTCGAGGTCGAAGGTGTCCGGGTCCTCGAACTGGCGCGGATCCCGGTTGGCGGCACCGAGGTTCACCATCACCGTGGCACCGGCCCCGATGGTGACCCCACCGACCTCGGTGGTGGCCCGGGCCAGCCGGAAGTCCCCGCGGATCGGGCTCTCGAAGCGCAGCGCCTCCTCGATGAAGCCGGGAATCTGCTCGGGATGGGCGCGCAACCGGTCCTGCAGGTCGGGACGCTCGGCCAGCACCATCAGCGCCGAGGACAGCAGTCGAACCGTGGTTTCCTGTCCGGCCGAGAACAGGTTGGCGGCCACCCGCACCACATCGATGACCTCCGGGGTCGATCCGTCCGGGAACGTCGCCTCCGCCATATCGGTCAGCACGTCGGCGCGCGGGTTGGCACGCCGGTCCGAGATGTACTCGGCGAAGCGGTGGTAGAGGTATTCCAGTGGCGCGTGCGCCATTTCCTCACCTTCGGTGCTGCCGAGCGAGCTGTCCCCGACCAGTCGCTCGGTGAGCTCGGCACGGTCCCCCTCCGGGACGCCCAGCAGATCGGCGATGACCAGCAGGGCCACCGGGTTGGCCACCTCGCGGATGAATTCGCCGCCGCCCTGGGCCAGATAGGGCGCGAGCACCTGGTCGGCCAGTCGCCACAGGAACTCTTCGTTCTCCTTCAGGCGTTTGGGGGTGATCAGTCGGGACAGCAGCGCCCGGTGCGCGGTGTGCGTCGGCGGGTCGAAGGTCGGCAGCTGGTCACTGAACGGCAGTTCGTCACGATGCTTGTCGATCAGAGCCCGCACCTCGGCCTCGTCGCGCCCCTCCAGCGGAACCGGAAATCCCGGGAAGGGTCCGGTCACGCTGGTGCAGGACGAGAACCTCTCGTGATCGCCGAGGATCGCCTGGGCCTCCTCGTAGCCGGTCACGATGTAGACGCCCTGGGTTGGTTCGCGCAGCACGGGACTGACGGAGCGCATGCGTCGGTACAACTCGTAGGGATCGGCGACCAACGCCGGATCTTGGAAGAAGTCGACGCCGTCAAGCACGTCCGCAGCGGTCAAGGGGCTCTCCTCGGGTTGGACTGAAACCTGACCAAACGTACAGCCAGTTACAGACCAATCGTACAGCTCTATACTGTACGAATGGTCAGCGCGCAGAGAACTGTTAGCAGCACTACATCTGTGGTGGCGCTGTGAGCGCGCCCGCCCCGAGCACCCGGCAGCGACTCATGGCCACCGCCGTCGAGTCGTTCCGCCGGCACAGCGTCGCGGGCACCTCCCTGCAGATGATCTCCGACGAACTCGGGCTCACGAAATCCGCCATCTACCATCACTTCCGGACCCGCGACGAGCTACTCGAAGCCATCCTGGAGCCGGTCATGGGCGAGCTGGAGAAGCTGGTGGCCGCCGCCGAGTCGGCACGGGGCTCCCGCGCGCAGGCCGATGCCATGCTGACCGGATTCGTCGCGCTGGCCGTGGCGCAGCGCACCCTGATTCCGGTGCTCACCGGGGATCCGGGCGTCGGTGACTTCCTGCGCAGCCGGCCCGACTGGAGCGCGGTCGTGCAACGCCAGCTGGCGCTACTCGCCGGCGTCGAACCGGGCATGGCCGGACAGGTCAAGGCGGCCGTCGTGATGGCCGGCATCGCCGCGGCCGTCGGCGTGGACTACCCCGAGGCCGGCGACGACCTCGCCAGGCTGCAGGACGAACTGGTCACCGCGGGCCGGCGCACACTCGGGTTGCGCTCGCCGCGCGGGGCGTGACGTCAGGACAGCGAGTCGACGAACATCGCATGCACCCGGCGATCCCCGGTCATCTCCGGATGAAACGAGGTGGCCAGCATCCGGCCCTGCCGGACCGCCACCGGGTGCCCGGCCGCGGTGGCCAGCACCTCCACCTCGGGGCCGACCCGCTCCACCCAGGGCGCCCGGATGAACACCGCGTGCACCGGGCCGTCGATCCCGGCGAACTGCAGGTCCTCCTCGAAGGAATCCACCTGGCGCCCGAAGGCGTTGCGGCGCACCGTCATATCGATTCCGCCCAGCGGCAGCGCCTCGCGTCCGGGCACTCCGGCGTCCTGGATATCCGTGGCCAGCAGGATCATCCCGGCGCAGGACCCGTAGGCGGGCATACCGTCACGCAACCGGGCCCGCAGCGGCTCGAGCAGGTCGAATTCCCGCAGCAGGTGGCTCATCGCGGTCGATTCACCACCCGGGATGACCAGTGCGTCAACGGATTCCAACTCATGTAACCGCCGGACCGTGCAGGCCTGCGCGCCCGCCTCGGTCAGCGCCGCCAGATGTTCCCGGGTGTCGCCCTGCAGGGCGAGCACCCCCACCCGGGCGCTCACTTGGGCGTCGGGGTGAAGTCGCGCTGGTAGCGGGTGAGCCCCTCCTGCATCACCGAGGCGACCATCTCTCCATAGGCGTTGTACAGCTTGCCCTCGCACAGCGCCCGCCCACCGCACGCCGACGGCGAGGACTGGTCATAGAGCAGCCATTCGTCGGCCCGGAACGGGCGCATGAACCACATCGCATGATCCAGCGAGGCGACCATCAGGTGCTTGCGCTCGTCGGGATGGGTGACCGAGGCCGACCCCAGCAGCGTCAGATCGCTCAGGTAGGCCAGCGCGCAGATGTGCAGCACCGGATCGTCGGGCAGCGGGTCACGGTGCCGGAACCAGACCTGCTGCTGGGATGCCTTGCCGGGCACCAGCTGCAGCTGATCGCGCGGGACGATGCAGACATCCCATTCGGCGAACTGGGCGAACCCGGCGTCGTCGAATGCTCCGCCGGACCGGAATCCGGGCAGGTCGTCGGGCGGCGGGGCCACCGGCATGGCGTCCTGGTGTTCGATACCGCTCTGGTCGGTCTGGAAGGACGCCGACATCGAGAAGATCGTCTCGCCGTGCTGGATGGCGCTGACCCGGCGGGTGCAGAACGAGCCGCCGTCCCGGATGCGCTCCACGGTGTACACCGCGGGCGCCCGGGCATCGCCGGGGCGCAGGAAGTACCCGTGCAGCGAGTGCACCTGGAACTGCGGTTCCACCGTGCGCACCGCCGACACCAACGACTGCCCGGCCACATGCCCGCCGAAAGTGCGCTGCAGGAAACCGGATTCGGGGCTGAACACGCGCCCGCGGTAGATGTTGACCTCCAGCTGCTCGAGGTCGAGGATCTCCTCGATCGCCATACTAGGGCTGTCTGCTCTTCGCGCGAGCGCTCATCGGCGAGTTACCAGCCGCGTTCGGCCAGGCGGTGCGGTGCCGCGATGTCCTCGACGTTGATGCCGACCATCGCCTCACCGAGTCCGCGCGACACCTTGGCCAGCACGTCGGGATCGTCGTAGAAGGTGGTGGCCTTCACGATCGCCGCGGCACGCGCCGCCGGATCGCCGGACTTGAAGATGCCCGACCCGACGAACACACCCTCGGCGCCGAGTTGCATCATCATCGCCGCATCGGCCGGGGTCGCGATGCCGCCGGCGGTGAACAGCGTGACCGGCAGCTTGCCGGCCCGGGCCACCTCGGCCACCAACTCGTACGGGGCCTGCAGTTCCTTGGCGGCGACGAACAACTCGTCCTCGCTCAGCGAGGTCAGCCGACGGATCTCCCCACCGATCTGGCGCATGTGCGTGGTCGCGTTCGACACGTCCCCGGTACCGGCCTCACCCTTGGAACGAATCATCGCCGCGCCCTCGGTGATCCGGCGCAGCGCCTCACCCAGATTGGTCGCACCGCACACGAACGGCACGGTGAAGCGCCACTTGTCGATGTGGTTGGTGTAGTCGGCCGGGGTCAGCACCTCGGACTCGTCGATGTAATCCACCCCGAGGGACTGCAGGATCTGCGCCTCGACGAAATGCCCGATCCGGACCTTGGCCATCACCGGAATGGTGACCGCGGCGATGATGCCCTCGATCATGTCCGGATCGCTCATCCGCGACACCCCGCCCTGGGCGCGGATGTCGGCGGGTACCCGCTCCAGCGCCATCACCGCGACCGCACCGGCGGCCTCGGCGATCCGGGCCTGCTCCGGGGTGACGACATCCATGATGACGCCGCCCTTGAGCATTTCGGCCATACCGCGCTTCACCCGCGCCGTACCGGTCTGACTACCGTTCTGCGCTGCGGTATCCATAACTATCTCCTCCGGTCCACTACTGATCCAGTCTAAAGCTGCTGCCAAATCGATTGATTTCGTAGCCTCACCGGATGGGGCGGGGCTGCGACTCGTCTCGACCGCCGGGTTCTCGGCCGGATCCGTCGGCCAGCCGGTTCGCCTCGGCCAGCAGCTCGGCGAGTTGTACCGGGTAGACCGGTTCACCTGTCGCGACCAGCTCGCGGACCATTGTCGCATCGCACCATCGATGGCCGTGAATGTAGCTGCGTTCGAGGGCGGAATGCCCAGTGGTAAGGGGTTCGAAAGCGCGGGTGCGGTGCACGAAGAAGAACTCCTCGCTGCGCATCACCGAGCCGTTGAAGTCGATGACCGCCTCACGCCGCCACACCGGGCCGATCATCTCCTCGGCCGTAACCCCCAGCCCGGTCTCCTCGGCCAGTTCCCGCACCGCGGTCTGCGCCAACGACTCCCCCGGCTGAGCCGCACCGCCGACGGTGAACCACCAGCGCGGTGCGGAGCCGTCGCCCGCCACGGCCGGGTCCGAACCGCAGAACAACAGGATTCGGCCCTGCTCATCGAGCAGCGCGATGCGCGCCGAGACCCGGCGGCTGACCGGGCCGCCCGGCATGCCGGCCCGCTCGGCGATCTCGAAGTAGCCGGGCAGTGCCGCGGTGCCGCCCAGATGCAGCAACCGCACCATCGGGCGTTCACGCAGCGACAGGGTGTCGCGGACGGCGTCGTTGTGGAAGCGGCGGGCCAGCAACACCCGCGCCTCGGCGTCGGCCAGTTCGGCCACCAGCGCGGTCGGCAGTGCGGCCGGGTCGACCATCTCCAACGCCGCGGACAGGTCGTTCTCGGCGCCCTCGCGGACCGGTCGAGCGGCTCGTTCGGCGGCGGCGGCCAGCGCGGCCAGCCGTCTGCCCTCCGGACCGCTGCCGTACGCGTCCACGGCGACCGCCCGCGCCACCACCGCACGACGGGCCAGCGCGGCGTCGAGCGCGTGCCAGGACAGGTCGTAGCGCACGTGCAGCCGGTCCAGCCGGTTGGCGGTGAGATAGGCCCAGCTGGCGGTCAGCAGCAGCACGACGCCGACCAGGACCAGGACGACGATCAGGATGACGTTCACGAACTCACCTGGACCTTGGCACCCACACCGCTGACCGTCTCGTACACCCGCATGATCTCGCCGGCCACCACCGACCAGTCGTAGCGGCGCACCGCCTCGGACGCGGCGGCGACATAGCGCTGCCGCGCATCGTCGTCACGCAGCAGTTCGATCAGACTGTCGGCCAACGCATCTGCGTCGTCGACCGGTACCAGCCGGCCGGCCTCGCCCTCTTCGAGAACGCGCCGGAAGGCGTCCAGGTCGCTGGCCACCACCGCCGTACCGGCGGCCATCGCCTCCACCAGAACGATGCCGAAGCTCTCCCCGCCGGTGTTGGGCGCGCAGTAGACGTCCACGCTGCGCAGCGCCGAGGCCTTGGTGGCGTCGTCCACGGCGCCGAGGAAACGCAGGTTCGCCGCGCACTGCCCGGCGTGCTCGGACAGTTCCTCCTCGTCCCCACGGCCGACCACCAGCACCTCGAGGTCGGGGAATTCACCGACCAGCCGCGGCAACGCACCGAGCAGCACCGACATCCCCTTGCGCGGTTCGTCGAACCGTCCGAGGAAGAGCACCGACCGGCCCGGACGCGGATACCCGTCCAGCATCGGCGCCGAGGCGAAGTCGGACACCGACACCCCGTTGGGGATTTCCACGGCGTCCGAACCGAGCGCCTCCATCTGCCAGCGCCGCGCCAGATCCGACACCGCGATGCGGCCCACGATCTTCTCGTGCAGCGGGCGCAGCATCCCCTGGAACACGCTCAGCGTCAACGATTTCGTGGTCGAGGTGTGAAACGTCGCCACGATCGGCCCCTCGGCGATCATCAACGCCAGCATGGACACACTCGGCGCGTTCGGCTCGTGCAGGTGCAGCACATCGAAATCCCCGTCGAGGAGCCACTTCTTGACCTTGCGATGGGTGGCGGGCCCGAAGCGCAGCCGGGCGACCGAGCCGTTGTACGGGATCGGCACGGCCTTACCACCGGAGACCACGTAGTCAGGCAGCGTCACATGCGGGGACGCGGGCGCCAGCACACTGACGTAGTGGCCGTCCGCCCGGAACACCTCGGCCAACTGCAGTACGTGTGCCTGCACGCCGCCGTGCACATCGAACGAGTACGGGCACACCATCCCGATGCGCATCGGCGCTCCTAGCTGCCTTCGAGGCGGGCGCGGCGCTCAACGGACAGATCGGCGATCCACTGCGGTTGCAGCATGTGCCAGTCCGCCGGGTACTCGGCGATCCCGGCGGCGAAGTGGTCGGCCAGCACCTGGGTGATCGCACCGATGTCGCCGGAGGAGGTGTCCACCGGCGGGTGCAGCCGCAGCCCCCAGCCGTCCTCGGTGAACCAGGTATGCGCCGGGATCAAGGCCCCACCGGTCTGCACGGCCAGCTTGGCCGGGCCCGAGGGCAGCCGGGTCTGCTCACCGAAGAAGTCGACCGGCACCCCGGAGCGGGTCAGGTCGCGGTCGGCCATCAGACACACCAGACCGTTGTCCTGTAACCGCTCGACGAGGACCTCCGAGGGGGGACGCGGGCCGCCGGTCAGCGGCAGCACCTCGAATCCCAGGCTCTCCCGGTACGCCACGAACCGGTTGTACAGCGACTCCGGTTTGAGCCGCTCGGCCACCGTGGCGAACTGCCCGAAGGTGTTGACCAGCCACACCCCTGAGATGTCCCAGTTACCGCTGTGCGGCAGCGCCATCACCGCGCCGCGGCCTTGCTCGAGTGCCTCGCGGATGTGCTGATCACCCTCGACCACCTCCTGGACCGACGCCGTCACCGCGGCGTGGTTCATCGAGGGCAGCCGGAACGCCTCCCGCCAGTACCGGCCGTAGGACGCCAGCGAGGCACGGATCAGGTGGTCGGGCACCTGCGCCGGTGGCACACCGATCACCCGGCTCAGATTCTTGCGCAGCTGCGCGGGCCCGCCGCCGCGCGCGGCATACAGCGCCCCGGCGTCGAACACGTTGCGGGCGGCGAACTCCGGCATCGCCCGAACCAACCGCCAGCCCGTCGCATAACCGAGATCCGAGAGCTGCCCGCCCAGCGGGACACGGAGGCCGCCGACATTCGACAGCCCCGAGGTGGGTGTGCTCACGTGGGATTTCCTTCCGGCGGAGGTGCTGGAGCCGGCAGCGGATCCATCGCGCCGGCCGAGGTGCGCACGGCGTGCAGCCGCTGCGCCAGCGTCACCACGCTGGCCGCCGCCAGGCCCCACATCGCGATGTCGAGCAGCAGCGCCCACCCGAAGGCGCCGGACAGCCCGGCCCCGGACAGCGCGATCACCAGCCGCTCGGGACGTTCGATGATGCCGCCGTCCCCGCGCAGCCCGCTGGCCTCGGCCCGGGCCTTGATGTAGGAGATCACCTGCGAGGTGACCAGGCAGATCAGGATGGCGACCACCAGCGCGGTGTTGTGCGCGCCGAACGCGGCCCACCAGGCCAGCCCGCAGAAGATCGCGCCGTCGCCGAGCCGGTCGCAGGTGGCGTCCAGCACCGCGCCGAAGCGGGTCCCGCCGCCACGCTCGCGCGCCATCGCCCCGTCGAGCATGTCGGCGAGCACGAAGAAGAAGACGGCGACCGACCCCCACCACAACTGCCCGATCGGGTACAGCGTGAGGGCGGCCACCACCGAGCCCGCGGTGCCCAGGATGGTGATGCTGTCCGGGGTCAGGCCGGCCCGCAGCGCCGCCCTGGCCACCGGTCCCGACACCTTGGCGTACGCGGCGCGGGTCATCAGGTAGAAGTTGCTCACGGGGCGATTTCCTGTTGTGCCGCCTGCTTTGCCCACTCGGCGGCCAACAGCTTCCGGGTCTCCCCGAGCAGCTGCGGGATCACCTTGGACCCGCCGATGATGGTGATGAAGTTGGCGTCCCCACCCCAGCGCGGGACGACGTGCATGTGCAGATGCTCGGCCAGCGAACCGCCCGCCGAGGTGCCCAGGTTGAGGCCGACGTTGAACCCGTGCGGATGCGACACCGCCTTGATCACCCGAATCGCCTGCTGGGCGAAGGCCATCAGCTCCGCGGTCTCCTCGACGGTCAGGTCCTCGAGTTCGGACACCCGCCGGTAGGGCACCACCATGAGATGGCCCGGGTTGTACGGGTAGAGGTTCAGCACGGCGTAGACCAGCTCGCCGCGCGCCACCACCAGGCCGTCCTCATCCGACATCGCCGGGATGTCGGTGAACGGCTCCTTGGACTGCGCCGAGCCCGCCCCCTTCTTCATCGGCGACTCGGCGATATAACTCATCCGGTGCGGAGTCCACAGCCGCTGCAGGTGGTCGGGTTCGCCGACGCCCCGGTCGACGATGGCGTCATCCCTGGAGTCCCGATCGGTCACGTTGTCAGGCTCCTGCCCCCTCGATACCGGACTCGAACAGTTCCGCGGTGGGAGTGGTGTTCACCCGGCGGGCGATCCAATCCACGATGGCGTCGACGGCCGCCTCCCGCGGCACCGCGTTGACCTGGCTGCGGTCCCCGAACCGGAAGGACACGGCTCCGGCCTCGACGTCCTTGTCGCCCGCGAGCAGCATGAACGGCACCCTCTGGTTGGTGTGGTTGACGATCTTCTTGGCCATCCGGTCGTCGCTGCGGTCCACCTCGATCCGCACACCACGTGAACGTAGTTGCGCAGCAACGTCATCCAGGTAAGGCACGTGCGCGTCGGCGACCGGCACACCGACCACCTGCACCGGGGCCAGCCAGGCTGGGAACGCGCCCGCGTAGTGCTCGGTGAGCACCCCGAAGAACCGTTCGATGGAGCCGAACAGCGCCCGGTGGATCAGCACCGGCCGCTGACGGGTGCCATCGGCGGCGGTGTACTCCAGTTCGAACCGGTCCGGCATGTTGAAGTCGAGCTGGATCGTCGACATCTGCCAGTTGCGGCCCAGCGCGTCCTTGACCTGCACCGAGATCTTCGGACCGTAGAAGGCCGCGCCACCCGGGTCCGGCACCAGGTCCAGCCCGGAGGCCTCGGCCACCTCGCGCAGGGTCGCGGTGGCCTCCTCCCACACCTCATCGGAGCCGACGTACTTCTCCGGGTCCTTGGTGGACAGTTCCAGGTAGAAGTCGTCGAGGCCGTAGTCGGACAGCAGGTCGAGCACGAACTGCAGCAGCGAGGTGAGTTCCTCGCGCATCTGCTCGCGGGTGGTGTAGATGTGCGCATCGTCCTGGGTCATGCCGCGCACCCGGGTCAGCCCGTGCACCACACCGGACTTCTCGTACCGATACACCGACCCGAATTCGAAGAGCCGCAACGGAAGTTCGCGGTAAGACCGACCACGGGACCGGTAGATCAGGTGGTGCATCGGGCAGTTCATCGGCTTCAGGTAGTAGTCCTGGCCGGGCTTGCGCACCTCGCCGTTCTCGTCGTACTCGGCATCGATGTGCATCGGCGGGAACATGCCGTCGGCGTACCACTCCAGGTGCCCCGACGTGATGTAGAGATGTTCCTTCGTGATGTGCGGGGTGTTGACGAACTGATAACCGGCCTGCTCGTGCTTACCGCGCGAGTAGTCCTCCAGTTCCTTGCGGATGATGCCGCCCTTGGGGTGGAACACCGGCAGACCGGATCCGAGTTCGTCGGGGAAGCTGAACAGGTCCAGTTCCACACCCAGCTTGCGGTGGTCGCGACGCTGCGCCTCCTCGATCAGCTCGAGGTGACGGTCCAGTGCCTCCTGGGACTCCCACGCGGTGCCGTACACCCGCTGCAGGCTGGCGTTGTTCTGGTTGCCGCGCCAGTAGGCCGCGCTGCTGCGGGTCAGCTTGAATGCCGGGATGAACCGGGTGGTCGGGATGTGCGGTCCGCGGCACAGATCGCCCCAGATCCGCTCCTTGGTGCGCGGATTCAGGTTGTCGTAGGCGGTCAGCTCGTCCCCGCCGACCTCCATCACATCCGGGTCGCCCGACTTGTCGTCGACCAGTTCGAGCTTGTACGGCTCACCGGCAAGTTCTTGGCGCGCCTGCTCTTTGGACTCGTACACCCGGCGGGAGAACAGCTGACCGTCCTTGACGATCTTGGCCATCCGCTTCTCGAGCTTCGCCAGGTCCTCCGGGGTGAACGGATCGGCGACATCGAAGTCGTAGTAGAAGCCGTCGGTGATCGGCGGGCCGATGCCGAGCTTGGCCTGCGGGAACAGCTCCTGCACGGCCTGGGCCAGCACATGGGCGCAGGAGTGCCGGATGACGCTGCGGCCGTCCTCGGTGTCGGCGGCGACGGCTTCGACCTCGGCATCGACGTCGGGGGTCCAGCTCAGGTCACGCAGCCGGCCGTCGGCGTCGCGCACCACCACGATGGCGTCCGGGGCGCCGCGCTCGGGTAGCCCCGCCGCGCGCACCGCAGCCCCTGCGGTGGTCCCGGCAGCGACCCTGAGCAGGGCTGCGGGGGCGGAACTGGCTGCGGCGGTCATCGGGGTGTCTCCTACGGTGCAGGCAATAAAACGATCGGGCCCATGCTATCGGGGTTGTCGGCGCGTACCTGCTAGGACCCGATACCGATCGGACTCTTCAGCCAGGGCCAATCGATACCGAGCCACCCCGCGGCCAGACCGACCGCCCCGAACAGCCACAGCGTGCCGAGCACCACCGCCGTGGTGAACAGCGCTCCCAGCGCCTGCAGGGCGATGTGCTGGCGGGCGAACCAGGCCATCGCCTTGTCGTAGCGCACCCGCACCCAGTGCAGCGCCACCTGCGCCAGACGGAATTCGGTGGCCAGGATGGCCAGGCCCAGGAAGACGATCGCCCAGCCCGGTCCGGGGTACGGGATGGCGATGATCCCGACGACCAGCACGATCGAGCCGATGACGCCGACGGTGATCCGGTAACCGAAGTCGATCACCGGGTGGTCCCGGATCTTGTCGCGCCACCGCGCCCAGGCCCGCCTGCGCTGCCCGGGTGTCAGCGCGCGGTCCGCCTGCACCTTCTCGCGGAAGGTCATGCGACGGTCCTCGCGATCCGGCTCGCTCACGGCTGCCCCGGCTTCAACCGGATGAACAGCGCATCGCCCTCGGTGAGCACCTCGCCATCGTCGAGGATCCGGCCGGACACGTTGATCTTGCGCCCCTCGATCCGATCGATACCGGCGTCGACCTGCAGTTCCTTGTTGATCGGCACGATCTTGCGGTAGTCGATGCCCAGGTGCGCGGTGCGCTGGTACGGACTCTGGGTCAGCACGGCGGTGGTGTACCCCAGCAGCGAGTCGAACAACAGTCCGAGCATCCCGCCGTGCACGGCGCCGTTGCGGCCCAGGTGGTACCGGCGGAAGCGCACGGTCCCGTCGACCCGGCCGTCCTCGGTGGCGTGCACCCGCAGCGGCACCGAACTGATGTTTCCCCGGTTGGGCAGATCGAGGCGCCGACCGGACGGCGAGTGCCATTCGTCGGCCTCGTACGGGGCCAGCAACGCCGACACCTTCTCGATCAGACCGGCGGCCTCGGTGATCACCTCATCGGGGGCGTCCGCGGCGCGAGCGTGGTCCTGCAGTGTCCGGACCGCCTCGATGAAGCGCCCGTAGTCGGGACCGCCACGGTCGGTGGGATCCGGCGGATTGAACCCGCCCCCTGAGTGCGCTACGCCGGTCGTCACCCCAGCAACGGTATTGCACGGCGGCGCCGTACTCACTCCGGCCAGCTACTACCCCTGATCACGTCGACGAAGTCGGTGCGCGCGAAGCCGGGCGCGTAGTGCGCCAGCACGTCGGCGTTGACGTTGCCGAAGGTGCTCGCCGGGCGGTGCAGGTTGCCCTCGGTGAACGCGTGCAGGATCCGGTTCTTGAAGTCCGGCCGGGGATGGGCCGCGGTCACCGCGACGATCTGCTCGGCGGACAACGCCTCACGACCGATGCCGAGCACATCGGTCTCCACCCCGGCGGTGACGAAGGCGACCTCCGGGGCCAGGAACTCCGGCACACCCGGCGTGGTGTGCAGGGCGATACCCAGCCAGACCAGTCCCGCCCCGGTCCCGTCGACCCCGCGCTCCAGCAGGAAGTCCCGCGCCGCGTTGGCGCCGTCGACCTCGAAGCGCAGTTGCGAGTCGCGGTAGCCGGCCGTCAGGCCGATGTCGTGGAACATCGCACCGGTGTAGAGCAACTCGGGGTCCGGGGTGCGCCCCAACCGCTGAGCGTGCAGTGAGCCGAACAGGTACACCCGCCGGGAGTGGTGGTAGAGCAGATCGTCCTCGGTGTCGCGGATGAACTCGGTGACATCGCGCACCAGTCCGGTGGCCGGGACGACGACGCCGGCGATGATCTCGTCAGTGGTGCTTGTCATTTCGATCTCCTTGTGGTCGTGAGGTTCTCGAACCTCTGAGTTCGAGTCTGGACCGGGACCGGTTCGGGCACTCATGGCAGATCTGCCATCTTTCCCACAGATTGCGACACAATGGCAGGGTGCCCGAGATCGTCATCACCGTGTTCGACGGTGTGAAACTGCTCGACGTGGCCGGCCCGGCGGAGGTCTTCGCCGAGGCGAACCGGTTCGGGGCGGACTACCGGCTGCGCTACGCCTCGGTCGACGGCGCCGACGTGCTCACCTCGATCGGCACCCGGCTGGCGGTGACCGACCGGATCGACGCGGTCGAGGCCGCGGACACCGCGCTGGTGGCCGGCGGCGACAGGCTGGTGGGCACGCCGATCGACCCGGCGCTGGTCGAGGCGGTGACCACGCTGCGCCGCCGGGCCCGGCGCACCGCCTCGATCTGCACCGGAGCCTTCATCCTGGCCCGAGCCGGGCTGTTGCAGGGCCGGCGCGCCACCACGCACTGGCGGCACGTGCGGCTGCTCGCCGACGCCTACCCCGACATCGAGGTCCAGCCGGACGCGATCTTCGTCCGCGACGGCGACATCTACACCTCGGCGGGCGTGACCGCCGGCATCGATCTCGCGCTCGCCCTGGTCGAGCAGGACCACGGCGCCGAACTGGTGCGCACGGTGGCGCGGTCGCTGGTGGTGTATCTCAAGCGCGCGGGCGGGCAATCACAGTTCTCCACCCTGCTGGACAGCGATCCCCCGGCGAACTCCACCCTGCGTGCCGTGCTGACCGCGGTCGCCGCGGATCCCGCGGCCGATCACAGCGTGAAAAGCCTTGCCGCACTGGCCTCGATGAGTACCCGGCAGCTGACCCGGTTGTTCCGGGCCGAGTTGGACACCACCCCGGCGCGATACGTCGAATCGGTGCGCATCGATGCCGCCCGCGGCGCGCTCGACCGCGGGCACAGCGTCACCGACGCCGCCCATATCGCCGGTTTCGGCAGCGCGGAAACCCTGCGCCGGGTGTTCGTCGCACACCTGGGTGTCAGCCCGCGCGCGTACCGGGACAGGTTTCGCAGCGCGGTCGGTGAATGACCAGGCCCGGCAGTGCCATAGTGACGGGGTGGATCTCACCTATCCGGAAGTGGGCGCGACGCGGGGCCCGCTGCCCGAGGGTTATCAGCATGTACACGCCCACGCGGTGATCGGCCACGGCCGGGCCCGTTTCCAGGAGGCCGCCGACGCGGTCCTGCATTGGGGAATGCAACGCGGCGCGGGGGTGCTGGTGCGGGCCGGCGCGGACACCGCGGCCGCCGGAACCGAAGTGACCGTCGGCTTCTGGGGGCTGCACGCCCCGTGCCGGGTGGTCTACCTGCTCGACGAGGCCAACCGGCGCGGCTTCGCCTACGGCACTCTGCCGGGACATCCGGAGTCCGGTGAGGAACTGTTCGCGGTGCGCTACGACCCGGCCGACGGCTCCGTGCATGCCGAGGTGACGGCCTTCGCCCGGCACGCGACGTGGTGGAGCAGGCTCGGCGGCCCGGTCACCGGGCTCGCCCAGCGGCTGATCACCCGGCGCTACCTGAAGGCGGTATAGCCGGTGCCCGCGCGGTATTCGTTGTGCAGGGCCCGGTCGGTGCTCGCCGCCGAGGTGGATGCGATCCGGCAGCGCGACCCCGATCTGGATCCCGGCGCCATCACCGTGTTCACGCTGCCCCTGCTGGTCGGGCTGATCGGTGTGCTCAGCGTCGGTGTGGTGCCGCTGATCGTCATCCGCAGCAGCGCGGACACCGACTCCCTGCTGGTCCCGCTGGTCGGCTCGGTGGCCCTGGTGATCATCTGCACCGCGGTGGTGGCCTGGCTGACGTCGGTGGTGATCTCCGCGCTGGTGGTGATGCTGCTCTACCGCACCGGCCCGGCCGCGTCCTCGCACCTGGTGATCCGCACGCTCAGCGCGTCGTTCAGCCGGGTCAGCGATTGGACCTCACACATCACCCTGCTGGCCCTGGTGGCCGGGCTGGTCTCGCTGGCGATCGGACTGCCCACCCGCAGTACCGACGAGCTGGCCAATTCGGTGCTCGACGATCTGCTCGCCGCACAGGTCGGCGTGTTGTTGGCCGTGCTCGGGCTGGCCTTCATCGCCGAGTCGGTGCGCTGTGCGGCCGACATCGTCGACGATCAGTCGCTGATGCTGGCCTGGCCCTGGGCGCTGGTGATCGCCTGTACCAGTTGGTCTTTGGCGTCGGTCATCGGCCCGTTCGAGACGGTGCGACTGTTGACCATCCTGCTCAACGAGTGGTTACCGGCGTCCGTGGACGGTGTGCCGCGCGCCCAGGTGATCGCCGATGTGCTGCCGGCGCACGCCCGCTGGTGGGCCGCCTTCGGTCCACTGCCGGGCATCGCCGCGATCTGGGCCTTCAGCGCGTGGCGACTGGACGGTTTCACCCACGTGCGGGATTTCCTGGCCGGCACCGATGATGTGCCGGCCAGTCGGCTGGCCTGAGTCGCCTACTTGTTGCCCTGCAACAGCTTGGCGACGTTGTTCTTGAGATCGTCGGTGCCGAAGGTGAGTTCCTCTGCGGTGGTGGCGTAATCGAGCGTCATCATCACCTGCTGCTCGAGCTGGATGTTCAGGATCCGCTTGGTGGATTCGACGGCCTTCTGCGGCAGCTCGAGGATCTTCTTGGCGGCGGTGATCGCCTCGGCCAGCGGGTCGGCCACGACGTGGTTGGCCAGGCCGAGTTCGACTGCCTTGGCGGCCGGGATCCGCGCACCGGTGAGCGCGTACTCCTTGGCCTGCAGGATGCTCATCTGCATCGGCCACACCAGCGGGCCGCCGTCGGCGGCGACCAGACCCACCTGCACATGCGGGTCGGACAGGAAGGCCTTCTCCGCCATGTAGACGATGTCGGAGAGTGCCACCACGCTGCAGCCCAGCCCGACTGCGGGTCCGTTGACCGCCGCGATCACCGGGATCCGGCAGCGCGCCATCCCGATCACGATCTCGCGGCCGTCGGCGATGGTCTTGGCCCGCAGGTCCGCGTCCTGGCTGATCTGCTGGATGTAGTTGAAGTCGCCGCCGGCCGAAAACGCCTTGCCCGCACCGGTGATCACCGCTGCACGGGCGGTCCGGTCCTGGCTGAGCCGGTTCCACAGCCGGGCCAGCCCGACGTGCAGATCGTCGTTGACGGCGTTGAGTTCCTCGGGCCGGTTCAGCGTGATGATGCGCAGTGGGCCGTCGGCCTCGACCTGGATTTCCTCGGGCATGTCGTACATGTCAAACCGCCATTCTCAAGATTCGGCCGGCAATGATGTTCTTCTGGATCTGCGAGGTGCCGCCCATGACGCTCTGCGAGCGGCTGTAGAGATAGGTGTTGAACAGGTCGAGGTCGGAGGTCCCGGTCTGGGCCAGCACCGCATGCCCGACGGATTGTTCCACCCAGGTCATCAACAGCTTGTCGATCGAACCCTCCGGTCCGTGCGAGATGCCGTCCAGTTGCTCGGAGAGCCGTCGGCGCACGTGCTGGCGCAGGACCTGCACCTGCACGGTGGCCCAGGCCAGTTCGTCGCTGGACTCCCCACGGCGGGCGAGCTGGTTGACGGTCTTCTCGTAGCGGGCGGCGTAGCCGAGGGTGGAGGGCTCGCGTTCGTGGCCGACGACGGTCATCGCCAGCGCCCAACCGTCCCCGGGATTGCCGACCATCTGACTGGCGGGTACCCGGGCGCCGTCGAACAGCACCTGGCCGAACTCGTTGCTCACGCCGTTGATCATCTTCAGCGGGCGCTGTTCGATGCCGGGCTGGTGCATGTTGACCAGGAAGGCCGAAATGCCCTTGTGCCGCTTCACATCCTTGTCGGTGCGGGCCAGCAGCAGGCACCAGTCGGCGACGTCGGAGTAGCTGGTCCAGATCTTGTGGCCGTTGATCACGTACTCATCGCCGTCGAGGGTGGCGGTGGTGGTCAGCGACGCGAGATCCGAGCCGGCGCCCGGTTCGGAGAAGCCCTGGCACCAGCGCTCGGTGCCGTCGATCATGCCGGGCAGGAAGCGCTGCTGCAGTTCCTTGCTCGCGTGCCGGCCCAATCCGGTCACCAGGTAGCCCAGACTGGGCCGCGGCGGGGCGCCGGCGCGGGCCAGTTCCTCGTCGACGATCACGTCGTAGACCGGCGGCAGTTCCAGCCCACCGAACTCCTTGGGCCAGGTTGCTCCGAAAAACCCTGCAGCATGCAGGGATTGGTGCCACTCCCCTTGCCGAGCCCAGTACTCCTCGGTGGATTTCGGGAAGTTCGGGGCCTGCTCGGCCAGCCAGGCCCGCAGCCGCTGCCGGAACGCCAGTTCGGCTTCGGAGTCACGAAAGTCCAACGGAGATCTCCTTCAACGACACCGGCCACAAGCCGGTGGACACCAATACCCGGCGCAGGTAGACGTGCGCCGCGCACTCCCAGGTGTTGCCGATACCGCCGTGCACCTGAATGGACGTCTCACAGATGGTGTGCGCGGATTTCGCGCAGTAGACCTTGGCGACGCGGGCGGCTTCGGCCGCGACGCCGGACTCCTCCTCGTCGACGGCCCATGCGGCGTACCGCAGGATGCTGATCGATCCCTCGATGAGCACCAGACTCTCGGCGAGCATGTGCGCGATGGCCTGGTAGGAACCGATGGCCTTGCCGTACTGCTCGCGCACCTTGGCGTAGTCGCAGGCCAGGTCGAATGCCCCACGGGCCGCGCCCAGGATGTCGGCGGCGGTCACCACCAGCGCCAGAGCCTGTGCCCGCTGTGGATCCACCTCCCCCACCACGGCGGCGTCGCCAGATACCGGTGCGGCCCATCGCGTCAGGTCGACACCGGGGGTGGCATCACCCAGGTCGGCGACGGTGACACTGCCACCGTCGAGCCAGACACCGCGGCGCAACCCCCGGGCATCGGGGGCGATGCCGCGGGTCACGATGGTGGCGTCGGAGTGCCCGAGATCGTCGGCCAGCACCGGGCCGAGAAACGGCACGTCGACCAGCCCGCGCCCGAACTCCTCGGCGACCAGGGCGACCTCGACACCGGTCGCGCCGTCGGAGCGCAGGGAACGCCAACCGGTGGCCGCGACGGTCTTCTCCAGCCGGGCCACCCGGTCGCCGTCGTCGAGCTCGCCCACCGCTCCGGGGCCGAGATCATCGGCGAGCTTGGCGGCCGCGTCCCGCAGTTGTTGCTGCTCACTGGTCAGCCGAACATCCATGAGAGGAGCCTATCCTTTCTGGAGAATCCGATTCTCATCAGGCCAGAACTTTACTACCACATGGTCGAATCTCACAGCCCGCCGGCCAGCTCCCAGGCTCGCTCGGCCAGACCGCGGTACCGGTCCCGGAACAGATCGGTGCCCGCGCGGGCGTCGGCGGCATTACCGTCCAGACCCCGCCGCCACACCCCGGCCACGATGGACGCCAACCGGAACATCGAGAACACCACGAAGCTGACCAGCTCATCGGGCGTCTCCCGGCCCGCTTCCCGGCAATACTCGGCGACGAACTCGGCCTCGTCGGGGATGCCTGTGCCGCTCAGGTCCTCACCGGCCACGCCCATCAACGGGTCGGCCTCCCCGGGCAGGTGGTAGGTCATCGCCGCGTACCCCAGATCCGCCAGTGGGTGGCCGATCGTGGACAGCTCCCAGTCCAGCACCGCCACGATGCGCGGTTCGGTGGGATGCAGCAGCACGTTGCCCAGCCGGTAGTCCCCGTGGGCGATGCACGCCTCGTCCCCGGCCGGCAGATGTCGGGGCAACCAGGCGGCCAGCCGGTCCATATCGGCGCATTCCTCGACCTTGGCGGCCTCCCACTGCCGGGTCCACAGCGCCACCTGACGGGCCAGGTAGCCGTCGGGCCGCCCGAAATCGGAGAGGCCGGCGGCCCGCCAGTCCACCTTGTGCAGACGCGCGAGCACCCGGGCCATGTCCCGGTACACCGCGGCCCGGTCCTCGGGTGTCCCCTCGCGCAGCACCCGGTCGGGGAAGATCCTGCCCGGTACGTGATCCATGACGAAGAACGGCGTACCGAGCACCGACTCGTCCTCGCACATGGTGCGCATCCGCGGCACCGGCACATCACTGTCGGCCAGCGCGGACATCACCCGGTATTCCCGGCCCACATCGTGCGCCCTCGGCAGCAACGTACCGGGCGGCTTTTTGCGCAGGACGAATTCTCCTGTCGGGCTTTGTAAATGATAGGTCGGGTTGCTCTGACCGCCCTGGAACTGCCGGATCAGCAACGGACCTTCGATGCCGTGACCGCCCAGATAACGGGTCAGGGCCGCATCGTCGAAGCGGTGCTGCGGGAGGACGTCGACGAGTTCGGGGACACCGGGCATCCCGGCAGCGTCTCACATCCGTTCACCGGACCGACGCTCATCTGCGCGCGCGATCTGCGCGAACCCCTGACAGACTTGCGCCCATGACCGATCTTGTTGCGAACATCCCGGCCGTCGAACGCACCCGCACCGGTCTGTCCGCGGACGCGTTGCGCCGGGCCATCATCGACCACATCCGCTACACGGTCGGCCGGCCCGCCGCGGCCCTGCGCCCCGAGCACTACTACCGGGCGTTGGCGCTGGCGGTGCGGGACCGTATGCAGGACAACCGGACTGACTCCACCCAGACATCCCTGGACCGGGGCAGCAAGGTCACCTGTTATCTGTCCGCGGAATTCCTGATGGGGCCGCAACTGGGGGCCAACCTGCTCAACCTGGGCATCGAGGACGCCGCCCGCGCGGCGCTGGCCGAGCTGGGACAGGACATCGACGAGGTGCTGGCCTGCGAGGAGGAACCCGGCCTGGGCAACGGTGGGCTGGGCCGGCTGGCGGCCTGCTACCTGGATTCCCTGGCCACCCTGGAACGGCCGGCCATCGGCTACGGAATCCGCTACGAGTTCGGCATCTTCGACCAGGAGATCCACGACGGCTGGCAGGTCGAGAAGACCGACAACTGGCTGCTGAACGGAAATCCATGGGAGATCGCCAAACCCGACGTGCACTACCCGGTGCTGTGGGGCGGACACACCGAACGCTACGCCGACGACGCCGGCGTGCACCGGGTGCGCTGGATCCCGCAGCGCGTCATCCAGGGAGTCGCCTATGACACCCCGATCCAGGGCTACGGCGTCAAGACCTGCAACACGCTCACCCTGTGGAGTGCCCGCGCCGTGCAGTCCTTCGCGCTGGAAGCGTTCCATACCGGCGACTACTACAAGGCGGTCGAGGAGGAGGTCACCTCAGAGACCGTGACCAAGGTGCTCTACCCCAACGACGAACCCGAGGCGGGCAAGAGACTGCGGTTGCTGCAGCAGTTCTTCTTCGTGTCCTGTTCGCTGCAGCATGTGCTGCACATCCTGGATGACCTTGCCGATTTGTCCGTCTACGATCTGCCCGAGCGATTCGCCATCCAGCTCAACGACACTCACCCCTCGATCGGCGTCGCCGAACTCATGCGGCTGCTGGTCGACGAACGGCGCCTGGACTGGGAGCACGCCTGGGACATCACGGTGGCCACCTTCGGCTACACCAACCACACCCTGCTGCCCGAAGCGCTGGAGAAGTGGCCGCTGGAGATGTTCGGCCAGAGCCTGCCCCGGCACCTGGAGATCATCTACGAGATCAACAGCCGCTTCCTCGACGAGGTGCGGGCCAAGTTCCCGGGCGACGAGGACCGGGTCCGGCGGATGTCGCTGATCGGCGAGAACGGCGGCAAAACCGTGCGGATGGCGCACCTGGCCACCGTCGGCAGCCACGCGATCAACGGTGTGGCCGCGCTGCACTCGGAGCTGCTGAAGGACAGCGTGCTGAAGGACTTCTACGAGATGTGGCCGGAACGGTTCTCGAACAAGACCAACGGTGTGACACCGCGCCGGTTCGTGGCGCTGTCCAATCCGGGTCTGCGCCGGCTACTGGACCGTACCGTCGGCGACGGCTGGCTCACCCACCTCGGCCGGCTGCGCGGGCTGGAGGCGTTCATCGACGACGACGGGTTCCGCCAGGAATGGCGAGCGGTGAAGCGGGCCAACAAGGCGCGGCTGGCCGACTTCGTGCGCGACGAGACCGGCGTGGTCCTGGACCCGAGCTGGTTGTTCGACATCCAGGTCAAGCGGATCCACGAATACAAACGCCAGCACCTCAACGTACTCAACATCGTCACCCAGTACCTGCGGATCAAGAACGATCCCGGGATCGACATGGCGCCGCGGGCCTACATCTTCGGCGGCAAGGCCGCGCCCGGCTACTTCCTGGCCAAGCGCATCATCAAGCTGATCACCGCGGTCGGGGCGATGGTCAACTTCGACCCCGAGGTCAACGGCCTGATGAAGGTGGTGTTCCTGCCGAATTTCAACGTGCAGAATGCGCACCTGATCTACCCCGCCGCCAACCTCTCCGAGCATATCTCGACCGCCGGCAAGGAGGCCTCCGGCACCGGGAACATGAAGTTCATGATGAACGGCGCCCTGACCATCGGCACCCTGGACGGCGCCAACGTGGAGATCCGCGAGGAGGCCGGTGCGGAGAACTTCTTCCTGTTCGGGCTCACCGTGGACGAGGTCGAGGCGCTCAAGCGCGACGGTTACCGCCCGGCGTCCGTCGTCACCGAGAACCCGGAGCTGCGCGCGGTGCTGGATCTGATTGCCGGCGGGCACTTCTCACACGGTGACACCGAGGTGTTCCGCCCGTTGATCGACAACCTGATCCACCATGACCCGTTCCTGGTGCTCGCGGACTACGCGTCCTACGTGCAGTGCCAGGATCGGGTGAGTGCCGCCTGGCAGGACCGCGACGCCTGGTCGCGGATGTCCATCCTCAACGCCGCCCGCAGCGGCAAATTCTCCTCCGATCGCGCGATCGAAGAATACTGCGACGAAATCTGGGGAGTTCGGCCCGTGAAGGTGCAGTCTTTGAATAATGGGTAGAGGGGTAACCATGGAAACATCGACGACAGCTGTGACGCTTTCCGACGACGAGGTCGCCCAACTCGACGCATACTGGCGGGCGGCGAACTATCTGTCGGTCGGGCAGATCTATCTGCTGGACAATCCGCTGCTGCGTCGACCGCTGACCGCCGAGCACGTCAAACCCCGACTGCTGGGCCACTGGGGCACCACGCCCGGGCTCAACCTGCTCTACACGCATCTGAACCGGGTGATCCGGCAGCGCAATGCCGACGTCATCTACATCACCGGTCCCGGCCACGGCGGCCCCGGCCTGGTGGCCAACGCCTATCTGGAGGGCACCTACTCGGAGGTGTACACCGGGATCGGTCAGGACGCCGAGGGGCTGCGCAAGCTGTTCCGCCAGTTCTCCTTCCCGGGTGGTATCCCCAGCCACGTCGCGCCGGAGACCCCGGGCTCCATCCATGAGGGCGGCGAACTCGGCTACGCGCTGGTGCACGCCTACGGCGCCGCGTTCGACAATCCGGACCTGGTGGTGGCCGCCGTCATCGGGGACGGTGAGGCCGAGACCGGCCCGCTGGCCGCCAGCTGGCATTCCAACAAGTTCCTCGATCCCGTGCGCGACGGCGCGGTGCTGCCGATTCTGCATCTCAACGGTTACAAGATCGCCAATCCGACGGTGCTGGCCCGCATTCCGGCAGACGAGCTGGACGCGCTGATGCGGGGCTACGGGTATGTGCCGATCACCGTCGCCGGTGACGACCCGGTCACCGTGCACCGCCTGCTGGCCACCGCCCTCGATGACGCGTTCGACCAGATCGGCGCGATCCAGCGGGCGGCCCGGGTGGACGGCCAGACCGGCCGGCCGCTGTGGCCGATGATCATCCTGCGCACTCCCAAGGGCTGGACCGGCCCGCGCGAGGTGGACGGCAAGAAGGTCGAGGGAACCTGGCGATCCCATCAGGTCCCGCTGTCCGAAACCCGCACCAACAGCGAGCATCTCGGCCAGCTTCGGGAATGGATGGAGAGCTACCGGCCCGAGGAACTGTTCGACGACGCCGGGGCGTTGCGTCCCGACCTGCGGGCGCTGGCGCCCCGGGGCGATCGCCGGATGAGCGCCAACCCGCACGCGAATGGGGGGCTGGTGCTGCGGGAACTGGATCTGCCGCCGATCGCCGACTACGCCGTCGAGGTCGACGAGCCGGCAGTCGGTATCAGTGAGGCCACCAGGGTGCTGGGCACCTTCCTGCGTGATGTCATCGCCCGCAACACCGACAATTTCCGGCTGATGGGGCCCGACGAGACGGCATCCAACCGGCTCTCGGCGGTGTACGACGCCACCGACAAGGTCTGGGAAGCCGAACTGTCCGCGGATGACGAGCACCTGTCCCCGGACGGCCGGGTGATGGAGGTGTTGTCCGAGCATCTGTGCCAGGGCTGGCTGGAAGGCTATCTGCTGACCGGGCGGCACGGGTTCTTCAGCTGTTACGAGGCATTCGTCCACGTCGTCGACTCGATGGCCAATCAACACGCGAAGTGGTTGGCGACCACCAATGAGCTGCCCTGGCGCCGCCCCATCGCCTCACTGAATTACCTTCTGACATCCCATGTCTGGCGCCAGGACCACAACGGGGCCTCCCACCAGGATCCCGGATTCATCGACCACATCGCCAACAAGCGGCCCGAGGTGGTGCGGGTGTACCTGCCGCCGGACGCCAACAGTCTGTTGTCGGTGGCCGACCACTGCCTGCGCAGCAGGCAGTACATCAACGTGATCGTCGCCGGTAAGCAGCCCGCGCTGAATTACCTGAGCATGGACGAGGCGATCGCGCACTGCGCGCGGGGCGCGGGTATCTGGGAATGGGCCGGCTCCGAGCAGGGCAGCCAGGCACCCGATGTGGTGCTGGCCTGTGCCGGGGACATTCCGACACTGGAAACCCTTGCCGCAGCGGATATCCTGCGGCGCAGGCTGCCCGGGCTGGCGGTCCGGGTGGTCAACGTGGTCGACATCATGCGCCTGCAGCCGCAGTCCGAGCATCCGCACGGGATGACCGATTACGAGTTCGACGCGCTGTTCACCACCGACACACCGATCATCTTCGCCTACCACGGCTATCCGTGGCTGATCCATCGGCTGGCCTACCGGCATGTCAACCACAGTCAGCTGCATGTCCGCGGATTCAAGGAACGCGGCACCACCACCACACCTTTCGACATGGTCATGCTCAACGACCTGGACCGGTTCCATCTGGTCATCGATGTCATCGACCGGGTGCCGGGGCTGGGCAGCAATGTCGCGGGCCTGCGACAGGAGATGATCGACGCCCGACTGTCGGCCCGCCGGTACACCCGTGAGCACGGCGAGGACGATCCGGCCATCTCGGGCTGGACCTGGGAACGTCTCGACTGACGTTTGTGCCCCGCAACGGCCGGGTATTCGAGCAGGACGCCCGGCCGACACGAGGGGTTCAGCCCGGCGATTCACGACAGCCGCGCAGACGCCGGGCAATGACGCCCAGCGTCTGCGTCGTTGCGCGCCCCGGCCCACTGTGACGCGGGCAACGAAATGCCAGTTTGCCGGTGCCGGTCATGACGTTGCTGAAATCGCATCCGGCCGCCACATCACTGTCGGCCGATCAGCCGACGGATGTGAGAAAAGCCGTGCGCAATGCGCACAGATCGTCGTTTACCGGGGATTGTTGCGGGCCTGCAACCGCCGACCACTAGGGTGCTAGCAATAGTTGCTGACCGAACACCGAGGGGCCGCGTGGATCTGGAGGGTTTGATCGGCGGGGGGTTGACCCTTCTCGGCGGCGTCGCCAAGCGGGCGCCGCTCGCCGCTGACGTGCTACCCCTGCTGGCCGACGCCGAGCGCGCCGTGGTGCGGGTGATGCGCAAGCACCTGACCGATCTGGACCCGCCCGCTGCGGTGACCGCAGACGATGATGAGCAGGCAGCGTCACCGAATCAGCTGCTGCGCACCCTGCTCGACCGGTCGATGTACTCGAGTCCCGACAGGAGCCGCGACGCGCTGTACCTGGATCTGCTGGGATCGCTGGTGCCCGACGAGGCGCGGATTCTGGCCGCGCTGTCCGACGGGTCTGCCTACCCCGTCATCCACGTCGCCGAACCGGGAGCCGGCGGGGCGTCCGCATACGCGCTGAAGAACGCCTCCACGGTGGGCCGGTCGGCGGGAGTGTCCCTGCCCCGCTACACCCCGCTGTATCTGACCAGGATGCTCCGGCTGGGCCTGGTCCGGATCGGGCCGGAGGCCACATCCATGTACGACGAGTACGAGATGTTGCTGACCGACTCGGTGGTGAACATCGCACTGGCCACCGCGCGCCGCGGCGTCCGGGCGGCACGGGTCGTCCGGCGCACCGTGCGCATCAGTGACCTCGGGCAAGAACTATGGGAGGCGGCCAAGTGAACGAGTTCTGGGAGAACGCCTTCTCCTACCCACTGTGGGTGTACATCACCATCCCGTTCGGGGCGGCCTTCGTCGGCTGGATCACCAAGATCCTCGCGCTGAAGATGATGTTCCATCCCGTCGAGTTCAAGGGCATCAAGCCCTACCTTGGCTGGCAGGGGCAGATCCCCAAGCGGGCACCGAAAATGGCTGCGGTGGCGGTCGATTCGTTGACCTCGGGCATTCTGAAGCCAGAGGAACTGTTCGACAAGATCGACCCGGACGAGCTGGTGAAGGAACTCGGCGGACCGCTGCGCGAGGCGTCCGAGGAACTCGTCGACACCATCATGATGGCGTTCCAGCCGCAGGTGTGGCGGGCCACCCCCGACCCGGTGAAGAAGCTGATCATCGACAACGTCGAGGGCCGCATCCCGACGGCGGCGCGCGGCATGTTCGAGGAGTTCCGCGGGCAGGTCGACCAGATCTTCGACATCAAGCACATGGTCGTGACCAACCTGGTCCGCGACAAGCACACTCTCAACGCGGTGTTCCAGGACATCGGCCGGCCGGCGTTCAAATTCCTGATCAAGTCCGGCCTGTACTTCGGGTTCATCATCGGCCTGGTCCAGATGCTGGTCTTCGGCGTCACCGGTTGGCATCTGGCGTTGCCGCTGTTCGGTCTGATCACCGGTGGCCTCACCGACTGGGTGGCCCTGCAGATGATCTTCCGGCCGCTGGAGCGCAAGAACATCTTCCTCGGCATCAAGTGGCAGGGGGTGTTCCAGGCGCACCGCAAGGAGGTCATCCGCGGGTACGCCGCGCTGATGGCACGGGAGATCTTCACCCCGAAGGCCATCATGGAGAGCCTGCTCACCGGCCCGATGTCGGACAAGTTCTTCGACATCATCCAGGCCGAGATCGGCCGCACCATCGACGACCAGATGGGCTTCGCGGGCCGGGTCATCAACGTCCTGGGCGGTCGCCAGTACCAGGAGATGAAGGTCCAGATCGCGAACTCGATCATCGAGAAGCTGCCGGAGACCTCCTCCTACATCGAGGAGTACGCGGCCGGCCGACTCGACCTGGAGAACGTGATGGTCTCCAAGATGGACGAACTGGATTCGGCGTCGTATGAGAATCTGCTGCGGCCGGCGTTCAAGGACGACGAATGGATCATCGTGGTGCTGGGCTCCGCCCTCGGCTTCCTGTGCGGCGAGCTGCAACTGCAACTCATCCTGTTGCTGGCACACTAAGCGGCGTCGGCTCTCTAGGCAGCCCTGAAGGTGGCCAGGTCGATGCTGATCTGGTCTTCGGTGATACTGCGCCGGGTGATGGGTGAACCCGGCGCCGGCGGGGCGATCGAGTAGTACCGCGCGTGGGTGGGTGTGACGAACAGCGCGGTGTGAACCCCGTCGTGGTCGCTGGTGGTGACCGTCCAACCTTCGGCTTCTTTGGCGTAATTGCAGGCTTCGCAGAGCCCGAGTCCGTTGTCGGCGTTGGTTTTTCCACCGCCACGGTCCGGTGTGGCGTGGTCGCGATGGCGGATCGGGGCATTGCAGTACGGGGTACGACACGTTTGGTCCCGCAGCCCGATGAAGTTTGCGAGGCCTTTCGGAAAAGTTCGGGCCCGGGACTCCATCGCCACCAACTGCCCGCTGGTGGGATGCCGGTATAACCGGCGCAGGGTGGTCTTGGCGTTCTCGTCGGCGATCGCTGCGTCGAGCAGGTGCCGAACGATGTTCGCGGGGACCGGCCCGTAGCCGGCGATGGCGCCGGGACAGTCATCGCCTCCGAAGAGGGTGATGTCAGACATCACCACGTTCAGCGCCATGGAGACGGGTTCGGCAACGGATCGGCCGGTGACGCGTTCGTAGGCGATGTCGGTCATCACCTGGCCCCGGGAACGTCCGTCGCCGGTCACGTCGGCCTCCCGCTTGAGTGCGGCGTACATGCCGACGCCCTGTGCTAGTGGCATCAGGAAGGTCACATAGACCATGCCGTTGGGTGCCGGACGGGTCGTGACACAGCGACTGGCGGCGGCTTTGTTGTTGCGCTCCACCACCGCAGCGGCGTCCAGGCGGGCGGTGATCTTCTTGGCTTCGGCTTCGATTCGGCTATTGCCCCAGCCGACCAAACGGGACGACTCGGCGCATAATTCTGCATCCAACGTGCGGCGGTCTCTCACGCTCAGGCAGGCCGACTCCCGCACGATCAGCGTGGCCCGATACTCGGACAGCACGCCGGACTCCAATGCGGCCAGGGTGTGCGGCATCTCATGCACCAAGGCGTTGGCCACCCCGAGATGGGTGTTGCCTTTGACCGGACCGTCATGGCGGGCCAGTGCGATCTCGGTGACCAAGCCCTTCCCCCGCCGCGCTCGAGAGACTCCACGCTCGCGTTCAGCGCAGGCCCGCTTCTCGGCCCACAACGCGGTCGCCCGGGCCTGCACCGCCGCAGCCTGAGACTTCAACTGTTCGCAGCGCTCGACCAGAATCCGGAGCTCCTCCTCGGAAGCCCCAGGATTGATCTCGAACAAACTTTCGAACATGGTGACAACGGTACATCCACTGTCCGACATCGGGATTTTTCTGACCGGCCTTCGGGTTGTATTGATCCGTGTCCATCGAAGACCTCTTCCGACCGCTGACCGTTCGCTCGCTCACGGTGCCCAACCGCTTCGCGATGGCGCCGATGACCCGTCAGGCCTCACCCGGTGGAGTCCCCGGCGTTGATGTCGCGGAGTACTACCGCAGGCGCGCCGCCGGTGGTGTCGGTCTCATCATCACCGAAGGGGTCAGGCTGGCCGACCCCGCAGCGGGCTATCCGGCGTCGATTCCGACCATTGCGGGCGATGACGTGCTGGCCGGCTGGACACGCGTCGTCGACGCGGTACACCAGGAGGGCTCGACGATCGCCGCGCAACTGTGGCATCAGGGTGCCGAACGCAACGACTCCGACGGTGTGGTCACGGTCAGCCCATCCGGGATCGACGGCCTCGGCAAACCGAAAGGCCGAGCGCTGGAACGCGATGAGCTGGGCCAGGTGGCCGAACACTTCGCCGACGCCGCCGCCTCCGCGCGCGAACTCGGCTTCGACGCGGTCGAGCTGCACGGTGCGCACGGTTACCTTCTTGACGAATTCCTCTGGGAGAAAACAAATCTGAGGACCGACGAGTACGGCGGGTCACTGGCGGCGAGAACTCGCTTTCCCGGCGAAGTAATCGCAGCGGTGCGTGCTGCGGTGGGCCAGGATTATCCGATCATCTTCCGCTTCTCACAGTGGAAGGGCACCGACTACGCGGCGTCCATCGCCGACGATCCCGATCAGCTCAAAGATCTGCTGGCCCCGCTGGTCGCTGCCGGTGTGGACGTCTTCCACCCGTCGACCCGCAGGCACTACGTGCCCGCGTTCCCCGGAGCGGACAGTGAACTGAGCTTGGCAGGCTGGACCAAGAAGGTGACCGGATCGCCGGTCATCGCAGTCGGTTCGGTGGGGCTACAGACCCAGTTCCGAAGCGAGACACCAGGTCAGGTGATCGAGCCCGAGTCCGCCGATCGCCTGGTCGCACACTTCGACGCCGGCGAGTTCGATATCGCCGCTCTGGGCCGTGCGCTGCTGGCAGATCCCGCATGGGTGAACCGGCTGCGCAACGGCACCCTCGACGGCTTCACCGGTTACGAGCCGGAGAAGGCACTGGCCGCCCTGACCTGATCGGTCGCCCCTACGAGGAGTATCCCGTGGCTGTTCCCCCGGACGTGTCGACACAGCTTCACCTCGGCGTGGCGCTGGACGGCGCCGGCTGGCATCCGTCCTCGTGGCGGCAGTCCGATGCCCGGCCCGAGGACCTGCTGACCGCCGCCTACTGGACCGATCTGACGGTCACCGCCGAACGGGGCCTGCTGGACTTCGTCACCATCGAGGACGGGCTGGCGCTGCAGTCCGACCATCCGTGGCGTGCCGATGCCCGCACCGACCGGGTCCGCGGTCGCCTGGACGCAGTGCAGATCGCCGCCCGGGTGGCGCCGCGCACCCGGCACATCGGTCTGATCCCCACCGCGATCACGACCCACACCGAACCGTTCCATCTGTCCAAGGCCATCGCGACACTGGACTTCGTGAGCTCCGGGCGCGCCGGGGTGCGGGTGCAGGTGTCGTCGAACCCGGAATCGACGGGGCATTTCGGGCGCCCCGTCGCCGACGACCCGATGGCCGAGGCCGCCGACTACGTCGAGGTGCTGCGCCGGCTGTGGGACAGCTGGGAGGACGACGCCGAGATCCGTGATGCGGCCACCGGCCGGTTCGTCGACCGGGACAGGCTGCACTACATCGATTTCGAGGGACGCTGGTTCTCGGTGAAGGGCCCGTCGATCACCCCGCGTCCGCCGCAGGGCCAGCCGCTGGTCGCGGCGCTGGGCCATGGTGATCCGGCCTACCGGCTGATCGCCGCCGGTGCGGATCTCGGATTCATCACCCCGCGCAGCGCGCACGACATCGCGACGATCACCGACACCATCGCGGCGCTGCGCCCGGCCGGGGCTCCCCGCGTGCAGATCATCGTCGACCTGGTGGTCTTCCTCGGCGACACCGCGGCGTCCGCTGCGGCACACCGCGCCCAGCTGGACACCCTGCTCGGCCGCGAATACATCAGTGACGCCGAGGTTTTCGTCGGCACCCCGGCCGGGCTGGCCGACCTGCTGACGCACTGGCAGACCGCCGGCGCGGACGGCTTCCGGCTGCGGCCGGCCACCGTCCCGCACGATCTGGCGCAGATCACCGACGGTCTGGTCCCCGAACTGCAGCGCCGCGGTGTCTTCCGCACCGAGTATCAGCAATCCACCCTGCGCGGACTGTTCGGCCTGTCCCGCCCCGCCAACCGGTATGTGAACTCATGAGCAAGCCCGTCAAGCAGATTCACCTCGCCGCGCACTTCCCCGGCGTCAACAACACCACCGTCTGGAGCGATCCGGCGTCGGGCAGCCACATCGATTTCGCCTCGTTCGTGCATTTTGCGCAGACCGCCGAACGCGGCAAGTTCGACTTCTTGTTCCTGGCCGAGGGGCTGCGGTTGCGCGAACAAGGCGGGCGGATCTACGACCTGGACGTGGTCGGCCGCCCGGACACCTTCACGGTGCTGGCCGCACTGGCCGCGGTCACCGAGCGGCTCGGATTGACCGGCACCATCAACTCCACCTTCAACGAACCTTACGAGGTGGCCCGCCAGTTCGCGTCGCTGGATCACCTGTCCGACGGACGGGCCGCCTGGAACGTCGTCACCTCCTGGGATGCGTTCACCGGAGAGAACTTCCGCCGCGGCGGGTTCCTCGCCGAGGACCAGCGCTACAGCCGGGCCGAGAGCTTCCTGGCCGCCGCGCACACCCTGTTCGATTCGTGGTCCGGCGATGAGATCGTGGCCGACAAGGAGTCCGGACAGTTCCTCACCACCGGCAGCCCGGGCCAATTCTCCTACCGCGACGAGCATTTCGACATCAGCGGGCGGCTCGACGTGCCGCGCAGCCCGCAGGGGCGCCCGGTCATCTTCCAGGCCGGGGACTCCGATCACGGCCGCGAATTCGCCGCCCGCGCCGCCGATGCCATCTTCTCCCGGCACGGCACCCTGGCCGAGGGGCAGGCGTTCTACGCCGATGTGAAGGGCCGGTTGGACAAGTACGGCCGCCGACCCGAGGAGCTGCTCATCCTGCCCGCTGCGACCTTCGTGCTCGGCGACACCGACGCCGAGGCCGCCGACATCGCACACCAGGTCCGGCTGGCCCAGGTGTCCCCGGCCACCGCGATCAAGTTCCTGGAACAATTGTGGAACCGCGACCTGTCCGACCACGATCCGGACGGACCGCTGCCCACGGTGGATCCCATCGTCGGGGAGAACACCATCGCCCGCGGCCGGGCCAGCGTGCGCATGCACCGGGATCCGGTGGCGGTGGCCAACGAGTGGCGCGCCAAGGCCGAAGCCGAAAAGCTCTCCACCCGTGAACTCATCATCGAGGTCACCGGCCGCCAGAACTTCATCGGGTCGCCGTCGACGGTGGCCGAGCAGATCAACACCCTGGTGCAGGCCGATGCCAGCGACGGCTTCATCCTGGTCCCGCACGTCACGCCGGCCGGGCTGGACCCGTTCGTCGACAAGGTGGTGCCACTGCTGCAGGAGCGCGGGGTGTTCCGCGCCGAGTACACCGGGACCACGCTGCGCGAGCATCTCGGGTTGGCGGCGGCCACCGAACGGGTTACGCCCTAGCTCACCCGATCCGGGGCGTCGGCGATCTTGACCAGCTGGACCCGTGGCTGTTCGGGTACCTGGTCGGCGAGGAACCAGCGGAACGCCAGGTTGCCGCGCGGGTAGTCCAGGGTGGTCAGCGAATTGGGGTGCTTGGTCATACCGCGGGACAGCACCACCGTCACCGTCCCGTCGCTGTTGGGCACCGCGGTGTGCCCGTTGACGGAGCTGCGGGCGTCCCGTACCCCGGGGACGGCCATGAACTGGTTCCACACCACCAGATTCCAGAACCGACAGGCCGGCGGTCGGTGGGTGATCACCAGCGCCTCGTCCTCGGCCAGGTCGAAGCTGCCGTAGGAGTAGCAGGCGTCCCGGGCCGACCAGCCGAAGTTGAAGTCCGGCACCTGGTACGGGGCAGCGAAATCGTTTGCCGCCATGTTGGTTTCGTGGCCAAGGTTGTGGGCGTCGTCGTTGCGCACCCCGACCGCCAGCGGCACGATGGCGAACATGGTACGCAGCCATGCCGCGCTCGCCCGCAGCGCCGCCGCGGTCTCGTCGTCGCCGTGCCGGAACGGTGCGGGCTCCTCCAATGCCTCGATCTGCCATGTCACGCGTTTCCCGGTGTGCGGGTCGGCCTGGTAGTCGCGGGTCATCAGCACCGCGGCATCCGGGACCGGCCCGAAGTCCAGGGTGAAGTTGCCGTCGGCGTCGAAGTCCAGCTCGTCGTCACGGAACAATGCCACGATCCGGTCCGACCAGGCGCCGGGCGACGGCTCGTTGTAGGCGGTGACCGAGAAGTACACGCTGTCACCGCGATTGCCGCTGATCCGGTAGCGACGCTCCGGATCGACCGGGCACATGTAGTAGATGGCGTCGGTATTGTCCCCGCCCCAACGCCGGTCCGGGCGCCACGGTGAGTTCACCTCCAGCCACTGCGGTCGGCTCGGGTCGGCGAACAGGTAGGTGTCCAGCGCGACACCGAGGGTGGTCGCCAGCATCCGGTAGCCGTCGGCGACGTGCCGGTCGTCGGTGACGGCCTTGTCCCCCTCCAGGAATGAGCGGTCCAGGTCGCGCAGGGTGTCGAGCAATTCGCGCCAGGCCGCCCTGGATTCGTGGGTCATGCGCTGATTCCTTTCGTGATGAGCGTGGCGGTGCGGTCGATCCAGGCCTCATCGGGTACGCCGCGGCTGAGCAGCGCGAGAAATGTGATGCCGGCGATGGATTCGGCGAGGTCGGCGGCGGTGACGCCGGCGCGCACCTCACCGCGTTGCACCGCGGCCGCCAGATAGTCGCCGAGCCCGCGCTCGAGGATGCCGGAGAACCGCTGCAGCAGGGCGGTGTGCAGCGCCGGGTTTGCGGCCATCTCACCGACCAGACCGGGCAGCGCGGCCCGCGCGGCCGGGGTGCTGAACACCACGACCGTACGCCGCACCATCGCCGCGATGTCACCGAGAAGCGTTCCGGTGAACACCAATTCGGTGGTGGCGTCGAGCGGGAAGACGGCCTCGTGCACCAACGCGGCCTTGCTCGGCCAGCGCCGGTAGATGGCCGGCTTGGAGGTGGCGGCTCGCGCGGCGATGGCGTCGACGGACAACTCGGCGTACGGGACCTGGCCGAGCAACTCGACGGTCGCGCGCAGCACCGCCTCGTCGATGCCCCGGTTACGGGGTCGCCCAATTTCCGTCGCCATTACGAAACTGACAGTAACATAAGTGCTGTGACCGAGACCACAGCCGATGTCATCCACCTCGACGACCTGGCCACCCCGCGGTACAGCGCGGAGGCCCAGGCGATCCGGGAGATGATGGCCACCGTCGCCGCCGACTTCCCGCTCGACGCCGACGTGCTGCACGAGCGTGCCCGCGCCGATACCGGCCTGGACGATTTCGGGGCCGACGACTACCGGGAGCGCCTCGAGCTCTACGTCGCCGGACTGCGCGAGATCGACATGCACGGGCCGGGAATCGTCAACTTCGGTTCCCAGCTGGTGCAGTGGTTGAAGAACCGGCTGCTGCTCACCGACCTGCTCAAGCGGCACCCCGAGATCCACGACATCGAGCTACTGGCTCCGGTGGTGATCGCCGGTCTCCCCCGGTCGGGCACCACACATCTGCACAACCTGCTGGCCGCCGCCCCCACCTTCCGCAGCCTGCCGTACTGGGAGTCGGTCGAACCATTCCCGCTGCCCATCGAAGTGGGCCTGCAGCCGGATCCGCGCATCACGCGGATGGATGTCGCCGTCCAGGTGATGAACATCCTGATGCCGCATTTCGCGTTGATGCACGAGATGACCACCGAGCACGCCCACGAAGAGATCCAGCTGCTGGCCAACGACTTCTCCACCATGCTGATGGACACGCTGGCCGACGTCCCGCGCTGGAGCGACTTCTATTGGTCCCGGGATCAGACGCCGTCGTACGAGTATCTGGCCATCCAGCTCAAGGCGTTGCAGTTCCTGCGCGGCGGACGGCGCTGGGTGCTCAAATCCCCGCAGCACCTGGGCCAGCTTCCGGTGCTGGACAAGGTGTTTCCCGGCGTGGTGGTGGCATTCACCCATCGCGATCCGGTGCCGGTGGCGCTGTCGATGATCGCGATGATCGCCTACAGCGAGCGGATGCACCGCGACACCGTCGATGTGTCCCGCATCGCCAACCGGTGGGTGGACCGGCTGGGCCAGTTGCTCGAGGGGTGTGTGCGCGACCGTCACGTCATCGGCCCCGAACGGTCGGTGGACATCCGGTTCGAGGACTTCCTGACCGACGAGGTGGGCACCGCCGAACGGCTGTACGCGCTGGCCGGCGAACCGTTCGACGACGCCGCGCGCGGCGCGATCACCGACTACCTCGCCGCACACCGGCGTGGGCGGCTGGGCCGGGTGGCCACCTCACCGGAGATGTTCGGGCTGGATCCCGACGCGGTCCGGGCGCGATTCGGGGGCTACTCCGAGCGGTTCCTCCGATGACCAGCCCGTCGCCGCACCTGTCGAGGCGACACGCAGGGACCAAAGTCCCATGTGCTGATGGCTTTGGACTCCGGTGCAGGTGGGGGCAGGTTTTCTAAGGTCAGGTCATGACCTACGTGATCACCTCGGCCTGCGTTGACGTGATGGACAAGTCCTGTGTGGCCGAGTGCCCCGCGGACTGCATCTACGAAGGCGGGCGCACGCTCTACATCAATCCGGACGAGTGCGTCGATTGCGGCGCCTGCAAGATCGCCTGCCGTCTGGATGCGATCGAGTACGAGACCGATCTGTCCGCGGAGGAATCGGCACACCTGGCCGACAACGCGGCGTTCTTCCTGACGGTGTTGCCCGGCCGCGACGCACCGCTGGGCTCCCCCGGCGGTGCGCGCGGAGTCGGCCGGGTGGGGGTCGACACCCCGTTGGTGGCCGCGATGCCGGAGCGCAGCACGCCCGCGCACTGACCCGGCGCGAAGGAGACTGGCGATGATCGAGGTACTGACGGATATGCCGGCCGGCGTGACCGGCATCCGCGCCTCCGGGCGGATCAGCGGTGAGGATTTCCGCGCGTTCAAGCCGACGATGGAGAAACTCGGGCAGTCCGGCGACATCAGGATCGTGGAGATCATCGCCCCGGACTACCAGGGCTTCGGCCCGGGCGGGCTGTCCGCAGATCTGAAGATGGGCTTCGGCACGCTGCTGGCGCATCACTCCGCGTTCAAACGGATCGCGGTGGTCTCCGACAAGGAGTGGGTCCACCACACCATGCACGCGCTGGGGTGGATGGTGCCCGGCGAGTTGGCGGTGTTCGGCCTCGACGAGCTGGAGCAAGCCAAGCAGTGGGCGGCCGAGTAGGCCGCTAAGTGCGTTAACAGCCTTACGTCGGCATCACCGTGCAGGGCGGGCCGGCCGGCGTCGGCGACGCCGTCAACGAGACCGTCGTCTATACCTTCATGGCACGTTCGTGATCAACATCATCGCCACCGCGGTGGGCGTGCAGGCCATTCCAGACCCGCACCCCGATCCGTGCCGCGGTGCTGCACTACCCCGGCGAACTGGTCCGGCTGATCGCCCAGATGAGCATGGGCTCAGACGCTTTGGCGATCATCGGCGACGTCCACCCGCTGTGGTGGACCGCAGGACTGTTCGCCCCCATCGCGGCGCTGGTGGAGTGTGGGCGGCAGTCCCGCCTCATCGGCCGCCTCGGCGAACACCAGAGCGTCCAGGGCGGTTTCCGGGGCCGCTTTGAGCACCACCGGGCACAGGCCGCGACCAGGCCGTCAATACCTCAAGGCTTTAGGTTTGAGGGGCGCGTAACGGGCACAAAAAAACCGCCCGGGTGGGCGGCTTTTGTTGTGGTCCCGACTGGGATCGAACCAGTGACCTTCCGCGTGTGAGGCGGACGCTCTCCCCCTGAGCTACGAGACCGGGGAACGAGGAGGAAGACTAGCACGCTGTTGGCGGCCAGCTGGAATCGCCTGGTCACGGTGGCGCCAATCTCGGCCAACTCCGCTGCCGCCGGACGCATGCGCGAGTACACATGAGACATCAACCCGAGCATCGATCCCGAGGATGAAAATGGCACGTCATCACGCAGTCCATGTCGCATCGGCCGGCGCCGCCCTGGAGCTCACCGAGGTCGACACCACCCCACCGGGCCGTGACCACGTCCGCATCGCCGTGGCGGCCTGCGGGGTGTGCGGCACCGACCACGCCTTCGTCAACGGCGCCTTCCCGGGCCTGTCCTGGCCGCTGACCCCCGGGCACGAGATCGCCGGCACCATCGCCGAGGTCGGCGAGGGCGTGCAGGATTACGCGGTCGGTGACCGGGTGGCCGTCGGCTGGTTCGGCGGGCACTGCGGACGCTGCGTGCCGTGTCACCAGGGTGACTTCATCCACTGCGCCAACGGCCAGATCCCGAGCTGGCACTACCCGGGCGGGTACGCCGAGTCGGTGACGGTGCCGGCCAATGCGCTGGCCCGCATTCCCGATGAACTGTCGTTCATGGAGGCCGCCCCGATGAGTTGCGCGGGGGTCACGGTGTTCCACGGACTGCGCGAGACCAAGGCCAAACCGGGTGACCGGGTGACCGGGTGGCGGTGCTCGGCATCGGCGGGCTGGGACACCTGGGCGTGCAGTTCGCCCGCGCGATGGGGTTCGAGACCGTGGCCATCGCCCGCGGGGCGGACAAGGCGCAGGACGCCCTCGATCTCGGGGCGCACCACTACGTCGACTCGACTGCCGGCGACGTCGGGGCGGCGCTGCAGGCGCTCGGTGGCGTGTCGGTGGTGCTGGCGACCGCGGCCAACTCGCAGGCCATGGGCGACACCGTGGGCGGACTGCTGCCGCGCGGTGAGCTGATCGTGGTGGGCGTGACGCCCGATCCCCTGCCGATCAGCCCGCTGCAGCTGATCACGCCCGGCCTGAGCGTCACCGGGCACCCGTCGGGGACCGCTCGCGACGTCGAGGACACCATGAAGTTCGCGGTGCAGTCCGGCGTGCGAGCGCGGATACAGGAGCTGCCGCTGGCCCAGGCCGCGGAGGCCTACGCGGCGATGGACAGCGGACGGGCCCGCTACCGGATGGTGCTGCGGGTTGCCCCGTGACGCGCCGAGAGCCCATGCGACAACGCTGAGATAAGCATCACCTGTCCCGATCGCAACTCTGGCCACGGCCCCTTCATCGCGCGAGAGGTTTTCACGACGGGTTTACCAGCGGTTTTAGGTTCGGTGGCCCCGATGTTCCAGGTGATTTGTAGTTCGTCGCACCGGTGGACTAATGTTCCTGATCGCACCGGGTGACGATCTCACCCGAGGCACGCGGATGTAGCGCAGTTGGTAGCGCATCACCTTGCCAAGGTGAGGGTCGCGGGTTCGAATCCCGTCATCCGCTCGAAGGTTCAGTGGGCATCAACCCCTACGGTGGAGTGGCCGAGTGGTGAGGCAACGGCCTGCAAAGCCGTGCACACGGGTTCGATTCCCGTCTCCACCTCCAAAGTTTCGACCCCGGCGCGATTAGCTCAGCGGGAGAGCGCTTCCCTGACACGGAAGAGGTCACTGGTTCAATCCCAGTATCGCGCACCACGTTTCACACTGAGGCCCGGTTTCGACCGGGCCTTTGTTGTACCCGGGCATCAAGAACGAGCGCAGCTCAGCCCCGGCCGGCCTTCATTCCCCCACCTTCCGAGCCGTCAACGGGGTCACGACTGTGTTGCCCTGGTCTCCACACTCGTTGGTGTCCACCACCGTGGTGAGCGCACCGGTGAACGACCCGTCCGGGCGCGGCGTGAAGCCGAGTGTCACGGTCGTCCAAGACTCGCCGGCGATGGATCCGTCGCCATAGGTGCACGTCGACTTCACGCGCGCCGGCGCGATGTCCTGCCAGAGGCCGTTGGTCAGTTTGAACGTCAACCGCCGGGCGCCAGGCACCCGCACCCCACCCTGACCCAACACCTCCCCGGTCGCGATGCAATCCCGGTCGGTACACGTCGACGTCAGCATCAACCAGTCCTGAGACGGCCTGGAATCGGCTCCGTCACCCCAGTTCGTGGTCCCGCCGACATCTCGATAAGTGGCCTGATCCCAGTGATATTCGACGCGGTACACGCCGTTGAGCAGGTCGGGCCGCGGGGCCGGATCGGCCACCGGCGCATCGCGCAGGAACCACACGGCGACGCCCGCGGCGGCGGCGATCGCCACCACCGCCGCGGCGACCACCAATGCCGTGACCAGTCCGGGCGTGAACCGTTGTCGCGCCGGCCCTGGCCCGGGCTCTGGCTCATCATCGAACGCCCAGGCGTGAGCCGCCCGAGTGTCGGCATCCGCGACACCGGCCAGTTCCGTGGGCGCCCCGGCATCGGCCAGATAGCCGGTCGGCTCGTCGTTCGACGGCTCCGTCATAGCCGGGACAGTAGTCCCGCGACGCCCGGCCCGCGACGACTCATTCCCGCACCGTCAGCATCCACGCCGGAATCCAGTGCGTCACAGGTCTTTCGGATGCTCCAAAGACGATCGAATAGGTGACCAGCCCCCACCAGGCGCCCTGCTCGCAGAGCCCCCAGCAGCTCAGCTGCCCCTCGACCACCCTGTGCATCTGCAGGCCGAACGGGTGATAGCGACCCCACCGACAGTGCGGCTGGCGTGGAAAGAGGGCGGCCAGGTCCACGAGCACGGCGCGCGGTGGATCCACCCGGCGGAACACCTCACGCACGGGCTGCCCGCCATGCCCCAGGCCCTGCAGCTCACCCATTGTTCGATCATATGTTCGAACCGTGGCGATGGGAAACCGTCACCGGTGCCGATCGCACCGGCGTTGGTGTGACAGCCGGTTGTCCCGGCAACAGTCCACGAATCGGGCGCGGCGACGAATCCCGTCGGTGGTCCGGCGATCCTCGGCGGCGCGACTGGCCGCCGGTTCTCCCGCCGAGAGAAAGCGCCGGAACAAAGAACGCAGCATCACCATCTGACCTCTCCTGTCCCCTACCGACGAGTCAACGCACGCTACCGGGCACCGGTTCGCGTGAGCCGTTGATTTCCAACCGCTTCGGGGCCGTCGCGCATCACCGGAGCCCAGCGGCCCGATTCGAGGACGGCCGCATCAAGGACTCGGCGGGCGGTATCGAACACCGTGGTCTGCCGACATTCGTCATCGACCGGCATCGCCGCGGCGCACCGCATCACCAGAGCCCCCAATGCCGGCGACGTTCTGGGCGGCACCACCAATAGCGTGGCGCTGTCGTCGCAGCCGATGATCTTGACCAGGCGGGGGCGGCCGCCGAGTCGGGCGCTGACCGGCCGTCGGGAACCACCCACGGCCATGGTCCCCAAATCGAGTTGGATGTCGGATTCGGACCAGTTCAGCCGGATATCGACGATCCCACCCAGCCGCTGCTGTAAAACCACGACGAGTTCGACGAGTTCATCCGCCAGCGATTCCGAAACCGGCCACCAGACTCCGTCGACGTCGCCGTCCAGCTGCTCTGCCAGCAGCACCCGCACCGGCCGTGCGCATCGGCGCGGGGCAGCCAACCTGGGCACGCTGATACTCACGTCAGTACGGGCGCCGGTGTTCCGCCCTCTGCTTCCCAGCGTTGTTCAGCACCGGAGGCCCGGATACGCCGGTCGCGGTCATCTGGACTGATCGTGAGCAGCCCGTCAACAGTGGCGGCGTTGCCGGCCTCGGCCGCGGTCATCATGGCGCTATGCGCGTCGCCGGCCTCGGTGTGAGGCGGAATCACCAGAAGGGTGACCCGGTTGTGTTTGTCGTCGAGGCCGACAACTTCAACGGTGTTGAGCGGCTGAAGTCGGTATCCGTCCAGATGCACCACGCGGCCCCCGGTGCTGAGCTTGCGGGGCGCCGCAGCCCAGGCACCCAGCCGGTACAACACGCGGTCGATACGGCCCAGACGCACCGACAGCACAGCGAGTAGATCCGGCAGTTCGGCGGCAAGGTCATCGGTGCGCGGCCACCATGCTCCGTCGACGAATCCGCTTTGGGCGGCCTTGGCTTTCAGCCGCAGCCGCGGTGTATGCGCCGGCACCGTGGTGTCCTGATCGGTTTTCCGTGTCTGCTGAGGCGTCATGACGACGCTCCTATCTCGGCCGCGAGAGGGCCGATATTCACATCAGCGAGGACACGCTCCATATGGTCGCGTGCGGAAAAGACGGCTGACAACCACAACGCTACGCTGATCAGGCGTACAGCGTTTCGAACCTCTCGATCGAACGCTCGATGTCGCCCTTGACGGCGCGGGCCGCAACCGACCCGATCGGGCCGAACAGCGGCGGGCCGCCCAACTCGAGCGTGACGTAGAAGGTGCAACCCGATCCGGTCGGCTTCACCTTCAGCGTCATCCCGTACTTCGTGCCGCCCACGCCCTTACCGGTGACCTCCAGCAGATGCGGCGGGTCCATCCGGCGAACCGCCCAGGTGACGCGATTACGCATGCCCTTGGCCCCCGCCACCCCGATCAGCGTGGTGCCCACGGTCAGCTCATCGGGAATGTCGCTACGCCAACCCTCGTGCATCACCATCCAGTCCCCCAGCTCACCGAGATTCGACGCGTGATCCCACGCTGTCTGCGGGCTGAGTGACAGTTCGCGGGACAGTTCGAGTTTGGCCATGGCCGAATGCTAGTGGCGCGGGCCCAGAGCCGACACCTCGGTGATGCCGCCCAGCACGCAGGAGCTCAGCGGGATGCCCAGATTGGGTCCCCCTGATCGTGGCCCTACCCGTCAGCGCGCGGCGAGCTCACGCAGCACCAGATCGGTTGCCGCCCAATCCATGCACTTGTCGGTGACCGACTGACCGTAGGTGAGCGGCCGCGCTTCGGGCGCCTGGGCGCCGGCGACCAGGAAGCTCTCCAGCATCACCCCGCTGACCGGCAGCCCGTCGCGGACCAGTTGGGCCACCTCGGCGGCGACCCCGGCCTGGCGGATGTGGTCCTTGCCGGAATTGGCGTGGCTGCAGTCGATCACGACCCGGCCCGGCAGTCCGGCGGCGACCAGCTTGTCCGCGGTGACCTGCACGGCGTCGGCGTCGAAGTTGGGTCCGGCGGTGCCGCCGCGCAGGATGACGTGGCAGTCCTCGTTGCCCTCGGTGGTCACCAGGGCACCGCGGCCCATATCGTCCATTCCGAAGAAGACGTGCTGCGCGGCAGCGGCTTTGACACCGTCCACGGCGACCTGGATATTGCCGTCGGTGCCGTTCTTGAAGCCGACCGGCATCGACAGTCCGGATGCCAGCTGGCGGTGCACCTGGGATTCGGTGGTGCGGGCGCCGATGGCACCCCAGGCCACGGCGTCGGCGATGTACTGCGGGCTGGTGGGTTCGAGGAACTCGCAGCCGACCGGCAGGCCGATGTCGATGATGTCGAGCAGCAGTTGCCGCGCGGTGCGCAGGCCCCGCGCCACATCGAAGGTGCCGTCCATGCCCGGATCGTTGATCAGGCCCTTCCAGCCGATGGTGGTGCGCGGCTTCTCGAAGTAGACCCGCATCACGATCTTGAGGCTGTCCCCGAGCTCGTCGGCGATCTTGACCAGGCGGCTGGCGTAGTCCAGCGCGGCGGACGGGTCGTGCACCGAACACGGTCCGACGACCACCAACAGCCGATCGTCGCGGCCGGCCAGGATCTCGGCGATCTCGTCGCGGTCACGCGCGACCCGCTCGGCGCGGCGCGCCCCCAGCGGGAACTCGGTGAGCACATCGTGCGGGCTGGGGATCTCGCTGAAGCTGCGTATCCGACGGTCCGACGTCGCAGGTGCGGTGGCGGTTTGCGCCAGATTCATGGGAGGTACCTTCCTGGTGGTGGGCACCTGAGCCACATTCCCGGGCGCCCTTTAATGACGAAAGGCAGCGACCGCGAGGGTCACTGCCTGGGCTCCGGGTGGATGCGTCGCTTAGTGCTGCGCTTTATCGGCTCCGCCCGGAGCCTCGATAAAGCGCCAATAGCCGGCGCACACACGGATGTTCACCCCGGCCACGTTACACGGCGGCCGGGATGAGTCAAAAGCTAGGTCTTCAACCGCCACGCGTACCCGGCGATCCCGATCCCGATCAGCGCGATGATCGGGCCGAGCACCGACCAGGTGGTGGTGTTGCTCATCGGGCTGCCGCCGACCGCGCCGAACCCCTGCAGCGCGAACAACGTCCCGAACAGGGCGACGACGATTCCGATGATCAGCACGGCGATACGCATACCTGCGACAGTAGCCTCGGGGGCGATGTGTGAAACCTCGTTTCTGGACCGCACCCGCGACGGCTACGACCGCACCGCCACCGGGTATGTCGCGGCATTCCAGCAGCACCTGGACGGCAAACCGCTTGACCACGCGATGCTGCGGGCCTTCACCGAACTGGTGCCGGCCGGGCACCGCGTGATCGACGTCGGCTGCGGCACCGGCGCGGCCACCGCGATCCTGCGCGCGCACGGCGCCGACGTGTCGGGAATCGACCTGTCGCCGAACATGGTTGCGCACGCCCGCCGACTGCACCCGGACATCGGCTTCACCGTCGGGTCGATGACCGATCTCGATGTGCCCGACGCCGGCGTCGGCGGCCTGTGTGCCTGGTACTCGGTGATCCACGTTCCCGACGACGTCCTGCCGGCCGTGTTCGCCGAATTCCACCGGGTCCTCGTCCCCGGCGGCGTGGCCCTGCTCGCCTTCCAGATCGGCGACCGCCCCCGGCACCTGACCGAGGCGTTCGGCGAGTCGGTCGATCTGATGTTCCACCGCCGCCACCCCGAAACCATCGCCGAACTACTGCAGAATGCGGGGCTACCGGTCATTGCCCAACTCGTCCGCGCGCCCGAGGGCGACGGTGTTGAATCGACCCCGCAGGGGTATCTGATCGCGCGCAAGTCCGCACCCACCGACCACTGAGGAGCCGCGTCGATGACCGACCGCATCGAAGTGCAGCGCACCATCGCCGCCCCGGCCGCCGACATCTTCGCGGTACTGACCGACCCGCAGGGACACGTGGCCATCGACGCCTCCGGAATGCTGCAGGCCGCCACCGGCGAACCGGCACGCAAGGTGGGCGACCGCTTCGTCGTGCACATGGACCGTGAAGCGCTGAACGACTTTCCGATGGGCCGATACGACGTGACGGTCGACATCACCGAATACGAGCAGGACCGCCTGATCGCCTGGACCATCCTCGGCAACATCGACCCGCAGATCGGCCACGTCTACGGCTACCGGCTGGAACCGGCCGCCGAGGCAACGGTGGTGACCTCGTTCTACGACTGGTCGGCCATCGGTGACAAGTGGCGGGCGGCGGGCATCTTCCCGGTGATTCCGGAAAGCGCGCTGCGGGCGACCCTGGGCATCCTCGACCGAACGGTGCGGCGCGGCTACCCGCAGTCAACCCAGGGTTGACGCACCGATAAAGTCAACCTACGGTTGACGCATGACCGAGTCCGTCAGCCTGGACACCCTGATCCACGCGATCAAGACCGGGCACACCGATGCCCTGGACCAGCTCTCCGACGCCGTCCTGGCGGCCGAGCACCTCGGCGAGGTCGCCGATCACCTGATCGGCCACTTCGTCGACCAGGCCCGCCGCTCCGGCGCCTCCTGGACCGACATCGGCACCAGCATGGGCGTCACCAAACAGGCCGCCCAGAAACGCTTCGTACCCAAGGCCGACGCCGCCGGCATCGACCCCAACGAGGGCTTCGCCCGGTTCACCCCACGCGCCCGCACCGCCGTCGTCGCCGCCCAGACCGCGGCCCGGGACGCCGGTAACGCCGAGATCGCCCCCGAACACCTGATCCTGGGTCTGTTGGGCGACACCGACTCGCTGGCCGTCGCGCTGCTGAGAGCCCACGGCGCCGAACCCGACCAGCTCCGCGCGGCGATCACGCTGCCGCCCTCGACCGGGCAGGAACTGGACCTGGTGCCCTTCAACGGGCCGGCCAAGAAGGTTCTGGAGCTGACCTTCCGGGAGGCACTTCGGTTGGGCCACAACTACATCGGCACCGAGCACATCCTGCTGGCACTATTGGAGTCCGAAGACGGGAACGGCCCCCTGCACAGTCTGGGCATCGACAAGGCGCGCGTCATCGCCTCGCTCATCGAGATGCTCGCCTCCATCCCGGGAACGCGAATCCGGCGGGAATGAATCCGGACCCGCCGCTGTAGAACACCGCATGGAGCTCAACGAGGCAGCGCGCGAACTCATCGGCGCCGGCGCCGATGCCACCTTGGTCACGGTCAACGCCGACGGCAGCCCGCACGCCACGTTGGTGTGGGTGGCGTTGCAGTCCACACCCGAGGGCGACGAACTCGTCTCCGCGCATCTGTCCGACACCTATCGCAAGGTGCGCAACATCCGCCGCGACCCGCGCGTCGCCGCGACCATCCTCGCGCCCAGCCGTCCCGGGCAGCAGCGGCAGTACCTCTCGGTCACCGGCACCGCCCGCATCGTCGAGGGCGGCGCGCCCGCGCTGCTCAGGGATCTGGCCACCGCGTTGCTCGGCTCCGACGAGTACTTTCCGCCCAAGGACGCACCCGAGGGCTACCTCACCCGGATCCGTATCGACTCGATCGGCGGACAGGGACCCTGGGTCGGGTAACCATGTGCCATCATGCGATGCATGCGATTGGCAAAGACGCGATCCTGGTTCGCGGTTCTCCTGACGAGCCTGACGGCCGCGGTGGCGATCGGCATCGCGCCACCGGCCGCGGCAGCCGTGACCCCGATCGGCAACCTCGGTGAGACGTTGCGGGTGGAGTTCGGGGACTTCGTCGCCGACGTCACCGTGCACGACGTCCTGCCCGCCGAGGTCCCCCCGGGCTGGGGCTGGAACGGCTCCCCGCGCTGGCGCGCGCAGGGCGGCCCGTGGCGCGCCAATGTGACGGTGCACGTCATCTCCGCGCCCAACCCGTACAAGCTGGCCCTGGCCACCACCTTCAGCGGGGTGACCCCGTACGCCGACGCGTACGCCTCCAAGCACACCGACGCTCCCGACGCGTTGGAGAAGGTACTGCTCAACGCGCCCCCCGGATCGACGGTCACCGGCGGCGTCTACTGGGACGTCTACCGCGCACTGGTCACCAACGTGGTGATGCTCAACCCGCAGACCGGAACTCACCTGGCGCAGTGGAACATCTGGCAACCGGGCACCCCGCTACCCTGACCGGGTGCGCATCGAGGAACCCGGCCCCGACGACCTGACCGAACTCGCCGCCGTCGCCGCAGCCACCTTCCCGCTGGCCTGCCCGCCCAGCGTCAGCCCGGCCGATGCGGCCGCGTTCATCGCGGAGAACCTCTCGGCGGACAAGTTCGCCGGCTACCTCGCCGACCCGGACCGGATCGTCCTGGTGGCCCGCGACGACGACCGAATCCTGGGCTACGCCATGCTGATTCACGGTGTGCCCGATGACGCGGATGTGCAGCAGGCGGTACCACTGCGCCCGGCCCTGGAAATCTCCAAGATGTACGCGCTGCCCGATGTGCACGGCACCGGGGTATCCGCAGCGCTGATGACCGAGGCTCTGGAACGCGGCGCGCAGTCCGGCGCGGCCTGCGTGTGGCTGGGCGTGAACCAGGAAAACGAACGCGCGCAACGCTTCTACACCAAGTTCGGGTTCCGGATCAACGGCACCAAGACCTTCCGGCTCGGCGCCGGGATCGAGAACGACTACGTGATGGTCCGCGCCCGCTAGTTGCTCTGCGCGGCCGCCGTCAGGGCCAGCAACCGGGAGGTGGCCCGCAGGTACTTCTTGCGGAACCCGCCGGCGACCATCTCATCGCTGAAGATGGTGTCCAGCTTGGCGCCCGAGGCCAGCACCGGGATGCCCGCGTCATACAGCCGGTCGGTCAGGGCGACCAGCCGCAGCGCCACGCTCTGGTCGTCGATCGGGTGCACCCCGGTGATGAACACCTCGGTGACATCGTCGATCAGCGCGTGATAGCGCGACGGGTGCATGGTCGCCAAGTGCGCGCACAGCGCGTCGAAGTCGTCCAGGGTGGCACCGGGTTTCGCGGCGGCCGCGGCGCGGACCTGCTCGTCGGTCAACGGCTCGGGCGCCGGCGGCAACCCGCGGTGCCGGTAGTCCGGGCCCTCGATCCGGATGGTCGTGAAGATCGCGGACAGCGTGTGGATCTCGCGCATGAAATCCTGCGCGGCGAAGCGGCCCTCACCGAGCTGCTCGGGCAGCGTGTTCGAGGTGGCCGCGATGGACACCCCGCGCTCCACCAGCGCCGAGAGCAGCCGGGAGATCAACGTGGTGTTGCCCGGATCGTCGAGCTCGAATTCGTCGATGCACAGCACCGTGTAGTCGGCCAGCAGATCGATGCACTCGGTGAACCCGAACACGCCGGCCAACTGGGTCAGCTCACCGAACGTCGCGAACGCGGTCTTGGCCTCCCCGCCCGAGAGCGTGTAGTACGTCGACGCGAGCAGGTGGGTCTTGCCGACGCCGAACCCGCCGTCAAGGTAGATACCCACCCCGGGCAGTACCTCGCGCTTACCGAACAGCTTCTTCTTCCCGGCTCGACGCTCGGCGGCCTGCTCGCAGAACCGCCGGCAGTGCCCCACGGCCGCAGCCTGAGACGGCTCGGCCGGATCGGGCCGGTAGCTGTCGAAGCTGACGTCGGCGAACGTGGGCGGCGGCACCAGCTGGGCGACCAGCCGCTCGGGGGTAACTCTGGGGTGCCGATCCGTCAGACCCGCGACCTCACCCGCACTTTGCATGTCGTGCACCCTATCGACGTGCTGCAATGATCCCCATGCCGGATAGCGCCGCTGGGACGGAACTCACAGCACTCGGACCGGTCTCCGTCGCCGGTGACGGCGAGCTCGAGCAGCTCTACGCCTACCCGGAAGACCTGGGCACCTGCTGGGTGCGGGCCAATTTCATCAGCAGCCTCGACGGCGCCGCCTCCACCGAGGGTCGCTCCGGCGCCCTGGGCGGCCCCGGGGATCGGGCCGTGTTCCGGCTGCTGCGGGAGCTGGCCGATGTGGTGGTGGTCGGTGCCGGCACAGTGCGCGTCGAGACCTACTCCGGTGCCCAACTCGGCGTGGCCCAGCGCCAGCGCCGGCACGGCCGCGGGCAGGGCGAGGTACCGCCGATCGCCATCGTCACCCGCTCGGGGGATCTCGATCACGACCTACCGGTGTTCACCCAGACCGAGGTGCCGCCGCTGCTGCTGACCGTCCACGACACCATCGCCGATGCGCGGGCCCGGTTCGCCGGCCTCGCGGAGGTGTACGACTGCTCGGCCGCCGACAGCGGCAGCGTCGATCTGACCGTGCTGTTGCGCACGCTGGCGGATCTGGACCTGACCCGGGTGCTCACCGAGGGCGGCCCCAGTCTGCTCGGCGCGTTCATCGCCGCGGACCTGCTCGACGACCTGTGCCTGACGATCGCACCCACCGTCGTCGGCGGCGGATCCACCCGGATCTCCGACGGACACCCCGAGCTGATCACCCGCCTACAGCGCCGCCACGTGCTCAGCGACGACGACGGCTACCTGTACACGCGCTACAGCCGCCGAGAACAGCGCGGTTGATCGCTAGTGTGGTCGGCATGCGAGTTCGTTGGGGCCAGACGCTGGCCTTGTCGTCGGTCACGCTGCTGCTGACCTCGTGCGCCCCACTGCTGGCCGCCAACCCGCGGTTCGCCACCGACGCCGGCGCCGGACCACAGGGCGCGCCACCGGAAACCAGCGTCGCCGACGGGCCGCCGGCGGTGGAGGCCCCCAAGAACGACCTGTCCTGGCAGGACTGCACCGGGCGGGTGTCCGCCGACGCCGCGGTGCCCGTGCCGTCCGGCATCACCCTGGACTGCGCGACGTATGACGCCGACCTGGATTCGATCAAGGGCGCCAACGGCTCCATCACCATCGGCGTGGTGCGGGCCACCTCGGCGGACACCCCGGCCGGCGCCGGACCGGTGGTGATGACCACCGGAACAGATCTGCCGTCCTCGGCACAACTGCCGGTATGGCTGTCCCGCGCCGGTGCCGACATCCTCAAGACGAATCCCATCGTCGCGGTGGACCGCCGCGGCACCGGGATGTCCGAGGACATCGACTGCCGCGACCTGTTCGACCGGCAGGAGATGATCGACCAGACCCAGTTCGAGCCCGGTGACGACCCGGTGGCCAAGCTCGGCGCGGTCGTGCAGACCGCGACCACCACGTGCACCGACACCATCGCCCCGGGCGACTCGGCCTACGACAACGCCCACGCCGCCGAGGACATCGAACGCCTGCGCAGCACCTGGGACGTGCCGACACTCGCGCTGTGGGGAATCGGCAACGGCGCCCAAGTGGCGCTGGCCTACGCCGGTTCCCATCCGGACAAGGTGTCCCGGCTGGTGCTGGACTCCCCGCTGCCGCTGGCCGTCGGCGCGGAGTCCGCCACCGAACAGAAGGTCAAGGGACAGCAGGCCGCGCTCGATGCCTTCACCGCGCAGTGCGCGGCCACCAACTGCCCGCTGGGCCCCGACCCCAAGGCCGCCGTGGACGCGCTGCTGACCGCGGCCCGCAACGGCGACGGCCCCAACGGCGCCTCGGTGGCCGCGGTCGCCGACGCCATCACCACCGCGCTGGCCTTCCCGCGCGGCGACCGGGTGACGGCCTCCAACGCGCTGGCCGGCGCGATCGCCTCCGCCCGCGCCGGCGACACCGGCGCGATGTCCGAGTTGATCGCCCGGGCCGAGCGGACCCGCCAGACCGACGGCCAGTTCGTCAACGGGTGCAGCGATGCCCTGAACCGCCCCACCCCGGACCGGGTGCGTGAACTCGTCGTCGCCTGGGACCGGCTGTACCCGCAGTTCGGCACCGTGGGTGCGCTGCGGATGGTCAACTGCCTGAGCTGGCCCAGCGGCACCGCGCCGCAGGATCCCAAGGACCTCAAGATCCCGGTGATGCTGCTCGGCGTGCAGAACGACCCCATCGTCGGTAACGAAGGGGTGGCCGCGGTGGCCGCCACCATCATCAACGCCGGCGCCAACAGCAAGCGGGTGATCTGGCAGGGCATCGGCCACGGCGCCAGCATCTACTCGCCGTGTGCACTGCCACCGGTTCTGGGTTACCTGGAGAGCGGCAAACTGCCCGAGACCGACACGTTCTGCCCCGCCTGAGCGGGCCACCGACGGCTGCGGTGTACGGTGCGCTGGTGTCGTTCCTGCCCTCCGGTGTGCTGAACGCATTCCGCCCCAGCACCACACCGCCCAGCACCGCAACGATTCTGCGGTCCATCCTGTGGCCGTTCGCCATCATGTCGGTGATCCACCGCAGCTATGTGCTGGGCACCAATGGCTACATCACCGACGATTTCGGCCCGGTCTACCGCGCGGTGATCAATTTCAAACTGGGCTGGGACATCTACAACGAGAACTTCGACCACGTCGACCCGCACTACCTGTACCCACCCGGCGGCACCCTGCTGCTGGCCCCGTTCGGGTACCTGCCGGTCGACGCGGCGCGCTACTGGTACATCACGTTCAACGTGCTGGCCTTCCTCATCGCGGCATACCTGCTGCTGCGGATTTTCGATTACACGTTGTCCTCGGTGGCCGCTCCGGCGCTGGTGCTGGCCATGTTCTGCACCGAATCCGTCACCAACACACTGGTGTTCACCAACATCAACGGCTGCATGCTGCTGGGTGCGGTGCTGTTCTTCCGGTACCTGCTCAAGGGCGGACGAAACGCCGAACTGTTGGCCGGCGCGGCCATCGGGCTGACGCTGGTGGTCAAACCGTCGCTGGCGCCGCTGTTGTTGCTGCCGGTGCTCAATCGCCAGTTCTACACGCTGGTCACCGCTTTCGGTGTGCCGCTGGTGTTCAACGTCGCCGCGTGGCCTTTGGTTTCGGACCCGATGAACTTCGTGTACCGCACGGTCCCCTACATCCTGGAGACCCGCGACTACTTCAACTCCTCGATCCTGGGCAACGGGATCTACTACGGCCTGCCGATGTGGCTCATCCTGTCGCTGCGCATCGTCTTCCTGCTGCTGGCGGCCGGCAGCCTCTACCTGCTCTACAAGTACTACCGCGAGCGCGACCCGCGGTTCTGGCTGCTGACCTCCTCGGGTGTGCTGCTGACCGCCTCGTTCCTGGTGCTCTCGCTGGGCCAGGGCTACTACTCGACGATGCTGTTCCCGTTCCTGATGACGGTGGTGCTGCGGAACTCGGTGTTGCACAACTGGCCGGCCTGGCTGGCGGTCTACGGGTTTATGACGATGGACCGCTGGCTGCTGGTGCACTGGCCGACCACCGGGCGCTTCCTGGAGTACATGAAGATCACCTACGGCTGGTCGCTGCTGTTGATCGTGGTGTTCTGCGTGCTGTACTTCCGCTACCTGGATGCCAAGTCCGAGGGCCGGCTGGATTCCGGTATCGATCCGCCATGGATGACGGATGAGCGTCGGCGCGCTAGCGTTGAATCATGACAATCCCGGGTCCCAAGCTTGAGCTGACCGACGATCAGTGGCGCGAGAAGCTCAATCCCGCCGAGTACCAGGTGCTGCGCCGGGCCGGCACCGAGCGGCCGTTCACCGGCGAGTACACCGACACCAAGACCGCCGGGGTCTACGAATGCCGGGCCTGCGGGTCCGAGCTGTTCCGCAGCACCGAGAAGTTCGAATCCCACTGCGGCTGGCCGTCTTTCTACGACCCGGCCGATTCGGATGCGGTGATCCTGCGACGCGACGATTCGCTGGGCATGAGCCGTGTCGAGGTCATCTGCGCCAACTGCCACAGCCACCTCGGCCACGTCTTCGAGGGCGAGGGCTACCCGACGCCCACCGATCAGCGCTACTGCATCAACTCGATATCGTTGCGCCTGGTGCCGGCCGGCGCGACCTCAGCAGACTGAGCATGTCCGCCGGCGACAGCGGCGGGCTGTAGAGATAGCCCTGCGCCACCTGGCAGCCGTAATCCTTTAGCAGCGTTGCGGTTTCGACGTTCTCCACCCCCTCGGCAACGGTGGTCAGGCCGAGTTCACGGGCCAGGTCGATGACGGCACGGACGATCGCCGCCGCGCGCCGGTCATCCAGCACCGCGGTGACGAACCCGCGGTCCAGCTTCAGCTCATCGACGTGCAGTTCCCGTAGGTAGGACAGCGCCGAATAGCCGCTGCCGAAGTCGTCGATCGCCACCCGGACCCCGCGCTCGCGCAGCCGGTCGATCACCGCGTGGGTGTGTTCGTGGTTGCCCAGCAGCAGATCCTCGGTGATCTCCACGGTCAGGAGCTCGCACGGCAGACCACACCTGCTCAGTTCCTGCTCGACCCCCGCCGGCAACGTCAGGTCACTCAGCGAAGGCGCGAACACGTTGACCGCCACCGCCACCTCCAGACCCAGATCCCGCCACTGCGCGATCTGGTTGAGCGCCTGGGTGAGTACCAGTTCGTTGATCGGCCGCATCAGTCCGTGATCGCGGACCAACTGCAGGAACTGATCCGGCCCCAACAGTCCCCGATCGGGGTGCGGCCAGCGCACCAGGGCCTCCACGCCGGTGATCGAGTCGTCGTGCAGATCGAACTTCGGCTGGTAGGCCAGCGTCAGTGCCCGGTTGTCGATGGCCTGGCGCAACTCGCCGAGCAATTGGTAGGCCACGGCGCTGTCGTGCACCGCGGCATTCGGGGCGGTGTGGCCGCCGCCGCGCTCGTCCACGTCCGGCATATCGCCCGGGCTGTAGGTGTGCAACCCACGCGACCGGGACCGCTTCGCCGAGTACATCGCCACATCGGCCTGCTTGAGCAGCCGTTCTGGAGACTGCTCCGAGTCCTCTGCGGCGGCGACCGCCAGGCCGGCGCTGGGTCTGAGCAGCAGATCGTGCCCATCGACGTGGAACGGTTCATCGAAGGCCCGCAACACCGCGTGGATGACCTCCCGCGACTCGTCGGGGTCGCCCTCCATCAACACCACGAACTCGTCGCCGCCGAGCCGTGCGACCGTGTCGCTGGACCGTGCACAGCCCAGGATCCGTTCGGCCGCCTGGACCAACAGCCGGTCGCCGGCCGGATGGCCCAGACCGTCGTTGACGAGCTTGAAGTCGTCGAGATCCAGGGACAGCACCGACACCGTCTGTTGGTCGCGCCGGTGCAGCACCATGGCGTGCGCCAGCCTGTCCTGGAACAGGGCCCGGTTGGCCAGGCCGGTCAGCGGATCGGTCATGGCCTGCGCCTCGACGGCGACGAGCAGGCGGCGGTTCTCCCCCACCACGATGAACTGACGCAACAGCACCAGCACGATCAGCAACACCGATGCGATGAGCGCGGGCGCCAGCTCGGGGGCGGCGGCGAAACGCACCAGCGCCGCGGCCATCGCCAGCACGATCGGCACATACGGCAGCCACATGTCGAATGGGGAGATCTCCCGCTCAGCATCGGCGTGATCATCCAGGGACACGTCGGAACTCAGCGCCGCGAATGCGATCAGCAGCAGCCCGGACGCCCAGGCCACACTGCCGTACTTCACGACAGTGAAGTCATCCAGCATGTTCGAGTACACGAACACGCAATCGGCCACCGCCATCAGCGTCATGCCGCAGACCAGCAGAGCCAGCGGTCGATGCTGCGCGGGCTGGACGCGCCCCAGCACCAGCAGGGCCACCGTCAGCACGCCGAGGTCGAGTACCGGGTAGGCCAGCGCGACCCCGATCGCGAACCTGCCGGCCCCACCGGAGTCGAGCAACGGGTCCAGCAGCGTCCACCAGCCGATCTGGAAGAACGCGACGGCCACGATGAACCCGTCGAGCGCCAACCGGGTGTGGGTGTAGCCCGAGGTCCCGACCGGCATCAGCAGCAAAGCGACGCAGACCGCGACCGGCAGGATCAGATAGCCGGCGTCGGCCGTGGTCGGGAACGGATTCTCGCCGCGCCACCATTCGTGATAGGCCCAGATCACCGATCCGGCCGTGTAGCCGACCATGCCGATGGTGACCCAGATCCACACCGTGCGCTGCCGGCCGTGCTGCCGCCACGCGGCGTGGCCGCAGCACCCGGTGACGAACAGTGCGAGAACGACGAAACCGATGTCCTCGACGGCGATCCGGGTCGCCTGCGAACCCCATCCGCCGAGCAGCCAGACGCAGAATGCCAGGATCGCAGCCGTGACCACCGTGCCCACTCGGCCGACTCTCGGCATCCTGAGACGCTAGCAAACCCTCCGGCACCGGTTGTCGGTTCTGGCGGGACTTTTAGGGCAGCTTGGCCAGCAACTGCTCGACGCCGACCCGGGGCCCGGTGAAGAAGGGGGTCTCCTCACGGACATGCCGGCGGGCCTCGGTGTAGCGCAACTTCCACATCAGTTCGACGATGCGACCCAGATCCGGACCCTCGAACGCCAGGATCCACTCGTAGTCACCGAGCGCGAACGCCGGCACCGTATTGGCCCGCACGTCCGGGTACTCGCGGCCGGCCATCCCGTGATCGACCAGCATCTTGCGGCGCTCGTCGTCGGGCAGCAGGTACCAATCCAGGGACCGGACAAAGGGATACACGCACACGTAGTCGCCCGGATCTTCGCCGGCGATGAACGCGGGGACGTGGCTCTTGTTGAACTCTGCGGGCCGGTGCAGCGCCACCACGCTCCACACCGGATCGCTGGCCAGGCCGAGCGTGGTCCGGCGGAAGGCCGAATAGGTCGCCTGCAGGTCCTCGACCCGCTCGGCGTGTGTCCAGATCATGAAGTCGGCGTCGGCACGGAAGCCGGCGACGTCGTAGAGGCCGCGGACGACGACGCCGTTGTCCTCCTGCTGTTTGAGGAAAGTCGCGGTCTCATCGATGACCGCGGACCGGTCCGCGTCGAGAGCCTCGGGCTGAACCGCGAAGACCGAGATCATCATGTACCTGGTCATCGAGTTGAGCTTGTCGTAGTCGAGCTTGGCCATGTCTTCTTGCTCCTTGCGTGCGCGTCAGTCCTATCGTGCCACGCCGGAGGTCGTCAGTTTCGCGGCCGCCCTGGTGGCGGATCCCACACAGGCGGGGACTCCGATCCCGTCCAGGTAGCCGCCTGCAACGGCCAGGGTTGGCGGCAGCCCGGCCCTCAGTTCGGCGACCAGCTCGCCGTGTCCGGGGCCGTACTGGGGCATCGCGTCGATCCAGCGCTGCACCCGGTGGTCCACCGGGTCGGCGGCGATGCCGAACACGTTCTGCAGGTCTTCCAGCGACCAGTTCAACAGCTCGTCATCCCCGATGCTGCGGGCCAGATTGTCGCCGAACCGCCCGTAGGACAACCGCACCAGCTCCACGTTGCCGCGTCGTCCCCACTTGCGGGAGGTCAGGGTTATCGCCTTGGTGTGCAACGGCTCTCCGGTGGCGACCAGCACCCCGGACTGGTCCGGCAGCGGCGTGCCGCCGGGCAGCGCGAGTGCCACCAGGGCCGTGGAGGCCACACCGATACGCCGGGCCGCCGCGGCACTGCGCGGGGCGACGGGTTCGACCAGCGGGGCCAGCCGCGGCGCCGGGACGGCGAGCACCACCGCGTCGGCGGTCCAGTGCTCACCCTCGTCGTCGATGAGCTCCCAGCCGTGCGCCGAGCGCACCATCTCGTTGATCCCGACCTGCGCCCAGCGCATCCCCGCGCGCCGGGCCAGTTCCTCGATCAGGACGGTGTAGCCGCCGTCCAGCGCACCGAAGACCGGGCCTGGCTGTGGGGGCGGCAGCGCGTTGCGCACCGCTTCGGTGAGGCTGCGCGCGCCGCGGTCCAACGCGGCCGCCAGCCCGGGCAGCGCCGAGCGCACCCCGATGGTGGCCGCCGACCCGGCGTACACCCCGGTCAGTAGCGGTTCCACCGACCGGGTCACCACCTGCGCACCGAACCGGTCCCCGACCAGGTCGGCGACCGACGGGTCCGCGCCGGGGCGCCAGCTGAAGTCACGCCGGTCCTCGTCGGCGATCTGGGCCACCGTCTGCGGGTCCACCAGCCCGGCGACCGACTCGGCGTGCGCCGGGATGCCCTGCAGGGTGCCGGTGGGCAGCGGATGCAGCCTGCCCTGGCTGTAGATCAGCGGCCGGGCTCCGGCGCTGGCAACCTGCCGACCGGTGAGCCCGAGTTCGGCCAGCAGCGCGGGTACCTCGGGGCGGCGGGTGATGAACGCCTCGGCGCCCACGTCCATCGACATCCCGCCGACCGTCTCGGTCCGCAGTACCCCGCCGAGCCGGTCGGCGGGGTCGAACAGCGTGATCGAGGCGTCCGGCCCGGCCGCGACGCGCAGCCGGTAGGCCGCGGTGAGGCCCGAAATGCCTCCCCCGACAACGCAGTAGGTGGAACTCACAATGAGTGCACCAGGCTCACCAGATCGGTCACCACCCCGGGATCGGTGGCCGGCAGCACACCGTGTCCGAGGTTGAAGACATGGCCGGAGGCTCCCGCGGCGATGGCGGCGCGACCGTCCTCGACGACGGCGCGGGCCGCGCGCTCGACCACCGGCCAGCCCGCCAGCAGCACGACCGGGTCGAGATTGCCCTGCAGCGCGATGCCTGCGGGCACCCGGCCGGCGGCCGCCGTCAACGAGGTGCGCCAGTCCACGCCGACCATGGTGGCGCCGGCCTCGGCCATCGCGCCGAGCAGTTCGGCGGTGCCGACCCCGAAGTGGGTCATCGGCACGCCCCGGTCGGCGAGTGCGGCGAAGATCCGCGAGCTGTGCGGCAGCACATGACTGCGGTAGTCGGCCAGCGACAGCGTGCCGGCCCACGAGTCGAACAACTGGATGGCGTCGACGCCGGCGTCGAGCTGCGCTTCCAGGAAGTCGATGGTCAGATCCGTCAGCGCGGTCATCAGCGCGTGCCAGGTCTCGGTCTCGGCGAACATCATCGCCTTGGTCTTCTCGTGGTTACGGCTGGGACCGCCCTCCACCAGGTAGGACGCCAGGGTGAACGGCGCGCCGGCGAAGCCGATCAGCGGGACCTCGCCCAGGGCTGCCACCAGCAGCGACACCGCGTCGGTGACGGGGGCGACCTGACTGCGTTCCAACCGCGGCAGGCTGCCGACATCGGACCGGGACCGGATCGGGTGCTCGATGACCGGCCCGACGTCGGGAACGATGTCCAGCGCGACGCCGGCCGCCTTCAGCGGGACCACGATGTCGGAGAACAGAATGGCTGCGTCGACACCGTGCCTGCGCACCGGCTGCAGGGTGATCTCGCAGACCAGCTCCGGGTCGAAGCAGGCTTCCAGCATCTTGTGGTTGGCGCGCAGCACGCGGTACTCGGGCAGCGACCGTCCAGCCTGGCGCATGAACCACACCGGGGTGCGGTTCGGGGTGCGGCCGGCGGCGGCGGCGAGATACGGCGACTCGGGCAGGTCACGACGGGTGTTCATCGGGCCCCATCGTGCCATGTGTCCGATGATCGGCGCGCCTGCGCACGGCGGAGACGACTTCGGACTACCGTCCAGATTTGTGACGTCCGCCGAACCGGCTCAGTTCCGCACTGCGGTTGCTGCCATGAATGCCGCCACTGTTCGGCCGGAGATCGAGCTGGGGCCGATCCGTCCGCCGCAGCGGCTGGCACCCTTCAGCTACGCGCTGGGTGCCGAAGTCCGCCACCCGGACGCCGCCGCCGTGCCGGAACGGTCCGAGGGCGACGCATTCGGCCGGCTGATCCTGCTGCACGATCCCGAGGGCGCCGAGGCCTGGGACGGAACGATGCGCCTGGTCGCCTACATCCAGGCCGACCTGGACTCCAGTGAGGCCGTCGACCCGCTGCTGCCCGAGGTGGCCTGGAGCTGGCTGCAGGAGGCCCTGGCCCAGCACGGGGACGCCGTCACCGCCCTGGGCGGCACCGTCACCGCCACCACGTCGGTGCGCTACGGCGACATCTCCGGCCCGCCCCGTGCCCATCAGCTGGAACTGCGCGCCTCATGGACGGCGACCGACCTGGAGTTGGGTCCCCATGTTCAGGCGTTCTGCGAGGTGCTCGAGCACGCCGCCGGACTCCCGCCCACCGGTGTCACCACGCTGGGTTCCCGCACCCGCGCCTGACATGACCGAACCCGAAGAATCCGGAACCCCACCCGAACCGGAACCGACTCCCCTGCTGGCGCCTGCCGATGGTGTGCCACCGGTCGCCTTCTACCCCAGCGACATCGCCCGGGCGGCCGAGCTGTTGGCCGGCGGGTCCGGGCCGTTTGCGATCGACGCCGAGCGCGCCTCGGGCTTCCGCTACTCCAACCGCGCCTACCTGGTGCAGATCCGCCGCGCGGGTGCCGGGACGGTGCTGATCGATCCGGTGAACCATGGTGGTGATCCGCTGAAGGTGATGGCGCCGCTGGCCGAGGTGCTCAGCGCCGACGAGTGGGTGCTCCATGCCGCCGACCAGGATCTGCCCTGCCTGGCCGAACTGGGGATGACCCCGCCGCGCCTGTATGACACCGAACTGGGTGCCCGGTTGGCCGGATTCGATCGGGTCAATCTCGCCGAGATGGTGCGCCGGCTGTTGGGGCTGGGCCTGGTGAAGGGGCACGGCGCCGCCGACTGGTCCAAACGTCCGCTGCCGGCCGACTGGCTGAACTACGCCGCGCTCGATGTCGAGGTGCTGCTGGAGCTCCGGGAGGCGCTCGCCGCCGTCCTCGAGGAGCAGGGCAAGACCGATTGGGCGGCACAGGAATTCGAGTTCCTGCGCACGTCGGAGCCGACCGTCACCCGTCGGGACAAGTGGCGTCGCACCTCAGGCATCCACAAGGTTCGTGATCCGCGGGCGCTGGCCGCGGTGCGCGAGCTCTGGACCACCCGCGACCAGATCGCGCAGCGTCGCGATATCGCACCGGGCCGGATCCTTCCGGACGCCGCGATCATCAATGCCGCCACCGCAGATCCCGATACGATCGAAAAGCTCACCGCGCTACCGGTGTTCGGCGGCAGCAGGCAGCGCCGCGGCGCTCAGGCCTGGCTGGACGCGTTGGCCCGGGCGCGTCAGGATCCGAATCCGCCGTCCGGATCGGAACCGTTGAACGGCCCGCCGCCGCCCGCCCGGTGGTCTCGCCGCAAGCCCGAGGCCGCCGAACGACTGGAGGCTGTGCGCACCGCTCTGTCGGCCTTGTCCGAACGGGTTTCGGTGCCCACGGAGAATCTGTTGACGCCGGACACCGTGCGCCGGCTGTGCTGGGACTGGCAGCCGACGCCCGATGTGCGTTCGGCGGTCGACGAATTCCTGGCGGCTGCCAAGGCCCGGCCCTGGCAGCGCGAGTTGACCGTGCCGGTGCTGACGGAGGCACTGACCCCGAAGCCCCCCGAGGATCAGTCCGGCTGATTGAACCGCAGGTGATTGCCGGAGGGATCGATGACCGTCATGCACCGTCCGCCCGGGCCGTCGTGCTCGATACCCGGATTCGAGTACCCGTGCTGCTGCGCGCTCAGCTCGGCGTGCAGTGCGTCGACGTCGTCGACCGGAATCCACAGCACCGTGTTGGGGCTGCCGTCGCCGTAGTGCTCCGAGAGGTGGATCGTCGCCTCCGACCGACTCACCTGCACGTACAACGGAAACCCCGGCTCGAACCGATGCTCCCAGTCTTTGCCGAAACCGAGGTAGCCGCAATAGAAGTCGAGCGTGCGCCCGACATCGAACATCCGCAGAACAGGTATCGGCGGACTGATTCGCATTCCAGCTAGTCGACCGGGTGGCCGACCTGATCGCCGATCGGGGAGGCCAGCGCCGACACCCAGCCGGTGATCTGCCGGGAGATGTGCCGATCGGTCAATCCGACCTCGGTGAGCACCTCGCCCCGCGAGGCATAGGTCTGGAACTCCTGCGGCACACCGACATCACGGCACGGCACATCGATCTCGGCGGCCCGCAACGCGGCCGACACCGAGGATCCGATACCGCCGTGCACGCCGTTGTCCTCCAGCGTGACGACGAGCTTGTGCGCGGACGCCAGCGCGTGCAGCGCCTCGGGCACCGGCAACACCCAGCGCGGATCGACGACCGTCACACCGATGCCGTGCTGCTGCAGGCGTTGCGCGACGTCCAGCCCCATCTGTGCGAACGAACCGACCGCGATCAGCAGGACGTCCTCGGAGGCCTCGGGCCCCGGCTTCGCCAGGATGTCCACCCCGTTGCGACGCTCGATCGCCGGAATATCCTCCCCGACAGCACCCTTCGGGAACCTGATGGCCGTCGGGCCGTCCTTGACCTCCAGCGCCTCGCCCAACTCCTCACGCAGCCGGGAGGCGTCGCGCGGGGCGGCGACCCGCATACCGGGCACGACGCCCAGGATCGACAGGTCCCAGACGCCGTGATGGCTGGCGCCGTCGGGACCGGTGACACCGGCGCGGTCGAGCACGATCGTCACCGGCAACTGGTGCAGGGCGACGTCCATCATCATCTGGTCGAACGCACGGTTGAGGAACGTCGAGTAGATGGCGACCACCGGGTGCATGCCACCCATCGCCAGCCCGGCCGCCGACGTCATCGCATGCTGCTCGGCGATGCCGACATCGAAGAGCCGATCCGGGAACTGCTGGCCGAACGCCGCCAGACCGGTCGGGCCCGGCATCGCCGCGGTGATCGCGACGACGTCGCGCCGGCGGGTGGCGATCTTGATCAGCTCGTCGGAGAAGGTGCCGGTCCAACCGGGGGCGGACTCCGAAGTCGCCAGCCCGGTGAGCGGGTCGATGACGCCGCAGGCGTGCATCTGCTCGGCCTCGTCGGCCTCGGCGGGTGCGTAGCCCATCCCCTTGCGGGTGACGACGTGGACGATCACCGGGGCGTTGAAGCCACGGGCGTGCCGCAGGGCCGCCTCGACGGCGTGCTCATCATGACCGTCGATCGGGCCGACGTACTTAAGGCCCAGATCGGTGAACATGGCCTGCGGCTGCAGGGCGTCCTTGAGGCCGGCCTTGACACTGTGCATGCACTGGTAGCAGATCTCGCCGATGACGGGCACACCGCGCACCACATCACGGCCCTTTTCCAGGAGCTTCTCGTAGCCCGGCTGCAGCTGCAGTGCGGCCAGGTGATCGGCCAACCCGCCGATCGTCGGCGCATAACTGCGGCCGTTGTCGTTGACCACGATGACGACCGGCCGGTTGGAGCCGGCGATGTTGTTGAGCGCCTCCCAGCACATACCGCCGGTGAGCGCGCCGTCGCCGACCACGGCGACCACGTGCCGGTTGCGGTGGCCGGACAGTTCGAAGGCCTTGGCCAGGCCGTCGGCATAGGACAGCGCGGTGCTGGCATGGCTGGACTCGACCCAGTCGTGGTCGCTCTCGGCACGCGCCGGGTAGCCCGACAGCCCGTCCTTCATGCGCAGCTGGTCGAAATCCGCGGCGCGTCCGGTCAGGATCTTGTGCACGTAGGACTGATGTCCGGTGTCGAAGATGATCGGATCGTGCGGCGAGTCGAAAACCCGGTGCAGCGCCAGAGTCAGTTCGACGACGCCGAGATTCGGGCCCAGATGTCCCCCGGTTGCAGCAACCTTGTGAATGAGGAATTCACGGATTTCAGCGGCCAACTCTTCGAGCTGCGACTGGGACAGGTGCTGCAGATCTGCGGGACCGCGGATCTGTTTAAGCATCCCGTTAGTTTACCCACGTAACACCCATCAGTCCTGTCGAGCCTGGTAGATGTCGGGCACACCATCGTGATCTTGGTCCGCGGTCTCGTTTTCGTGAATCCGGCGATATGCCGCGTTTCTGGTGGCCAACAGCACCGATGCCAGCGTCGCGGCCACCACGGAACCGGTCAGGACACCGACCTTGACGAATTCCTCACGGGCCGCGTCGCTGTAGGCGAGGTCACCGATCAGCAGCGAAACGGTGAACCCGATGCCGGCCAGCATCGAGACGCCGAGCACGTCCACCCAGCGCAACGAGGAGTCCAGTTCGGCCCGCGTCACCTTCGACAGCGTCCAGGTGGTGAGGAAGATCCCCAGCGGTTTGCCCAGCACCAGTCCGAGCACGATGCCCAGGGTGATCGGATGCCCCAGCGCTCCGGCCAGCCCGCCGAAGCCGCCCAGGCTGACCCCGGCGGCGAAGAACGCGAACACCGGGATCGCGACACCCGCCGAGATGGGCCGCGACCGGTGCTCGAAGTATTCGGCCATCCCGGCCTCGATCTCACGAGCCTTCTTTTGCGCCTTTCTGCGCACCGGAACCATGAAGCCGAGCAACACGCCGGCGACCGTCGCATGCACCCCGGACTCGTGCATGAGTACCCAGGTCGCCATCGACAGCGGGATCAGGACCCACCAGGCCTGCACACCGCGCTGCACGCAGACGGCGAAGATCACCAGCGGGATCGCGGCCAGCGCCAGCGCGGTGATGTTGAGCGAGTCGGTGTAGAAGATCGCGATGACGGTGATGGCCAGCAGATCGTCCACCACCGCCAGGGTGAGCAGGAACATCCGCAGTGCGGAGGGCAGATGCGTGGAGATCACCGCGAGCACGGCCACCGCGAACGCGATATCGGTGGCCGTCGGGATCGCCCAGCCGTGTACGGCGTCGCCGCCCTCTCGGGTGGCCACCGCGACGAAGATCAGTGCCGGCACCACCATGCCTCCGACCGCGGCGGCGATCGGTAGCGCGGCCCGGCCGGGATCACGCAGGTCACCGGCCACGAACTCCCGTTTGAGCTCCAGGCCGACCACGAAGAAGAACACCGCGAGCAGGCCATCGGAGGCCCAGTGCCCGATGCTGAGGCTCAGATGCAGGCCGAACGGTTCGCCGCCGATCGTGAAATCCCGCAGTGCGAAATAGCTGTCGGCCCACGGCGAATTGGCCCAGACGATCGCCGCCGCGGCGGCGATCAGCAGGATGACACCGCCGACGGTCTCCTTGCGGAGGATCGCGGTGACCCGGCGCGTCTCCGGCCAGGAGCCCAGCGAGAGTAGGCGGGGTCGGTTCATCGGGCTCCTCTGGTCGGCGTTCAGCAGTTGCCGACCAGACTTCCCGGCACACCGGGGATTGACACTACGTCACGCCGCGCGGCGGACCTTCACGACATCGGCAGGCTCATCGCCCACGGCATCGGCAGTCGTGCGGTAGGTCGCCAGATAGCTCTCGACGCGGTCGTCCGCCTCGGGCTTCGCCCAGATGCCCCCCTTGATCCGCAGGCCCCGCCGGATCACGGCGACGCCCGCGCCGAGCGCGACGATGAGCGCGATACCGGCGGCCAGCGCCAGGGAGGGGCTACCGAAAGCCAGCGCGGCGACGGTCGCCCCCAGCGACACGAACCCCAACAGAATCAGCACATAGCCGAGGTAGACGACTGTTCCACCGGACATCTTCTTCATCTTCGACTCCTTCCCCACGCCGCTACGCTACGCGCAGCGTATCGATACGTACACTGTAGCTCACCATGGACCGGGGCGCAGTCGCGCGCATCACACGCGAGGGGTAGACGATTGACAACGGCAACGAATGTCGAGGACCGCATCGCCGAATCCGCCCTCCAACTCCTGCGCACCAGCGGCCCGCGTTCGGTCACCGTGCAGGCCGTGCAGGCGCAGTCCGGGATCGCGAAGACGACGATCTACCGCCGCCACCGCGATCGCCGGGACATGCTGCGAGCGGCACTGTCCCGACTGGTCGCAGCGACGCCGGCCCCGCCGCGCACGCAAACGGCCGAGCGGTTGCGCTGGGTGATCAACCAGGCGGTCGCCGCGGTCGGCGACGGGATCGGCTTCGGCGGATTCGCCTCCCTACTCACCGAGGAGGACCCGGAATTCAACTCCCTGTTCCGGGAGGTGCTCGTGGTGCAACGGGCGGCACTCGTGACGGTGATCGAAGAGCTGCAGAGCGACTCCGACATCCGGCCGGATCTCGATCCCGAGACGCTGATCGACGCCATCGTCGGCGCCTACATCGCCGAGCGTGCCCGCACCGGGAGATCCGGGACGGATTGGGAGGAAAGGCTTTTCGCCATGTTCCACCGCGCCGTGTAGCGCCGGTCGCCAACCCCTTTCCAGCCGGCTCGATCTCAGGTAGTATCGAACACATGTTCGATACTACGGCTGATGGCCTGCACGCCCGCGAAGCGGTGCTGCGGGATCGCATCGCCGAGCTCGAACGGCAGAAGGCGGCCGCCGCCGCCCAACAGGCCCTTGCGACCGCCGAATGGGATGCCGTCCGGCGGCAGATCGAGGCCGAGTCCGGAGTGCCGGCCGCCCGGCGCGGACGCGGCATGGCCTCCGAAGTCGCTCTGGCGCGCCGGGATTCGCCATCCAAGGGTGATCAGCACCTGGGTTTCGCCAAGGCGCTGGTCAAGGATATGCCGCACACCCTGGCCGCACTGGAAGCCGGGGTCCTCTCCGAGTGGCGCGCCACCATCATCGTCCGCGAATCGGCCTGCCTGACCGTCGAAGACCGTCGCCGCTTGGATCACCGGCTCTGTGCCGATCCGGCCGCACTCGACGGCCTCGGGAACAAACGGATCGCCGCGGACGCCAAGTCCATTGCCTACGAACTGGATCCGCAGGCGGTGGTCGATCGTGCGGTGAAGGCGCCCCAGGATCGCACCGTGTCCATCCGTCCCGCACCCGAGTCCATGACCTATGTGACCGCACTGCTTCCGATGGCCCAGGGCGTCTCGGTCTACGCGAGCCTGAAGCGCGAAGCCGACATCAATCCCGACGGCCGTTCCCGTGGGCAGACGATGGCCGACACCTTGGTCGAGCGGGTGACCGGCCGGCCGGCGGACGTGCCCGTACCAGTGACCGTCAACGTGGTCCTCTCCGACGAAGCACTACTCGCCGGTGCCGACGCCGCCGCGACCGTCGAGGATTACGGGCCCGTCCCCGCCGAGGTGGCCCGCCAGATGATCAGCGACGCCATCGACGAGCAGGGCCGGGTCGCGCTGCGCCGGCTGTACGCCGCGCCGGACAGCGGGGCACTGATCGCGATGGAGTCCCGTTCCCGGGCGTTCCCGCGCGGGCTGGCCCGGTTCATCCGGCTACGCGACCGGACCTGTCGCACCCCGTACTGCGACGCCTCGATCCGCCACATCGACCACGCCCGACCGCACACCCGCCAGGGTCCCACCAGCGCCCGCAACGGCCGGGGATGCTGCGAACACTGCAATTACGTGAAGGAACAACCCGGCTGGCAGGTGCGCACCGTATTCGATCCCGGCGGACGTCACGTCGCCGAACACACCACGCCCACCGGGGCGACGTACCGCTCCATCGCACCACCAATCGCCGGTGGGCTGCGCATCCTGACCCGTGACGTCCACGTGGTCACGATCCACCGCGCGGCCTGATTACCGCGTGAGCACCGCCACGCATTCGACGTGATGGGTGAGCGGGAACGAATCGAAGACCCGTAGTTGCTCCACGGTATAGCCGTGCCGCAGGTACTCCCCCACATCGCGTGCGAATGAGGCCGCCTCACAACCGATATGGATGATGCGCGGGATACCGGCCAGCTGATCGATGATCTCCCGGCCCGCACCGGCCCGCGGCGGGTCCAGCACCGCGACGTCCGGGCGGTCCGACCGGCCCGAGATGGCGCGGCGCACCGACTCGGTCACCACCGACACCTGCGGCAGGTCCGCCAGCGCGGTCCGGGCGGCACGCGCCGCCCCGCGGGAGGTGTCCACGGTGAGCACACTCCCCGACTCGCCGACGCCCTCGGCCAGCACGGCCGCGAAAACCCCCGCCCCGCCGTAGAGATCCCACGCCGTCATGCCCGGCTGCAATCCCGCGGCCTCGGCCACCAGTTCGCTGTACACCCGCGGTGCGTCACGGTGCGCCTGCCAGAAGGCGGTCACCGGGATCTGCCACTGCCGACCGCCGATGCGCTGTACCGCCTCGTACTCACCCTCGGCGACCTGCGTCGTGGCCTTCTTGCGTCCGTTGCGCGGACCGGACTGCACCACGTGGCGGCGCCCGTCGTCGTCCAGAGCCACATACAGCTGCGACCCTGGCGGCCAGCGGGATCCATCCAGACCGTCGAGCATCCCCGCCGGAAGCTGCGCGCAGTTCAGGTCCTCGGCCAGCTCCGCACTGTGATAGCGGTGAAAGCCCGCACGCCCGGCGTCGGACACGTCCAGGCGCACCCGGGTGCGCCAGCCCGTCGGGCCGCCCCCGCCGACTTCCTCGGCCACGCCCGACCACTCGTAACCCCCGAGCCGGCTCAGCTGGTTGGCCACCACCTCGCCCTTGATCCGGCGGGCCGAGGCGGGCTCCGCGAACGCCAGATCGCAACACCCCGCCCCGTCGCGTCCGGCGATGCGGCACAACGAGTCGATCCGGTCCGGGGACGGCTCGATCACCTCGACAACATCTGCGTGCCAGTACGATCCGCGCTCGGATACCACCTGCACCCGCACCACCTCACCGGGCAGCGCATAGCGGACGAATACCACCCGCCCGTCGTGGCGCGCCACGCAACTACCGCCGTTGGCGGCCGGCCCAGCGGTGAGAATCAGGTCCGATCCGGTCAATCCAAGAATCCTCTTCGTGCGTCGCCGGGCGCGGACTGCGGCTGCAGTGTCTTGAGCCGCTCCGACGAGTTGAGCTGCCAGGGTACCGAAGTAACCATCACGTTCGGCTCGAAGAGCAGCCTGCCCTTCAGCCGCAGGGCACTCTGATTGTGCAGCACCTGCTCCCACCAGTGCCCGACCACATACTCCGGGATGAACACGGTGACCACCGTGCGCGGGGATTCCTTGGTGACCCGTTTGACGTAATCCAGTACCGGCCGGGTGATCTCGCGGTACGGCGAGGCGATGACCTTCAGCGGTGTGCTGACATCACTCTCCTGCCAGGTGTGCACCAGCTCACGGGTCTCGGCATCGTCGACGCTGACCGTGATCGCCTCCAGCACGTCCGGCCGGGTGGCCCGTGCGTACGCCAGCGCGCGGCGGGTCGGCAGGTGCAGCTTGGACACCAGTACCACCGCATGGTTGCGGCTGGGCAGCATGATGTCCTCCAGGTCGGCTTCCTGCTCCTCGAGTTCGCGCGCCACCGTGTCGTAGTGCCTGCGGATCAATTTCATGATCACGAACAGCGCGGCCATCGCCAGGATCGCGATCCACGCCCCCGCCACGAACTTGGTGACCACCACCACCAGCAGCACGGTGCCGGTGCACACACCGCCGACGGCGTTGATCACCCGGGACCGGTGCATGTTGCGCCGCGCGATGGGATCGGTCTCGATCCGCAGGAACCGGGTCCAATGCCGGACCATGCCGATCTGGCTCAGCGTGAACGACACGAAGACGCCGACGATGTAGAGCTGGATCAGATGGGTGACCTCGGCCTGGAAGGCGACCACGAACGCGATCGCCGCGAACGCCAGGAACAGGATGCCGTTGGAGAACGCCAGCCGGTCGCCACGGGTGTGCAACTGACGCGGCAGGAACCGGTCCTGGGCCAGAATCGATCCCAGCACCGGGAAGCCGTTGAACGCGGTGTTGGCGGCCAGCACCAGGATCAGCGCGGTGACCGTGGCGATGATGTAGAGGCCCAGCGGGAACCCGTGGAACACCGCGTCGGCCAACTGGGCGATCAGGGTCTTCTGGTGGTAGTCCGCCGGCGCGCCCACCAGTTGCTCGTGCGGACGCTCGGCGATCTGCACGCCGGTTTCCTTGGCCAGCATGACGATTCCGATGAACAACGTGGTGGAGATCACACCGAGCATCAGCAGGGTGGTCGCCGCGTTGCGGGACTTCGGCTTCTTGAAGGCCGGCACCCCGTTGCTGATCGCCTCCACACCGGTCAGCGCCGCGCACCCGGAGGAGAACGCCCGCGCCACCAGGAAGATCATGGCGATCGCCGCCACGTCCTCGTGCTCGTTCTCCGCGTGCATCTCGAACCCCGCGGACTCGGCCTGCAGCGGAACCCCGAGCACATGGATCTGGAACAGACCCCAGCCCAGCATGATGATCACGCCGAACATGAACAGATAGGTCGGGATGGCGAATGCAGTGCCCGATTCCCGGATGCCGCGCAGGTTCAGCGATGCCAGCAGCAGGATCGCGATCACCGCGAACAGCACCTTGTGCTGGTTGATGAACGGCACGGCCGAGCCGATGTTCGCCATCGCCGAGGACATGGACACCGCGACCGTCAGCACGTAGTCGACCAGCAGCGCGCTGGCCACCGTCAGCCCGGCGGTGCCGCCCAGGTTGGTGGTGACCACCTCGTAGTCCCCACCACCGGACGGGTAGGCGTGCACGTTCTGCCGGTAACTGGCGATCACGATCATCATGACCGCGGCCACCGCCAGGCCGATCCACGGCGCGAACGAGTAGGACGCCAAACCGGCTACCGACAGGACCAGGAAGATCTCCTCGGGCGCATAGGCGACCGAGGACAGGGCGTCGGATGCGAACACCGGCAAGGCGATCCGCTTCGGCAGCAGCGTGTGCGACAGCCTGTCGCTGCGAAACGGTCTCCCCAGGACCAACCGCCGTGCGGCGGTCGAAAGCTTGGACACGAGTGCCAACACTAGGCCCGAAGCGGTTTGGCTGTAGCGTTCCGGGTGCGCTGGTGCAACGGCGTGTTCGATGCAACGGTATTCCTGGACAGACCAGAGGGGACCGAGAGTGCGGGTAGTGGTGATGGGGTGCGGCCGCGTCGGCGCGTCGCTGGCCGACGGATTGGCCAGAATCGGCCATGAGGTGGCCGTCATAGACAGGGAGTCCACCGCGTTCAACCGGCTCTCCCCCGAGTTCCCCGGTGAACGGGTCCTCGGCATGGGTTTCGACCGAGATGTGCTGCTGCGCGCCGGGATCCAAGAAGCCGGGGCGTTCGCCGCGGTGTCCTCGGGCGACAACTCGAACATCATCTCGGCCCGGGTGGCACGGGAGAACTTCGGCGTCGAGCGGGTGGTCGCGCGCATCTACGACGCCAAACGCGCCGCCGTCTACGAACGCCTCGGCATCCCGACCGTCGCCACCGTGCCGTGGACAACCGACCGGCTGCTCAACGTGCTCACCCGGGAATCCGAGACCACCAAGTGGCGCGACCCGTCCGGCAACGTCGGCGTCGCGGAGCTGCCGCTGCACGAAGCCTGGGCCGGACATCCGGTGACCGAGCTGGAGGCCGCCACCGGCGGCCGGGTGGCGTTCATGCTGCGGCTGGGCTCCGGACTGCTGCCGGACACCAAGACCATCATCCAGGCCGGCGACCAGGTTTTCGTCGCCGCCATCTCCGGGCATATCGCCGAAGCCCTGGCCATCTCCGCCCTGCCCCCGAGCGAGGACAACGACCGCTGATGAAAGTCGCCATCGCCGGAGCGGGCGCCGTGGGCCGTTCCATCGCCCGTGAGCTCGTGTCGAGTCACGAAGTCACCCTGCTCGAACGGGATCCCGAACATATCGACGTGGACGCCATTCCCGCGGCGCACTGGCGCCTCGGCGATGCCTGCGAGCTCTCCCTGTTGGAGTCGGTGAAGCTCGAGGAGTTCGACGTGGTGATCGCCGCGACCGGCGATGACAAGGCCAACGTGGTGCTCAGCCTGCTGGCCAAGACCGAGTTCGCGGTGCCCCGGGTGGTGGCCCGGGTGAACGACCCGCGCAACGAGTGGTTGTTCGACGAGAACTGGGGTGTCGACGTCGCGGTGTCCACCCCGCGGATGCTGGCCTCCCTGGTCGAGGAGGCCGTCGCGGTCGGCGATCTGGTGCGGCTGCTGAGCTTCCGCAAGGGCCAGGCCAACCTGGTCGAGATCACCCTGCCGGATGACACCCCGTGGGGCGGCAAGGCGGTCAAACGGCTCAATCTGCCCAGGGACGCCTCACTGGTGACCATCCTGCGCGGACAACGGGTGATCGTCCCCGAGGGCGACGAACCGCTGGAGGGCGGCGACGAGCTGGTCTTCGTGGCCACCGTCGAGTCCGAGGACGAGCTGCGCGAACTGCTGCTGCGCCCGCAGCCCCGCTAGACCTGGCTGTGCGCGCGCAGCGCCTTCTGCGCGGTGCGGATGGCGAAATAGGTGATGACCGCGGCCACACCGGTCAGCGGCCAGCCCATGGCGATCCGGGCGACCCCGAGCAGACCGGTCTCGTCGGCGTCATACAGGTGGTGCTGCACCACGAAACGTGACGCGAACACCGCCACCCAGGTCAGGGTGGCGATGTCGAAGGCCAGCACGGCGCGGCGCACCTGCCGCCAGCCCCGGTCATGGTTGTTGACCCAGCCCCAGATGTAGCCGACCACGGGCCGGCGGATCAGCACCGAGAGCGCGAACACCGACGCCCAGACCAGCGACGACCAGATGCCCAGCAGGAAATAGCCCTTGGATTCGCCGACCAGATAGGCGATCAGCGCGCTGATGCCGACGCCCATGAACCCCGACACCGCGGGCTGCAGTGACTCCCGGCGGATAAGGCGCCACACCAGGACCAGCGCGGCGGTGCCGAGCGCGGCGTAGATGGCGGGCATCAGGCCCACGTTGGTGGACACCGGCACGAACACCAGCACCGGTAGCGAGGAGTAGATCAGGCCGCTGACGCCGCCCATCTGCTCCAGTACGGCCTGGGCACCCTTCTTGGGCGGATCTTGTTCGGTCGAGGACGCGGTATCTGGTTCCGTCACTTCTGGATCTCGTAGAGGGGGTTGTAGATGGCCTTCGCACCGCTGTCCAGCTTGCCGATCCGTCCGCGCACGCGCAGCGTGCGTCCGGATTCGATGCCCGGGATCCGTCGCTGGCCCAGCCACACCAGGGTGACCGCATCGGTGCCGTCGAACAGCTCGGCGCGCACACCACCCGCGCAGCCCTTACCGTTGCACTCGACGCTGCGCAGGGTGCCGACCATGACGACTTCCTGGCCGCGCCGGCAGTCGATCGCCCGCTGCGCGCCGGTGGCGGCGGCCTCGTCGCTGAGTTCCTCGACGTCGAGTTTTTCGGGATCTTCCGTCAGCCGACGAGTGAGCCGGCGCAGATACCCTTCGGCCGTAGCCATACCTCTCCCTGCCGTGAATCCCTGGTGGATGCACTACCTGACCAACGCCACCGTAGACCTGTTGGTTGCTATTCGCCACGTCACGCGCGGGTGTCGCACCCGAGGTGTCACCATCGTGTGATGGCGGTCAACTTACGCGGCGCGACAACGGTTCTGCTCGCCGGTACCGGATCCGATGACGACTACGTCTACCGGGCGTTCTCCGGCGCCCTGCACGATGTCGGTGCGACGGTGATCACGCCCCCGCCGGATCCGAGCAGACTGGTCGCCGGGTACCTCGCGGCGCTCGACGAGGCCGCACGCGGCGCCGGGCCGATCGTGGCCGGCGGGGTGTCCATCGGGGCCGCGGTGGCGGTGTCCTGGGCGTTGGCGCATCCCAGTCGGGCCGCCGCCCTGTTGGTCGCGCTGCCCGCCTGGTCCGGCGAGCCGGGAGACGCCCCGGCGGCGCTGACCGCACGGCACTCGGCCCATCAACTCCGCGAGAACGGATTGTCGGCCACCGTCTCGGCGATGCAGACGTCCACCCCGGCATGGCTGGCCGCCGAGTTGACCCGGTCCTGGCTGGCGCAGTGGCCGGGGCTGCCCGACGCGATGGACGAGGCCGCCGCCTACGTCGCGCCCACCGTGGCGCAGCTGACGACGCTGATGACGCCGATGGGTGTGGTGGCCGCCGTCGGCGACCCGGTGCACCCGGTGGACGTCGCGGTCGAATGGGTCGCCGCCGCACCGTACGCGGCGCTGCGCACCGTGACACTCGACGAGATGGGGGCCGACCCGTCCCGGCTGGGCGCGCAGTGTGTCGCCGCCCTGCTGGAGACCTAGCCTCCGGTGATGGTGCTGCGCATCTGCTGCATCGCGGAGCCCTCGGCGCTGCGACGCGCCGCGGGTTCCGGCGGCAGCTGCCCCTGGGCCTGCGCTTGCGCCAATGCCTGCGCCTGAGCCTGTTCGGCGGCTGCACGCAGCTGGGCCGCCATCGCCTCGGGCAGTTGCACGGTCAGCGGCGTGCGCACCGGCAGCGGGGTGTCACCGCGGCGAACCACCGTGTCCTTCAACGCTTCCCGGGCCTCGGCCGCGAGCGCGTCGACCTTGTCCGGCAGCCCGTTGACCACGCAACGGATCATCCACCGGTACCCGTCCACGCCGATGAACCGGACCACACCTGGCTGCTGCCCCTGCGGGGCGGTCGTGCTCGCGCCGATCACCTCGCGGCCCCACTGACCGTCCTCGATCCGGACCTTGGCGCCGTCCTTGCGCAGCGAATCGGCCAACTCGGCGGCCACCTCACGCCACAGCCCGGCCGTCTTCGGGGCCGCGTAGGCCGCGATGGTGAACCGCCCGTTGGGTGTGACGATCCACACCGAACTGGGCACGCCCTGGTCGGTCAGTTCGACCTGCACCTGACCGGCTGCGGGCATCGGAACCAGGACCGATCCGAGATCGAGCCGGGCCTGCTTGGCCGACTCCGGGTCATCGAAGTCCTCGATGTCGAACGGTCCGTCGAAGTCTTCGGCTTCGTCAGTCACGTTGATCGTCCTCTTTCACAAACTCGAGTGTCCGCCAGATGAACCGTGACCACCTGCGCCACGGGAGGTGTCGGCCAGTCCGGCCTCATCGAATGATGACACCTCGACCAGCTCCGGGAGCTCGACGCGCTGTACCAGCAGCTGTGCGATGCGGTCACCGCGCCGCACCACGATCGGCTCCTTCGGGTCTAGGTTGATCAAAGTCACCTTGATCTCACCACGGTAACCGGCATCGACGGTGCCCGGCGTGTTGACGATCGAAAGCCCAACGCGGGTGGCCAATCCCGACCGCGGGTGAATCAGCCCGACCATCCCGTGCGGAATCGCCACGGCGATCCCGGTCGGAACCAGGCTGCGGTGGCCGGGGGCCAGTTCCACGTCGATGGCGCTGAACAGGTCGACGCCGGCATCACCGTCGTGGGCGCGGCTGGGCATCGGGAGTTCGCGATCCAATCTCACAACCGCCAGAGAAGTAGGCACGACGGATGAGATTACTCTTGGGCACGTGTCTGACACGCGTGCTACCACCCAAACCGTGCGCTACCGCGAGCGACTGCGGCTGCCGCTGTGGTTCTGGCTGCCCGGATTGGGCCTTGCCGCCCTCATCGCCACCGAAGTGAACATGGGCGTGGAGGGCATGCCCGAATGGCTGCCGTTCGCGGTGCTGCTGCCCGCCGCCGCGGCCGTCCTGATGTGGGCCGGGCGGGCGGAGATCCGCGTGGTCGCAGATGAGACCACCGGCGATGCCAAACCGGCGGTGGAGCTGTGGGCCGGACAGGCCCACCTGCCGGTGAGCGTCATCGCCCGGTCGGCGGAGGTGCCGAGATCGGCGAAGTCGGCGGCCTTGGGCCGACAACTCGACCCGGCCGCCTTCGTCCTGCACAAGGCCTGGGTGGGACCGATGGTCCTGATCGTGCTCGATGATCCCGACGATCCCACCCCGTACTGGTTGGTCAGCTGCCGACACCCCGACCGGGTGCTGGCCGCGCTGCGCAGCTGACCCCGCGCGTCACGCCGCGCAGTCGGTGCAGATCGGCTGGCCGTTCTTCTCGCTGGCCAGCCGGCTGCGGTGGTGAACCAAAAAGCAGCTCGAGCAGGTGAACTCGTCGGCCTGTTTCGGGACGACCCGGACCGTGAGTTCCTCGCCGGAAAGATCGGCGCCGGGGAGTTCGAACGATTCCGCGGACTCTGATTCATCGACGTCAACGACGGCCGACTGGGCCTCGTTACGTCGCGCTTTGAGCTCTTCCAGCGAATCCTCGGACACATCGTCGGTCTCGGTCCGCCGTGGAGCGTCGTAGTCGGTAGCCATTTTTCATCCCCTCCGGTACCGGTGCAGCACCCTTGCAGCAGTGCTTTGTACCAGCGTCGAACGCCTACACCAAATGATTCGTGCCCGGATTCGACCCAGATTGACTGTGATTTATATCACAGCACCAGGCTGCTCGTGGCATTTGGCGCGGCCGCGAGCCCTTAAGGTGCATGGGTGGTCGCTTCCATCACCGAGGGCACGGCGTTCGACAAACACGGTCGTCCGTTCCGCCGCCGCAACCATGTCCCCGTGCTGTGCCTGTTCGTGGTCCTTGCCTTGGTGACCGGCGTGGTGTGGGTCGTCGCGCTCAACCAGTCGACCGAGATGCAGGAAGCTGTGGCCTGCAACCCGCCCCCTCCGCCCGCCTCCGACAGCACCGCCGCCCCGGTGTCGCTCGGCCGGCAGGTGCCCCCCGCCGAGATGGCCGACGTGATGCCGGCCCGCCTCGCCGACACCAAGGTGCAGGTCCTCAACGCCAGCGGTCAGGGCGGCCAGGCCGCGGAGGTCTCCGGGGCGCTGCGCGACCTCGGCTTCGCTCAGCCCACCGCGGCCAACGACGCCGTGTACGCCAACGGCCGGCTGGAATGCCAGGGCCAGATCCGGTTCGGGGAATCCGGTAAGGCCGCCGCGGCGGCGGTATGGCTGGTCGCACCCTGCACCGAGCTGTTCCTCGACGGCCGGCCCGACGACTCGGTGGACCTCGCCGTCGGCACCGAGTTCGCCGAGTTCAGCCGCAGCGACGACATCGACGCGATGCTGGCAGGTCTGCGGCCGGACGCCACCCAGCCGGCCGACGCGGCGCTGCTGACCAAGATCCACAGCGCCACCTGCTGAGTCAACGGGTCTGTCGCAGGGCCGCGTCCAGCGCGGCGGCAATCCCGGGCGCGGCGGCCACCAGGGCATCGCCGGCACTGCCCCCGCCCGCGGGCAATCGCACCACCGCGCCGGCCTCCGCCGCGATGAGCGCACCGGCCGCCCAGTCCCATACGTGCACGTCGTCCTCGAAATAGGCGTCGAGACGCCCGGACGCGACCATGCACAGATCCAGGGCGCAGGACCCGATCCGCCGCACATCGCGCACCGTCGGCAGCAGCCCTGCCAGCACCGCGGCCTGCCGGCTGCGCTGCTCGGCCTCGTAGGAGAACCCGGTACCCACCAGAGCCATCGTCAGGTCGTCGATGTCGTTGACGCGCAATGTGGTTGATACCCCGTCACGGGTCACCGTCGCACCGTGACCGAGCGCGGCCGAGTAGATCTCACCGGTTGCGGCATTGGCCACCGCCCCGGCCACCGCGACAGCGTCGATCTGCACACCCACCGACACCGCGTAGGCCTCGATGCCGTAGACGAAGTTCACCGTTCCGTCGATCGGGTCGATCACCCAGACCGGGACACCCGGCGCGGCCTGCGCGGAGCCGCCCTCCTCCTCCCCCAGCACCTGATCGCCGGGACGGTGTTCGGCCAGCAGTTCGCGCAGCAACCGCTCGGTCTCGGTGTCCACCACGGTCACCGGATCGGTGGGGGTGCTCTTGGTGCGGATCGCGTCGGCCTGTTGCGCGCCGGCGCCGAACACCTCGGCCCGCCTGGTGCGCACGAAGGTTGCGGCCTGCTCGGCCAGCCGGACGGCCACCGCCCGCAGGGCTACTGGATCGTTCATGGGTACATCGCACCACAACCCATTACTGTGGTGACGAATTCTGTTGTCTCCCCGCCTGCTAGGAGCGTTCCCGTGACCGCATCGACCAACACCGGATTCGGCGTCGACGTCGGCGGCAGCGGCATCAAGGGCGGCCTCGTCGATCTGGACACCGGCGAGCTCATCGGTGACCGCTTCAAACTGGCCACCCCGCAGCCGGCCACCCCGCCCGCGGTCGCAAAGACCGTCGCCGCCGTGGTGCGCGAGTTCGGTTGGACCGGCAAGCTGGGCGTGACCTATCCCGGCGTGGTGACCGACGGGATCGTGCGGACCGCGGCCAACGTCGACAAGGGCTGGATCGGCACCGACGCGGCCCAGGTGATCAGTGCCGAACTCGACGGACAGCCCGTGACGGTGCTCAACGACGCCGACGCCGCCGGCCTGGCCGAGGAGCACTACGGCGCCGGCAAGGACAACACCGGGCTGATCGTGCTGCTGACCTTCGGCACCGGCATCGGGTCGGCCGTCATCCACAACGGCGTGCTGCTGCCCAACACCGAGTTCGGTCACCTGGAGGTCGGCGGCAAGGAGGCCGAGCACCGTGCCGCGTCCTCGGTCAAGGAACGCAAGGAATGGAGCTACCAGCGCTGGACCGAGGAGGTCACCAAGGTGCTGGTCGTCATCGAGAACGCGATCTGGCCCGACCTGTTCATCGCGGGCGGCGGCATCAGCCGCAAGGCCGACCGGTGGATACCGATGCTGCGCAACCGCACCCCGGTGGTGCCCGCCGCCCTGCTCAACAGCGCCGGTATCGTCGGCGCGGCGATGGCCTCGCAGGGCGTCCACGTCCAGTGAATTCCCTACTCGGCGCGGCGCACCCCCACAGTGTCGTTACAATGGTCGATGGCGGCCGCCTACCGACATAACCGGCGGATATCCCAGCAGAGATCAAACGCCATTATTCGAGACAGCCGACAACTTTTCGATGGCGCCTGCGCGCGTCACCGAACCGCAAGACCGAGAGGGTGTACGTGGCAGCGACAAAAAGCCCGGCAACCGAAGAGCTGACCAAGCCCACCGCCGCCACCAAGACGCCTGCCAAGAAGGCGCCGGCCAAGGCCGCCACCAAGGCGCCCGTGAAGCGTGCCGCGAAGAAGGCCCCCGCGAAGAAGGCCGCCGGCTCCCGCGCGAAGAAGGACGAGTCCGCCGAGGACGTCACCCTCGGCGAGGATGTCGAAACCGAGGACCTTGAGGTAGAGCCCGACGACCTCGAAGAGGTCGAGATCGACGACCTCGACGCCGACGACGAGCCCGAAGACGCCGAGGAAGAGGCCGAGACCGAGGAAGCCGGCGAGGCCAAGGCCAAGCCCGCCAAGGCCGACGAGGAGATCGCCGAACCGTCCGAGAAGGACAAGGCCTCCGGAGACTTCGTCTGGGACGAAGAGGAATCCGAGGCCCTGCGGCAGGCCCGCAAGGATGCCGAGCTCACCGCGTCGGCGGACTCGGTGCGTGCGTACCTGAAGCAGATCGGCAAGGTCGCACTGCTCAACGCCGAAGAAGAAGTCGAACTCGCCAAGCGCATCGAGGCCGGGCTGTACGCCACCCAGCTGATGTCCGAGATGGCCGAGAAGGGCGAGAAGCTGCCCGCCGCCCAGCGCCGCGACATGCAGTGGATCTGCCGGGACGGCGACCGCGCCAAGAACCATCTGCTCGAGGCCAACCTGCGCCTGGTGGTGTCGCTGGCCAAGCGCTACACCGGCCGCGGCATGGCGTTCCTGGACCTGATCCAGGAGGGCAACCTCGGTCTGATCCGCGCGGTGGAGAAGTTCGACTACACCAAGGGCTACAAGTTCTCCACCTACGCCACCTGGTGGATCCGGCAGGCCATCACCCGCGCCATGGCCGACCAGGCCCGCACCATCCGTATCCCGGTGCACATGGTCGAGGTGATCAACAAGCTGGGCCGGATCCAGCGCGAGCTGCTGCAGGACCTGGGCCGCGAGCCCACGCCCGAAGAGCTGGCCAAGGAAATGGACATCACGCCGGAGAAGGTGCTGGAGATCCAGCAGTACGCGCGTGAACCGATCTCCCTGGACCAGACCATCGGTGACGAGGGTGACAGCCAACTCGGTGACTTCATCGAGGACTCCGAGGCCGTGGTGGCCGTGGATGCCGTCTCCTTCACGCTGCTGCAGGACCAGTTGCAGTCGGTGCTGGAGACGCTGTCCGAGCGTGAAGCCGGCGTCGTGCGACTGCGCTTCGGCCTGACCGACGGGCAGCCCCGCACCCTCGACGAGATCGGCCAGGTTTACGGGGTCACCCGTGAGCGCATCCGCCAGATCGAGTCGAAGACCATGAGCAAGCTGCGCCACCCGAGCCGTTCGCAGGTGCTGCGCGACTACCTCGACTAGATCGCAGGAAACGACGAACGGTCGCTGCCGGCATTGTCGGCAGCGACCGTTCGTCTTTCTCGGTCTAGTGGGCCGCGTGCTGCTTGGTGCCGTAGATCCGCTCCATCAACGCGGTGTCGGTGTGTATCTCGACCCTCGTCGTCTTGCCGTTGCGAATGGTGAACACGTCGGCGTTGCTGCCCTTCTCCTCACCGACGGCGACGTCGGTGAGCGCCACCACGGTGTCCCCGTCGGCCAGCAGCCGACTCAGTGTCACCGTCGGGCTCTTCGCGCCCAGGTTGGCCAGGTACTGGGCCACCTCGCCCTTGCCGTGATAGGTGCCACTGATGGTGCTGTTCCCCGGCTGCACCCACTCCACGTCGTCGTCGAACAACGCCATGACGGTCTCGATATCCCCACTGGAGAACGCCTCGTAACCCTTCCTGACCAATTCCATGTTGTCCTGCTGCTCTGACATCTCCCCCGCTCCCTCCGAACGATCCGACCCCCACCCCAGATCGGAATCTACGCCCGCGAAATAGGCCCTGTACAGGCACGATGCACCCGACGCTTGCCGAGGAAAGCAATGCCGGATTTCTGGCTAATGCTTGACTCGGCGCTCTCGGAGCTTGTAGTTCATCGGCCAGGATTCGCGTGACTCGTCACCGGTCAGCGGCACCCCCTGGCTACCTAGCTTGACGTCATACACCTCAAGATCAGGGCCGGCCTCCCGCTCGGCGCGCTCGCGGGCCAGGTAGTAGAGCTGGTCGATCTCCAGCTCCTTGAACGCGACGAACGTCGACCGGCGGACGGTGTGCGGGCTGGTGGCCTCGGCGACCATCCGCTCGGTGAGCACCCGCCCAGCCAGCACCGCGGCACCGAGCAGCACGAAGGGCACCACCCAGTAGCAGATGAACGACAGCGGGGTCCGGGTGTCCAGGATGGAGGCGTCCCCCTGCACGATCGGCGGGATCGCCGCGGACACCGTCATCCCGGCGAAGGCGGCCACCCAGATCCAGGTGACCTGCGTGGTGATGCGGCCGAACAGTTCGCTCTTGATCACCTCTGGTGACTGGTCGGCCTCGGCGAACTCCCGCACGAACGGCCGGCCGGCGAGCACGCCGATCAGCGCGACCAGGAAGATCCCCAGGCCGCTCAGCGGCTGGATCCAGCGCTCCATGAATTCCTGGTCGAGGGTGAACGTCAGGACCGCGAGCGCCGCGAAGGTGGCGATGGCGCCGATCTCCAGCGTGCGGCCGGCGCCGCCCCGGGCCCGCCCGATCGTGTACGTGGCCACCGCGACGGCCAGTGCCACCAGCACGGCGACGCTGAAGGGAACATTCCCGACCAGCACCCAGTACACGATCCACGGCGCGAAGCCGGACAGTATCGACATGGTCAGTCAGTTTACGAAACGCGCGGCATTTGTCACGCCCCTTTGCGGGTCGCCGATGCTCAGCGCAGCACCACGGTGCTGGGTTCCCTTGGCGATCCAAGCATTTCGCGGTGCGACGGCGGCCGGCGCCCGTCCTCGTCGGTGAGGCCGTAGCGGGTGGCCAGTTCGGCACCGATCACGCTGTGGCCGCTGAGCTCATCGCGCCGGGGGTCGTCGAACAGCGCGTCGATCAGATGGCCGGTGAACTCCGGGGTCTCGGCGTGCGCGGCCGTCGCCGCAAGCGCATCCGGGTTGCCCTCGAACGCTCCGCGCAGCCGTTCGGTCAGCAGGATGCCCATCCAGATGGACACGCACGCCACCCCGGTCCCGGCGAAATCCACGGCCATGTCGGCGGCCATCTTGTCGATGCCGGCCTTCTGCGCGCCGTAGGCGGGCCCGTGCATGTAGCAGACCGAACCCGGCGAAGAGGTGAACGCGATCAGTCCGCCGCCGCGGGCCGTCAGCAGCGGCGCCGCATGCCAGGACGCCACGTACGCCGACCGCAGTCCGACGTCGAGCACGTCGGCCAACCCGAGAGGCTTCTGCCAGAACGGTTTGGCGCCGATCAGTTCGTCGTGGATCACCGCGGCGTTGTTCACCAGCAGATCCAGTCCGGAACCGTCCGCACCGACCCGGGCGAAGAGTTCGGCGACGGCCCGGTCGTCGGCGTGGTCGACGGGTACCGCGATGCCCTCACCGCCGGCCGCACCGACCAGATCGGCGGTACCGGACTCGGCGATGGACCGGCCGGTCACATACACCCGCCACCCGTGCGCGCCCAGCGCCGTGGCGATGCCACGTCCGGCGCCGCGGCTCGCGCCGGTCACCACGGCCACCTTCGGGACGGCCACGCGATCAGTTGCTCTCACTCCCCCAACTTACGTCCCGGCCACCCGTCTACGATGGCGGCGTGGAATTCGAGGCGGCCGTTGACCATTCGCCCGACGGCGGCAACTCAGCGAATGAGCCGTCGGCGGCGGGCAGATAGCGCGTGACACTTGTCACAGCCTCAGTCGGCAACGGGCCGTACAGATGTGGGAACAGCATCGACTCCGGATCGGACGGCACGCCCGGCTCCCAGCGAACGGGATCGACGAGCCGCGCCGGGTCGATGCTGAGCAGAACGAGATCGGTGCGTCCCGCGTACAGCCGGTTGGCCGGCAGATGAACCTGCTCAGGGGACGAAAGATGAACGAACCCGACCTCGGCCAGCGAGGGCGGCCGGTACTCGGCGGCGGTCGACGCGTGTTGCCATTCGTGAGCGGCGCACAGGTGCACCAGGACCTCGGATGGGGTACTCATGCTGTCCAGGCTGCCCGCTCGGTAACGGCGACGCAGTGAGACACGACACACCGGTGAACCCCAGGGGAACAAGGCCAGATCCCAAAACGTCTGACAGAGTGGACATACGCACCAAAGCTGAACGGAGGATGTGCCGTGAACGCAACTCTGACCAGTCCGGAACTGACCCGGGCCGATCGCTGCGACCGCTGTGGTGCTGCCGCGCGTGTACGCGCGAAGCTACCGTCGGGCGCGGAACTGTTGTTCTGCCAGCACCACGCCAACGAACACGAAGCCAAGCTCGTCGAGCTGGCGGCTGTGATCGAGGTCAGCGCAGCCGACGCATAACGACCCGCCCGCCCGGTGATTACGGGCGGCGGCGTCGGTCGTCGGGAATGCTGGACGGGTGATGACCGACCAGACTCCGGCGAAGCCATCACGCCACCACGTGTGGCCGATCACCAAGCGCACTCTCGCTAAGGCTTGGGACGACTCCATCTTCTCGGAGTCGGCCCAAGCTGCATTCTGGTGTGCTTTGTCGTTGCCCCCGCTGCTGCTGGGCATGCTCGGCAGCCTGGCCTACCTGGCACCGCTGTTCGGCCCGGACACGTTGCCGACGATCGAGAACCAGCTCATCAGCACCTCGGAGCGGTTCTTCTCGCAGAACGTCGTCAACGAGATCATCGCGCCGACCATCTACGACATCGTGCGCGCCGCCCGCGGCGAGGTGGTGTCGCTGGGCTTCGTGATCTCCCTGTGGGCCGGATCCTCGGCCGTCTCGGCATTCGTGGACTCGGTCGTCGAGGCCCACGATCAGACTCCGCTACGGCACCCGGTGCGGCAGCGGTTCTTCGCGCTGGGGCTCTACGTGATCATGCTGGTGTGCGCGGTGGTGACGGCGCCGTTCATCGCACTGGGCCCGCGCAAGATCGCCGAGTACATCCCGGACAGCTGGTTCCATGTGCTGCAGAACGGCTACTACCCGGTGCTGGTGATCGCGCTGATCCTGGTGGTGACCGTGCTCTACCGGGTGTCGCTACCCGAACCCTTGCCCACCCATCGACTGGTGGTCGGTGCCGTGCTGGCGACCGCGGTGTTCTTGATCGCGACGTTCAGCCTGCGCTTCTACCTGTCCTGGATCACCGCGACCGGCTACACCTACGGAGCGTTGGCGACGCCGATCGCGTTCCTGCTCTTCGCGTTCCTGGCCGGCTTCGCGGTGATGATCGGCGCCGAACTCAACGCCGCGATACAAGAGGAATGGCCGGCGCCGGACACCCACGCCCGTCGGGTGCGCGCGTGGATCGCCGGGAAGTCCGACAGCGCGCGCCGAACCCCTACTTCTTGAGCGACTCGTAGATCCGCTTGCAGTCCGGGCACACCGGCGAGCCGGGCTTGGCCGCCTTGGTCACCGGGAAGACCTCACCGCACAGCGCGACCACATGGTTTCCCATGACCGCGCTCTCGGCGATCTTTTCCTTCTTGACGTAGTGAAAGACCTTGGGGGCGTCGTCATCGGTCCCGTTGTCGACGCGTTCGTCGGTGTCGGGCCGCTCGATGGTCTGGGTCTGCATTGCTCCATTGTGCCCGACATCGATTCAGCCGAGACCGGCCGCCACACCGGGGCCAAGATGTGGAACAGTGGAGGTATGAAACACGGCCCCGAGCTGAGTTTCGACGACGAAGGTCGGCCGGTCCTCATCACACGTGCTGCTCTCCCCCAGGACGAGCAGCATCGCGAACGGGTACGCAAGTACCTGACACTGATGGCGTTCCGAATTCCGGCGCTCATCCTGGCCGCCGTGGCCTACGGGGTGTGGGAGAACGGCCTGATCTCGCTGGCGATCATCGTGGTCTCCATCCCGCTGCCCTGGATCGCGGTGCTCATCGCCAACGACCGCCCGCCCCGCAGCGCCACCGAGCCCCGCCGGTACCAAGGTGGCTCGGCGCGACGCACGCCGCTGTTCCCCACCGCCGAACGTCCGGCGCTGCAGCCGCCGGTGCGCCCGACCCCTCGCCCCGGTGGCGAACCCGACGTTCCCCACTGAGCTCGCTGTTCGGGACTTCTCAGCACATTCTCAGGTCGACGGTTTGAAACTGCAGGTCAGGTGGTATGCCACTGGGACGTGACGGGAACTCTGAGGCACCCCTCGGCGTTGTACGTCATGACAGTGCAACCGAGCAGGAGGCCGTAAATGGCGATCGCCACCGCAAGCCGCTTCGATTCCGATCTGGACGCCCAGAGCCCAGCTGCCGACCTCGTCCGTGTGTACCTCAACGGCATCGGTAAGACCGCGCTGCTGACGGCCGCCGACGAAGTCGAACTCGCCAAGCGCATCGAGGCCGGCTTGTACGCCCAGCATCTGCTGAACACCAAGAAACGTCTCGGGGAGGCCCGCAAGCGCGACCTGGCCGCCGTTGTGCGCGACGGGGATGCCGCCCGCCGGCACCTGTTGGAGGCCAATCTGCGCCTGGTCGTGTCGCTGGCCAAGCGCTACACCGGTCGCGGTATGCCGCTGCTGGACCTGATCCAGGAGGGCAACCTCGGACTCATCCGCGCGATGGAGAAGTTCGACTACGCCAAGGGATTCAAGTTCTCGACCTACGCAACCTGGTGGATCCGGCAGGCCATCACCCGTGGCATGGCCGATCAGAGCCGCACCATCCGGCTGCCCGTGCACCTGGTCGAGCAGGTCAACAAGCTGGCCCGGATCAAGCGTGAGATGCATCAGAACCTGGGTCGCGAGGCCACCGACGAGGAGCTCGCCGAAGAGTCGGGTATCCCCGCCGAGAAGATCGCCGACCTGCTGGAGCACAGCCGTGACCCGGTGAGCCTGGACATGCCGGTCGGCAGCGACGAAGAGGCACCGCTGGGTGACTTCATCGAAGACTCCGAGGCGATGTCGGCAGAGAACGCGGTCATCTCCGAGTTGCTGCACACCGACATCCGGTACGTGCTGGCCACCCTCGACGAGCGTGAGCAGCAGGTGATCCGGCTGCGGTTCGGGCTGGACGACGGTCAGCCGCGCACCCTCGATCAGATCGGCAAGCTGTTCGGGCTGTCCCGCGAGCGGGTCCGCCAGATCGAGCGCGAAGTGATGTCCAAGCTCCGTAACGGAGACCGCGCCGAGCGGCTGCGCTCCTACGCCAGCTAGCCCGTACCAGCCAAAACTCACATAACCGGTGATTGCCCGTCGCGCCCAGCGGCGGGCATCACAGCGTCGCGGGGATGTTGAGCCCCTGTTCAGGGTGCCGGACAGCTAGACTCGGAGACTGACAGCAGGGCCTGGAAGGTAGGGCATGAACGATCTCATCGACACCACCGAGATGTACCTGCGGACCATCTACGACCTCGAGGAAGAGGGAGTGGTGCCGCTGCGTGCACGGATCGCCGAACGGCTAGAGCAGAGCGGTCCGACGGTGAGCCAGACCGTGTCCCGGATGGAGCGGGACGGCCTGCTGCACGTCGCGGGTGACCGCCATCTCGAACTCACCGAGAAGGGCCGCTATCTGGCGGTCTCGGTGATGCGCAAACACCGCCTCGCGGAACGACTGCTGGTCGACGTGATCGGCCTGCCCTGGGAGGAAGTCCACGCCGAGGCCTGCCGCTGGGAGCACGTCATGAGCGAGGACGTCGAGCGCCGCCTGGTGCAGGTGCTGGACAACCCGACCACCTCCCCGTTCGGCAACCCGATCCCGGGGCTGTCCGAACTCGGCTTCGGCGGCACCGGCCACGGTGAGGACGCCAACCTGGTGCGGCTCACCGAACTGCCCGCCGGCTCCCCGGTCGCGGTGGTGGTGCGCCAGCTCACCGAGCACGTACAGGGCGACGTCGAGCTGATCGGCCGGCTCAAGGAAGCCGGCGTGGTGCCCAACGCGCGCGTCACCGTGCAGGTCAGCGATGACCACGGCGACCAGGGCGGCGTGCTGATCCTGATGCCGGGCCACCAGGACGTCGAACTGCCGCATCACATGGCACACGCGGTCAAGGTCGAGAAGGTCTAGACCCTCAACCGGCACGCTGGCCGAACGCGAGCCGCGGCGGTAACCGGACCCCGAGCCTTTCCGCGGTCCGGTAGCCCGACAGCGCCATCCCACGGATCTGTTCCGGACGCATCCCCGACTGCAGGGCGCTGTCCAGCATCGCGGCCATCCGATGTCGCGGATCGAGCTGCAGCGCCGCCTCCAGCGCGATACCCGCGAGCGGACCGTCGCCGCGGGCATAGGCCGAAAACGCCAGCAACACCAGCACATCCGGGCGCGCCGGTTCCGGCAGCACCCGGGCCATCATCGCCCACAGCGCCTCGGCATCGGCGGCCGCGGCGCCGACCGCCAGGGCGTAGAGGATATCGCGGACCCGCGGGTCGCTCAGACCGCGTGCCAGCCTCACCAGTTCGGCGTCGGCCGGCTCGGTGCCGTCAGCCAGTCGGGCGGCGACCACCATCGCCAGGTGGGCCGTCTCGCGCACCTGCGCGGCGGTCGGCTCGAACCGGGCGTGTCCGGCGATGGTCTGCGCGAGCCGCTCGCTGCGGTCGGAGTCGGTGACCGCGATGATCTCCTGCAGATCGGCCCGCCGCCGATAGAGCCGACGGCCGTCGAGCACCGCGGCCGCAGCCAATGGGGAGGCCTCCGGATCGTCGACCACGCCGTTGGCCCCGCAGCCGTCCGCGCAGAACCAGCGCCCGCCCGCAGCGACCCGGTCCACCACCAGCACCGCGAACAGATCCACCCCTTCCTCGGCCAGCGATCGGGCCAGCGCATCGGCCAACTCGAGATGGTCGGTACCGCAGGCCTCGCACTCGGAGCCGAACTCGTCGATGATCACCGCGATCGCGCCCTCGGGCCCGCCGGCCCCGACCACCTCGGCCAGGTGATCGGTGTTCTCGGCCAGGCCCGCGGACAGGTCGACGCGCATCACGGCACCCAACTCGGCCCCGGGTCCGGCGTTGTCGACGGTCACCACCGCCAGCGAATGCTCCGGGACGAAGCCGAGCACGGCGGGCAACGCGGCGATCAGGGAGGCGGGTCGACCGATGTCGAGGCCGCGAGGTTGTGTTGTCATGCGTCCGACGGTGACAGTCGGCACCGTCACCGCTGCCCCGTCGGCGCCGCTGGTCCGCCGCGGTGTGGATGGATCGGCGACTGTGGATACTCAGCCGGCCGGCCGGCCGCCGGTGGCGCCGGCTACCGGGGGTGCGGGATTGCCGGTCACCTCGCCGGTGTTGCACGAATGTCGGGGGCAGGCAACGCGCGTCCGCCGAAGTGCGAGACACTAGTGAACAGGAGGTGAATTACATGGCCGATCACCAGGAGCAGCATTACCAGCCCGAGCAGAACGGCATGTACGAGCTGGAGTTCCCCGCACCGCAGCTGTCCGCGACGGATGGGCGTGGACCAGTCCTGATCCATGCGCTGGAGGGATTCTCGGACGCCGGTCACGCGATCCGGCTGGCCGTCCAGCACCTGAAGGACACCCTCGACACCGAGTTGGTGGCGTCCTTCGCCGTCGACGAACTGCTCGACTACCGGTCCCGCCGTCCGATGATGACGTTCAAGACCGACCACTTCAGCAGCTATGACCAGCCCGAGCTGAATCTGTACGCGCTGCACGACAGTGTCGGCACCCCGTTCCTGCTGTTGGCCGGATTGGAGCCCGATCTGCGCTGGGAGCGTTTCGTGACCGCGGTGCGGCTGCTGGCCGAACGGCTCGGGGTGCGCCAGGTGATCGGCCTGGGCACCATCCCGATGGCGGTGCCGCACACCCGGCCGGTCACCTTGACCGCACACTCGGCCAACTCGGAGCTGATCGCCGAGTACACCCCCTGGGTCGGCGAGATCCAGGTGCCGGCCAGTGTGTCGAGCCTGCTGGAGTTCCGGATGAGCCAGCACGGCCACGACGCCATCGGGTTCACCGTGCACGTACCGCACTATCTGGCCCAGACCGCCTATCCGCACGCCGCGGAGACGCTGCTGGCGGAGGCGGCCCGGGCCGGTGCCCTGCAGATCCCGCTGACCGCGCTGGGTGAGGCGGCCGCCGAGGTGCAGACCAAGATCAACGAGCAGGTCGAGGCCAGCGCCGAGGTCGCTCAGGTGGTGACCGCGCTGGAGCGTCAGTACGATGCGTTCGTCGCCGCTCAGGAGAATCGCTCGTTGCTCGCCCGGGACGAGGAGTTGCCCAGCGGCGATGAACTGGGCGCGGAGTTCGAGCGTTTCCTCGCCCAGCAGGCGGACGGCAAGTTCGGCGAGGGCTTCAGCGAGGGTTTCTCCGACGGCGAAGAAACCACCTGATCTACGGTGATGTCCGCCGACTGATTGCGAGGATGGGCGGACATGACCGAGCGCAAGGCCAATCTGCGCAGCGTGCCGGAGGTATCTCCCACGCTGCAGTTCCGCACCATCCACGGGTACCGGCGCGCCTACCGCATCGCGGGTTCGGGTCCGGCGATCCTGTTGATCCACGGAATCGGCGACAACTCGACGACCTGGCACACGGTGCAGACCATGCTGGCTCGGCGGTTCACCGTGATCGCGCCGGACCTGTTGGGGCACGGCCAGTCCGACAAGCCGCGCGCGGACTACTCGGTGGCCGCCTATGCCAACGGCATGCGGGATCTGCTCAGCGTGCTGGATGTCGACCGGGTCACCGTCGTCGGGCATTCCCTGGGCGGCGGGGTGGCGATGCAGTTCGCCTACCAGTTCCCACAACTGGTCGACCGGCTGGTCCTGGTCGGCGCCGGCGGTGTCACCAAAGACGTCAACGTGGCGCTGCGGATCGCCGCGCTGCCGATGGCCACCGAGGCGCTCGCACTGCTGCGGCTACCGCTGGTGCTGCCCGCGCTGCAGGCCGTCGGCCGCATCGGCGGGGCGGTGTTCGGGTCGACCGGCCTGGGCCGCGACCTGCCCGACGTGCTGCGCGTGCTCTCCGATCTCCCCGAACCCACCGCGTCCTCGGCGTTCGCCCGGACGTTACGCGCGGTGGTGGACTGGCGTGGGCAGGTGGTCACCATGCTGGACCGATGTTATTTGACCGAATCCGTTCCCGTTCAGTTGGTCTGGGGCACCCACGACTCGGTGATCCCGGTCAGCCACGCCTGGCTCGCGCATTCCGCCATGCCGGGCTCGGAGCTCGAAATCTTCGAAGGTTCCGGGCATTTCCCGTTCCATGACGATCCCGATCGGTTCGTCGCGGTGGTGCAGCACTTCATCGACACCACGATCCCGGCCGAGTACGACCACGAACTGCTGCGCGGCCTGCTGCGCACCGGCATCACCGAACAGGCCATCACCGGCTCGCTGAACGCCCGGGTCGCCGTGCTCGACGCGATGGAAGCCGACGAACGCAGCGCCACCTGAGGCACCGCGGACCTACCATCGAGGTATGGCCGTCGATGTGACCGTTCTGCGGGTGTTCGCCGATGCTCACGGGGAGTTCGGCAATCCACTCGGCGTGATCGACGCCGCGACCGTCGAGCCATCCGACCGGCAGCGCATCGCCGCCGAATTGGGTTACAGCGAAACCGTATTCGTCGATCTCCCGGAGCCGGGTGCGGCGAGTGCACATGTCCGCATCTTCACCCCGGTCACCGAGATTGCGTTCGCCGGGCACCCGACGGTCGGCACCGCGTGGTGGCTCAAGCAGCGCGGCACGCCGGTGCGGACACTGCAGGTCCCGGCCGGACTGGTGCAGGTGAGCTACCTGTCCGAGGCCGAGGGTGAGTTGACCGCGATCAGCGCGCGTTCGGACTGGGCCCCGGAACTGGTCATCCACGACCTCAAGTCGCCCGACGAGGTGCTCGCCGCGGATCCGGCCGAGTACGCCGACGACGCCGAGCACTACCTGTGGGCCTGGATCGACCGTGACCGCGGGGCGTTGCGTTCGCGGACGTTCGCACCGCAGTTCGGGATCATCGAGGACGAGGCCACCGGCTCGGCGGCGGTGCGGATGACCGACCATCTGAGCCGCGACCTACACATCACGCAGGGCAAGGGATCCGAGATCCGCACCTGGTGGGATCCGACGGGGTGGGTGAAGGTCGGGGGCCGCGTCGTCGAGAACGCCGGCGTCCGGCTCGGCTAGCCCGACGATGACACGCGGTGGGCGCGCAGCGCCTCGATCTCGCGCTCGAAATCGTCGGCCGAGGTGAAGGACCGATACACCGAGGCGAACCTCAGGTACGCGACCTCGTCGAGGTCGCGCAGTGGGCCGAGAATCGCCAGACCCACTTCATTGCTGGGGATCTCCGGAGATCCGGCGGCGCGCACCGTGTCCTCGACCTGCTGGGCAAGGAGGTTCAGTGCATCGTCATCGACCTGGCGGCCCTGGCATGCGCGCCGCACACCCCGGATGACTTTCTCTCTGCTGAACGGTTCGGTGACACCGCTGCGCTTGACGACCGCGAGTACCGCGGTTTCCACGGTGGTGAACCTACGCCCGCATTCGGGGCAAGATCGGCGACGTCGGATGGCCTGACCTTCGTCGGCCTCACGGGAATCGACGACACGCGAGTCGGGATGGCGGCAGAACGGACAGTGCATCACCGCTCCTTTGCCCCACCGCTGGTCTACCAACTCGATTGTCATCGAGCCTACCTGGGCGATCACCCGATGGGGGCAATGAGGGTCTGGCCGGCCTGCACGGTGCTGGTTTCGAGCTTGTTGAGTTCACGGATACGTTCCACCACCGAGCCCGCCGGCACATCGGGCGCCACCCGCGCCGCGATGTGCTGCAGCGTCTCACCGGCTTCCACGTACACCACGGACAACCGGGTGGGCATCTGCACCGGCTCCTCGGTGGGTCCGCCGAGTTGGGCGACCAGCCCCAGCCACAGGGTGAACCCGCCGGCCAGCAGGGCCAACAGCACGGTGGCGACCGGCGTGATGGGCCGACGACGGTGCGAGGCACGGGACATCAGCACCCCGGTGTTGCGGTAACCCAGCGGCGCCCCTCCCGGGCGGCGGGACTGCACGCGCCGGCGGCGCACCACCACGTCGCGTGGCAGCGGCCACACCTCGGGCGCCATCGCCGTCTGCCGGGGACGCGCGTCGAACTGCGGGGCACTGGTACGAGCTTCGAGAATGGTCATCGGACTGCTGCCTCTCGGTAGGGGTCTCGCCTGGCGGCTTTCGCTTCTGTGTTCGAATGCTAGTCGATCATGTGTTCGATGAATAGAACACGTGATCGAACTGTTGCCAAACGATAAACCGGACCACCGACAAGTAGCCCGCGCGCCGAATCAGCCGGTGCGCCCCGCCAGCAGCCCACTGGAGGCGAACTTCAGCCCGCTGCGCAGTTCTTCGAGGCTGATCGGGTCGTCACTCTCGACGTAACGCAGGGTCGTGGCGACGGCCATGTTGAAGAACAGCCAGGCCAGGGCGCGCGGACTGAGCTCATTGCGGTACTGGTCGCGGTAGTGACCCATGTGCAGGGTCGTCATCGCCAGCAGGGTCGCACTCAGCCCGGAGACGATGTCGAAGGCACGGACGCGCTCGGGCCGCTGAGCCAGATAGCGGATCAGGGTCCGATTGGCGAGCGTGAACTCGATGAGGATGTCGATGGAGGCCTGCATGGCCTCTTCCGGCTCGTGCATGGTCACCGACCGCAGCATGTCCTCGATCGCCGGCGCCTGGTCGGCCGCCAGCCGCTCGATGGCCGCATCGATGATCTCCTCCTTGTTCGAGAAGTACTGGTAAATCGAGCCCTTGCTGACACCGGCCTTCTCGGCGATCGCGTTCGTGGTCAGCCGGTCCGGTTCGGTGGTGCGCAACAGGTCCGCTGCCGTGGTCACGATTTTTGCGACCATATATCTAGAGCGTTCTTGTTTCGGCACTTTTCTACGTCCTGAACTGCGGTTTTCTGCAACCATGCTGTTCCCTTACACGACTTGTTTGCGACCTCTGGGTCATATTAGCGTCGGGGTCCTCAGCACGAGGAGGTGCGAGCAGCCATGACTGCCACAACGGATCTGCCGGCCCAGAACGCCGAACACACCGGAGCTCCCGAGCTCGTCCCATTGGATTCACTGACCGCCGAGCACACCGGCCGGTGGACATTTCTCATCGTCGAGGGCGCGGCCTTCATGATGCAGGCCATGCACCCGGTGATCGCCGAGGTGACCGGCCGCTATTCCGCGGGGTTCCGCGGTGATGCCGGCGGTCGTGCGATCCGCTCGGTCGACTCGGTGCTGCGCTGGACCTACGGCGGCACCGCGGCCCTCGCGGAGGGCGATCGGGTCCGCGCACTGCACAAGCCGCTCACCATGACGAGCGAACTGACCGGGAAGCGGATCAGCGCACTGAACACCGAGGCCTACCAGTGGGTGATCGCCACCGGCTACCTCGTCAACGCCCAAGGCGGCGGGCGCTTGCTGATCGGGCGGGATTTCACCGATTCGGAGAAAACCGAGCTCCTGCGCGACAACCGTCGACTGGCCGAGCTGCTGCACGTGCCGATGCGCGGTTACCCGCAGACGCTCGCGGAGATGACCGAGTACTACGAGAACATGATCGACACCCTGCAGGGCACCCCGCAGGCGCTGCAGCTGATCGCGGACTTGAAGGCCGGCAAGCTGGAGCTCTCGACGTCGATGCCCAAGGCGCTCGAACCACTGCTCCGGACGGCCTTGCGGCCGGCGCTCCGGCTCAACTACCTGTCCATCGTCGGCCTGCTCGATCCCCGGCTGCGCGCCAAGCTCGGGGTGAGCTGGAGCCGGCAGGAGCAGATCCAACTGCAGGTCATCTACGCCGCGATCCGGGCGGCGTACCGGGTGCTGCCGGACCGACTCACCTACTTCCCGCTGGCCTATCACGCGCGTAAGCACCATGAGTGCCTGAAGAAGATGGAAGAACGCCAAAAGAAGTCGTTCGCGTACAACCTGCCCGACACGCCTCGAACACATGTTTGATTATGTCTTCGCCTGCGACTACATTCGGCCATATGAGCGAGAGCACCGAACACCCTGAGGCACGCTCCAGTCTGACCGAGCGTCAGCGCACCATCCTGGAGGTCATCCGCGCCTCCGTGACCGAACGCGGCTACCCGCCGAGCATCCGGGAGATCGGCGACGCCGTCGGTCTCACCTCGACCTCGTCGGTGGCCCACCAGCTGCGCACCCTGGAACGCAAGGGCTATCTGCGCAGGGACCCGAACCGTCCGCGTGCCGTGGACGTCCGCGGCGCGGACGACAACGTGACGCCGAAGAACGTGACCCCGATCGTGGCAACCGAGGTCGCGGGTTCCGACGCGCTGCCGGAGCCGACGTTCGTCCCGGTCCTGGGCCGGATCGCCGCCGGTGGGCCGATCCTGGCCGAACAGGCCGTCGAAGAGGTCTTCCCGCTCCCCCGAGAACTGGTCGGCGAGGGCTCGCTGTTCCTGCTGAAGGTGGTCGGCGAATCGATGATCGACGCGGCGATCTGCGACGGCGACTGGGTGGTCATCCGGCAGCAGAACGTCGCCGAGAATGGCGACATCGTGGCGGCCATGATCGACGGCGAAGCCACCGTGAAGACCTTCAAGCGCACCAAGGGGCAGGTGTGGCTGATGCCGCACAACCCGGCGTTCGAGCCGATCGACGGTAACGACGCCCAGGTGCTCGGCAAGGTCGTCACCGTCATCCGCAAGGTCTGACGGGTTCGCCCGGGGAGGCTCAGTCGGCCCGGACGAACCCGTTCGTCCGGGCGAACTCCTCACTGGCGAACCAGATCTCGGCCTCGGTGTCCCGATAGCCCGGGCTGCCGGGAGCCCAGTACAGGCCCGACTTGGTGTCCGCCTTGATCGGATAGCCCTCGGGCGCCCGGTACCGGTCGCCGTCGGCCAGCCGCATCGAGGTCCAACCCGGATCCTCCGGCTCGTCGTCCTGGATCGCGGCGTGCCGGCCACTGGGGAAATCGGGCTCGTACCCGGACCAGACCGCGGTGGTGGGCGGGTCGAAAGCCGGCGCCTCGGACAGTGATTCGATCCGGGTGGGCGCGGTGTCCACCGCGTCCGGGTCGGAATCGAAACTCAGATCCTCGGCCGGCGCGTGCAGTTCCTCGAGCTCGTCGCCCTCATCGGAGTCGTAGTCGCCGGTGTCCTCATCGGTGTCGTAATCGCCGGACTCGTCGCGATGCTCGGGATCCGGGCCCGCCGAGATGGTGCCGAACGCGGGCACCTCGCTGACCGCCGGTGCCGAGGCCCACAGGCTCTGGGGGGCGTCCGGCTCGCGATCGCCGTACTCGGGCTGCTTGTACTCGGGCTCGTCATACCCCCGGTCGTAGCGGTCGTCGGCATAGTCATCCCCGAAACCGTCGTCCTCGTGGGACCGCCGGTTTCGCAGCACCGCGACGGCGATCAGGGCGATCACACCGATCAGCGGGATCAAGCCGAGCAACCACCACCAGCGCCACGAGTACCACTTGTCGCCGCTGTCGGCGTCCGCGGTGGCCGCCGAGCCCGGCGCCGGAGCGGCCGGGGAGTCGGCACCGGGCACCTGCAGCCCGACGAGCTGCGACTGCAGGCCGGCCGGCTCGGTGCTGAACTTGCCGCTGGTCCTGTCCCACGAGATCGATCCGCCGTTGAACTGCTGAGTGACGACGTTGCCGTGGTCGGTCTGGTCGCCCTTGGGGGCGCCCAGCTCACCGGTCGCACCGCCGAGTTTCTGCCACGCGGCGTTCATCGCGCCGCGCACGATCACCGCGCCGAAGTCCGGCGTCCAGAAGATGACCGGATCATCCTCCGCGGCGAACGGAACCACCCGGCTCTGCGGTGCCAGACCGCCGTCGGCCTCACTGGCGGTCGGGAACCCGAGATCCCCGGTGGGTCCGCCCACGCTCTCGTACTTGGCCAGCACCTGTCCGGTGACCACATTCGCGCCGGTTTCGGGGCTGTAGAAGATCTTGCCGCCCGCGTAGTTCTGGCCGACGCCGTCGGCGCCGATCGCGTACTGGGCCCCCTCTTCGGCGCCCAGGGGTCCGAGCGCGCCGCCGGCGGCCCGGCGGGCGGCGTTGATCGCCGAGGTGGCGTCGGAGGGAACGTCGATGGCGCCGAGCTGATCGGCGAGCTCCGGCGGCACGGTGGTGAAGGCCCGGGTCTTGCGGTTCCAGGAGATCTCACCCCCGGTGAACTTCTGGGTGAGGACGTCACCGTTGGTCATCTCGTCCTCGCTGGGCACTCCGAGCACGCCGGCCGAGCCGCCGAGCGCGTCCCACGCCGAGTTGATCGCCCCGCGCACCACCCGGGCGCCGGTGTCCGGCGTCCAGAAGATCACCGGGTTGTCCGGGGCGCTGAACGTGGAGTTGCGGCTGTTGGCCGCGCGGCCGGGTCCCTCGTCGATGGTCGGGAAGCCCAGGTCGCTGTCGGCGGGGCCGCCGAGCGCCTCGTACTTCTCCAGGATGGCACCGGTGACGATGTGTGCCCCGGTCTCCGGGGTGAAGAAGATCTGGCCACCCGCGAACTTCTGGCCGAAGCCCTCACCGGCGGGATAGACGCCACCGTCGCGCGGCCCCAGGGGCCCGCCTTCGCCGCCACCGGTCTCCCACGCCGCCGTGATCGCGGCGTCGGCGTCGGCTTCCGGAGTCGCCGCAGCGGATGGTGCGAGCAGCACCATAGCCGCGATGAGCCCAGCGCTCACCAGCCCTGTTGCTGCCCGCCCGGCGATCCTGCTCAGCCGGGTTCGCTGCCTGGTCATTCGGTCCCTCCCGAAGTCGGACAAAACCACACGAAAGTAGCGTGTTCGTCAACTCTGCTTCAGTTGACCTCGAACTCGTGGGATATCCGCCACCTGCGGTTAAGCGTGTCGGACGAAATTCCCGCGGGTAACCGTAGCCGCCGGGCCGTCGTGGGAGCACCCTAGGATTCGGTGGGTGTCCCGCCGCAGCCTCGCCCATTGGGGTGCCTTCAGCGCCGAGGTGCGCGACGGCGAGATCGCCTCGGTGACCCCGGCCGCCGGCGACGCCGACCCCTCTCCGCTGCTCGGCAACCTGCCCGGTTCCCTGCGGCATCGCTCCCGGATCGCCGGGCCCGCGGTGCGCCGGGGCTGGCTGCAGGACGGGCCCGGACCCAGCGACCGACGCGGCGCCGACGAGTTCGTGGCGGTGTCCTGGGACGAGCTCACCGAGCTGCTGGCCGGTGAACTGCGCCGGGTGATCGACACCCACGGCAACGAGGCCATCTACGGCGGCTCCTACGGCTGGGCCAGCGCCGGGCGGTTCCACCACGCCCAGAGCCAGGTGCACCGGTTCCTCAAGCTGCTCGGCGGCTATACCTCGTCCCGGCACTCCTACAGCCTGGGCGCCACCGGGGCGATCATGCCCCGGGTGGTCGGCACCCACGACGATCTGTTCAAGCGCTCCACCGCGTGGGACGTCATCGTCGAGCACACCGACCTGTTCGTCGCCTTCGGCGGCATCGCGCTGAAGAACACCGGGATCAACCACGGCGGCACCACCGCCCATCCGGCCCGCGCCGCATTGAACCGGCTGCGGGAGCGCGGCGGCACCATCGTGTCCTTCTCCCCGCTGCGCGACGACGTGGACGGCGAGTGCGAATGGCACGCGCCCGTCCCCGGCACCGATGTGGCGATCATGCTCGGGCTGGCCCATGTGCTGGCCACCGAGGGGCTGGCCGACCGGGAGTTCCTGGACATCTACTGCATCGGCTACCACCGGTTCGAGCGCTACCTGCTCGGCACCGACGACGGTGTGCCGAAGTCGGCACGGTGGGCGGCCGCCATCAGCGGGATCGCGGCCGAGGACATCACCGCCCTGGCCCGCCGGATGGCGGCCGGGCGCACCCTGGTCACCATCAGCTGGTCACTGCAGCGCACCCGGCACGGCGAGCAGGCCCCGTGGATGGGCCTGACGCTGGCCGCCATGCTCGGCCAGATCGGGCTGCCCGGCGGGGGTTTCGGGCACGGGTACGGGTCGATGAACGAGCCCGGGCTGGCACCGCTGCGGCACCGGCTGCCGGTGCTGCCGCAGGGCCCCAACCCGGTCTCGACGTTCATCCCGGTGGCCGCGGTGTCCGACATGCTGCTGCACCCCGGCCGGGAGTACGACTACAACGGTCTGCGGCTCACCTTCCCCGACATCCGGCTGGTGTACTGGGCCGGCGGCAATCCCTTCCACCATCACCAGAACCTCCCCCGGCTTCGCCGCGCGCTGGCCCGGCCGGACACCGTCGTCGTGCACGATCCGTACTGGACGGCGATGGCCAAGCACGCCGACATCGTGGTGCCCTCCACCACCGCCTACGAACGCGACGACTACTCCGGGTCGCGCAACGATCCGATGCTGACGGCCATGCCGGCGCTGGCACCGCCGTACGCCCAGTCCCGCGACGACTACACCACCTTCGCCGCCCTGGCCGAGCGCCTCGGCGTGGGTGCGCCGTTCACCGAGGGCCGTACCGCCCGGCAGTGGCTGGTGCACATGTACGAGAAGTGGGCGGCCGGAGTGGACTTCGCGGCGCCGCCGTTCGACCAGTTCTGGGCCGACGGCGGACTGCGGTTACCCACCGAACCCGGGTTGACGCTGCTGGCCGATTTCCGCGCCGACCCGTACACGCACCGACTGAACACCCCGAGCGGGCGCATCGAGATCTTCTCCGCCGACATCGACGGGTTCGGCTACGACGACTGCCTGGGCCACCCCGCCTGGTTCGAACCCACCGAATGGCTCGGTGGTGCGCGCGCGCAGACCTATCCGCTGCACCTGATCGCCAATCAGCCGGCCGGCAGGCTGCACGGTCAACTCGACGGCGGGGCGGTCAGCATGGCGTCCAAGGTGGCCGGGCGCGAACCGATCCGGATCCACCCCGCCGATGCGGCGCAGCGGGGGTTGGCCGACGGCGATGTGGTGCGGGTGTTCAACGACCGCGGGGCCTGCCTGGCCGGGGTGGTGACCGACGACCGGCTGCGCCCGCAGGTGGTGCAGCTGTCCACCGGCGCCTGGTTCGATCCGCTGGATCCCGCCGACCCGGATTCGATGTGCGTGCACGGCAATCCGAACGTGCTGACCGCCGATGTGGGCACCTCGGCGCTGGCGCGTGGCTGCACCGGGGCGCACGTGCTGGTCCAGGTGGAGAAGTTCAGCGGGCCGGTGCCGCCGGTGCGGGCCCACGAACCGCCGGTGATCCACTAGGCCAGCCGCGGCGCCACCAGGTCGACGAAGGCGTCCACCACCCGATAGGCGTCGGCGATCGGGTGACCGTGCAGGATCGCCCCGGAGAGCATGGTGCTGATGATGCCCCAGGCCATCATCGCGGTGTCCACGGATTCCTGGGCCCCCAGCGCGGCGAAGTCCGCGGCCAGCGTGCGCTGGGCGACGGCGGCGAACTGCTCCATCAATGCCTCGGCGTTGGCGTCGGTGGAGTTCTGCAACAGCATGCACACCTTGAAGAAGGCCGGACGGCGTTCGAAGCTGGCGATGATGCCGCGGACCTTCTCGCGGACCCGGAGTTCGGCCGGCCGGGTATCGGCGGTGGCGGTGTCGGCGGTGTCCGACGCGAAGGCGGGCTGGGCCCAATCCATCAGCACCGCGGCGTAGACGTGTTCCTTGGAGGTGAAGTAGCGGTACAGCGTGCCCAGTGCGACGTCGGCCGCGTCGGCGACGTCGCGCATCTGGATCTGGTCGTAGTCCTGGGCCTTGAGCAGGGCCTGCGCGGCGGCCACGATCTGCGACCGGCGGGCCTGTTTGTAGCCGGGCAACTCGGTCATGGCCGGGTCACCCCCTCGGCAGGCCGAGGATCATCGTCGCGATGATGTTCAGCTGGATCTCGACGGTGCCGCCACCGATGACCTCGGCCGGCATCATCAGGCTGCGCGCCACCGCGGGCTGCTCACCGCCGCCCACCATCGCCGCGCGCCCGCTGAAGGCCAGCGCGTCGGCGGTGACCCGGCGCACCAGCAGCGCGGTCCCGACCTTGCCGATGCTGGAGGCCGGCCCGGGGCCGTGCCCGGCGAGCCGGCCGAGGGTGTCGCGCACCGCCAGCGCGCCGATGGCGTTGGTGGCCGCCCGCACCTCGCCGAGCGCGACCCGGACCTGGGTGTCCTGCGGCGCCCGCCGCGCGAGGGCCCGCAGTTCACTCTCCTTGTCCTGCTTGACGTAGGCGCCGATCGCCACCCGCTCGTTGGCCATGGTGGCCAGCGCGTGGGACCAGCCGGCGGTGGGTTCACCCACCAGCATGGCGTCGGGTACGAGCACATCGTCGAAGAAGACCTCGTTGAAATGCGCCTCGCCGCCCGCGGTGCGCAACGGGGACACCGTGATGCCCGGCGAGGTCATGTCGACCAGGAAGTATCCGATCCCCTTGTGTTTCTTGGCGTCCGGATCGGTACGCGCCAGCAGGGCACCCCAGTCGGCACGTTGGGCCGAGGAGGTCCAGACCTTCTGGCCGTTGATCCGCCAGCCGCCGTCGACCTTCGTCGCCCGGGTCGCCAGCCCGGCCAGATCCGACCCGGCACCGGGTTCGGAAAACAGCTGGCACCAACCGATCTCGCCGCGCATCGTGGGCACCGCGAACCGATCGCGCTGCTCGTCGGAACCCGCGCCCAGCACCGTGGGCAGGATCCATTCCGCGATGCCCAACGACGGCCGGACCAGATAGGGCCGCTTGTCGAACTCCTCGTCGATGATCAGCTGCTGGGCCGGTGTCGCCGCCAGCCCCCACGGGGCGGGCAGGTGCGGTGCGACCAGCCCGGCGTCGGCGAGCGCGGTGCGCCGGGGCCCCGTCCAGTACTCGGCGTACTCCGGGTTCTGCCGGCCCGGGGTGTCGTTGCGCAATTGGGCGGCGGCGTCGAGGGCTGCGGCGATCTCGGCCCGGAAGTCCGGTTCGACCTCAGTCAGTTCGATGGTGAAGTCCCGGCCGGGTAGATCCGGATCCCCCAGTGCCCGTGCCCATTTCGTCGCCGTCCCGGCCGCGGCGGCCAGGCTGATGGCCCGTTTCCAGTACAGGTGCAGGTCGTGTTCCCAGGTGTATCCGATCGCACCGAACATGGTCAGCGCGTCGACCACCAGTTCCGGTAGCCGGCCGATCGCGGTGACCGCCGCGCCGGCGGCCGCGATGTGCTGCTGCACCGGTGAACGGTCCCCACCGCGGACCGCGTCCCAGGCCGACGCCGCGGCCAGCTCGCTGGTGATGTACAGCATCGCGGCCTTGTGCTGCAGCGCCTGGAACGAGCCGATCGGGCGGCCGAACTGTTCGCGCACCTTCAGGTAGGCGACCACGTTGTCGACGCACCAGCGCGCGATCCCGGCCGCCTCGGCCGCCATCATCCCGACCGTGATGCCGACGGCGGTGGCCTCGTCGACTCCGGCGAGCGCGTCGGCGGTGTGCACGCCGCGGCAGTCCAGGGTGCCGACGTCGCGGGTCAGGTCGGTGGATGTCTGCGCCTGCACGGTGAGGCCGGGCGTATCGGTGTGCAGCGCGAACCACAGCGGCTCGCCTGCCTCGGTTCTGGCCCCGAGCACGATGATGTCCGCGGCGCACAGCCCGAGGTGCGGACCGGCGGACCCGTCGAGCCGCCATCCCCCGTCGGCGGTGGTGGCCCGGATCTCGCCGTCCGCCGGGAGCACGAGTGCCGCGGTCCCCCCGGCCACGATGGCCTCCAGCAGCGCCGCCGCGGGCTCTCCGATTGCGGTCGCGAGCACCGCGCCGGCGATGACGGTGGGCAGCAGTGGGCCGGGCAGCAGGCCGTGACCGGCCGCGTCGAGGACACAGGCGGCCTCGGCCAGGGTGCCGCCCTGGCCGCCGAGGTGTTCGGGCAGGTGCACCGCGTGCAGCCCCTGGCCGACCAGCGCGTCCCAGAAGTCGGGCCGGTGTCCGGCGGCGATCGCGTCGAAACGGGTGCGGGTCAGGTCGAGGCCGCCGTGGCGTTTCGCGAAGCCGGCCATCGAGTCGGTGAGCTGGAGCTGTTCGTCGGTGAGTGCGACAACCACGGTGCCGGTCTCCTATCGGGCCGCGGTGTAGTGCAGCAGGGTGATGTCGGGGTGGTCGACGAACACCGGGGTGAGTGCCATGCCGATCCGCAGCTCCTCCGGGTCGACGTCGACGAGTTCGGTGGCCAGTCGCGGGCCCTCCGGCCACTGCACGACGCCGAGCAGGTGGGGCACCGTATCGGCGAACTGCGGGGCCACCGGCCGCTGCGCGACGGCGAAGCTGACCAGGGTGGCGGCTCCGGAAATCCGGCGCCACTGCAGATCGTCGGCCAGCGTGCCCGGCGCCAGCACCCGCGGATAGAACACGTAGGCGTCCAGGGACGGGGAGAACTGGCACCACACCTCGTGGCGGCGCAGGCCGTCCCAGTACGGCGCCGAGGTCGGGGTCGGCAGAGGAATTGGGCGGGTCATCAGTCCCCCTCCAGCACAAGTGCTTCTTGTTCGCTCAGCACGCCGCCGTTGCCGGAGACGAAGGCCCGGTTGCAGTCGGCGACCTGGGTCGCCCCGGCGCGGCCCATCAGCTGTCGGGTGGCGTCGCAGACGTGGTGCATGCCACCGGCGTTGCCGGGCTGGCCGTACCCGAGTTGGCCACCCGCGGTGTTCATCGGGAAGTCCCCGCGGAACGTCAGGTCGTGATCGGTGACGAACTGCATGCCCTTGCCCTTCTCGCAGAACCCGGCGTCCTCGAGGGTGAGCAGCGCGGTGATGGTGTAGCAGTCATAGATCGAGACCATGTCCATCTCGGCGGGTCGGGTGCCGGCCATCGTGAAGGCCGAGTCGGCGACCTTGACCATCGGGGTCTGCAACGGGTCGGCGGCGTACACCGGCGACTTGTAGGGCACCCGCTCGCCGAATCCCCTGATCCACACCGGCCTGTTGCGGCTCTTACGGGCCAGGTCGGCATTGGTGACGAGCACCGCAGAACCGCCCATGCACGGCATCACGATCTCCAGCATGTGCAGCGGCGAGGCGATGATCGGGCTGTCCAGCACGTCGGCGATGGTCAGTGGCTTGTCGCCGAACACCGCGCCCGGGGTGTGGTTGGCGTTGACCCGTTGGTCGACGACGATCTTGGCCATCGCGGTTTCGTCGTATCCGTATGCGGCGGCGTACATCTGGGCGACCTGCGCGTAGGGCCCGTTCTGCCCGAGATAGCCGTAGGGAATCTCGAACTCCGCCTGCGGTGAGCCGAAGCGGTTGCTGGAGGCACCGAAGTACACGGCGTCACCCATGTTCGGCGGGCGCTGCTCGTGCATGGGTGTGAGGTAGTTGGCCGGGATCGCGCACAGCACGGCCTGGCAGATACCCAGTTCGATGGCGGCCGCCGCGCGCCACACCATGGCCGCACCGCTGGCGCCGCCGAGGTCCACGTACTCGGCGAAGTTGACGGCCAGACCGAGGTACTCCACCACGGTGGACGGGACGAAGAGCTCGGATTCGAAGACACCGGTGGTGACCAGCCCGTCGACCTGGTCCACCGATAGGCCCGCGTCGGCCACCGCGGCGGCGGCCAGCCGGGCCCACTGTTCGATGATGAACTCGGGTGTCCCCGTCGGCTTACGCGTGGCGGGCAGCTCGTGAAAGCCGACGATCGCGGCTTCACCCCGTAAGCCCATGTGACGCTCCCTCCATCCGGATCTCCGACGGACGTTATTAGAATGAGATTCTACTTTCAATTCGGCGGTTTACCCGCCCCTCAACTCGTGTGGTGCGACGATCCGTGGGAAACCTGAGACGCACTCACCGACCCGGGGGTGGCAGATGCGTATCGCCCAGATCGCACGCACATCGATCACAACCGCGCTGGCGCTGTTGGCCGCCGTCATCGTCACCGTCGCCTCGACGCTGTCGTTGGCCGTGGCGCTGGCCGCCACCGCACTGATCGTGCCGGGCACCGGCACACCGAACGCCAACATCGTCGGCGGCTATCTGGAGAACGCCCGCGATTACTACATCTCGCCGTTCAACCCGGCCTGCACCGCGGAGAACGACTGCGCGCTGCAGGGCATCGACTATCCCGCCCAGTTCTGGCCCTTCCCGCTGCCCGGCTGGGGCGGACTGCGCGGCGCCAAATGGGACGTGTCCACCGGTGAGGGGTTGGCCAATCTGAACTCGACGCTGGTGAACACCTTGGTGCAGAAGCCCGGTGAGCCGGTCGTGCTGTTCGGCTATTCGCAGGGCGGCAACATCGTCAGCCGGCAGAAACGCAACCTGTCCTATCTGCCCAAGGACCAGACCTACCTGTCCTTCGTGATGATCGGAAACCCCAATCGCCCCAACGGCGGCCTGTTCGAGCGGCTGGCGTTCCTGGGGCACGTGCCGATCCTGGACGTCACCTTCGGATTGCCGGCGCCGACGGACACCTGCGATCACATCTGCGCCACCGACATCTCCTTCCGCTACGGCGGTGTCTCCGACTTCCCGATATACCCGCTCAACGCGCTGGCGGTGCTCAACGCGATCGCCGGGTTCGTGTACGTACACGGCACCTACCTGGCCCCCAACGCGAAGAGCTATCCCGGCGAGCTGCCCGACGGCTACACCCCGGAGGAACTGGCCGAACAACTCGCCGACGAGGACAACTGGCAGGACTACGGCGACACCCGCTACATCACCATCCCGACCAAGACGTTGCCGATCGTGCGCCCGTTCCTGCAGTTCGCGAAGGCCACCGGAACCGGTTTCCTGATCAACCCGATCGTCACGCTGCTCAGCCCGGTACTGGAGGTACTGATCGAGACCGGCTACGACCGGACACTGAGCTACGGTGTGCCCGCACCATTCCGGCTCATCCCCCGGATCAATCCGATCACCCTGACCCGCGACGTCATCGAGGCGCTGGGCCAGGGATTCCGCGACGCGTTCGGTAAGCGCCCGGCGGTGCAGCAGGAACCGCAGGACCGTCGCTCGGAGTCCCCCGATGGCGGGAGAGTTGCGGCGGTGAACACCGACGTCGATGAGACTGCCCCCGCCGCCGACCTCGATGCGGCCGCCCCCGCCGAACCGACCCGCGCCGAGAAGCGCGCCGCGCTCGCCGAGGCCCGGACGGCACCGCGCAGCGTGCTGAGCGCGCGGACCGGCACCCGATCCGCGTCGGCGCCTGAGGAGCTGGCGGAGGTCGAGGAGCTGACGGAAATCGAGACCGCGCCCGAGACCGAGGCCGAGCCTGAGTCCGAGCCTGAGTCCGAGGCCGAGACGGAGTCCGGCGAGGATTCCTCCGAGGCGCCGGATTCCCCGTCGGCCGACAGCGCGGATCAGGCCGCCTGACCGGCGCGGGCAGGCGCGCCGCCCCTTGAAATCCGGGGGATTCGCCGAGACGGCGCGCCTGCCCGTGCAACTACCAGTTACTGAACTCGCGCAGGCCGGCGGCCAGCGCAGCCGGCACCCTCGCCGTGATCTTGGTGCCCTGTTCGGTGTGCTCGGTGGTGTCGATCCGGCCCTCGGCATGCACCCGGGCCACGAGGTCACCGCGGTCATACGGCAGGGTCACGTCCACGAAGGCATCGCTGGGTTCCACCAGTTCGGTCAACCGGGTGCGCAGCTGGTCGAGCCCCTCACCGGTGCGCGCGGACACGAAGACCGCATCCGGCAGGGCCCGGCGCAACTGCGCCAGCGCCAGATCGCCGGCCGCGTCGATCTTGTTGACCACCAACAGTTCCGGCGGCGGGGCGATCCCGTACTCGGCGACGACGTCGTTGACGACGTGGCGAACCGCGGTGATCTGGGCCAGCGGGTTCACATCGGATCCGTCCACCACGTGGATGAGCAGTTCCGCGTCGGCCACCTCTTCCAGCGTCGAGCGGAACGCCTCCACCAGCTGGGTGGGCAGATGCCGCACGAATCCCACCGTGTCGGTGAGCACGAACGGTCGCCCGTCCTCGAATTGCCCACGGCGCGTAGTGGGTTCCAGCGTGGCGAACAACGCGTTCTCCACCAGGACACCCGCGCCGGTCAGCGCGTTGAGCAGACTCGACTTGCCCGCGTTGGTGTACCCGACGATGGCCAGCGCGGCGACGTCGCTGCGCCGCCGGCTCCCCCGCTGGGTGTCGCGGATCTTCTTCATCTCCTTGATCTCGCGGCGCAGCTTGGACATCCGCTCGCGGATCCGGCGGCGATCGGTCTCGATCTTGGTCTCACCGGGGCCGCGGGTACCGACCCCGCCGCTGCTACCGCCGGCGCCACCGCCCTGCCGCGACATCGATTCACCCCAGCCGCGCAGCCGGGGCAGCATGTACTCCATCTGCGCGTAGGCCACCTGGGCCTTACCCTCGGCCGAGGTCGCGTGCTGGGCGAAGATGTCCAGGATCAGCGCGGTCCGGTCGATGACCTTGACCTTGACCACCTTCTCCAGCGAGTTGAGCTGGGCGGGGCTGAGCTCACCGTCGCAGATGACGGTGTCCGCGCCGGTGGCGGTGACGATGTCGCGCAGTTCGATGGCCTTGCCGGAGCCGATGTAGGTCGAGGCGTCGGGTTTGTCGCGGCGCTGCACGAGGCCCTCGAGGACCTCCGAGCCCGCGGTCTCGGCCAGCGCCGCGAGTTCGGCCATGCTCGCGTCGACGTCGGCCGCGGTGCCCTCGGTCCACACTCCGACGAGCACCACCCGCTCCAGGCGGAGCTGGCGGTATTCGACTTCGGAGATGTCGGTGAGTTCGGTGGACAGCCCGGCCACCCGGCGCAGTGCCGCGCGGTCCTCGAGAGCCAGTTCGCCGGTGCTTGGAATGTAGTCAGGTTCAGTCATAAGTTCTTTCGATGGTGGCATGCCGACCCGCGGTCATGCACCCGAATAATTTCCTGCCAGTTCACCATGCGCGACGAGGACCGACGGTCCGCGCAGGTAACTGGTCGCTTCGGTGATCGTGACGGTGACCTCGCCCCCGGGGATCCGCACCCGCAGCGATCCGGTGTCCTGCCCCGCGTGCGCCAGCACCGCCAGCGCGGCGGCCACGGTTCCGGTACCGCAGGAGCGGGTTTCACCGACACCACGTTCGTGCACGCGCATGTCCACCGCGTCAGCAGCCGACACCGCCACGATCTCCACGTTGACGCCCTCCGGGAACTGGGCGGAGTCGAAGGAGACCGGCGCGGCGACGTCCAGGGCCGCCAACTCCGCCGCACTCAGGTCGGTGACGCACGCCAGGTGCGGGTTGCCGACGTCGACACCGAGTCCGGTGAAGGTCCGCCCGCCGACCACCGCCGAACCGGCGCCCAGCCGGTTGGCCTTGCCCATGTCCACGGTGACCTCGGCGTGCGTGGGATCCTCGGGGTTGAAGCCGTGCACCACCACCGGCCGCGGACCGGCCAATGAGCCGACCACGAATTCGTCTCGGCTCTCCAACCCGGATGCCCGCAGGTAATGGGCGAACACCCGGACACCGTTCCCGCACATCTGCGCGATGGATCCGTCGGCGTTGCGGTAGTCCATGTACCAATCCGAGGCGACCACCCCCTCGGGCAGCGCGGCGAACACGCCCGCCGCGGCGGCCGCGCCGGCCGTCGTCACCCGCAGCACACCGTCGGCGCCCAGGCCACGGCGCCGGTCGCACAGCGCGGCCACCCAGTCGGGGGTCAGCGCGAGCGCGGCATCGGGGTCGGGCAGCACGACGAAGTCGTTCTGGGTGCCGTGCCCCTTCGCGAATGCAATGGCGGGTTTCACCTGTCCAGGATACGCAGCGCGGCGTCGGCCAGGTCCGGCGCCGAACCGTCGAGCCAGTGCACCCGGTGATCGCGACGGAACCAGGACCGCTGCCGCCGCACGTAGCGGCGGGTGCCGATGAACGTCGCGGTCCGGGCCGCCGCGTTGTCCGGGTCGTCCCCGGCGTCGAGGGCCGCCAGCACCTGGGCGTAACCCAGGGCCCGCGAGGCCGTCACCCCGTCGCGCAGGCCGCGCCCGATCAGCCCGGTCACCTCCTCGACCAGGCCGTCCTCGAACATGGAGTCGGTGCGCTGAGCCAGCCGTTCGTCGAGAACCGCTGTGTCCCAGTCCAATCCAATGATCACGGTGTTCCAGCGCGGAGTACCGATACGCGGTGCCGAGGCGGCGAACGGTTGACCGGTGATCTCCACGACCTCCAACGCCCGCACGATGCGGCGGCCGTCGGTGTCCAGGATCGCGGCACCGGCGGCGGGGTCGACCCGGGTCAGCTCGGCGTGCAGGGCGCCGACCCCGACCTCGGCGAGGCGGGCCTCCCAGCGGGCCCGCACCGCCGGATCGGTGGCCGGGAACGACCACTGGTCCAGCAGCGACTGGATGTAGAGCATGGATCCGCCGACGATCAGCGGGACCGCACCGCGGGCCATGATCGCCTCGATGTCGGCGGCCGCGCTCTCCTGGTACCGCGCGACCGAGGCGTTCTCGGTGACCTCGAGCACGTCGAGCTGATGGTGGGCGATGCCGCGGCGCTGGTCGGGCGCCAGTTTGGCGGTCCCGATGTCCATGCCCCGGTAGAACTGCATGGCGTCGGCGTTGACGATCTCCCCGCCCAGGCGCTCGGCCAGGGTCAGCGCCAATGCCGACTTTCCGGTTCCCGTCGGGCCGATGACGGCGACGGGACGCAGCGGCGCGGTCACGGGCGCCAGGTACCCGCGAAGTACCCGACGCCGTAGGGCGCACCGCGGTAGAGCTGGTCGGCCGCCGCCGGGGCACACAGCCCGGCCAGCACCTGATAGGCCACCCGGCCCACCACCTGAGCCGGCAGATCGGCCAGCGCCGCCGCGTCACCGGCGGCCAGCGCATCGTCGAGGGCGTCCTGCACGGCCGCGGCGGCGGGGTCGAACCCGCCGGGCGCCGAAGCGGTCAGCGTGTTGCAGCCGTCGGCGACCACCAGCACCCCGACCGGCTGGTCGCTCGCGTCGATCTCCGCGCGCAACGCGCGTCCGCAGGCCAGGGCGGTGTCCGCGCCGTGCTCGGCCCGGTAGGCGCAGACGTCGACGACGGCCTCCGGTGCCACCTGCGCGCGCACCCAGCCCGCCATCAGCGCACACAGCGGTAGCTCGGTGACCGGTCCGGTGGCCTCGGGTGCCAACCGGACCGGGACGTCGACGCCGTAGCCGGCGAAGGTCCCGACCGAGTGCGCCCCGATGTTGGCGTCCTCCGGCCCCGCACCGACGGCGATCCAGCGCGCCGGCAACACCGCCGCCGCGGCGAGCACGGCCGCGCGCAGATCCGCCACCTCGGCCGCCGCCGCACCGGCGAGTTCGGGCACCAGCACCGGCGCCGAGGGAATCAGTGCAATGGCAGCCAACACGCCATCACGCTATCGCCTTGCCGACATCGGGCTTCGCGGCCCAGCCCGCCTCGCCGCGGGCCAGCGCCAGCGTGGCGACCACCATCACCGTGAACGCCACCGCCAGGGTGATCCAGCCGGACTCGCCCGGCCGCAGCGTCTCGCCGAGCACCACCACACCGAGCACCGAGGCCACCACCGGCTCGACGACCGTCATCGTCGGCAGGGAGGCGGTCATCGAGCCGGCCCGGAACGCTGCCTGCTGATAAGCCGTGCCGACCACCGCCACCACCGCCCACGCATAGAGCTCCGGGGCGCTGAGCACCGCCCACAGCCCATTGCCCAGCCGGTCGACCACCCCTTTGGTCAGGATCGCGAACAGGCCCCACAGCGCCCCCGAGACGCAGGCCAGCAGGATCGCGCTCGCCTTGCTGCCGCTGAGGATCCGCGCGCCGATGACGCACCCCACCAGCACCGGCCCGAGCACCGCGGCCACCGCCAGCCAGACCTCCGAGCCGGCCCGCGCCTGCCCGGCGGTGGGGTTGCCGACGGTCACGATGACCACCACCGATGTCGCCAACAGCACCGCCCAGGTCCACTCGAATCGGCTCACCCGATGGTGGTTGGCCCGGGCGTTGAGCGGCAGCGCGAACAGCAGCGAGGTGACCAGCAGGGCCTGCACCAGCAGCACCGATCCCAGCCCCAGCGCCGCGGCCTGCAGGCCGAATCCGACCGCCGACACCAGGCTGCCGATCCACCACATGCGGTCGCGCAGCAGGTGCGCGAACAGCTGCAGGTGCCCGACCGGCTCGGCGGTCACCTCATGCGCGGTGCGCTGATGGATGACGTCGCCCATGGCGACGAACAGCGCAGCGCCGAGCGCCAACAGCGCGGCGATATCCGCCTTGTCCAAACCGCTCTCCTCCAAAGGCCTTGTAACTGGTCCGGGCCCTGAGGGTGCCGGTAAACGGGCCCCAATCGCAACCGCGGCACACCACGCATCGCGAAGCTGTGCGCACGGCGCGAGGCGACCTGCTTGAATAGCGACGGAAGCTATTGGGCGCCGCGTCGCGCGGCAGGTGCGTGGGTCAGCCCGCGCGGAGGGGTGAGGAACGAATATGACCAGCAGCGAATCGGGTTCCGGCGAGACCACCGGGGAGTCGGCACAGCAGGCCCCGGCGGCACCCAAGCCCACCCCCAAACCGGCACCCCGGCCGGGCCCGCGTCCCGCACCCCATCCCCGCCCGGCGGCGGCCGCCGCCCCGGCTGTCGTGGCTCCGCCCTCGGTGGATCCGCACCGGTTCGGCCGCGTCGAAGAGAACGGCACCGTCGTGCTGATCACCGCGGCCGGTGAGCGGGTCATCGGGTCCTGGCAGGCCGGCGACGCCGAAGCCGCGTACGCCCACTTCGGCCGCCGCTACGACGACCTGGCCACCGAGGTGGCGCTGCTGGAGACCCGGCTGGCCTCGGGCAGCGGCGACGCCCGCAAGATCAAGTCCGCCGCGTCGGCGCTGCTGGAGACGCTGCCGACCGCCGCCGTGCTCGGCGATGTCGACGCCGTCGAGCAGCGGCTCACCTCGATCGTCGAGCACGCCGACGGCGCGGCCGCCGAGGACCGGGCGCGGCGCGACGAGCACCGTGCCGCCCAGACCGCCCGCAAGGAGGCGCTGGCCGCCGAGGCCGAGGAGATCGCCCAGGTCACCGGCCAGTGGAAGGCCGCCGGCGACCGGCTGCGCGCGATCCTCGACGAGTGGCGCACCATCACCGGCCTGGACCGCAAGACCGACGACGCGCTGTGGAAGCGGTATTCGGCCGCCCGGGAGACGTTCAACCGGCGCCGTGGGTCGCATTTCGCCGAACTGGATCGCGAACGGGTCGGGGCCCGGCAGGCCAAGGAGGCCCTGTGCGAGAAGGCCGAGCACCTCAGCGATTCCACCGACTGGTCGGGTACCGCGGCCACCTTCCGGGATCTGTTGGCGCAGTGGAAGGCCGCCGGACGGGCCGCCAAGGATGTCGACGATGCGCTGTGGGCGCGGTTCAAGGCGGCACAGGACACCTTCTTCGAGGCGCGTAACGCCATCAACGCGGAGCGCGACGCCGAGTTCGAGGCCAACGCCGCGGCCAAGGAGAAGTTGCTGGCCGAGGCCGAGCGCATCGACATCGCCGATCCGAAGGCCGCGCAGGCGGCACTGCGGACGATCGGCGACAAGTGGGACGCGATCGGCAAGGTGCCGCGTGAGCGGTCCGCCGATCTGGAGCGCCGGCTGCGTGCGGTGGAGAAGAAGGTGCGCGACGCCGGGACCGCGAACCAGCCCGACGCCGAGGCGCAGGCCCGGGCCGACCAGTTCCGGGAGCGGGCCGAGCAGTTCGAACGTCAGGCCGAGAAGGCCGAGGCGGCCGGTAAGACCAAGGACGCCGAGGCGGCCCGGGCCAGCGCCGCGCAGTGGCGGGAATGGGCGGAGACCGCCGCAGAAGCGGTCACCAAGAAGCGCTAGTCGCGCTTCGGCTCGTCGCCCCGGTCGTCGGGGAACGTGTCGTCGAGCAGCGTGTGGTTCTGCCGCTCGGCGATGGCCTGACGCCGCTGCGCCTCGGCGGCCAGTTGCAGCGCGGTGCGCGACCACACCACCCGGGCCCAGTGGAACGCCAGCAGCAGCACACCGATCCAGCCGATGATCAGCCCGATCCCCGGGCCGGGCATGCCTTCGCCGGCGGTCTGGCGCGACCACACCGCGAGCATGCCGGCCGGGCAGGCCACCGTGGTTCCGGCCAACGCGATCCAGGCCAGCGTCCAGCGTCGCGTCAACAGCGCCAGGATCGAGAACCCGATGCTGAACACCAGCGCCAGCCAGACGAACACCCGTGACGGCAGCGAGATCCCGTCGGCGGCGGCGGCGTCACCGCCGACCAGCACGTCGAACCCGCGGGTGGATCCGGTGTGCGGCAGCAGGAATGACAGCAGCACGACGAACACCAGGATCGCCACCACGAGCGCCCGTGCGCCGGGGTCGATCTCGGAGGCGACGCGGCGTTCGGCGGCCTCGATGTCGTCCTTGTAATCGTCGAAGCCGTTCGAGGAGTTGCCGCTCACAGTCCACACTCCGAAGTGACGGGGGCGACCGGCGGTGCGCCGATGCCCGGCATGCCCAGACCCACTCCGGTGACCGGACGAAGCCCGGCGGCGTGCGCGTCCCCGGCGCGGGTGCGGCGGTGCGAACCCACCGGACCGTCGGCGACCAGGAAGTGCGGGGCCGCCCGGGTCACCGTGGTGGTGACGATGTCGCCGGGGCGGATGTCGGCGCCGCCGGCGGTGAAGTGCACCAGCCGGCCGTCACGGGCCCGCCCGGACATCCGCGCCGTGGCGGCGTCCTTGCGGCCCTCCCCCGCGGCCACCAGCAGTTCGACCTGCCGTCCGACTTGAGCTTGGTTCTCCTGCAACGAGATCTGCTCCTGTAGTTCGATGAGTCGCTGATAACGCTCGGTGACGACCTCTTTGGGCAGCTGGTCGGCCAGCACCGCCGCCGGGGTACCGGGACGTTTGGAGTACTGGAAGGTGAAGGCAGTCGAAAACCGGGCGGAGCGGACCACATCCAAGGTGGCCTGGAAATCCTCCTCGGTCTCGCCCGGGAAGCCGACGATGATGTCGGTGGTGATGGCGGCCTGCGGGATCGCGGCGCGGACCCGGTCGATGATGCCGAGGAACTTCTCGGCCCGGTAGGAGCGGCGCATCGCCTTGAGGATGCGGTCGGAGCCGGACTGCAGCGGCATGTGCAGCGTCGGGCACACATTCGGGGTCTGCGCCATGGCTTCGATGACGTCGTCGGTGAACTCGGCGGGATGCGGTGAGGTGAAGCGGACCCGCTCCAGGCCGTCGATGGTCCCGCAGGCCCGCAGCAGATCGGCGAATGCACCCCGGTTGCGCGGGATCTCGGGGTCGACGAAGGACACCCCGTAGGCGTTCACGTTCTGGCCCAGCAGCGTGACTTCGAGCACACCCTGGTCCACCAGGGTCGCCACCTCGGCCAGGATGTCGCCGGGCCGGCGGTCCACCTCTTTACCCCGCAGCGCGGGCACGATGCAGAACGTGCAGGTGTTGTTGCAGCCGACAGAAATGGAAACCCAAGCTGCGTAAGCAGATTCGCGTGAGGCCGGGAGCGCGGACGGAAACTCCTGCAGCGCCTCGGCGATCTCGACCTGGGCCTCGCGTCGGTGGCGAGCCCGTTCCAGCAGCACCGGCAGCGAACCGATGTTGTGGGTACCGAACACCACGTCGACCCAGGGCGCCTTCTTGAGCACCGTCTCGCGGTCCTTCTGCGCCAGGCACCCGCCGACCGCGATCTGCATGTTCGGGTCGGCGCTCTTGCGGGGAGCCAGATGGCTCAGATTGCCGTAGAGCTTGTTGTCCGCGTTCTCCCGGACGGCGCAGGTGTTGAACACCACGATGTCGGCGTCGGCGCCCTCGGGGGCGCGCCGGTAGCCGGCCGCATCCAGCAGGCCGGACAGCCGCTCGGAGTCGTGCACGTTCATCTGGCAGCCGTAAGTGCGGACCTGATAGGTGCGTTGCGGCTGGCCAGGGGTCCCCTGCTCGGCCCCCAACGCACCGTCGGCCACTATCGAAGTCACGACGTCCATGTTACGGGGAGGTGGATACGCCCCATCTCGTGCGTTCCGTGGGTAGGGTCATTCCCCATGACCACCGCGGCTTCGGTCCCGATGATCTCGCTACAGGCTGTCAACAAGCACTTCGGTGATCTGCACGTGCTCCGGGATATCGATCTTGAGGTCCCGCGCGGTCAGGTCGTCGTGGTGCTCGGCCCGTCGGGTTCGGGCAAATCAACGTTGTGCCGCACCATCAATCGGCTCGAGCCGATCGATGCCGGCACCATCGCCATCGACGGTGACCTCCTCCCCGAGGAGGGCCGCAAACTCGCGCAGCTGCGCTCCGATGTGGGCATGGTGTTCCAGTCGTTCAATCTGTTCGCGCACAAGACAATCGTCGAAAATGTGATGCTCGCCCCAATCAAGGTGCGCAAGCTGTCCAAGGACAAGGCCCGTACCGAGGCGATGACCCTGCTGGAGCGGGTCGGGGTGGCCAATCAGGCCGAAAAGTACCCGGCGCAGTTGTCCGGCGGGCAGCAGCAGCGGGTCGCGATCGCCCGGTCGCTGGCGATGAACCCCAAGGTGATGCTCTTCGACGAACCGACCAGCGCCCTGGATCCGGAGATGATCAAGGAAGTCCTGGCGGTGATGACCGATCTGGCCAGCGAGGGCATGACCATGCTGGTCGTGACCCACGAGATGGGCTTCGCCCGCCGCGCCTCGCACCGGGTGGTGTTCATGTCCGACGGGGCGATCGTCGAGGACACCGAACCCGAAGAGTTCTTCACCAATCCCAAGTCCGACCGTGCCAAGGATTTCCTCGGCAAGATTCTCAATCACTGAATCGAAGGAGCACGTGATGTCATTTCGCGTTCGGGTGGCCGCTGCCGCCATTCTGGCTGCGGCCCTGCCGCTGTCCCTCGCCGCCTGCGGCGGTGGTGGCGACGACAGCGACAAGGTGACCATCGGCACCAAGTTCGACCAGCCGGGTCTGGGACTGAAGAACCCGGACGGCACCATGAGCGGATTCGACGTCGACGTGGCGACCTATGTCGCCGAGCAGCTCGGCTACACGCCCGAGCAGATCGAGTGGAAGGAGTCCCCGTCCGGGCAGCGCGAGACGCTGATCCAGAACGGTCAGGTGGACTACATCGTCGCCACCTACTCCATCACCGACGCACGCAAGGAGAAGGTGGACTTCGCCGGCCCGTATCTGATCACCGGGCAGAGCCTGCTGGTGCGCTCCGACAACACCGACATCACCGGCGCCGAGTCGCTGGAGAACAACAAGAAGCTGTGCTCGGTGACCGGTTCCACGCCAGCCCAGCGGATCAAGGACAAGTACCCGGGCGTGCAGCTGCAGCAGTACGACACCTACTCGGCGTGTGTGGAGGCGCTCAAGACCGGCGCGATCGACGCGGTGACCACCGATGAGGTCATCCTGGCCGGCTACGCCGCGCAGTCGCCGGGCACCTTCAAGATCGTCGGTGAGCCGTTCTCCGAGGAGCGCTACGGCATCGGCCTGAAGAAGGACGACACCGAACTGCGCACCAAGATCAACGACGCGATCACCAAGATGGTGTCCGAGGGCGCCTGGAAGGAAGCCTTCGACAAGAACCTCGGGCCGGCGGGCATCACCGCGCCCGAGCCCCCCACCGTCGACCAGTAGTCGGCAGGCGGTGGCGTGGAGATCTTCAGTGAGTACCAGGACCGGATCTATGCCGCGTTCTGGATCACCATCCAGCTGACGGTGTACGCCGCGATCGGCGCACTCCTGCTGGGCACCGTGCTGGCGGCGATGCGGTTGTCGCCGGTACCGGTGATGCGGTGGTTGGGCACCACGTATGTCAACGTGGTGCGCAACACCCCGCTGACCCTGATTCTGGTGTTCTGCTCGCTGGGTCTGGCCAACACGCTGCACATCACGCTGACCGACCCGAAGTCACCGACGTCCATCGTGGACAGCAACTTCCGCTTGGCCGTGCTCGGATTGGCGGTCTACACGGCGGCATTCGTGTGTGAGGCGATCCGTTCCGGGGTCAACACGGTGCCGATCGGGCAGGCCGAGGCGGCCCGGTCGCTGGGTCTGAGCTTCTCCCAGAATCTGCGGATCATCCTGTTGCCGCAGGCCTTTCGCGCGGTGATCATCCCGCTGGGTTCGGTATTGATCGCGTTGACCAAGAACACCACCATCGCCTCGGCGATCGGGGTGGCCGAGGCGGCGCTGCTGATGAAGGAGATGGTGGAGAACACCTCGGCGCTGCTGGTGGTCGGCAGCATCTTCGCGGTCGGCTTCGTGATCCTGACGCTGCCGATGGGGCTGCTGTTCGGATGGCTGGGCAAGCGGTTGGCGGTGTTGCGGTGATGAGCGCTTGCGCGAAGAACAGACGGCACAGATGAGCGCTTGCGCGAAGAACAGACGGCACAGATGAGCGCTTGCGCGAAGAACAGAGGGCACAGGTGACCGGAGCTTCCGTCCTATTCGACGCGCCCGGGCCCCGGGGGCGGCGCCGCAACGCGATCCTCGCCGTCGTGACGGCGCTGGTGTTCGCCGCGATCCTCGGCTGGGTCGTCTGGAAGTTCGCCGCCGCCGATCAGTTCGAGCCGGCCAAGTGGGAACCCTTCCTCACCGCCAATCTGTGGACGACCTACGTGCTGCCCGGTATCGAGGGCACGCTGACCGCGGCCGCGGTGTCCATCGTGTTGGCGTTGGTGCTGGGCTGCGCCCTGGGCATCGGCAGGCTCTCGCCGGTGCGGGCGGTCAGCTGGGCGTGCGCGGTGTTCGTGGAGTTCTTCCGCGCCGTCCCGGTGCTGATCATGATGCTGTTCTCCTATGCGTTGTTCGCGCAGTACAACGTGTTCGCCTCGCAGTACCTGGCGCTGGCCGGTGTCATCACCGGGCTGACGCTGTACAACTCGGCGGTGATCGCCGAGATCGTGCGCACCGGGGTGCACGCGCTGCCGCGGGGTCAGGCCGAGGCCGCCTCGGCGCTGGGCCTGACCTGGGGCCAGTCCATGCGCTCGATCCAGCTGCCGCAGGCCATCACCTCGATGCTGCCGGTGCTGATCTCGCAGATGGTCGTGGTGCTCAAGGACACCGCCATCGGCTACCAGATCACGTTCGTGGAGATGGTGCGCCAGGGTCAGAGCATCGGGTCGGCCTACGGCAACTACATCCCCGCGCTGCTCGTCATCGCGGCGCTGATGATCGCGCTGAACTTCGCGCTCTCGGCCTTCGCCACCCGTCTGGAGGCCCGGCTGCGGCGGTCCAAGAAGGGCCCGGCGCCGGTGCCGAAGTCCGCCGTTCAGGACACCCCGGTCGTCTGATCCGGGACCGCTCCTGTGATGTACGTCATAGCGGGGAACGAAGTTCTGCGGCGGCTGTTCTACCTGCCATGACCGAGAACTCGCACACCACCCCCCTGGCCGGACGCCGCGCCCTGGTCACCGGAGCCTCCCGGGGCATCGGCGCCGAAATCGTACGCCGCCTGGCCGCCGACGGCGCCGCCGTGGCGTTCACCTACAACTCGTCTCCGGAACCGGCGGAGAAGTTGGCCGCCGAGGTATCCGCGTCCGGCGCGCAGGTGGTGGCCATTCAGGCCGACAGCGCAGACGCCGCCGCCACAACCGCGGCCGTCGAGCAGGCGGTGAATACCCTGGGCGGTCTGGACATCCTGGTCAACAATGCCGGTGTCGCGTCCAGCGCCCCGATCGAGGAGTTCTCCCTGGAGGAGTTCGATCGACTGGTGAACATCAATGTGCGCGGCGTCTACGCCACCACGCAGGCCGCCGTGCCGCATCTGGGTGAGGGCGGACGGATCATCAACATCGGCAGCGTGAACGCCGAACGTGTTCCGGTGCCGGGGTTTTCGGTGTACGCCCTGTCGAAGGCCGCGGTCGCCGGGTTCACTCGGGGCCTGGCCCAGGAACTCGGACCGCGCGGCATCACGGTGAACAACATCCAGCCGGGGCCGATCGCCACCGACATGAATCCCGCCGAGGGGCCGTTCGCCGAACAGATGACCAGCCTGCTGGCGCTGGGCCGCTACGGCCACACCCGCGACATCGCCAGTGCCGTGGCCTATCTGGCCTCACCGGAGGCCGGCTACATCACCGGCACCGCACTCAATGTCGACGGCGGATTCCTGGTCTAGGTCTAGACGGAGCGCCGTTCGCGCTCCTGGGCCAGTTGCGTCTTGACCACGTCGAAGGCCATCCCCTGGTTGTAGCCCCGCCGCGCGAGCAGGCCCACCAACCTCCTGGTCACCTTCACTTCGTCGTCGAGGTTCTCCCGGCGCAGCTTGCCGGCCACCAGTTCCTCGGCCCGAACCCGCCACTCCCCCGCGTCCACGCTGTCCAGCGTCTCGGCGATCACATCGGCGTCGACGCCCTTTTTGCGCAGCTCGACGGCCAACGCGCGCTTGCCTTTTCCGGCGTTGACCCGTCGGGTACGGACCCACTCCTGCGCGAAGGCGGCGTCATCGAGCAGGCCCACCTCGACCAGCCGGTCGAGCACCCGGGTGCTGACCTCGTCGGGGAAGCCGCGGTCGGTCAGCCGGGTTTCGAGCTCGGCCCGGGTGCGGGCACGCACGGTGAGCAGGCGCAGACACAAGTCCCGCGCCTGCTCCTCGCGCTTGACAGGCTCAGAAGTCGACGGGGGCGGGAAGGACGTCATCGTCGGTCAGCACGGCACCGATGCCGAGCTTCTCCTTGATCTTCTTCTCGATCTCGTTGGCGACATCGACGTTCTCCAACAGGTACTTTCGGGCGTTCTCCTTGCCCTGACCCAGCTGCTCGCCCTCATAGGTGAACCAGGATCCCGACTTGCGGATGAAGCCGTGCTCGACACCCATGTCGATGAGCGAGCCTTCGCGGCTGATGCCGTGGCCGTACAGGATGTCGAACTCGGCCTGCTTGAACGGCGGCGAAACCTTATTCTTGACGACCTTGACCCGGGTGCGGTTACCGACCGCATCGGTGCCGTCCTTGAGGGTTTCGATGCGCCGGACGTCCAGACGCACGGAGGCGTAGAACTTCAGCGCCTTACCGCCCGTGGTGGTCTCCGGCGAACCGAACATCACGCCGATCTTCTCGCGGAGCTGGTTGATGAAGATCGCGGTGGTGCCCGAGTTGCTCAGGGCGCCGGTCATCTTGCGCAGCGCCTGGCTCATCAGGCGGGCCTGCAGACCGACGTGGCTGTCGCCCATCTCGCCCTCGATCTCGGCGCGCGGCACCAGGGCGGCCACCGAGTCGATGACCAGGATGTCCAGCGCACCGGAGCGCACCAGCATGTCGGCGATCTCCAGGGCCTGCTCACCGGTGTCGGGCTGGGACACCAGCAGCGCGTCGGTGTCCACACCGAGCTTCTTGGCGTACTCGGGATCCAGCGCGTGCTCGGCGTCGATGAACGCCGCGATACCGCCGGCCGCCTGCGCATTGGCCACCGCGTGCAGCGCAACGGTGGTCTTACCCGAGGATTCCGGGCCGTAGATCTCGACGACGCGGCCACGCGGCAGACCGCCGATGCCCAGCGCCACATCGAGTGAGATCGATCCCGTCGGGATCACCGAGATGGGTTGGCGGACCTCTTCACCGAGGCGCATCACCGAACCCTTGCCGTAGTTCTTCTCGATCTGAGCCATCGCCAGTTCGAGTGCTTTATCGCGATCGGGAGCCTGTGGCGCCATGGGAGTACCTCTCCGGTAGTCGTGCGGTTGACCGGGGTTCCGGTCGGTTGGCTGTGACCATAGGTGCCACCACCGACAAGTAACTTCGGTCGAACATTCACCAGATTAGCGAACAGGTGTTCGAAGGCAAGAAAGACACGCCGTTGTGCACCGGCAGATATGGACATATCGTGAGGTCACCGGTCCGAAGCGGGACGATATGCACGAGATGGCCATCACCCAGAGTGTCGTCGAGGCGGTATGCGAGCACGCCGCCGGGCGCCGGGTGCTCAGCGTCCGGATCGAGATCGGGGCGCTGTGCGCGGTGGTACCCGACTCGGTGCGGTTCTGTTTCGACCTGGCCACCGAGGGCACCCTCGCCGCCGGCGCCCGCCTCGATCTGGACATCCCTCCGGGCGCCGCCCGATGCCGCGATTGTGGACTGCACTTCGCGGTGGCCGACCCCATCCTGCTGTGTCGCTGCGGCAGCGCCGATGTCGAGGTGCTGACCGGGCGCGAACTCAAGATCCTGTCGATGGAAGTGAGTTGACATGTGCGCTACCTGCGGCTGCGGCGACGAGAACGCGGCCACCATCACCCTTCACGATCATGCCCCCGGCCACGTGCATCCCCACGAGCATGCCCACCCCCACACCGAGACCGTCTCACTCGAACAGAAGGTCCTGGCCAGAAACGACCAGCAGGCCGAGTTGAACCGGGCCTGGCTGGCCGAACGTCACATCGTCGCGCTCAACGTCGCCAGTTCGCCGGGCGCCGGCAAGACCACCCTGCTGGAGCACACCATCGGCGCGCTGATCGGCGGCCACGCCGTCACGGTCATCGAGGGTGATCAGGAGACGCTGCTCGACGCCGAGCGAATCCGGGCCACCGGCGCCCGTGCGGTGCAGATCAACACCGGAACTGGCTGTCATCTCGACGCCCGGATGGTCCACGAGGCGCTGCACACCCTGGAACCGGAGCCCGATTCGTTGTTGTTCATCGAGAACGTCGGCAATCTGGTCTGCCCGGCGCTGTTCGACCTCGGTGAGCACGCCATGGTGGTGGTCATCTCGGTCACCGAGGGCGCCGACAAGCCGCTGAAGTATCCGCACATGTTCGCCGCGGCGGATCTGGTGGTGGTCAACAAGGTGGATCTGCTGCCCTATGTGGACTTCGATCTCGACGCCTTTCGGCGGGCCCTGCGCTCGGTGAACCACGGCGCCGAGATCCTGCCGCTGTCGGCCACCACCGGAGCGGGCACCGCGGCGTGGCACGCCTGGATCACCGACCGTTCGCCGGTCTCCGCGGCCAGCCGTTGACAAGTCAGATCACCGGGAGTAGACCCAGTATCAGCGCCGCATTTCGAGCCGCACGTCGACTCCTGCGACGGAGGGGATTCAGCTCGCCCGCGGGTAGATCGCCCCGAACAGATCGTCCTGAATAGTTCCATGCAGGGACCCAGCCCGTCCCGGAAAGAACTGCGCTATGCCCACATCGGCAGCAGTCAAAGCAGAAGACACGTTGATCCACGTGCTCTGGATCAACGCCGGCCTGAGTTGTGACGGCGATTCCGTGGCGTTGACTGCCGCCACCCTCCCGAGCGTCGAGGAGATCGCCCTCGGCGCGCTTCCCGGCCTGCCCAGGATCGCCTTCCACTGGCCCTTGATCGACTTCGAATGCGGACCCAACGGTGGGGCCGACGACTTCCTCGAATGGTTCTTCAAAGCCGACCGAGGCGAATTGGAGCCGTTCGTACTGGTCGTCGAGGGGTCCATCCCCGACGAGAAGAACAAGGACGAAGGCTACTGGTGCGGGTTCGGCACCGACCCCGCCACCGGCCAGCCGATCACCACCAGCGAATGGCTGGACCGGCTCACCCCGAAGGCCACCATCGTGGTGGCGGCCGGGACGTGCGCCACCTACGGCGGCATCCACGCGATGGCGGGTAACCCGACCGGCGCGATGGGCGTACCCGACTACCTCGGCTGGAACTGGAAATCCAAGGCCGGCGTCCCGATCGTGTGTGTGCCGGGGTGTCCGGTCCAGCCCGACAATCTGTCGGAGACGTTGACCTACCTGCTCTACATGGCCACCGACCAGGCGCCGATGATCCCGCTCGACGACGCGTTACGGCCGACATGGCTGTTCGGGGCGACGGTCCACGAGGGCTGCGACCGTGGCGGCTACTACGAGCAGGGTGACTTCGCCACCGAGTACGGATCGCCGAAGTGCATCGTGAAACTGGGGTGCTGGGGCCCGGTGGTGAAATGCAATGTGCCCAAACGGGGTTGGATGGACGGTGTCGGCGGGTGCCCGAATGTCGGCGGCATCTGCATCGGCTGCACCATGCCGGGCTTTCCGGACAAGTTCATGCCGTTCATGGACGAACCCCCCGGCGGAAAGCTGTCCTCCACGGGGTCCGAGATCTATGGCTCGGTGATCCGCACCCTGCGCCACATCACCGGACGCACACTCGACCACGAACCCCAATGGCGTCGACCCACCACACAACTGGATTCCGCAGCGGCCCGCACCTGGTAGTGCCGGATTCTCGGCACACCTGAACGGCTACGTCCGACCTTGGTCGAACATGTTGCAGCGCAGCATCACAGAGAGAAGAAGCCGATGACAGCGACCGCCCCCGGCCAGACCCGCGTACCGGGTGAACCCGCCAAACTCGTGGATATGGCCTGGGATCCGATCACCCGGATCGTCGGTAGCCTCGGCATCTACACCAAGATCGACTTCGACAACCGCGAGGTGGCGGAGTGCCACAGCACGTCGTCGATCTTCCGGGGTTATTCGGTCTTCATGAAGGGCAAGGACCCCCGCGACGCGCACTTCATCACCAGCCGCATCTGCGGCATCTGCGGCGACAACCACGCGACCTGTTCGTGCTACGCGCAGAACATGGCCTACGGCGTACAGCCCCCACACCTGGGCGAATGGCTGATCAATCTGGGCGAAGCCGCGGAATACATGTTCGACCACAACATCTTCCAGGAGAACCTGGTCGCGGTCGACTACTGCGAGAAGATGGTCGGCGAGACCAATCCCAGTGTGCTGGCCAGAGCCGAGAAGACCGCCGCCCCGCGCGCCGACATGCACGGCCACCGCACGGTCGCCGACATCATGCGTGCGCTCAACCCGTTCACCGGGGAGTTCTACCGGGAAGCACTGCAGGTCAGCAGGCTGACCCGAGAGATGTTCTGCCTCATGGAAGGTCGCCACGTCCACCCGTCGACGCTGTACCCGGGCGGAGTCGGCACGGTGGCGACCGTCCAGTTGATGACCGACTACATGACGCGACTCATGCGCTACATCGAGTTCATGAAGAAGGTCGTGCCGATGCACGACGATCTGTTCGACTTCTTCTACGAGGCCCTGCCCGGATACGAACGGGTGGGCCTGCGCCGCACCCTGCTCGGCTGCTGGGGCTCGTTCCAGAACCCCGAGGTGTGCAATTTCGCCTACCGGGACATGGAACGCTGGGGTGACGCGATGTTCGTGACCCCCGGCGTGGTGGTGGACGGGAAGCTGGTCACCCACTCGCTCGTCGACATCAATCTGGGTATCCGGATCCTGTTGGGCCACAGCTTCTATGAAGACTGGACCGACCAGGAGATGTTCGTCACCAACGACCCGCTGGGCAATCCGGTGGATCGCCGCCACCCATGGAACCAGCACACCAACCCGCAGCCGCAGAAACGCGATATGGACGACAAGTACAGCTGGGTGATGTCGCCGCGCTGGTTCGACGGCACCGACCATCTGGCACTGGACACCGGCGGCGGTGCACTGGCCCGGATGTGGTCGACTGCGCTGGCGGGCATGGTCGACATCGGCTACGTCAAGTCCACCGGCACCAGCGTGCAGATCAACCTGCCCAAGACCGCGCTGAAGGGGCCTGTCGAACTGGAGTGGAAGATACCGGTGCACGGCAGCAACACCCTGGAACGCAATCGGGCGCGGTCCTACTTCCAGGCCTATGCCGCGGCGGCGGCACTGTACTTCTGCGAGAAGGCGCTGGTGGAGATCCGGGCCGGGCGCACCAAGACCTGGGAGCGGTTCGAGGTGCCCGATGAGGCGATCAGCTGCGGGTTCACCGAGGCGGTGCGCGGTGTGCTCTCGCACCACATGGTGATCCGCAACGGCAAGATCGCCAACTACCACCCGTATCCCCCGACACCGTGGAACGCCAGTCCTCGCGACAGCTACGGCACGCCGGGCCCCTATGAGGATGCGGTGCAGGGCCTGCCGATCTTCGAGGAGAACGACCGCGAGCATTTCAAGGGCATCGACATCATGCGCACGGTGCGCAGTTTCGATCCGTGCCTGCCCTGCGGGGTGCACATGTACCTGGGTAAGGGCGCCCAACTGGATCTGCTGCACTCCCCCACCCAGTCGGTGACCGGGGAATAGCCGATGGCCCCGCCGACGCCGCCGAGTCCCGACGACGCACAGTGGCACGGGGCCGGCGATCGGATCCAGACGCTGCTCGATGCGCTCGCCGCCGCCGGGCCGGTCGCCCGCGAACGCGCCGAGCAACTGGTCCGCGAGGTGACCGATCTCTACGGGGCGGCGCTGGAGCGGATGACGGCCGCGGCCGGGGCCGCGCAGCCCGAACTGGTGCAGACGTTCGCCGCCGACGACCTCGTCGCCGGCCTGTTGCTGGTGCACGGGTTGCATCCGCACAGCACCGAGCGACGGGTTCGCGACGCGCTGGACAAGGTCCGGCCCTACCTCGGGTCGCACGGCGGCGACGTGTCGCTGCTGGCGGTGACCGACGACGTCGCGCGACTGCAGTTGCTGGGCAGCTGCAAGACCTGCCCGTCCTCGGCGGTGACGCTGGAACTGGCGGTCGAGGACGCGGTCCGGGGGGCCGCACCGGAGATCTCGGTCATCGAGGTGGTCACCGGATCGGCGCCGGAGTCAGGGGTGATCCCGGCGGAGTCGCTGCTGAGCCGGGTCCGCGCCACCGGCGGGCAGGCCACCTGGCTGCCGGTGCCGCAGATGGCCGACCTGCGCGAGGGCGAGGTGGGCGGCTTCCGCGTCGCGGGGATGACGGCACTGGCCTGCCGGGTCGACGGGGCCGTGTTCGCCTACCGGGACCGGTGCGGCACCTGCGCCGGGTCCATGGCCGGCGCCCGGCTGACCGGTGCGGTACTGGACTGCCCCGGCTGCGCAGCCGGGTTCGACGTGGTCCACGCCGGGCGCGGCGTCGGCGGCGAGGACCATCTGGATCCACTGCCCGTGCTCGAACGCGACGGGGTGCTGTCCCTGGCCGTGCCCCCGTCCGCGGAGGTGGCGTGATGCCCGGCGGCAGCATCGCCGACGTGCTGTCGCGGATCCGGGCCGACCGCGTCGCACCCCAGTCGGCGGGCCGCCGGTGCGAGATGTGCGCGGTGCCGTTCCCAGAAGCCCATCAGCATGTGGTCGATGTCGAAGGCAGACAACTGATGTGCGTCTGCCGCGGCTGCTATCTGCTGTTCACCGATGTGGACGCGACGCTGCGCTACCGCGCCGTCCCGGACCGGTATCTGGCCTTCCCCGACCTGGCGATGGACCGGCGCGCGTGGGAGCGCCTGCAGATCCCGGTGGGCCTGGCCTTCTTCTTCCACAATTCCGCTCTCGACCGCACCGTCGCGTTCTATCCCGGGCCCGCCGGCGCCACCGAATCGGACCTGGACCTGCAGGCCTGGAACGACATTCGCGCCGCCGAGCCCCGGGTGGACCTACCGGCCGCCGACACCGAGGCGCTGTTGGTGCGCCTGGCCGACGCCGCGCCGCGGGGCTATCTGGTGCCGATCGACGCCTGCTACGAGTTCGTCGGACAACTGCGCATGCTGTGGCGGGGGTTCGACGGCGGGCGCGAGGCCCACGACTTCGTCGACGGCTTCTTCGATGTCCTCGACACACGCTCCCGGTCGGTGCGCCGCCCATGACCGAACTCGGTTTCACCGTCGAAGGCATCGCCCCGGAGCCCTACGCCGCCACCCCGGTCCTCATGGCGCGTATCGGGATCAGCGCCGACGGCCCCGAACCGATCCACGCCGTCGCCCTGCGCGCTCAGGTCCGGATCGATCCGTTGCGGCGCAGCTATACCGACGATGAGGGCGCCGGCCTGGTCGACCTGTTCGGCCGGCGGGAACGATGGTCGACCAGTCAGCACACCTTCCTGTGGCAGCACACGTCGACTGTGGTGCCCGGATTCACCGGGGACACCGTCGTCGAACTACCGCTGGTGTGCACCTACGATTTCGAGGTCAAGGCTGCGAAGTATCTGCTGGCCCTCGACGCCGGCACGGTGCCGCTCCAATTTCTGTTCAGCGGCACCGTTTTCACCCAGGGCGCGGCCGGCTTCAGTGTCCAGCAGGTGCCCTGGGACCGGGACGCCGACTTCGACATGCCGGTGGCGGTGTGGCGCGATCTCGTCCGGCTGCACTATCCGGCGGCCGGTTGGCTGCGCCTGACCCGCGACACCTTGGACGCGCTGGCGACCTTCCGGTCGGCGCGCGGGCTGCTCGGCTTCGACGATGCGATCACCGAGCTGCTGTGCGAGGCCAGGGAACTGCGATGAAACCCGGATGGGATCATGCCCGCGCCGTCGCCGACGCGGTGCTCTACGAGGGTTACCTGCTCTACCCGTACCGCGCCACGTCCGGGAAGAACCAGTCCCGCTGGCAGTTCGGTGTACTGGGCCCGTCCGGGGCAGCCGAACGCGGACTCGGTGAGGACGACACGCTCGGTGCCGACCTGCTGCTGCACGCGGGACCCGATGCCGCGCTGCACATCGTGGTGCGGTTCCTGCACCTGCAACACCGCGCCGTGCAGCGTCGGGTGGGCGACACGTTCGAACCCGTCGGCGAACTGAGGGTGGCCGAATCGACCTACCTCACCTGGGATGAGGCCGTGGAATGTGAGCTTTCCTTCGGACCGTTGGACGTCCGGCCCGGGACACACACCTATCCGCTCACCGTCGCCGGTGGCAGTGAGATCGAACAGGTCGACGGCGGCAGGCTGATCCGCCGCCGCGCCGACCTGCACGCCGAACTGACGGTGCAGGTCGAAGCCGAGGACGGGCTGCGGCGAATCTGGACATCGGTCCGCAACCTCGGCGCCCCGCCGGCCGATGCCCGGCAAGCCCTCGCCACCTCGCCGATCGGCACCCACCTCATCGCACTCGCATCCGGTGGCAGTTTCGTATCGCTTCTGGAACCGCCCGCAACGGCCGTCGACGCGGTCCGGCGATGCCGTCGGCACCGCTGTTTTCCGGTACTGGCAGGACCCCCCGGTGACACCTCCGTGGTGCTGGTGTCGCCGATCATTCTCTATGACCATCCCGAGATCGCCGAGCAGAGCCGCGGCGACCTCTACGATTCCTGCGAGATCGACGAGATCCTGACCCTGCGGGTGATGACCATGACCGACCAGGAGAAGGCGCAGGCCCGGGCCACCGACCCGCTGGCGGCCCGGATCATCGACCGCTGCGACTCGATGTCGCCCGAGGCCATGCTCGACCTGCACGGCGTGCTGCGCGATCCGCACGCCGTGCCACCCTCGCCGATCCCGGACATCCCGACCGGCACGAACTGGTGGGATCCCGAGGCCGACAACGCCGTTCGCCCCGAGTTGGACGCAGTCGAGGTCGGCGGCACCCGGGTGGCCCGGGGCAGCCGGGTCCGTCTGCACCCGTCGCGCCGCGCCGACGCCCAGGATCTCTTCTACGCCGACCGAACCGCGCGGGTGACCTCGGTGCACGCCGATGTCGACGGCGGCACCCACATCGGTGTCGTCCTCGACGACGATCCGGCGGCCGATCTGCACGACTGGTACGGCCGCTACCTGTACTTCGCCCCTGATGAGGTGGAACCGCTCACCGGAAGGAGTTCGCCATGGAAGTAGTCGGTCGGATCTCGGTGGCGGTGATGGCCGTCGTGGTCCTCGCCGTCGCGGTGATCGGGGTGAAGTCCATCCCCGACGTCGAGCGTTACCTGAAGATACGCCGCATGTGAGCTGAGGGAGAACTCATCACGCCCCGGATACTGATTGCCGGGATCGGCAACATATTCCTCGGAGACGACGGCTTCGGCCCCGAGGTGATGCGCCATGTCCACCCGGACCGACCGGAGGTGCGCGCGGTCGACTACGGCATCAGGGGCATGCACCTGGCCTACGACCTGCTCGACGGCTGGGATGCGCTGGTGCTCGTCGATGCGCTGCCCGACCGGGGTGCGCCCGGCACCGTGCACACCTTCGAAGCCGAGCACGAATCACTTTCGGCCACGGCGGGATTGGACGCCCATGCGATGGATCCCGGCACGGTGTTCGCCAGTCTGACCGCGCTCGGCGGTGCCGCTCCGCACACCGTCGTCGTCGGGTGTGAGGTGGGCAGCACCGCGGACGGTATCGGATTGTCCGCACCGGTGGCCGCCGCCGTCCCGGGCGCGGTCGGGGCCGTCGAACGCGTCATCGCCGACCTGCTGACCCGAGTCCCGAGCCGGGAGGGCTGAGCCCATGTGTCTGGGAATCCCGGGGCAGGTCATCCGGATGCTCGACGGGTACGGCGACCAGCTTGCGCTCGTCGACGTGGCCGGTGAGGCGCGCAAGGTGAACGTCGGCATGCTGCCCGAGGAGACCTTCGGCCCCGGCGACTGGGTGCTCATCCACATGGGTTTCGCCGTCGAGAAGACCGACGCCGCCGGGGCCGACGCGGCCTGGGAAGGCCTGAAGATGATGGGCAGCGGTCCGTGACCCGCCACCGGCTGCGGATCTGCGTGCACGGGGTGGTCCAGGGCGTCGGCTTCCGGCCGTTCGCCTACGCATGCGCGGCCGCCCTGGGTCTGTCCGGATCGGTGCGCAACGACAGCGCCGGCGCGGTCATCGAGATCGAAGGCGATCCGGCTGCCATCGCGGACTTCCTGGCCCGGCTGCGCGACCGGCCGCCCCCGCTCGCGGTCATCGAAACCATTCAGACACAGGTGATTCCACTCCACGGTGGCACCGGATTCGTCATCGCCGACACCTCCCGCTCGGACGGGGGCCGCACCCTGGCCTCCCCCGACGTCGCGATGTGCGCCGACTGCGCCGCCGAACAGCGCGATCCCACCGACCGCCGGTATCGCCACGCGTTCGTCAACTGCACCAACTGCGGTCCGCGCTTCACCATCATCGCGGCGCTGCCCTATGACCGCGCCTCGACCACCATGGCGGCGTTCCCCATGTGCGCCGCGTGTGCACGCGAGTATGCCGACCCGGCCGACCGCCGCTTCCACGCCCAACCGGTGTGCTGCCCCGACTGCGGGCCGACGCTGAGTTACCGGGATTCGGCCGGTGACCGCGCCGACGGCGAGCAGGCACTGGGGCGCGCGCGAAACCTCCTGCGCGACGGCGGAATCCTCGCCGTCAAGGGTGTCGGCGGATACCACCTGGCCTGCGACGGCACGAACGAGGCGGCGGTGCGTGCGCTACGCACCCGGAAACGGCGCGGGGACAAGCCGTTCGCGGTGATGGTCACCGATGTGGCGGCCGCCCGCTCGATCGTCGAGCTGGACACCGCGTCCGAACGGTTGCTGACCGGGCCGCAACGCCCGATCGTGCTGCTGGGCCGCCGGGCCGGGGCCGCGGTGACCGACGCGGTGGCACCGCACCTACCCGACCTCGGGGTGATGCTGGCCTACACCCCGCTGCACACCATGTTGTTCGGGCTGCCCGGGGACGAACCCGGCCCGGCCGTGCTGGTGATGACCTCGGGCAATCTGGGTGGCGAGCCGATCTGCTTCACCGATGCCGACGCCCTCGGGCGACTCGCCGGTCTTGCCGACGGCTGGCTGACACACGACCGGGCCATCCTGGTCCCCTGCGACGACTCGGTGGTCCGGGCCTTCGGTGTGGACCACATCCCGATCCGCCGTTCCCGCGGATACGCCCCGCTTCCGGTCGCGCTGCCCTGCCCCGTCCCACCCACCCTGGCGGTCGGGGCAGACCTGAAGAACACCCTGGCCGTCGGCGACGGGAAGTATGCCTGGCTGAGCCAGCACATCGGCGATATGGACGATCTGGCCACGTTGTCCGCCTTCGACGCGGCGCAGCGCCACCTCCGGGCGCTGACCGGTGTGCAGCCCGAGACGCTGGTCGCCGACGCGCACCCCGGGTACCGGTCCACCGCATGGGCCCGCCGGCACGCCGCGGGGCGGCCCCTGCGCTCCGTGCAGCACCACCACGCGCACATCGCGGCGGTGATGGCCGAGCACGGCCTCGACGGCACCGCGCCGGTGCTGGGCTTCGCCTTCGACGGCACCGGTTACGGGCCCGACGGCGCGATCTGGGGCGGCGAGGTCCTGCTCGCCGACTACAAGGGCTATCGACGGGTGGCCCAGCTCAAATACGTGCCGCTGGCCGGAGGCGACGTCAGCGTGCTGCGCCCGTACCGGATGGCACTCGCCCACCTGTGGTCCGCGGGCCTGCCCTGGGATGACGATCTGGCGCCGGTGCGGGCCTGCCCCGAGGAGGAGCGCGGCGTGCTGGCTCATCAGCTCCGGTCCGGGCTCGGATGTGTCCGCACCTCCAGCATGGGGCGGCTGTTCGACGCGGTGTCCGCCCTGGCCGGGGTGCGCCAGACGGTGGCCTACGAGGCGCAGGCCGCGATCGAATTGGAGGGGTACTCGCGTGGTGTCGACTGCGGTGACACCAGGTACACCTTCCACATCGACTCCGGGGACCCGGCCGTCATCGATGCCGGCCCCGTGCTGGCCGCCGTCGTCTCCGATGCGCGGGCCGGCGCCGGGGCGGGGTTGATCGGCGCCCGGTTCCACCGGGCGGTCGCCGACCTGATCCTCGGGCTGGCCGAGGCCACCGATCAGGGCGCACCCACCATCGCGTTGTCGGGTGGGGTTTTCCAGAACGCGCTGCTGCTGCGGCTTGCCCTCGACGCGCTGGGCGCCCGGGATTTCCAGGTCATCACGCACCGCCGGGTTCCGCCCAACGACGGCGGTGTGGCACTCGGCCAATTGCTGGTGGGCAACTCGATGTGAGAGAAGGAGAACTCCGATGTGTCTGGCTGTTCCAGGAAAGATCCTGAGTCTGGCCGAGCGGGACGGCACCCTGATGTCGCTCGTCGACTTCGGTGGCATCCAGAAGGACGTCTGCCTGCAGTACATCCCCGATGCGGCCGTCGGTGACTACGTGATCGTGCATGTGGGGTTCGCCATCCAGCGCCTCGACGAGGAATCGGCGCTGCGCACGCTGGCCGAGTTCGCGCATCTCGGCGTACTCGAGCAGGAATTCGGTGACACGACAACCGGGGTGAGGCCATGAAGTACTTGGACGAGTTCAGCGATCCCGAGCTGGCGGGCAGGTTGGTCGACCAGATCAAGGCGGCCACCAGCCGGCGCTGGTCGATCATGGAAGTCTGTGGCGGGCAGACGCATTCGATCATCCGTCACGGTATCGACCAGCTCCTGCCCGATCAGATCGAGATGATCCACGGCCCCGGCTGCCCGGTGTGCGTGACGCCGCTGGAGATGATCGACAAGGCCCTGGAGATCGCCGCCTCACCCGAGGTGATCTTCTGCTCGTTCGGCGACATGCTGCGGGTTCCGGGCAGTGCGAAGGATCTGCTCCAGGTCAAGAGCGAGGGCGGTGACGTCCGGGTGGTCTATTCGCCGCTGGACGCGCTGACCATCGCCCGGGAGAACCCGCACCGGCAGGTGGTGTTCTTCGGGATCGGATTCGAGACGACCGCTCCCGCCAACGCGATGACGGTGTACCAGGCCAGACTTCACGGAATCGAGAACTTCTCGCTGCTGGTCTCGCACGTGCTGGTTCCGCCGGCGATCGCGGCCATCATGGAGTCGCCGACCTGCCGGGTGCAGGCGTTCCTCGCGGCCGGACACGTCTGCTGTGTGATGGGCACCGGTGAATATCCGCCGCTCACCGAGAAATACCGGATCCCGATCGTGGTCACCGGATTCGAACCGCTCGACATCCTGGAAGGGATCCGGCGCACGGTGATCCAGCTGGAATCGGGACGCCACGATCTGGAGAACGCCTATCCGCGCGCGGTGCAGGCGCAGGGCAACGTCGCCGCCCAGGCCATGCTGGCCGACGTCTTCGAGGTGACCGACCGCACCTGGCGCGGCATCGGCATGATCCCGCGCAGCGGCTGGCGCCTGTCGGCCGGTTACCGGGAATACGATGCCGAACAACGCTTTTCGGTCACCGGGATCCGCACCCCCGAGTCGGCGATCTGCCGTTCCGGCGAGGTACTGCAAGGCCTGATCAAGCCGCACGAGTGCGCCGCCTTCGGCCACGAGTGCACCCCGCGCCACCCGCTGGGCGCGACGATGGTCTCCTCGGAGGGCGCGTGCGCCGCCTACTACCTCTATCGACGGCTGGAGGTGAGCCATGCCTGAGACCCCCGCCATCGACATCGAGTCGTGGGTGTGCCCGGCACCGTTGCGCGACGCCCCGAACATCGTGATGGGACACGGCGGCGGTGGGGCGATGTCGGCCGAACTGATCGAACACCTCTTTCTGCCGGCGTTCGGCCCGGCCGCCGAGGCCGGGCTGGGCGACGCGGCGGTGATCACGGTCGGCGATGCCCGGCTGGCGTTCTCCACCGACTCGTTCGTGGTGAAGCCGTTGACGTTTCCCGGCGGCACCATCGGCGATCTGGCGGTGAACGGCACCGTGAACGATCTCGCGATGGCCGGCGCGCGCCCGCTGGTGCTGTCGACGGCGTTCATCCTGGAGGAGGGCACCGCTCTGCAGGACATCGCGCATGTCGCGCAGGCGGTCGGCACGGCCGCACTGGCGGCGGGCGTGAAACTCGTCACCGGCGACACCAAGGTCGTCGACACCGGGCACGGGGACGGCGTGTTCATCAACACCACCGGGATCGGCGTCGTCGACCCGCGCGCCGACATCCGGCCACAGCGGGCGGCGCCCGGTGACGTGGTCATCGTCAGCGGCGATATCGGTGTGCACGGGGTGGCGGTGATGAGCTGCCGCGAGGGGCTGGAGTTCGGGACCACCGTCGCCAGCGACACCGCACCGCTGCACGGGCTGGTGGCCGCCATGATCGATACCGGAGCGGACGTGCATGCGCTGCGTGATCCGACGCGTGGCGGGGTGGCCGCGACGCTGAACGAGATCGCGCGGGCCGCGCAGGTGGGTGTGACCCTCGATGAGCGCACCCTCCCGATCCCGGCCGAGGTGCGTGACGCGTGCGGGTTGCTCGGGCTGGACCCGCTGCAGGTCGCCAACGAGGGCAAGCTGCTGGCGTTCGTGCCGCCCGGGGACGCCAAACGGGTGCTGGCCGCCATGCTGGACCATCCGCTCGGGGTGCGGGCCGCGGTGATCGGCCGCTGCGTCGCCGAGCATCCGGGGATGGTGGTGGCCCGCACCGCGCTGGGCGGTACCCGGGTGGTCGATCTCCCCCTCGGTGAACAGCTCCCGCGGATCTGCTGAATGACCGGAGACGCGCTGTTCGCCCGGTATGCCTACCCGCCGAACGAACTCGGCTACTGCGGGCCGCCGGATCCGGCGGAGTTGTTGCAGGCCGGCACCCTCAGCGCTCACGCGCGGGAATTCGACGGCGCCTGGCCGTATCTCCAGGCGCTGGCCGATGCCGTCGGCGGAGCCGACCCGCTCGATGACGCCGTGGTGCGCTCGTACTGGATCGGCGGCGATCTGCTGGACCGGGTCGACCCCGACGGGCTACTGCACCGGTTACGCACCGCGTTCGGCGGCCAGGCCACCGGTCTGCTGGCGGAGCTGACCGGGCCGGAAGGTGTGCTGGCGCACCACAGCTTCCATGTCTTCGTGGTCTACCCGTGGGTGCGGTTCCTGGATCGCGACCCGGTGACCCCGGTGCGGATCATGCAGAACTGCCGCATCCGCTCCGGTGTCGTGGAATCGGTCACCGACGAGCACGCGGTGATCACATCGCGACCGTTGGTCTACGCGGACGGTCTGCTCGCACTCGGGGCGCCGACAGTAGACCGGGTGCGGTGGAGCCGCGACGGGGCCTCGTTGGCAGCGATGCCGCGGCCCGGGGACACGGTGTCCGCGCACTGGGACTGGGCGTGCGGGACCCTGACCGCGGCGGAATGCGCCGGGCTGGCGGCGGCGACGACGGCCACGCTGGCGCTGGTGAACTCGGCTCGCGCTCGGCTCAACGACGCCAGTTCGGGAAGTTGTCGAGATCCCGCAGCGTCATGACGAACCCGATCACGCCCACGACGACGGCGGCGGCATATCCCAGCCCCACCGGCCATCCGGTCAGGACGGATGCCGCCAGCCAGCACAGCGCCAGCGCGGCGATCACCAACAGCACCCCGTAGAACGGTGTCCGCATCGGATGATCACCCAGACCCATAGCTCCGGTATACGCCGAAAACGCCGGCAGCGACAGATGCCGCTCTCACCACTGATCGCGCGGCACATCGAAGTCGGCGCACAGCGCCCGCCACACGGTGCGCGGATCCACCCCGGCCTCGATGGCCTGGGCCGCGGTGCGCCCGCCCAACGCGCTCAACACGTGGTCGACGAGCACCGACGCCCCGTAGGCGCCACCGAACAGACCGGTGACACGTTCGTTGAACTCGGTGAGACGCACCCGGCCAACCTACCGAGTCGCTCCGAGCGCGTCATGGCACACCCGTACCGGATCGGCCACCGCGTCCGCCCCGGCCCGGGCCCGTTCGGCGGCGGCCCGGTACGTCGGGTCGGCGAGGACCTCGCCGACGGCGGCGGTCAACGCCTCGGCCGTCAGCGGCCGGATCAGCCGGCCGCTACCTTGCCGGACAACACGATTGGCGATCTCCCACTGGTCCCCGCCACCGGGCACGGTAACCAGTGGCACGCCGTGCAGCAGCGATTTGGCCACGATGCCGTGGCCTCCCCCGCACACCAGCACATCGGCGTGGGCGAGCAGTTCGTCCTGGCGTCCGAGGCCGACCACCGCCCAGTCCGGCACCGCCAATGCGTCACCGCCCAACCGCGATACCGCCACCCGCAGGCCCGCCGGCAGCCCGCGCCCGGGCGCCAATGCGCTCAACGCGAGTTCGGCGAGGCCGGTGGTGCCGGTGGTCGCCGTCGACGGCGCGACCATCACCAGCGGGCCCCGCCCCGGCGGCGGCGTCAGCACCGCCTCGGTCGGCTCGAAATGCAGCGGTCCGACCAGGACGGCCTCCTCCGGCCAGTCCGGGCGCTCGACCTCCAACGCCGGCAGCGTCGCGATCAGACGCCGCATCGGACCCGGATCGCGCGCGGGCAGACCGATACCCGCCCGGGCCGCCGCCCGGTCCCGGTTCCCGGCCCGGATCGAACGTGCGGTCAGTGTCCGCAACACCGTGTCGCGGACCCGGCCACGCAGACCGACGCCGGGGGCCAGACCACTGCCCACCGGGGGCAACCCCTTGGACGGCAGATAGAGCGGGTGCGGGTCGACTTCGACCCACGGCAGGCCGAGCAGTTCGGCGGCCATCCCGCCGCACGCGGTGATCACGTCCGAGCACACCAGATCCGGTGCCAGCGTGCCCATGGCGGGCGCGTTGAGCACCGCCATCCGGGCCGCCCGGTGGTGGATCTTGGCCCCGGCGTCCTGATCGTCGTCACCGTCGTCGGGATCCAGACCCGCCAGCAGCTCGGCGTCGACGCCCGCCGCGCGGGCGGTGTCGAGCCACTGCTCCCCGGTGAACAGCGTCGGGGAATCTCCCGCGGCCAGGAAGCGCAGGCACAGCGCAATGGCCGGGAATGCATGACCGGGATCGGGTCCGGCGACCACGGCTACCTTCACAACATCACCCTGTCACAGCCGAGACGCTCTACCCTGAGAGGCATGACCGACCCGGTGGCACCGACCGGCACAGGTACCGACAACATCGCGACGGTGGATCGCTTCTTGTTCTCGTTGCGCGGACCCGACCTGGACACCGCGGCCGACCTGCTCGACGAGAACCTCGTCTACCAGAACGTCGGCCTGCCGACCATCCACGGCCGCGCCCGCACCCTGAAGCTGTTCAAGGGTATGGAGGGGCGCAACCTGGGCTTCGACGTCAAGATCCACCGCAGCGCCGCCGACGGGGTCAGCGTGCTCAACGAACGCACCGACGTGATCCGGATCGGTCCCGTCGTCCTGAAGTTCTGGGTGTGCGGGGTGTTCGAGGTGCACGACGGCCGCATCACCCTGTGGCGGGATTACTTCGACCAGTTCGACATGGCCAAGGCGCTGGTCCGCGGGGTGATCGGCGCGGTGATTCCCGGGTTGCGCCCTAGACTCTGAGCTCGATGAGCACAAGCAAGCCCAATCTGTTCCAGCTGATCAGGTACTGCCTCGGTAAGCCGCTGCCGCCCGCCATGCTCGACTGGGTGCGAAACGACCTGGCCGGCCCGGGTGCCACCCGCCGGGTGATGCTGCGGGTCCTGGTGCCCGCTGTGCTGGTCCTGGCGCCGTTCTGGCTGATCCCGACGACCTTGTACGTGCACCTGTCGATGACGGTGCCGATCCTCATCCCGTTCGTCTACTTCTCGCATGCGCTGAACAAGATCTGGCGCCGGCACATGTTGCGGGCGCACGGGCTGGACCCGTCGCTGGTCGATGCCCTGGCCCGCAAGCGCGACGCCGCCAAGCACCAGTCCTATATCGACCGCTACGGGGCCCGACCGGAATCGGCGGAACTGGGCACCCACGACATCTGAGTTGCCCCGAGTCGCTGTCGCTCCCACCCGCCGAATCAGGCCCCGCGCAACTGCCCCAGTTCGTTGTAGGCCTGTGCCCAGCCCTGGAGCCGGTCGGTGGCCTCGACCAGCTCGTCACGGTAGCGCCGCGCCCCGGGCACCGCGTGCGGACCGGCGTTCAGCGAGGACACCAATTGAGCCGCCGCGGTCACCATCTCGTCGTACTGGCGGGCGCCGTGGTGCAGCTGGGCCGTGTAAGCGCCGATGGTCGCCGCCAGGTGTGCCCGCGACCGCGGTGAGGACGCCCCGGCGCGCTCCATGGCCACCACCTCGTTGGCGGTGGCCGCCATGGTGGCCGCGGTCTGCCCGGCCGCGTCGGCGATGTCCTTGAGGTCCTCGGCAGGCAGCATCCTGCCCCGCTGCAGCACACCCAGCAGTGAGTAGAGCCCCCGCTCGGAGGACGCCAGCGCCGCCATCGGCTTACGCGCAGCGGACCCGTAGGGCGGCATCCGGCGGGCGGCCGGGCCGGCGGGCAGCGGTTCGGCGCGCAGCCACCGGTAGCGCAGGAACGCCCACGTGGCCGGGAACGCCGCACCGGAGGCGATCACGCCGGTCACGATCAGTGCCCACACCGGGGTGCTCCAGGACGCCAGGACGGCGGTCACCAGCACCCAGAACAGGCTGCTGACGCCGAAGAACACCGCCAGTCGCAGCGCCCAGCGCCGCTTGCGCAGCAGCTTGGCCCGCGGATCGGACATCATGGCGAGCTTTTCGGCCAGCAAACCGGAGTACTCGGCAGCGGTGTCGATGCCGCCCTGCACCCCGCGGGCGAGAAGCGCCCGCCAGCCGCGTTGCTGCGTCGTCTTGTATCCGCTCGCCATATCAATCAATCCTATTGGGGCAGTGGGTTTTCCGGGGTCGCCGCGGGCGGGTTGGCGGCGGGGGTGGCCGGGGCGGTGGCGCCGCCGGACGGCAGTGCTTCACCACGCATCGAGGCGCGGATCTGCTCGAGGCGGGAGTGCCCGGCCATCTGCACGCTGGCCTGCTGGACCTCCATCATGCGGCCCTGCACCGAGTTCTGCGCGAGCTCGGTGGCGCCCATCGCGTTCGCGTAGCGGCGCTCGATCTTCTCCCGGACCTCGTCGAGGTTGGGGGTGGTGCCCGGCGCGGAGATCTCACTCATCGACCGCAGCGACTTGCTGACCTGCTCCTGCATCTTGGCCTGCTCGAGCTGGGACAGCAGCTTGGTGCGCTCGGCGATCTTCTGCTGCAGCATCATCGAGTTCTGCTCGACGGCCTTCTTGGCCTGGCCGGCGGCCTGCAGCGACTGGTCGTGCAGGGCCTTGAGGTCCTCGACGCTCTGCTCGGCGGTCACCAGCTGGGCGGCGAAAGCCTCGGCGGCGTTGGTGTATTCGGTGGCCTTCGCCGCGTCACCGTTGGCCGCGGCCTGATCGGCCAGGGTGAGCGCCTGGCGCACATTGGCCTGGAGCTTCTCGATGTCGGCGAGCTGGCGGTTCAGCCGCATCTCCAGCTGGCGCTGGTTACCGATGACCTGGGCGGCCTGCTGGGTCAGCGCCTGGTGCTGACGCTGGGCGTCCTCGATGGCCTGCTGGATCTGCACCTTCGGATCGGCGTACTCGTCGACCTTCGAGCTGAACAGCGCCATGAGGTACTTCCACGCCTTGACGAACGGGTTGGCCATTTCATTCCGCCTTCGTGTGGTCGAGTGTGCGCAACTGCAGTGTGCAATTTCTTGGGTGCCAACCTATCGGTTCGGCACCGGGTCAGGCCACCGCCATGGACACAACCTGCGGGATGACGACCTTGGTCGCGGCGTCGATCCCGGTGACGACCCCTTCGTTGCGGGCCATCTGCTCCCCCGCGCTGAACAGCACCCGCGACATCGGGATGTCGAGGGCCTCGCAGATCGCGTTCAGCAGCTCACTGGAGGCCTCTTTGCGGCCGCGTTCCACTTCCGAGAGATAGCCCAGGCTGACCCGCGCGGCGTCGGACACCTCACGAAGGGTGCGTCCCTGCCCGGTCCGGGCCTCGCGCAGTACGTCGCCGATCACTTCGCGCATCAGTACCGTCATACAAAGGTCAACGACACCGGGCGGCCGCTGGTTCCCGGAGCGCTCAGGTAGCCGGACGGGTCCGGGAATCGCGGACCGCGGAGAGCACGTAATCGAAACCGGTCAGCACGGTGAGCAGCACCGCCAGCCACATCAGCCCGGTCGCCAACGTCAACCAGATCGGCGGCCAGACCGCGATCGGCAGGATGAACAGGCCGATCGCCACCGCCTGGACCAGGGTTTTCAGCTTTCCACCGCGGCTGGCCGGGATCACCCCGTGCCGCAGCACCGCGAATCGCAGCAGGGTGACCCCGATCTCGCGGGCCATGATGACGATGGTGATCCACCAGGGCAGGTCACCGAGCATCGACAGCCCGATCAGCGCCGAGCCGATCAGCAGCTTGTCCGCGATCGGGTCGAGCAGTTTCCCGAATTCGGTGACCATGCCGTAGGCGCGGGCCAGCGCCCCGTCGAAGTGGTCTGTGATGACCGCCACCGCGAAGATCGCGAATGCGACTGTTCGCCAGAACGTCTCATGGCCGTCGCCGACGAACAGCGCCGCCAGGAACACCGGGACCAGGACCAGCCGCAGCCCCGTGAGCAGGTTGGCGACGTTCGCCACGGATGCACGGGGCACAACTGGATCGATGTCTGATTGCCCCGGCACCGCAACAGAATATCGGTTGCACAAACCGATACTCTCCCTGCTGTGAGCGAGGACGTCGATGAACTGACCGTGCGCCGGGCCAACACGTCCGATGTACCCGCCATCAAGGCGCTCATCGACATCTACGCCGGCCGGATCCTGCTGGAGAAGAACCTGGTCACGCTGTACGAGGCGGTGCAGGAGTTCTGGGTCGCCGAGCTGGCCGGTGAGGTCGTCGCCTGCGGCGCGCTGCACGTGCTGTGGGCCGATCTCGGCGAGGTGCGCACCGTCGCCGTGCACCCCAAGGTCCGCGGCCGCGGCGTCGGCCACCGGATGGTCGCCCAACTGCTGGACGTCGCGCGCAATCTGCACCTGCAGCGCATCTTCGTGCTGACCTTCGAGACCGAGTTCTTCAGCAGGCACGGTTTCACCGAGATCGAGGGCACCCCGGTCACCGCCGAGGTCTACGAGGAGATGTGCCGGTCCTACGACACCGGTGTTGCCGAGTTCCTGGACCTGTCCTACGTCAAGCCCAACACCCTCGGCAACACCCGGATGCTGCTGACCCTCTAGAACTCGTCCTCGTCGTCGGTGTCGGCGCCGTTGGCGTCCGAACCGCCGCGGATCAGCATCAGGGTGCCGGCCAGCTCGTCGGGCTTGACCAGCACCTCGCGCGCCTTGGAGCCCTCCGACGGGCCGACGATGCCGCGGTTCTCCATCAGGTCCATCAGGCGGCCGGCCTTGGCGAACCCGACCCGCAGCTTGCGCTGCAGCATCGAGGTGGACCCGAACTGCGAGGACACCACCAGTTCGACCGCCTGCAGGAAGACGTCCATGTCGTCGCCGATGTCGGGGTCGACGTCCTTGCGCTCGCCCGCTTTGACCGCGGTGACGCCCTCGACGAACTCCGGTTCGGCCTGCTCCTTGGAGGCCTCGACGACGGCGTGGATCTCCTCGTCGGTGATGAACGCACCCTGCATGCGCAGCGGCTTGTTGGCGCCCATCGGCAGGAACAGGCCGTCGCCCATACCGATCAGCTTCTCCGCACCCGGCTGGTCCAGGATGACGCGGCTGTCGGTCAGCGACGAGGTGGCGAACGCGAGCCGGGACGGCACGTTGGTCTTGATCAGACCGGTCACGACATCCACCGACGGCCGCTGGGTGGCCAGTACCAGGTGGATACCGGCGGCGCGGGCCTTCTGCGTGATGCGCACGATCGCCTCTTCGACGTCACGCGGTGCGGTCATCATCAGGTCGGCGAGCTCGTCGACGATGGCCAGGATGTAGGGGTAGGGCTTGTAGACCCGTTCGCTGCCCAGCGGCGTGGAAATTTCGCCCGATCTCACTTTTTCGTTGAACACGTCGATGTGACGCACCCGGGAGGCCTTCATGTCCTGGTAGCGCTGTTCCATCTCCTCGACCAGCCAGGCCAGCGCGGCGGCGGCCTTCTTGGGTTCGGTGATGATCGGCGTGATCAGGTGCGGAATGCCTTCATACGGCGTGAGTTCCACCATCTTCGGGTCGATCAGGATCATCCTGACCTCCTCCGGGGTGGCCCGCGCCAGCAGCGAGACCAGCATCGAGTTGACGAAGCTGGACTTACCCGATCCGGTGGAACCGGCGACCAGCAGGTGCGGCATCTTGGCCAGGTTCGCCGAGACGAAGTCGCCCTCGATGTCCTTGCCCAGGCCGATCACCAGCGGGTGGTGATCGCGCCGCGTGCTGGGCGCGGTCAGCACGTCCGCCAACCGGACCATCTCGCGGTCGGTGTTGGGCACCTCGATGCCGACGGCGGACTTGCCCGGGATGGGCGCGAGCATGCGGACGCTCTCGGTGGCCACCGCATACGCGATGTTGCGGTGCAGCGCGGTGATCTTCTCGACCTTCACGCCGGGGCCGAGTTCGACCTCGTAGCGGGTGACGGTCGGCCCCCGGGTGCACCCGGTGACCGCGGCGTCGACCTTGAACTGCTGCAGCACCGAGGTGATGGCGGCTTCCATCTGATCGTTGGCCGCGGTGCGCAGCTTGGGCGGGTCACCGGCGATCAGCAGGTCCAACGACGGCAGGTTGTAGGGGCCCTCGACCACCCGGTCCATCACCAGGGTCTCTTCGGGCTTCGGCTTCTTCGGCTCGGCCTTGGGCTTACGGGGTTTGGCCACAACAGGTTCCGGCGCCGTCGGCGGTTCGGCCTCGGCCACCTCTTCGGGCAGCGGGTAGTTGTCCATCGGCGACCCGGCCGGCAGGGCTGCGGGCGGGGCCGGGGTCGGCCAGCTCTGCGCGTCGCCGTAATCGTCGTCGTAGTAGCCGTCGGAGAAGTCCTCGGTGACGGCGTCGTCCTCGACGTCGTCGTATTCGGCGTCCTCGTCGTAGTAGTCGTCGTCATACTCGTCGAATTCGCGGGTGCCGAACATCGAGCGCAGCGTGTCGGGCAGTTCCCGGATGGTGGTCCCGGTCAGCAGCAGCAGGCCGAACAGCACCCCGATGACGAGCAGCGGCGTGGCGATCCAGACGGTGAGCCCGTCCGAGAGCGGACCGCCCAGCACGAAGCCGATGAAGCCGGCGGCCTCGCGACGGTCCACCGGGTCCAGCGGGGCGCCCGCCCAGATGTGCCACAGCCCCAGCACCGGCAGCGCGATCATCGAGGAGCCGAGGATCAGCCGGGGCCGGGCGTCGGGGTCCGGTTCGGTGCGCATCAGGACGACGGCGATCACGGCCAGGACGATCGGCACCAGCACCACCGCGCCGCCGATGACGCTGCGCACCACGGTGTCGATCCAGCCGCCGACCGGCCGTGCCGCATCGAACCAGGAGCTGGCGGCCACGACGACGGCGACGCCGAGCAGTCCGAGTGCGATGCCGTCGCGGCGGTGGCCGGGCTCCAGGTCGCGGGCCCGGCCCACCGAGCGGGCGGTGGACCCGGCGCCCTTGGCCATCACCAGCCAGCCGGCCCGGGTGCCGCGACCGACGGCGGCGCCGGCGGCGGCGAAGCGGGACGGACCGCGCCGGGGGGCCGGCTTGCGGGCGGCCGGCTTACGGGCCGCAGGCTTACGGGGGGCGGGCTTGCGCGGGGCAGCCGGGCGCGCCGGTTTCGATCCGGTCCGTGAGCTGGAACTGCCCTTTGAACTGCTCGAACGGGCTCCGGACCGGGCGGCGGTCTTGTTGGCCATGCCAGCCAGCCTAGTCGCTTCCGTCCCATTTTCACCATCTGCCACACCTGTCACAAACTGGTATCGAAATGCCGGAACCGCCCTACCGTTCCGGCATGACCACTTCGAGCAAGGTCCGCTGCGCCCTCTACGCCGTCATCGCCGTCGTCGCACTGATCGCCACCTGGACGCAGAACATCGCCTACCTGGGCTCGGGCGTGTCGTTCATGCCCGATTTCCTCAGCGATCTGATGGTGAACGCGGCCACCCGGTCGTTCACCTTCGATCTGCTCCTGCTCACCGCGGCCGTGGTGGTGTTGATGCTGGTGGAGGCGCATAAGCACGGTGTCCGCTACGTGTGGGCCTACATCATCGGCGGGATGCTCATCGCGATCAGCGTGACCTTTCCGCTGTTCCTCATCGCCCGGGAGGTGCGGATGGGCCGGACGTGTCCCGCCCGGCCTTCCGCGATCGCCTGAGTAAGCTGGACACCTGTCCGGTCATTCTCATCTCTTGTCACTCTCATCGAGGAGCGTTGCATGCCCGTTGTCGTCGTCGCCACCATGACCGCCAAGCCCGAGTCGGTGGACATCGTCCGCGCGGCCTGCACCGCGGCCATCGCCGAGGTGCACGCCGAGCCCGGTTGTGAGCTCTACTCGCTGCATGAGGCCGAGGGCACCTTCGTGTTCGTCGAGCAGTGGGCCGACGCCGACGCTCTCAAGACGCACAGCACCGCACCCGCGATCGGCAAGCTGTTCGGTGCGGTCGGTGAGCACCTCGACGGCGCACCCGACATCAAGATGCTGACCCCGGTGGTGGCCGGGGACCCCGCCAAGGGTCAGCTGCGCGGCTAGGAGCTGAGATGGGCTCGCTGTCCGGGAAGGTCGCGTTCATCACCGGTGCGGCGCGCGGCCAGGGTCGCGCGCACGCGGTGAAGCTGGCTGCCGAGGGCGCCGACATCATCGCCGTCGATCTGTGCGAGCAGATCGCGTCGGTGCCCTACCCGCTGGCCACACCGGATGATCTGGCCGCCACGGTGAAACTGGTCGAGGGAACCGGTGCCCGGATCTTCGCCGCGCAAGCCGATGTCCGCGACCGTGATTCGCTGAAGTCGGCGCTGCGCGCAGGCACCGAGGCACTCGGGGAGCGCCTGGACATCGTCATCGCCAACGCCGGGATCGCCCCGATGGCCGGCGACGATGCCTGGCAGGACGTCATCGACGTGAACCTCACCGGCGTCTACAACACCGTCGACGTGGCGATGAAGCCGATGGTCAAGTTCGGCAACGGCGGCTCGATCGTGCTGACCAGCTCGGTGGCCGGGCTGGTCGGGTTGGGTTCCCCGATCGCCGGCTCGGTCGGCTATGCGGCCGCCAAGCACGGCATCGTCGGCCTGATGCGGGTGTACGCAAATGTGCTGGCCCAGTTCAGCATCCGGGTGAACTCCATCCACCCGGCCGGCGTCGACACCCCGATGATCGACAACGACTTCACCCGCAGCTGGCTGGCCGGGCTCGCCCAGGAGTCGCAGAACGGGCCGGACATGTCCAACGCCCTGCCGGTGCAGACGCTGGACGTCGACGACATCGCCAATGCGGTGCTCTGGCTGGTCTCCGATGCGGCCCGTTACGTCACCGGGGTCACGCTGCCGCTGGATGCCGGCTACGTCAACAAACGCTGAGCCGGCTCAGATCTCGATGACCGTCGGCACGATCATCGGTTGGCGGCGGTAGGTCTCCCCCACCCACTTGCCGACCGTGCGCCGCACCGCCTGCGCGATACGCCCGGGGTCGACCACCTGGTCCCCGGCGAGGCGCTCGAGCTCGGCGGCCACCTTGGCCGCCACCGGCTCGAGTGCCTTGGGGTCCTCGGAGAAGCCCCGCGAGTGCAGATGCGCCGGGCCCGCCGCGCGGCCGGTACCACGGTGCACCACGACCGTGATGGCGACGAAACCCGATGACAGCGTGAGCCTTTCACCGAGCGTCGACTCACCGACATCACCGGTGACCAACCCGTCGACGAACATCTTGCCGACCGGCACCGCCCCTGCGATCGACGCCACCCCGTTCACCAGGTCGACGCTGACACCGTTCTCGGCCAGCACCACGTTCTCCGGCGGTACACCGGTGCGCACCGCCAGCGCCGCGTTGGCGCGCAGATGCCGCCAGGTCCCGTGCACCGGCATCACGTTGCGCGGACGCACCCCGTTGTAGAGGAACAACAGCTCACCGGCGTACGCGTGCCCCGAAACGTGCACACGCGCCTGCGCATTGGTGACCACCCGGGCGCCGACCTTGGACAGCGCGTCGATGACGCCGAAGACGGCCTCCTCGTTGCCGGGGATGAGCGAGGAGGACAGGATGATCAGATCGCCGGCGGTCAGTGTGATGCTGCGGTGCTCGCCACGCGACATCCGCGACAGCGCAGCCATCGGCTCGCCCTGGGTGCCGGTGGTGATCAGCACGACCCGGTCGGCCGGCATCATCTCCGCGGCGGCGATGTCGAGGACGTCCTCGTCGGCCACCGTCAGGAAGCCGAGTTCACGCGCGATGCCCATGTTGCGGACCATCGAGCGCCCGACGAAGGACACCTTCCGCCCGAGCGCGACCGCGGCGTCGATGATCTGTTGCACCCGATCGACATTGGAGGCGAAGCAGGCGACGATCACCCGGCCGTCGGCGCCCCGGATCAACCGGTGCAGGGTCGGGCCGACCTCACTCTCGGACGGGCTCACCCCGGGATGTTCGGCGTTGGTCGAATCGCACAGGAACAGGTCCACGCCGGCATCACCGAGGCGCGACATCCCCGGCAGGTCGGTGGGACGGCCGTCCGGCGGCAGCTGATCGAGCTTGATGTCACCGGTGTGCAGCACCGTGCCGGCACCGGTGTGCACGGCGATCGCCAGCGCATCGGGAATCGAGTGGTTCACCGCGAAGTACTGGCATTCGAACACCCCGTGGGTGCTGCGCTCCCCCTCGGCGACGATGGTGAGCTTGGGTTTGATGCGGTGCTCGCGGCATTTCTCGGCCACCAGCGCCAGCGTGAAGCGGGACCCGACCACCGGGATGTCGGCGCGCAGCTTGAGCAGATGCGGGATGGCGCCGATGTGGTCCTCGTGCGCGTGGGTGAGCACCAGCGCCTCGATGTCGTCGAGGCGGTTCTCGATGTGGCGCAGGTCCGGCAGGATCAGGTCGACGCCGGGCTCGTCGTGACCGGGGAACAGTACGCCGCAGTCGATGATGAGCAGCCGGCCCAGATGCTCGAAAACGGTCATGTTGCGGCCGATTTCGCTGATACCGCCGAGCGCCGTCACGCGCAGGCCGCCCGGGGCCAGCGGCCCGGGAGGCGCCAGATCGGTGCTCACGTCAGCCGGCTCACCGGCACCCTTGCCCGCTGCAGCCGGTCCGCCGGCACCCCTGCTCATCGCAGAACGCCGGCCGACCGCATGTCGGCTGCGAGGTCTTCGATTTCCGGCGGGGTCGCGGGCAGCTGCGGCAACCGGGGTTCACCGGCATCGACGCCGAGCAGTCGCAGCCCCTCCTTGGACATCGTTACACCGCCCAGTCGGCACTGCGCGTAGAACAGCGGTCCCAGCCCGATGCTGATCTTGCGTGCGGTGGCGATGTCACCGGAGTTGAACGCCGACAGCATCTCTCGCAGTTCGCCTGCCGCGACATGTCCCCAGACGCTGATGAACCCGATGGCGCCCATCGCCAGCCAGGGCAGGTTCAGCGCGTCATCTCCGGAGTAGTACGCAATGCCGGTCTCGGCCATGAGCTGGCCGGCGCCGTGCAGGTCGCCCTTGGCGTCCTTGACCGCGACGATGTTGGGATGCGCCGCCAGCGTGCGCAGGGTGTCCCAGTCGATCGGCACCACCGAGCGCGGCGGGATGTCGTAGAGCACCACCGGCAGGTCGGTCGCGTCGGCGACGGCGGTGAAGTGCGCGACCAGGCCACGCTGCGAGGGGCGCGAGTAATAGGGGGTGACGACCAGCAGACCGTGCGCACCGGCGGCCGCGCTGGCCTTGGCCAGGTGCACGCTGTGCGCGGTGTCGTAGCTGCCGGCGCCGGCGATGATGCGGGCGCGGTCGCCGACGGCCTCGAGCACCGTCTCCAGCAGCGCGATCTTCTCGCCGTCGGTGGTGGTCGGCGACTCACCGGTGGTCCCGGAGACCACCAGGCCGTCGCACCCCGAGTCGACGAGGTGGGTCGCTACCTTCTTGGCGGCAGCCAGATCAAGCGAGCCGTCCGGGCCGAACGGCGTCACCATCGCAGTCAGCACGGTGCCCAAACGTGCGCCGACATCGATTCCACTGGTGCTCACGCGGGTCAGATTACCCGTTGCCACTAGCGATTTATGCATCGCCGTGGGGTTACCGCCGGGCCACCGCCGACGCACCGGGTCGAGGCCCTGGCAGATGGCCGCCGGACGCGGACCGCGCCGCGGGCACGAGCAGGGCACGAGCAGGGCGCGATGACATCGGCCAGTGGGCAGGAGCCCAAGTGCGACAACACCATTGCACTGAGCAACGGTTACAGATCGTGTTCTTCTTGTAATCTTCCGGAATGCCCGCAACCGAGCGCTCCGCTCTCACGGAATGGCGGCGCTACGGCACCGTTCCGGTCGCCGCCGCACTCGGCTATTCGCTCGGTGTGATCCACGTCTATTCATTGGGCGTGTTCATGGCGCCGCTGCAGGAGGAGTTCGGCTGGAGCCGGGCGCAGGCGTCGGTGGGGTTGACCATCGTCGGCGGCGCGGCGGCCGTGGCCGCCCTGCCGATCGGGCTGATGGTCGACCGGATGGGCCCGCGCCGGGTGGGGCTGATCGGGACCGTGCTGATGGCCACCGCGTTCGGGCTGTTCAGCACGGCCTCCGGGACGATGGCCAACTGGATTCTGTTGTGGTCGGTGCTGGCATTCGCCAGTTTCTGGGTGCAGACCACGGTGTGGACCAGCGCCGTCGCCAGCCGGTTCGAGACCTCTCGCGGCCTGGCGTTCGCGGTGACCTTGTCGGGTGGTTCGCTGGGCGCCGCGCTGTTTCCCGCGCTGGCGACCGCGTTCATCGGCGAGTGGGGCTGGCGCGGGGCGTTCGCTGGCCTGGGCGCGGCCTGGGGTGCCCTCGTGGTGCTGGCCGTCGCCCTGTTCTTCCGGGGCGCGCAGGACCGGAAGTCCGCGCCGGCCGCGGTCGCCGCCGATCCGGCCCCGGTCGAGCTGGCGGGTGTGACCCTGCGGGAAGGCCTGCGGTCGGTGACGTTCTACCGACTACTGCTGGCCGCCGGACTGTTCGCGTTCACCACGCTGGGAGTGGTGGTGCACCTGGTGCCGATCCTGCGGGATGCCGGCACCGAACCGCTGGCCGCCGCCGGTACCGCCGCCCTGGTCGGGGTGTTCTCGATCGTCGGCCGACTGGGCGTGGGCCTGCTGCTGGACCGTTTCTCGGGCCGTGTCGTCGGCGCCTGCGCCTATCTGGTCCCGATCGTGGGCGCGGCGCTGCTACTGCTCGACGGGACCAACCCGGTGAGCCAGACGATCGCCGCCGCGCTGTTCGGGTTGACCTTGGGCGCGGAGGTGGATGTCATCGCCTACCTCGCGGCACGCTATTTCGGTCTGCGCAACTTCGGTGGCCTGTTCGGCGGGCTGGTCGCCGCCCTGTCACTGGGCACGGCGTTCGGCCCGCTGGCCGCCGGACTCAGTTTCGACCGGTTCGGCGGATACTCCGAGTTCCTGGTGCTGACGATGGTGCTGATGGGGATCAGCAGCGCCGCGTTGGCCGGCCTGCGGCCGGCACCCGTGTGGCCGCAGCCGTCAGGCGGTGCGCAGGTACTCCGACCCGCCGACGTAGACGATGCCGGGGTGGAACTGTGACTGCGCCGCGCCGGCGATGGCCGCGGCGAATTGATCGGCCGACGGCAGCGGCGCGTGCCGGCGCGGCTCCAGCGCCGGGCCGTGCAGACGGGTGAGAACGTCGGTGCCGTCGATCATGTCGCCCGAGACCACGGTGAAATGAATTCCCCGCCTGTGGAACTCGTAGCGCAAGCCGTACATCGCGGTTTCCCCGGCCCGCATGCTCGCCGCGATCGGCGCGTATCCCAGCGGCACCGCCTTGTGCGGGTAGAAGTGGGCCTGGTGGCTGGTGATGAACACGACGCGCGAACCGGCGGGCATCAGCGGTAGCGCCAGCGTGACCAACCGGCGCTGCGCGTCACGGTTCAGCCGCATCGCGTAGGAGGGCTCGGCGCCGCTCTCCAGCCCGCCGGAGGCATTGAGCACCAAGGTGTCCAGCCGGCCGAACCGCTGCCGGATACCGGCGATCATGGTCTCGGCCGCGGACTCGTCGGAGATGTCGGCGGCGACGGCCGACGCGTGCCCGCCGGCATCCCGGATGGCATCGGCGACGGCGTGCGCGCGACCGGCCTTTTCCCGGTAGTTCACGATCACGTGGGTTCCGGGGTGTGCGAGCTGATGGGCGACTTCCGCACCGATGCCGCGGGAAGCACTGGTCACCAGGGCGATCTGTGGTTCTTGCATGTCGGGTCCTTTCGCCACGTACCCGGCTCACGCTACACCCAGTTTAAGAAAATTAAGAGATATTTAAGGTCACGGTGAGGTTGAGGTCGGGTCCAGCGTGCGGTGCTGGACCCGGTTACCGCCGGCCCGCTTGGACCGGTACATGGCCGCGTCCGCCGCCCCGATCAACTGGTCGAGGAACTGCGGATGCTCGGCCTCGACATCCCCGTCGATCTCGGCGGCGCAGGTGCCCAGACTCGCGGTGATCTGCACCGGGAGTTCGGCGATTCCCACCCGGATCCGTTCGACGATCTGCGCATGCCGCTCGGGGCTGGCGATGTCGGCGATGACGAACTCCTCCCCGCCGAGGCGCGCCGCAATGACACCCGGCCCGCAGTTGTGGCGCAGCACCGCGGCGATCCGGACCAGCGCCTCATCTCCGGCGGCATGCCCGCGCGTGTCGTTCAGCTTCTTGAAGTCGTCGACGTCGATCATCGTCACGTTGACGACGGCCCGTCCCCCGCGGCGCTCCAGCATCATCTCGTGCACCGAACTGTAGAACGACCGGCGGTTGCGCAACCCGGTGAGCGGATCGCGGTCCGAGAACCGCAACTCGCGTCGCAGCGAGTACACCAACGCGTGCACGCCCAGCGGGACGCCGATGTTCAGACCGATCACCAACAGCAGCGAGGCCAGCACCAAGGCGTGGTCCCCGGTGTCGGCGTAGAGCCGGAACGAGGCGACCAACGCACAGAACAGGCCCACCGAGAAGTTGGTCAGCACATGCACCAGGTTGTGGAAAAAGGCGAGCAGGCCGCCCACGGCGGCGAACATCGTGCAGCCCATCAGGGCGCCGTAGGACGTCGATATCACCAGGCAACTCGCCGCGATGGAGGCCGAACACACCGAATAGAACAGCAGTGACTGCGTGCGGGTGGGCCAGCTCATCAACCAGATCGAGCCGGCCGCCATGCCGCACACCGCCGCCCCGATGGCCACCACGCGGGTCGACGCGCTGGTCGGTCCGTAGTGGCTCGCCAGCATCAGCAGCGGAATCCCGGTGAAGAAGGCGGTGAATCCGAAGGTGGCCAACCGCCAGGGCTGATCGAGGTGGCGGTCGTGCAGGTAGGCGCTGAACCAGTGAAACTGGTCGACGTTGCGCAGTGATCGGCGCACCCACCCCCCAGACATCTGCAACAGTGTGCACCTTATTTACGCATCCGTCACCTCTTCGGTGTGGGCGAGTTTGTCGGACCCGTGGTCTTTACTGACCAGTTCCCCGGAACCGGGCCGTGACAACACCTCGCCGCTGCTCGCCCACCCACATGAGAGGAAAGACCCATGCTCTGGGCAATCGGCGCGTTCGCCGTGGTCATCGCGGCCGGACTCGGCACCGTCGCGATCGTCGTCCGCCGCCTCGCGGCCGTCGAATCCGAGGCCGACACCGGCGAACCGGACAGCTGAGGATCAGCGCGTGACGAGCGCCGCCCGCAACGGGCGGATCAGGTCCCCGCGCTCGCCGACCGCGACATCGTCGAGTCCCAGCCAGCCGGCCATCGACCGCAACTCACCCGCCATCGCGGCGGCCACCCGCGAGCGGTCCCGGCCGTCCTCGGTGAAGGCACCGAGGACCTGCAGGGCGCCGGCGGCGCGATCGGCCTTGAGGTCGACCCGGCCCACGAGTTCCCCGTCGAGCAGGAACGGCCACACGTAGTAGCCGAACCGGCGCTTGTCCGCGGGGGTGTAGATCTCGATGCGGTAGTGGAAATCGAACAACCGCTCCATCCGCGGACGGAAGAAGATCAGCGGGTCGAACGGGCACAACAGCGCGGTACCGCGGTCGCGACGGGGCACCTTCTGTCCGGCCCGCAGATAGGCCGGCGCGTTCCAGCCGTCGACCTCGACCGCTTCCAGCTCGCCCGCGGCCACCAGCGCGGCCACCGCCGGCTTGCTCTGCTTGGGGTTGAGCCGGAAATAGTCACGAAGGTCCGGTTCGGTGGCCACCCCCAGCGCGCCGGCCGACCGCAGGATCAGCTCCCGGACCGCCTCTTCGTCGGAGACCTCACGGGCCAGCACGTCCGGCGGCAGCACGCGTTCGGTGAGGTCGTAGTGCCGCGCGAACCCGACGCGGGTCGCGGTGGTCAGCACCCCGGCCGACCACAGCGCCTCGGCCACCCACTTGGTGTCGGAGCGATCCCACCAGGGACCTTTCCGGCCGCGCGGTTCGGTCTCCAGGTGCGCCTCGATCTGCCCGGCGGTGCACGGACCCAGTTCGGCGACCGCCGCCACGATCTTCTCGGCGAGCGCGGCGTTCTTCTTGACGATCTCGGTGCCCCAGCGGCCGTGCCGGTATTCGGCCATCCGCCAGCGCAGCAGCGGCCAGTCCTGCACCGACATCAGCGCCGCCTCGTGCGCCCAGTACTCGACCAGCAGCCGGGGCGAGCGGGCGCTGTGCGCCCAGGCCGCCCGGTCCAGCACGTCGCGCTCATACGGGCCGAGCCGGCTGAACACCGGCGCGTAGTGGGCCCGCACCGCGACCGACACCGAATCCAGCTGCAGCACCTGGATTCTGGAGATCAACCGCTTCAGGTGGGCGCGGGTGGGGGCGCCCGCCGGCTTCGGCTCGTGAAATCCTTGTGCGGCGACGGCGACCCGACGGGCCTGCGCAGCGGTCAGAGTGGGCACGCCGCGCTCAGGTCCTCACATAACTGTTGAAGCGGTACCGCAGGCCCGAACTGCTGGTCAGCCACTCCCCCTCGGTGCCGGCCCAGGATTCGTCGAGCAGCGGCGCGACCGCATCGTGGTCGTCGCGGCGCAGATCGATGTCGATCTCGGTGACCTCGCACCGGTCGGCCAGCGGCAGCGCCAGCGCGTAGAGCTGGGCACCCCCGATCACCCAGCCGTCGAAGTCGTCGGGCAGCGCGGTGATGACCTCGGCGCCCTCGGCCACATAGCCCGGGTCGCGGCTGAGGACCACATTGCGGCGCCCCGGCAGCGGGCGGAACTTCGCCGGCAGCGATTCCCAGGTGAGCCGCCCCATCAGCACGGTGTGCCCCATGGTCAGCTCCTTGAAGCGGGCCATGTCCTCGGGCACCCGCCACGGGATGGCGTTGTCGCGCCCGATCACACCGGACAGCGATTGGGCCCAGACCAGTTCGATACTCACACCGCCACCGGGGCCTTGATGCCCGGATGCGGGTCGTAGTTGCGCACGCTGATGTCCTCGTAGGTGTAATCGAAGATCGAATCACGCTGTGCCAAAACGAGTTCCGGATAGGGCCGCGGCTCCCGGGACAACTGCAAGGCCACCTGCTCGACGTGGTTGTCGTAGATGTGGCAGTCCCCGCCGGTCCAGATGAACTCCCCGACGCCCAGGCCGGCCTGCGCGGCCATCATGTGGGTCAGCAGCGCGTAGCTGGCGATGTTGAACGGCACCCCGAGGAACAGGTCCGCGCTGCGCTGGTACAGCTGGCAGGACAGCTTGCCGTCGGCGACGTAGAACTGGAAGAACGCGTGGCACGGCGGCAGGGCCATCTGCGGGATCTCGCCGACGTTCCAGGCCGAGACGATGTTGCGGCGCGAGTCCGGGTCGCTCTTCAGTAGTTCCAGCGCATTGCTGATCTGGTCGATGTGCTCACCCGACGGAGTCGGCCAGGACCGCCACTGCACGCCGTAGACCGGTCCCAGATCTCCTGTGTCCGAGGCCCATTCGTCCCAGATGGTGACGCCGTGCTCTTGCAGCCAGCGCACGTTCGAGTCGCCGCGCAGGAACCACAGCAACTCGTAGATCACCGATTTGGTGTGCACCTTCTTGGTGGTGATCAGCGGGAACCCGGCCGTCAGGTCGTAGCGCAGCTGATGACCGAACACGCTGCGGGTGCCGGTGCCGGTCCGGTCTGACTTCGGCGTTCCCTGCTCCATCACCAGGCGCAGCAGATCCTCGTACGGGGTCGCGATGGGCACGTCGCCAGCTTACGGCCCCCGGTGTCGGGTAGAACGGAAGCCATGCCGATCACCACCGACACCATCACCACCGCCGACGGCACCTGCCGGGTCAGCGTTGCGATACCCGATGGAGACGGGCCCTGGCCCGCGGTGGTGATGTACCCCGACGCCGGCGGCGCCCGGGACACCTTCGACCAGATGGCCACCCGGCTGGCCGGGCACGGTTACGTCGTGCTGGTTCCCGACGTGTACTACCGCAGCCCGGGTTGGGCCCCGTTCGACATGGCCAATGTGTTCGGTGACGCCGAGGAGCGCGCCCGGCTGTTCGGGATGATCGGCACCGTCACCCCGGAGATCATGGCCGTCGACGGCGCAGCCTTCTTCGATTACCTGCAATCGCGCCCGGACGTCAGTGGCACCCGGTTCGGCACCACCGGCTACTGCATGGGTGGGCGCACCTCGCTGATCGTCGCCGGACGCGTACCCGACCGGGTGGCGGCGGCGATGTCCTTCCACGGCGGCGGTCTGGTCACCGACGATCCGGGCAGCCCGCACCTGCTGGCCGACAAGATCCAGGCCGCGGTGTACGTGGCCGGGGCCGAGGCGGATGCCTCGTTCACCGCGGAGAACGCGCAGACGCTGGACAAGGCGCTCACCGCCGCCGGTGTCGAGCACACCGTCGAGATCTATCCCGCCGGGCACGGTTTCGCCGTCCCGGACAACGCGCCCTACGACGAGGCCGCCGCCGAGCGGCACTGGGAGGCGATGGCGCGGGTGTTCGGCGACAGGCTGGGCTGAGCTACCTCCGGCGCCGGCCGTGCCGGAAGGTGGCCAGGGCGCGGAAGATGCCGCGCGCCGCGTAGATGCCGACCATCACCGACAGCGCGATCAGCACGATGAACACGACCGTCCAGTTGGTGCGGTCGTGGCTGACGTTCCACCACACGATGGTGAACAGCACCGCGCAGACGAACACCACGACATCGCGCCAGTTACCGCTGTAGGAGGCCGCGAGTTGGCGGATCTCGCGGTTCTTCTCGACGGCGGCGACGATGTCGTCGATGCGCATGTCGATGGATCGCTGCAGCGCGGCCCGGCGTTCCACCTGTTCTGGCGGCAGGGCGGCCAGCAGTTCCATGTCCGCTTTGATGGATCCGCGGACGTCGGGCCCCTTGAAGTTGCCCGCCGCGAGGCCCAGCAGGGCCCCACCTGCGACCGGGGCTCCCGCGAGCGCGAATTCGGCGAAACCGGGCATTTCCTACCTCATTCCATCAACTGTGCAGCTACCGACGCGCCGAGATTCCAGCACGCTTCGAGATCGTGCTTGCCAGGTCTACCCGATACCACCACGGTTTCAGCGGCTTTCACCCATCCGAGTCCGGTGGTGATGCCCTCGACCGCCCGCTCGGCGCCCTCGGTGCCCTCGTTGCCGTGCAGGTAGAGGCCGAACGGTCTGCCCCGCGTGGAGTCGAGGATCTGGTAATAGGCCCCGTCGAAGGCGTGCTTGAGCGCCCCGGAGATGTAGCCCAGGTTGGCCGGGCTGCCGAGCAGGTAGCCGTCGGCGTCCAGCATGTCGGCTGCCGAACAGGTCAGCGCGGGCCGGCGCACCACCTCCACGCCCTCGATCTCGGGATCGCTCGCCCCGGCCAGCACCGCCTCGAACATCTCCTGGCAGTGCGGGGACGGCGTGTGGTGGATCAGCAGCAGCCTCATGTGCGTCCCGCGCGCTCCATGTGGACGGCGGTGCGCATGGTCTCGCGGGCCCGGCTGCGGTCACCGGCGTAGTCGTAGGCCCGGGCCAGCCGGTACCAGCGCACCCAGTTGTCCCGGTCGGCCTCCAGCTCGTCTCTGGTCCGCTCGAACAGCGCGTCGGCCGCGTCGCGTTCGATCCGGCCGGACGCCCGCCGCGGCAGGTCGCTGACGTCGAGGTCCATCCCCGCCTCGCGGGCCAGCCGAACCAGCCGTTGATGGGCCAGCCCGGCCCGCAGGGTCGCCAACATCGCCCACAGCCCGATGATCGGCAGCGCCAGCAGTGCCACCCCCAGGCCGATCGCGGCGGGTTCACCGGACTCGATGAAGGCCACCGCCCGCTGGCCCAGCATCACGAAGTACGCCAACAGCGCGACGCACATGAAACCGATCAGCAGCTGGATACGCAGTGTGCGCCCGCCCTCGTTCATGACAGGTCGAGCAGAGGCTCAATCCCGATGGTCAGACCGGGCCGCTGGGCCACCTTGCGCACGCCGAGCAGCACCCCCGGGACGAACGAGGTGCGGTCCAGGCTGTCGTGCCGGATGGTCAGTGTCTCGCCCTGCGTGCCGAACAGCACCTCCTGGTGCGCGACGAGCCCGGCCAACCGGATCGAATGCACCGGGATCCCGTCGACGTCGGCGCCGCGGGCACCCTCGAGTCCGGTGCTGGTGGCGTCGGGGTTGGGCGGCAAGCCTTTTCGCGCCTCGGCGATCAGTTTGGCGGTGCGGGTGGCGGTACCCGACGGTGCATCGGCCTTGTGCGGGTGATGCAGTTCGATCACCTCGACGGACTCGAAGTGCCGGGCCGCCTGTTTGGCGAAGTGCATGCTCAGCACCGCCCCGATCGCGAAGTTGGGGGCGATCAGCACCGCCACCTCCGGCTTGGCGGCCAGCCACTGCCGCACCTGGGCGATGCGCTCATCGGTGAACCCGGTGGTCCCGACCACCGCATGAATGCCGTTGTCGATCAGGAACTTCAGATTGTCCATCACCACATCGGGATGGGTGAAGTCGATGACGACCTCGGTAGCGCCGTCGGTCAGCAGCGTCAGCGGATCACCCGCGTCGACCTGCGCCGACAGTTCGAGGTCGGCGGCGTTCTGCACGGCGTCGACCATCGTCGCGCCGACCTTGCCCCGGGCACCCAGTACTGCAACTCGCATGGCTGGCAGCCTACTGCGGCGTACCTTGGGTGCGTGCGCCTGCTCCTACTCGCCCTGACCGGGCTGATGACGATCGGCTGCGTCGGGACCGCCTCGGCCGAGAACCCCACCCCGGACGGCCGGGAGTTCGTCTCGGTCGACGTCACCGGGGAGCCGATCCCCGGCGGCGGGCCGATGACGCTGGGGTTCGCCGACGGGCAGATCTCGGCGTTCGCCGGGTGCAACCGCGGGTCCGGCGCCGTGGACCTGGCCGATGGGCGGCTGCGTGCGGGTGAACTCGCCATGACGATGATGGCCTGCCCGCCACCGCGGGGTGAGGCGGACGGATGGCTGTCCCGGTTCCTGGCGGCCGGGCCGGCCTGGACGCTGGCCGGTGACGACCTCACCTTGAGCACCGACACCACCACGGTCACGCTGCGCGACAAGTTGGTCGTCGACCCGGACCGGCCGCTGGTCGGCACCACCTGGCGGGTGGACACGTTGGTCTCCGAGCAGTCCGCGATGACGTCGGTGGCGCTGGAGCAGGCCCGCCCGACGCTGACCATCACCGCCGAACAGACCGTCACCGGATGGACCGGATGCAATACCTTCTACGGCCGCGCCGAGGTCGACGAGCAGACCGTGACGTTCGCACCGGTGAACACCAGCGGCCCGGCGTGCCCGGGTGAGGTCGGCGATATCGAGCGCGCGATCGTGCGGGTGCTCGATGGTCCCGTCGAGACCTCCATCGACGCCGACCGGCTGACCCTGACCGGAGCCGGCGGCAACGGGCTGGTGCTGAGCGCCGTTTAGCCGGCGTCGAGGTCGGCCAGCGCGTCCTCGGCCTCCGAAAGATCGGCGGCCGCCTTGGCCGCGGCCTCGTCGGCCTTCGCCGCGGCACGCTCCGCAGCGTGGAGTTCTGCTGTCGCGGTGTTCATTTCCTCTTCGGCGGCGCTGAGGGTGTCCAGGATCTTCTGGTAGCGCCGCAGCGCCGTCGACGCCCGGGTGCGCAGTTCTTCGGCCTCGGCGGCGGCGCTCTCGGCGGCCTTGCGCGCTGCCGCGTCCGCCTTGGCGGCGGCATCGCGGCGGGCACGGGCGGCACGTAGCTCTTTCGCCGGGACCGTCGGCTGGGCCGGCGCCTTCGGCCTGGCCGGTGCCGCGGTCCGGGCCGCGCGCGCCGGCGCCGTGGCGGTGACCGCCCCGAACTCGCCGAACCCGGAGAACTGCTCGGCCTTCTCCAACCTGCCGAGCCGGCCGGCCACCTCGGGGTCGGCGATCGCGGCCTGCAAGGTGCCGGTGACATCCTCGCGCAGCGCGGCGGACGGGTTGGACAGCTCGGCCGCCTCGAACGCGGCCCGCACCAGTTCGGCGATCAGCGTGCGCTGGGTGCGGGTCAGCTCGCGGATCCGCGGCCCGTCCATCGCGGCGTGCGCCGCGCGGAGCTCCGCGGTGAGCCCGCCCAGCCGCGCGCGCACGCTGTCGTCGGTGCGTACCAGGCGGTTGAGCACCCAGGCGGCCGTCGTCGGGCGGCGCGACGCGGCGATGGTGCGCGCCGCGTCCTCGTCACCGCGCTTCTTGGCCGCGGCCACCAATTCCTTGCGCAGCGCGGTGAACTCCTCCGGCGCGACGCCGTACAGGGTGACCAGATCGTCCTCGACGCTCACAACGGGGACGCCCCGCGCAGATGCTCGAAGATCAGCGAGGTCTGGGTGCCGGCCACATCGGCGTCGGCATTGAGGTTCTCCACCACGAAGGCCCGCAGGTCCTCGGTGTCCCGGGCCGCGACGTGCAGGATGAAGTCGTCCCCACCGGCCAGGAAGTACACATCCATCACCTGTGGCCGCCGGCGGATCTGCTGGATGAAGTCGCGGATCCGGCCACGCGCGTTGGAGTTCAGGCTCACCGAGATCATCGCCTGCAGCGTCAGGCCGACCGCCGCCGGATCGATATCGGTGTAGAAACCGCGGATCACCCCGAGTTCCTGTAACCGCCGTAGTCGCCCGTGACAGGTCGACGGCGCGATGCCGACCGCCTCGGCCAGCGCGCTGTTGGAGATGCGGGCATCCGCGTGCAGCGCGAGCAGCATCCGCCGGTCGATGTCGTCGAGATCCGAGGGCCGAACATCCTTCGGGGCAACCGTCCCACGAGGCTTTGATGTCGAGGATTGTTCACCCATAGTCACACCCTAACGAAGTTTTGACATAAACATTGTCAGCTTGCCGAAGGTTCTTCACACTTGAGGAACTCACACGACAACAAGGAGCGATCATGCTCGTCGGCATCCCGACCGAGATCAAGAACAACGAATTCCGTGTCGCCATCACCCCGGCCGGCGTTGCCGAACTCACCCGCCGCGGACACGACGTCATCATCCAGGCCGGCGCCGGTGACGGATCGGCCATCTCGGACAACGACTTCAAGGCCGCCGGCGCGGAGATGGTCGCGACCGCCGAACAGGTGTGGACCGAGGCCGAGCTGCTGCTCAAGGTGAAGGAACCGATCGAATCCGAGTACGCACGGATGCGCGCGGGCCAGACCCTGTTCACCTATCTGCATCTGGCCGCCTCCAAGCCGTGCACGGATGCGCTGCTGGCCTCCGGCACCACCTCGATCGCGTATGAGACCGTGCAGACCACTGGACCGGACGGGTCGGTGGCGCTTCCCCTCCTCGCCCCGATGAGCGAGGTCGCCGGCCGGTTGTCCGCGCAGGTCGGCTCCTACCACCTGATGAAGGCCCATGGCGGCCGCGGTGTGCTGATGGGCGGCGTCCCGGGCGTGGCACCGGCCGAGGTCGTCGTCATCGGCGGTGGTGTGGCCGGTTACAACGCCGCCCGGGTCGCCAAGGGCATGGGTGCCCGTGTCACGGTGTTCGACGTCAACATCAACACGTTGCGCAGGATCGACGGCGAGTTCGGCGGCGGCATCGAGACCCGGTACTCGTCCATCCTGGACCTCGAAGAGGCGGCCAAGTCGGCCGACCTGGTGATCGGGGCGGTGCTGGTGCCCGGAGCCAAGGCCCCCAAGCTGATCAGCAACGCCCTTGTCGCGCACATGAAGCCGGGCGCTGTCCTGGTGGACATCGCCATCGACCAGGGTGGCTGCTTCGAGGACTCCCGGCCGACCACCCACGACGACCCGACCTACGCCGTACACGACACGGTCTTCTACTGTGTCGCGAACATGCCGGGTGCGGTGCCGCGCACCTCCACCTTCGCGTTGACCAACGCCACCATGCCCTACGTGCTCAAGCTCGCCGACCATGGTTGGCAGCAGGCGTGCCGGATGGACGGCGCTCTCGCGAAGGGCCTGTCCACCCATCAGGGTGCGCTGCTGTCCGAGCAGGTGGCCGCCGACCTGGACCTGCCGTTCACCGATCCAGCGGGCCTGCTGGCCTGACCGGCCGGCCGGTCACATGCCGGCCGGCGGGTGGCCCAGGCAGATGAGCGCGCCGAGCGGATCCTTGATGGCCGCCAGCGTGCCGTACGGGGTGTCCTCACCGGGCATCAGGATCTGGGCACCCAACGACCGGGCCGCCTCGACGGTCGTCGCGACGTCGTCGACCATGATGTACACCTGCCAGAACGAGGGCACCTCGGCCGGGAACAGCGTCGCGGAATCCATGATTCCCGAGTACGCGGACTCCCCGATGAACACCTGCGCATACCGGTCGGGGCCGACGGCCTCCGGATCGCCCCCGGTACCGATCTCCGCCAACCGGGCTCCGACGACCTCCGGGTAGAACGCCAGCGATTTCTCGTAGTCCTTGCTCTGGCACTCGAACCAGTACGGCGCGCCGTGCTCACCCCATGCGGTGAAACCCGCGTGGGTGCCGGGCTGCCAGAATCCGATGACGGCTCCCGCGGTGTCGGTGGCCACCATCATCGAGCCCAGATCCCCGACCGGCATCGGCGGCACCATCACCGAACCGCCGGCCGCCTCGACGGCGGCGACGGTCGCGGCGGAATCCTCGGTGTGCAGGTAGACCGACCAGATGTTGGACGGCTCGTCGGCCTCGCCCATGTGCGGCATCAGCCCGGCCACTCGCTTCCCGTTGCGGGTGAAGTTCCGGTAGCCGCCGAACCCCGGTTGGGCCGGCCGCTCCAGCTCCCAACCGAAGATCGCGCGATAGAACTCGGCGGCCTCGGCGGGATCGCTGCTCATCAGGTCGAACCAGATCGGCGCCCCCACCGGGGCGGCATACTCGGTCATCGGCATCCTCTCGCAGAAACAACGGGTCTCAGGGGTGCAGACATCGCCGAGACCCGAATCTCATCGCGGGCCGACCAGGTGCGGCAGCGCCAGTGCGGCGAGCTCCCCGATCAGCGGACGCAGCCCCTCGGCCTCCGGATCGGCCGACTGTGTTCTGGTCATGATGGTCAGCAGCAGCCGGGTGCCGTCGGGCCCGTAGGCAACCCCGGAATCGTTGGTGGTGCCGTAGTCACCGCTGCCGGTCTTGTCCGCGGTGGTCCAACCCGGCGGCAGACCGGCTCGCATGCTCGAGGTCTGATTCGCCCGCATCCAGCCGTCCAGCAGTTCCCGCTGGGCAGCCGGTAAAGCCTCACCCGCCAACAGGTTGCGGTATCCGGTTGCCAACGCCCGGGGTGTGCTGGTGTCGCGCGGGTCCCCCGGGATCGCCGAGTTCAGCTCGATCTCCCAGCGGTCCAGTCGGGTCCGGTCGTCACCGATGCTTCGGGCGAATGCGGTGATGGCCGACGGCCCGCCGAGTGTCTCCAGCAGCAGGTTGGCCGCCAGGTTGTCGCTGCGTTGCAACGCAGCCTGGGACAACTCGGCCAACGTCATCTCGTGACCGGCGTTCTCCCCGGTCACCGGCGAATTGGGTAGCAACGCCGCGGGGTCCACGAAAAGCCGCTGTTCCAGCGACAATTCGCCCGCAGCGACCCGCTGCAGCACCGCGGCAGCGGCATAGGTCTTGAAGGTTGAGCACAACGCGAAGGCCTCGTCGGCCCGGCTCGCCACGGTGGCGCCGGATTCCAGATTCACCGCGTACAGACCGATGAAGGCGTTGTACCGCGCTTCGAGTTCGCGGACCTGCTCCTCGAAGGTCAGAGCCGGAGACGCCAGCGCGGACTCGTCCGCACAGCTGATCACCCCCCCCGCTGTCACCAGTGTCAGGCCGCCGAACAGAACTCTTCGTCGAGACAGGAACATGACCCCGACTGTACCGACTCAGCCGGCGAGCGCCCGAAGCCTCTGCGGCAATGACCTTTTCGACTTGTGCGGGCCCAGCACCGCAGCGCCCATCGGTTTTGCCAGCAGACGTTTGGCCACGCTGTTGACCTCCTCCAGCGTCACCGCGTCGATCTGCTTCAGGGTTTGCGCGATGGTCTTGTGCGCCCCGTAGTTGAGTTCGCTGCGTCCGATCCGGTGCATCCGCGACCCGGAATCCTCCAGGCCGAGCACCAGCCCGCCGCGCAGCGACCCCTTGGCGATCCGGCATTCGGATTCGGTGATGCCGTCGCGCGCCACATCGGCCAGCACGTCGGTCGCCACCCGGACCACTTCGTCGAATCGCTCCGGCAGGCACGCCGCGTACACCGAGAACGCGCCGGAATCGGAGAAGGTGTCCACACTGGAGTACACCGAGTAGGCCAGACCGCGGGTTTCCCGGATCTGTTGGAACAGCCGCGAACTCAATCCGCCGCCGAGTGCGGAGTTGAGCACCGACAGCGCCCAGCGGTGTTCCCAGTAGCGGCCCGGCGTGCGGACCCCGGCCAGCAGGTGGCTCTGTTCGGAGTCCCGGTTGATGAATTCCAGGCCCGGCTTGCCCACCACACGCCCGGTGCCCTTGCGGTGCGGCACCGCGGTGCGCCCCCGCACCAGATGCGGGCCGAAGTACTCCCGGGCCAGCGCCACGACCTGCTTGTGGTCGACATTGCCGGCCACCGCGAGGATCATCCGCTCCGGGGTGTAGCGCCGGACGTGGAACGAGTGCAATTGGGCACGGGTCATCGCCGAGATCGACTCCACGGAGCCGATGACCGGTCGCCCGACCGGATGCGATCCGAACATCGCGGACAGGAAGACATCCCCGAGAGTGTCCTCGGGGTCGTCGTCGCGCATCGCGATCTCCTCGAGCACCACATCGCGCTCGATTTCGACGTCGTCCTGCGCGCAGCGCCCGTTCAACACCACATCGGCCACCAGATCCACGGCCAGTTCCAGGTCGGAATCCAGCACGTGGGCGTAGTAGCAGGTGTGTTCGCGAGCGGTGAAGGCGTTGAGCTCACCACCGACGGCGTCGACGGCCTGCGCGATCTCGACCGCACTGCGGGTCGGCGTCGACTTGAACAACAGATGCTCAAGGAAATGCGCGGCACCGGCGACCGAGGTTCCCTCGTCGCGCGATCCCACGCCCACCCAGACACCGACCGAGGCCGAATGCACAGAGGGCAGGTACTCGGTGACCACCCGAAGCCCTCCGGGCAGGTTCGTTCGGCGCACTGCCGTCGGCATGGGTACTCCTTCTCTGCGGCGACCCATGTTGCCGTATCCCCGGATGCCGGCAGCACGCGGCCCACCCGGACCGGCCCTACAGGGGCACCACGCCGGCGTACGGAACGCCGCTGAGGTAGGCCATGTCACGTTCGAAGGTCACCAGGTCCTTCAGGTCGAAGTCGGCCAACCTCCGGTGCCCGCAGGCACGGGCGAGGACGGCCATCAGATCGACCGTCGACTCCAGGAATCGGGCCAGCCGCTGCGCGGCCTGCTGCACGGGCAACCGATCGCGCAGGTGTTGCTGCTGGGTCGCGATACCGACCGGACAGTTGTTGGTGCCGCAGGCCCGCATACCGACGCAACCGATGGCCTGCAGCGCCGAGTTCGCCAGCGCGATGGCGTCGGCGCCGAGCGCCATCGCCTTGGCCATGTCCGCGGCCGTCCGGATGCCGCCGGTGGCGATCAGCGTCACTTCTCCCGATTTGCCGCAGCGGTCCAGGTGCCGACGTGCCCGGGCCACCGCCGGAATGGTCGGGACCGAGATGTTCTCCCTGAAGATCAGCGGCGCCGCACCGGTACCTCCTCCGCGACCGTCGATGATGATGTAGTCGACTCCGATGGTGAGCGCAGCATCGATGTCCTCCTCGATGCGTTGTGCGCTCATCTTGTATCCGATCGGGATTCCGCCCGAGCGCTCCCGAACCTGAGCCGCGAAATCGACATACTGATCGACTGAGGTCCAGTCCGGGAACCTGGCGGGTGAGATCGCATCGGTGCCGGGCGCCAACCCGCGCACCTCGGCGATCTTGCCCACCACCTTCTTCCCCGAAAGATGGCCGCCGGTACCGGTTTTGGCGGCCTGGCCGCCCTTGAAGTGGAACGCCTGCACAACGTCCAGACGGTCGAAGCTCCACCCGAATCGACCGGAGGCCAGCTCGTAGAAGTACTTCGAGTTGGCCTGCTGTTCCTCGGGCAGCATTCCGCCCTCGCCGGAACAGATCCCGGTACCGGCAAGCTCGGCCCCCGCCGCCAGGGCGACCTTGGCCTCCTGGGACAGCGCACCGAAACTCATGTCCGTGACCATCAGCGGGATGTCGAGGGTCAGCGGTCTGGCGGCGGTCGGTCCGACCACGACCCTGGTGTCGACCGGTTCGTCGTCGAGCAGCGGCGGTCGCGCCAACTGTGCTGTCACGAACTGGATGCTGTTCCACGAGGGCAACTCTGCCCGCGGCACACCCATCGCCCCGGTCTTACCGTGCATCCCCAGCCTGGTCAGCCCGTGCCCGGCCAGTTCACGGATGTCGGCGACGAACGGTTCCTCCGGTGTCGCACCCACATCCGAGAACTGCGCCTGGTAGTCCCCCGCCGGCACGGCCCGCGGGTGCCGGGCCGCGTACTCCGAGACGGCGGTCCGGTCGACATGGACCCGCCCGTCGCGGATCTCCGTGGGAAAGGTGGCCAGAGCCACGGAGTTGTTCACGGGCGCGATGCCGGTCGCAACGTCGTAGCGCCAGCCGTGCACACCACATACCAGCGTGTTGCCCTCGACGTGGCCATCGGCGAGCGGCACACCGCGGTGGGCACATCGTCCGTAGAGCGCCGAGACACTGCCGTCGGGGCGTCGGATGAGAACCAGGTCGACCCCGGCGATCGTCAGCGGATAGGGGACGTCGAGTTCGAGATCCTGGAGATGGACGGTGTTCTCGTCTTCGTCGACAACGCTGACAGACGGCAAGGGGCTACTCCTGGTTGCTGTGCACCGAGCGAACCCGCCCGGCGGGGCTCCACAGCACACACCCTACGGAAAGACGCCGCCGACGATCCGGTTCGCCGGCAAATACGAAAAATGCCCGGCACCTGACGGTGCCGGGCATTTTTCTGGAGATGACTACGCTTCGGCGCCTGCCGGTGCGGCATCGGCCGCCGGTGCCTCGACGGCCTCTTCTTCGACGAGGACCAGTGAGATCTTGCCGCGGTTGTCGATATCGGCGATCTCGACGCGCAGCTTATCGCCCACCTTTGCCACATCCTCGACCTTGTTGACCCGCTTGCCGCGGCCCAACTTCGAGATGTGCACCAGGCCGTCACGGCCGGGCAGCAGCGACACGAATGCGCCGAAATCGGTGGTCTTGACCACGGTTCCGAGGAACCGCTCGCCGACCTTGGGCAGCTGCGGATTGGCGATCGCATTGATCTTGTCGATCGCGGCCTGGGCGGCCTCGCCATTGCTGGCGCCGACGAACACGGTGCCGTCGTCCTCGATGGAGATCGACGCGCCGGTCTCCTCGGTGATCGAGTTGATCATCTTGCCCTTGGGCCCGATCACCTCGCCGATCTTGTCGACCGGCACCTTGATGGTGGTGATCCGCGGTGCGTACGGGCTCATCTCATCCGGCTCGTCGATGGCCTCGGCCATCACCTCGAGGATGGTGATCCGGGCGTCCTTGGCCTGGGCCAGAGCACCGGCCAGCACCTTGGACGGGATGCCGTCGAGCTTGGTGTCCAACTGCAGGGCGGTGACGAAATCCTTGGTGCCCGCGCACTTGAAGTCCATGTCGCCGAACGCATCCTCGGCACCGAGGATGTCGGTGAGGGTGACGTAACGGGTTTCGCCGTCCACCTCATCGGACACCAGGCCCATGGCGATACCGGCGACCGGCGCCTTCAGCGGCACACCGGCGTTCAGCAGCGACAGGGTGGAGGCACACACCGAGCCCATCGAGGTGGAACCGTTGGAGCTCAGCGCTTCCGACACCTGGCGGATCGCGTACGGGAACTCCTCGACGCTGGGCAGCACCGGCACCAGCGCGCGCTCGGCGAGTGCGCCGTGGCCGATCTCGCGGCGCTTGGGCGAACCGACCCGGCCGGTCTCACCGGTGGAGAACGGCGGGAAGTTGTAGTGGTGCATGTAGCGCTTGGAGGTCTCGGGCCCGAGCGAGTCGATCTGCTGGGCCATCTTGACCATGTCGAGAGTGGTGACACCCATGATCTGGGTCTCGCCGCGCTCGAACAGCGCGCTGCCGTGCGCCCGCGGAATGATCGCGACCTCGGCGGACAACGCCCGGATATCGGTGACGCCACGGCCGTCGATGCGGAAGTGGTCGGTCAGGATGCGCTGACGCACAAGCTTTTTGGTCAGCGACCGGTACGCGGCGCCGATCTCCTTCTCGCGGCCCTCGAACTGGCCGGCCAGGCGCTCGAGCACCTCGCCCTTGATCTCGTCGGTGCGAGCGTCGCGCTCGGCCTTGCCGGCGATGGTCAGCGCCTGCGACAGCGCATCGGTGGCCACCGCGGCGACCTGGGCGTACACGTCGTCCTGGTACTCGGGGAACAGCGGGTACTCCACGGTCGCCTTACCGGCGGCGGCGTGCAGCTCCTCCTGCGCGGTGCACAGGGTGGCGATGAACGGCTTGGCCGCCTCCAGACCCTCGGCCACCACGGCCTCGGTCGGCGCACCCGCGCCGCCGGCGACCAGTTCGATGACCTTCTCGGTCGCCTCGGCCTCGACCATCATGATCGCGACGTCGGCGGAGTCGCCCTGGCCGACCTTGCGGCCGGCGACCACCATGTCGAACACGGCGTCTTCGAGCTGCTCGACGGTGGGGAACGCGACCCACTGGCCGTTGATCAGGGCGACGCGCACGCCACCGACCGGGCCGGAGAACGGCAGGCCGGAGATCTGGGTGGAAGCCGACGCGGCGTTGATCGCCAGCACGTCGTAGAGATCCTTGGGATCCAGGCTCAGCACGGTGACCACGACCTGGATCTCGTTGCGCAGGCCGGACACGAAGGTCGGGCGCAGCGGGCGGTCGATCAGGCGGCAGGTCAGGATCGCGTCGGTGGAGGGGCGGCCCTCACGACGGAAGAACGAGCCGGGGATGCGGCCCGCGGCGTACATCCGCTCCTCGACGTCGATGGTGAGCGGGAAGAAGTCGAAGTGATCCTTCGGGCTCTTGCTGGCGGTGGTCGCGCTCAGCAGCATGGTTTCGTCATCGAGGTAGGCGACGACGGCGCCGGCGGCCTGCTGAGCCAGCCGGCCGGTCTCGAAACGGATGGTGCGGGTGCCGAAGCTCCCGTTGTCGATGACGGCGGTGGATTCGAACACGCCCTCGTCGGTTTCAACTGCAGACATAGCAGCCTTTCTGGGTATTCAGCTGTTTTGCGTCGTCACGCGTCAGCGGTTCCCTGAATTCGGCTACGGCCGTCGATCGAAGCGGCCGGGGTCAAACCCCGGCAGCCACTACCGAAGACCGCCCGATCAGGCGGGTACTGCTGTGACGCGCGGGAACGGTGCGCGCGGTACTGCGCGAACCGCACCCTTTGTTTCGGCCATGTGGCCCAAAACATCTTCATGTTACACCGGAGCAGGTAGGCGACCCTCAATCGACGCCGTCGACGCACACGGTGAACCCGCGTTCGTCGTAGGGGTAGCCCATCCCACTGCGGCACTGGTCGGCATCGGTGATGCCTTGCAGAATCTGGGTCGCCCGCTGCCGATTCGGCTGCGCGTCGTCCCGGCAGTCGACGCGCACCGGATCCCGGCCGTTGTCGGGATCGACACTCATGCACTGCCCCAACACCCAGTCGACATCCATGCACACGGTGGTGCTGGTGTCGCTGAACGCGTTGTGCGTGGCGTAGTAGGAGTCCACGTCGGACGGGCATTCGCCACTGTCGGCGACCGTCGCGACGACCTTGAACGTCGAGTCAGGGCTGCCGCAGGCCGCCTTGACGGCGTCCGGCCGGTCCACCGTGCCGACCACCTTCAGGCAGTCTCCGACCTGAAAGGCGGCGGCAGCGGCCGACGAACAACCGGTGAGTCCCCCCGTGAGAACGATCGCGGCGAAAAACGCCGCGGATCGGTGGGTCAGCGACGCAGACCGAGGCGCTCGATCAGCGACCGGTAGCGCGCGACGTCGACCGCGGCGACGTACTTGAGCAACCGGCGCCGGCGACCGACCAGCAGCAGCAACCCCCGCCGCGAGTGGTGATCGTGCTTGTGCTGCTTGAGGTGTTCGGTCAGATCGACGATCCGCTTGGTCAGCAGAGCCACCTGAGCCTCCGGCGAACCGGTGTCGGTGTCATGCAGGCCGTACTGGCCGAGGATTTCTTTTTTCTGTTCGGCAGTGAGCGCCACGAAACAACTCCATCAAATAGGTCCGCGAAGGAAAACTTTCGGCACGGCCGCCGCGAACTGCAGCACGTGCTGGGTCGCCGGGAAGTGTAGCAGCGCTGCCCTACGAGGACAGAATCGTGCGGGCCTTCTCGGTATCGCGGTGCATCGCCACCACCAGATCGTCGACGGAGTCGAACTTCTCCTGGCCGCGGATCCGCGCCACGAAGTCCACGGCCACGTGCTGGCCGTACAGGTCGGCCTCGGCGTCCAGCACGAAGGCCTCCACGGTGCGGGTGCGCCCGGAGAACGTCGGGTTGGTGCCCACCGAGACGGCGGCCTGGTACCGCTCACCGGGAGTGACGGTGCCGACCACCGGACCCTGACCGAGCACGGTGAACCAGGCCGCGTAGACGCCGTCGGCCGGGATCGCCGAATGCATCGGCGGGGCGACGTTGGCGGTCGGGAACCCGAGGCCACGGCCCCGGCCGTCACCGCGCACCACCACCCCCTCGACGCGGTGCGGGCGGCCCAGCGCCTCGGCCGCGGTCACCACGTCGCCCGCGTCCACACAGGACCGGATGTAGGTGGACGAGAAGGTGACCGTCTCGTCCCGATGGTGCTCGGTCACCAGTGACATGCCTTCCACAGCGAACCCGAATTTCTCACCGGCCTTGCGCAGCAGATCCACGTTGCCGGCGGCCTTCTTCCCGAAGGTGAAGTTCTCCCCCACCACGACCTCCACCACGTGCAGGCTCTCGACCAGCAGTTCGTGGATGTAGCGCTCGGGGGTGAGTTTCATGAAGTCAGCGGTGAACGGCATCACCAGGAACACGTCGATACCGGTTTCCTCGACGAGTTCGGCGCGCCGCGTCAGCGTCGTCAGCTGCGCCGGGTGATTACCCGGGAACACCACTTCCATGGGATGTGGGTCGAACGTCATCAGCACGGTGGGCACCCCGCGCGATCGACCCGATTTCACCGCATGACTGATCAACTCGGCGTGCCCACGGTGTACACCGTCGAACACGCCGATCGTCAAGACACATCGTCCCCAGTCTGTGGGGATGTCCTCCCGGCCCCGCCACCGTTGCACACCGGCAAGAGTACGGCGCGGACTCGCGGCCGTCTGCCTTGGATACCCGGATCAGGCAATGATTGCCTAAACTCGGTAGTCGTGGATTCCAACAGCAACCCGCAGGACTTGACGACGGTTGCACAGGACTACCTGAAGGTGATCTGGACGGCCCAGGAATGGTCGCCGGACAAGGTCAGCACCAAACTCCTGGCCGAACGCATCGGGGTTTCGGCGAGCACCGCCTCGGAATCCATCCGCAAGCTGGCCGATCAGGGCTTGGTGGACCACGCCAAGTACGGCGCGGTGACCCTCACCGAGGCCGGCCGTCAGGCCGCGTTGGCGATGGTGCGTCGGCACCGCCTGATGGAGACGTTCCTGGTGCGCGAGCTCGGCTACGGCTGGGACGAGGTGCACGACGAGGCCGAGATCCTCGAGCACGCGGTGTCGGATCGGATGCTCGACCGGATCGACGCGAAACTCGGCTTCCCGACCCGTGATCCGCACGGCGACCCGATACCGGCGCCCGACGGCCGGGTGCCGACACCGCCGGCCCGGCAGCTGTCGGTCTGCACCGACGGGGAGGACGGCACGGTGGCCCGCATCTCCGATGCCGACCCCGAGATGCTGCGCTATTTCGACAGCGTCGGGATCGCCTTGGATTCGCACCTGCGGGTGGTCGCGCGTCGCGATTTCGCCGGCATGATCTCGGTCGCCGTCCAGGGACCTGCCGACGCCGGCGATGACGGTTCGGTCACCACGGTCGACTTGGGAAGCCCTGCCGCCGAAGCGATCTGGGTGGTCTAGCGCACCATCTTCAGGTGCGCGTGCGCGTCGCCACTCCAGCGGGGTGTGCGCTCGGGCGTCGCCGGGGCCGAATGCACCAGCCGCAGCGCCGGACGGGCGGACTCCTCGGGTGCCCGCGCGGCGAGTTCCTCCAGCAGCGCGATGCTGCGGTCGAGCTGTTCGGCGCCGTCCTGTTCGATCGCCCCGATGATGACGTCGTTGAGGCGGTCGCCGGCGACCTCACAGGTAACCGTCAGCCGGGATCCCTGTTCGGCCGGGCCGATCCAGAAGGTGAGCCGGGTGCGCATGCCGGACTCGCCCGCCCCGATGAGCACCAGAGTGCCGGGGCCGATCGCGGCCTCGACGGTCCATTCGACGGTGTTGGTGACGCCGAGCATCACCGTCTCGGCGGTCATCCGCGCGCCCGGGACGAACTGCGCCCGCGGTTCGACCGCCCAGCGCCGGTGCACCGTCAGCCAGTCGCTCCAGGTGCGCGGATCGGCCAGAACCGACCACAGCGCGGCCGGGGCCAGGGCCAGATTGGCGTGCCGGGTCACGTGCCCGACGGCCGCGGCCCGGCTACTGGCCCATGCGGGCTGGTAGTTGAACAGCGGGTGGTCGCAGACCGGTGCATGTTCGCTCATGCTTGTTACAACGAACCCGGGTGGGCGAAAAGTTCGCCGAAAGCCTGGGATTTGGCTAATAAAAACGCCACGTATCTGACGTTTACCTGATAAAGGGGGCTGATTCGCGCATCCGGCGGGCATATGGGACATGCGTCCGGTTTTGCGTGAACCTCACGACAATGTCGCGGGCCGGATGACGACCACCGATTTGGTCCGCGACGGACCGTCCTGCAGCAGGGCGATCACCCGGCCGTCCGGGCCGACGGCGGCGTAGATACCCTCGATGCCCGCGGGCTCCAGCGCCCGCCCGTGGCTGGTGTCCACCGCCTCGGCCGCGGTGAGGTCCCGGCGTCCGAATCCGAGCAGGCAGGCCTCGTCCAGGCTGTAGGACAGCCGGGCCGCATCGGCGAGATCGTCGAGGGTGCGCGCCTCGGCCAGCCCGTACCGTCCGACCGCGGTGCGCCGCAGGGCGGTGAGATGCCCGCCCACCCCGAGGGCGGCGCCGACGTCGCGGGCCAGCGCCCGGATGTAGGTGCCGGACGAACAGTCGACCTCGACATCGACATCGGTGAACCCGCCGGACCTGCGTGTCGCGAGCACCTCGAACCGTGCGATGTGCACCGGCCGGGCCGCCAGCTCCACCGCCCGGCCCTCCCGGGCCAGCTTGTAGGACCGCTCGCCGGCCACCTTGATCGCGCTGACCGCCGAGGGCACCTGGTCGATGTCCCCACGCAGCCCGGCGACCGCCTGTTCGATCTGATCGTCGGTCACATGTTCGGCCGGGACGGTCTGCAGCTCTTCACCTTCGGCGTCTTCGGTGGTGGTCGTCCGGCCGAGCCGGATGGTGGCCGCGTACGACTTGTCGGTACCGGTGATGAGCCCGAGGATCTTGGTGGCACGTTCGATACCGATCACCAGCACTCCGGTGGCCATCGGATCCAGGGTGCCGGCGTGGCCGACCTTGCGGGTCCCGAACAGCCGCCGGCACTTTCCGACCACGTCATGACTGGTCATCCCGGCCGGTTTGTCCACGATGACCAGACCGGGCTCGACCGCTGCCTTGTGCACGGCGCTCACAGCGTGATCGCCGTCAGGGCGATGCCGCCGGCCACCGACCAGCGACCGTCCAGCGCGGTCAGCGGCGGCCCGTGTTCGGCGGCGGGGTCGATCAGGATGCGCGACCGGAAGGTGCCCGCGCTACCGGAATCGTCGAGGGTGAAGGTGATGTGCGCGTCCTCGAAACCGAGCCAGCGGTGCGTCAACGGGAACCATGCCTTATACGTTGCTTCTTTGGCGCAGAACAGGATCCGATCCCAGTGCAGGTCGGCCGGCAGCTGGGACAACTCGGCGAGCTGGGCGCGTTCGACCGGCAGGCTGATCGCATCCAGCACACCCTTGGGCAGTACATCGTGCGGTTCGGCGTCGATCCCCAGCGACCGGATCTCGCGTTGCCGCCCGATGGCGGCGCCGCGGAACCCTTCACAGTGGGTGAGGCTGCCGACCACCCCCTCGGGCCAGCAGGGTTCGCCCTTGTCGCCCTTGAGGATCGGCACCGGCTCCACCCCGATCTCGCCGAGCGCGATCCGGGCGCAATGACGGACGGTGACGAACTCGTTGCGACGTTTGGCCACCGACCTCGCCACCAGCGGCTCCTCTTCCGGGAGCGGCGCCAACCCCGGCGGGTCCTCGTAGAGCTCGGCGGTGACCACGAGATCGGGGACCACGGATGGGAGTAGCACTACGGTGCCCCTCGCCGGGAGTTGATGCGGTCCTGCATCTTCTGCGCGTTCTCCCGCATCTCCTCGGTGATCTCGAAATGACCACCGAAATCGTTGAGATAGCCCGGCGCGTACTTCGGGTCGGGCAGGATCTGGCGCAGCCAGCGATACGGCTTACGGCGCCGCCATTCGCGCGGATAGCCGACCGACACCTCCTCGAACCGCACCCCGTCGTACCAGGTGGTGCGCGGAATGTGCAGGTGGCCGTACACCGAGCAGACGGCGTTGTAGCGGGTGTGCCAGTCCGCGGTTGCCGTCGTCCCGCACCAGAGCGCGAACTCCGGGTAGAACATCGCGTCGCAGGGTTCGCGCACCAGCGGGAAGTGGTTGACCAGCACCGTCGGCGTCATCCAGTCCAGGTCTTCGAGCCGCTTTCGGGTCTGGGCCACCCGGTCCCGGCACCAGGCGTCACGGGTGGCGTACGGCTCGGCCGACAGCAGGTACTCGTCGGTGCCGACGATGTTGCGTTCCTTGGCCAGGGCCAGCCCCTCGGCCTTGGTGGCGGTGCCGGCCGGCAGGAACGAATAGTCGTAGAGCAGGAACATCGGCACGATGGTGGCCGGGCCGCCCTCCTCGTTCCAGACCGGGAAGGGGTGCTCGGGCGTGACGACGCCCATCTGATCGCACATGTCGACCAGGTAGTCGTAGCGCGAGCGCCCGAAGATCTGCATCGGGTCCTTGTTGGTCGTCCACAGCTCGTGGTTGCCCGGCACCCAGATCACCTTGGCGAAGCGTTTACGCAGCAAATCCAGCGCCCAGCGGATCTCGTCGGTGCGCTCCCCGACATCCCCGGCGACGATCAACCAGTCGTCGGGGCTCGACGGGTACAGCGATTCGGTGACCGGCTTGTTGCCGGTATGACCGGTGTGCAGGTCGCTGATCGCCCACAGCACCGGACGTCGTTGATCTCGTGGCGGCAGGGACACAACAGATCAGCCTACTGGCGCGGCCGGGACGAGTTGATCCGAGCAACTAGAACCTGTTCCTGTTTGGTGCTTGTACACTCCCGGCAAGGCTCTAAGAGCTCGTCGACATGTGATGGGGGTGTGATGGCTGCCAAACTGCGGCTGCTGTCAGCGCTGTGTGCGCTCGTCGCCGCGGTGATCGTGGTGTGGCAGAGCAATCCGACCGGGGCTCCGACCCAGGTCCGGGCCAGCGACCTGCCGATGACCAATGTGTCGACGACGATCAAATGGCCGGTCATCGCGACCACCGATCCGCGCCCGTTCGTGCCGTGCGAGGAAATCCCGCTCGACGTCGTGCAGCGCATCGGGCTGGCGTTCACACCGCCGACGCCGGAAGACGGGCTGCGCTGCAAGTACGACGCCGGCAACTACCAGATGGCGGTGGAGGCGTTCGTGTGGCGCACCTACGAGGCCAGCCTGCCCGCCGACGCGGTCGAACTCGACATCGCCGGGCACCGTGCCGCCCAGTTCTGGATCATGAAGCCCACCGACTGGAACGACCGGTGGTGGGTCACCTGCATGATCGCCTTCAAGACCGATTACGGCGTGCTGCAGCAGTCGCTGTTCTACTCCCCGATCCACTCCCCGGACCGCCCCGACTGCCTGCAGACCAACCTGCAGCGCGCGCACGAACTGGTGCCGTACTACAAGTTCTAGGGTGGCGGGGTGAGCCCACGACCCTCGTATCTCGGCCGGCACGCGCTGAGCCGGGCACTGCAGTTGCCCACACCGACCAACGACTACGTGGTGCACCGGCGGGTGCGGATCCCGATGCGCGACGGTGTCGAGTTGCTCGCCGACCACTACGAGCCACGGACCGCGCACCCGGCCGGCACCATCCTGGTCCGCGCCCCGTACGGCCGGCGGTTCCCGTTCACCGTGCTGTTCGGCAGCATCTACGCGACCCGCGGCTACCACGTCGTGTTCCAGAGTGTGCGCGGCACTTTCGGCTCCGGGGGCGAGTTCACCCCGATGGTCAACGAGGTCGACGACGGCGCCGACACCGTCGTCTGGCTGCGCGAACAGCCGTGGTTCACCGGCACGTTCGCGACCATCGGGCTGTCCTATCTGGGCTTCACCCAGTGGGCGCTGCTCACCGATCCGCCGCCCGAGCTGGCGGCCGCGGTGATCACCGTCGGGCCGCACGATTTCGCCCAATCCTCCTGGGGCACCGGGGCTTTCTCGCTCAACGACTTCCTGGGCTGGAGCGATATGGTCTCCCACCAGGAGGACCCCGGCCTGGCGCAGGCGGTCATGCGGCAGGCCCTGGCCGGGCGGCGGGTGCAGACCGCGGCGCTGGATCTCCCACTCGCCGAGGGTGGGCGCGCCCTGCTCGGGGACGGCGCGCAGTGGTACGAATCCTGGCTGCGGCCACCGCAGGACGATCCCGAGCACTGGCGCCGCCTCGGCGCCGTCGAGGCGCTGGATCGCGTCGAGGTCCCGGTGCTACTGCTGTCCGGCTGGCAGGACCTGTTCCTGGATCAGACGCTGACCCAGTACCGGCATCTGCGCGCCCGCGGTGTCCCGACCGCGCTGACCGTCGGGTCCTGGACGCACACCCAGATGATGACCAAGGGCGGTCCGACCGTAGTCCGGGAGACGCTGGACTGGCTCGGCACCCACCTGTCCGGCCGGCCCGACACCCGGCGCAATCCGGTGCGCCTGCACATCCACAACGACGGCTGGGTCGAGCTACCGGATCTGCCGACCGGTGGCGCGCACCGGGACCTGTACCTGCTGCCCGGCGGGCGTCTCGGCGAGACCGCGGGTGACGCGACCGCCTCCAGCTTCACCTACGACCCCGCGCACCCGACCCCGACCATCGGCGGCCGGCTGCTGTCCAGCAAGGGTGGGTACCGCGAGGATTCGGCGCTGGCCCGGCGCGCCGATGTGCTGGCCTTCACCGGCGAACCGCTGGCCGCCGACGTCTACACCGTCGGCACACCGGTCCTCGAGCTGACCCACCGCGCCGACAATCCGCACCACGACGTGTTCGTCCGGATCAGCGAGGTGGACGCGCAGGGTCGCTCGCACAATGTGACCGACGGTTACCGCCGGTACCCGGACGGCTCCGGCCCGGTGCGCGTCGAGCTCGACGCGGTCGCCCACCGGTTCGCGGCGGGGTCGCGGATCCGGGTGCTGGTGGCCGGCGGTTCGCACCCGCGCTACGCCCGCAATCTCGGCACCGGCGAGCCCGCGCTGTCCGGGCAGACGCTGCGCAGCGCCACCCATACCGTCACCCACGACGAGGGGTCCCGGCTGATCCTGCCGGCCGCCGACGGGCCGCCGTCAGCCCACTGAGTCGCGCACACGCCGGGCCACGCCGGCGAGCTCGTCGGCGCTGTATACCGGTGCGCCGTAACGCCTTTCGGGAACCACCAGCTGCACCCAACTGTTGCACCCGGCGTACTCGGGCCGGCGCGGCAGCCGCCGCGGTTCGACCAGCGGCCGGGCCTGCACCACCAGCACGGTCAACCGGTGCTTCGGGCGGAAGTCCAGCCGGTCCGCGCGCACCGATTCCGCGGTCCAGATGTGCAGATCGGCGATCGCGTCGATGTGTTCGGGGCGAGTGACCTCGATCGCGTCGATCACGGTCGCGCCGGCGCGCAGCACCACCGCGTCCTCGGTGCTGTCGGCGGCGTGTTTGAGCAGATCCCGGTGTTCGGGGCGCAGCCGTTCGGCGTGGCTGTGTGCGACCGTCGGGAACAGCAGGAAAGGCGCCCCCCGTGCCGGATCCACCGAGAACCGCTTCTCGTGGATACCGCCCTTGCGCAGCAGCACCGTCTGGCGGCCGTCGAGCAGGGCCCCGACCGCGGCACTCCACTCCTTGAGTGCGGGCGCGGTCACAGGCCGAGCCGGGCCCGGACCTCTGGGCGGCGCAACGGCGGCACCGTCTTCGGGGGCTGCCGGCGCGGCGGCAGTTGGGCCAGCAGTCGCCGGGTGGTCTCGGTGACCTCGGCGACGGCGGTTTCGAAGGCGTCCTCGTTGGCCGCGGTGGGTCGGGTGACGCCGCTGATCTTGCGGATGTACTGGCGCGCGGCGGCCTCGATCTCCTCGGGCGTGGCCGCGGGTTCCAGACCCCGCAGTTCGGTGATGTTCCGGCACATGGAACCCACGATAGGCCTGATCGGGATGGCGGATACGGTGAGCCAATGACATCCGTTCTGATCGTCGAGACCACCGACCGGGTTCGTACCCTGACGCTGAACCGTCCGCAGTCCCGCAACGCGTTGTCCGCGCAGTTGCGCACCGAACTGTTCGCCGCCCTGCGCGCCGCCGAGGCCGACGCGGACGTGGACGTGGTCATCCTGACCGGGGCCGACCCGGTGTTCTGCGCGGGACTGGACCTCAAGGAGCTCGGTGGCACCACCGAACTGCCCGACATCTCGCCGAAGTGGCCGGCCATGCGCAAGCCGGTGATCGGCGCGATCAACGGGGCCGCGGTGACCGGCGGGCTGGAGATCGCGCTGTACTGCGATGTGCTGATCGCCTCCGAGCAGGCCCGGTTCGCCGACACGCACGCCCGGGTCGGGCTGCTGCCGACCTGGGGGCTGTCGGTGCGGCTGCCGCAGAAGGTCGGGGTCGGGATGGCCCGGCGGATGAGCCTCACCGGGGATTACCTGTCGGCCGCCGATGCACTGCGCACCGGGCTGGTCACCGAGGTCGTCCCGCATGAGGAGCTGCTACCGGCCGCTCGCCGGATCGCCGCCTCGATCGTCGGCAACAACCAGAAGGCCGTCGGCGCCCTGCTGGACTCCTACCACCGCATCGACGCCGAGCAGACCCAGGCCGGGTTGTGGATCGAGGCCGAGGCGGCGCGGGCCTGGATGGCCGATACGTCCGGCGACGATATCGCTGCGAGCCGGTCCTCGGTCATCGAACGGGGCCGAGCGCAGGTGCGCTGAGGTCGTTCGCTGAACTGTGCCGGGCGGCAGGCTTGACCGCCGTCGAAACCGACCAGCAGGATTCGCTGTGGACGGTACCGGCACGGCGCGAGGCCGACTCGGAATCATCTCTGCCGTAACGAGACCCGGGCCCACACCGACGTATCGTGAGAGAAAGATGAGCGCGCCTCGGGGGGCTCGCCCGACAGGACGGCGGTTACCTGATGACATTTCTGCACGACCTCAAACGTCGGCTGCTGGCCGGCATGCTCGCAGCCCTGCTGCTGCCCGGGATGATCACCGTCGCCGGTCAGTCGGCGACCGCGGCGGCGTACTCGCGACCCGGTCTGCCGGTCGAGACCCTGATGGTGCCCTCGGCCGCGATGGGCCGCGACATCCCGGTGCGTTTCCAGGGCGGCGGACCGCACGCGGTGTACCTGCTGGACGGGATGCGGGCCCGCGACGACAACAACGGCTGGGACATCGAGACCGCGGCATTCGAGACGTTCTTCGAATCCGGCGTGTCGGTGGTGATGCCGGTGGGCGGCATGTCGAGCTTCTACACCGACTGGCAAGGCCCGGCCGTCGGCAACGGCCAGACCTACAACTACAAGTGGGAGACCTTCCTGACCTCCGAGCTGCCGAACTATCTGGCCGCCAACAGGGGCATCTCCCCCACCGGGAACGCCGTGGTCGGATTGTCGATGTCAGGCAGTGCGGCGCTGACGCTGGCCGCCTACCATCCCGGCCAGTTCCGCTACGCGGCCTCGCTGTCGGGCTACCTGAACCTCTCCCAGGGCGTCTGGCCGCTGCTGGTCACCATCGCGATGGGTGACGCCGGCGGGTTCAACTCGGTGGCCATGTGGGGTCTGGGCGGTGGCCCGGCCTGGCGGCGCAACGATCCCACCCTGAACGTCGGCAAGCTGGTCGCCAACGGCACCCGGATCTGGGTGTACTGCGGCACCGGCCGCCCGGGCGAGCTGGGCGGCGGCGGTGACGTGGCCGGTCAGGTGCTGGAGACCATCACCCTGGACAGCAACAAGAACTTCGCGCGGCAGTACCAGAACGCCGGCGGCACCAACGGCACGTTCAATTTCCCGCCCAACGGCACCCACGGCTGGGGTTACTGGGGCGGTCAGCTCAACGCCATGAAGGGCGACATCCAGGCCACGCTGGGCGCCTAGCCGGTACCCGCCACCAGCCAGCGCCCGGAGAAGGCACGCCAGCCGACGAACACCAGGCGCAGCACCATGAACAGGGACAGGCCGGACCAGATGCCGATCAGTCCCCAGCCGTAGGCCAGCGACAGCCAGATCAGCGGCAGGAACCCGACCAGGGCGCTGACCAGGGTGGCGTTGCGCATGAAGGTGGCGTCACCGGCCCCGAGCAGCACCCCGTCGAGCGCGAAGACGATGCCGGCCACCGTCAACTGCCCGACCAGGAACCACCACGGCACCGCGATCTCGTCGAGCACCGCGGCGTCGGAGGTGAACAGGCCCGGCAGCACCGGCGCGCCGAGCGCGAACAGCAGCGCGAACACCGCGGCCGCCGCGGTGGAGAAGATGGTGACCCGCCAGGCCACCGATTTGGCGTGCCGGAACTGCCCCGCGCCCAGCGCCGCCCCCACCAGCGATTGCGCGGCGATGGCCAGCGAGTCCAGCACCAGGGCCAGGAAGTTCCAGAGCTGCAGCACCACCTGATGGGCGGCAACGGCGGCGGCGCCGAATCGGGCCGCGACCGCCCCCGCCGACACGAAGCAGGCCTGGAAGGCCAGTGTCCGCAGGGCGAGGTCGCGCCCCATCACCAGCTGGGCACGCAGCACCGCGGGCTGCACCCGCATCCCCACCTGTTCGGCCAGCAGCGCCCGGCCGAACAGCAGTGCCGCCAGCCACTGACCGATGACGTTGGCGACCGCGGAACCGGTCAACCCCAGCTCCGGTGCGCCCAGCCAGCCGAACACCAACGTGGGACACAGGACGGCCGAGACACCGAAGCCGACCAGGACGTAGCGCAGCGGGCGGACGGTGTCCTGTACGCCGCGCATCCAGCCGTTGCCGGCCATCGAGATCATGATCGCCGGCGCCCCGAGGATGGCGACGCGTAGCCAGGGCAGCGCCGCGGCGGCGATCTCACCACCGCCGGCGATGGCATTGAGCAGCGGTACCGCGGCCGCCTGCACCGCCAGCACCACCGCGATGCCCAGGCCCAGCGCCAGCCAGCTGGCCTGCACCCCTTCGGCGACGGCCGCGCGCCGGTCGCCGGCGCCGAAGAATCGCGCCGAGCGGGCGGTCGTGCCGTAGGACAGGAAGGTCAGCTGCGAGCTGACCAGCGTCAGCACCAGACCGCCGATTGCCAGTCCGGCCAGGCTCAGCGCACCGAGTCGCCCCACCACCGCGAGATCGAAGAGCAGGTAGAGCGGTTCGGCGGCGAGCACGCCCAGCGCGGGGAACGCCAGCGCCGCGATGCGTCGGGCGGTGACGGCCTCGTCAGCCAAGAGCGTCCTGCAGGGCCGCGACCACCTCATCAGCCGAACCGGTCGTCGTATAGCCGGCGGCCTTGCGGTGTCCGCCGCCGCCGAACCGGGCGGCCACAGCCGAGATGTCCAGCGACTTCGATCGCATGGACACCGACCAGCGTTGCGGTGCGATCTCCTTGAAGACCGCCGCGACCTCGGCCTGCGCCGTGGTCCGCACGATATCGACGATGCTCTCGACTTCCTCCGCTCGCGCCTTCGCCCATTCCTCGTGTGGAACAACGGCGTACACCAGTCCACGGCCGTCCGCCGCGGCATCGATGAGCCCGGCCGAACCCAGCACACGGGACAGCATCGGCAGCCACGCGAACGGGTGGGTGTCCATCAGGGTGCGGCTGATCCCGGCATTGTCGACCCCGATGTCCAGCAGTCGCGCGGCGAGTCGATGCGCGCGGGCGCTGGCCCACCGGAAGGAGCCGGTGTCGGTGGTCAGTCCCGCGTACAGGCAGTGCGCCACCGGCAGGTCGATGGGCTTGTCCCAGACGTCCAGCAGATCCGCCACCAGCATGGTCGTCGAGTCGGCGCCGGGATCCACAAAATTGGCGGTACCGAACAGGCTGTTGGAGGCGTGGTGGTCGATGACCAGGACCTCACGCCCGCCGGCGGTCAGCTCGGCCAGATCGCCCAACCGGTTCACCGTCGGGATGTCCACCGTGACCACCAGGTCGGCGTCGCGGCGGCAGCGGTCCGGGGACACCAGCAGGTGCCCGCCGGGCAGGGTGCGCAAGGACTCCGGGAGTTCCGCCGGGGTAGCGAAGCTGACCTGCACGTCCTTACCGGCAGCCGTCGCCACCTGGGCCAACGCCAGTCCCGCGCCGATGGTGTCGGCGTCCGGGTAGACGTGCGCGATGATGACGATGGTGCGAGCACGGCTCAGCAGTTCAGCGGCCCCGCCCGCGTCGACGCGGGAGCCCACTGAGGCCGTATCAGTCATCGGATCGAGCGCCGTCATCGTTGTCCTCGGAGTCGGTCTGCTTTCGGTCCCCGCTACCCCCACCTCGGGGACCACGGTACGGGTCGATGCCACCGGATGGCACCGGCACCCTACTCATGAAAGGTCTGGCACCGCACGGCGGGATGCACACAGCACAGCGGCCGACCCGCGACATGCACGTCACGGATCGGCCACTGTGCCGATCAGAAATCAGTTCCGGCGGTCGTCGCCGGTGTCCTCGGATCCGTCCGGTTCGGCATCGTTGTCGGACGGCACCCGGTACGGGTCGGCGTCACCCGCCGGTTCCGCACCCTCGCGGATCCGGGCCAGATCGGCATCAGCCGCGCGGGCCCGGGCCAGTAGTGCCTCCATGTGCGCCGATACCTCGGGCACCTTGTCGAGCACGAAGGACAGCGTCGGAGTGAAGCGCACGCCGGTGGCGGCGCCGACCTTGCTGCGGAGAATGCCCCGCGCCCGGTCCAGCGCTGCCGCCGCCCCGTCGAAGTCCGGCTCGTCCTGCAACGTCGCCCCGCGCACCGTGTAGAACACGGTGGCGTCGTGCAGGTCTCCCGTCACCTTCGTGTCCGTGACGGTCACGAAGGCCAACGGGGGATCCTTGATCTCGAACTCGATCGCTGTAGCGACGACGGTGCCAATCCGCTTGGCCAGCCGGCGTGCGCGTGCTGGATCAGCCACGATTAGGTCCGTGCCTTCTCGACCAGTTCATAGGCCTCGATGACATCGCCTTCCTTGATGTCGTTGTAGGTCAGCGTCAGACCACATTCGTAGCCTTCGCGCACCTCGGTGGCATCGTCCTTCTCCCGCTTGAGCGACGAGATGGTGACGGTCTCTGCCACCACGATGTTGTCGCGCAGCAACCGTGCCTTGGCATTGCGGCGCATGATGCCCGACGTGACGAGGCAACCGGCGATATTGCCGACCTTCGACGACCGGAAGATGGCCCGGATCTCGGCGCGGCCGAGCTCCTTCTCCTCGTACACCGGCTTGAGCATGCCCTTGAGCGCACTCTCGATCTCGTCGATGGCCTGGTAGATCACCGAGTAGTACCGGATGTCGACACCCTCGCGGTTCGCCAGCTCGGTCGCCTTGCCCTCGGCACGGACGTTGAAGCCGATGATGATCGCATTCGAGGCCGACGCCAGGTTGACGTTCGTCTCGGTGACGCCACCGACACCGCGGTCGATGACGCGCAGCTGCACTTCGTCGCCGATATCGATGTTCATCAAGGCCTCTTCCAGCGCCTCGACGGTGCCGGAGTTGTCGCCCTTGAGGATCAGGTTCAGCTGGCTGGTTTCCTTCAGCGCTGCATCGAGATCGTCCAGGCTGATCCGCTTGCGGCTGCGTGCGGCCAGCGCATTGCGCTTGCGCGCGCTGCGCCGGTCTGCGATCTGACGGGCGATGCGATCCTCGTCGACCACCAGCAGGTTGTCGCCGGCGCCGGGCACCGACGTGAAGCCGATGACCTGAACCGGACGCGAAGGCAATGCCTCCTCGACGTCCTCGCCGTGCTCGTCGACCATGCGGCGGACACGTCCGTAGGCGTCGCCGGCCACGATCGAGTCGCCGACCCGCAGCGTGCCGCGCTGGATGAGCACGGTCGCCACCGGGCCACGGCCACGGTCCAGATGGGCCTCGATCGCCACACCCTGGGCTTCCATATCAGGGTTGGCCCGCAGGTCCAGCGAGGCGTCCGCGGTCAGCAGGACCGCCTCCTCGAGCGCCTGGATGTTGACACCGTTCTTCGCCGAGATGTCGACGAACATGGTGTCGCCGCCGTACTCCTCGGCCACCAGGTTGTACTCGGTGAGCTGCGCCCGGATCTTCTGCGGATCCGCGCCTTCCTTGTCGATCTTGTTGACCGCCACCACGATCGGCACATCGGCCGCCTGGGCGTGGTTGATGGCCTCCACCGTCTGCGGCATCACACCGTCGTCGGCGGCGACCACCAGGATCGCGATATCGGTGGCCTTGGCACCACGGGCACGCATGGCGGTGAACGCCTCGTGACCGGGGGTGTCGATGAAGGTGATGAGACGCTCGTGGCCCTCATGCTCGACGGCGACCTGGTAGGCACCGATGTGCTGGGTGATGCCACCGGCCTCGCCCTCGCGGACGTTGGCCTTGCGGATGGTGTCCAGCAGTCGGGTCTTGCCGTGGTCGACGTGACCCATGACGGTGACGACCGGCGGGCGGGACTCCAGGTCCTCTTCGCCACCCTCGTCCTCGCCGTAGGTGAGGTCGAACGACTCCAGCAGCTCGCGGTCCTCGTCCTCCGGGGACACGACCTGCACGACATAGTTCATCTCGCTGCCGAGCAGCTCCAGGGTCTCGTCACCCACGGACTGGGTCGCGGTGACCATCTCACCGAGGTTGAACAACGCCTGCACCAGCGCGGCCGGGTTGGCGTTGATCTTGTCGGCGAAGTCGCTCAGCGACGCGCCACGGGCCAGCCGGATGACCTCGCCGTTGCCGTGCGGCAACCGCACGCCACCGACGACCGGGGCCTGCATGCTCTCGTATTCGGCGCGTTTCGCCCGCTTCGACTTGCGGCCACGACGGACCGCGCCGCCGGGACGACCGAAGGCACCTGCGGCGCCACCGCGCTGACCGGGACGGCCACCGCCGCCACCGGGGCGTCCGCGGAAACCACCGGCAGCCGCGCCACCGGCACCGGCACCTGCACCGGCACCACCGCCGCCGCCTGCGCCGCCACCGCGGTAACCACCGCCGCCGCCACCGCCGCCACCGGCGCCGCCGGGACGACCACCGGGTGCCGGGCGTCCGCCCGGACCGGGACGCGGGCCACCGGGACGGCCGACCGCACCGGGACGGGCGCCGGGCGGACGCGGCGGCATGTTGCCGGGCGTCGGGCCGGGGCGCGGACCGCCGCCGGGGCGTGGGGCTCCGGGGCGGGGACCGCCGGGGCCGGCCGCCGGACGCGGCGCCGGGCGTTCAGCCGGCTGCTGCGAGGAGAACGGGTTGTTGCCGACCCGCGGGGCGCGCGGGGCGGGCTTGGGACCCGGGGTCGGGCCGGGGCGCGGACCGGGGGTCTGGGTACCGGCCGACGCGGCGGGAGCCGCCGGAGCGGGACCGGGGGTGGCGGGTGCCGGGCCCGGGGTCGCAGGCTTGGGCTCCGGGGTCTGTGCGGCCGGAGCCGCCGGTGCCGCGGGAGCGGCCGGAGCCGCCGGCGCGGGCGCCGCTGCAGCCGGGGCCGGAGCCGGGGCCGGGGGTGCCGGAGGCGCTTGAGGTGCCGGCTTCGGGCCGGGCTTGGGGCCGCCGGATGCGGCGGGCTTGCCGGGCGCCTTCGCGGCGGGCGCATCGGCGGGTGCGGCGGACTTGCCGCCACCGAACGACTCGCGCAGACGGCGGGCCACTGGGGCCTCCACCGTCGATGACGCGGATTTCACGAATTCGCCCTGATCGCTCAGTCGGGCGAGAACTTCCTTACTGGTGACACCGAGTTCTTTAGCCAACTCGTGCACACGGGCCTTACCTGCCACTACTTCTCCTCATCTGGAGGCGTCAGCGGTGGTGGGGCCGCGCCTCGGGTTTAGCTATGACGCATGGTCATCGGGACTTCACGGTGTGCTCATGTTCTTCGCTACCTGTTCTCTAACCGGTGGGCCGGATTCCTCAGCGCCATGACTGGCGTTGACGTACTCGACCACCGCGGATGTGTCCGGTGAACCGGTGATGCGCAACGCTCGGACGAATGCTCGCCGACGAAGTGCTGCTTCCAGACACTGCTGAACGGGATGCAACCATGCACCCCGCCCCGGCAGATTACCCGCTGAATCGACAATCACGGCGCAATTACCGGGCCTGTCGGGTACAGCGGCCACTCGAAGCAGTTCGACGGCCAGTTCTCGCTTCCGGCACCCCACGCACGTCCGCACCGGACCGTCAGGGCTCCGATGCGCACGAGACGGGATGACCGAAGTCTCGCGCTGGATCACGACTCAGTCTACCGTTACTGTTCGGCCAGACAGAATCGCGTGTCCGGACGGGTCACCCGGCGCCGGAATCGGGTCCCGAATCACTGCGGATATCGATGCGCCAGCCGGTGAGCCGCGCCGCCAGCCTGGCGTTCTGCCCCTCCTTGCCGATCGCCAGCGACAGCTGGAAGTCCGGCACCACCACGCGGGCCGCCCGGGTGCTCTCGTCGATGACGGTGACCGACACGACCTTGGCCGGGGACAGCGCATTGGCGACGAACCGGGCCGGATCCTCGTCGAAGTCGATGATGTCGATCTTCTCGCCGGACAGTTCGCTCATCACGTTGCGGACCCGCTGCCCCATCGGGCCGATGCAGGCACCCTTGGCGTTCAGGCCCGGGACCCGCGAGACGACCGCGATCTTGGACCGGTGACCGGCCTCGCGCGCCACCGCGACGATGTCGACCGACCCGTCGGCGATCTCGGGCACCTCCAGGGCGAACAATTTGCGGACCAGGTTCGGGTGGGTCCGGGACAGCTCGATCTTGGGCTCACGCGCCCCACGGGAGACCCCGATCACATAGCACCGCAGCCGGTCGCCGTGCTCATACGCCTCACCGGGCACCTGCTCGGCCGGCCGGATCATGCCGTCGGAGCCCTTGGCCTCGGTGCCCACCCGGACCACCACGTTGCCGCGGGCGTTCTCCCGGGCGTCACGCTGCACGACGCCGGCGACGATGTCACCCTCGTGTGCCGCGAACTCGCCGTACATCTTCTCGTTCTCGGCGTCGCGGAGCCGCTGCAGGATCACCTGCCGCGCCGTGGTCGCCGCGATACGGCCGAATCCCTCTGGGGTGTCATCCCATTCGTTGATCAGGTTGCCGTCGGCATCGGTCTCGCGGGCCATCACCTTGACCGAACCGGTCTTGCGGTCGACGTCGATGCGTGCGTCGGCCTCGTGGCCCTCGGTGTGCCGGTAGGCGGTCAGCAACGCGGATTTGATGGTCTCCACGACGATATCGACCGAGATTCCCTTATCCGCCTCGATGGCATGCAATGCCGCCATGTCGATGTTCACTCGCCGTCCCCCTTTCCAGTCTGTTCGGACAGTTCCAACTCACGCCTGTTCGGCGGTGAAAATTCAACTTGCACAATCGCTTTACTGATCTCATCGACCCGCAATCCCCGGACCTCGAAGTCCTTGCCCGCCGGGACGACGAGGTGCACCACCCCGTCGGCGGTCTGCCCGAGCCGGCCGGTCACGCTCGCACCGTCGGCCAGGGCCACCTCGACCTTGCGGCCGCGGGCGCGGCGGAAATGCTTTTCCGAGGTCAGCGGGCGGTCGACGCCGCGGGAGGTGACTTCCAGGACGTAGGGCGCGAAGTCGGTGTCGACGACATCGAGGGCCGTGGACGCCAACCGGGACAACGTCGCGACCGCATCGAGGTCGAGGCCTTCGTCGGAATCTGCGATGACGGTGACCCTGGGAGGCCGAGTGTGCGTGATCGTCACATCTTCGACTTCGTAGCCCACGCGCGCGAACTCGCCGTCGAGAAGCTCGATCACCTGCTCCCGGGTCGGGAGTCGTGCAGACCGCAGCGGGTCATCCGATGCCACGGCGAGCTCCTCATCTTGAGTTGTGCGGACGTTGTGCGGACACTTCTCCCGGCCCACCGGACCGGGGAATCGACTACCAAACGATACGCCAGCCGAGACAGTGCTTTGGCCAAACGGACCGCAGCCAAACCATCGACCCAGGCCAACATGGCAGGATGTTCGACGTGCCGAGCGCCCCACCCACCCTGAACCGGCGCAGCCTGTTGATCTCCGCGGTCCCGGCGGCCCTGGCCCTGGGACTGCTCGCCGGCAGCACGGCGTGCGCACCGCCGCCGCCCCCGGCCGATCTCGACGATCTGCGCGCACAGTTCGACCGCGCCAATGCCGACAGCCTGCTCGCCGGCGAGGCCGCCTTGGCAGCACGGGTCCCCATGGTGGCCACGCTGACCGCCATCGCCGCGGAACGGACCGCGCACGCCCGCGCACTGGCCGACGAGATCGCCAGGTTGACCGGCGAGGACGCCGCGACCACCAGCGCGACCCCAACCACCAGCACCGGCGCCACCGCAGCGCCGGCCGCCAAGCCGACCGTCCCCACGGTGGCCCGGGCGCTACGCGAATCCGCCGACGACGCCGCCCGGCTGGCCGCGCAGATGACCGGCTACCGGGCCGGGTTGCTCGGTTCCATCGCCGCGTCCTGCACGGCGTCCTACCAGGTGGCCCTCGGCGATCCGGAGAACAAGTCATGACCTCGGCCGAGCCCAGCCCGGACCCGAATCGGCCCGCCGACGCGGCGCACGCCGCCCTCTTCGATGCGGTCGCAGGCGAACACGGCGCCATCTACGGCTACGGGGTGGTGTCCGCGCACTCCACGCCCGAGGACAACGCGCTGGTCGCCGAGGCGATGGCGCAGCACCGGGTGCGCCGTGAGGAGGCGTTGGTGCTGCTCGCAGACCGCTCGGTGACCGCGCCGCTGCCGGCGCCCGGTTATCAGCTGCCGATGGAGGTCACCGACCCCGGTGATGCCGCCGAACTGGCGGTGCGGATGGAGTCCGATACCGCCACCGCCTGGCGGGCGGTGCTGGAGCAGGCCACCGACGAGCAGGACCGCGCTTTCGCGGTGACCGCGATGACCCAGGCCGCGGTGCTGGCCGCCCGGTGGAATCAGGTGCTCGGGGTCACCCCGATCACCGTCGCCTTCCCGGGCGGCCCGGAGACCGCAGGCTAGCTGCGCAGGCTGTCGGCCACCTCGGCGGCTGCGCCGTCGACCGCGAGTTCGCGGGCCTCACCGGTGAACCGGTTGCGCAGTTCGACCACACCGTCGGCCCAGCCGCGCCCGACCACCACGATCCAGGGCATGCCGAGCAGCTCGGCGTCCTTGAACTTCACCCCCGGCGAGGCGGTGCGGTCGTCGAACAGGACCTCGAACCCGAGCCGGGACAGCTCGTGGGCCAGCTCGGTGGCGCCTTCCCGGGCCCCGGCGTCCTTGTTGGCGATGACGACGTGCACGTCGAAGGGCGCGACGGCGCTCGGCCAGCGCAGCCCGATCTCGTCGTGCTGCTGTTCGGCGATGACGGCCACCAACCGGGACACCCCGATGCCGTAGGACCCCATGGTCAGGCGCACCGGCTTGCCGTTCTCGCCGAGCACGTCGGCGCCGAACGCGTCGGCGTACTTGCGGCCCAGCTGGAAGATGTGACCGATCTCGATACCGCGCGCCGAGCTGAGCGGGCCGGCGCCGTCCGGGGACGGATCACCGTCGCGCACCTGGGCCGCCTCGATGGTCCCGTCCGGGGTGAAGTCGCGGCCCGCGACCAGGCCCACGACGTGCTTGTTGGGCGCGTCCGCACCGGTGATCCAGGACGTGCCGGATACCACCCGCGGGTCGACAAGGTAACGGACACCGTTGTCCTGCAATGCCTTCGGGCCGACATAGCCCTTGACCAGGAACGGGTTCGCCGCGAAATCGGCGTCGTCGAGCAGCGCGAACTCGGCCGGCTCCAGCGCCGCGCCGAGGCGCTTCTCGTCCACTTCGCGGTCGCCGGGCACACCGATCCCGAGCAGTTCCCAGTCACCGCCGGGCTCGCAGGTCTTGAGCAGCACGTTCTTCAGCGTGTCGGCGGCGGTGACCTGGCGGCCCTCGAACCGGGCCAGGCCCGCGGAGTTGGCCCAGTCCACCAGGGTGGCGATGGTCGGGGTGTCCGGGGTGTCGTGCACCTCGGCGGCCGGCTGACCCTCGATCGGCAGTTCGTCCGGCGCCCGGGTGATCACAGCCTCGACGTTGGCGGCATACCCGGATTCCAGGCAACGCACGAAGGTGTCCTCGCCGATCTCGCTCTCGGCCAGGAACTCCTCCGACGCGCTGCCGCCCATCGCCCCGGACACCGCCGACACGATGACGTACTCGACGCCGAGGCGGTCGAAGATGCGCTGGTAGGCCTCGCGGTGGTTGTTGTAGGCGGTCTTGAGGCCGTCGTCGTCGACGTCGAAGGAATAGGAGTCCTTCATGATGAACTCGCGGCCGCGCAGGATGCCGGCGCGCGGACGCGCCTCGTCGCGGTACTTGGTCTGGATCTGGTACAGCAGCACCGGCAGATCCTTGTAGGAGGAGTACTCGCCCTTGACGGTCAGGGTGAACAGTTCCTCGTGGGTGGGCCCCAGCAGGTAGTCGTTGTTGCGCCGGTCCTGCAGCCGGAACAGGGTGTCGCCGTACTCGGTCCAGCGGTTGGTGGTCTCGTACGGCGCGCGCGGCAGCAGCGCGGGCAGCAGGATCTCCTGGCCGCCGATGGCGTTCATCTCCTGGCGGACGATGTTCTCGATCTTGCGCAGCACCCGCAGGCCCAGCGGTAACCAGCTGTAGATCCCCGGGCCGACGGCGCGGACATAGCCCGCGCGGATCAGCAGCTTGTGGCTGGGGACTTCGGCGTCTGCGGGATCGTCACGCAGGGTTCGCAGGAACAGCTCGGACATACGGGTGATCACGAGCGATCAGCCTAGTCGCGCCCCGTCCGGGCGCCGACGCACACCTCGGTGCCTTCGGCTCATCCACAGGATTCATCCACAGTGTGGAGAAATTACACGCTTGTGATTTTTCGGGCATGACCGTCGGGGGCGCACTGTCGTGGGCGCGCGCCGGGCCGGAATCGCGAACTACTTCCCGATGACCAGCCATTACCCTGCAACGCCGGAATCCAAACCTGCATTCCCACGGTTTTGTTCGACCGGTGCCCGGCCGGACGTCCTCAGTGCTCGAGCTCTCCGGCGTCGATCGCGTCCTTGACCTCTTGGGCGTGTGCGACTTCCTCGGCCGTGTACTGGATGAACAGCGCGACCGCACCGACCAGGACGGCGACCGCGGCCACCCACAGCAGACCGTAGGTGTAACCCTGATCCAGCGCGTTCAGCTGGGCGGGGTCCATGTTCTTGACCGGGCCGGTGGTGCCACCGAGGTACAGCGTCCGCGACGTGATGACGGCCTGAATGATGGCCAGCACCACCGGGCCGCCGAGGTTCTGCAGCATCAGCGCGATCGCCGAAACCGGGCCGATCTCGTCGAAGCCCACCCCGGCGATCGCCGACACGGTCAGCGGCACCACGATCATGCCGATGCCGAAGCCGCCGATGGTGATGGGCAGCACCAGGTTCGGGAAGTACGGGATGTCGCCGTGCAGTGTGGAGCCGTAGATCATGGCGGCCAGCACCAGCACACCACCGGAGATCACCAGCCAACGCGGCGCGAACCGGGACACCAGCTGCGAGGACACGCCCAGCCCGATGCCCAGTGCGATCACGAACGGGATGAACCCGATACCGGCGCGCAGGGCGCTGTAGCCCATGATGTCCTGTACGTACAGGCCGATCAGCACGGTCAGGGTGAACATCACGCCGCCGGCCAGGAAGATCGCCATGAAGGTGGCCACCCGGTTGCGGTCGCGGAACAGCGAGAACGGCACCACCGGGTTCGCCGCGGTGCGCTCGGCGTAGAGGAACGCCAGGCCGAAGATCCCGGCCGCGGCCAGCGAACCCAGCGTCAGCGGGGAGATCCAGCCCTTCTCCGGGCCCATCGAGAAGCCGAACACCGCGGCGGTGCAGGCCAGGGTGGCCAGGATCGCGCCGGCGGCGTCGAGCTTCATCCGGGCGCGGGTGGTCTCGGTCAGATGAGTGCGGGCCAGGTACAGCATGATCAGGCCGATCGGCACGTTGACCAGGAACGCCCAGCGCCACGACACCTCGGTCAGCGCGCCGCCGACGACCAGACCCATCACCGAGCCGACACCGGTCATGGCGGCGAACACGGCGGTGGCCGAGTTGCGGGCCGGACCCTTCGGGAAGGTGGTGGCGATCAACGCCAGGCCGGTCGGCGAGGCGATGGCCGCGCCGACGCCCTGCAGCAGCCGGGCGATGACGAGGGTGGCCTCGTCCCAGGCCACACCGCACAGCACCGAGGCGATGGTGAACAGCGTGACGCCGACGATGAAGGTGCGCTTGCGGCCGATGGTGTCGCCGAGGCGACCGCCCAGCAGCATCAGACCGCCGAAGGTCAGCACATAGGCGGTGATGACCCAGCTGCGGCCGGCGTCGGAAAGACCCAGCTCATCCTGGATCTTAGGAAGAGCGACGATCGCGACCGTGCTGTCCATCGTCGCGAGCAACTGCATACCGCCGATGGCGATGACGGCAGCGATGAAGTTCCAGGGCGGCAACCATGCCGGTAACCTGCTGTTTTGTCGCATATCCCCCCGGCCTACAGGTACTGGTAAGGCCCGGTTGCTGCCGTCTGCGTCGTCCCGGCGGCCGGATTTGCGTCCGGCGTCGTTGAGAGCAGTCATACCGGGCTACTTTACAGTAATCTTAGAAATCCTTTAGTTACCGAATCCTGCCACGGCGCCGATCACGATGATTGCCGGCGGTCGAATCCCTTCCGAACGCACCCGCTCACCGACATCGGAAAGCGTCGCGCGCAATGTCCGTTGCGCGGCCGTCGTGCCGTGCTGCACCACCATAACGGGTGTATCCGCAGGTCTACCGCCCGCCAGCAGTGCCTGGGCGAAGAGCTCGATTCGTTCGACGGCCATCAGCAACACGATGGTGCCCGACATCGCGGCCAGCGCATCCCAATTCACTAACGATTCGGGATGGTCGGGCGCGACATGCCCGCTGACCACCACGAACTCGTGTGTCACATGGCGATGGGTGACCGGAATGCCCGCCAGCGCGGGAACGGCTATGGCGCTGGTCACACCCGGGACGACGGTCACCGGGACGCCGGCCTCGGCGCACGCGATGACCTCTTCGTAGCCACGGGCGAACACGAACGGGTCCCCGCCCTTGAGCCGGACCACGAACTTGCCCTCCTTGGCCCGTTCGATCAGGACGTTGTTGATCGCCTCCTGCGCCATCGCGCGGCCGTACGGGATCTTCGCCGCGTCGATCACCTCGACGTGCGGCGCAAGCTCGGCGAGCAGTTCCGGCGGGGCAAGCCGGTCGGCGACCACCACGTCGGCCTGGGCCAGCAGCCGTCGGCCACGCACCGTGATCAGTTCGGGGTCGCCCGGTCCCCCGCCGACGAGCGCCACCCCCTCGCGCACCACATCGTCGTCACTGCCGCGGTCGGTGATCAGGCCGCGCTGCAGGGCGTCACGGATCGCCGAGCGGATGGCGGCCGAGCGACGGTGCTCCCCGCCTGCCAGCACGCCGACCGACAGGCCCTCGTAGTCGAAGGTGGCCGGCGTGACGGCGGTGCCCTCCCGGGCCACATCGGCACGCACGCAGAAGATGCGCCGCCTCTCGGCGCCCGCCACGATCGCCGCGTTGACGTCCGGGTCGTCGGTGGCGGCCAGCACATACCAGGCACCGTCGAGATCCTCGTCACGGAAATCACGCAACGCCAAGGTGATCGGCTGGAAGGCTTCCACCGCGGGGGTCGCTTCGCGGGCGATGACGTGGACGTCGGCGCCGGCGGCGATCAGCAGGGGCAACCGTCGTTGGGCCACCGTGCCGCCGCCCACCACGACGACCTTGCGGCCTTCCAGACGCAGGCCGACCAGGTAGGCGTTCTCTGTCACCCGCCGAGCTTAAAGGTTGCGCCCGCGGCGACGAAGCGGGAGCTGGCATGTGGGTGCGCCGCCGGGTGTGTATGCAGGTAGCCGGCGTGCACGCCGCGATGCACGGCGCCGTCGCCGGCGTGGCGTCCGGCGGCCGAGCGAAACGCCCAGGCGCTCGGATAGTCCTGTCCGAAAGTCACCGCGGTGCGGTGGAACTCGTGCCCGCTGACCCGCTCTCCCACGGTGTGCAGTGACGAGTCGGTGACCGCCACCGCGTCCCGGTAGCCCAGGGTGAGCCGCTCGGTGAACCGCGCCGAGCCGGACAGCACGCCGCACATCGGCACCCCGTCGAGATCGTCGACCAGGTAGGTGAGCCCGGCGCACTCGGCGTGCACCGGGGCGCCCGCCGCGGCCAGCGCCCGGATCTGGGTGCGCACCGTCTCGTTGGCCGACAATTCGGCGGTGAACTGTTCGGGAAAGCCGCCCGGGATGACCAGCGCGGCGGTGTCTTCGGGCAGCGGATCGACCAGCGGGTCGAAGTCCACGACATCGGCCCCGGCCGCGACCAGCAGTTCCCGGTGTTCGGCGTAGCCGAAACTGAAGGCCCGTCCGGCGGCCAGTGCGACGGTCACAGCCGGGCTGGAGGTACCGGTCTCCGGGGACCAGGCGGGCGCACTCACCGTGGCGGTGGCGACCGCCGCCACGGCGGCGACATCCACGTGTTCGGCCACCAGATCGGTCATGGCGGCCACCGCGCGTTCGGCCAGTGCGCCGTACTCGACGGCGGTCACCAAACCCAGATGCCGCGACGGCACCTCCAACTCGGCGGCCCGCGGGATGGCGCCGAGCACCGGCACCCCGACCTGTTCGCAGGCTTGGCGCAGCACCGCCTCGTGCCGCGGTGTCCCGACCCGGTTCAGGATCACCCCGGCCATCCGGATCGAGGTGTCGAACGTCGAAAACCCGTGCAGCAGAGCGGCGACGCTGTGACTTTGACCACGCGCGTCGACCACCAGCAGCACCGGGGCGCCGAGCAGTCCGGCGACGTGCGCGGTCGATCCCTGTGCCGGGCCGATCCCGTCCGGGGAGATCCGGCCGTCGAACAGCCCCATCGCCCCTTCGACGACGGCGATGTCGGAGTCCGCGGCGCCGTGCCGGTACAGCGGCCCGATCTGCGGTTCGCCGACCAGCACCGGGTCCAGGTTGCGGCCCGGCCGACCCGTCGCCAGTGCGTGATACCCGGGATCGATGAAGTCGGGACCGACCTTGAACGGCGCGACCCGGTGCCCGGCGCGCCGCAGGGCGCCCATCAAACCCGTTGCCACCGTGGTCTTCCCGCTGCCCGAAGCGGGCGCGGTGATGACGACCGCCGGGGTGGTCACCATTCGATGCCGCGCTGGCCCTTGCGACCGGCGTCCATCGGGTGCTTGACCTTGGTCATCTCGGTCACCAGATCGGCGGCCTCGATCAACTCCTGCGGGGCGTCGCGGCCGGTGATCACCACATGCTGGTTGCCGCCCCGGTTACCGAGGACCTCCACCACCTCGTGCACGGAGATCCAGCCCCATTTGAGCGGGTAGGTGAATTCGTCGAGCACGTAGAAGTCGTGGCGCTCTTCGGCGATCCGGCGGCTGATCTCGGCCCACCCGTCGCGCGCGGTCTCGGCGTGGTCCACCTCGGACCCCTGCTTACGGGTCCACGACCAGCCCGAGCCCATCTTGTGCCATTGCACCGGACCGCCGACGCCGTGCTCGTCGTGCAGCTTGCCGAGCTCGCGAAATGCGCTCTCCTCGCCGACCTTCCACTTGGCGCTCTTGACGAACTGGAACACCGCGATGTCGAAACCCTGATTCCAGGCCCGCAACGCCATCCCGAACGCGGCGGTCGACTTTCCCTTGCCGGGCCCGGTGTGTACCGCCAGCAGCGGCGCGTTGCGCCGGGCCTTGGTGGTCAGCCCGTCGTTCGGCACGGTCAGTGGTTGTCCCTGTGGCATGGGTGCCTCCTACGCAGCGGTCTTGACCAGCGAGGTCAGCTCGCCGGCCTGCAGTTGGGCCAGCCGCACCGCGGGAGCGTGCAGGTGCCGGGCCAACTCGTCGGCCAAACCCAAACGCACAAAAGAGGTCTCGCAGTCCACCACGACGGCCGCGGCACCCTCGGCGACGAGCAGCCCGGCCGCGGCACGGGTCCGCCCCAGCGGGTCCGGCCCACCGGTGGCCCGGCCGTCGGTGAGCACCACCACCAGCGGGCGCCGGGCACGGTCGCGCGCCTTCTCCCGCAGCACCACATCGCGGGCCGCCAGCAGGCCTTGGGCCAGTGGGGTTTTGCCGCCGGTGTCGAACCGTGCCAGCCGCCGCCCGGCGATGTACACCGAGGAGGTCGGCGGCAACAGCAGATCGGCACGCTGACCGCGGAAGGTGATCACCGCGACCTTGTCACGGCGCTGGTAGGCGTCGCGCAGCAGCGAGAGCGCGGCGCCGCCGACCGCGGCCATCCGGTCCCGCGCGGCCATCGACCCGGATGCGTCGACGACGAAGATGACCAGGTTGCCTTCCCGCCCTTCCCGCACCGCGCGCCGCACATCGTCGGGCCGCACCTGCGGCCGGCCCGCGTGGCGCTGGTTGTTGACCGCCGCCAGCACGGTCGCGAACAGGTGGGTGCCATGACCCTCGCCGGGCACATCGGTGGAACCGACGGTGCTGCCGGTGCGGTTGCGCGCCCGGGAGCGCCGCCCCGGTGCACCCTCGCCGACACCGGGCACCACCAGCGCCTTGGTCCGGAAGGCCGCCGAGGGCGGTGCGCTGGAGCGGGTCTGCGGCGTGCCGGCCGGTTTCTCGGTCTGCGACGGCTCACCGGGCCGACCGTCGGTCTGCATCTCCCCGGGAGCATCTGATCCGCCGCCGGGCGGTTCCGGATCGGGTTCGGGATCCTCGGGGCCGTCTGCGGTCTGGGCCAATGCATCGTCGAGGCGCTCGGGATCCAGGCCCGGGTCGTCGAACGGGTCGCGGCGACGCCGGTGCGGCAGCGCCAGTTCGGCCGCCACCCGGATGTCCTGCTCCTCGACGGCGTCACTCCCCCGCCAGGCCGCATGTGCCACCGCGGTGCGCGCCACCACCAGGTCGGCACGCATACCGTCCACGTCGAAGGCCGCGCACAGCGCCGCGATGCGACGTAACTCGTTGTCGCCCAACACCACATCGCCGACGGCCGCACGGGCCCCGGCGATGCGGCGGGCCAGCTCGGCATCGCTGTCGGCGTACCGGGCGGCGAAGCCCGCCGGGTCGGCCTCGAAGGCCATCCGCGAGCGGATCACCTCGACACGGACATCGACATCGCGGGAGGCGGCCACGTCGACGGTCAGCCCGAACCGGTCCAGCAACTGCGGACGCAACTCGCCCTCTTCGGGGTTCATGGTGCCGATCAACACGAAACGGGCATCGTGGGAATGCGATACGCCGTCGCGTTCGATGTGCACCCGGCCCATCGCCGCCGCGTCGAGCAGCACGTCGACCAGATGGTCGTGCAGCAGGTTGACCTCGTCGACGTAGAGCACCCCGCCGTTCGCGCGGGCCAGCAGTCCCGGGGAGAACGCGTGCTCGCCGTCGCGCAGCACCTTCTGCAGATCCAGCGAGCCCACCACCCGGTCCTCGGTCGCCCCGATCGGCAACTCGACAAGCCGCGCGCCGTCGTCGACCTGGGCCAGCACCGCTGCCAGCGCCCGGACCGCGGTGGACTTGGCGGTCCCCTTCTCCCCGCGGATCAGCACGCCGCCGATATCGGGGCGGACCGCGCACAGCACCAGCGCCAGCCGCAGCCGCTCATGCCCGACCAGCGCGCTGAACGGATAGTGCACCACGGTCATAGGTTCACCGCTCCCGGCCGGATCATCGGCACATGCGGGATGCCGTCTTCGGTGTATTCCTCACCGTCCCGGACGAACCCGAGCGCGCCGTACATGTCCTGCAGATAGGTCTGCGCGTCGATGCGGCACGGGTGATTACCCACCTCGGCGACCGCGGCCTGCATCAACCGGGTGGTGTGCCCCCGGCCGCGGTCGGCGCGTTTGGTGCACACCCGCCCGATCCGGAAAACCTTCTCCCCGCCAGGGTGTTCCTCCATCAACCGCAACGTCGAGATCACCTGACCGTCATCACCTTCCAGCCAGAAGTGGCGGGTTTCGGCCAGCAGGTCGCGACCGTCGAGCTCGGGATACGGGCAGGCCTGCTCCACCACGAACACCTCGACCCGCAGCCTGAGCAGCTGGTAGAGGGTGGCGGCGTCCAGGTCCTTGGCCCAGCTGCGGCGCAGCGCAACCGTCATGGCGCGGCCCCCGTCACACGGACGCGGATTCGTCCAGCTTGAGCACCTTGGTACCCCAGTCCCAGACCTCGCGGAACAGGGCGGGTTCGCCGGACAACTTGGTGCCCAGCGACGGGATCATCTCCTTGAGCTTGGGCAGCCAGCCCTGGTACTGGTCGGCGAAGCAGCGCTCCATCACCTCCAGCATGGCCGGCACCGCGGTCGAGGCGCCCGGGGAGGCGCCCAGCAGGCCGGCGATGCTGCCGTCGGCGGCGCTGAGCACGGTGGTGCCGAACTCCAGCACACCGCCGGCGCCCTTGCGCCGGATGACCTGCACCCGCTGCCCGGCCACGTCCAGCTCCCAATCGGAATCGACTGCGCTGGGGGCGAATTCCCGCAGGGTGTCGACCCGGTCGCTCTCGCTGAGCAGCAGCTGCCCGATCAGGTACTTCAACAGTCCGGTTTCGGTCAGACCCACGCCCAGCATCGAGGCCAGGTTGTTGGGCTTGACCGACAGCGGCAGGTCGGTGATCTTGCCCTGCTTGAGGAACTTCGGCGACCAGCCGGCGAACGGGCCGAACAGCAGCCAGGACTTCCCGTTGATCACCCGGGTGTCCAAGTGCGGCACCGACATCGGCGGGGCGCCCAGCGGCGGCAGGCCGTACACCTTGGCCTGATGGTCGGCGGTCAGGTCCTGATTGCCGGTGCGCAGGAACGCACCACCGACTGGGAAGCCGCCGAAGCCCTTGGCCTCCTTGATGCCCGCCTTCTGCAGCAGCGGCAGCGCGCCGCCGCCGGCGCCGACGAACACGAACTTGGCGTTGATGGTGCTCTTGGCCCGGGTGCGCCGGTTGACGACCTTGACCGTCCAGGTGCCGTCGGAGCCCTGACGCAGATCGCGCACGTCGTGGCCGAACAGCGTCGTCATCCCCTGGCTCGCCGAGTAGCCGAGCAGCTGGCGCGACAGCGATCCGAAGTCCACGTCGGTGCCGGCCTGGGTCCAGTTCAGCGCGACCGGCTCACTGAAGTCGCGCTTGGCCGCCATGAACGGCAGCCGGCGGGTGAACTCGTCGCGGTCGTCGATGAACTCCATCGTCGAGAACAGCGGGTTGCTCACCAGCGCGTCGTAGCGGGCCCGCAGGTACTCGACGTTGGATGCCCCCTGCACGAAGCTCACGTGCGGAATCGGGTTGAGGAAGTTACGCACGTCGGGCAGCACACCGTTCTCGACGGCGTAGGCCCAGAACTGGCGGGAGACCTGGAACTGCTCGTTGACCGTGATCGCCTTGGCGGTGTCGATCGAGCCGTCGGACTTCTGCGGCGTGTAGTTCAGCTCGCACAGCGCGGAGTGCCCGGTACCGGCGTTGTTCCACGGATCGCTGCTCTCGGCGGCGGCGCCGTCGAGGCGTTCGATCAACGTGATCGACCAGTCGGGTTCCACCAGACGCAGCAGGGCGCCGAGAGTGGCGCTCATGATTCCCGCGCCGACGAGCACCACGTCTGTCTTAGCTACTTTCGTGTCAGACACGCACTAAGGTTATCCCGCCGCCGACGTGGCAGGCGCCCGGGCTGTGCGGGTCACTAGAGTGGCTGACGTGACCGGCTGGGAGCCCGACGTCTTACCTGGCTATCGCCAGCGGCCGCTGGCCCTGGGCGCCGACCCCGACGGGGAGGGCGAGCTGGTCGCCACCCTGGTGTGCCGGGGCGAACCGCCACACCGGGGCGGCGAGCGCGCCGTGCTCCTGGTGCACGGCTACACCGACTACTTCTTCCATACCGAGCTGGCGGATCACCTGGCCGGCCGGGGCTTCACCGTCTACGCGCTGGACCTGCCCAAATGCGGTCGGTCCCGGCGCGAGGGCCAGACCCCGCACTTCACCTCCGACCTGGCGCACTACGACACCGCGCTGCGGGCGGCGCTGGACGTGATCGGCTCCACCGACACGCTGGTGTACGGGCATTCCGCCGGCGGGCTGATCGTGACGCTGTGGCTGGACCGGCTGCGCCGGCGCAACGCCACCGGCCCGATCAGCGGCCTGGTGCTCAACAGCCCCTTCTTCGATCTGCACGGGCCGGCCATCCTGCGCACGCCGCCGACCTCGGCCGCGCTGATGGCATTGGCCAGGTTCCGGCGCACCCAGGTGGTGCGCAAGCCGACCCCGGGCGGGTACGGCACCAGCCTGCACCGCGACTACCACGGGGAGTTCGAGTACAACCTGGAATGGAAGCCGGTCGGCGGATTCCCGGTCACCTTCGGCTGGATCAACGCGGTCCGGCGCGCCCAGAAGCGGCTGCACCGCGGCCTGGACGTCGGGGTGCCCAGCCTGATCCTGCGTTCGGATCACAGTGTCACCGAGGCCGGTGACCCCGATCTCATCCAGCGCGGCGACGCGGTGCTCGACGTCACCCAGATCGCCCGCTGGGCCGGGTGTGTCGGCAACCGGCTCACCGTGGTGCCGATCCCCGATGCCAAACACGACGTCTTCCTGTCGCTGGCCCAGCCCCGGTCGGTGGCCTACCGCGAACTCGACACCTGGTTGGACGGATATCTCCGGACCGGGCCCACGACGACCTCACCACAACAGACCTCACCACAAACCGGATAAGGACGGCCCGCGTGGAGCATTACGACCTGACGATCATCGGAACCGGTTCGGGCAACAGCATCCCGGACCCGGATTTCGACCCCCGCTACCGGGACATGCGGATCGCGATCTGCGAGCAGGGCACCTTCGGTGGTACCTGCCTGAACGTCGGCTGCATTCCGACGAAGATGTTCGTCTACGCAGCCGAGGTGGCCCAGACGGTGCGGGAGAGCGCCCGCTACGGCATCGATGCCCACATCGACAAGGTCCGCTGGCCCGACATCGTCGCCCGGGTGTTCGGCCGGATCGACCCGATCGCCGCGGGCGGCGAGGCGTACAAACGCAGCCTGGCCAATATCGACGTCTACCGCAGCCACACCCGGTTCACCGGCACCGCCGACGGTCGCTACACGCTGCGCACCGAGGACGGCGCGGAGTTCAGTACCGATCAGGTGGTGCTCGCCGCCGGCGCCCGCGCGGTGGTGCCACCGGCCATCGCCGAATGCGGTGTGCGGTACTACACCAGCGACGACATCATGCGGATCGGCGAGTTACCCGAACACATGGTGATCGTCGGTGGCGGATTCGTGGCCGCGGAGTTCGCGCACGTGTTCTCCGCGCTCGGTGTCCGGGTCACCATCGTGGTGCGCGGACCCGGCATGCTGACCCACTGCGACGAGACGCTCTGCCACCGGTACACCGATCTGGCCGCGGCCAAATGGGATCTGCGCACCCACGTCAACGTGGTCGGGTCACGGCCTCATCAGGGTGACGGGGTGGTGCTCGAGCTCGATGACGGCACCGAGTTGACCGCCGACACCCTGCTGGTGGCCACCGGGCGCCGGCCCAACGGCGATCTGCTGGACGCCGAGCGGGCCGGCGTGCGGGTCGAGAACGGCCGGGTGGTGGTCGACGAGTACCAACGCACCACCGCGCGCGGGGTGTACGCGCTGGGCGATGTGTCCTCGCCCTACCAGCTCAAGCATGTGGCCAATCACGAGATGCGGGTGGTCCGGCACAACCTGCTGCGCGACTGGGACGACACCGCGGCGATGGTGGCCAGCGATCACCGGTTCGTGCCCTCGGCGGTGTTCACCGACCCGCAGCTGGCGACCGTCGGGCTCACCGAGGCGCAGGCCCGCGAGGCCGGTTACGACGTCGTGGTGAAGGTGCAGGACTACAGCTCCACCGCCTACGGGTGGGCGATGGAAGACGAAACCGGGATCGCCAAGCTGATCGGCGACCGCGCCACCGGCAAGCTGCTCGGGGCGCACATCATGGGACATCAGGCCTCGTCGATCATCCAGCCGCTGATCCAGGCGATCAGCTTCGGCCAGACCGCCAGAGAGGTTGCCACCGGCCAGTATTGGATCCACCCGGCGTTGCCGGAGGTGGTCGAGAACGCGTTGCTGGGTCTCACCGACACACGCTGAAGCCCCAGGGCAGTTCGAGTCGGTGCGCGGCCAGCAACCCGGCGTCACCCAGCACGTCGGCCATCGCGCCGTCCGCGACCACCCGACCGCCGTCCAGGATCACTGCGCGGGTGCACAATTGGGCGGCGTACGGCAGATCGTGGGTGACCACGAGCATGGTGGCCGTCAACCCGGACAGTGTCTCGGCGAGCTCACGCCGGGCCTGCGGGTCCAGATTGGCCGACGGTTCGTCGAGCACCAGGATGTCGGGGTGGCAGGCCAGCACGGTGGCCAGGGCGGCCCGGCGACGCTGACCGAGTGACAGGTGCGCGGGACTACGGTCGGCGTGCTCGGTCATCGAGACCGCGGCCAGTGCCTCGGCGACCCGGCGGGTCAACTCCGCACCGCCCACCCCGAAATTGGCCGGCCCGAACGCGACATCTTGGCCGACAGTCGGCATGAACAACTGGTCGTCGGGGTCCTGGAAGACCAGACCCACCCGCCGGCGGATCTCCCGGACGGTCTTGCGCGACAAGATGGTCTCGCCGATCGTCACGCTGCCCCGGGTCGGGGTCAGGACACCGTTGAGCGAGAGCATGAGCGTGGTCTTACCGGCCCCGTTCGGTCCGAGGATGGCGACCCGCTCCCCCTCGGACACCTCGAGATCCACGCCGTCCAGCGCCCGGTGCCCGTCGGGGTAGACGTGCCCCAGCCCGCTCACCCGGACCGCCGGCCGGGTCATCGCAGCACCCAGGCCGACGCGGACACCGCGAGGGCGAACCCGGCGGGCAGCAGGGCCACCGACCAGTCGAGGGCGCGTGCCCGGCCCGTGCCGATGGCGAGTTCGGGTACCCGACCGTCGAATCCCCGCGACAGCATGGCCAGGTAGACCCGTTCGCCGCGCTCGTAGGACCTCAGGAACAGCACGCCGATACTGCGTGCGAGGGCGCCGGCCTGGTGCAGCGTCCGCGGGGAGTCACCGCGGGACAGTCGCGCCGAACGCATCCGGCGCGCTTCGCCGCTGAGCACGTCGATGTAGCGGATCATCAGCACCAGCATCGAGGTCACCAGCGCGGGCACCCCGAGTCGGCTCAGGGCGACCGGGAGTTCGCGGGCCGAGGTGGTGGCCGCCACGGTCAGCGATGCCGCCACACCCAGGGTGCCCTTCACCACGATGCCCCACGCCGCCCACAGGCCGCTCACCGAAAGCTGGGTTCCGGCGACGGCGATCCGCTCACCACCCTCGGAGAACGGCAGCAGCACCGCGAGCACCACGAACGGCGCCTCGATCAGCATCCGCGGCAGAACCCAGCGCAGCGGGATGCGCGCCCACCGCCAGAGCGCCAGGATCGCCACCGCGTAGATCGCGTACGGCCAGAACATGTCCCGCGGCGTGGCGACCACGGCGAGCACCACCAGCACCAGGCAGACGATCTTCACCTCGGCGGGAGCCCGGTGCAGCGAGGAGTTCCCGTCCCGGTACAACGGGTGCGAGTGCCCGGTGCCCATCCCCCGACTCGCTCAGCCGGCCGATCGACGGCGAGCGATGATCCAGAACAGCCCACCGGCGACCGCGAGGGTGACCAGCGCACCGATCACCCCGGCCACGCCGCCGGTGTGTTCCTGTCCGGCCACCGCGTAATCGGCCAGCGGCGAACCGCCCAGGGCATGCTCGTCGGCGTGCTGGGCGATGCAGTCTCCGGTGAGTTCTTCGGCCCCGTCGACCTCGACGACCTCGCAGCCGCGCAGCGTCGCCGAGTCCAGCCCGTCCGGGCTGGCGCTGGCCAGATAGGACACCCCACCGGCGATCAGCAGGGTGAGGATCAGTGCTCCGGCCCAGAACCTCATGCCGGTACCTGCTGGCGGGTGCGGCGCAGCAGGTACACCAGATCGGGGCGCGCACGGGCCACGGCCACCACCGTCAGCGCGGTGATCACGCCCTCACCGATCCCGATCAGCAGGTGGGTGCCGAACATATAGCCGGCGACCGTGGTCAGCGAGGCCGTGGCGGCACCGCCGATCGCATACTCGGCGACGAAACCCATTGACGCGCAGACAGTTCCGACGACGGCCGCGATGAACGCCGAGGGCCCCAGCTGTTTGGTGAGCCGGTAGGCCAGCACCGCGGTGCCGTAGCCCGCCGCGACGCCGATGAGCGACATGTTGGCGATGTTGGTGCCCAGCGCACTGACGCCGCCGTCCGCGAACAGCAGGCTCTGCACCACCAGGACGATGGCCACACACAGCGCGCCGGTGTAGGGGCCGACCAGGATGGCCGCCAGCGCCCCACCGAGCAGGTGACCGCTGACCCCCGGCAGGATCGGGAAGTTCACCATCTGCACGGCGAAGATGAAAGCGGCGACCAGGCCGGCCAGCGGGACGGTGCGCTCATCGAGTTCGCGTTGCGCACGCCAGCCGCAGAAGCCAAGGGCGGCAACGGCAATGGCTGCGAACATCAGCGAGACAGGCGCGTTGATGATGCCGTCGCTCATATGCATGGCGACGAGCTGCTGAGTCATTCATCGAGCCTAAGACCCGTGCCGATATCTGTCCAGATGAACAGACGATCAGCTATGCGGCCGTCCCGGTCACCAGCAGGTACTCGGCGTCCCAGTGGCCGTCGCGCTGCGTCTCGGTCAGGAAGTCCAGGAAGGCCTCGTCCAGTGCCGCGACCCGTTCGGGCCGGCCGGCATTGAACGTGTACACCGCGATGGTGGGCCCGTAATTGCGCTTCCAGTACTCGCGGAATTCCAGCGGGTCGGTGCAGTGATCGAATGCCACGGTCTGGTGCCGGAAGGTGACATCGGTGAGGCGATCGCCGAACAACTCGCGCACATGGGCCTCGTCGCCCCACAGCGGCGCCGGGCCGGCCCCGGGCGGGGGTGGCGGCGCGTAGGGCTTCATGGTGGCGAACAGTCGACCGATGAAACCCGTTGGTGTCCAGTTGATCAGGCCGATGGTGCCGCCGGGCCGGCAGACCCGCAGCAGTTCGTCGGCGGCCGCCTGATGCCGCGGCGCGAACATCACCCCGACACACGACATGACGATGTCGAAGGCGTTGTCCGCGAACGGCATCGCCTCGGCATCGGCCTCCACCCACTCCAACTCCACACCGTGCTGCGCCGCATGTGCGCGGCCCGCCTCGAACAGTTCCGGGGTGAGATCGCCCGCGGTGACCGATGCTCCGGCCAGTGCCGCCGGAATCGCGGCGTTGCCCGCCCCCGCCGCGACGTCGAGCACCCGGTCACCGGGCCGGACACGGCATGCGCGCACCAGTTCGGGCCCGAGTTCGGGGATGAGTTCGCCTGCCACCGCGGCGTAGTCGCCGGAGGCCCAGAGCGCGCGGTGTTTGGCCTTCACCGCGCGATCGGCATCGGCGGGGTTCGGATCGACTTCGGCGCCCATGCATCGATGGTGATCCCCACCGGCGGCGCACATGCCGGATTGACCGAATTGCCGCCTCAGCTGTGCCCGGCGCCGATCCAGTGCAGCAGGTCATGCACGATCTCGTCCTCGAGTCGATAGCTGACCGAGCGGCCGACCCGGACACTGCTCACCCAGCCCTGCTGACGCAGGATGCGCAGGGCCTGGGACACCGCGTTCTCGGACCGGCCCAGCGCCGCCGCCAGGTCGCCGACGCAGATGCCCGGTGCCCGGTGCAGGCTGAGCAGGATCTCGAGGCGGTGCGGATCGGAGAGCAGGTCGAACCGCTGCGCCCAGCCGGCGGTATCGACGTCGGCCAGCGCGGACGAGGCCCGCGCCACCACCGAGGGATCGGTCATGGCTGCAAATCTAACCTCAGTCCAGGAATCCGTGCAGCAGCGCCGCCGAACCCGCCAGGTGGGCGCACATCGCGTCGGCGGCGGCCTGCTCATCGCCGGCCAGGATCGCCTCCACGATGGCCTGATGCTGCTCATCGGAGTGCGCGATATTGCGCTGCAGCAACGGGATCTGATCCAGCAGGGCGTTGACCCGCATCCGGTTCTCGGCCACCAGCGGCACCAGCGACGGCGACCCGGCCGCCTCGGCGATCGCCAGGTGCAGCCGCGAGTCCAGCCGGCGGTAATCCTCGGATGTGGCCGCGCGGACGTCGGCGAGCCGGTTGCGCAGCGTCGCGGCCTCGACCTCGCCGAGGCTGCGGCCGGCGGCCATCCGCGCGGCACCGACCTCCAGGATCTCCCGCAGCCGCAGCGCATCGTCGATGTCGGCGCGATCGAGCCGGACCCCGGCGGCGCGCGGCGTGGGTAGCTGCTCGGCCAGGAAGGTGCCGCCGTAGCGCCCGCGGCGGGACTGCAGATAACCGGCGTCGGCCAGCGATTTGATCGCCTCGCGCACCGTGTCGCGGCTGACCCCCAGCCGGACCGCCAGTTCGCGTTCCGGCGGCAACGACTCCCCCGGGGCCAGCACGCCCAGCCGAATCGTCTCCAGCAGCCGGGCCACGGTGTCCTCGAAGGCGTTGCCCAGCCGGACCGGACGCAGCAGGGTCTCGGCGGTCGGTGCGGGGTCGGGTTCAGAATCCATCATCGGCTCACAGCGGCGTGACGTAGTGGCCGCTGATGCCACCGTCGACGAGAAAACTGGAGGCGGTGATGAAGGAGGCGTCGTCGCTGGCCAGGAACGCAACGGCGGCGGCCAGTTCCTCGGGTTCGGCGAACCGGCCGACCGGGACGTGCACCAGCCGGCGCGCCGCCCGCTCGGGATCCTTGGCGAACAGTTCCTGCAGCAGCGGGGTGTTCACCGGCCCCGGGCACAGCGCGTTGACCCGGATGCCCTGGCGCGCGTACTGGACACCGAGCTCGCGCGACATGGCCAGCACGCCGCCCTTGGAGGCGGTGTAGGAGATCTGCGAGGTCGCCGACCCCATCACCGCGACGAACGATGCGGTGTTGACGATCGACCCCTTCTGCGCCGGAACCATGTGCCGCAGCGCCGCCTTGCAGCAGAAGAACACCGATTTGAGGTTGATGTCCTGCACCCGCTGCCACGCGTCGATGCCGGTGTTCTCGATCAGATCGTCCTCGGGCGGGCTGATACCGGCGTTGTTGAACGCGATGTCCACGCCCCCGTGGACGTCGAAGGCCGTGTCGAACAGGTTGTCCACCGCCGCCTGATCGGAGACGTCGACGGGCACGAAGGTGACGTTCAGGTCATTGGCGACCGAACGCCCGGCGGTCTCGTCGAGATCACCGAGGACGACGACCGCGCCTTCGGCCTGCATCCGTTTGGCGGCCGCCAGGCCGATGCCGCTGGCGCCGCCGGTGATGACGGCGACCTTGTCCTTGAGTCGCTGGGTCAGATCCATGGTGGTGACTCCTTACTGCTCGTCGTCTACTGCTCATCGGCGATGGCGATGAAGACGTTCTTGGTCTCGGTGAACGACAACGGGGCCTGCGGTCCCAGTTCCCGGCCCAGACCCGACTGCTTGAAGCCACCGAACGGGGTGGCGTACCGCACCGAGGAGTGCGAGTTGACGCTCAGGTTGCCGGCCTCGACGGCCCGGCTGACCCGCAGTGCGCGCGATACGTTGTCGGTCCAGATCGACCCGGACAGCCCGTATCTGGTGTCGTTGGCCAGTGTCACCGCGTCGGCCTCGTCGTCGAACGCCAGCACCGTCACCACCGGGCCGAAGATCTCCTCGGTGACGGTTGGATCGCTGCGCTGCGGGGTCAATACCGTTGGCGGGAACCAGAATCCTGGCCCTTCCGGGGCGGAGCCCCGGAACGCCACCGGCGCGTCGTCGGGGACGTAGCCGCGCACCGACTCCCAGTGCGGCCGCGATACCAGCGGCCCCATCTCGGTGTCCCGGGAGGCCGGGTCGCCGACCACCACCCCGGCGACGGCCGGCTCGAGCAGTTCCATGAAGCGGTCGTATACGGTGCGCTGCACCAGGATCCGGCTGCGCGCGCAGCAGTCCTGTCCGGCGTTGTCGAAGACACCGTAGGGTGCGGTGGCGGCCGCGCGTTCCAGGTCGCAGTCGTCGAACACGATGTTGGCGCTCTTGCCGCCGAGTTCGAGGGTGACCCGCTTGACCTGTGCGGCGGCGCCGGCCATCACCCGGGTACCGACCGCGGTCGATCCGGTGAACACGATCTTGCGCACATCCGGGTGGGTGACGAAGCGTTCACCGACCACCGTCCCGGCGCCGGGCAGCACCTGGAACAGGTCCGGGTCCAGCCCCGAGGCCACCGCCAGTTCCGCCAGCCGCATGGTGGTCAGCGGAGTCCACTCGGCGGGTTTGAGCACGACCGCGTTCCCGGCGGCCAGCGCCGGGGCGAAACCCCACGAGGCGATGGTCATCGGGAAGTTCCACGGGGTGATCACCCCGACCACGCCGAGCGGTTCGTTGAAGGTGACATCGAGCCCCCCGGCCACCGGGATCTGCTGGCCGACAAGGCGTTCAGGGCTCGCGGCGTAGTAGTTCAGCACGTCGCGGACGTGCCCGGCCTCCCCTTCTGCCTGCCCGATCGGGTGTCCGGAGTTCGCCACTTCCAGGGCTGCGAGCTCGTCGATGTGGGCGTCCACGACGGCCGCGAAGGCCCGCAGCGCGCCGGCCCGGTCCGCCGGCGCCAGCCGCGCCCAGCGGCGCTGAGCGGATTTGGCGCGCGCCACCGCGTCGTCGACCGCGGCGACGTCGAGCAGGTCGACCTCGCACAGCGCTTCCTCGGTGGCCGGGTTGATCACCGTGCAGGTGCTCATGTGGCGACCTTGCCTTTCGCGTAGTCGGCGGCGGCCTCGGCGACCGCGGTGAACAGCCGCACATCGTCGAGCCGTTCCTCGGGATGCCACTGGACGGCGAGCACGAAGGGCGCACGCCCCGGTCCGGCAGCTCCGAGTTCGACCGCTTCGATGACCCCGTCGACGGTGTCGCGGGCGCTGACGATCAGTCCGTCGCCGAGCCGGTCGATAGCCTGATGGTGGTAGCACTGTGCGTCCGAGGAGTCGCCGATCAGCGCGGCCAGCCGGGTGCCCGCCACGGTGCGCACCGACGAGGTGGAGAAGACCGCGTTGCCCCGCTGATGCCGGGTGTGGCCGAGCACATCGGGCAGGTGCTGGTGCAGGGTGCCGCCGAGGGCGACGTTGAGCACCTGCGCTCCCCGGCAGATGCCCAGCACCGGCATGCTGCGCCGCAGCGCGGCGCGCAGGAGTGCGAACTCCCAGGCGTCTCGTTCACCCATCGGCTCGTCGGTGGTCGGGTGTCGAAGCCGGCCATAGCTTTCCGGATTGACGTCGCGTCCACCGGTGATGATCAGGCCGTCGATTCCGTCCAGCACGCGCTCGGCCACTTCGGTGCCGCCGGGCTGCGGGGGCAACAGCGTGGCGACGGCTCCGCCGCGGTTGACGCCCTCGATGTAGATGGCGGGCAGGAAGGAGGCGTCGACATCCCAGACGCCGCTCTGGGCGCGCTGCAGGTAGGTGGTCAGCCCCAGGACCGGCGGGCTGTCTCCCGGCTCAGAGGCGTTCAAAGCCGCGCACCCTCTCCCAGTCGGTGACCGCGGCGTTGAACGCGGTCAGTTCGACCCGCGCATTGTTCAGGTAGTGCGCGACGATCTCCTCGCCGAAGGCGGCGCGGGCGACCTCGGAGCCCTCGAACAGTGCGGCCGCATCGGCCAGGGTGTTCGGTAACCGTTGCGCGCCGCCGGCGTACGCGTTGCCGGTGCACGCGTCCTCCAGCGCCAAGCCCGCGTCGATGCCGTGCAGCCCGCCGGCGATCAGCGCCGAGACGGCCAGGTACTGGTTCACGTCACCGCCGGGCGCTCGGCACTCCATCCGCATCCCGTGGCCGTGACCGACCACCCGCAGCGCGCAGGTCCGGTTGTCCATCCCCCAGGCCACCGCGGTCGGCGCGAAGCTCCCGTCGGCGAAGCGCTTGTAGGAGTTGATGTTCGGCGCGTAGAACAGCGTCATCTCGCGCAGGGTGGCGAGTTGCCCCGCCACGAAGCTGCGGAACATCGCCGACATGCCGTCGGGGCCGGAGTCATCGGCAAAGACAGCCGAACCGTCCGTATGACGGAGCGATATGTGGATGTGGCAGCTGTTGCCCTCGTGCTCGTCGAATTTCGCCATGAAGGTGATCGACTTGCCGTGCTGATCGGCGATCTCCTTGGCGCCGTTCTTGTAGATGGTGTGGTTGTCGCAGGTGGTCAGGGCCTCGTCGTAGCGGAACGCGATCTCCTGCTGCCCGAGGTTGCATTCCCCCTTCACGCCCTCGCAGTACATCCCGGCGCCTTCCATCCCGAGGCGGATGTCGCGCAGCAGCGGCTCCATCCGGGTGGAGGCCAGCATTGCGTAGTCGATGTTGTAATCGCTGGCCGGTGTCAGGTCCCGGTATCCGGCGTGCCACGCGTCGCGGTAGGTGTCGTCGAACACCATGAATTCCAGCTCGGTGCCGACGAACGCCGTCAGTCCGCGCTGCGCCAGCCGGTCCAGCTGGGCGCGCAGGATGCTGCGCGGGGCGACGGCCACCGGTCGGCCGTCGGTGAAGGACAGGTCGGCCATCACCAGCGCGGTACCCGGCAGCCACGGCAACCGGCGCAGCGTACCGAAGTCCGGGGTCATCACCATGTCGCCATAGCCGGTCTCCCAGCTCGACATGGCGTAGCCGTCGACGGTGTTCATGTCGACGTCGACGGCCAGCAGGTAGTTGCAGCATTCGGCGCCGTGCGCGGCCACCTCCTCGACGAACAGCCGCGCCGAGACCCGCTTCCCGGTGAGCCGGCCCTGCATGTCGGGGAACGCGACGATGACGGTGTCGACCTCGTGGGCCGCGACGAGCTGTTCCAGAGTGGCCTGCGACAGCATTCCGGTTGCAACCATCGGGCGTGTTCCCCTCGTCGGCTCGACGCGGGTCGACGGTGACCGGCGCCACCTCTAAAGGTAGGCCATCAGACCAATGGAGTCACCAGGTGCTGGTGCGCATCACGATCTCGGCGGCCAGCTGCGCCGTGGACTCACCGGGGTTGCGCCGGCCGAGCAACTCCACGACCCGGAAGTCTCCGAAGACGTATTGCTGGCTGGCGCGAACGACTTTCGCCGCCGAGGCGGTGCTCACCAGCGCGGTGGTGGCCACCTCCACCGGCGGGCAGGTCTCATTGCGGATGGCCCCGGCCTCATCGGGGACCCGCGGATGCCCGCGGTCGACCACCACCAGCCCGGTGAACCGGTCCAGCCTGCTGGCCGCGAGTTCCCAGGCGAGTTCGGCCCCGACCCGGTCACCGACCAGGGTTCCCCAGCGCACGCCGAGGGCGTCCATGATGCCGATCACCGAACGCGCCGCCAGTTCTGGCGACGGCGGGATGACGATGGTGCGCAGCGTCGCGGTGTGCAGTCGGTGACACACCGCGTCGTAGGCGGCGGGTGCCTGTTTGACCGAGCCGAGCAGCACCACCACGCCGGCGTTCTCCGGGCCTGCGACCTCGACCGCGAAGGGGGAACCGTCCACGGTGACGGTGGTGGCTGGCATCTGGGTCACGCTAGGACATCCTCGGGTTCGGCGCAGCCGTTTCCCGGTCTTGCGCACCGGTCGTCACGGTGCCTCCAGACGCTGCGCCTGTTTACCGGTCGCCTCCAGAAACGTCTGCGGCAGCGTGGCTTTGACACCGATCGCCGGGTTCGGGGTGGGAAAGGCGACGGCGAACACCGCCATCGAGTTCACATTCTCGAAGGAGAAGTAGACGCTGCTGCGGGAGCCGGACAGCTCCATGGTCTGCTCGAAGACCAGGGCGCCGGGGCGCTCGGTGTCCAGTCGGGTGGTGGTCATCGGGATGGCCGGTGAACCGCGATCGAAGAAGGTCGAGAAGCTTGCGCAGCGCTGGGCGGTGGCTTCCAGCGCCTCGGTGTCCAGCGGCCAGCTCAGCACGGTGATCAGCATCCGGGCACCGTCGTAGCCGACGGTGTACTTGGCGGCACTGCCCGGTCCGCGCTCCGCCGTCGCGGTGATCACCTTGGTGAATCCCTCACTGCAACCCGGCGGGTCGGAGAGCATGGCCGGCGGCGCGCCGTCGCCGTCGGGCCGGCCGGGATTCTCGACGATGCGGTCGAACTGCACCCCGGCCGGGAAGTCCGCCGCGGTCAGCAGGACCCGCTCCAGGCGTTCTCCCGGCCAGGTCGCGGCGCCCTCGACCACACTCGTGCAGCCGGTCAGCGCCACCAGCGCGGTGAGCAGCACCGGCAGAGTCCGCATCATGTCCCCACGCTACCCAGCGAGGTGCCGATCACCGGGCGGGCCGGAACCCCGTCGAGCAGGCCGAGCAGCGCGTCGAGGTCGACATGGTCGGTGAGCGCATCGGCCATCAGGTCAAGTTGGCCGTCCCGGCGGGCGGTGACGCTGATGTCGCCGGCCACCTCGAAGCCGGACCGGCCGGCCGCCGCGGCCGCCTCGGTGAGCCAACCGCGGCGGACCTCGTCGTTGTCGAGCAGACCGTGCCAGTGCGTGCCGTAGACCGCACCCCGGCGGAGGCCCACGCCGAGCCAGTCGGTCTCGGCGCTGCGGGTCACCTGACCGTGGTGGATCTCATAGCCGTGCAGCGGAGTATCCCAGTGCCGCAACGTCTTCTCCCGCTCGAAGACGATGTCGGCGTCGAGCAGGCCGAGCCCCTCGACCCGGCCGGAGCCCGACTCGACGACGTCCTCGATGGACCGGCACAGCATCTGGAATCCGCCGCACACGCCCAGCACCGGCCGGCCCGCCGCGGCATGCGCGCGCACCACGTCGGCCAGCCCGCGTTCACGCAGCCAGCCCAGGTCGGACACCGTCGCCTTGCTGCCGGGCACCACCACCACGTCGGCCTCGGCGATCTCGGCCGCGTCGGCGACCCAGCGCACCGCCACCCCGGGTTCGCAGGCCAGCGCCTCCACGTCGGTGGAGTTCGAGATGCGGGGCAACCGCACCGCGGCGACCGTCAGCCAATCCGCCCCGCGCGGTTCGATCGGCCGCCCCAGTGCCTGCCCGGCCTGCACCGACAGCGAGTCCTCGGTGTCCAGCCACAGACCGTCCAGGTACGGGATGACGCCGTAGGTGGGCCGGCCGGACAGCTCCTGCAGTTGGCGCAGTCCGGGCTCCAGCAGCGCCGGGTCCCCGCGGAACTTGTTGACCAGGAATCCGCTGATGAGTTTCTGGTCCTGCGGCTCGAGCACGGCGACGGTCCCGAACAGGTGGGCCAGCAGTCCGCCGCGGTCGATGTCACCGACGACCACGACCGGCAGGCCACCGGCGCGGGCCAGCCCCATATTGGCCAGGTCGGTGGCCCGCAGATTGATCTCCGCGGGCGAGCCGGCGCCCTCGCAGATGACGACGTCGAACTCGGCACGCAGAGACTCCAGGTCGGCGTTGACGACCTCGGCGAGCCGGCGACGCCGGGTCAGGTAGTCCCCGGCGGCCATGGTGCCGGCGACCTGCCCGCGCACCACGAGTTGCGAGGTCCGGTCGCTGCCCGGTTTGAGCAGCACCGGGTTGAAACGCACGCTGGGCGCCAGCCCGGCGGCCCGGGCCTGCATGGCCTGGGCCCGGCCGATCTCGCCGCCCTCGACGGTGACCGCGGAGTTGTTGCTCATGTTCTGCGCCTTGAACGGCGCGACCCGAATCCCCTTGCGCGCCAAGAGCCGGCACAGCCCCGCGACCACCATGGACTTGCCGGCATCGGAGGTGGTGCCGGCGATCAGCAGTGCGCTCACACCAGCGTCAGAATGTCGGCACCGTCCTCGGTCACCACCAGGGTGTGCTCGAACTGGGCGGTCCATTTGAGGTCCTTGGTGGCCACCGTCCAGCCGTCGTCCCAGATCTCGTAGTCCAGCGAACCGAGGTTGATCATCGGCTCGATGGTGAACGTCATGCCCGGCTCCAGCACGGTCTGCACCGCCGGCTGGTCGTAGTGCAGCACCACCAGGCCGTTGTGGAAGGTCTCGCCGATGCCGTGGCCGGTGAAATCCCGGACCACGTTGTAGCCGAAGCGGTTCGCGTACGCCTCGATGACCCGGCCCACGATCGAGAGCTGCCGACCGGGCTTGACGGCCTTGATCGCCCGCATGGTGGCCTCATGGGTGCGCTCCACCAGCAGCCGGTGCTCCTCGGAGACGTCGCCGGCCAGGAAGGTGGCATTGGTGTCGCCGTGCACACCGTCCTTGTAGGCGGTGACGTCGATGTTGACGATGTCACCGTCCTCGATGACCGTGGAGTCCGGGATACCGTGGCAGATCACCTCGTTCAGCGAGGTGCAGCAGGACTTGGGAAAGCCCTTGTAGCCCAGGGTGGACGGGTAGGCGCCGTGGTCGAGCATGTACTCGTGGGCAACCCGGTCCAGGTGGTCGGTGGTCACGCCGGGGGCGACCGCCTTGCCGGCCTCGGCGAGCGCGCCGGCGGCGATCCGCCCCGCGACCCGCATCTTCTCGATCACCTCGGGGGTCTGCACCCACGGTTCGTGGCCTTCGACCGCGGTCGGCTTCCACGCGTATTCCGGGCGCGGGATGGACTTGGGCACCGGCAGCGTCGGGGACAGCTCACCGGAACGAAGTGGGGCGCGAACAGGCATACCGGACAGCCTAATCGTCACGTCGAGACGGTCCGAGAGTGAAACTCTCCACATGCGGTAATGGTGTTACCGTACGGCGGTGAGTGAAACGCACATCCTGACGCGGCTGGACTACCGGGAGGTCGAGTCGGCCGACGACCGGCTGGTGCTGGAGATGGAGAACCGGCCCGATCTCGCCAACGTCCGCGGTGCGCTGCAGGGCGGCCTGGTCGCCACGCTGATCGACATCGCGGCCGGGATGCTGGCCGGCCGGGCGACCGGCGCCGGGTATGACGTCACCACCGCCGACCTGAACATCCACTTCCTGGCGCCGATCATGGGCAAGGCCCGCGCCGAGGCGTCCGTCGTGCGGGCCGGCAAACGGCTCATCGTCACCGAGGTCGACGTCTTCGATGTGGATCGCGGACGGCTCGCCGCCAAGTCGACGCTCACCTTCGCGGTGCTCGAGCCGCGCTGAGCCCGCGAACTACGACGACCGGCGCAGCGTCGGCTTCCAGTTGCGGCGCGGCCCACGGATATCCACCGATCCGCACACCACCTTGCCGGTGAGGATGATGTGCGGGTTGCCCTCGGCGGGCGCATCGCCGCGATGGTCACGGGCACTGCCGACCACCACTTCGACATCGTCGATGGACGCGCTCGCCCCGGCGGGCAGGCGCAGTTCCAGGCCGCCGAACTTCAGGTCGAGTTCCACCACCACCATCGAACCCGCGAACCGGGCGCGGGTCAGGTCCAGATCCACCGACCCCATCCGCCGGGTCAGGGCCAGCCGGGTGGGCACCAGCCACTCCCCCTGACGTCTGAGCGAGCCCAGCACACCGCGCAGCTCGACCCGGTCGGCGGCCGAGGTGACGATCGCGCCCGGCCCGGGCAGATCGTCGACGAGTGCGTTGAGATCCGAATGCAGGCGCGCCTGTCCCACCAGGGCGGAGCGCTCCTCGAACTCGCCGATGTCGATCAGCCCCATGGCCACCGCGTTGTGCAGCCGGCGCAGGGTGCCGTTGCGGTCGGCGTCGGAGACCCGCATCCCCGTCTCGGGGATGCGCGGAATCGCCGAATCGGCGAGACGCCAGGTTCCCGGATCCTCGTTCATGTGTCGCCCTCCCACCGATAAGGCTACGAGGTGGCACGGCACACCATCGGACCAGGCCGTCAGGCCAGATAGTCCGGGGGCAGCCCGTTGAGCATGTCGCGGCACATCCGCACCGCGTACTCCGAACTGCCACCGCCGACGATGAGCGCCGCAAAGGCCATGTCGCCGCGGTAGCCGGTGAACCAGGCGTGCGAACCGCCGTTGAACTCGGCCTCGCCGGTCTTCCCACGGACGTCGCCGAGACCGTTGAGCTCCTTGGCGGTGCCGTTGGTGACCACCAGCCGCATCATCGGACGCAGGCCGTCGATGATCTCCGGGCTCAGCGGCTCACCGGTCTCACCGTCCACCTCGGTCTGGCGGCCCTCGATCAGATGCGGCACCGGGGTCCTACCGGCGGCCACCGTCGCGGCCACCAGCGCCATCCCGAACGGGCTGGCCAGCACCTTGCCCTGACCGAAACCGTCCTCGATGCGCTCGGTCAGATCCACCGTGGGGGGCACCGAGCCGGTCACCGTCGGGATCCCGTCGACCATGAAGTCCGGGCCGAGGCCGTAGCGGGCCGCCGCGGTGGTCAACCCGCGGGGCGGCATGGTGGACGCGAGTTGGGCGAAAGTGGTGTTGCAGGAGTTCGCGAAGGCCCGCGACAGCGGCACCGTGCCGAGGTCGAACGCGTTGTAGTTGGTCACCGTCCGGTGCCCGATATCCAGCGTGCCCGGGCAGCCCAGCAGCGTGTTGGGGGTGGCCAGATCGCGTTCCAGGGCCGCGGCGGCGGTGACGATCTTGAACGTCGACCCCGGCGGGTAGAGGCCCATGGTGGCGGTCGGCCCGTCGGCGTCGGCGGCGGCGTTCTGCGCGACGGCCAGGATCTCGCCGGTCGACGGTTTGATCGCCACGATCATCGCCTTCTTGCCGACCATGTCGACCGCGTCCTGCGCGGCGTTCTGCACGGCGCGGTCCAGGCTGATGGTCACCGAGGGCGCGGGGGTACCCGGCTCTTCGTTCAGCACGGCGACGTCGACGCCGTTCTGGTTGACGCTGACGATGCGCCAGCCGGGCTCGCCGACCAGGTCCTCGGTGACGGTCTTCTTGACCTCGGCCACGATCGCCGGCGCGAACTTCTCGTCGGTGGGCAGCATGTCGGGCTGCGGGGTGATCACCACGCCCGGCCGGGTGCCGATCGCCGGAAAGACCTTGTCGTAGTCGGACTTACGCAGGGTGATCAGGCTCCGCGGCCCGGTCCGCGAGCTGGTTTCCTCGGCCAGGCGCTGGGGATCGAGGGTGTCGTCGAAGGGCCGCAGCGCGTCGACGACCGCGCGCGCCGTCGGCATCAGCTCCGCGCCGGCGGCCTTGGCGTCCAGCGCGAAGTGGTACCGGTAGCCGGGCACCAGCACATTGCTGCCACCGCGCTCGTTGACCGAGGCCCGCCCCGGCGGATCGGCGCGCAGGGCCAGGGTCTGGTTCGTGCCCAGGCCCGGGTGCAGTCCGGTGGCACTCCAGCGCACCTGCCACTGGCCTTCGTTGCGCACCATGTTCAGCTCGCCGTCATACGCCCAGGTGCGGGCCTTCGGGAGGTGCCAGGTGTAGCGGAACTTCACGGTGCCGGTGTCCAGCGTGTACTTGGAGCCGGTGATCTGGGTGTCCAGCCGTTCGGCCTGCAGTCCGGCCCAGGCCTCGTTGAGCGCCGCCTGCGCCTCGGCCGGTTTGTCGGACAGCTGCGCGGCGGCGGCGGTGTCGCCGTCCACCAGCGCTTCGAAGAACTGCGCGGCAACGGGTTCGGGCCCGTCCGGCTTGGGGGTACAGGCGGTGAGGGAACCGACGGTCACGACGACAGCGAAGACCGCGGCCGCGCTCAGCGTGCGCGACGTCCGTGATGCTGTTGAGGTTAACGATGCCAGCGATGTCATTGTGGCTGATGTTAAGAGTGTGACGGCGGGTTGCGTCGGAGGCGCACCGAGACGCAACCGTGATCCCGCCGAGATGGCGAAGTGGCTCAGTCCAACAGGACGGTGGCAAACGTGCCCACCTGGGTGAAGCCGATCTTCGTGTAGGTGGCGCGGGCCACCTCGTTGAATCCGTTGACATAGAGGCTGGCGATACGGCCCCCGCGCAGCACGGCATTCGACACCGTGGCGGTGCCGGCCGCCCCGAGGCCGCGGCCCCGCCAGGCCGGGTGCACCCACACGCCCTGGATCTGGCCGACCGTCGGCGACTGCGATCCGACCTCGGCCTTGAAGACCACCTCGCCGCGCTCGAACCGCGCCCACGCCCGGCCCGCCGCGATCAGACCGGCCACCCGGCGCCGGTAGCTGCGGCCGCCGTCGCCGAGCCGGGGGTCGATGCCCACCTCGCCGATGAACATGTCGATCGCCGCCACCAGGTAGGCGTCGAGCTCCTCCATCCGCACCGGCCGGACCGCGGGGTCGGCCGTACAGAGCGAGGGGGCGTGCAACGCCATCAACGGCTGATCGGCCCGCACGTCACGGGCCACACCCCAACCCGATTCCAGCCGCTGCCACAGCGGCAACACCAGTTCGGCGCGGCCGACCAGGGAGGAACACCGCCGCGGCGCGCGCAGCGCCTTGTCGGCGAACGCCATCAGGTCGGCGTCGGTGCCGCGCAAGGGGATCAGATTGGCCCCGGCGTAACACAGCGAGTCCGCCGGTGTCCCCCGTGTCCACAACTCGCCGCCGATGGCGCTCGGGTCGACCCCGAACTCCAGCACCCGGCAGGCCACCATGCAGGACGCGACCGCATCCGCTTCCAGGACGGCCCGCACCTGACCGAGGTCACGGACCACCGAGACCTGTCGGTCGCCGGTGACACGTGACAGTGGTGGAGCCGACATTCGGGACTCTTTCTGGCAAACCTGATCTGGTGAGCCCGCTCACAGGGCCAGGTTTCAGCTTACGGTGACAACCGGCGGACCGGAGGGAGTTCCACCGGCGCCGGCGGCGCCCTCGGATTCGGCCGCGATGCGCATCGCTTCCTCGATCAGCGTCTCGACGATCATCGCCTCGGGCACCGTCTTGACGACCTCGCCCTTGACGAAGATCTGCCCCTTGCCGTTACCGGATGCCACACCCAGGTCGGCCTCACGTGCCTCGCCGGGCCCGTTCACCACGCAGCCCATCACCGCCACGCGCAACGGGATGTCCATCCCTTCCAGGCCTGCGGACACCTCGTTGGCCAGCGTGTACACGTCGACCTGGGCGCGCCCGCAGGACGGGCAGGACACGATCTCCAGGCCGCGCGGGCGCAGGTTCAGCGATTCCAGGATCTGGTTGCCGACCTTGATCTCCTCGGCCGGCGGGGCGGACAGCGACACCCGGATGGTGTCGCCGATGCCGCGGCTCAGCAGCGCGCCGAACGCCACCGCCGACTTGATGGTGCCCTGGAAGGCCGGCCCTGCCTCGGTGACGCCGAGGTGCAGGGGGTAATCGCACTGCGCGGCCAGCTGCTCGTAGGCCTCGACCATCACCACCGGGTCGTTGTGCTTCACGCTGATCTTGATGTCGCCGAAGCCGTGTTCCTCGAACAGCGAGGCCTCCCACAGCGCCGACTCGACCAGCGCCTCCGGGGTGGCCTTGCCGTACTTCTCCAGCATCCGCTTGTCCAGCGAGCCGGCGTTGACCCCGATCCGGATGGGGATGTTCGCCGCCGCAGCCGCTTTCGCGACCTCCTCGACCCGGCCGTCGAACTCCTTGATGTTGCCCGGGTTCACCCGCACGGCCGCGCAACCGGCATCGATGGCGGCGAAGATGTACTTGGGCTGGAAGTGGATGTCGGCGATGACCGGGATATTGGCCTTCTTGGCGATGATCGGCAGCGCGTCGGCGTCCTCCTGGCGCGGGCAGGCCACCCGCACGATGTCGCAGCCCGACGCGGTCAGCTCGGCGATCTGCTGCAGCGTCGCATTGATGTCGTGCGTCTTGGTGGTGCACATCGATTGCACCGAGATCGGCGATTCGCTGCCCACCCCGACATTGCCGACCTTGAGCTGACGGGTCTTGCGGCGCGGCGCGAGGACCGGCGGCGGCGGTGCCGGAATGCCCAACCCGATGTTCGTCATTGCTTGTCTCCTATTGGAAAAGGCTGATGGGGTTGACCACGTCGGCGGTGACGGTCAACAACATATAGACGCCGACCACGGCGAGAACGACGTAGGTGGCGGGCATCAACTTCATGTAGTCCACCGGGGCACCGGGCAGCAGCCCACGTGCCTTGCGGAACATGTTGCGGAGCTTCTCGTAGGTGGCGACCGCGATGTGCCCACCGTCGAACGGCAGCAGGGGCAGCAGGTTGATCGCGCCGAGCACGAAGTTCAACTGCGCCAGCAGGAACCAGAACAGCACCCAGAGGTCGTTCTCGATCGCCTCGCCGCCCAACCGGCTCGCACCGACGACGCTCATGGGCGTCTCCGGATCGCGTTCACCGCCGCTGATCGACTCCACCAGCGCACCGACCTTGGTCGGGATCTTGAGCAGCGCCTCCCCCAGCTTGACCGAGAGCTCGCCGGTGAAGGCGACGGTGGCCGGGACCGCCGACAGCGGGTTGTACTGCGTCGGGCCGGGCGGCAGTGCGGCGCTGACGCCGATCGCCCCGACGGTCTCGGGGGTCTCGGCGTCCTTGGAGGTGAAGCGCTGGGTCTGCGCGACGTCGACCACCGTGGACAGCCGCTGCCCGTCGCGTTCGTAGACCACCTGGACCGGGCCGTCGAGCGCCCGGATGGCGGCGGCCATATCGGCGAACGTCGCCACGTCGGTGTCGCCGACCTTGACGATGGTGTCCCCGCTCTGGATTCCGGCCAACGCGGCCGGACCCGGACCCGGCTGCGGGCAGGGGCCGTAGGGGTTCTCCCCGCTCTTGGCGACCTGCGGTGCGACACAAGAGGTTTCACCGACGATCGCGGTGGTCGGGGGGTTCAGATCGGGCAGGCCCCAGATGTTGGCGATGCCGTAGATGATGACCAGCCCGAGCACGAAGTTCATCCCGGGCCCGGCGAACAGCACGGCGACGCGCTTCCACACCTTCTGCCGGTACATCGCGTACTTCTCGTCCTCGGGGGCGATCTCGTCGTGGGTGGTCATGCCCGCGATATCGCAGAAGCCGCCCAACGGGATGGCCTTGACGCCGTACTCGGTGTACCCGAGTTTGTTGGCCTTCTTGGTCGACCACAACGTGGGCCCGAAGCCCACGAAGTAACGGCGCACTTTCATACCGGTGGCGCGGGCCACCCACATGTGACCGCACTCATGCCACGCCACCGACAGCAGGATGCCCAGCGCCATCGCCGCGATGCCCAATACGTACAACATCATCGGCTTGCTGCTACCTCCTGGCTGACTGCGCTGCGGGCCCGGTCACGGGCCCAGTCCTGCGCTTCGAGTATCTCTTCCACGTTAGCGGGTTCGGCGGCCCACTGATCTGCGGCGTGCAGCACATCGGCCACCGTCCGCACGATCGCAGGGAAGGGGATCCGTCCCTGCAGGAACGCCTCCGCGGCCTCCTCGTTGGCGGCGTTGTACACCGCGGTCAGGCTGCCCCCGCGCTGCCCGGCCGCCCGGGCCAGCTGCACCGCCGGGAAGACCGCATCGTCGAGCGGTTCGAACGTCCAGGTCGACGCCGTCGTCCAGTCGCACGCCGCCGCGGCCCCGGGCACCCGCGCCGGCCACCCCAGCGCCAGTGCGATCGGCAGCTTCATATCGGGCGGGCTGGCCTGGGCGATGGTGGAACCATCGGTGAAGGTCACCATCGAATGCACGATGGACTGCGGGTGCACCACCACGTCGATGCGGTCGTAGTCGATGCCGAACAGCAGATGCGTCTCGATGAGCTCCAGGCCCTTGTTCACCAGGGATGCCGAGTTCAGGGTGTTCATCGGCCCCATCGACCAGGTGGGATGGGCGCCGGCCTGCTCCGGGGTGACCGACTCCAGGTCGGCGGCCGCCCAGCCGCGGAACGGGCCGCCGGAGGCGGTCAGCACCAGCCGGGCCACCTCGTCGGGGCTGCCCGAGCGCAGGCACTGCGCCAGCGCCGAATGCTCGGAGTCCACCGGCACGATCTGGCCGGGCGCGGCCGCCTTGAGGACCAGCGGACCGCCGGCCACCAGGGATTCCTTGTTGGCCAGCGCGAGCCGGGCGCCGCTGTGCAGGGCGGCCAGGGTCGGTTTGAGACCGAGCGCCCCGACGAGGGCGTTGAGCACCACGTCGGCCCCGGTCTCCTCGACGATGCGGGTGGCCGCGTCCGGGCCGCGGTAACGGGCCTCGACGCCGGCGTCCGGATCGGCGACCGCGACATTGGTCACCCCGGTCTCGGCGGCCTGAGCGGCCAGCAGGTCCGGGTTGCCGCCGCCGGCGGCCAGCCCGACCAGTTCGAAACGGTCCGGGTTGGCGGCGATGACCTCCAGCGCCTGGGTACCGATCGATCCGGTGCTGCCCAGGATCAGGACGCGGCAGCGGGAGGCGGGAGTCGTCACGCACCCATTGTGCCCCGACTTCGATCCGAACCCATCCATCCGGCACGCGGTACCGAATAGCGGATGTAGGTGCACACGGGTGCGGCACCGGCCGGCCCGCCAACAAGGAAGTTGAGCCTGATGAAACTCACTCACCATCGGATCGCATTCGCCGGAGTCGCGGCGGTGGCGGCGCTGGGGTTGTCTGCATGTTCGGGGTCGTCCACCGACAGCAGTGACGCCAGTTCTTCGGTGTCCTCCATGACGGAGTCGATGACCTCCTCGATGGCACCGGAGCCTTCGACCACGATGGCGGCGCCGGCGGGCGCGCTGGTCGGCAAGGGTTGCGCCGCGTACGCCGAGCAGGTGCCGACCGGACCCGGTTCGGTCGAGGGCATGGCCGCGGACCCGGTCACCGTGGCCGCATCGCACAACCCGATGCTCACGACGCTGACGCAGGCCCTGTCGGGGCAGCTGAACCCGGACGTGAACCTCGTCGCCACCCTCGACGGCGGTGAGTTCACCGTCTTCGCTCCCACCGACGACGCCTTCGCCAAGATCGACCCCGCCACCCTGGAGACACTCAAGACGGATTCCGACCTGCTCACCTCGATCCTGACGTATCACGTTGTGCCCGGCCAGGTTTCCCCCGATCAGGTGGCCGGGGACCACACCACAGTGCAGGGCGAAACGGTCACCGTGACCGGTTCCGGCGACGACCTGTTGATCAACGACGCCGGCTTGGTGTGCGGCGGGGTGAAGACCGCCAACGCCACCGTCTACATGATCGACACCGTGTTGATGCCGCCGGCCAACTAGCTCGGCGCGCCCATTGAGACCGGCGAGGCAGTCTTTCCCCCCGAGCGGGCTGCCTCGCCCCGACTTCGCACACCTCATCCACAACCAGACGACATCCGCAACCAGACGCCACAACGAAGGAATACTCATGAAGCTCTCGATGAACAGCCAGAAGATCACCGGTGCCGCGTGTGCCGCGGCGGCGGCGGCCGGCCTCCTGCTCACCTCGACCGGCGTGGCGAACGCCGAACTGGTCGGTCCCGGCTGCGCCGCCTACGCCGCGCAGCACCCGGAGGGCCCGGCATCGGTCTCCGGGATGGCGCACGATCCGGTCGCCGTCGCGGCGTCGAACAACCCGTTGCTGACCACGCTCACCTCCGCGCTGTCCGGCAAGTTGAACCCACAGGTCAACCTCGTCGAGACGCTCGACAGCGCACCCGCGCTGACGGTCTTCGCGCCCACCGATGAGGCGTTCGCAAAGATCGACCCGGCGACCATCGAGCGGTTGAAGACCGATTCGGCGCTGCTGACCAGCATCCTGACCTATCACGTGGTCCAGGGACAGGCCGGGCCCGCGCAGGTCGCGGGCACCCACACCACGCTGCAGGGCGGGGATGTGACCGTGACTTCGGGTGCGCCCGGTGAGCTCAAGGTCAACGACGCGAACGTGGTGTGTGGAGGCGTGCAGACCGCGAATGCGACCGTCTACCTGATCGATTCGGTGCTGATGCCGCCGATGTGATGGTGGGCCGGGATCACCGGAACCGGCTGATGATCTTCTCCGCGAACCGCAAGGTCGCGCCGCGCTGATCCTCGGCCACCGCCCACGGGGCGCAGAGCACCGCGGTGATCCCGGCCTCCTCGGCCCGCTGATACAGCTCGACCGAGGGCCGGTCCAGCAGCGCGAGCAGCACCTCGAACGGCTCGTCGGCCCGGCCGTATTCGCGGCGCAGTTCTCGCAGCCGGTCCACGTAGCGCACCGCCTCCTCGAGCACATAGGCGGTGCCGACCCAGCCGTCGCACAGCCGGGCGGCCCGGCGCAACGCCACCTCGGACTCACCGCCGCACAGGATCGGTACCGGTGCCGGCGGGTGCGGCTCGAGCATGAGTTCGGGCACCTCGTAGTACTCCCCGCTCCAGGACACCCAGCCGCCCTGCCACAGCGCGCGCAGCGCGGGGATCATCTCGTCGAGCCGTTTCCCGCGGGTCGCGAAGTCCTGGCCCATCAGCTCGTATTCCTCGCGCATCCAGCCCACGCCGACGCCGAGTGACACCCGTCCCTCGGAGACCTCGGCGGCCGTGGCCACCATCTTGGCGACCTCCAGCAGCGGCCGGGACGGGGCGACGTACACCGCATTGGAGAACCGCAGGTTGGTGGTCAGCGCCGCCATCGCGCCGATCATCACCCAGGAGTCCGGCCAGGCCGTGTCCGGCGCCCAACCCGGTTTCCCGCTCTCCGAGGGATACCGCGACCGCAGTTCCTTCGGGTAGATCATGTGGTCGGCGCAGATGACACCGTCGAACCCGGCCTCGTCGAGGATCTGGGCGATCTCCAGCGCCGCTCTGGTGGGCATGAACGGCGTCCCGCTCCAGAACTGCATTCAGTGGACCTCCGGGGCCAGCCCGGCCTGACGCTTGCCCAGCAGCGAATGCCGCCGTCCGTAGAGCAGGTAGACCGCCACACCGATGGCCATCCAGACGGCGAACCGGACCCAGGTCAGCCCGGTCAGGTTCAGCATCAGCCACAGGCAGGCGATGATCGAGGCGATCGGCAGCCACGGCACCAGGGGCACCCGGAAGCCGCGCTTGAGGTCCGGGCGGGTACGGCGCAGCACGATGACGCCGGCCGAGACGAGGATGAACGCGAACAGGGTGCCGACGTTGACCATCTCTTCGAGCTTGCCCACCGGGAACAGCGACGCCGCGATGGCGATCAGCACCGCGACCAGCACGGTGATACGCACCGGGGTGCCGTGCGACCCGGTGCGCGCCATCGACCGCGGCAGCAGACCGTCCCGCGACATCGCGAACAGCACCCGCGAGAGCCCCAGCATCAACACCATCACCACGGTGGTCAGCCCGGCCAGCGCGCCGATGGAAATCACCTTCGCGGCCCAGCCCACCCCGTTGAGTTCGAATGCGGTGGCCAGGTTCGGGTGACCCGCGCCGGCCTCCCTGAGTTCCAGATAGGGCGCCATGCCCGCCAGCACCACCGCGACCGCCACGTAGAGCACGGTGACGATGGCCAGTGACGCCAGGATGCCCTTGGCGACATCGCGCTGCGGGTTCTTGGTCTCCTCGGCGGTGGTCGCCACCACGTCGAAGCCGATGAAGGCGAAGAACACGATCGACGCACCGGCCAGCAGGCCGTAGACGCCGTAGTGGCTACTCGCCGCGCCGGTCAGCAGGGAGAACAGCGACTGGTCCAGGCCCGAACCGCCGGCGTCGGCGCCGGTCTCGGCGGGCGGGATGAACGGGTCGTAGTTGGCGACCTTGATGTAGAAGGCGCCGACGATCACCACCAGCAGCACGACCGCGACCTTGATGGCGGTGATGACCAGACTGAAGTGCGAGGACAACTTGGTGCCCATCGCCAGCAGGACGGCCACCACGCCGACGATCAGCAGGGCGCCCCAGTCGAGGTCCAGCGGACCGATCGCGACGACACCGCCGGAGAATCCGAACACCGTGCCCAGATAACTGGACCAGCCCTTGGCGACCACGGCGGCGCCGATGGAGAACTCCAGGATCAGGTCCCAGCCGATGATCCAGGCGACGAACTCACCGAAGGTGGCGTAGGAGAACGTGTAGGCGCTACCGGCCACCGGCACCGTGGAGGCGAACTCCGCGTAGCACAGCGCCGCCAACCCGCAGGTGACGGCGGCCAGGATGAAGGACAGCGAAATCGCCGGGCCGGTGATGTTGGCCGCGGTTGAGGCGGTCACCGTGAAAATGCCGGCGCCGACGACGACCGACACCCCGAACACGGTGAGGTCCCACCACGTCAGATCCTTACGGAGCCGGGTGTCGGGTTCGTCGGTGTCGGCGAGGGACTGCTCGACCGATTTCCTGCGCCAGCGCTCTGTCACGTACGCAACGTACCGATAGTGATGCCCCATCGGGTGATATCCCCGTGGTATGCCAGAATGGCCGCAGTAATCCAGGCATACGCGTGAGGAGTATCCGTGGGCAAGACCGAGGTCGAGCGCTACACCGGCGTCGACGAAGTAGAAGTGCCGTCGGCCAAGTGGGGCTGGTCGGCAGAGAACCCGCGCGTCCTGCACTTCATCGGCATCTTCTCGGCGGTGTTGCTCCTGCTGATGACCCACGGCAACCACGTCGGTCATGTCGAGGACCTGTTCCTCATCATCTTCGCCGTGTTGATCCTCGGGATCGTCGCGCGCGACTGGATCGCCCGCAGCCGCGGCTGGTACCGCTAACCGCACTCGACGACAACGCCCCGGAGCCATCCCCAGAAACGGCCGGCCCGGGGCGTTTTCGTGTGTGCGTCAGCGGATTGCGGTCAGATCCGGCCCGTCGGCCGGGTACCAGAGGGCGCGGCTGTGGAAGTGCTCGACGGGGGCGGCCGCCCTGCCCAGCCCCGCGGCGGCCAGGGCGTGGGTCTTGAACACACGCGCGGCCGGGCTGAGCCGGTACTGCGCGGGGCCCACGGAGAAGCCGACATCCAGGCTCCCGCAGTCACCCCAGATGGTCACCTCCGCGGTGCCGCGTCTGAGCGCGTCGATGACATGGCGACGGACGGTCGGATCCGCGCCGAGCAGGTTCGCGGGCACCGCTAGCGCCGCGGGGTCGGCCGCCAACGACCGGGCCTGTGCACCCGCGGCGACGGCGCGGACGCCGAGGATCTCCAACGGTCGCCCGTCACTGGAGGCCGGGACCACGACGGTGACCTTCCATCCGGCACGAACCCGGTCGTAGAGCCAGCCCCCGGCGCCGCCGACCACGTCCCGGACATCGGCGGCCACCACTGTGAGGTCATAGGACAGCAGCGCGCTCGCCGAGGCGCGCACGCCCACCCCTCTTCGCTCGCCGAACGGGTGACGCTCATCGGGTCTGATCGGGGTGGGTTTCACGCTGGCTGTCTCCTTCACGATCCATCTGGACGGAGGCGGCATGGCCGCTTCCCCAGCGTGACATTTATTCGACAATCTGTAAAGCTCTCCGCATGACTCTGTATGCCGGACGCGGCCCGCTGAGCCGGGATCCGGCCGGCGAGTTCTTCCCGGCCGTCCCCGATGACCTGGTGTTCATCGAACCCCACCCGCGGCGCATCCGGGCGGTCCGCAACGGCCGCAACGTGATCGACACCGAATCTGCGTTGATGGTGCACCGGCGCGATCACCCGCTGAGCTACGCGTTCCCCGTCGCCGAGGTCGGCGGCCTGCCCAGCGAGCCCGTCCCACAGAAGCCCGGCTATGTGCGGGTGCCGTGGGACGCGGTCGACAGTTGGTTCGAGGAGGGACGCCTGCTGGTCCACTATCCGCCGAATCCGTATCACCGGGTGGACTGTCTGCCGACCAGCCGGGGGTTGCGGGTCGGTATCGGCGACACCGTGCTGGTGGACACCGTCGACACCGTGATCGTCTACGAGACCTCCTTGGCGCCAAGGCTGTACGTCGACCCGGCGGCGGTGCGCACCGATCTGCTGCGCCGCAGCGAGACCACCAGCTACTGCAATTACAAGGGCCATGCGACGTACTGGTCGGCAGTGATCGACGGCGCGGTGGTGGCCGATGTGGCGTGGAGTTACGCCGATACGCTTCCGGAATCTGCTGCCATCAAAGGATTCCTGAGTTTTGATGACACCCGCGTGGATATGATCGCCGAGCTGCCCGGCGGCGGCACCGGCGACTGCGGTTGCTGACATCCACCCCTGTGCAGGAAGGCACCCCGTTGGGCATCGTCACCACCAGCTCCGAGACCGCGTTCACCCAAACCGCGGAGAAAATCTACGATTTCGTCACCAATCCGGTCAACTGGGCCAAGACCTATCCGGGCGGGCCGCGGATCACCGGCGTGCGGGACACCCTGCCGCTGCGGGTGGGTGACACCTGGCAGGAGGCCCATCCCACCGAGGACCGGGTGTTCACCTGGCAGCTGGCGATCGCCACCCGACCGCGCATGTGGGTGTTCAGTTCGGTCGGCCGCCTCGGCACCGACTATGAGGGCAACGGCGGCTTCGAGGGCCGGATGACCATCGAATACCACTTCAGCCGGCCCGATCCCGGTGTCACGCTGTTCAAGCGCACCATGACCATCGAGGCCTACCGGGACGCGCCGATGGGTGACGGGTTCTTCCGGATCGTCAACCCATCCCACATCGACGCCTATCACGCCGCGGTCGCCCGCGAACTCGACGCGCTCAGCTGAGCGCCAGGGCTCGGCGCACCGCCGTGCCCTGCAGTTCGAACAGCTGCGTGCTGATCTCCCAGTCCGGCACCAGCGAATCGAACCCGTGGCAGGTGCCGGCGAACACGTGCAGATCGGTCGGCACACCCGCCCACATGAGCCGCAGCGCGTAGTCGACGGCCTCGTCGCGCAGCGGGTCGAGTTCCGAGCAGCTGATGAACGCCGGCGCCAGACCGCTCAGGTCGGCGGCCCGGGCGGGCACCGCGCCCGCCGCCGGCTCGGCGCCGGCCAGGTAGTGGCGCCACATCAGTTCCGCTGCGGGACCGTCGAATCCGGGGGTGTCGTGGAATTCCTGCTTGGACGGGGTGAGCCCGTCGTCGAGCACCGGCTGATGCAGGAGCTGGAATCGGATCTGCGGCGCGGCCCCGTCGGCGGCGCACTGGGCCAGCCGGGCCGCCAGTGCGCCACCGGCGCTGCTGCCCGCGACCGCCAGCCGGTCCGCTGCGATCCCCCACGTTCCCGCGTGCTGCGCCGTCCAGTGCAGGACGGCCAGGGCATCGTCGAGACCGGCCGGGTAGGCGTGTTCCGGGGCCAGTCGGTAGTCCACCGACACCACGATGACGCCGGCCCGGCGGGCCAGTTCGACGCACTGCAGGTGATCGGTGTCCAGGTTGCCCAGCACGAACGCCCCGCTGTGGCAGTACAGGACGGCGCCCGCGGTGCCGCCCCGGTAGATGCGGACCGGGACGTCCCCGCCGGCCACCGCGTCCTCCACGGTGACACCGGTGGTGTCGATGCGGGTCGCCCCGTCGGCGCGGCGCTGGTCCAGAAATGCGCGCACCGCCGGCAGCGCCTCGGCGCTCAGGTCGGTGCGTGCCGCCGCCAGGTGACGCAGGGCGGGATCGAGCCGGTCGGCGATCTCCTCACTCATGCGCGCTATCCGATCTGCAGCATCTGGCCGCCGTCGACCACCAGTTCCGAACCGGTGATGAAGGAGGCGTTGGCCGACACCAGGAAGGCCACCGCGTCGGCCACCTCGACCGGGCTGCCCAGCCGCCCGGCGGTGGAGGTCTGCGCCAGCCGGGTCTGGGTGCGTTCGTCGAGCATCGGGGTGGCGATCGGGCCCGGGAAGACCGCGTTGACCCGGATGCCGGTCGGGGCCAGTTCCGCGGCGACGGCCTGGGTGAGGCCGCGCAGCGCCCATTTGGACGAGCCGTAGGCCGAGTGGTTCGGGAATGGCCGGATGGCGCTGGTGCTGCAGGTGTTCACGACCGAGGCGCCCTCGGCGGCCTTCAGGTGCTCCAGCGCCGCCTGGATGCCCAGGAACGGGCCCAGACAGTTCACCCGCCAGCTGCCCTCGAATCCGGCCGCGGTCTCGTCGGCGATCCCGGCCCGGTGCAGCACGCCGGCGTTGTTCACCAGGGTGCGCAGGGACCCGAACCGCTCGACGGTCGCGGCGACCGCGGCGTGCCACTGCGCCTCGGAGGTGACGTCGAGTTCGAGGGCGAGGACGTCGTCGCCGTATCCGGCTGTGCTGTCGTGTAATTCATCGAGGAGCAGGTCGCAGGCCGCGACCCGGAAGCCGTCGGTGTGCAGTCGCGCGACGATCGCCGCACCCTGTCCGCGCGCCGCGCCGGTCACCAGCGCCACCGGTTGTGTCGTCACTGCAGGTATCCGTCCTGTCCGGCCGGGTCGGTGGTGCCGGCGGTTGCCTCGCTCAGGTGCGCCGCGGCCCCGCGGCGCAGCGCCTGGGATTCCGACGCCAGGGTGATCATCCGGAACCCCATGTCGGCCAAGGTCTTTCCGATCTGTCCGGTCCCGGCATGGATTCCGGTGACCAGTCCGGCGGCGGCGGCGGTGTCCTGGATCTCGGCCATCGCCGCGCGGACGTCGGGGTGGGTCCAGGCATCGGAGAGCCGATGTCCCATCGAGATCGCCAGGTCGGCGGGCCCGAGATAGATGCCGGTGAGGCCGGGTACGGCACAGATCTCATCGAGCGCGGCCAGCCCACGGGCGGTTTCGATCATCACGTAGACGCTGGCCTCGGCCTCCAGCGCCACGGTGTCGTGGCCCAGCGACGCCCGCAGCGGTCCGAAGCTGCGTACCCCGGCCGGGGCGTAGCGGGTGGCGGCGACCGCGGCGGCGGCCTGCTCCGCGGATTCCACCATGGCGATGATGACGGCGTCGGCGCCGGCGTCGAGTACCCGGCCGATCGGGGCGGGATCGGCCGAGGGCAGTCGCACCGCGGTGGCGATCGGTACGTGCTCGAGGCGACGCAGCAGCAGCGCGACATCGGCGTCGTCGAGATAGCCGTGTTGGACGTCGAATCCGACGTAGTCGTAACCGGCCTGGGCGAATTCCTCGGGGCCGATGATGGTGGGTCCGACCACCCAGCCGCCCCAGATCTGGTCGCTGGCGGCCAGGGCGTCCTGCAGGCGGCTCATGCGGGGTCCCCCACGATCGCTATCTTGACGCGGGTCGGGTCGGGCGTACAGGCCTGTTCGAACGCCGACTGCGCCTGATCGGCTCCGAAGGTGTGGGTGAGGTAGGCGGGAAGCAGGTCGGGATGCGCGTGGGCGAACGCGTCGGCGGCGGCCAGCACCCGCCGGCGTTCCAGCGTCACACCGGATTTCAGGGTCAGATTGTTACGCAGCATGGTGCGCATGCTGATCGGGTAGCTGTCGTCGTCGGGGACCCCGAAGTAGAACACCGTGGCCCCGAAGGCGGCGGCCTCCAGCGCGTGGTTCAAGGTGGCCACCTGATGTCCGACGGTCTCCACCACGATGTCGAACGTTTCTGTCAGGTGCCGCACCCACCGGTCGCTGGTCGCGCGCACCACCTCGTCGACCCCGAAGACCGGCCCCAGGGCGGCCCGGTCGACGGGATCCACCCCGGTGACGTGGGCGGCGCCGGCGGCCTTGAGCACATAGGTGAACAACAGGCCGATGGAGCCCTGTCCGATCACCGCGACGCGTTTGCCGGTCACGTCACCGAGTTGTTCCACGGCGTAGAGCACACAGGCCAGCGGTTGCAGACCGATGGCGTGGGCCGGGCTCAGATCCGGTGCATAACAGAGCAATCCGTCACCGTCGGCGACCACCTGGGCCTGCAGTCCGTCGAAACCGGATGCCCAGCCGACCACCCGGTCCCCCACCGCATGGTCGGCGTGGGCGCTGGCCAGGACTTCCCCGGCGATCTCGTGGATCGGGAATCCGTCCATCTCGGCGGCGCAGCAGCCGGTGTCGCCGGGCAGCCGGCCCTGGGTGCCGCGGAAGCCGGGCAGGTCGCTACCGCAGATGCCGGCGGCCAGGAATCCCAGCAGCACCTGGCCCGGGGCCAGGGTGTCCGGATCGGGAACGGGGCGGTCGGTGCGTTCGAAGGTGAACGGCGCGATCAGTCGGTATCCCCACATGTCAGACCTCCACCGGGACGTTGTTCCAGCCCCACTGGAAACTCGACGGGGGCCGGGCGGCGGCCTCGGTGATGATCCGGTAGTCGCCCACCCGCTTGAACCACTCCTGCATCATGATGGTCACCTCCAGGCGGGCGACGTGCACGCCCAGGCAGAAGTGCTGGCCGTGCCCGAAGGACAGCAACCGCTCGATGGGGCGGTTCCAGATGAAGGCGTCCGGGTCCGGGTACTCGCGTTCGTCGCGGGCCGCCGAGGCCAGCAGGGTGATGATGCGCTGGCCCGGGTTGATGGTGGTGCCGTGGATCGTGTACGGGCGGCGCACCGTTCGGGCGAACCACTGGGCCGGTGCGGTGTAGCGCAGGATCTCCTCGCGCGCGATCGGCACATTGGCGTCCGGGTCGGCGCGCACCGCGGCGAGCTGATCGGGGTGTTCGGCGAGTTGCCACAGCCCGGCCGCGGTGATCTTCGGGACGGTCTCGGTACCGCCGATGAACACCCCGAGCATCTGGGTGGCGGCCTCGGTATCGCTGAAGCCGGACCCGTCGGGCAACACGAAGTTGATCAGACTGTCGGCGATCGGCACACTGCCGTCCGCCCCTTCGGCGCGGCGGCGTTCGATGATCGGGGTCAGGTACGACAGGAAGCCGGGCCGCGAATTGGCGACCTCGACGCCCTCCCCGGGCTGTGCGAGGCTGCCGGCGTTGACCGTCGCCAGCACCTCGGGCGCCAGTTCGACCGGCAGGCCCACGAATTCGCACACCATGGTGGCCGCGACGTGTCCGCCGTAGTCCTGGGTCAGATCGAAGGTGCCGCGCGGCAGCAGCTCGTCGAGGCGTTCGTTGGCCACCGTGCGGATGCGGTCGGCCAGGGTGGCCGCCGAACGCGGCCGGAACTGCGCCGAGGTGCAGCGGCGCACGTTCTCATAGATCGGTGAGTCGAAGTTGGCGTGAAACGGCATGGGGTGCAGCGGCGGATCGGCGACCGGCCCGCTGTTGTGGTGTTCCAGCACCGCCGCGGACGGCAGGGTGCCCTCGGATGCCACGAAGGTGCCGTCGGTCAGGCGCAGCGCCTCCCAGATGTCGGCGAACCGGGACAGTGCGTAGGTGTCCCACTTCGGCAGGTAGTACACCGGATGCTCATCACGCAGCACCCGGTAGAACGGCAGCGGGTCGGCCATCACCGCCGGATCGAATGGGTCGTATGAGAAGTCCTGCGCGACTGTCTTTTCCATGATGCCTACTGCAGCGGGGACGGCGGCAACGCGGCGAGGATGGAGTCCTCCCAGCCGTCGCGCAGCGCGGGAGCGACCGACATCCAGGTGACAATCTCGGCGGGGGGCGAGTCCTTCCAGGACGGGTAGTGGTTCTCGAAGCAATCCCAGCCGCCGTCGAGCGCCCAGTAGTGGATGACCTCATTGAACCGGAAGGTGGTGGTGAAGGACCCGAGCCAACGCTTACCGGTGCTCTCCGACCACGGCACATAGAGCCGCTCCAGTTCGCGGATGTAGTCGTCCTGCTTGCCCGGTTTGGTCTGCATGATCTCCTGGATCACCAGCTCGGCCTTGAATCCTTCGTCCCGCAGTTGCTCCAGGTTCCGGTTCTGCGGGGCGGCGTACATGATCCGGCCCTCACCGTGAGCGCCGATACCGGACAGGTAGGCCGCCCACTGCGCCGCCGCGGTCGCATGGCTACCGCCGCGAGCCTGGGCCTTGCCGATCCGGGCGTAGTCGGCGAATGCGTCGATCTCCCAGATGACGGTGACCTGCGGCCAGTTTCCGTTGTAGGGCGTGCTCTCCCAGAGCGCGAACAACCGGGCCCCGAGCTGCTCCATCATGGGGTGGTAGATCCCGTCGAACCGCTCGGTGAACTCATCGCTGTTGCCGCGACCCAGTTCGATCGTCTCGTGCAGATACAACAACGTGTGGCGGTGATATTTACGCACCCAGGGAGCGTGACATTCGAGGCGTGTTTTGTAAAGGTATGGGCACCGTGTCGGTTATCGTGGCCGCATGACAGTCCAGCCGCTGGCCAACGGGTTCTGCTTCGGCGAGGGCGCGCGCTGGTTCGAGGGGCTGGTGTGGTTCTCCGACATGCTCGGCGAAGCGGTGCACACCGTCACGCTGCAGGGTGAGATGTCCACCCTGGCGCTACCCGGCCACGCACCGTCGGGCCTGGGTTTCCGACCCGACGGCACTCTGTTGATCGCCTCCACCAAGACGCGCCAGATCCTGGCCTATGACGGTGAAACCGTCTCGGCACTGGCCGATCTCACCGATCTGGTGCCGGCCGACCTCGGCGATATGGTCGTCGACGCGCATGGGCGTGCCTACATCGGTTCGCAGGCGCGCGAGGGTGGGGTGATCGTCGCGCTCGATCCGGACGGCCGGGCGACGGTGATGGCCGAAGACCTCAGCTTTCCCAACGGCATGGTCATCTCCCCCGACGGCACGTTCATCGTCGCCGAGTCCACCGCACGACGGCTGACCGCGTTCACCGTCGCCGACTCCGGCGCCCTGCACGACCGGCGGGTGTTCGCCGACGGCCTGGACGGCCCGCCGGACGGGCTGGCGGTGGACGCCGAGGGCGGGGTGTGGGCGGCGATGACCCTGGCCCACCAGTTCGAACGCATCACCGGCGGGGGGACGACAGCCCTCGTCACGGACCGGATCGACATGGCCGGGCGTACCGCGATCGCGTGCGCACTGGGCGGCCCCGAGGGCCGCACCCTGTTCCTGCTGTCCAGCACGGACGCCTACCCCGAGCGGTTGATCGGCACCAGGTTGTCCACCCTCGACGCGGTCAGCGTCGACGTTCCCGCACCCTGAAAGAAGCCCCCATGTCGGATTCCTATTACGAACTCGTCGATGCCGACGACCCGGTCGGCGAGAAGTTCGCAGCCACCGATCTGGTGCGCAGCACCTGGTCGGCGTCCATCCAGCACGGCGCACCGGTGTCGGCGCTGCTGGCCCGCGCCCTGGAACGCTGCGAGCAGCGCGAGGACACCCGGCTCAGCCGGGTACTGATCGACCTTCTGGGTCCGGTACCGGCCGAGGGCGATCTGTGGGTGCGGGCGCGGCGGGAACGCTCCGGCAAGCAGATCGAGTTGGTGACCGCCGAGATGCTGGCCCCCGGCCCGGACGGCACCCCGCGGCCGGTGGCCCGGGCCAGCGGCTGGCGGTTGCAGCAGCAGGACACCAGCGCGGTGCTGCACGCCGCCGCGGCGCCGTTGCCCCCACTGGCCCAGGCCCGCAGCCGTGACATGGCCAAGGATTGGGACCGCAACTATGTGCACAGCATCGACTGGCGTTGGTTGACAACACCATTGGCAGACGGTCCGGGTGAATCCTGGCTCAGCCCGACCGTGGACGTGGTCAAGGGCGAGTCGATGACACCACTGCAACGGTTGTTCGCGGTCGCCGATGACGCCAATGGGATCGGCACCAAGCTGGATATCCGGCAGTGGACGTTCATGAACACCGACCTGGTCGTGCACATCCACCGGGTGCCCGAGGGCGAGTGGATCGGCATCCGCGCCGAGACCAACTACGGCCCCGACGGGATCGGCACCACGCTGGGCACCCTGTTCGACGAGCAGGGCCCGGTCGGCGCAATCCAGCAGTCGGTGCTGGTGCGCCGGCGAGAGAAGCGTTAGCGGTCCGGCTCCGCAGTCCCCGGTTCACTGTGTAGTTGTCAAGGTGCGCTTGAGGTCTGGGTTATGCAGCGGCCGGCAGATCGGTCATGGTGCGTCGTGCGTGGGAGCGTAGGTGTGCGGGTTCGGGGCCGGCCGGGTCGTGGGGCGGGATGAACCAGGGGTGCCGGTCGGGGCCGAGGTAGACCTGCCAGCCACCGTGGTGGACCAGGGTGTGGTGGCATCGGCAGAACAGCACCCCGTTGTCCAGACTCGTTGCGCCCCCTTCGCTCCAGGGCTGGATGTGGTGGGCGTCGCACCAGGACACCGGTCTTCCGCAACCGGGGAACGCGCACCCACCGTCACGCACCCCCAAAGCTTTTCGCAGCGCGGGCGGAAACAGCCGTTCGCTGCGCCCGATATCCAGTGGTACACCGGTGTGGTCGACGATCACCGAAGTCAGGGTGCTGTCACAGGAGATCAGGTCGGCGGTGACGGCGCTGATCGGCCCGCCGAACCCGAGAGTGTCCACGGATTCCGGCCGGATCAGGGTGACGTGCGGGAGCACCCCACCGGAGGTCGGGCGCTGCGAGTTCGACAGGTAGGTGCGCAGCAGCTGACCGAACGCGTCCGCCCGACGCCGCCCAGCCGGCCGCGGGTCCGGCGTCCCGTCAGGGAGTGGAACGGGCCGACACAACGGATCCAACGCCGCGAACAGTTCCTCTCCGGTGAGCACATCGAGATCCAGGGTGGCGGCGACCCGGCCTTCGTCGGTCTGCACCAGGGTCATCTCGTTGAGGTCAGTGTTCTCGGCGACCGGCACCGTCCCCGCTGCCTCCGGTTGTGTGGCGGCTTTGTCGATGGCGATCTCGCGGGCTTTCTTGCCCACCTCGGCGGGGGTGGTCTGGATCATCAGTTTCGTCACGACCCCGGCCCGGTCGTCCTCGGTCAACTCAACCCGGGCGTTGATGTGGGCGACTCCTCTTCCGACCGCGTCGGCGAACTCGATACCGATCCCACCGAGACGCTGCTGCCGGGTCAAGGCCGCCAACGTGGGCGCCGCCCGGCCCACCCGCGCAGCCCGCAGCGCCGCACCCGGGGCCACCCCGATGCTCGTGAGCAGATCGGCCCCCGAGCGCAGGTGACGCCGCGCCGGGATCCCGAGCCGCTCCGCGGCCGCGGACGCCGACGCGATCACGTGGTCGAGCAGGTTACGGGCGTTCACGGCAGCCACCAGCACCGCGAGCAGCGGTGCTTCATCGACGATCCGCCGGGGACTGTCGAGTAGATGGAACAGCGTTCGCTCAGCATCGTCGTCCGAGGTCGGAACCTCAACGAGATCATCGATCAACGCAGCGACGAACGTGTCGAGATGGGTGGCGTCCATGACGGATACCGACTTTCACAGAAGGTGCACAAAGGCACGATCAGGCAAGGCGGTTCGACCAGTCCCGCGGGACTGAAGAACCTCTCGGCGACCGGAGTCGCGGTCTGAAGCTCACCGTGGAGCGATGGGAGCAACGTCGCATTCGAACTTATGTTCGACAATACCGGCGCCCAGAGCCCTCCGCAAGGGCGATTTCCCAGGGCAGTCCCACTAGCCCAGTACGTGGTCCTCGTCGGCCAGGGCACGGGTGCGTTTCCAGTACTCCACCGACCCGAACGGGCTGAGCACGTAGACGCCACCGTCGGGTGACTTGTACCAGGAGTGCTCGATGGACGGGTGCCCCCACATCAGGGTGGCAACCTCGTCCTGCAGTTCCCGGTTGTAGCGCGCATACGCCTCGGCGGTGGGTTCGATGCTGCGCCCGCCTTTTTCGATCACGGTCCGCAGCGCCGCACCGATGTAGCGCATCTGGCATTCCAGCATGAAGATCACACTGCCGGCGTGGGCCAGCGCGGTGCCCGGGCCCGCCATCATGAAGAAGTTCGGGAAGCCGGGTACCGAGATGCCGTTGAAGGCTTCGGGTTTGCCGTCCCATACCTGCGATATCGGGACTCCGCCGCGCCCGATCACCTCCATCGGGCAGAGCACCTCGGAGGCACGGAAACCGGTGGCCAGCACGATGACGTCGACCTCGAACTCATCGGCGGCGGTGCTGATGGACGACTCGTCGATACCGGTGATCGGTTCGTTGACGTAGCGCACGTGTTCACGTCGCAGGCAGCGCAGCCAGCTGCCGTTGTCCTGCAGCATCCGCTTGGCCATCGGCGGATACTGCGGGGTGACCTTCTCGGCGAGTTCCGGGATGTCGCCGACCTGATCGTTGATCCAGTTGGCGAAGATCTCGCGCCGCGCGGCGCTGGCCTCGTTCGCGGTGCGCGGGAAGTCGTGCCAATCCGGGTCCGCGCGAACCAGTTCCAGCATCTTGTCGCTGGACTGCCACATCAGCATGAAGCGGTACCAGCGGGAGTAGCCGGGCAGGTGCCGCATCGCCCAGCGTTCACCGTCGGTGACGCCGGCGTGGTAGCGCGGGTTGGGCGCCATCCACTGCGGCGTGCGCTGGAACACCACCAATTCCTCGACCTCGTCGACGATGGCGGGACCGATCTGGAAGCCGCTGGCGCCGGCGCCGATCAGGGCGACCCGCTTACCCTGCAGGTCCACCGCGTGGTCCCACCGGGCCGAATGGAAGGCAGGACCCTGAAACCGTTGCAGCCCGGGCAGATCCGGGATCATCGGCCGATTCAGGAAACCGACGCCAGAGATGACGGCCGAGGCGGTCCGGTGTTCGGCGCCGCCGTCGGTGCGGCGCAGCGTCACCGACCACCGCCCCGCCTCGTCGTCCCACTGCGCACGCACCGCCTCGCGGCCCCAGCTCACGTGGGCGCCGATGTCATGGTGGGTCATGACCGAACGGAAGTAGTCGTAGAGTTCGGGCTGGCGGGTGTAGTAGGCGCTGAAGTCGCCGACGTGCTCGAACGAGTACGAGTAGAAGTGGCTGGCCACGTCGACCCGGCAACCCGGATAGCTGTTCTCGAACCAGGTGCCGCCGACATCGGGGTTCTTCTCGACGACCTCGAACGGGATGCCGGCCTCCTTGAGCCGGATCGCAGCGAGCAGACCCGACGCACCGAGACCGATGATGAGCACCGAGAACCCCGGCGGCGGATCGAGTCCTTCCGGTCCGGCGACGGCGCGCGGATTGTGGCCGTGGAGGTCCATCTCCTCCAGGTAGAGCGCGGCGTTGTCGTCGGGCACCGGTTCGCAGGCGATCCAGTCCATCACTTCCCGGATGAGCTCGGTGCTCAGCGGCGGAGTGTCCGGGCACCCGGCGTCGCGCCAGGCACAGATCTCACGGAGCGCCAGACGTCGTAACCGAGCCTTGCTGTCCTCGTCGAGCATGCCCTGAAATTCGTTCTGCACGAACTGAACCGGGCGGATCGAGCCGCGGATGAACGTGGGATCCCCGGTGATCTGGACGACCGAGGCGATCAACGCGGACACCGACAGCTGTTCGAGTGCCGAGGCGATGGTGGCGTCGTCGACGTCGACGATGGAGTGCGTGGCCAGGTGACGCGCGGTCATGAGAACCTCCGTATCGGCACGATCAAGTGTCACTTATGGCACTCATGAGTGTCAACGGTGCGGCGGGCCGGGTTAGACTCCGAGGTGTGTCCAAGACCGCCTCCGGCACGGTGGCCGGCGCCAAGCGCCAGGCCACGGTCGACCACATTCTGACGCTGGCCCGGCGATCGGTGCTGCAGAACGGCCTGGACCTCACCATGGATCAGCTGGCCGAGGTCACCGGGGTGAGCCGGCGGACGCTGTTCCGGCTCTTCGAAACCCGCGAGAAACTCCTCGGCGCCGCATTCGAGGCGGGCATGACCGGCTACCTGCGCGGGCTGCCCACCTATACGGCCGGCGATCCCGACGACTGGCTGCGGAACACCTGCGACACCGCGCACCGGATGAACTCCACCATCGGCCCGGGCTTCTTCGAGCTCGCATCGCGGCGGAACCTGCCCGCCGATCTCGCTTCCGCAGAACGTCGGCGCCGCAGTGACTTCCGGGGCGCAATGGCCGACATCGCGGCCACCGTGTGGCGCACCGCGGGTGGTGTCGGTCCACCACCGGTCGCCCTGGTAACCACCGTGGCGGCGCATCTGAGCCCACATTTCACCGCGGCCTTGGTCGTCGACGCCGCTCATGACTGGCAGGCCGCAGCCGATCTCGCCTACCGTGCGATCAGCGCGGCACTGGCCGCCGAACTGACGGCCTGAGCGGTCACTGCACGTATGCGGGCAGCCTCTTGATGCCGTGCACGAAGCTGCTGTACAACAGATCCGGCTCGCCGAGCTCGATGGTCTTGAGCCGGGTCAGCAACTCGCGGAAGATGTTCCGCAGTTCGCTCTTGGCCAGCTGATTGCCCAGACAGAAGTGCGGGCCTCCCCCGCCGAAACCGACCTGTGGGTTCGGTGAACGGGTCAGGTCGAACCGCTGCGGGTCGCTGAACACACTCTCGTCCCGGTTTGCCGAACAGTAGAACAGGCCCACCTTGTCCCCGGCGCTGATCTGCTGCCCGGCGACCTCGACGTCCTGGGTGGCGAACCGGGCGAACTGCAGTACCGGGGTGGACCAGCGCACGAACTCCTCGGTGGCCATCCCGATCCGGCCCTCGAAATCCTCCATCAGCCAATCCCTTTGGTCCGGATTGGCGGCCAGCGCCAGCATCGCATGCGTGGTCGTCTGCTTGGTGGTGTCGTTGCCCGCCGAGGCCAGCAGGATCAGAAAGGCACCGATCTCCTCGTCGGTGAGCCGGTGCCCGTCCACCTCGGCGTTGACGATGGCGGTCATCAGGTCATCGCCCGGGTTGGCCCGGCGGAACTTGGCCAGCTCCACCCCGGTACCCGAGATCAGCATGATCTCGTTGATGGTGTCCATCGCCCGCTCTTCCAGCGAGGAGTACTCGTCATCGCTCATGCTGAACAGCTTCTCGGCCGCCTTGGCCAGCGCGGGCTGATCGGCGGGAGGCACACCGAGCATGTCCGAGATGGTTCGCATCGGCAGCTGCGCCGAACAGGCCTCGACGAAATCGATGTCACCGGCGCCGATCAGATCGTCGACGATGGCGACGGCGTTGGCGTGGATCTGTTCCTCGATGCGGCGCACATTGCGCGGGGTGAACGCCGAGCTGATTAGTCGCCGGTAGGTGGTGTGCTCGGGCGGGTCCATGCCCAGGAAGAAGGTCGCGAACTTCTGCACCTCGGCAGGCATCGGATCCAGCGCCACACCGAGGGTGGAGGTGAACAGCCCGGGATTCTGGCTGGCGAACTGGATGTCCGCGCGGCGGGTGAGCGCCCAGAAACCGGGTTCCTCGATGTCGAACAGGGTCGGCAGCGGCCGGTGCCAACTGACCCCCTCCTGCGCCCGCAGCTGCGCGAAGGTCTGGTCGCGGACGTCGAACGGCCGGCTCCAGAAGTCGTGGGACGTGATGTCGAACGGGCTGTAGTCGCGTGCCTGCGGTGCGCTGGCAACTGTCACGGCGGTTCCCTCCTACGGGCGTGCAACGACGGCGTTGCGAGCAATTAGCGTGACAGTACGGCGAATATTTGTAAAGGTATAGCGATGCCGGAAGCCACCCCCGCGGATGCGGAGAACAGCACCAGCGAGCGGATTCTGGCCGCCACCGCACAGGTGCTGGGCAACCACGGGATGACCAAACTCAGCCTGTCCGAGGTCGCCGCCCAGGCCGGGGTGTCCCGCCCGACGCTCTACCGCTGGTTCGCTTCCAAGGACGAGTTGCTCGACGCCTTCGTGGTCTGGGAGCGCAAACACTACGACCGCGCGGTGGCCCGGGTACCCGCCGAGCTGCGCCCCGATGAACGCCTCGACGCCACCCTGCAGATCATCGTGGACTACCAGCGCTCCTACCCCGGGCTGCGGATGGTCGACATCGAACCCGCGCACGTCATCGCCCGGCTGGCCCAGTTCATCCCGATGATGCGGGAACGGCTGGAGCGTCTCACCCCCGGCGATGACGCCGCGGTGGCCGCGGCCACCGCCATCCGGGTGGCCATCTCGCACTATCTGGTCCGCAGCGATGACGGTGACGAGTTCTTGGAGCAGTTGCGGCACGCCGCGAGGGTGAAGAATAGGAACGGTGACTGAGCACCTCACTCTCGCCGAGCAGGCCGCCCTGGGCAGTGGCGCGACGTTCTGGACCACCAAGGAGGTCGGCGATGTCCCGGCGATCCTGCTGACCGACGGTCCGCACGGGGTGCGCAGGCAGGCCGGCAGCGCCACCGACCACCTCGGCCTGGCCCGCAGCGAACCGGCGACCTGCTTCCCGCCCGCCGTCGGCCTGAGCCAGACCTGGGATCCCGAGCTCGTGGAACGGGTCGGCGCCGCCCTGGGTGCCGAGAGCCGGGCCCTGGGTGTCCAGGTGCTGCTCGGGCCCGGGATCAACATCAAGCGGGACCCGCGCTGCGGGCGCAACTTCGAGTACTTCTCCGAAGATCCGCTGCTGGCCGGTGTGCTCGGCGCGGCATGGGTGCGCGGGGTGCAGGGGCACGGCGTGGGCGCATCGCTGAAGCATTTCGCGGTCAACAATGCCGAGGACGACCGGATGCGCGTCAGTTCGGATGTCGACGAGCGCACGCTGCGCGAACTGTATCTGCGGGCCTTCGAACACGTCGTCAAACAGGCCCGGCCCGCCACGGTGATGTGCTCCTACAACCGGATCAACGGGGTGTACGCCGCCGAGAACCGCTGGTTGCTGACCGATGTGCTGCGCGACGAGTGGGGTTTCGACGGCGCGGTGATCAGCGACTGGGGCGCGGTCCGCGACCGGGTGGCCGCGGTGGCCGCCGGGCTGGACCTGGAGATGCCGTCCAGCAACGGTGTCACCGACGCCGATGTCGTCGCCGCCGTCGAATCGGGGGTTCTCGATGCCGCCGCGGTGGCCCGGTCCGCCGGCCGGGTCGCCGCCCTGGCCGCCCGGGTCACCGAAAATATCTCCGGCACAGCCACGTTCGACGACGAGGGCCATCATCAGCTGGCCCGCGAAGCCGCCGCACGGTCGATCGTGTTGTTGAAGAACGACGATGACCTGCTGCCGCTGACCCCGTCGTCGATCGCGGTCATCGGTGGGTTCGCGGTGTCACCGCGGTTCCAGGGTGGCGGCAGTTCGCACGTGAATCCGACCCGGGTGGATGTGCCGCTGGATGAGATTCGCCACCGCGCCGGCGAGTACCCGGTGAGTTACGCCGAGGAGCTGACCGCTCAAACGCTGGCCACCGCGGCCGATGCGGATACCGCGGTGGTGTTCCTGGGCCTGGCCGCCGAGGAGGAATCCGAGGGTTTCGACCGCACCCACATCGATCTGCCCGTCGAGCAACTGCACCTGTTGTCCGCGGTGGTGCAGGTGCAACCGCGTACGGTCGTGGTGCTGTCCCACGGTGGGGTGCTGCGACTCGACGAGGTGGCCGACCTGGCTCCGGCGATCCTGGACGGTGCACTGCTGGGTCAGGGTGGCGGCAGCGGCATCGCCGATGTGCTGTTCGGGGCCGTCAACCCGTCCGGACGGCTCGCCGAGACGGTGCCGGTGCGACTGCAGGATTCGCCGGCGTACATCAACTTTCCCGCCGAGGACGGCCACATCCTGTACGGGGAAAGGGTATTCGTGGGATACCGGTGGTACGACGCCCGCGATGCGGCGGTGACGTTCCCCTTCGGGCACGGGCTGTCCTACACCACCTTCGAATACACCGATCTGTCGGTGGACGTGCACGCCGACGGGCTCACCGTGCGGGTGTCGGTGGTCAACACCGGCGCCCGGGCCGGCCGCGAGGTGGTGCAGGTGTACGCCGGGTTGCCGGTGTCCCGGGTGGCTCGCCCGCCCCGCTGGCTGGCCGGATTCACCGGTGTGACGCTGGATCCCGGGGAACTGCGGGAAGTGCAGATCCCCGTCGCACGCGAGGAGCTCGGCTACTGGGATGTGCGGTCCGGGCGGCGACTGGTCGAGTCGGGTGACTACAGCGTGACGGTCGGGGCGTCGAGCCGGGATCTTCGGCTGCACACCGTCGTCGCGGTGGACGGCGACGCTGTCCCGGTGCTCGCGTTCACCCCGGACTCCACCCTGGCCGAATTGCTCGGGGACCCGGTGGCCGGGCCGATCGTGGCCGACATGCTGGCCGCGGCCGGTCAGCAGGCGCCCACTGCCGGCCTTTCAACTGCGGCGGGCGCCGACATGATGCGGCTGCTCGGCTCGATTCCGATCGGCCGGCTGGTGTCCTTCAGCGGCGGCGCGTTCAGCCGGGAGCAGCTCGCCGGAATGCTGGAGACCGTGAACCGTCAGCGCTCCTGAGTTCCGTTCAGTTCGGCGAGGATCTGTTCGGTGTGCTCGCCGAGTTCCGGGGCCGGGCCGCGCGGTTGCCACGGTGTGGCCGAGAAGTCGGCGGGGCTGGCAACCATCGGTGTGCTCGAATCCCCTTCCGGCACATAGACGATGCCACCGGCGGCGTGGAACTGTTCATCGGCCACCACGTCATCGAGAGAGTTGATTGGCGACCAGAAGAAGTCCGGTTCGCCGGCGAACACCTGTTCCCATTCGTCCAGCGTCCTGGTGGCGAAGACGGTGTCGAGTTCGGCGATGATCTCCCGGGCATGGGTGAACCGGTCTCGTGGCATCGGGTAGCGGGTCAGCCACTCGGTGCGACCCACCGCCCGGCACAGCGGCGGCCAGTGCCGCGCGACATCGAGCCCGACGATCCAGAACCTCTTACCGTCGGCCGCGGTGTAGTTGTTCATGCACGGATTCGCCATGGTTTCGCGTTGCCCGATGGCCACCTGCTGACCGGACATCAGCAGCGTATTGAGGTCGAAGCTCACCGTGTAGGCGCCCTGGCGGTAGAGCGAGGTGGTGACCAATTGCCCTGCGCCGGTGCGGGTCCGGGCGAGCAGCGCCGCGCACACCGCGGCCGCCAGCGTCATCCCGGCAGAGTGGTCGCCCATCCCGCCGCGTTGAAACGGCGGGGTGTCACCGGGCCGGGTCAGCAGGTCGGCGATGCCGGCGCGGGCCCAGAACGCGGCCACGTCGTAGGCGGCGCGCCCGGCGTCCGGGCCGTCCGTGCCGTATCCGGTGATCAGCCCGTACACCAATCGCGGGTTGCGGGTGGCCACCGTCTCGAAATCCAGCTCCAGCCGGGCCAGCGCGGGCGGGCGGACGTTGGTCAGGAAAACGTCTGCGCCGGCGATCAATTCGACGGCGGTCGCCCGCCCCTCCGGGCCGGCCAGATCGAGCACGATACTGCGCTTGGACCGGTTGTCCATCTGGAACGGCGGGTTCGAGGCGCTGCCGAGGTCCGCGTCGAGGCCCATCATCCGGCCGAAGGAGCGGGCCGGGTCACCACCGGGTGGTTCGATCTTGACGACGTCGGCGCCCCAGTCGGCCAGGATCGCCCCCGCCGCCGGCGCCGCCACCCAGACCCCGAGTTCGACCACTCGGAAGCCGTCCATCGGACCAGTCATCGGAAATCCCATCACAGCGCTTTACAAGTTCGTTTTGATTTGTAAGCTTGCACGATGCCTCCGCAGGTCAGCAGCGTCGCCCCGGTGTTCGGTCTGGCCGCGCATCTCGGGCGCGGTTTGCAACGTATCGCAACCGACGCCATCTTCGGGCGGACCCGCGCCGTCCCCCGCCACATCGCCGATCTGGACCCGGAGTATCTGTCCGGCCTGCTCGGGCGCACGGTCACCTCGGTCACGTTGCTCGACGGGGACGCCGGCACCTCCACACGCGCCCGCATGGCTCTGACCGGAGACGACGTGCCCGCATCGGTGTTCGTCAAGATGCCGGCCGAGACGGTGGCCACCCGGCTGATGGGGGAACTGGGCCGCCTGGCCGACACCGAGGTGCGGTTCTACCGGGAACTGTCCGGCCAGTTGGGTGATGTGCCGGCCTGCCACGGTGCCACCTTCGATCCGGTGACGGGACGGTTCGTGCTCGTGCTCGAAGACCTGGCGGCCGGGGGCTCATGTGAATTCCCCGACACTCTGCATCCGCTCGACGCCGACCGCGCGGCGCTGATCGTGGAGCTGCTGGCCCGGGTGCACGCGACCTTCTGGCAGCGACTGGACCCCTACCCCTGGGTGTACTCCGCGTCCGCGGACGCGACCTCGCTGTTGACCGGCGCGCTGGCCAACGCCGCGGCCCGCCGGCTGGAGGGCAGAACCGATATTCCGGTGCGCGCGGGCCAGTTCATCATCGACAACTACCGCGCGGTCGCCGCCGTGATCGACCGCGGCGCGCACACCGTCATGCACGGTGACGCACATCCGGGAAATGTGTACTTCCGCAACGGAAGAGCGGGACTGCTGGACTGGCAGGCGGTGCGCCGAGGCCACCCGTCCCGCGAGCTGTCCTACACACTGATCACCGGCATGACCACCGCCGAGCGGGTGCAGACCCAACACGATCTGCTCGACCTCTACCGCGCCGAGCTGCGGGCCGCCGGGGGTCCCGCGATCGACCGGGAGCAGCTCTGGCAACGGTTCCGCCAGGGGGCGCTGTACGCCTACATCGCGGCTCTGATCACCGCCGGGATGGGCGGCATGCAGGACGAGAACATCGCGTTGGAGGGGCTCGCCCGGTCGGTGGCCGCGCTGGAAGATCTCGACACGGTTTATGCACTGAAGGCTTCGATGTGATGGCGCACCCTTTACCATCGGTACCGTGAACAAGCCGCCGTCCGCGCACTCCGACGTTGCCGAGGACACCTCGACGCGACGCCGGATTCTTGCCGCGACGGCCGAGGTGCTCGGACGCAACGGGCAGACCAAGTTGAGCCTGTCGGAGGTGGCGTTGCAGGCCGGCGTGTCCCGGCCGACGCTGTACCGGTGGTTCGCCTCCAAGGAGGAACTGCTGGGGGCCTTCGGCGACTACGAGCGCGAGATGTTCGACACCGGCATCAGCACCGCGACCGCAGGTCTGCGTGGCACCGAAAAGCTCGATGCGGCATTGCGATTCATCGTCGAGTACCAGCAGTCCTATTCCGGGGTGCGGATCATCGACATCGAGCCCGAGGTGGTCATCGCCCAGCTGAGTCACGTGTTACCGGTGATGCGGGCCCGCCTGCTCAAACTCCTGAGCGGTTCCAATGCACAGGTGAAGGCGTCCACCGCGATCCGGGTTGCGGTGTCGCACTACATCGTCCGTAGCGACGACGAGGGCCAGTTCCTGGCTCAGCTGCGGCACGCGGTGGGGCTCAAGCAGAGCTAGATCGCCGAGACCCGGGTCGCGGCCACCTGGACAGCCAGCTCCCGCAGCGTCGGGGTCGCGGTCAGCAGCAACTCGATCGCCTCGCGGGGCAACTCGGCCAATGCGGCGGTCACGGTCTGGACCACGACGTCCTCGATCGCAGTGCGGTCACCGGACGCCCGCGCGGTGGGGTGCAGCAACGACACCCGCCGGTCGGCGGGATCCACGCGTTTCTCCAGCAGCCCTCGGCCGCACAGTCCGCGGACCGCGGCGCTGACGTTGCTCGGCTGCATCGCCACCGCGGTCGCCACTTCCGACACGCTGCGGCCCGGATCGTCCATCACCGCACGTAAGACCAGCAGTTCTGAGGCCGGCAGCGGGTCGAGCCCGACCTGGGCCGGCGCGAATCGTGAGATCCGCCAGGACAGATCGTGCAGCGTCACCGCCAGGTCCCGGATGCGCGTGGTGTCGTCCATCACTTCGGCCATAACCTATTTTGACATACGTTTCTAGAAATACATATTCTTATATATGTATCTGGCTGGGCGCCGTCCGAGCCGGGGATCGATGACCGGAAGGTGTTCATGAGTTCTGCCAAGGAGTCCAGCGCGCCCTCGATGGCCCTGATCGCGGTCCTGGCACTGCTCAACGCGGTCACCCCGTTCGCGATCGACATGTACCTGTCGGCCTTTCCGCAGATGGCCACCGACCTCGGCACCCCCGCCACCTCCATCCAGTTGACGCTGACCACGTTCCTGGCCGGCCTGGCCACCGGGCAACTGGTGATCGGGTCACTCTCGGACCGGTACGGGCGCCGGAAACCGCTGATCATCGGCACCATCGCCTGCCTGGCCGCGAGCATCCTGTGCGCCTTTGCCCCGACGATCGAGATCCTCGTCGGCCTGCGCTTCATCCAGGGTGTCGGCGGGGCGGCGGGGGTCGTCATCGCCCGCGCCGTCATCGCCGATCGCGCCCGCGGATCGCAGGCCGCCCGACTGTTCGCGGTGATGATGTTGATCGGCGTGCTCGCCCCGCTCACCGCGCCCATCATCGGCGGCGCCATCGTGACGAGCCTGGGCTGGCGCGCGGTCTTCGGCGCACTGGCGCTGTTGTGCCTGCTGATGCTGCTGGGCGTGCTGTTCGTGGTCAAGGAGTCCCTACCGGTCGAACTCCGCCGGCCGGGCGGCCTCAAGGCGCTGGCGTCGAGCACCCACAGCGTGCTGACCAACCGTTTCTATATCGGTTACACGTTGACCATGGCCTTCACCTCGGCGGCGATGTTCGGCTACATCTCCGCCTCACCGTTCGTGCTGCAGAACATCATGGGCCTGTCCCCCGGCCACTATTCGCTGACCTTCGGCGCCTGTTCGCTGACCGTCGGGGCGGGCACCGCGGTGGCGGCCCGACTGGTGAAGTCCCACTCGCCGCGCCGGGTGCTGATGGCCGGCGTCGCCGCCATGGTCGTGGTCAGCGCGCTGCTGCTGGTGACCGTCACCATCGGCGGTGTCCCACACTGGCCCACGGTCGCGCTGATGGCCTGCTTCATGGGCTGCATGGGCTTCATCTACTCCAACGCGGCGATGCTCGCGACGACCGAGGTTCGGCACGCCGCCGGCACCGGATCCGCGGTGCTGGGCTTCCTGCAGTACGGCACCGGCGCGCTGGCCGCTCCACTGGTCGGCCTGGCCGGTCAGCACAGTGCCGTGCCGATGGGGCTGACGATGTTCGGCGCCGCGCTGGCCGCGGCGGTGGCACTGTTGCTGCTCACCCGTGGGCACGTGCCCGCCGACGAAGCCGAGGAGGCTCTGGCCGGGTCACTCGCCACCCAGTAGCGCGCACCAGGAGTCGGTCAGGGTCTGCAGGCAGGTCGGGCGATCGATCAGCCAGCCACGCCGAAACCATTGCCGCGACAGGTATTCGAACTCTCCGAAGGCCAGCACACACCGAGCCCGACGGCTCGCCGGATCGAACCGGTCGGCCTTGTCCAGGCCCGCGCACATCCACTCGATCGTCCCGTCGTGCCAACGGTCCAGCGTCGCGGCCACCTCCGGCTCACTCGGTTCGGCCTGGTGCGCGACCAGCATGTAGGGCCGGATCACCGGCCACTGATCGAACTTGCGGTCCAGCCATGCACGGATCAACTCCTGCCGGCCGAGTTCGACCACCGTCGTCAGGGGTGGATCGTCGGCGGTGGTCAGGATCCCGTCGACCTCGGCGATGAGTTCCATCATCAGCGCGGCCTTGGATCCGAAGTGGGCGTAGAAGGTCGGCCGGGTGGCGCCGGCGGCGGCGGCGATGTCGTCGATGGTCGTGGCCGCATAACCCTTCGACCCGAACAGCTCCAACCCCTTGGCCAGCAACAACGCGTGGGTCTGCCGCTTCTGGACGTCGCGCAGGGTGGCCATCGGGCCAGACTAGCGGGCCGCCCGCGCCGACCGGGATGTGAGCCAACGCACGACCCCATGCGTTAGAAATTTTCGCTTTACAGCACGTAAAGTGACATTACAGATCGACAAATTGTGCGCGAATCGGGAAGAGGCGTTCCATGGCATATTCCGTAGGCATCGACATCGGTGGCACCTTCACCGACACCGTGCTGCTCGACGAGTCCGGCACCGCGCGCCTACTCAAGACGCCGACCACGCTGAATGACCCGTCCGAGGGCGTGAACAACGCACTGGCACTCGCCGAGCAGGAACTCGGCCTGGAAGCCGGGGCGATCCTCAAGGACGTCGACTACTTCGGCCTGGGCACCACCGTCGCCACCAACGCGCTGATCGAACGCAAGGGCGTCAAGACCGGGATCATCACCACCAAGGGCTTCCGCGACGCCATCCTGATGCAGCGGGCCACCGGGCACTGGGCCGGCCGCGAACTGCATGAGGTCATGCGCGACTCCGCACGCCGACAGGCCGAGCCGGTCGTCGGCCGGCCGCTGATCCGCGAGGTCACCGAGCGCATCGACTACAAGGGCGCCATCGTCACGCCCCTGGACGAAGCCGAGGTGCGCACCCAGGTTCAGGCACTGCTGGATGACGGCGTCGAGGCCATCGCGGTCTGCCTGCTGTGGTCCTTCCGCGAGCCCTGCCACGAGCAGCGGGTCGCGGCGATCATCCGGGAGATGGCCCCCGACGTGTACCTGAGCGTGTCCAGCGATCTGGCGCCGGTACTCGGCGAGTACGAGCGCACCGCGACCACCGCACTGAACGCCTACCTGGGCCCGGCCGTGCGCGGCTACATGACCAACCTCAACGGGTCGCTGCGGGACCGCGGCCTCAAGGGCTCGCTGCGCATCCTGGACTCCGGGGGCGGCGTCATCACACCCGAAAGGTGCGGCGAGACAGCCGTTTCCATCCTGACTTCGGGTCCGGCCGGCGGAGTGCTCGCCAGCGCCCAGCTCGCCCGGCGCCTCGGCACGCCGAACGTACTGACCACCGATATGGGTGGTACGTCCTTCGACGTCGGCATGATCACCGACTATCAGCCCGTCGTCACGCCGGTGCAGCAGGTCAACGGGTACCGCGTGCTCAAGCCGGCGGTTCAGATCACCGCGATCGGCGCCGGCGGCGGTTCGATCGCGCGGGTGGTCGGTGGACAACTCGTCGTCGGTCCCACCAGCGCGGGTTCGGTTCCCGGCCCGGTCTGCTACGGACGCGGCGGCACCCAACCCACCGTCACCGACGCCGACGTGGTGCTGGGCATCATCGATCCGTCCTACTTCCTGGGCGGCAGCTTCGCGCTGGACAGGGAAGGCGCCGAGCGCGCCATGCACGACATGATCGCCAAACCGCTCGGGATGACGGTGTCCGAGGCCGCCCACGGCATCAAGTCCATCGCCGACCACCGGATGGCGGATCTGCTCGACACCCTCACCGTGGGTCACGGGCACGACCCGCGTGACTTCGTGGTGTACGCCTACGGTGGTGCCGGCGGCGCGCACTGCCACCAGTTCGGCGCGGAACTCGGCGCCCAGTCCATCCTGGTCCCGGCCACCGCGACCGTGCACTCGGCGTTCGGTGCGGCGATGAGTGACCTGCACATCACCGCCGAGCTGTCCGATCCCATGCATTCGGCCACCTGGGACGCCGCCTTGGATGCATTCGACCCCGCCCGGCTGACCCGCAATTTCGCATCGCTGGAAGCCGAGGCCACCGAGGAACTCCTGGAAGGCGGCGCACTCACCGAGCGAATCACCCTGCAGCGCTTCGCCGATGTCCGGTTCCGGATGCAGAGCAAGAGCCTGTCGATTCCGGTCGAGGCCGGCGCGCTGGACACCGCGTCGATCATCCGCATCATGGACACCTTCGCGAATCAGTTCGTCGAGCTGTACGGCAGCGAGGCACTGTTCCTCGGCGCCGGCGTCGAGATCGTGTCGCTGCGTGTGCAGGCCAAGGGCAAGCTGGACAAACCGCGGGTCCAGCACGTCGTCAGCGCCGATGCCGGTGCATGCCACATGCCGACCTCGCGGCCGGTATACCTGGGGCCCACCTACGGGTTCGTGACCGCGGACGTCGCGCGGGGTACCGACCTGCGCCCCGGTGACCGCATCCAGGGACCCGCCGTGATCGAACACCCCGGCACCACCATCTTCGTGGGGCCCGACCAGACCGCCGTCATCGACGAACTCGAGAACACGGTCATCCGCACCAGCCAGAAGGACGCCTGACCCATGACAACCCGCACCGACGTCGACGTCATCACCTACGAGGTCGTCCGGAACCGACTCACCGCCATCGTCGCCCAGCAATCCGCGGTGCTCAAGAACGTCTCCGGATCACCGCTGGTCACCGAGGCCAACGACTGCAACACCGGCGTGTATCTCGCGAGCGGTGAGGTGGTTGCGATGGGGCCGCACAACCTCTTTCACTCCGGATCGATGGAGACGGTGGTGAACCACATCATCGCCGACTGCACCGACACCGACGGAATCGTCGAGGGCGCCCGGGCGGGTGATGTGTTCATCACCAACGACCCGTACAAGGGCGCGCTGCACATGCCCGACGTCACGATGATCGAGCCGGTCTTTCACGACGGTGTGCGCATCGGTTGGGTGGGCAGCTGCGCCCACGTGCTCGATATCGGTGGCATGACCCCGTCGAGCTGGTCCCCGGATGCCCGCGAGGTGTACCAGGAGGGCCTGATCCTGCCGCCCACCAAGCTCATCGAGGGCGGCCGGATCCGCCGGGACGTGTGGAACCTGATCCTGGCCGCCTCCCGGTTGCCCGCCAATCTGGGCCTGGACCTCAAGGCGATGATCGCGGCGAACAACCACGCCAAGGAGGGCCTGCTGCGCCTCGTCGAGCGCTACGGCGCCGATGTGGTCACCACCGTCATGTCCACCATGCTCGACCGTTCCGAGCAGCAGGTGCGCGAGCGATTGCTCACCCTGCCGGACGGAATCAGCCGGGCCCGAACCTATTTCGACCACAACGGGCACGAGGCGACGCTGGCCCGGGTCGAGGTGGAGCTGCGCAAGGACGGCGACCGGCTGGTATTCGACTACGGCAACACCGCCGAGCAGCTGCCCGGCTTCTTCAACTGCACCATGTCCGGGCTGCGCGGCGGCGTGTTCGCCGCCATCCTGCCGGTGATCGCCCACGACATCCCGTGGAACAGCGGCGTCATGCGCGCCATCGAGGTCACCGCGCCGGAGGGCAGCATCGTCAACGCCCGCCATCCCGCACCGTGCGGTGCGGCCACCACCGGCGCGGCCAGCGTCGTGCAGAGCACCGCGAGCACCGCGATCTCCACGCTGGTCAGCGCCCACGACGAATTGCGCGGGGAGGCAAAGGCGGTCACCACCGGCGGGTTGATGATCTTCCACATCGCCGGCCGTAACCAGTACGGTGAACCGTTCGGCGGGGCGATGACCGAGGTGCTGGCCGGCGGCGCCGGCGCTACGGTCGCCGGCAACGGCGTGGACTACCGCGGACCCAACGAGATCCTCACCGGGCAGTTCAACAATGTCGAGGGCGAGGAGTCTGTCTTCCCGCTTCTCTACCTGTACCGGTCGGCGAACACCGACGGCGGCGGCGCAGGCCGTAACCACGGCGGGGTGTCGGTCAGTTCGTCGTTCACCCTGCACGACACCGGCTTCATGCACGGCGTGATGGCCGGGCACAGCATGTCGATGCCCAACTCCCAGGGCATTCACGGCGGCATGCCCGGATCCACGCACCAGGTCACGATCCTGCGCGGTGGTGAGCCCGTCGTCTACACCGGCTCCCCGGGCGAATTACACCTGACGGCAGGCGATGTCGTGGACTGGAGCTTCCACGGCGGCGGCGGCTGGGGCGATGCGCTGGACGCCGACCCGGAGGCGGTGGCCCACGACGTCTCGGCCGGGCGGATCTCCACGGAGAGCGCCGAGCGAAGTTACGCGGTGGTGTTGGTCGACGGTGCGGTGGACGTCGCGGCGACCGCGGCCAAGCGCGACCGGGCGCGGGCGCAGCGGCGACTGTGGAAACAGGACAAGTCGCACGGTGCGCGGCGGGTCGACCCGGCCGACGGTGTGCGCAGGATCGGCGACCACCTGGTCATCGCGCGGGACGAGGGCTCACCGGTGTACGCCTGCGATTGCGGGCACGTGCTGGCCCCCGCCGAGGAGAACTGGAAGGGCTACGCGGCGCACGCCCGGTTGGCGGCCGAGGACCTCGGCCGCAAGATCCGGCTACACCCCGGGCTGCGCGCCGACGGTTACGCCTGCCCGGGCTGCGGCACGCTGCTCGCGGTCGAGGTGCGCGCCGAGGACGAACAGCCGTTGCGCGACCTCGAGCTCGTCACGCCGCGGGACTGCACTCTACGGGCGTAGAGAATCGGGGTCGGGAATTGTTGCCATCCTGCTGACATTTCGGCTGAGATTTGTAAAGCTGTGGGGCATGACCGAGGTGCAGACTGAAAGCGGCGTGCTGGCCGGCGAACAACGGATGCTGATCGACGGGGAGCTGCAGTTCACCGGCAGCGGGGCGAGCTTCGACGTCGTCCACCCCGCCAGCGAGCAGGTCGCCGGCCAGGCCACCGACGGGACCGTCGAGGATATGGGGCGCGCCGTCGGCGCGGCCCGGCGCGCCTTCGACGAGACCGACTGGAGCCGCGACCTCGATTTCCGCTACCACTGCATGATCCAGTTGCACGAGGCACTCGAACGCAACAAGGAGCGGCTGCGCCGGATCCTGATCACCGAGGTGGGCTGCCCGGTCACCGTCAGCGGCAGCCAGATCGAGAGCCCCATCGAAGAGGTCAGGCACTGGGCCGAGCACGGCAAGAACTTCCAGTATCTGGTCGACAACGGTGTGCACGAGACGCCGTTGGGCCCGGCGCGGCGCAAGATCCACTACGAGGCGGTCGGGGTGGTCGGCGCGATCACCCCCTGGAACGTGCCGTTCTACCTCAACATCGCCGAGACCGTGCCGGCCCTGATGGCCGGTAACACCGTCGTGCTCAAGCCGGCCCAGCTCACGCCCTGGTCGGGGACCGAGTACGGCCGCATCGTCGCCGAGGAGACCGACATCCCGGCCGGGGTGTTCAACGTGGTGGCGTCCAACGCCAACGAGGTCGGCGCCGCCTTGTCCGCGGACCCGCGGGTGGACATGATCACCTTCACCGGTTCGACGGCGACCGGGCGGGCGATCCTGGCCGCCGGCGCCCCGACCGTGAAGAAGACGCTGCTCGAACTCGGCGGCAAGTCGGCACACATCGTGCTCGACGACGCCGATCTGTCCTCGTCGTTGCCGCTGGCCGCCATGATGGCGTGCGTGATGAGCGGGCAGTCCTGCATCCTGCCGTCCCGGATCCTGTTGCCCCGCAGCCGCTATGACGAGGGCCTGGAGATCCTCAAAACCATGATGGAGGGCTTCCCGGTCGGAGACCCGTGGACCCCGGGCAACATGCAGGGCCCGCAGATCAGCGCCGGCCAGCGCGACAAGGTGCTCGGCCTGATCCGCAGCGGCATCGATTCCGGGGCCCGCCTGATCACCGGCGGCGGCATCCCGGAGAACCTCCCGGTCGGCTACTACACCCAGCCCACCCTGCTCGCCGATGTGGATCCCGACTCGCAGGTGGCCCAGGAGGAGATCTTCGGCCCGGTGCTGACCGTCACCCCGTATGACACCGACGACGAGGCGGTCGCCATCGCCAACAACTCCATCTACGGCCTGTCCGGTGAGGTCAGCAGCGCCGACGTCGACCGGGCCTTCGCGGTGGCCACCCGGATGCGCACCGGGAACGTCACCATCAACGGCAAGAGCCACTTCGGCATCAACAGCCCGTTCGGCGGCACCAAGCAGAGCGGCCTGGGCTACCGCAACGGCGAAGAAGGTTACAAGGAGTACCTGGACGCCAAGACCATCGGCATGCCCGACTGATTACCGCCCAAACGAACAAACGGGCGTGAAAGTGCGAGAAGAATCCGCCAGAACGTCAATCTCGGCGGCGGACGCCCTGGCGATCGAGAACCTGCTCACCCGGTACTGCCGGGCCGTGGACGCCAGGGACCGGCCGACCTACCGCTCGATGCTCACCGACGATGCGCGGGTGGGCTCCGAGGACGTCCGGTTCTTCTTCGGCCGCTGGCACGACGATCTGGTGCGCACCGAAACCGGCTGGCGCATCCGCAATCTGACATTGGAGGTGCTGGGTTGAGCGAGGTCGAGGATCAGCTGGAGATCCGGGCGCTGTTGGCCCGGTATGCGCGCGGCGTGGACACCAAGGACTGGGAGACCTACCGTTCGGTGTTCACCGAGGACGCCCACATCGACTACTCCTCGGCCGGCGCCATCGTCGGCGGCCGCGACGAAGTCGTCGACTGGTTCGCCGCCAATTTCGGGGTGATCCCGTGGAGCATGCACTACATCACCAACGTCGAGGCGGACATCGACGGCGATACCGCCACTGTGCGGGCGATGTTCTACAACCCGATGCTGCTACCGGGCATGGACACCCAGAGCGCGTGCGGCGGCTACTACCACCACGAGTTGGTGCGCACCGGCGACGGCTGGCGCAGCCGCAGCCTGCGCGAGGAGAACGTCTGGTTCAGCAACCCACCCGGGTGAGGGCTCAGCCCTCGGCGGCGAGCTGCCCGCAGGCCGCGGCGATCTCGCGGCCGCGGGTGTCGCGCACCGTGCAGGAAACACCCTTGGCCAGGACGCGCTTCACGAACTCGCGCTCCACGGGCTTGGGACTGGCGTCCCACTCGCTGCCCGGGGTCGGGTTCAGCGGGATGAGGTTGACGTGCACCAACGGCCCCAACTTGCTGTGCAGCTTCTTCCCGAGCAGGTCCGCGCGCCAGGGCTGATCGTTCACGTCCCGGATCAGCGCGTACTCCACCGAGACCCGGCGCCCGGTCACATCGGCGTAGTAGCGCGCGGCGTCGAGCACCTCGTCGACCTTCCACCGGTTGTTCACCGGCACCAGGGTGTCGCGCAGCTCATCGTCGGGGGTGTGCAGCGACAGCGCCAGGGTCACCCCGAGCTTCTCGTCGGCCAGCTTGCGGATGGCGGGCGCCAGGCCGACGGTGGACACCGTCACCGAGCGGGCGCTGATACCGAACCCTTCCGGCGGTGGGGCGATGATGCGCTTGACGGCGGAAACCACCCGGTTGTAGTTGGCCAGCGGCTCCCCCATGCCCATGAACACGATGTTGGACAGCCGGCCGTCATGCTCATCGCGCATCGCCGAGGATGCGGCGCGCACCTGTTCCAGGATCTCGGCGGTGGACAGGTTGCGCTGCAACCCGCCCTGCCCGGTCGCGCAGAACGGGCAGGCCATCCCGCAGCCGGCCTGTGACGAGATACACACGGTGTTGCGCTGCGGATAGCGCATCAGCACCGACTCGAAGGTGGTGCCGTCGACCGCGCGCCACAACGTTTTTCGGGTCTCCCCCGCGTCGCACTGGATCTGGCGGGCCGGTTTGATCAGCGCCGGGAACAGCGCCTCGGACACCTGGTCGCGCACCGCGGCGGGCAGGTCGGTCATCTGGTGCGGGTCGGCTATCAGGCGCCCGTAATACTGGTTGGCCAGCTGTTTGGCGCGGAATTTCGGTAGCCCGAGTTCGGCCACGGCTTCGGCGCGCCCCGCCTCATCGAGGTCGGCCAGATGCCGCGGCGGCATCCCACGGCGCGGCGCTTCGAAGATCAGTTCTTGTTTCATGACCCTTCCAGTATCAACGCTCGGCATTGATAGACCTAGTCGGCGGATGATCGGTGACCGCCGCTGCGTTGTGATCGACGTCGTGATCGACGGCGCTCAACGACAACGCTCGACGACGAACGAACCTCGACACACGCAGGAGGCGTCATGTCCGCACAACGGGTGCTCATCACCGGTGCCTCGAAAGGCATCGGCCGGGCCGTCGCCGAGAAGGTGGCCGCCGCGGGCGATCTGCCGATCGGTCTGGCGCGGACCACGCCGCCGGACTTCCCGGGCGAGTTCCACGAGGTCGACTTCGCCGACCGGGAGGCCACCGCCGCGGTGCTGGGGCGCGTCGTCGCCGGTGGGACCGTCGACGCGGTGGTCAACAACTTCGGGTTCGCCCACTTCGCGCGGATCGGGTCGATCGAGCTGGATTCGCTGGTGCAGGCCTACGACCTGAACGTGCGGACCGCGGTGCAGGTGGTGCAGGCGGCGCTGCCGGGCATGCTGGCGGCCGGGTCCGGCCGGATCGTCAACGTCACCAGTCTGACCGCGCTGGGAACCCCCGAACGCACCCCCTACGCGGCAGCGAAGGCGGCGTTGGAGGCCTGTACCCGGATCTGGGCCAAGGAGCTGGCGTCGACCGGCATCACGGTCAACGCGGTCGCGCCCGGCCCCACCGAAACCGAGTTGTACCGGCAGCGCAGCCCGATCGGATCGGAACGCGAAGCACGCCTGTTGGCCGACATCCCGTTGGGCCGGGTCGGGACGCCACGCGAGATCGCGCATGCGATCTGTGCGCTGCTCGACGCGGACGCCGGGTACATCACCGGCCAGGTCATCCGGGCCGACGGCGGCGGCAGCGTGGCGGCCTGATCCGGACCGCTCGGCGGCCCAGGGCGGCTACACCAACAGCGTCAGCACGATCCAGCCGACGACCGCCGAGGGCAGCATGGCGTCGATGCGGTCCATGATCCCGCCGTGGCCGGGCAGCAGCGTGCCCATGTCCTTGATCGCCAGATCGCGCTTGACCTGGGATTCGACCAGGTCCCCGAGCACACCGGTGATGACCAGCAGCACGCCGAGCGGCACACCGACCCAGGCCGGCTTGTCCATCAGGAAGGTCACCGACAGCACGGCGGCGGCGGTGCCGAACACCACCGATCCGCCCAGGCCCTCCCAGGACTTCTTCGGGCTGATCGCCGGCGCCATCAGGTGCTTGCCGAACAACACGCCGGCGACGTAACCGCCGATGTCCGCGAACACGACGGTCGCGATCACGGTGAACACCCGCGCGCCGCCGTCCTCGGCGAAGATCATCAGCGCGGTGAACGCGGCGAACATCGGCACCCAGGTGGCCAGCAGCACGGTGGCCGCGATGTCCCGCAGGTAGTTGACCGGCTGCTGGTGCAGACCCTGACCTATGAGGCGCCACACCATGCAGACGACGATGGTGCCGCCGTAGGCGCCGAGCAGGCCGGCGGCACCGAACGGCCAGGTCAGCCAGATCATCGCCTGTCCGCCGAGCAGCAGCGCCACGGTGGGCAGCGCGTACCCGTGCTCCCGCAGCCGGCGGATGACTTCGTGGGTGGCGATCGCGATGGCCACGGCCAGCAACGGCAGCCACCACAGCGGCGCGAACAGCAGCGTGCCGATCGCCATGGCGCCGAGGACGGCGCCGACGGCGATGGCGGCCGGCAGGTCACGACCTGCGCGCGATGTTTTCTTGGGTGGTTCGGCGTCTACCACGGGCATGCCCTGCTGAAAGGTCATCAGACCTCCAACAGCTCGCCTTCTTTGTGTTTCACCAGCTCATCGATCTGCGCGACGTAGGTCCCGGTGGTCTTGTCCAGATCCTTCTCGGCGCGACCCACCTCGTCCTCCCCGGCCTCGCCGTCCTTCTTGATCCGGGCCAGCTCGTCCATGGCCTTGCGGCGGATGTTGCGCACCGACACCTTGGCGTCCTCACCCTTGGCCTTCGCCTGCTTGACCAGTTCGCGGCGCCGTTCCTCGGTGAGCTGCGGGATCGAGATGCGGATGACGTTGCCGTCGTTGGACGGGTTGACGCCCAGGTCCGAGTTGCGGATGGCGTCCTCGATGGGCTTGAGCTGGCTGGCCTCGTAGGGCTTGATGACCACGAGGCGCGCCTCGGGCACGTTGATGCTGGACAGCTGCGTGACCGGGGTCGGAGAACCGTAGTAGTCGATGTTCAGCCGGGAGAACATGCCGGGGTTGGCGCGGCCGGTGCGGATCGACGCCAGATCGTCGCGGGCCACCGCTACGGCTTTCTCCATCTTCTCTTCGGCGTCGAAGAGGGTCTCGTCGATCACGGGTTCTCCTTAGGTGCGCAGCTGCTCAGGTGGTGACCAGTGTTCCGATCTTCTCACCTGCGACCGCTCGCGCGATATTTCCGTCGGTGAGGAGATTGAACACCAGGATCGGCATGCCGTTGTCCATGCAGAGACTGAAGGCGGTGGAATCGGCCACCTGCAATCCGCGGTCGATGACCTCACGGTGGGTGATGGTGGTCAGCAGTTCGGCGTCCGGGTTCTTACGCGGGTCGTCGGTGAAGACACCGTCGACGGCCTTGGCCATCAGCACCACCTCGGCGCCGATCTCCAGGGCGCGCTGCGCGGCGGTGGTGTCGGTGGAGAAGTACGGCAGGCCCATACCGGCGCCGAAGATGACGACGCGCCCCTTCTCCAGGTGCCGCCGCGCCCGCAGCGGGATGTACGGTTCGGCGACCTGCCCCATGGTGATGGCAGTCTGCACGCGGGTGTCGATGCCTTCCTTCTGCAGGAAGTCCTGCAAGGCAAGGCTGTTCATCACGGTGCCGAGCATGCCCATGTAATCGCTGCGGGTGCGTTCCATGCCGCGCTGTTGCAGCTGGGCGCCGCGGAAGAAGTTGCCACCACCGATGACCACGGCGACCTGCGCGCCGGCGCGGACGACGTCGGCGATCTGACGGGCGACCAGGGCCACCACGTCGGGATCCAGGCCGACCTGACCGCCGCCGAACATCTCGCCACCGAGCTTCAGCAATACCCGTCTGTACGCAGGCCGGATGACTCCCGGGCCGGCGTTGTCTGGTTCCGTCATCAGACTCCTAGCTGTCCCGACACACCGAATCGCCATCCAGGGCGATTCCCGCGCGGACGGCTCTTGCAATCCTGCCTCATGACGGCGTCCCGGCCACGTCGGGGTGGCCGGGACGCGCCGAATGGGTGGTTGGTAAGGGTCAGGTGCCGGCTATGGCCGCCCTCGGCGAACGCCTACTTGGCGTGACAGGCCTTCGGGGGTGACGGCGGCAGGTCCAGCGCCGGATTGCCGTCGAAGAACCCCACCGGCTTGAGTTTGAATCCGGTGTAGTGGCACGGCATCACCGGCCAGTCTTCGGGGCAGACGACGTGGTGCGCGCCGACGGTGTACCAGAGCACCACATCGGTGTCCTCCAGCGGCGCGTCGTCGGCCACGAACTGGGGCAGGCCCTGCGCCTCGGCACACTGGTACATGTAGTCCCCGGCGGCGTAGAGCTCTTTGGGGTCGTACTTCGTCACCCAGAGGTTGTGCTGCACGAACCGCGCCCGGTCATAGATCACCGAGCCCTCCTGCACCATCACCGGCACGATGTCCTTGGGCATCAGTTTGTAGCCCACCGGTGCGCCGAACTCGTTGAGCTTGGACGGGTTGACCACCTTCCAGTAGCGCCCGGTGGCGTGGTCCCAATCGCGGGCGCCCTCGGCCTCCGAGCCCACCAAGGTGTCCCGGGTGATCCACGCATTGTGGTGCGGGTTGAGCGCCGGATCCGGCTCCGGGATCGAATCGACCTCGTAGACACTGTTTCCCGGACCATCGACGCTCATGTCCATCCGGAAGTTGAAGAAGTGCTGATGATTCGGGCCGTACATCCCCGGGGCCACCATCTTGCCCCAGCGCGGCGTCTCCCCCTCGGGCACCGCACCGGTGGTCAGCACGCCGGTCAGCTTGACCTCCATCTCGATGGAGGCGTCGTTGTACAGGTACCAGAAGAAGCCGTACTCGTAGTTGCCGACGGTGCAGATCATCGAGATCACCAGTCGCCGGGAGCGCCGCACCTCGACCTCGCCGGTGCGGAAATCGGTGTGCTTCCAGGAGATCCCGTAGTCCTCCTCGTGCATGCAGATGGCGTTGGGGATGGTGACGGCGTTGCCGTCGGAGTCGTTGACGGTGCCGTCGAAGTAGAAGATCTCGCCCAGACAGTCGCAGCCCAGGGTGAGCGGGTTGGCCGAGAAGCCCATGCCCACCTCGCCCATGTCGAAGACGTTCTTGTTCCAATGCGTCGGCGAGGAATCCCCATAGGGCACCACCATCTCCGACAACGCGGCCCGGTACATGATGGGCCGCACGGTGCCGCGGTCGTCGTAGGTGATCTCGTGCAGCACCAAGCCCTCCCGCGGGTTGAAGCCGACCCGCAGGGACCACTTCTGCCACTTGACGTTCCAGCCGTCGACGGTGAAGCTGGGCCCGTCGGGCTGGGTGATCTCGATGGTCTTCACATCCTCGCGGAATCCGCTGAATGCCGGACGGTTGTCGGGGCTGAACATGAACTGCTCGGTGTAGTTGCCGCCCTTGCCCGGTAGTGCCACCACGCCGTGATCCTCGATGTCGAGCACGGTCATCGTGTCCAGATCGAAGGTGACGATCAGTCCCTCGACCGGGCGGGCGTACCCGTTCTCCGATGCTGCGGCCCGGATGAAGGTCAGCGGGCGGCAGATCAGCGGCGAGTTGTCATGGTCGTCCTGGGCGCCGTAATACCCGGCGGGCCAGGGATCGATCATGGCCAGGCTGAAGTCGGTGACGCCCCGCTTGCGCACCGCCTCCTGCCAGCGCGGGTCCTCACGCACCTTCTCCTCCACGCCGGTCATGTGCTCGACGAGGTAGGACGGGAACCGTCCCGGAATCGGCGTCCAGGAGTCGATGACCCGGGCCTCGATGTCGACGATGGCCTCGTAGATCAGCTTGGCCGCCGCGTCGTACATCGTCACGAACGCCTGCCGCGGAACATCCTGGCACCCCTTGAACGTCAGGTCAGCGGTCTTTGCCGGCTCGGCCAGCTGGATCATCACGAACTTCAGCGTCGGGGTGGCGTAGTCCGACCCGGTGATGACGGCGGCGGCCGCCTCGATCTCGGCCCCCGTCAGCGGGTCGAGCGGGTACCGGGTGGCACCCTCGGTGAGTTCGGTGCCCAGCACGGTGCTGTCCATCGTCATGTGGTTGGTTCCTCCGCTTCTGTTTTGGTGAGGTCGAATACGGCCAGATGGGCCAGCGCGTCGTCCTGGGACACCTTGCGCGCCGACCGGCGGCCGAAGACGTACACAGTGAGGCCGAGCGCGAACATGCCGAGGCTGATGCAGCCCACCCAGGTCATCCAGGTCGCCTGCGGGACATCGATCCACGGTGTGACGAACGAGTAGTAGATGCCGGCAACGGTGGCCAGCGAACCGACGATGACGGTGATCCACACTCCGGCCATGCCGCCGGGAATCCGCCAGAACTCCTCGTTGGCGTAGCGGTCCGCATACCGCTTGCGCGCCACGATGACCGGAACGAGGAAGAAGAACCCGGACAGCAGCCACACCGTACTCAAGCCGCCCTGCAGGTACACGGTGACATTGGCCATGCTGCTCTGCGAGTAGAGCCCGACCAGGATCAGCGAGGAGATGACTCCCTGGATCAGGATGGCGCTCACCGGGTTACGGGTGCGTGGATTCAGGTGGGTGAAGATGCGCGGCAGATGCCGCTCCAGGCCGGAGACGAAGATCAGCCGCGAGTAGGCCACCTGATAGGTCATCAGGGCCACGATCACGATGAAGGCCAGCACCACGGCGCCGATCTCCATCAGGCCCGGGAAGCCCGCGACGTCGAGCATGCTGATCACCCCGGTCACCGGGTCGATCTGATCGCCCGGCAGCGCCATCATGGTGCCGAGGGTGGTCAGCAGATAGATCGCCACCAGCGCGGCCGAACCCCACAGGATCATCTTCGGCCCGCTCTTGCGCACCGACAGGAACTCCGCACCCATGTTGTATGGCGTCTCCACCCCGAGCAGGTACAGCAGCACGGTGCCGTACAGGAATCCGGCCACCGCGAAGTTCGGGATGGTGGCCTCGGCCCAGCTGAACGGTGTCGCCGAACCGTTGTTGACCGCGAACAGCAGCCCGGAGACGAAGATGGTGAGAGTGAGCACGCCGTAGACGACGAACACGATGTTCATGATCTTCTGGTTGGCAGCGAGTTTGGCCAGCGCCAGCCCGATCACGGTCCACAGGATGACCAGCTGCAGGATGATGCTTGCGGTGAGCCCGATTTCGGCGTGGAAGGCCAGCAGCAGCAGTTGCAGCACGATCGCCGGCGAGGACGCGGCGTTGAGGATCACCGGCACCCAGGACAGGTACCCGCCGATGAAGCCCCAGGTCTCCCCCATGGTGCGGGTGGCCCAGATGTACACGCCGCCTTGGCCCGGCCACAGGTTGCCGAGTTCGACGACGGCCATGCCGGCCGGCACCAGGAAGGTCAGGATGCCGAGCACCCACATCGGGATCGCGGTCCAGCCGCCACCGGCCATCACCGAGGACCCGGTGATCCAGCAGATGATGAACACGTAGGCGGCGGTCAGGCCGAACGTGGTCATCACCTTGGGCAGGATCTGTTCGGGGACAAGCTCGGTGGTCATGAGCTTGTCCCGGTCGGCGGGGCCGGTCGGCGCCGCGTCGAGTTCTGCTGTCATACGATCTGTCCGTCCTTCATCCGTACGACACGGCTCGCTTCGTCGGCCACCGTGGGGTCATGGGTGCTGGCGACGACCGTGACGCCCAGCGTCGAGCACAGGTCGCGCAGCATGCGGACCACCGTCTCCCCCGTACGGTGGTCCAGGTTGGCCGTCGGTTCGTCGGCCAACACGAGGGTGGGATTGCTGATCAGCGACCGCGCGATGGCGGTCCGCTGCTGTTCGCCGCCGGACATCTTGGTCGGCTGGTGATGTATGCGGTGCCCGAGCCCGACGATCTCCAGCAACTCGACGGCACGCTTGCGCAGGGCCTTGCGGTCATACGGCTGGAACATCAGTGGCAGTTCCACGTTTTCGACCGCGGAGAGGAACGGGATCAGGTTATAGCTCTGGAAGATGAACCCGACGGTGTCGTGCCGCAGCGCGGCGAACTGGCTCTCGGTCAGCGTCGCGGTGTCGCGGCCGGTGATCGACACCGTGCCCTTGGTGGGCCGGTCCAGGCCACCGATGATGTTCAGCAGGGTGGATTTTCCGCTGCCGCTCGGTCCCATCAGGCAGACGAATTCACCTGGCATGACTTTGAGTTCAACGGCGATGAGGGCCTTGACCACCTCATCGCCGAGCTTGTGGAGTTTCCAGACATCGGTGACGTCGACCACCGGGGTGGGCTCGGTATCGGCGACCACCTGCACGGCGGTCTCATCGATGGCGGTCATGTCTACCCTCCGCTGCTCAGTGATCGGATCGGTGGCCGCGACGCGGCATTCCAGGTGGGGACGACGCTGGTGGCCAGGGCCGCGACGACGCTGAGGGCCACCGCAATCCCCGCCCCCAGGGCCAGACCGGTGGCCTCGACGCCACCGGGTGCGAACCCGCTGAGCGCCAGCACGATTCCGGTGATCGCGGCCAGGGCCGCACCGCCGGCGGCCCCCGCCACCGCCGCCAGCACCGGCTCGACCAGCAGCGCCGTCACGACCGGCAGCCGCCGGATCCCGTTGGCCCCGAGCACACCGAGTTCGCGGGTGCGGTTGGCCACGGTGCGGGTGGTCGCCACCGCGACCTCCACGACGCCGACGAGCAACACGGTGACCGCGATCAGCACCACCGCCGCGGCGATCTCATCGGCGTTGCCGAGCGAGGCCGCTTGAGCACTGATACCTGCCGACATCCCGAACACGATGACGACCAGGAACGCGCCGGTCGCGGTGGTGACCGCGGGCAGGATCATCTCGCGCAGCCGTCGCCGCGCCGACAGCCAGCCGTAGCTCAGCCCGTGTCTCATCAGCGCCGTCTCCTCTTCGCGCAAGCGCTCATCAGCGATCCCCCAGGAGATCGACGGGCCGCTGCTGCAGCAGCCGGTGCACGGGAACCAGCGCGCCGACAATGGCCATGGCCGGGATGAAGGCCGCCACCATGCCCGCGGCCTGGGCCCATGCGGCCAGCGTCGTGATCTGCGGGATGACCAGGGCGACAGCGACTCCGGCGCCCACGACGCCGACCAGGTAGGCGGTCAGGAAGACGATGCCGGATTCGACCAGGAAGAAGTACAGCACCTCGTCTGCGAGCCCGATGCTGGACATGATGCCGAACTCGCGCTTGCGCTCGGACACTGCAGCCAGGAAGGAGGACACCGCGATGACGAAGCCCAGGACCAGGCCGATCGTGGAGATGACCCCGAGGGTGGAACTGGTGACCTTGCCGGAGAACAGGGCGGAGAACTTCTGCTCGAAGGTCAACGGCCCCGAACCCCCCACGGCGTCGTAGATCAGGCCGGGCCCGCCGGGTTCGGGACGCACCGACGGATCGGCCGTCGACGGCAGCCCGGTGGCGGCGCCGAACACCTTGGCCAGATCGCGGCGGTGTTCCTCCCCTGCCGGTGCGGCGACCGTCCACCAACCGTTCTCCCCGACGACGCTGCGGGCCAGCTCTGTTGACACGGTGATGGATTGGCCGGTCCCGACAACCTCGACGATCACGGGCTTCCCGGCGATCGGCACGGTGGCTCCGGGTGCGACGCCGAGCCTGTCTGCCAGGCCCGCACCCACCCATGCCTGCCCGCCGGCAACCGAATCGGACCCACGCAGGGACACGGTGGCGCCGTCGACGGTGGTGGTGCCCGACAGCGTGCGGGTCGCGGCCCAGCCGGGCACGGTGACGAGGGCCGGCGCGGCTCCGTCGGCGATCAGCGCCTGGGCGCTCACGTCGTAGTGCACCCCGCCGGCCGGAACCACCCAAAGCTGCTCTGCACCAAGCACATCGGCGACCGAATCGGCACCGGTCATGGCGAAACTCGCCGAGATGGTGCGCACGACGGTGACGCAGGCGATCGCCAGGGCGATGCCGAGGACAGCGAGCACAAAGCGTTCCGGGCGCCGCCGGATGTTCGCGACCGCGAATCGGACCAGACACCCGAAGGTGTTTCCCGATGCGGTGGCGATCTCCGGTGACCGAACGATTGTGGGTGCGAAGGGCTCCACGGATCAGATGGTGAGCGCGTCGTGTTTCGTCGACCGAGCCCTGCGGTGTCCGTCTCGTTAACGGCATCGGGTCACGATTACGGGCGCGTATCCGCAGGCGCAACGGATTTCGTTGTCCGGCTGCGACGAATCGGCGTCGGATGCGGTCCGATCCGGCCTAGAGTCGTCGTGTGCGAAACCACGGCGCTGTGCTCGTCATGCTCCTCGCCGTGCTCACCGGCGGATGCGCGGGACCGTCCGGCTCCGAATCCACCCCGACCTCCGCGATATTCGAGGCGGCGCCGTGCCCCCAACCCAACGTGCCCGGTGTCCCCGCGGCCGACCTCGGGCCCGAATTCTCCTGCGGCTTCCTGACCGTCCCGGAGAACCGCAGCATCCCCGACGGACGCACCATCAAGGTCGCGGTGGCCCGCGCCGCCGCGCAATCACCGCAGCCCAGACCCGATCCGCTGGTCTACCTCACCGGCGGGCCCGGCGGCTCCGGACTGGCGCTCGGCAACAGCCTGGTCGGCATGGGCCTCAACCGGGACCGCGATCTCATCCTCGTCGACCAGCGCGGCACCCTGCACGCCGAACCCGCGCTGTTCTGCCCGGAGTTGGACGAGTTCAACGCCGCCGCGCTGAGCATGTCGACCCAGGATCCGGCCACCGGCGAACGAGGTCTGAACGCCCTGCGGGCCTGCCACGACCGGCTGACCGGCGACGGCATCGACCTGTCGGCGTTCAACACCCCCGAGAACGTCGCCGACATCGCCGATCTACGCACCGCGCTCGGCATCGCGGAGTGGAACGTCTACGGCGTGTCCTACGGCAGCGATATCGCGTTGCAGTTGGTGCGGGACCGCCCCGACGGGATCCGCAGCGTGGTGCTCGATTCTCTGGTGCCCCCGCAGGTCAATCTGGTCGAGCAGATGTGGCCCAGCGCGGCGGAGGGGCTGGCAGCGCTGTTCGACGCGTGCGCGGCCCAACCGTCCTGCGATCGCGCCTATCCCGATCTCGCCGGCCAGTTCAGCGCCACCGTGCGGCGGCTGGCCGCCGAGCCGATGGTCGTCAACGTGCCCGGCGCCGGGGACATCCCGCCCAGGCGCGTCATCGTCGACGGCTACCAGTTGGCCAACATGGTGATCTCCGCGACGCTGAACACCAGCGCGATTCCCGGTCTGCCCAAGGCCATTCACGCGTTCGCCACCAACGATGTGCCCACCCTGCTCGACGGTATGCTCGCCCCCGTCGCCACCGGTGCGAGCCTGGTCGGCGCCGGCCTGACCTACGGGGTGTTCTGCCGTGAAGGCGCGGCTTCGACCGATACGCCGACCGTCCTGGCGCTGGCGCAGCCCGCGCTTCCCGGCCTACCCGCCGAGGTCCTGTCGCTGGTGCCGCAGATACCCCGGATCATCGAGGAATGCGGCGTCTGGAATGTCGGCCGCGCCGATCCCGCCGTCCTCGCCCCGGTTCGCAGCGACATCCCCACCCTGTTGCTGACCGGCACCCTGGACGCGGTCACGCCTCCGAGTCAGGCCGAACTCGCTGCCGAGGGGCTGCCCAACGGGCGGGTGGTTCGCATCCCGGGATCGGGCCACGACGTGCTGAGCCAATCGCCGTGCGCGCAGCAGATCACCATCGACTTCCTCGATGCGCCAACCGATTACGATGCGGGATGCGCTGCGGCAGTGCAGGTGCCCGCGTTCGACTAGTCCTGGATGGATCGGAACGGGGCGGCTTCCTCGATCTCGTAGGCCAGTTCCAGCAGCCGCCGGTCCTGGCCCAGCGGGGCGCCGAACATCATCCCGACCGGCAGCCCGGACTCGGACCGCCCGAGCGGCAGCGAGATCGCCGGCTCGCCGGTGACGTTCTGCAGCGGCGTGAACGCCACCCAGTCCACGAGCCGGTCGATGATCTGGTGGTAGTCGGCGGTGGGGTCCAGATGCCCGATCCGCGGCGTCACATCGGCCAGCGTCGGGGTGAGCACCACGTCGTATCGTCCGGTGACCCGGGCGGTGGCCCGCCGGGTCCGGGCCAGGCGGGCCATCGTCAGCGGCAGCTTGCGCAGATTGCGGGCCGCGTGATCCTCCAGCCCGAGGGTGAGATTGTCGAGTCGGGTGCGGTCGAAACTCGGTCCGAACGTCCGCTTGCCGCCGCGCACCAGCGCGTAGGACAGCAGCGCCCAGTAGAGCAGGAAGTCCTCCTTGAAGCTGACCGGCGCCGGGTTGCCGATCTGGGTCACCCGGTGCCCGAGCCCTTCCAACAGTGCCGCGGTCTTCTCGGCGATCTCACGGACCTCCGGGCCAGCTTGGCGCACAATCGATTCCGTGCACACGGCAATGTTCAGCCGTTGCCGTCCGGGGGCGGTCACATCGCCGATCGGCGGGAGCTTCGGATTGCGCCAGAGCAGTTCGGCCTCCCGGTAGAAGGCCGCGGTGTCGCGCACCGAGCGGGTCAGCACGCCGTTGGCGACGATGCGGATCGGCATCTGGCGCATCTGCTTGTCCAGCGGCAGCCGTCCGCGGGAGGGTTTGAGGCCCACCAGCCCGTTGCAGGCCGCCGGGATCCGGATCGACCCGCCGCCGTCGTTGGCGTGCGCGATGGGCACCACCCCGGCGGCGACGAAGGCCCCGGACCCCGACGAGGACGCCCCGGCGGTGTAGTCGGTGTTCCACGGGTTGCGGACGGCGCCGAGGCGGGGATGCTCGGCCGAGGCGCTGAAACCGAATTCCGACAGCTGCGTCTTGCCCAGTGGCACCAGTCCGGTACCCAGGTAGGTGCGGGCCCAGTCGCCGTCCGTGGCGGCCGGTCGCGGCGTCCAGGCGTCGGTGCCCTCCATGGTCGGCATGCCCGCCACATCGGCGTTGTCCTTGACGAAGGTCGGCACCCCGGACAGGAAGCCGCCGTGCGGGGCGGCCGCGCGCGCGGAATCGAACGCCCGGTAGGCCAGCCCGTTGAGCGCCGGGTTGACGGCCTCGGCGCGGGCGATGGCGGCGTCGATCAGTTCTTCCCGGGACACCGAGCCGTCGCGCAGGGCGGCGACCAGCCCCACCGCGTCCAGATCGCCGAGAGCGTCATCGCCGACTGCGTGGATGCGAACCATGACCCGACGGTACCAGCACGTACCAGACGGTGGCCGCAAATGCAGAGAACCCCGCGCCACCGAGGTGACGCGGGGTTCTTCTGGGCTGGATCAGGCCTGGCCGACCTCGAAGCGGACGAACCGCGACACGGTCACGCCGGCCTCGTCGAGCAGCGCCTTGACGGACTTCTTGTTGTCGGACACCGACGGCTGGTCCAGCAGCACGACGTCCTTGTAGAAGCCGGTCACGCGACCTTCCACGATCTTGGGCAGAGCCTGCTCGGGCTTGCCCTCCTCCTTGGCGGTCTCCTCGGCGATACGACGCTCGTTGGCGACGATGTCCTCGGGCACGTCCTCACGGGTGAGGTACTTGGCCTTCAGCGCGGCGATCTGCAGGGCGACCGCGTGCGCGGCGTCCTGCGAATCGCCGGTGAACTCGACGAGCACACCCACGGCGGGCGGCAGGTCGGCCGCGCGCTTGTGCAGGTAGGTCTCGACCTGGCCGTCGAAGTACGCCACCCGGCGCAGCTCGAGCTTCTCGCCGATCTTGGCCGACAGGTCGGCGATCAGCTGCTCGACCGTGGTGCCGTCGACCTCGACGGCCTTGAGGGCGTCCACGTCGGCGGCCTTGGCGGCCGCGGCGGCGGTGACGACCTTCTCGGCCAGCGCCTGGAACTCGGCGTTCTTCGCGACGAAGTCGGTCTCCGAGTTCAGCTCGATGAGTGCGCCGTCCTTGGCTGCCACCAGGCCCTCGGCGGTCGCACGCTCAGCGCGCTTGCCGACGTCCTTGGCACCCTTGATGCGCAGCACCTCGACGGCCTTGTCGTAATCGCCGTCGCTCTCGGCCAGCGCGTTCTTGCAGTCCATCATTCCTGCGCCGGTCAGCTCCCGAAGTCGCTTGACGTCGGCTGCGGTGTAGTTCGCCATAACAGCTCTCTCCTGGAGATTAAGAAGCGTCGGTGGGGGTTTCGGCGGCAGCAGCGCCTTCGGCGGGGCTGGTGGTCGCACCGGCCAGCAGCTCCTGCTCCCACTCGGCGAGCGGCTCGGCCGGGGCATCCTGGCCGGCCTCGGCCTTGCCACCCGAACGTGCCTGCAGGCCCTCGGCAACCGCGGAGGCGATCACCTTGGTCAGCAGTGCAGCCGAACGGATCGCGTCGTCGTTGCCCGGGATCGGGTAGTCGACGACGTCGGGATCGCAGTTGGTGTCCAGGATCGCGATGACCGGGATGTTCAGCTTGCGAGCCTCGGCAACCGCGAGGTGCTCCTTGTTGGTGTCGACGACCCAGACGGCCGAAGGAACCTTGGCCATGTCCCGGATACCGCCGAGCGACCGCTCCAGCTTGTTCTTCTCACGCGTGAGCATGAGGATTTCCTTCTTGGTGCGACCCTCGAAGCCACCGGTCTGCTCCATGGCCTCCAGCTCCTTCATCCGCTGAAGGCGCTTGTGCACGGTCTGGAAGTTGGTGAGCATGCCGCCGAGCCAGCGCTGGTTCACGTACGGCATGCCGACGCGGGTCGCCTCTTCGGCGATCGATTCCTGCGCCTGCTTCTTGGTGCCGACGAACATGATGCTGCCGCCGTGCGCGACGGTTTCCTTGACGAACTCGTAGGCCGAGTCGATGTAGGTCAGCGTCTGCTGCAGGTCGATGATGTAGATGCCGTTGCGGTCGGTGAAGATGAACCGCTTCATCTTGGGGTTCCAGCGTCGGGTCTGGTGTCCGAAATGAGCGCCGCTGTCGAGCAGCTGCCGCATTGTTACAACAGGCATGGGTGCCTTGTCCTCTTGTTGTCGGTTGTCGTTCGGCACCGGGGTGGTGTCGAACCCTGGCGCCTGCTGCTGCCGGACCTGCCCGGTGAACCGGTCAGGACCGCCCGGCATGCTGGTGGCAACCCGTAAAACGCGATTGCCTGCAGACGCGCGAAGTCAGCCCACGGATGTGAGCTGCGGGGAAAAGTTTACACCGTCGGAACCTGTGCTTTTGCCACCCGAGAGGTACACAGTCCCCGGTTTGTCCACAGCGCGGGCCGCGGTGGGTACCCACGTCGGCGGGGATGCGCTGAACTGGGCTGATGAAGCTTATCGCGGCGCTCGCGGCGGCGATGCTGGCCGTTGCCGCCCCGGCGGTGGCCGAGGCCGGACGGCTGCACTGGCCGCTGCAGCCCGATCCCGCGGTGACCCGGGCGTTCGACGCACCCCGGCCGGACTGGACGCGCGGGCATCGCGGCGTGGATCTCGCCGGCGTCGCAGGTCAGCCGGTATACGCGGGTGCGGCCGGCACGGTGGTGTTCGCCGGCGAGCTGGCCGGTCGGCCGCTGGTCTCGGTGCAGCATCCGAGCGGGCTGCGCACCAGCTATGAACCGGTGCGCGCGGCGGTGCGGCCCGGGCAGGCGGTGCGCGCCGGATCCGCGCTCGGAGCGCTGCTGGCCGGGCATGCCGGCTGCCCGGTCGAGGCGTGCCTGCACTGGGGCGCGATGTGGGGCCCGGCCGCGCGGGCGGACTATGTGGATCCGCTGGGCCTGCTGGCCGAGATACCGATGGTGCTCAAACCGCTGGGTGGGAGTGGTCATGGCCTTCCGGGTTGAGCCTGCGGCGCCGGGCCGTGAGCAGTCCGTGCCGCGGACTGCCCAGGTAGGCCAACGCGAAGGCCACCCCGTTCGCCAGCACGACCATCGGACCGGAGGTGGTGTCCAGGTAGTAGCTGGCGTAGAGGCCGATCAGGGCACAGCACGCGGCCAGGGCCGGCGCGATGATCAGCATGCGGCCGAATCGGTCGGTGAGCAGGTAAGCGGTCGCGCCGGGGGTGATGAGCAGAGCGACGACGAGCACCACCCCGACAGCCTGCAGCGCCACCACTGCGGTCAGGGCGAGCAGACCGAGCAGTGTGGCGCCGAGCAGGCGGGGACGCAGACCGATGGCGTGTGCGTAGCTCGGGTCGAACGCATAGAGGGTGAGGTCGCGGCGCTTGTAGAGCAGCACGACGAGCACGATGGCACCGAGGACCGCGACCTGCACCAGGTCTGCGCGTGACACCCCGAGCAGGTTGCCGAAGATGATGTGGTTGAGGTCGACCTGGCTGGGGGTGACCGAGACGAGGACCAGGCCGAGGGCGAACAGGGTGGTGAACACCACGCCGATGGCCGCGTCCTCCTTGGTCCGGCTGGTGTCGCGGACCAGGCCGATGAGGGCCACCGCGATGAAGCCGAACACGATGGCGCCCAACGCGAACGGCGCCCCGACGATGTAGGCGAGGACGACGCCGGGCAGTACGGCATGTGAGACCGCATCGCCCATCAGCGACCAGCCGATCAGCACCAGCCAGCACGACAAGGTCGCACAAACGACCGAGGCGATCAGCGTGGTGGCGGTGGCGCGGACCATGAACTCCAGCCGCAGCGGGTCGATGAGGAAGTCGAGGATGGTCACCGGTCGCCCCGATCCTCGTCGAGGACGTCGAGACCGAAGGCGCGGGCCAGGTGTTCGGGCTGCAGCACCACGCTGGGCAGGTCATGCGCAAGTACCGTGCGCATCAGCAGGATTGCTTCATCGGCGAGCCCGGGCAACGCATGCAGGTCATGGGTGGACACCACGATCGTCGTTCCGTTCTGGGCGAGTTCGCGGAGCAGGGCGCTGATGGTGGCTTCGCTGCGTTTGTCGACGCCCGCGAACGGTTCATCGAGGAGCAGTAACGCGCCGCCCTGGGCGATGCAGCGGGCGAGGAACGCCCGCTTACGTTGGCCCCCGGACAATTGCCCGATCTGACGGTGTCGGTACTCGGTGAGGTCCACCCGCTGCAACGCCTCGTCCACCGCGGAATGATCGGCGGGCCGGGCCCGGCGCGACGGGCCCATGAACCCGTACCGCCCGGTCAGCACGACGTCGCGCACCGAGAGCGGGAAAGACCAGTCGATGTCCTCGCTCTGCGGCATGTACCCCACCAGGCCAGCCTTGCGTGCCTGCGCCGGGCCGCAGCCATGGATGCGCACCGTGCCGGTCTCGGGTCGGACCAATCCCATGATCGTCTTGAACAGCGTGGATTTACCCGAGCCGTTCAGCCCGATCAGACCGCAGACCCGGCCGGGTTGGACAGCCAACGTGACGTCCTTCAGGGCCGTCACCGTCCCGTAACGAACGGTGACCGAATCGGTTTCCAGCGCAGGGGTTGTCACGAGACCCGGTCTGCGGTGAGTGCCGCGGCAATGGTCTTCACGTCGTGACGGATCAGGTCCAGATACGTGGGTACGGGACCATCGGGCCCGGACAGCGAGTCCACGTACAGCACCCCACCGAAATCGGCACCGGTGGCTTCGACCACCCGCTGCATGGGCGCATCGGAGACGGTCGACTCGCAGAACACCGCCGGGACCTCAAACGTGTTCACGAAGTCGATCGTCGAGGCGATTTGTTGTGGGGTCGCCTGCTGTTCGGCATTGACCGCCCAGATGTACTTCTCGGTCAGCCCGGCGTCGCGGGCCAGATAGGAGAACGCTCCTTCGCAGGTGACCAGTGCACGCTGGTTGACCGGCAGTACGTCGAGCCGCTCGACGAGGTCGTCGTGCACCTGCTGGAGTTGCGTGCGGTAGTTCTCGGCGTTGGCGCGGTAATCCGCGGCGTGTTCCGGGTCGAGTTCCGCAAAGGCCGCGGCCATGTTGTCGACGTAGATCTGCACGTTCAGCGGTGACATCCAGGCGTGCGGATTGGACTGTCCGGTGTAAGCGTCCTCGGCGATGTCGATGACCTGGACACCGTCGCTCACCACCACGTGGGGGACGTCGACACCCGCCACGAATCGACCGAACCAGGCCTCGAGGTTCAGTCCGTTGTCGAGGATCAGGTCGGCACCGACGGCTTTCCTGATATCCCCGGGAGTCGGCTCGTAGCCGTGAATCTCGGCCCCGGGCTTGGTGATCGACTCGACCGTGAGATGGTCGCCGGCCACATGGGCGGCGATATCGGCCAGCACCGTGAATGTGGTGAGCACCACCGGACGATCCGCGGCCGCCTCGGTTCCTCCGGGTGCGCAACCGGCCACCAGCGCGACCAAGCCTGCCAGGGCCGTCGCTCGTGCCGCCAGCCTGCGGCCGTGTCGGCGCACGACTCCTCCTCGATATTTCGCTAATTCGATCTCAAAGTTTCGGGTGCCCGAAACTATAGAGCCGCGCCGCGGGTGACATCAAGGTGGCGGGTCAGGTCAGGCCGTCGGGTGAGCGGGCCCGCCCAGGAAGGCGACCATCGCGTCGAGCACCACGTCGGGGGCGTCGCGCTGCACCCAGTGCCCGGCGCCGGGGACGGCCGTGAGCCGGGCACCCGGCATCGCCCGCGCCGCGGCCCTGGCACGGGCGATCGGCACACCGGTGTCCCGGTCTCCGTGCACGAACAGCACCGGCACCGTGATCGACGGCAGTTGCGGTGTGTAGTCGGTGCGCAACCGGTTCCACCGGACCTGATCGCGCTGCCACTGTGAGAACGCGGTGAACCCGCCCGGACGGGCGGCGGCGGCCAGGACCTCGTCGATCAGGTCGTCGGACAGCTGGGCCGGGTTCCTGATCAACTGGCGCAGGCTCGCGACCATCGCAGCCCGGTTCGTGCCGACCGACCGGGTCATCGCGCCCAGCAGGCCGGTGCGCAGCATCGCCCAGGTCAGGGTCTGCCGGGGCAGCGACAGCGGGCCGTCGGACAGCCGGGGCATGATGCCGTAGCAGCCCAGCAGCATCGCGCCGGTCACCCGGTCCGGACGGTCCAGCAGGTGCCCGATGGTCATGCCGCCACCGAGCGACAACCCGCCGATCGCATAGCGGCCGAGGCCGAGCGCATCGGTGAGTTCCCCGACGTAGCCGACCAGTCGCTCCTGGGTCACCGGCTGGGGCGCGGGTGGGCTGTGCCCGTAGCCGGGGTGATCCGGCGCGAGGACGCGGTACCCCGCATCGGCGAGCCGCGGGCCGATCGACCCCCACGACAACGAGGCGCTGTCCACCCCGCCGCCGTGCAGCAACAGCACCGTCGACGCGGGGACCGGCCGGGCGGGGGCCCAGGTCAGATAGGAGACGGGCCCCGTCTGGAGATCGATGGTGGCGCGGCCGGCGTCGACCATGTCAGGCGCGCGGGTGCGCCTGGTCGTGCACGGCGCGCAACCGGGCCACCGTGACATGGGTGTAGAGCTGGGTGGTCGCCAGCGTCGAATGCCCGAGCAGCTCCTGGACCACGCGCAGGTCCGCGCCACCCTCCAGCAGGTGGGTGGCCGCACTGTGCCGCAGGCCGTGCGGGCCGATGTCGGGGGCGCCGTCGACGGCGGACATGGTCTGGTGCACCACGGTGCGTGCTTGGCGCTGATCGAGCCGGGCGCCGCGGGCGCCCAGCAGCAGCGCCGGTCCCGACGCCGGGATGGCCAGCGCGGGCCGGCCGATGTCCAGCCAGGCCGTCAACGCGTCCTCGGCGGGCTCGCCGTACGGGACGGTGCGCTGCTTGTTGCCCTTACCCAGCACCTGTAACACCCGCCGGGAGCGGTCCACGTCGTCGATGTCCAGACCACAGAGCTCGCTGACCCGGATCCCGGTGGCGTACAACAGTTCCACGATCAGCCGGTCCCGCAGCGCGATCGGGTCCCCTTGCTGCGCACCGGAATTGAGGGCGTCCATCGCGTCGAGGGCCTGGTCCTGGCGCAGCACCGAGGGCAGCGTGCGATGCGCCTTGGGGGTCTGCAGCCGGGCCGCCGGATCGGAGGTGAGCAGCCCGCGGTGCAGCGCCCAGGCGGTGAACGTCTTGATCGCCGAGGTGCGCCGGGCCAGCGTGGTGCGCGCCGCGCCCGCCCCGGCCTGGGCGGCCAGCCAGGACCGCAGCCGCGGCAGTGTCAGCGTCTCCAGCCCGCCGCCGGTGAACTCGAACAACGAGCGCAGGTCACCGAGGTAGGCCCGCCGGGTGTGCGCCGAGCGGTCACGCTGCAACGCCAGGTACTCGTCGAACTCCTCGAGAAGGGCTTGCACTCCCCTACCGTCGCAGAACTCAGCGGACTGTCTAGTGGACGCGCCGCAGCGTGTCCGGGGTGAGATCCGACAGGGCCGGGTAGCCGTCGATGGCCATGATCAGATCGGTCTCGGCCAGCAGCGAGCGCAGCACGTGCACCACGCCGTCGGTGCCGCCCAGGGCCAGCCCGTAGACGTAGGGTCGCCCGACGCCGACCGCGGTGGCGCCCAGTGCCAGCGCCTTGACGATGTCGGCGCCGCTGCGCACCCCGGAGTCGAAGAGCACCGGCATGCCGTCGGCGGCGGCCACCACGTCGGGCAGGCAGTCGATGGCCGGGATGCCCCCGTTGGCCTGGCGGCCGCCGTGGTTGGAGCAGTAGATGCCGTCGACGCCGGCGTCGCGGGCCCGGCGCACATCGTCGGGATGACAGATGCCCTTGGCCAGCAGCGGCAGCTTCGTCAAGGTGCGCAGCCAGGCCAGGTCGTCCCAGGTGACCGGCTGGCCGAAGGTGGACACCCACTGCAGCACCGCGCCCTGCGGGTTCTGTTCGGGCGGCTGGGCCAGCGCGGCCCGGAACACCGGGTCGCTGGTGTAGTTGGACAGGCAGTGCCCGCGCAGCTGCGGGAAGTTCGAGGTGCTCAGGTCGCGGGGACGCCAGCCGGGCACCCAGGTGTCCAGGGTGACCACGATCGCCTGGTAGCCGGCGGCCTCCGCGCGCGCGACGAAGCTGGCCGCCAGGTCGCGATCCTTGGGCGTGTAGAGCTGGAAAAGCCCTGGGGTATCACCGAATTCGGCCGCCACGTCTTCGAGCGGGTCGGCGGTCAGGGTGGACACGGTCATCGGCACCCCGGTGCGGGCGGCGGCGCGGGCGACGGCCAGGTCGCCGTGCCCGTCGCGGCTGCAGATCCCGGTGACGCCGATCGGCGCCATGAATACCGGGGAGGGCAGCGTCATCCCGAACAGATCGACGGTCAGGTCGCGTTCGGTGGCGCCGACCCCCATCCGCGGCATCAGCCCCCAGTTCTCGAAGGCGCTGACATTGACCTGCTGGGTCCGTTCGTCACCGGCCCCGCCGGCGACATAGGACCACACCGACGGCGACATCGCCGCCTGGGCCCGGGCCTCCAGTTCGGCGAAGGCCATCGGCAGCGATGGCACCACCCCGGCCAGGCCCTGCAGATAGATCTCGAGCTGATAGTCGCCGAATGCCATGGGGTCAGTCTTGCTGGCCGGCCTCCGCCTTGGCCAGTTCCGCCTTCCATTGCCGGAACGTCTCCTCGGTGCGGCCGCGTCGCCAATAGCCGGAGATGGACGCCCACTTGGCGTCCACCCCACGTTCCTTGCGCAGATAGGGCCGCAGATTGTGCATCACGGCCTGGGCTTCGCCGTGCACGAACACCTGCACCTGCCCGGGCAGCCACTGTGTCTCCTTGACCGCGGCGATCAACGGTGCGTTGTCCCCGGCGACGCTGTCGCTGACCAGATCCGCGCGCCCACCGCGGTAGATCCAGTGCACATCGACGCCGTCGGGCGCCTTGAGCGGGATCACGTCGTCCGGGCCGCTCACCTCGATGAAGGCCTTGCCGATCGCGTTGGGCGGCAACGCCTCCAGGCTCGCGCTGATGGCGGGCAGGCCGGCCTCGTCACCGGCGAACAGGTACCAGTCCGCGTCCGGGTTGGGGGCGTAGGCGCCGTTCGGGCCCATCAGATAGACGGGGTCGCCGGGCTTGGCCGCCGCGGCCCACGGCCCGGCTACGCCCAGCTCGCCGTGCACGACGAAGTCGATGGCGATCTGGCGCAGTGAGTCGTCGACCGAACGCACGGTGTAGGTGCGCACGGTGGGCCGCTTGTGCTCCGGAAGGTCGTTGAAGCTGTCCAGGGTGAGCGGGTGCGGCAGCGCGACCACGTCGACATCCGGTTCGACGATGACGATCTTGACGTAGGAGTCGGTGAACTTACCCGGAGTGAAGGTGTCGAACCCGACCCCGCCGAGAACCAGCCGGATCATGTGCGGTGCCAGCTGCTCGGTGCTGATCACCTCGAATGTGTGAATCGGACGTCCCGCCACAATCTTCCTTCGCAATCGTTTCAGCATCTCCCGGACCACTCTACGAGCCGGTGTACCCGGGTGGTCGGCTACGCGGCGGGCACCGTTCATCCCCGCGCGATGCGCCACCGACCCTCTCGTCGCTGTACCCGCCCGGCGATCTCCAGTAACGCCAACGGGCCGAGCACCTGTTCAGCCGGTATGCCGGCGGCCACGGCGATCTCCTCGACGCTGCGGGTGCCGCGCCCGGGCAGCGCCTCGTACACCAGCGCTTCCTCTCGGGACAGCCCGTCCAGCGGGGTCTGCGGATGCTCGGGGTCCTCGGCCAGCTCACCGATGCGCCCGACGATCTCGACCACCTCCTCGGGGCGGCTGATCAGGTGCACGTCGTCGCGGCGCAGCAGAGCGTGACAACCGGCAGAGGCCGCCGAGGTCACCGGGCCGGGCACCGCGCACACCACCCGGCCCATCACCTCGGCCCAGGCCGCGGTGTTCGCGGCGCCGCTGCGCAGTCCCGCCTCCACCACCACCGTCGCCCCGCTCAGTGCGGCCACCAACCGGTTGCGGGTCAGGAAGCGGTGCCGCGCCGGCCGCACCCCGGGCGGATACTCGGTGACCACCACCCCGCTGCCGCCGATCCGGTGTAGCAGCGCGGAATGCCCTGCGGGATAAGGAACATCGATGCCACAGGCCAGCACCGCGACGGTGACCCCGTCCACACCGAGGGCTGCCCGGTGCGCGGCACCATCGATGCCGTAGGCGGCTCCGGACACCACCGCCACATTCCGCTCGGCCAGGCCGGCTGCCAGATCCGCGGCGACGTGTTCGCCGTAGGCGGTGGCCGCGCGGGTCCCGACGATCGCCGCCGCGCGTGCGGCGACCCGGTCCAGCCGGGCCGGACCGATCGCCCAGAGCACCAGCGGTGCCCGCCCGGATTCCTTCTCCTGTACCTTCGCCGAGCCGAACACTGTGAACGCCAGCTGCGGCCACTCCGCATCGTCGGGGGTGATCAGCCGCCCGCCACGGCGGTCCAGCAGGTCGAGATCGTCCGCGGCGGTGTCGACTTCATGACGTGCTTCCACTCGCCCCTTCAGCTCGGGCGGCGCCAGCCCACCCTTGATCCTGCACGCCGCCTCGACCGGGCCGTACTTCGCCACGAAGGCCGCAAGTTCCGGGCTCGGCGATTCCGCCACCCGGGACAGATATGCCCACGCCCGCCGTCGCAGTTCGTCACTCATCGTGCACCGCCCTGCCGGAAGCTCAGCGCGGTGGCAACATGATCCGGGGTCGGCGAGTTCGCCCCGGCCAGATCGGCAATCGACCACGCGATTCGCAGCGTGCGGTCGGCGCCGCGCAGGTTGAGCTTTCCGCGGTCGACCGCGGTGCGCAGCAACGCCATGGTGGCCTCGCCGGGCCGGAACTCGTGACGCAGCGCGGGGCCCGGCACCTCGGCGTTCGTCCGCACCCCCAACCCTCGCCACCTCGTAGCGGCGGCCTCGCGGGCCGCGGCAACTCGGGCTCGCACCGCGGCCGTCGGCTCCCCTACCTCATGGGTGAACGCACCGGCCCGGATGGGATGCATCTCGACCTTGAGATCGACGCGATCCATCAGCGGGCCCGACAGCTTGCCCTGGTAGCGCCGCTTGGCCCCGGCGTTGCACAGACAGTCCTTCGGGTCGGTGGGCGCGCACGGGCACGGGTTCGCCGCCATCACCAACTGGAACCTGGCCGGATACCGGGCCACCCCGTCGCGGCGGGCGAGCCGGATCTCGCCGTCCTCCAACGGGGTTCGCAGCGCCTCCAGCACATGGGTACCGATCTCGGCGCATTCGTCGAGGAACAGCACCCCACGATGGGCCCGGCTGACCGCACCCGGGCGGGCCATCCCGGTACCGCCGCCCACCATCGCGGCCACCGTCGAGGAGTGATGCGGGGCGATGAAGGTCGGCCGGGTGATCAGCGGGGTCTCGGGGGCCAGGGTGCCTGCGATGGAATGGATGGCGGTGACCTCGATGGCCTCTTCCTCGGTCAGCTCCGGGAGCAGGCCGGGTAACCGTTGCGCCAGCATGGTCTTCCCGATGCCCGGCGGCCCGGTCAACAGCAGGTGATGCGCTCCCGCGGCGGCGATCTCGACCGCCACCCGCGCTTCGGTCTGCCCGATCAGGTCGGCCAAGTCCAGGCAGTGCGGGGCAGCGCCGGCACCGGCGTCCTCGATACGCGCGGCCAACCGCGCCTGGCCGGTGAACCAGCGCTGTAACTGGTCCAGGCTCTGCACACCCCACACCTCGATCCCGTCGACGAGGCTGGCCTCGGCCAGATTCCCGCACGGCACCACGACCGTCGGCCAGCCGTCCCGTTTGGCTGCCAGCACCGCGGGCAGCACCCCGTTGACCGGCCGCACCCGGCCGTCGAGGGCCAGTTCCCCGAGCAGCACCGTCTTCTCCAGCCGCGGCCACGCCTTCTTCAGATGCGCCGAGAGCACCGCCGAAGCCAGAGCGACGTCGTACATCGAACCGACCTTGGGCAGCGTCGCCGGAGACAGCGCCAAGGTGAGCCGGGTGTCCGGCCAACTGTTGCCGCAGTTGGTGATCGCCGCGCGCACCCGGTTCCGGGATTCCTGCAGCGCGGTATCGGGGAGACCGACCAGGTGCACCCCGGGCAGCCCCCCGGTGATGTCGGCCTCGATCTCCACCGTGATGCCGTCCAGCCCGCGGATCGCCACCGCGTACGCCCGCCCGAGCGCCATCAGCCGACCGCCTGCACATGGCTCAGCTCCGGGGTCTTCGTGCGACCGAACCGCACCCCGATGACATCGAGACGTACCGCCGACCAGCTGCCCGCGTGCGCGGCCAGCCACAGCCCGGCCAGCCGGCGCAACCGGCGCACCTTGTCCGGAGTCACCGCATACGCGACACCGCCGAACCGGTCGGTGGTGCGCGCCTTCACCTCGACGAACACCACGGTGCGCCCGGCCGGGTCCCAAGCGATCACATCGAGCTCGCCGTAGCGGCACCGCCAATTACGTTCCAGCACCGTCAAACCCAGCGATTCCAGATGCTGCACCGCCAACTGCTCACCGAGCGCACCGATCTCGGCTCGGCTCCAGGTTTCCTTGTGGGCTTCCATGCACCCACCGTGGCGCGGCACCCCGACACGGCCCGGGTCGCCGAGCCCGCGGAGAGTCAGTCATCCACAGTCACGGATTCATCCACAACCATGTCAGCCCAGGGCGTCGGGGTCCTCGGCGACGATCTTCTCCACCTCAGCGCGCACCCGGTCCAGTTCGGCGCGCTCCTGTTCGGAGTACTCCCGCGCGGAGTCATCCAGCACGCAGACGGTCCCCACTGCCCGACCCGACTCGTCGTGCACGGCCACGCCCAGGTAGTTGAACAAGCCGAATTCCGTCTCGTCCTCGTTGCCGGCGAAGGTTCCGTCCACCCGCGAATCCTGCACGTAGAGAGGTGCGTCGGTGTTGACCACCCGTTCGCAGTAGAGCGGGATCCGGTCACTGTCGCCGGCCTTCTCCCCCGCCGCACCGACGGTGTAGTGCCGGGTCGCCTCACCCGCGGTGGCGGCCACCACCATCGCGTCCGGGTCCGAGCGCATCACCAGCACCGACTTGACGCCCAGCCGGGCGGCCAGGTCCTCGAGTTGCGGGGTCAGTGCCGACAGGGCGGGCGTGGAATCGGTGGCGAAGGGCTCAGCTGGGGTCATGGCCGGGATTATCACCACCCGAACCGGGGTGCACAAGCTTTACCCGCAGCCCGATGTTTCACCCGCGTCAAAAACCGGGTACCCGCAGCCATCTGTCCGCGTGTCGAGGAGATGAGATGAGCAAGAGCGCCAGCCCCGTCCACGGTGCCGTCGACCGCGCGACCGACAGTGATGCCTTCCAGTACGCCGCCCGCGCCGGGTTCGCCGCCAGCGGCGTACTCCACCTTCTGTTGGGTTACATCGTCGTGCGGCTCGCCTTCGGCACCGGTGGCAACGCCGACCAGTCCGGGGCCCTGGCCGCCCTGGCCGCGCAGACCGGCGGCCAGATCATGTTGTGGGTCGCCGCGCTGGGGTTGTTCGCCCTCGGGCTGTGGCACGTGGCCGAAGCCATCCTCGGCTCCAAGCCCAGTGAGCGCTCCGGCAACGACGACTCCCCGGCCTGGAAGCGCGCCAAGTCCATCGGTCTGGCGATCGCCAATATCGCGATCGCGTTCTCCGCGTTGCGGTTTGCGACGGGATCCGGCCAGTCCAGCGGCCAGCAGAACGCGGGACTGTCGGCCCAACTGATGCAGTCGGGCTGGGGCAAGGCGCTGCTCATCGTCATCGGGCTCGCCGTCCTCGGCGTCGGCGGCTACCACGTGTACAAGGGCGTCTCGAAGCGGTTCTTCAAGGACCTCCGGGTCTCCGGCGGCACCGCCGTCACCGTGGTCGGTGTCGCCGGTTACACCGCCAAGGGCCTGGTGCTCGCCGGCGCGGGCATCCTCGTCGTGGTGGCCACCCTGCAGGCCGACCCGGCCAAGGCGTCCGGACTGGACGCCGCGGTCAAGACGCTCGGCGAGGCGCCGTTCGGCAAGTTCCTGCTGGTGCTCGCCGGCCTGGGCATCGCCGCGTTCGGCGCCTACAGCTTCGTGCGCAGCCGCTACGGCCGCTTGTGAGCGTCAGCTGATCGAGAAGCCGCCGTCCACCGCCAGGATCTGATTGGTGATCGGACGCGCCGCCGGGGACGCGAAGAACAGCACCGCGGCGCCGATCTCCTCGGGCTGCTGGAGCCCGAAGGGCACCGCCCGGGTCGCCGGGCCTTTGCTGCTCGGCCCGGCCGCATTCCTGGCCCCGGGTGTGATGACCGCCGCCGGCAGCACGGTGTTCACCGTGATCCCGTGTTCGGCCAGTTCGAAGGCGGAGGCCGAGCTCAGCGCGGCGAGAGCACCTTTCGACGACGCGTACGACGCCAGCCCGGTGATCAATCCGCCACGCAGTGCATTGGACGCGACGTTCACGATCCGGCCGCCCTGCTGATTGGCCACCATCGCCCTGGCGACCTCGCGAGTCATCAGGAAAGCCCCGCGTGCATTGACCTCATGGATGCGGTCCCACTCCGAGGCCGTGGCCTCCAGCAACGGCTCGCGGTCCTGGACGGCCGCGTTGTTCACCAGAAGCCAGGGTGTGCCGACGGTTTCCACGATCTGACCGACCGCCTGCACGATCGATGCCTCCTCGGCGAGATCGACGGGCACGCAGATGACATGGCGCCCATCCGTAGCCAGCGCATCGGCCCGGCGTTGCGCCTCAGCATGATTGCGGTCTGCAAAGACCACGGTGGCACCGGCCAGCGCGAGCACCTGCGCGATGCCCAGGCCGATTCCTCCGGCCGCCCCCGTCACCACCGCCACTTTCCCGTCCAGGCCGAACAGGCCGTCGATGCCGTGTGCCCCGGTCGTCACGTCCGCCGCCCACCGTTGACCGGGATGACCTGGCCGGTGATGTAGGAGGATTCGTCCTGGCACAGGAAGATCGCCGCGTTGGCGATGTCTTCGGGCCGGCCGGCCCGGCGCACCGGGGTGATCTTGGCGAAGTGCTCCAACGACGCGGTGAACCGGCCTTCCTCGATCGCCTTTTCCAGCATCGGCGTCCTCAGCAGAACTCGATGTGCAGGCGGGTGAGCCCACGCAGGATGAAGGTCGGCAGATACGAGTACCGCCGGTCCCCGGGCGGCCCGTGCTTCTCCGCGTCGATGCGGATGTCGGTGGTGCGGTCGAACAGTCGCTCCAGGCTGATCCGCGCCTCGGCGCGGGCCAACGGGGCGCCCGGGCAGGCGTGCGGCCCGCGCCCGAACGCCACATGATTGCGGGCATTGCTGCGGGAGATGTCGAAGGTGTCCGGGTCCGGGAACCGGCGCGGGTCCCGGTTGATCCCGGCGTTGAGCAACATCACGGTGGTGCCCGCGGGCAAGTCCACACCGCCGACGGTGACCGGGCACTTGGCCAGCCGGAAATCCCCGCGGACCGGACTTTCGAAGCGCAGCGCCTCCTCGATGAAGTTGGGGATCAGGCCGCGGTCGGCACGCAACTTCGCTTGCAGCTCAGCATCTTCGGCGATCAGCATGACCGCGGCACTGAGCAGCCGGACCGTGGTCTCCTGACCGGCGGCGAACAGATTGGCCGCCACCCGCACGGCGTCGATGACCTCCGGAACGCTGCCATCCGGGAAGGTGGCGGCCGCGATCCCGTTGAGGACATCGGCCCGGGGCTGCGCCCGCCGGTCCTCGATGTAGCGGCTGAACTTGCCGTAGAGGTACTCCAGCGGCGAATGGTGCATCTGCTCACCATCGCTGCTGCCGATGGTCCCGGCCTCGGACAGCAGGGCGTCCCGGAACTCGTCGTGGTCGGACTCCGGAACACCGAGCAGATCGGCGATGACGAGCATCGCGAACGGCGAGGCGAAGTCGGCGATGAACTCGCACCGGTCACCGGCCAGCGCCTCGTCGAACTGCCGGTCGGCCAGCCGCCACATGAAGTCCTCGTTCTCCTGCAGGCGCTTGGGCGTGATCATCCGCGACAGCAGCGCACGATGCGCCGTGTGTATCGGAGGGTCGAACGTCGGCAGCTGGTCACTGAACGGCACATCGTCGCGGTGCTCGGCGATCAGCTCGGTGATGTCCTCGGATCCCCTGCCCTGCAAGGAGACCGGGAATCCGGGGAACGGACCGGTGACCGAGATGCACGACGAGAACCGCTTGGTGTCGTTGTAGATCGACACGCCCTCGTCGTACCCGGTCACCATAACGACGTCGTGGTGCTTCTCCCGGCGCAGCGGGCTCTCGTCCCGCAGCGCCGTCAGATAGGGGTACGGATCGCGCAGCACCGCCTTATCGCTGAAGAAGTCGACATCGTCGATGTCCCCGCTGAAACGCGCGTGCGTCACTCGGCTGCTCCGCCCTCGGTGTAGTCGGGGATCGAGGTCGCTGCCGGGTATTCCATCTGCAGGTACACCGAGATACGGCGAATCTTGTTCTCGGCGTTGAACTCATAAACCGACACGGTGTTCACCACACTGCTGAAATCGCCGATCCGGCTGCGTTCCTCCAACTCCAGGAACGCCACGTCACCGGCCTCGGTCAATCGTTGGAACGTGCAGTCCCACTCCGAGGACATCGCCCAGTTGGTCAGGAACTCGGCATACTGCTCCCAGTTCATCACCTCCTTGAACGGTCCGATGCGCACGAACCCGTCGCCGGCGACCAACTCGGCCAGTGGTGCCCAGCTGTCCGCGGTGAATCCGGGTGCCTTGGCGGCATCCACCAGGTTCTTGGTGATCCGGCTGTACTCCAGCACGGCTCGCCGCCTACCGGTGGCGGTTGTCAGGACGTCGTCGAGCGTGGTCATAGGTTCACCTGGGCCTTGTTCATGTAGCGGTCGATCACAGAGTGGAAGTGCGCGATGACGACCTCCTCCTTGACCAGCGACATATGGTCGAGGCGGTCGTTGCGCAGCCCCTTCTGCTGACGCGGCATCTGGACGTAATCCTGGTGCAGCGCTTCGAAATACTTGTAACTACCGGGCTCTTCCACGACGATCGGTTCGGCGCGCACGGCGTCGCGGAACTCCTCGGGCAGGTACATGTAGCTGGCCACGTGCCAGATGCAGTGGTGGGGATCGCCGTCGGGGTGTGGTGCGGACATCACGACGTGGCACTCGCCGGCGCGCACCGTCATGAAGTAGTTGGGAAACAGCACCCAGCCCTGGTTGTCGCTCATCTGGTTGTCGGTCAATCCGCTCACGTCCAGGCCCATCCCGGTCAAGACATCGCGGGTGGCCTCCTGCAGCAACGCCCGCGCGGTGACACCGTCCGGGAAGTCGACGTCCCCGTTCTCGGCCTGATAGGGGGCGATCAACTCCTGGAAACGCGGGATCACCGCCACGGTGCCGGGGAAGGTCTCCGGCAGCGCCAGGATTCCTTCGACCTGCTTCTGCGGACCGGCACCCTGAACCTCGAAGGGGGCCACGGCGACACTGTGGTTCTCGAAGAACTGGTAGCGCGCCGTCTTCGGATTGATGTTCAGCACCGCCAGCAGTTGAGGGTGGATACCGTTGATGTGGTAGCCCTCCTCGAAGGCGTCCATGACCACCTTCCAGTTGCAGTCGATGGCCTCCTTGACGTCCATCACCGTGGTGAACTGGTCGATGTTGTACGGCTCGAGCAGGCGGTAGACCTCCTCGCCCAGGTACTCACGCAGCGGCACGGCCTGCGGGTCGGGGTTGAGGAAGATGAACCCGGCGAAGGTGTCGACGGGCACTTCGAGCAGTGAGTTGTCGGCCTTGTCGATCTGCCCGGCCAGTTCCTCGCGGAGCACGCCGCGCAGCTTGCCCTCCAGGTTGTAGGACCACAGGTGGTACTGGCACAGGAAGCCACGTTTGGCGTTGCCGGTTTCGGTGATACACAGCGCATTTCCGCGATGCCGGCACGCGTTGACGAAGCCTCGCAGCACACCGTCCTTGCCGCGGACGATGATGAACGACTGGTCCCCGATGTCGTGTTTCTTCCAGTCGCCGGTATTCGGCAGATCCTCGGCGCGGCCGACGACCTGCCACACCCGCATCCAGATGGCCTCCCGCTCGCGCTGCGCGTACTCCCTGCAGGTGTAGCGGTCGGTCTGGATCGTCATGTTGAACGTTCCCGGCGCGACATCCTCGAGGCCCAGCCCCGTCCCGGAATCCAGTTCGGCCCACTCTCCGGGCCGCGGCGTTGATATCACCTTCGGTTCTCCTCGTCGACGATCGCGGGGCCGGGTTCTCGAACCGGGTGGGTTCGCGGGCTGCCCGTGCCACCAATGTGTAACCGGGCCGACATATCGACCCCGGGCGTGACGGAACTCACGATACACTGGCGTATCGCCGATACAAGGGTGAATCGGAATTGCGACAATGCCAGGTGAACGAGGCAAGGGAGCCGGTCATGAGTTATCTGTTGGACGTTGTGACCGACGACGTCGCGGACGCGATCGCCCACGTCGGCGGCCTGATGTTCGACCTCGGACGTGCGGGGTGGCGCGTCCGGGTGCTGACCGACGACGCGGAGCATGATCGGGCGCTACGAATTCTGGGGACCTGTCCCCTCGCTCCCGAATCCAGTGACCCGGCCCCGCCGGCCCCGGATCGGGTGCTGCGGACCTCGGCCCTGCCGATCCGGGGAGCCACACCGGCTGCACCGCACGAGCTGTATCTGCATTGGGCCACAACGGAAGCGACCGCCGCGGGGCACCCTGTGGAGTTCCGGCTGTCCGCCGCGGCGCAGACGTTCAAGGCACAGGCACTGCTCTGTGTCGGGCGGACCCCGGACGTCGACGGGTGCGAGACCTTCTGGACGGACGCCATCCCGGACGGCGGCTACCCCTTCGCGGGGTGCCACCTGTCGACCACCGTGGTGAGATGATGGCCGTCGTGGCTGAACGTTGGACCAAGGAGCGCCGAGCCGAGCACATCCGCGAGGTGTTGCTCGACGCCGCCGAGGAGGTCTTCGCCCGGAAGGGATTGAGCGGCGCCGCCCTGGAGGAGATCGCCGAGGCCGCCGGTTTCACCCGCGGCGCCATCTACTCACAGTTCGGTGCGAAAGAGACGCTGTTCCTCGCCGTGGTGGACCGGCAACGCGACAGGTTCCTGGACGGTTTCGCCGAGGTGATGAAGTCCTTCCACCGCCTCGACGACGTCAACCTCGATGAACTCGCCGATCGATGGGACCAGCTCAGCAGTGGCACCGACCGGGCCGCGCTGGGCTGCGAGCTCACCCTGTTCCTGTTGCGCAATCCCGAAGCGCGCGAACGCGTGGCCACCCAACGAGCCGAAACGGTCCGTGCGCTCGGCGAATTCATCAGCAAGAACGTCGCGCGCATCGGCGGGACGCTCACCATCGAGGCCGAGACCCTGGCCCGGGTGATCCTGGCCGCCAACAACGGCATCACCCTGGACAGTCACATCGACGGCCAGAATCTCTACCGCCCCTACATGCAGCTGGTCATCTCCAGCATCACGCCGCCGCAGTGAGCGGCGGTGATCAGCTCAGCGTGTCGATGAGCGCGGCCGGCAATCGGTTCATCCCCCGATCCTGAGGGAAACCCCGCCACCCCCGCATGATCTCGTCGTTCGGTGAATGACACCGGAACTTGTCGGTGCCCGTCCTTACCCTCATGCCATGTCGATTCCCACGCTCGCCGGCCGCATCGATTTCCCGGCTCCCACCGGGACTTTTGACGACGAGGAGGCCATCGCGCTGGTCTCCGAATTCTGTGCCGCCCACGACGTCGGCCGGCACACCTCGTATTCGGTGGTGCCGCAACTGGACAGGGCGCTGCGCATCACTGCCACGATCGGCCCGGACCGCCGCTGGCGGCGGATGGCCCGCTGGTCGGGCAACAACGAGGTCGACGGTCTACCGGAGACGATCCTGCTCGCCGACGAACGCGACAAGCTGTACAACCGCTTCGTCGCCGGCCTGCCCGACGCGGACTGGTTGCCGCCGAACACGGTGGTTTCGGTGAGCCGCTGGGCGCGGTTCTCCCCCGCAATGGCAGCGGCACAGCAGCTCGGCCTGGGCTGGATCCTGCCGGTGCAGCGGCAGGTGCTGCTGGTACCGATGCCGGTCACCCGCTACGCCGACAACCGCACCCAGATCCTGCACTGCGACGACGGCCGACCGGCCGTCGAATGGTCCGACGGGACCGGACGCTACTTCCTGCACGGCACCGAGGTCGACGACCAACGTCCCGTCCTGCGCTGCCTGTGAATATCCTGCAAAGGCAACCCTTACCTACCTTGAGGGTGACAGGATTGCCGAATGAGAATCCGGTGGAGCCGTCTCGCCGCGGTGCTGGCCGTCGCCACGGTGACCGCTTCGGCCACGGCATGTTCGTCCGGCGAATCCGACGAACTGCTGATCTACAACGCCCAGCATGAATCCCTGACCAAGGAGTGGATCGACGCCTTCACCCAGGAGACGGGTATCAAGGTCAGCTACCGGCAGGGCGGGGACACCGAACTGGGTAACCAGCTCATCGCGGAGGGCGGTTCATCGCCCGCCGATGTGTTCCTGACCGAGAACTCGCCGGCCATGGCGGCGGTCGAGGACGCCGGGCTGTTCGCCGACGTGGACGCCGCCACCGTCGGGCAGGTGCCCGCCGAGTACCGCCCGTCGACCAACAAGTGGACCGGTGTCGCCGCGCGGACCACGGTGTTCGTCTACAACACCGACAAGCTGCAACTCGGCGAACTGCCGCGGTCGATCATGGATCTGGAGAAGCCCGAATGGAAGGGCCGCTGGGGCGCACCCCCGGCGAAGGCCGATTTCCAGGCCATCGTCGCGGCGATCCTGCAGCTGACCGGTGAACAGGCCACCGAGGCGTGGCTGACCGGCATGAAGACCAACGCCACCCTGCTGCAGGACAACATCGCCACGCTGCGCGCGGTCAACGACGGCGAGATCGACGGCGGGATCATCTACCACTACTACTGGTTCCGCGATCAGGCGAAGACCAAGGAGATCAGCGCCAACACCGCGCTGCACTACTTCCGTAACCAGGATCCGGGTGCCTTCATCAGCATCTCCGGTGGCGGCGTGCTGGAGTCCAGCAAGAAGAAGGATCAGGCACAGCAGTTCCTGAAGTTCATCACCGGCAAGACCGGCCAGGAGGTGCTCGAGAAGGGCAGCTCGTTCGAATACCCGGTCGCCAGTGGGGTGCCCGCCAACCCGGCCCTGCCCCCGCTGGACACCTTGCAGGCACCGAAGGTGGATCCATCCACCCTCGACGCCGGCAAGGTCACCGACCTGATGACCAAGGCCGGCCTGCTCTAGGTGGTCTCCACCCAGACCGACCGACCCACCACCGGACCGCGACCGCCCGCCCGGCCCGGTCCGCTGCTCAGCACGGGCATCGGCCTGTTGCTCGCGCTGACCTTCGTGCCGCTCGGCTACGTGGCGTGGGCCGTCGTCAGTACCGGACCGGCCCGCATCTACGACCTGGTGGTACGTCCGCGGGTCGGCGAACTGCTGCTCAACACCGTCGGTCTGGTGGTGGTGACCGTGCCGTTGTGCGTGGCCCTCGGCGTCGGCGCCGCCTGGCTGGTGGAACGCACCGACGTGCTCGGTGCCACGGTGTGGCGCCCGTTGCTGGTCGCCCCGCTGGCCGTGCCCGCCTTCATCAACAGTTACGCCTGGGTCAGCGTGTGGCCGACCCTGCACGGCTTCTGGGCCGGCGTGCTGGTCACCACACTGTCGTACTTCCCGTTCGTGTTCCTGCCCGCCGCGGCCACCTTGCGCCGGCTCGACCCGGCCATCGAGGAATCGGCGCGCGCGCTCGGCTCGGGCACCGCCGGCGTCTTCTTCCGGGTGGTGTTGCCGCAGCTGCGGCTGGCCGTCCTGGGCGGCGGGCTGCTCATCGGCGTGCATCTGCTCGCCGAGTACGGCGCGTTCGCGATGCTGCGGTTCTCCACCTTCACCACCGCGATCTTCGAACAGTTCCAGGCCACCTTCGACGGGGCTGCGGGCGCCACCCTGGCCGCAGTGCTGGTGCTGCTGTGCCTGGTGCTGTTGCTGGGCGAGGCGCTGCTGCGCGGCAACGCCCGGTTCGCCCGGATCGGGTCCGGTGCGCCGCGGGCGGCCACCCCGATTCGGCTGCGCGCCGCGAACTTTCCGGCCGCGGCCGGTCTCGCCGCGCTCACCGTGCTCGCCCTCGGTGTCCCGGTGTGGACCCTGCTGCGTTGGCTGTGGATCGGCGGCGGGCAGGTCTGGGAGTTCGCCGACCTCGGTGAGGCGATCGGGCAGACCGCGGTACTGGCCGCGGGGGCCGCCGCCCTCACCACCGTGGCCGCGTTCCCGTTCGCCTGGTTGGCGGTCCGCTACAGCGGTGCCTTCGCCCGCACCGTCGAGGGCGTCAACTTCGTCACCAGTTCCATGCCCGGCATCGTGACCGCGCTGGCCCTGGTCACCTTCGCGATCCGGTTCGTCCCCCCGCTGTATCAGACCGCGGCCCTGGTGCTGTGCGCCTACGTGCTGATGTTTCTGCCCCGCGCGCTGGTCAGCCTGCGCGCGGGGCTGGCCCAGGTGCCCCCCGGTCTGGAAGAGGCCTCCCGGTCACTGGGTCTGTCCCCGGCGCGTAGCTTCGTGCGGGTGACTCTGCGGTTGACCGCCCCCGCCGCCGGTGCCGGCGCGGCCCTGGTGTTCGTCGCGGTGGCCACCGAACTGACCGCGACCCTGCTGCTCGCTCCGACCGGCACCCGGACGCTGGCGATGCGGTTCTGGTCGCTGTCGAGCGAACTGGATTACGCCGCCGCGGCGCCGTACGCACTGATGCTGGTCGCGCTGTCGATCCCGGTGACGTTGGCGCTGTTCCGCGAAGTGACCCGAGGGGGCGCGTCGTGACCGACACCCTCACGGTCCGCGGGCTGACCAAGACCTTCACCGACCACCCGGTGCTCGACGGGGTGGACCTGGCCCTGGCACCCGGCAGCATCACCGCCGTGGTCGGCGCCTCCGGATGCGGCAAGACCACCCTGCTGCGGCTGGTCGCCGGTTTCGAGGCCCCGGATTCCGGCACCGTCGACATCGACGGCCGCCGGGTGGCCTCCGCCGACACCTGTGTGGCCCCGCACCGCCGCTCCGTCGGGTATGTCGCCCAGGACGGTGCGCTGTTCCCGCACCTGAGTGTCGGCGCCAACATCGCCTATGGGTTGCCCGGCCGGGCGCGCAGCGCCGCGGTCCGGTCCCGGGTCGCCGAACTGCTCGAAACCGTTTCCCTGGAACCGTCTTTCGCGGACCGCCGCCCGCACGAACTGTCCGGTGGACAGCAGCAGCGGGTCGCGCTGGCCCGGGCGATGGCCCGCCAACCCACACTGATGTTGCTCGATGAGCCCTTCTCCGCGCTCGACACCGGGCTGCGGGCGGCCACCCGCAAGGCGGTGACCAAGGTGCTCACCGACGCCGGGGTGACGACGCTGCTGGTGACCCATGATCAGGGCGAGGCGTTGTCGGTCGCCGATCAGGTCGCCGTCATGCGCGCCGGCCGGTTCACCTGTGTGGGCACCCCGCATCAGGTGTACCGCCGGCCCGCGGACCGGTTCACCGCCGAATTCCTCGGCGACTGCGTGTTCTTGGCGTGCACCGTGCAATCCGGGACCGCCGAGACCGCTCTCGGCCGGATCGGGCTGACCGCCCCCGCCGCGGACGGACCCGGCACGCTGATGCTGCGCCCCGAGCAGCTGGTCGCCACCGAGAGCACCGACGCGGCGAGCGGACCCGAACCGGGCATCGGGACCGTGCTGGGCACCGAGTTCCTCGGCCACGACGTGCTGCTCACCATCGACATCGGTGGCGATACCGCGCCGATCACGGTGCGCCAGCACAGCATCGACCCGCCCGACGTGCACACCAAGGTCGATATCTCGGTGCTCGGCGGCGGCCTGGTGCTGCGGTGACCGCGCTGCCCGGCGCAGCGGAAGTGAACCTTCCGCTATTGCCCGAAATCCGACACCGTGTAGGCGAGCGGATAGCTGTTCGTCTGCTCGCCGCCGGGCCCGCTGATCGTGATCACCGGGACATCGCCGTTCAACTGCGCGGGATCGATGGACCCGACGAGCCGGTAGGAGTCCAGCGAGAACGGCAGGCTGTTGGAGTTCATGATGTCCGGACCGTCGGAGAGCTGGAAGTGCAGGTGCGGCGCAGAAGAGTTGCCGCTGTTGCCCAGTCGGCCGATCACCTGCCCCGCACGAACCTGGTCGCCGGGTTCGACGGTGACACTGCCCGGCTGCAGATGTCCGTAGATCGCCCATACCCCCGGCGAAATCTGCAGCGATACCCGGTTTCCGGCGTAGTCCGCCGGCGTCTCGATACCCACTCGCGGCCCGTCCGGACGCTGGTCGGGCATGTCGTCGACGACGGCGGTGACCTCGCCGTCGGCCACCGCGAGGACTTCGGCGCCGTAGGTGCGGAAGTCCTCGACCCGGGTGCCCGCACCGTCGAGTGCACGACCGCCGGGCATCCGCATCAGATCCACCGCGAACTCTTCGACGTTCTTCACGGTGGTGCCGCCCACCGCGAACCGGGTGTGCCGATGCGGCGCCTCGGGGGCGCAGCAGGCGTTGCCGTTCACCCAGTCCGCGCCGCGCACCGGTGGTTTGATCACCGCCGGCGCGGTGGGGTCGACGTCGAGTTCCGGCCCCAGGATCTCCGAACCGCCCATCGCCGAGCGGGCCGGGGAATCCCCGGTGGTGTACCGGATCCGGTGACCGAGTCGAGCCGGTACCTCCTCGGAGGGCAGCACGACGTCGAGTACCGTGCCCAGCGCCCCGCCCGGCGGCACCACCGCGGTGCTCGGCCCCGGGAACACCGGCATCGTGGCCTCGGCGACCCCATCGCCGCGCAGGGCCAGCAGCGCATTCCCGTCCGGATCGAGTACCTCGATGGAGGTGATCGTCACCGGCGCGTCGAACACGCTCTGGAATATCAGGTCGTAATCGAGGTGCACCTTGCCGTCGCTACCGGACAGCCGCCTCGGGGCGTTCACCGCGGACACCATCAGCGGCGTGGTGGTCAGCGTCGTGGTCGGGTCCGTCACCGGGGCCGACTGCCCACCGGCCGCCGGCCCGCCACATCCGGTGAGGGCCACCGCGCACGCCAAGATCACCGAACGCAGCATCCTCATGCGGTGATCCAACCAGCTTTTCTCAGGGCAGGGGTGGGCACGGCGGATTCGGATCGATGCCGCACATGCCGTGGTGCACGTAGCTGGGCACCGGTTCGGCGGGTTGGACGTCGGCGTGCATGTTGACGAAATTGAAGGCCAGCATGAACACCATCATGATCAGGTTGAACACGGCCGTCAGCGCCAGGATCCGGATCACCGGCACCCATTTGGTGGGGCGCAACTGCTCGATGCCCCGGTCGGTGATCATCAGGCCGTCGTTGTCCCGGAAGCAGTAGATGCCGATGGACAGCACGGTCACCACCCCACCGAAGAAGATGCCCTCATACAGCGGGAATTGGTGCAGGGTGCCGGGAAAGATCGACCAGTCCCCGTTGACCCGCAGGTAGTGCCAGGCGCCGATGCGGTGGAAGAACTGCTCCAGCGTGATGCACAGGAAGGTGAACAGCGCGATCATGAACACGATCACACCCGCCCGGTTGATCCGCGGGAACCGCTTGCGGACCGTCTCGATGAGCTTGTCGATGCCCATGATGGCCAGCGGGGTCAGCACGATGTAGCTGGCCAGGAAGTAGATGATCGGCTGTGGGTTCTCCGCGCCCTTCTCCACCCAGCCGGGTATGAACTCGCCCCAGGTGCCCATGTTGACGAAGCCGCCGTTGTAGCCGAACACCGGCCGCACCGCATTGACGCCGACGTCCTGCCAGGCCGCCAGCAGCCAGGCCAGGACGAACACCCCGAGCGTGGGGAACTGCCGTTCCCGGCGCATCTTGGCGATGATGAACCAGAACAGTCCCACCCCGAGCACGAGGCAGCCGATCTCCCAGAACCGAATCCAGGCCATCGTGGCGCCCGGGATCTCGTCGGGCCCGTTGGGCGAGGGCGCGAAGCTGTCGGAGAAGATCCAGCGCAGGTACACGTAGGTCTGGAAGACGACGAACACCGCGCCCAGTCGAGCCAACCAGATGATCGGTGGCGAGTCCTTCGCCCCGGTCCAGAGCCGGTCGAAGTTCGCCGATTCCGGCCTGGTGGTCGGATCTGCGGTCACTGTGACACTCCAATCTGATGGAAACTCTCGACCGTGCTGTTGCCGTAGTGCTTGCGGCGCCGCGGGCTCACCAGAAACCCGGGCGGGGCGAGGAATCCGAGATCGGGCAGGTTCTTGCGACCGGCCAGCATCTCGGTGGCCTGGGCGGTGTCACCGCAGACGGCCATCGACCACAACATGTCCTCGGTGACGTGGCTGCCGATCTTGCGTGGGTCTCCCCCGGCGAATTCGGCTCGGATGGCGGCGACCTCGTCCTGCCATCCGTGCAGGGCCACCAGGGAGTCGTAGGTCTTCACGGTCAGGTAGAACGCGATCTGCCGGCGGGCATCCTCGACGGCGCGCGCCGGGTCTTCGTCGTCGATCGCGGTGATCACCCACCCCCACCTGAGCAATCCGCCGGCGTCGCGGCCGGCCCGATCGGCGCCGGCCCGCAACTGCGGATCGACCACCTCGGACCACCACCGGTCGGTGAACAGGCCGTGCCCGAGCACCCCGTCGGCCACCCGTCCGGCGGTGCGCAACATGTGGACGTTGAATGCGCCCAACAGGATCGGCACCTCGATCGGACCCATCACGGGCGCCCGGATGTGCGTGTCGATCGAGTAGTAGTCCCCGGCGAAGGTGATCTTCTGATCGTTCTCGGCCTGCAGGAAGGCCCGGATGCAGCCGACCAGTTCGGCCATCCGCGGGGCCGGGTGCGAGGAGTCCACCCCGAACCAGTCCCGGTTCATCCGACCGGTACCGGCCCCCAGCCCGAGGAAGATCCGCCCCGGGGCGATCTTGTTCAGGTGCCGCACCGCGGCCGCGTGGATGAAGGGGGACCGGGCGAAGGCGTAGGCGATGCCGGGCCCGGTGACGGCCCGCTCGGTGCCCTGCGCCATCTCGGTCGCCGTGACATAGGCACTGGCGTCGGCGAACTCACCGGCGCAGAACGCCTGCGCGCCGGCCTGCTCGCAGCGCTGCGCGAGTTCGGCTCCCGGCCAGGGCATTCCCCACTTCACGGGCGGCTCAAAACTTCAGGCTCGCGCCGGCATCGACCTTGAGTTGCACGCCGGTGACGTAGCGGGACTCGTCGGAGGCCAGGTAGGTGACCGCGTGCGAGATGTCCTCGGGTTCCACGAACGGGATCGGCATGCCCTGCATCATCGGGAAGGTCAGCAGCGCGTCGTCGAGCCCCGGGTGCTCCAGATCGGGCCGGAACATCTTGTACATGGCCTCGTTGTGCAGCATCGGGGTGTTGACGTTGGTGGGATGCACCACGTTCGCCCGAATCGACAGCGGCGCAAGCTGTCCGGCCAGCGACAGGGTGTACTTGTCGATGAACTGCTTGGCCAGGTTGTACCCGGCGCCGCCGGCGCCGGTGGGGCCCATACTGGCTCCGGGCCCGGCCTTCTCGGCCAGCAGACCGGCCACGGATCCCACCGTGATGATCGAGGCGCCGGCCGACAGGTACTGCAGCGCGGTGTGCACGGTGTTGACCACGCCGACGAAGTCGACGTCGAAGGCGTTGGCGAAGGCGCCGATCGGCTGGTTGCCGCCGAGCGGACAGATGCCGGCGTTGGCGACCACCACGTCGAGGCGGCCCAGTTCGGCGACGGCGGCCGCGAGTGCGGTTTCCAGCGCGGCCCGGTCCCGGACGTCCACCGCGGCCGATACCACCCGGTGACCGGACTTCTCGACCTCCCGGCAGGCCTCCTCCAGGTCGAGGCTGGTGGCCAGCGAATAGTCGTTGTGCTCAATGTCGGCGCAGATGTCGAACAGGATGACATCGGCACCCTCTTCGGCCAGCCGGACGGCGTGCCGGCGGCCCTGCCCGCGGGCGCCGCCGGTGACCAGGACGACCTTGTTCTCAACTCTGCCCATGTTCTACGCCTTTCAGTTGGGGATCGGGGTTGCTTTCAGCTGTGCCCGCAGCAGGTGCTTCTGCACCTTGCCGCTGGCGGTGCGGGGTAGTTCGTCGACCACCACGATGTGTTCCGGGGTCTTCTGTCGGGCCAGTCCGCATGCCGCGAAATGCGCTGCCGCGTCGCTGATCCCGAACTGGCTGCCCGGGTTGACCACGACGAACACGCACACCCGTTCGCCGTAGCGTTCATCGGGTGCGCCGATCGCGGCGGCCTCGGCGACGGCCGGGTGGCTGCTCAGGACGTCCTCGACCTCTTTGGAGGAGATGTTCTCCCCGCCGCGCACGATGATGTCCTTCTTGCGATCGGTGATGGTCAGATAGCCCTGCGCGTCGAGCCGGCCGATGTCCCCGGTGCGGAACCAACCGTCGACCATGCCGGCTCGGGTGTGCCCGGCGTCGGTATAGCCGCGGAACAGTTCCGGCCCGCGGGTGAATATCTCGCCCGGGCAACCGGTTTCGACGTCAAGACCGTCCTCGTCGACGATCCGGACCTCGGTGCCCGGGCAGATCCGGCCGTCGGTGTCGGCGCGCTTGTCCAGTGGATCGGTCGGCAGGCCGGAGCTGATGGTGGGGTGTTCGGAGGAGCCGTAGCAGCGGAACGCCCCCACCCCGAATCCGTCGGCGCGTCGGATCAGGCTGCCGGCCACGCCCGCCGCGCCGGTGACGTACTCGGTCATGCTGGACAGATCCAGGCCCTCGCGTTCGGCCACGTCGAGGATGCCGCTCAGGTGGATCGGGGCGCCCCCGGAAGCGGTGACCGAGTACTCGTCGATGAGCCGGGCCGCGGCCACCGGATCCCAGGCGTCCATCGCGATGGTGGCGCTGCCGCCGCAGAACACCCGCAGGATGCCCAGGGTGCCGGCGATGTGGCCGGACGGGAACACCGACAGGGTGGTCATATCGCCGCTGCTGCCCCGCATCTCGTCCATGGCGCGGATCTCGCCGAGCATGCCGGCGTGGCTGTGCTGCACGCCCTTGGGTTCGGCGGTGGTGCCCGAGGTGTACACCAGCAGCGCGCGCCGGCCCGTGTCCGTCGCCGCCGGCGCGACGTCGCCGGCGGGGGTGGCGGCCAGGTCGGTGTAGGGCGTGGTTCCCGGCAGCGGGTCGCCCACCAGGATGCGGTGCTCCAGGCCGGGCAGCTCGGCCACCGCCCTCAGTGTGCCCGCGGCGTCCCGGTTGCGGATCTCGCGGGCCAGGATCAGTGCCCGCGCACCGGATTGGCGGGCGATGAAGGCGACCTCGGCCGGCCCGTAGCTGGGCACGATCGGCAGCACCACCGCCCCGGCGAGCCAGATGCCCGCGTGCGCGGCCAGGCATTCCCGCCAGTTCGGCAGTTGCAGCGCCACCACGTCGCCGGGGCGCACCCCGAGTCCGATCAATCCGGCGGCCAGCCGCCGGCTCTCGGCGTAGAGATCGGCGCGGGTCGTGGTGTCCGGGCGAATCGCGCTGTGCACCTTGACCAGTTTGTCCGGGTACTGCCGCGCGCCCTCGACGATGGCGTCCGGGATGGTGGTGACGGTCTGGGTCAGCATGTCAGCAGCACACATCCGGCGATCGGGCCGCCACCGGCGGACACCACGGCCACCTCGGGGCGCGCGGGGATCGCGGTGGGTCCGGCGAGGCCACGCAGCTGCTGACAGGCCTCGTGCAGCACCCAGTAGCCGTGCATCCGGCCGGCCGAGAGTTGACCGCCGTAGGTGTTCAGCGGCAGCTGTCCGGCCGGGGCGATGCGGGTGCCGCCGTCGACGAAGGCGCCGCCTTCCCCGTCCGCGCAGAACCCGAGCGCCTCCAGCCAGGCCAGGGCGAGGAAGCTGAATCCGTCGTACAGTTCCGCGATGTCGACGTCGGCGGGTTTCAGGGCGGTCTTGGACCACAGGTCCGCGGCGGCGTCGGTGGCCGCCATCTTCGGGTAGTCCGACCGGCCGAACCAGCCGCCGCGGCCGGACGCCCCGCCGGTGGCCTCGATGGTCACCGCGCCGTGCGGGCTGTCGGCGCGGTGCGCCGCGGTGGACACCACGAAGGCGATCGAACCGTCCACCGGCACATCGCAGTCCAGCAGCCCGAACGGCGACGAGATCTGCCGGGCGTCCAGGTAGTCGGCCATGGTGATCGGGTCGCGGTAGACGGCCAGCGGATTGCGGGCCGCGTTGCGGCGGGCATTGATGGCGATCCAGCCCAGTTGTTCACGGGTGGTGCCGTACAGATCCATGTGCCGGCGGCAGTGCATGGCCAGCCAGTTCGCGGCCGAGTAGGCATGCGCGGCAACAAGGTATTCGAACTCACGGTCCATCGCGGTGCGCTCGGCGGGCCGGGCCTTCCTGGGGCCGGCGTCGGCGGTGCCGCCCATCATCTGCACGGTGCGGTAGACCAGCACGTGACGGGCCCGACCCTCGGCCACCGCGTCGCGAGCCTGCACCAGCGGGGTGAGCAGCCCGGCGGACCCCATCGCCGGCCCGAAGTCGCCGGCCCCGGGAATGCCGAGCCGGGCGGCCGCCTCCTCGGCCGGGGTGTCACCGAGGGTGATGACACCGTCGATGTCGGCCGCGGTGAGTCCGGCGTCGGCGATGGCCGCGGTGGCGGCCTGTGCGGTGAGATCGGAGGCCGGGATACCGGTGCGACGCCCGATCTGGGAGATGCCGGTGCCCGAGATCACCGGGGCGGCAGTGCTGGCTGGGACCATTCGCCCTTCCTCACGTGAATAAGCTTAATCAGTGTACTGTTCTGCGAGTGACACCATCACCGGTTTCGGCGAACGCGCCGCGGGTCCTGCCCGCACTCGACGACAGCACCCGCCCGTTCTGGACCTCCGGTGCCGACGGTGTGCTGCGCGTGCAGTACTGCCCATCGTGCGGGCGATTCGTCCTCCCGCCGCGCGCCGGCTGCCCCGACTGCGGCGCCGGGTGCGATTACGCCGCGGTGTCCGGTGCGGCGACGTTGTTCACCTACACCGTCGCTCATCAGCAGTTCCATCCCAGTGTCCCAACGCCTTTCATCATCGCGTTGGTGGAGCTGGCCGAACAGCCCGAGCTGCGCATGGTCACCAACATCGTCGACTGCGATCCCGAGGATCTGGTCACCGGCATGCCGCTGACGGTGCGGTTCGAACAGCACGAGCACAACACCGGGACGGTGTACGTCCCGGTGTTCGCTCCGGCCGCGCTCACTTGATCAGCGGATCGCGGGGCAGGCCCAGGATGCGCTCGGCGATCTGATTGCGGGTCACCTCCGAGGTGCCGCCCGCGATGGTCATCCCCCGGGATCCGAGCACCATCAGCCCGGCTCCCTTGGCCGGCGCCGCCAGCAGCGCGACATCGGCGCCGAACAACTCCGCGGTCAGACCGGCCCGGTCCACCACATGTTCGGCGATCAGCAGTTTGGTCACGTTGCCCTCGGGACCCGGTTCCGCCCCGGCCACGCTGCGCGCCACCCGGCGCAGGTTCAGCAGCCGCAGCGCATGCTCGTCGGCGAGGAACCGTCCGGCGCGCTCGGGCGCGCCGGCGACGCGATCGGCGAACCGTTGCGTCACATCCACTATCGCCCCCGCCGCGTTGCGGCTCGCCGCCACCCCGCCACCGCCGATGCTCACCCGTTCGTTGCCCAGCGTGGCCCGCGCGACCGTCCAGCCGTTGTTCGGTGCGCCGACGACATCCTGGTCGGGCACGAACACATCGGTGAAGAACACCTCGTTGAACTCCGACTGCCCGGTGATCTGCCGCAGCGGCCGCACCTCGACGCCCGGCGCCGTCATGTCGATGATGACCGTGGTGATGCCGGCGTGCTTGGACGCCTCCGGGTCGGTGCGCACGGTCGCCAGACCGAGCTGGCAGTACTGCGCACCACTGGTCCAGACCTTCTGCCCGTTGATGATCCAGCCGCCGTCGGTGCGCACCGCCTTGGTACCGACCGCGGCGGCATCGGATCCGGCGCCGGGTTCGGAGAACAGCTGGCACCACACCTGGTCACCGCGCAGCGCCTTGGCGACCAACCGCTCGATCTGCTCGGGGGTGCCGTGCTGGATCAGTGTCAGCACCACCCACCCGGTGATGCCGAAGTCGGGCCGCCTGATCCCCGCCGCCGCCATCTCCTGCTCGATGACGAGCTGCTCGACCGCGTCGGCCGCCCGGCCCCACGGCCTGGGCCAGTGCGGCATCAGATAGCCGGTCTCGATCATCCGCTCCCGCAGGGCCTTCTCGTCGAGATCCGGCCAGGTGGCGAACTCCCGGCTGATCTCGGCGCGGAGTTGTTCGGCCTCCGGGGGCAGGTCGATGGAGTTCTCCCGGACCACCCCCTTGGCGGTCAGCTCGTAGACCGACGTCGGCCCCTCGCGGCCACCGAACAGCCCGCGCACCGTCAGCGCGCGGCGCAGATGCAGATGCGCGTCGTGCTCCCAGGTGAACCCGATGCCGCCGTGCACCTGGATGTTGAGTTCGGCGTTGTGCACATAGGCCGGGAAGGTCAGGGTCGCCGCGCAGGCGGCCATCAACGCGAACTCGTCCTCGGTGGCCGACTCGGCGGCGCGGGCGGCGTCCCACACCGTCGCGGTCGCGGATTCGGCGGCCACCAGCATGTTGGCCAGATGGTGTTTGATCGCCTGGAAGGTGCCGATGGCGCGGCCGAACTGCTCACGCACCTTCGCGTAGTCGACCGCTGCCTCCACGCAATCCTGCGCTCCGCCAACGGCTTCGGCGGCGACGATGGTCTGGGCCAAGGCCACCGCGATGGCCGCCCGACCGGGCAGGATGTCCGCGGCGGACAGCTCCACATCGGTCAGCGTGACCCGCCCCGACCGGCGGGTGGGATCGAGGTTGCCCGGCACCTCCACGGTGACACCGGCGGCGGCGCGGTCGACGATCACCACGTCCTCCCCCACGGTCAGCACCAGCAGGTCGGCCAGCGCGGCGCCCAGCACCACCGGAGCCTCGCCCGAGAAGCGATTCCCGTCGGCGGTGATCGCGGTGTCGATACCGACCGCGGCGGTGCTGCTGCCGTCGACCAGCCCGGGCAACCGGCGTCCCCGCTGTTCGTCGCTGCCCGCGGCCGAGATGATCGCCGAAGCGGTCACGGTGGGCACGAACGGTCCGGGGGCGACGGCGCGGCCGAACTCCTCCACCACCACCACCAGTTCCGGTAGCCCGAACCCGGCTCCGCCGTACTCCTCGGCGACGTGCAGACCGAGCCAACCCAGACCGGTCAGCTCGGCCCAGAACGCCGGCCGCGCTTCATCGTCGGCGTCGAGCAGCGATCGTGCGGCCGCCCGTGCGCCACGGGCCTGCAGAAAGGCGCGGGCAACCCCGGCCAGTTCACGATGGTCTTCAGTGATTGCGATGCCCAACGGTCTCGGTCTCCTTGTGCAAGTGGGGTTCCACGGAATGGGTCAGGGGTGGCCACGTCCTGCGGCTCAGCGCGCCGGAGGCCGTGCGGGTCAGATGGTCGTCACGTTTGATGCCGCGCCACAGTTGGGCGACGTACTCGCGTTCGCCGATCTCGCCGCGCCCGGCCGCCGCGGCCAGGCCCGCGCGGCCCACGGATACCGAGGACGGTGTCCGGCCGAGCAGTGCGGCGATCTCGGCGATCTCGGCGGCCTCGACGAGTCCGCCGATCCGGTCGACCTCGGCGAGGTACTTGACCAGCCGGGCGGCACCCTTGACGTACCGGGTCGCCAGCGCGTCGGTGGAGCGCTCGACGGCACCGGACAGCGCCGCGGCGGCCGCCTCGTACACCGGCGCGTTCTCCGAAACCCGGTCCTCGCCGGGCAGATCCACCGCCACCTCGGGGATCCCGACGGCGTGGGCCAGCGCCTCGATGAGCAGCCGTCGGTGCAGCATGCCGTAGATCAGGCCGTTGCCCGCATCCGGCGAGCCGGCCGGGGCCGAGGCCCGGGTGTCCACGCTGCCCGGGTTCATGGAGGCCAACCGGGTCTCGGCGAACAGCCGGTAGTACCAGACCCGGGTCTCGTCGATGCGGTGCCCGGACAGCGCTTCGTACTCGGCGAGCCGGGCCGGGAAATCGGTGAAGGTGTCCTGCACGGTGCGCAGGGACAGCCAGGCGATGTCGTCCATCGGGTCACCGAAGTGCGCCAGCTCCCAGTCCACGATCGCGGTGACGACCCCGTCGGCGTACATGAAGTTGCCGGGCCCGGTATCACCCTGCACCAGCACCGTCGGCCCGTCGTAGTCGGGCACGTTGCGGTCCAGCCAGTCGATGCAAAAGCCCAGCAGCGGCGCCGGTCTGCCGTACCGGTCCACCCGGGAGCGCATCTCGGCGATCTCGGCGCGGACATGATCGGCGACCGGGCCGGCCGGGCCGAGGCCGGCGATCCGCAGTTCGCGCGCGTCGATGCGGTGCATGGCGGCCAGCTTGGCGATGAAATCCTGTGCGGTGCGCACCTGTTCGTCGGGATCCTTGATCAGCCGGAACCAGGTCTCCCCCGCCACCCGGTCCATCAGCACCGCCTGCGCGGACGGGTGCGCGGCGATCACCCGGGGCACCTGCACGCCGTGCCGGTGCAACTCGGCGATGATCGCAGCCTCCACCTGCAGCGAGTGGAAGGCACTGCCGGGCCGGGGTTCGCGCGGGTCGTAGCGCAGGAACAGCTGCTGTGCGCCGTCCGTGCCGGCGTCGAGGTCGACGAACCAGGCCTGCCGGCTCGCGCCACCGGAAACCTGTTCCAGCGCAATCTGTCCCGCGCCGGTCACCTCGGCGATCCAGGCCTGTAGGTCGGCCGGGATCTGGGTACGCTCGCCGGTCATGACCGCACCTTCGCCTTCTGAGCGGCCTGGGCCAGCCAGGCCTTGACTGCGTCGCGGTGCTCGGCGGTCGCGCCGCTGCGCACCATCCGCTCGCTTTCGGCCCGGATCGCCTCGGCCAGCGGCAGCCGCCCGGCGTCGCGCACGTTGGCCTTGGTGCCGGCGAACGCGTAGGTGGGCCCGGCGGCGATCTGCGCCGCCCAGCGCAGCGCCGCGGCGGGCAGGTCGTCGTCCTCGACGACCCGGTTGAACAACCCCAGCCGCTCGCCGGTCCCGGCGTCGATCGGCTCGTCGGTGATCAACAGTTCCAGCGCCTTGGCCGGCCCGACCAGATGAGTCAGCAGCCACGCCCCGCCGAAGTCACCGGAGAAGGCCAGCTTCGACCAGCCCGGGATCAGCCGCGCCGACCGGGCCGCGATCCGCAGATCGGCGCCCAGCGCGATGCTCATCCCGGCGCCGACCGCCGCGCCGGGCAGCGCGGCGATGGTGATCTTCGGCATCTCGTGCAGCAGCGTCACCATCCGGGCGTTGTCGGCCAGAATCGCACTGCGGGAGAGAATCCGGGCTTCCCGGTCGCCGGTGGCGACGTTCCTGGCCGAGTCGCCGTCGCGGACGTCCCCACCCGCGCAGAACGCGTTGCCGGACCCGGTGAGCAGCACGGCTCCGATGCCGTCGTCGGCGGCGAACCGCTCGAGCAGTCGCGGCACCGCCTCGTACATCTCGGCGTGCAGCGCATTGCGCCGGTCGGGCCGGTTGAGGGTGATGACACCGACCCCGTCGACGACCTCGGCCAGCACGGTGTCGGTGCCGGTCTGCACGCCGGCCCCGCTCACCGGGGCGGTGTCCCGGCGAGTTCGTTGTGGCGCGCCATGAACGCCGACGCCTTGCGCCGTAGTTCCGGATCGGGTTCGGGCAGCACGACGGGGCCGAGTTCGCGGCTGGGCAGCGCGACCGTGGCGGTGGCCGGCGCGGTGACCTCACCGCGCTGGTTGGTCGCCCGGAACGCGAGATCCACAGTGGCGTTGCCGTTCTCGATCTTCTTGCCGACCACTTCGCCGGTGATGAACTGGGTGTCACCGATGAAGTTGAACTTGCGCATCTCGTCGTGCTGGCGCAGCAGCCAGCCGTCGTCACCGATCCAGTCGGTGACGTAATGGGTCAGCCAGCATTCCCGCATGATGCCGTAGTCGTAGGCCATCGGGTTTCCGATCGACTGGGACCACTCGTTCTCCCAGTGCAGCCGCTGCGCGACGTCGGGGATCCCGGCCGCGTTCTTGATGTAGAACTTCCCGGCGCGCTGCCGGTTCTTGTACCCGACCCGGGAGGCGCTGGTGCCGTACGGCCCGAAACCGTAACCGCCGGCGTGGAAGCAGATCATGTCGGTGAGCGTCAGCGGGCCCTTGACCATCTTCGGCAGCACATCGCCGACCTGGACGTCCTCGTAGTAGCGCGGTTCGGCGCCGCGCGGCCCCTCGGCCGCGTAGATCGCGTCGATCTCGGCGATCTGCTCGTCGGTGTAGCTGGCCGGTTCGATGGTCATGTTCTTGCCGCGCTCGCGGGACTGCTTTCGTTCGGTGGCGATCAGGATCGTGCGCTCGATGGCGACGACCTCCGCGCGCTGGTTGATCCGGACGACCCGGCGCACCCGGATGACCGAGCGGCCGGCGAACTCGCTGGTCTTCTCCTCGATCGATTCCAGGCCGCCGAACCCGAACAGCTGATCCCCCGGCCGTACCGGCTGGAACCATTCGGTGTCCTGACCGGAGACGAAGATGTGCACACCGGAGAACAGTCCCTTGGTCGCCTTGCGGATATCCTCGGGAATCGGATCGCCCAACATCTTTCGGGACAGCGAGGAATGGATCATCGGGGGCGCGATGGGTCCGCCCCAGCGCGTGCTCACCCCGTAGTCGGGGTCGACGTAGAGCGGGTTGTCGTCGCCGTAGCCGATGGCGAACTGGCGGATCGCGTCGACGCTCAGTTCACGGTGGTGCTCGTCGATGCTGGCGGGGGCATCGATGCCGAGCAGCAGTTTGGCCCGCTCGATGTCGTCGTCCTTGATCGCGTGGTCGAAATCGCGGACCTGTTCGGTCTGGGTCATCGCTGGAGTTCCCCTCTGTCAGTACATCCGGGTCGGTAGTTTCGTCAGCCCGCGAAGCGAGACTGTGGGTTTGTAGTGCAGCCGCTCCGGCGGCACCGCCAGCTCCCAGTTGCCGAACCGTGCCAGTAGGGTGCTCAACGCGATCCGGCCTTCCAGCCGGGCCAGTTGGTGACCCAGGCAGTAATGCATACCGAAGTTGAATGCCAAGTGCCGGTTGGGCTTACGTGTCAGGTCCAATGACTCGGGTTCGTCGAAGACGGTGTCGTCCCGGTTGGCCGCGGCGATCATGCCGAGGATGTGGGCCCCGCGCGGCACGGTGACCCCGTGCAGTTCGACGTCCTCGGTGGCCAGCCGCGCCGCCCCGGAGGCGACCGGCGAGGTGAACCGCAGCAGCTCTTCTATCCCGGTGCCACCCAGCAGTTCCGGTTGCTCACGCAGCAGTTCGAGCTGTTCGGGATGCTGGATCAGGGCCAGCACGCTGCTGCCGATCAGGCTGGCCGTGGTGTCGTGGCCGGCCAGCAACAGCAGGAAGACCATGGCGACGGTCTCGGTGTGGCTGAGCCGGTCCCCGTCCTCGTTGGCGGCCACCAGTTGCGAGATCAGCCCGTCGTCGGGATCGACGCGGCGCTCCTGGATCAGTCGCTCGAAGAGTTTGGCGAGCCGGTGCGCGTTGATCAGGGACCGCGCCTTGCCGCCGCCGGCCCCGAGGGCCTCCACCAGGCGGTGGAACTCGTCGCGGTCCTTGTCGGCCACCCCGAGCATGGTGGCGATCACGGCCAGCGGCAACCGGACCGCATACTCGTGGGCCAGATCCACATCGCGCTTGGCCTGCACCTCGTCGGCGAGTTGTTCGGCGATCTTGACGATGTCGGATTCCATGGTGGCCACCAGCTTCGGCGTGAATGCCTTGTGCACCAGGGTGCGCAACCGCTTGTGGTCGGGATCGTCCTTGAACACCATGGTCTGCATCAGCATCCGGCCGGTGGCCGGCAGCGCCCAGGAATACCGACCGATCGAGGTGTACTTCATGACGTCGGTGGAGAATCGGTCGTCGCTGTGCATGGCCATCACATCGTCGAAGCGGGTGAGCAGGAAGCCACCCTTACCGGGCAGCAACTGCGGGGCGGTGGCCCAGGACAGCGGCGCCTGTGCACGCAGGTATGCGAACCGCTCGAACGGGTGGTCGAGCATCTGCCGGCTACCCAGTGCCGTGCGCTCCAAAGTGCCGATCGCCTTGGACATGATCTCTCCCATCGGTGCCCCGCTCACTGGCCCGGGCACAAACCCCGGCCCGCCGGACCCGCCCGGCCAACTTCTCCGATACACATCGTCGACCCGGCTTCATTAGTACACTGATTTCCATGATTTCCGCTACCCCCCATGATGATCTGCACACCGAGGGAATCGATCCGGTCACCTTGGAGCACATCGAGTTCGCCGTCGGTGACGACCATGTCGCGACGATCACCCTGAATCGGCCGGACGCCATGAATGCGATATCAGGGCAGATGGCCCGCGAACTGGCCTGGGCGTGGCAGACGGTGCGCGACACCGACAACATCCATGCGGTGGTGCTGCGGGCCGCCGGGGACAAGGCCTTCTGCACCGGCGTGGACGTCAAAGGTGATGGCAGCTGGTTCTTCCGGACCAACATCTGGAACACCTTCGACCCGGGCACGGTCATCTCGCCGAAGCTGCATCACCGGTGCTGGAAGCCGGTCGTCACCGCGGTCCACGGATTCGCCGCCGGCGGCGCCCAGTACCTGCTCAACGAATCCGACATCATCATCTGCTCGGAGGAGGCCTCGTTCTTCGACCCGCACGCCAACGCCTCCATCGTCTCGGCGCTGGAACCGATCGGGATGCTGCACCGCGGCGTTCCACTCGGCGAGGTGCTGCGCTGGGCCCTGATGGGCACCGAGGAGCGCATCTCGGCGGCGACCGCGCTGCGCATCGGCCTGGTGTCCGAGGTGGTCGCCCGCGACGCCCTGTGGGACCGCGCGCAGGCCATCGCGGCGTCCATCGCCACACGCAGTCCGACGGCCATTCAAGGCAGCGTCCGGGCGATATGGGAGTCTTTGGACATGACGAGGTCGACCGCGCTGCAGAACGGGATGGCCTATACCCATATCGGCAACCCGCCACTGGACGAGCGCCGGGCCACGCCCCGCCGCAACGGAGCGCCGGTCTACCGGTGATGCCGTGAGCCCCGAACTGATCGCGCCCCGGGTCGATTCGCGCCGGGCCAAGCTGGCCGGCCGGGCCGCCGAGCAGATCGTCGCCGACGTCATCGAGCTCGGCTGGCCCGTCGGGCAGGTGCTCGGTTCGGAGACCGAACTGCTGGAACGCTACGGGGTCAGCCGCGCCGTGCTGCGCGAGGCGATCAGGCTGGTCGAGCACCAGCATGTGGCGCGGATGCGGCGCGGTACCGGCGGTGGTCTGGTGATCAGCGAACCCGACATCGACGCCGTGATCGGGCCCGCGGTGATCTATCTGCTGCGGGTGGGTGCCACCCTCGACGAGATCTTCGATTCCCGAATCCTGTTGGAGGAACTGGTCGCCGAGATCGCGTCCCGGCGGGCCGGGGAGGCCGACATCGCCGCGGTGCGCGACACCCTGGAACGCGAGGCGGCCGGCACCGCCACCAACGCCCGGCTGCTGCACCGCCAACTCGCCGAGCTGACGGCCAACCCGCTGCTGGAGCTGTTCGTCGAGACGTTCAGCCGGGTCAGCAACCTGTACTTCGACGAGCACGTCACCCGCCCCGACGGTCTGGCCGATGATGTGCGCCATGCCCACGACGCGATCGCGCGGGCCATCCTGACCAACGATGCGGGCCTGGCCCGCGAGCGGATGAAGCGGCACCTGAGCGCCGAGGCCGAGTACATCCGGAATCAGCCCGGCACGGTGCAGCGCCTGGACCCGACCGTCGCGTTGACCGGGGCGATCGGCGACAAGCGAGGCGAGGCGCTGGCCCGCGAGATCTTCACCTGGATCGCGCATTCCGGGGCCACCCCGGGCACGTTCGTCGGCTCCGAGGCCAGCCTGATGGAACAGCACCAGGCGAGCCGGGCCGTGGTGCGCGAGGCGATCCGGATCCTGGAGTACCACCAGATCGCGGTGACCCGGCGTGGCCCGGGCGGCGGGCTGTTCGTCGCCGAGCCCGACATGGCCGCGCTGACCGACATCATCGCGATCTATCTGCGCCGCCGCGGGGTCTCGCTGCGCCACATCCTGGAACTGCGCACCGGCCTCGAGCTGGCCGTGGTGGCCCGGGCGGCCGACCGGATCCGCACCGCGGCCGACCCCGCCGGGTACGCCGAGCAGATCGAGGCGGCCCTGCGCGCCGAGGCCGAACATGGTGTGGCCCAGGCGTTCGGCAGCGATGAGGACTTTCACTCCATGCTCGGCGCGCTCACCGGCAACAGCGCGATCGAACTGCTGCATCGGGTCACCATGCGGCTGGGCTGGCAGTTCTTCGAACAGGTCGCCGGCGGGGATCCGCGGCTGAGCGCCATGTCCGAATCCCTGCCCGCGGTGGTGGGACCGGCACACCGCGGCATCGCCGACGCGCTGCTGGCAGGCGACTCCGAACTGGCGGTCATGCGCATGCGCGCCCACATGACCGAGACCGCACCCGAAACCATCTGACACCAACCCGGCCGATCGGGCGATCACCCTTCCCCGAAACCTCGATTGAGGATACTGTTCTATCTAATTGGACAGCGGGAGGTTTGATGCAGCATCCGTGGGATCAGCGCCTCGGCGTGTGGTGGATCGCCGAGGATCACCCGGCCGCGCCGGCCGTCGTCGCATCCCCCAGCGGCCGCACCCTGACCTTCGGCGAGCTGGCCGCCGCGGCGCACCGGGTGGCCAATGCGCTGCGCGCGCAGGGCCTGAGCGACGGGGATGTGGTGGCCTACGCGCTGCCCAATGACGTCGATGCGGTGATCTGGCAGCTCGCGACCACCGAGATCGGGTTGCGCTACCTGACCCTCAACACCGCGCTGGCCGGCGACGAGTTCGCCTCGATCCTGGACCATTCGGGGGCCACGGCCCTGGTCACCCATGTCGACCACCTGGACAGTTTCGCGACCGCCGGCACCGCCGGGGCCGGGCTGCGGATCGTCCTCGGCGGTGGTCGCAGCGCGCCGGGCGGGTTCGTCACCGAGGCCGACTTTTTGGCCGGGCACCCCGACACCCCGCCCGCCGACCGCCGGCAGGGCGACTCCATCCGGTACTCGTCGGGGACCACCGGCAAGCCCAAGGGCATCGTCCGCGCGCTGGACGGGCGCGACCCCTCCGAGGCCGCCCACGCGATGGCGATCTTCGGGCGCGCATTCGACTTCCAGCCGCTGCACGGTGTGCACCTGGTGTCCACCGGCATGCATCACGCGGGCTGCCAGAGCTTCTATCTGGGTGCGCTGAACGTCGGTCAGGCGCTGGCCATCCTGGGCAGATTCGACGCCGAGCGGACCCTGGCCGCCATCGAGCGGTACGCGGTGACCACCGCGTACATGGTGCCCACCCAGTTCGTCCGGATGCTCAAACTCCCCCGGCAGGTCCGCGACCGTTACGACGCGTCCAGCCTGCGCAGCATCGTGCACTCCGCGGCACCCTGCCCGCCGGAGATCAAAAGGGACATGATGGCCTGGTGGGGCCCGGTGATCTGGGAGACCTACGGCGGTACCGAGGGCGCGGCCACGATCGCCAAACCCCATCGCTGGCTGGAGAAGCCGGGCACCGTCGGGCGCCCCGTGCGCGGGGTGCGGGTGCTCATCCTCGACGACGAGGGCCGGCCGTTGCCGCCCAACGCCATCGGCGACGTCTACATCGACCGCACCGACGGCCAGAGCTTCGAGTATCGCAACGATGCCGAACTCACCGCATCGGTGCACCGCGGATCGGCCTTCACCATCGGCGATGTCGGCTATCTCGACGAGGACGGCTACCTGTTCATCTGCGACCGCGCCAAGGACATGATCATCAGCGGCGGGGTCAACATCTACCCCGCCGAGGTGGAGGGGGTGCTGGCCGGCCATCCGGCGATCGGTGACGTCGCGGTGATCGGCATCCCCGACCCGGAGTGGGGTGAGCAGGTCAAGGCCGTGGTCGAACCGGTCGACGGTGTCGAACCCTCCGAGGCGCTCGCCGAGGACATCATCGCGTTCTGCCGGGCCCGGCTGTCCGGGTTCAAGTGCCCGCGCAGCGTCGACTTCGACACCGCACTGCCCCGCACCGAGACCGGCAAGCTGATCAAACGGCAGATCCGCGATTCCTATTGGGCCGGATCCGGTCGCCAGGTCTAGCGGGACGCCATCCGCAGCGCCCCGTCCAGTCGGATGTCGTCGCGTAACCGGGCCAGCATGGCGTCCAGGGCGGCCTCGGTGTCGGTGACGTCGGCCGGTGCGAAGCTCGCCCCTTCACCGAGTTCGGCGGCCACTTTCTCGCCCTCGGAGCTGGGCAGATCCACCAGCACCACCGCGGCGCCCTCCTCGACCAGTCGGGTGGCCGGCGCCCGCCCCAGCCCGGAGGACGCACCGGTCACCAGAGCCCATAATCCGTTGGTACGCATGCTGTTCCCTTCTTGCTGCCGACGGCGTCCCACTCTTGCCCAGTGCGTCTACTCGGGTCAGATCTTCGACCGGGACGGACGCCTGCCGGCCGGCCTCGCCCAGGAATCGCCGTTCGGCTTCCCGCCGGAACAGCGGCACAGTTCAACCTCACGAAGTATCAACTAAATAAGTATCCTTTACGGTAGGGTGGCTGCCATGGTTCGCGCAGCCGCACCGGGCACGGTGGTCACCGCCGACACCCCCTTCCTGCCGGCCGACGACCAGTTCCATCCAGCTCCGGACGACGACCCGTATTGGGCCGAGACCACCTGGTGGTCGTTCAACATCCCGGAGCGCAGGATCGGCGGGTGGTTGCACGCCACCTTCCACACCACCCGCGGCACCGTCACCTGGCGGGTGTACGTCTGGGATCCCAGCGGCGCCACCCCGCAGGATCTGCGCTACTTCCGGATGGTCACCGATGTGCCGCTGGACAATCCGGCCCCGGATCTGCGTGACATCGCCATCCCCGCAGGGGGGTTCAGTGTCCGGATGCTCCGGCCACTGCGCGAGTACCAGATCGAATTCAGCGATCCGGCAGCAGATTTCGAAATCCGCCTGCACTTCGACGGGGTACACGATCCACGCCGCTACACCCCCGGTGAACCACCGTTCATGGAGCATGCGCACCTCGACCAGCTCGGGCACGTCACCGGCGAGCTGGTGCTGGCCGGGGAGCGCCTCCCGATCGACTGTTATTCGATCCGGGACCGGTCCTGGGCACCGCGCGGCGCCCCGCGCCCGGCCGGCGCCACACCCTCCGGCGCCGGCGACACCGACCGGGTGCGCCATCCCGGCGGACCCCGCTGGCGCGAGATCGAACGCGAGCGCGGACGCGGCCGCATCCAGTACATCTTCGGCCACGCCGGTGCCGACGCCGGATTCCTGGCGTTCGCCCGGGTCGCCGACGGGGACGCGGCGGGCTGGTCACCGCTCAACCACGGCTGGCTGCTGCGCGACGGACACTTCGAACTGCTGGACAAGACCACCAGCCGGATGAAGAACTACCGCCACCCGCTGACCGGTTGGAGCGCGCACATGCAGGTGCGGTTGACCGATGTGACCGGGCGCCGCATGGACGCCGAGGGGTTCACCGTCAGCCACATCTGCGAGCACGGCGGGGGCAGTACCGCGCTGATGCGGTGGGAGTTCGACGGCCGGATCGGCTGGGGTGAGGACCAGGACATCTGGCACCCGAAGCACTTCGCCCGCATGCGTGCGGCACTGCAGGCCGTGCACTGAACGGTGCGGCCGGCCCAGATGAGGACAACGATCGATGAGGAGCAGCCAGTGACCGGACCGTTCGAAGGGGTGCGCGTCGTCGAGGTCGCGGCGTGGACGTTCGTGCCCGGGGCCGGGGCCATCATGGCCGATCTCGGCGCCGATGTGATCAAGGTGGAGCCCCCCACCGGAGACCCACAGCGAGCGCTGCGCAACGCCATCAACGCCGACGATTCGGCCCCCAATCCCTTTCTGCAGGTGCCGAATCGGGGAAAGCGCAGCATCACCCTGGACCTGACGTCACCCGACGGCCGGTCCACCCTGTTGCAGTTGGCCGAGTCCGCGGACGTGTTCTTGACCAGTTATCTGCCCAAGGTCCGCACCAAGCTCGGCATCGACGTCGACGATCTGCGCGCCGACAACGACCGGCTGATCTACGTGCGCGGAACCGGATGGGGCAGTGTCGGCGCCAAGGCCGATGTCGGCGGATTCGATGCCGCCGCCGCCTGGTCGGCGGCGGGGGTACAGAACAAACTCACCTCCCCCGGCGCCGCGGCCCCGGCGTCGCAGCCCGCCGCATTCTTCGACCTGCAGGGCTCCAGCGCGCTGGCCGGCGCGGTGGCCATGGCGCTGTTCCGGCGCGAGCGCACCGGCCAGGGCGGCGTGGTCGACGTCTCGCTGCTCAACACCGGGATGTGGACCATGAGTCCGGACATCGCGGCCAGCGCGGCCGGTGGCGGCGAGATTCCCCGCCCGCAACGCCACGATGCGCCCAACCCGATCGTCAACGCCTACCGCACCTCCGACGACCGGTGGCTGAATCTGGTCTGCCTGCAGGCCGACCGGTACTGGGCTGAACTGTGCGAACTGCTCGGCCGCCCGGACCTGACCGCCGACGACCGCTTCGTCGACGCCGTGCAGCGCTTCGTGAACCGGGAGGCGTGTGTCGCCGAACTGGACAAGACGTTCGGCGCCCGCAACCTCGACGAGTGGAAGCAGGCCCTGGCCGGTTTCTCCGGAGTCTGGTCCGCGGCAGCGACATTCGACGAACTCTGCGACAGCCCGCAGGTCGCCGACAACGGCTACCTGCCGACCGTGACCGGCGCCGACGGCCGCCCGTTCCGGTTGGTGTCCCCGCCGTATCAGTTCGACGGCACCCCGGGCGCCCCGGCCGGCCCGGCCCCCGAACTCGGCCAGCACACCGAGGAGGTGCTGCTGGAGAGCGGCTGGAGCTGGGATGACATCAGCGCGCTGCGGGACAGCGGCGCGCTGGGGTGAGCGTCGTGCCGGAAGTGCAGGGGTCAGGTGTAGAGGTCGAGGACCGTCTCGGTGGCCAGTTCACCCCACAGCATGCTGCGACCGGCACGGTCCATGTGGCCGGACCACAGATCGCGGGCGCCGTCCACATCACCGGCCTCGACGAGGACGATGAACTTGTTGAAGGTCCGGATGGTGTGCTTGAACTGCTTCTCGATCTCGGCGTGGTCGGTGGAGCGGGCGACCGCCTGCGCCATGTGCCGGGTGACGACCTCGCGCAGTACCGCGCCGAACAGCATCATGGTGGTGTTCCCGGCCCGCTCCAGGATCACGTCGTGAAACCGGAACGCCGCGGCCGACCATTCACCGAAGTCCGCCTGCTCGGTGCCCTCATTGACCAGCACCGCCAAAGCCCCTGCCGCAGCACGCAGTTCGGACACGTCCTCAGCGGTCGCACGCCGCGCCAGCATCTCGGCGGCCGCCGGTTCGAACACCCGGCGCGCCGTGTAGACGTCGGCCAGCGTGGTACCCGACATCTGCAGCAACAGGCCGAAATCGCGTGCCGCGACCGAGATCTCCGGCGAGGACACCAGCACGCCGCCGCGCGACCCGCGGCGCACCACGATCAGGGATTCGCTCTCCAGGATGCGGAACGCCTCGCGCAGGGTGGGCCGCGACACCCCGAACTGCTTGACCAGCTCCACCTCGGTGGGCAGCGCATCACCCTTCTTCAGCACCCCGCGCACGATGCTGCTGCGCAGCTGATCGGCAATGAGCTCAGCTGTTTTCGGCACGCGCACCAGTTTCGTGCCGTTCGGCCGGTTCACCGAGTTCATCCGATAGTCCAATCCTCGACGCTCACGGCCGCTCAGCTGAGATCATCAGCTGAACTCTCCCCATTACCCAAATGATCTTACTCAGTGCCCGGAATCAAGGAGAATTCGAATGAGCTCAGCGACGTCAGCCAAGCCGACCACCCGCGGCCTGTTCATTGACGGGGCCTGGACCGACGGCGCCGGTGACGAGACCATCGCAGTGCTCAACCCGGCCACCGAGGAGACCATCGCCGAGGTGCCCCAGGCGACCCCGGCCGATATCGACTCCGCCGTCGGGGCGGCCCGCCGCGCCTTCGACGACGGTCCGTGGCCGACCATGAAACCCGCAGAGCGCGGGCGCATCCTGGGCGCAATGGCCGACGAACTCGACCGCCGGCGAGCCGAACTGGTCGAGCTGAACATCACCGAGGCCGGATCCACCCGGATGCTGGCGGAGGTGCTGCAGGTCGGCACACCGATCGACCATTTCCGCGACATGGTGGACCGGGTCCTGCCCCAGTTCCCCTTCGAGCATCCGGTCGCCCCGATCATGGGCAACGGCATCGGCCAGGGCATGGTGGTCCGCGAACCCTACGGCGTCGCCGCGCTGATCACCGCGTTCAACTTCCCGTTCCTGCTCAACCTGGCCAAGCTCGGCCCGGCGCTCGCGGCCGGGTGCACCGCGGTGCTCAAGTCCTCCCCGTACACACCGCTGGAAGCGCTGGTCCTCGGCGAGATCGCCGAGGCCGCCGGTCTTCCGCAGGGCGTGCTGAACATCGTCACCGGCGACATCCCGGCCGGGGAGCGGCTCACCCGCCACCCCGGCGTCGACCTCGTCAGCTTCACCGGATCCGACACCGTGGGCCGCAAGGTGTACGCCCAGGGCGCGGAGGGCATCAAGAAGGTCGTCCTGGAGTTGGGCGGCAAGTCGGCGAACATCATCCTCGACGACACCAACCTGGACAATGTGATGGAAAGCGTTCTGGCAGGGTTCATCACACATGCCGGGCAAGGCTGCGCCCTACAGACCAGAATCCTGGTGCACCGGTCGCTGCACGACGATCTGGTGGCCCGCATCACCGGTGTGCTCGGCTTCATCTCGGTCGGGGACCCGGCCGATCCGGCCAGCATGGTGGGCCCGCTGATCCGGGAGGTACAGCGCGCGCGGGTGGAGCAGCTGATCGCCGTCGGCGTCGAAGAGGGCGCCGAGATCGCCTACGGCGGCAAGCGCCCCGCGCACCTGGACCGCGGTTTCTTCCTGGAGCCGACCCTGTTCGTCGGCGTCGACAACAGCATGCGCATCGCCCAGGACGAGTTCTTCGGCCCGGTGGCCGTGGTCATCCCGTTCGACGATGACGACGACGCGGTGCGGATCGCCAACGACAGCCGGTACGGCCTGGCCGGCGGCGTATGGTCGGCGGACCCGGTGCGCGCCGCCGCGGTCGCCCGCCGGCTGCGCACCGGCATGGTCGTCATCAACGGTGGTGGTGGCGGACTGAATCCGGCCGCCCCGTTCGGCGGGTACAAGGACAGCGGTATCGGCCGGGAGTTCGGTGAATACGGCCTGGCCGAGTACCTGCAGCACAAGGCGCTGCAATGGCCGGTCCGATAGTGGACAGACAATTCCGACCGGCCGACTGACGAGGTGCCCATGATGCGCTCGATGTTCATCGCCGCGACCGTCATCGCGGCGGCCGCCACCGGTCTCGCACCGGCGGTGGCGGCACCGCTCCCGGCCCGACCCCCCGGCTCACCGCAGTACATCGAGCGCACCGTCTGGGAGTACCACGGTGAGCGGGCAACCCTGCGGATCTACCCGACGGCGTGGGGTTGGGCCGCCGCCGGCCCGTTCACCAACGGCGCCCAGAGTCATGACGCGTGGGCCGAACTGCTCGAGCACGCACCCGATGCCAACACGCTGTCCATGCAGCAGCAGTTCTTCTGTTACTGGCAGTCCGCGACGTTCACCAACCCGGGCAAGGTCGACACCTGGAACCTGGAGCCGTGGCGACAGGTGGTGTCCAACACCATCCTGCTGCACTCGGGCTGCAATCCGGGCGACCCGGATGACGTGTTCAACTGGTGATCACCGCGAACTCCGGTGCGATCAGATCGCCGACGGCCGCCCATGGCACCGTGATGACGCGCAGCCCCCGGCCGAACTGCCGGTCCGGGAAATGGAGTTCGATCCCGGCGTCGGTCGGGATCCAGAACCGGTAGTTGCGCGGTATCGGCGCCATCGCGGTGCCGTACTCGGCCCAGCCACCCAGCGGCGGCGTCGGATAGGTGGCGGGCAGGATCTGCCGGGTCAGTTCCGCCAGCCGGGCCAGCCCGGCCCGCTCGTCGACGAACAGGTTGCTCCAGACGATCTGAATACCGCTGCGGGCGTCGAACACCCGGGTCGCGACCGCGTCGACCGGCATGTTCGGCAGGTCCACGGCGTCGTACACGCCGGTGAACAGCGCCGAGATGGTGACCGGCCGGAACACCAGCCGGCCCCGGGTGTGGAAGGTCCACGGCGAGGTCTTGCTGGCGCTGGCAGCGTACAGCCACACCTGACCGTGCGCCTCGTCGTCGAGGATCCGGTTGATCGCGTCGGCCACCACCGGATCACCGCCGGCCAGCTTCTCGTACTCGACCGTCCAATGCCCCAGTCCGCCTGGGCTTTCCGCGTCCAGCAGCGCCGGGACCACGGTGTAGCCGACACCGTTGGATACGGGTTCGGCGACGGCGGCGGGCACGGCGGCCCACAGCATCGTCACGGACAGCACTGCGACGGCACATCGGGCCGATCGGCAGAGGTTCACGGTTCTCACTTCCCGGGTCAGGGCAGATCCACGTTGGCTGCCAGCCAGCGGCCGTCGACCTTCTCCATGGTCATGATGATCCGGTTACGGTCTACCCGCGGTTCGGGATTGAGCGCATTGGTCACCGCCTGATCGACGAACAGCATGACCTCCACCCTGTCGGTGGTGGCCGATTCGACGGCCGCGGCGATCACGGTGCCATCGGCCTTGGCCTTGCTGTCGATGAGCACCTGTTTGAGCTGGGCGCTCGATTCGCGGTACATATCCTTGAATTCACCGGTGGCGCCGTCGACTGCGGCGGCGAACTTCTGATCCAGTGCCGCGGCGTCCACACTGGTGAGCACGAGCGCGTACTCCTGGGCCGCCGCCAGCGCCTGCCGACCGGCGTCCGCGACGGCTCGTTGCTCACGCAGCTGCCAGCCCAGCACCGCGGCGGTCACCACCGCGGCCACCAGCAGCAGTGCCCCTGCCGACACCGACACCAGCAACCGTCTGTTCCCGAACGCGGACCGGGGTGTCGAGTCCGGCTCGCGGACAGGGCTTTCGGTGTCATCGGGGCTCTCGCCGGTCTTATCCAGCGTCGACACGTCGTCGCGAGTCATGCGCTCACTCCTCTTCTCGCCGTCACGGGCCACTCGGGGCGGGCGGCACCGGCAGGATCGGACCCGCGTACGGGGTCTGGATGGTCAGTGGTCCGGTCGGCGTCGGATCGGCGCGGCGCAACGGATCCGCACCCGGCGGCGGACCGGCGGTGTCGTCGCCCGGCGGCCGGGGCGCATTGCGCGCGCCCCGCACCAGATACTTGGGGTCCGGGTTCGGGCAGTAGGTGTACAGGTACGGCTCCGGGTGGTCGGGCACCGTCGGCGGGGCGTGCGGCAGGTTGTAGTCGCACGAATACCGTTGGTACAGACTGACCGCACCCCAGACCCCGCCGTCCCGGAAGCTGCTGCCCAGCGCCTCCAGCGCCGACCCGGCCCGGTACTGCGGGAACAGGAACTCCTCCAGCGCGGGAACCCGCAGATAGGCCAGTTGGGAGACGGTGGTCAGGTTGCCGAGCAGCTGCACCATGGTCGGCGAGTTGTCGGCGACGATGTCGTCGAGCCCTGCCATCGTGTCCGGGCCGCGGTCCAGCAGCGTCCGGTATCCGGCGTCCATCCGCTGCACCCCGCCGAGCACCGAGTTCAGGTCCTTGGAGGTGGCGGCCAAACCGGGGTTGACATCACGGACGGTGCCGAGCACCACACGGCTGGTGTTGAACAGGCTGACCGTCTGCGGCAGCACCGAATCCAGCGTCGAGACCAGGAACGCGCCGCCGTCCAGGATCGCCGCCAGCTTGGCGCTGCCCTCCGGGCCGACCCGCAGCTCGTCGAGAACCGCGCCGAGCTTGGCCGTCTCGATCTGCTGCAAGGTGCCGTCGAGGTTGCCCAGCAACGTGCCCAGGGTCACGGGCGTACTCGTTGCACTGCGGTCGATTTCACTGCCGTCATCGAGGTAGGGGCCGTCGTTGCGGTTGGCCCGGAAGTCCAGGTACTGCTCACCGGCCGGGGACAGCGCCGACACCCGCACCTCGCTGTCGGTCGGAATCTCGGTGTCCGGGTGCAGGGCGGCGACCGCGACCACACCGTCACCGGACAGATCGATGGACCGGACCCGGCCGACCGGGACCCCGCGCAGGGTCACGTCCTGGCCCGGCAGCAGCCCCCCGGTCTCGGCCAGGTGCACGCGCACCAGCTTGTCCGATCGCGCCGGATCCATCCTCAGCGTGCCGAACAGCAGGTACACCACCCCGACCACGAACATCATCAGCAGCGCCAGCGCCGACAGCCCGAGCCGGCGTTCCCGGGCGTAGCCCAGGGCGTTCAGCAGCCCGCGGATCACGGCGTACCCCCCGACCGCCCGGGCAGTCCCGGTGGCGGCGGCGCCGGGGTGAGCGCATGCGGTGCCGGGCCGATCAGGTTGGGCGGTGGCACATTCCCCGGCGGCGGGGTCGGGGCACCCCAGAACTTGTCGCGCACCTTGATCAGCTCGTAGGTGATGCTGCCGACCATGTTGCGGAAGTCCTCCCGGGTCGGGGCGCGGCTGCCGGGGTCGGCCGGGTGGTACGGGTCGGCGAAGGCGCCGACCGCCAGATCGGCCAGGTCGATGTCGACGTGCGCGGAGGTGGAGTTGGTGAGTTTGAGGACCGGCCCGAACAGTGTGTTGAATCTGGCCAGCGAAGCGCCCGGCGCCACCGACGCCGCGTTCATCCCGGCCGAGAGCCGGTTGAGGTCGGCCATCATGCTGCGGGTCTGTTCACCACGCACCGACGGGAACTTGGCCAGCTGCAGCATGATCCGGTTGACCTGGGCGACCAGATCCACGATGTGGTCGGTGTTGCCGGCCAGCGTGCCCAGCGCAGGCCCGGCGGCCTCGATGGCCTCGTTGATCGACTCCTGGCGTTGTGCGAGGACCGCGGCCACGTCCCCGGTCTGGGTGAGTGCCCGCTTCATGATCACCGACCGCTGCGACAGGCTGTCGATCAGCCGGGTGGATTCGTCGATGAATCGGTGGAGGTCCTCGCCCTTGCCGCCGACGGCCTCCCCCATCCCGTTGATCACCTTGGTGAGGTTGCGGATCGCCCCGCCGTTGACCAGCAGCGCCGCCGTGCTGAGCACCTCTTCCACCGAGGCCGCGGAGGTGGTGGACGCCAATCCGATGGTGTCGCCGGGCCGCATCATCGGTGCACCGGCGCCGAGATCCGGTGGCGGCGTCAGGGCGACGAAGACGTCGCCGAGCGGGGTCGCCGACCGCAATTCGGCCTTGGTGCCCGCCGGAATCCGGACATCGGCGGCGATTCGCAGGGTGACCACGGCGGTGTAGTCGTGGGCCTCCATCGACTCCACTTCGCCGACATCGGCACCGGACAGGCGCACCTTGGCCTTGGCGGGCAGGTTCAGCGCATCGGTGAAGGTCGCACCGATCGGGTAGGTCTGCTGCCCGGCCGACGGAGCGGGCAGCGGCAGCTCGTCCAGGCCGACCGAGCACGAGGTCAACGCGACGGCAGTGCAGGTGGCCGCAAGGCCGGTCAGTGCCCGCCGAATCGCCGGGTGTCTTCTCATGACCCCAGCCCTGCCAATCCCTCGAGCATGGTCGTCACCCCGAAATCCGGTCCGAAGTCTGCGACGGTGCCGGTGGCGCACCCGAGCTGGCGCAACCCCAGCAGGTTGCACACCTCCTTGGTGAACTGCCCGTTCAACTCGATCTTGTCCAGCGTCGGGTGCGCCCGGATGGCGTCCTTCTCGTGGTCGATCATGTTGTAGACGTTGTCCAGCACCATCGGCACCAGGTCGAGCACCTCGGCCATCTCCCGCTGGTACTCGGCGATGGCCCGGGTGACGGTCTCGGTACCGCCGACCGTCGACCTCAGGGTCTCCCGGTTGACCTCCAGCAGATCGGTGGTCGCGGTCAGCACCTGGTTGATCTGGGCGCCGGTCGACCCGCTGCCCAGCCGCTCGCCTGCCAGCACCGCGGTCAGTTGTCGCATGGCCGTGCCGAATTCGCGGATGGTCCGGTCGTTGTCGGCGGCCGCCGTGCTCAACCGGTCCAGATTCTTGACGATGGTGGTGATGGCGTCGCCGGTGGGTTGGCCGCGTTCCTCGCTCATCTTCAGTGCGGTGGACAGCTCGCCGAGGGCCGACCGGATCTTGGGCCCGTTACCGCCGGTCATCGCGGCGCTGACGTTGAGCAGGTCGGCGATCGGGCCCGATCCCCCGCCATCGCCCTGCATCTGGACGGCGAGTTTGTCCACCATGGCCAGTACCCGGTCGAACTCGACCGGGGTGCGGGTGCGGGACAGGCTCAGGTGGTCGTTGTCGGCCAGCATCGGTCCGCCCCGGTACACCGGGGTGAACTCGATGTGCCGGTCGGTGAGGATCGAGGTGGACAGGGTCACCGCCTGGGCGTCGGCGGGGATCCTCACCCCGCCGTCGATGTGCATGGTGACGTCGACGTATTCGCCCCTGGGCACGATCTTTTCGACCTTGCCGACGGGCATGCCCAGGATGGCCACCGCGTTGCCCTCGTACAGGCCGCTGGCGTTGTCGAAGTGCGCGGTGATCGTCATACCGCGGTCCAGGGCCACCAGCGGGCCACCGGAGCACCCGCACGCGGCCAGCGTCATGGCGACGACGGCGAGCAGCTTGGTGACCGGGCCGCGCATCATCGGCAGTCCTGGAAGTAGTGCGGCAGGTTGAACTGGATGGCCCGGCCGCTGATCGCGCACATCCAGGAGTCGATCATGGTGCCGCCGGAGGAGGTGAAATCGAACTCGTTGCCGTTGCCGGTGGCGTTGGCGAAGTTGCGGATCGGGACCGGCAGGATCTGCAGGGTGTTGCGCAGCAGCGCGTCGTTGCGGCCGACGGCCGAGAGCATCCCTGCCAGGTTGCGCAGCAGTTCGTCGACCTGCGGCCGGCTACCGATCAGCACCGGTTGCAGTTCGTCGACGAGTTTGGTGGTCGCGTCGATCAACCGCACGATCATCTGCCGGCGCGCCGCCAGATCGCTGAGCACCTCGTGGCCCTGGGTGATCAGCAGACCGAGGCTGCGCTGTTGGTTGCCCAGCAGTTCGGCCACCCGTTGGGTGCTGCGCAGCAGATCACCGATCTCGTCGCGCCGGGCCGACATCACCGAGGACAGATGCTCGATGTTGTCCAGCGCCTGCGGCAGGATCTCCGGGGCGCCCTGCAACTGCTCGGACAGGCTGGTCATCGACTGGGCGATCTTCTCCGCGTCGACGGCCTCGAAGGTGGTGGTCGCGTCCTGCAGAGCGGCCTGCAGGTCATAGGGTACCTCGGTGTGGGACAACGGAATCCGGTCATCGGTCAGCTCGCCGGACCCGCCCGGCTGCAGGTCGACGTAACGGGCGCCCAGCAGGGTGGTCAGTTTGACCGCGGCGCGCGTCGACGCCCCGAGAGGCACCCCGTTCTCGACCTCCAGGGTGACCGCGACGTGGTCGTCCTCCAGCCGCAGACCTTTGACGGCCCCGACCCGCACCCCGGCGACCGTCACCTGATCGCCGGCGGAGATGCCGGCCGCCTGCGCGAATTCGGCGGTGTAGAGGGTCTTGCCCAGCCCCAGATTGCCGAGCCCGAGAGCGCTGCCGAGCACCAGAGCGATGATCGCCACCGTGATCACCCCGAGCCGGAACGGGCCGTGGCTTTCCACCGGCCGGCGCAGCGATTCCCTGATTCTCATGGCATTCTCACCGGCACTTCGAACTCCGTTGCGACACACCGCCGGGTGTGCCGGACGCGACGATCTGGGCGATCAGGCTGTCGATCCGGGGGAACTGACTGACCGTCAGGTCACAGGCGTACACGTCCAGATACGAGCCCGTCTGGCTCATCCGGGCCAAACCCTTGAGCATCAGCGGGGTGTTGAACGCCATGTAGGCGAAGCCCTGCTTGTCCTCCATGAAGTGCTTGGCGAACCCGGGTTCGCGGGCCAGCCACTCCTGCAGGTCCGGCTGTACGTCACCGATCACGTTGGACAACCGCTGCGCGACGATCGAGGCCTGATCCAGCGAGGTGACGAATTCTTCTCGGCGGACGGCGAATCCGTCGAACAGGGACTTGGCCGAGACGATGGTGGAATCCAGGTCGCCGCCGCGCTCGGCCACCGAGGTGAGGACGGTGTCGAGGTTGGCCAGCACCCCGTCGAGGATCTGATCGGTGCCCGAATACGATTCGGCCAGCCGGGTGGTCTCGGCGATCAGGGTGGTGACCGATCCGGCGTCGCCCTGCATGGCCCGCACGATCGCGGTGGTCAGATTGTCGACCTGGTGCGGGTTGAGCAGCGCGAACAGTGGCTCGAACCCGTTGAGCAGCTTGGAGATGTCGAAGGAGGGCTGGGTTCGTGCCACCGGGATCAGCGCGCCGGGCGCCAGCTCCTGAGGGTCGCCGAACTCGGCAAGGGACAGTCCGACGTAGCGCTGTCCGATGATGTTCTGGTAATCGATGGACACCCGGGTGTTGCCGTAGAGCGCCTTGTCGGATTCCACCCGGAAGCCGACGCGGGCCAGGCCGCCATCGAGGCCGACGGTATCGACGCGGCCCACCTTGACCCCGGCCATGCGTACCTCGTCACCGACCTTGAGCCCGGAGACGTCGGTGAACAGCGCGGTGTAGGAGTCGGTGCTGCCGCTGACATTGCGTTGCAGCGTGACGAACACCGTCCAGATCAGGGCGAAACACCCGGCCAGGAACACGCACAGCCAGATCAGCGGGCGACGATAGCTCACGGTCGGCCCCCTGTCGGCGGCGCGGCCTCGGCGGCCGGCGGTGGGCCGGCGGCGGTCCCGGCCGGATCTGGGATCACCTGCACGGTGCTGCCCCGGGCCACCGGCCCGAGCAGCAGCTCGGAGACCGCGTTGGGCTCCGGGCCGAGAATCTCGGCCAACTGCGCGCGTTCGGCGGGGCTGCCGACCGAACCGACGTTGCCGCCCGACATCGGCGGTGGCGGTGGATAATTGCGGGGGTCGGCCACCCGCGGCAGCACCGGCGGGTCGGTGGTCAGCGGCGCGGTCCGGCAGCTCGGCGCCTCCAGGTGCCCGTACCGTGGGCAGTCCTGCCGGGTGTACATCTTGTTGGGGGTGAAGACCAGCAGGAACTTGCCGACGGCGGTGTTGCGGTCGGCCTTCCACACGTGGGTGAAGAACCGGTTCACCACATCATGGATCCGGGTGACCATGGGCGCGTATTCCGGCTCGGCGTCGGCGAGCACGCCGAGCACCGGGGACAGCCCGGTGGTGATCACGATGAGGTTGTCGGTGTTGTTCTCGAAGGCCTCACCGACGGTGCCGAAGGTGGTGTGCCCGGCGGACAGGAACCTGGCCAGTTCCCGGCGCTTCTCGGCCACCGTGCGCATCGGCACCACCGCGTTGTGCACCGCCTCCACCAGCTCCGGGGACGAGCCCTGCAACCCCTCCAACGCCTCGGACAGCACCGCCAGCGTCGGCTCGTCGCCGCCGGCGGCCATCTGGGCGTTGAGTTCCTTGACGATCCGGTTGGCGCCGCCGCCGGCCCGGGACAGTTCCTCACCGCGCCCGCTGGTGGCCTCGGCCACCGCGGCCAGTACCCCGACCGTGTTGTCGGACCCGGGCCGCCCGGCCGCGGCCATCACATCGCGCAGTTTGGTCAGCGCGGTCTGGAACTGCACGGTGGCCAGGCTCTCGTCCTGGGTGATCTGCGATCCGGCGCGCAGCGTGGGTGCGGGACCGTTGTCGACCAGCTGGATCGAGGACACCGCGAACACGTTGCTGGGCACCACCCGGGCGGTGACATTGGCCGGGATGGCTTGTGCGAAGTGCGGATCCAGGCTCAGGACGACCTCGTTGGGGCGCCCGTCGATCGAGGGTGACACATCCTCGACGGTGCCGACCAGCGCGCCCCGGAACTTGACGTCCGATCCCGACGGCAACCCGTCACCGACGTTGCCGAGCATGGCGGTGACCTCGACACGGTCGGAGAACACGCCCTCGGACTTGGCGATGGCCACCGCGGACAGCACGAGGGTGACGGTCAGCAGCGCCAGCCCACGCAGCAGCAACTGGCCCCTGGAGTAGGCCCGTTCCGCGGATTCGAGGCGCTGTGTCATCCGATCAGCCGCCCAGCCGTGCGCCGGAACCGATGCCCCACAGCCCGATGGTGAGCAGCAGGTTGGCGATGATCATCACCGAGATGCTGGCCCGCATGGCCCGGCCCGCGGCGACGCCGACCCCCTGCGGACCGCCGCTGGCGAAATAGCCGTAGTAGCACTGGATCGTCGAGGTGATGATGACGAAGACGATCGCCTTGCCCACCGAGTAGACGATGTCGGTGCCGGTCAGCACCAGCCGGAAGTAGTGGTCGAAGGTGCCGCCGGACAGGCCGCCGGCGAACGTCACGATGGTCTGCACCGCCGCGTAGTTGACCACCAGACACAGGATGTAGAGCGGGATGATGGCCAGCACCGAGGCCAACAGCCGGGTGGTCACCAGATACGGAATCGGGCGGATGGCAAGTGATTCCATGGCGTCGATCTCCTCGGAGATCCGCATCGACCCGAGTTGGGCGGTGAACCGGCAGCCGGCCTGGGCGGCGAACGCCAGCGCCGCCATGATCGGCGCCAGCTCGCGGGTGGACACGGTCGAGGACAGCAGTCCGGCCGCGGGTTCCATGCCCAGCAGGTGCAGCGCCTGATAGCCCTCGATGCCCACGATCGCCCCGGCGGTGGCGCCGAGCACGATGATCACCCCGGCGGTGCCGCCGCCGACCACGATCGAGCCGTTGCCCCAGGTGACATCGGACAGCACCGTGAGAAACGCCTTGCGGTACCGGGTCAGGGCCACCGGAACGGCCGCCACCGCATGGATGAAGAAGGTGAGCATGTGGCCCAGCCGGACACCGAGGTCCCCGATGGCGGTGGTCGCGGAGACGAACGGCCGGACCCCGCGGGGGTAGTACGGCGCCGCCACTACAGAGCCGCCTTGGGGAAGAGCAACACATACATCTGGGTGAAGACGACGTTGGTGATCATCAGCAGCAGGATCGACGCCACCACGGTGGCGTTGACCGAGTTGGCCACGCCGGCCGGACCGCCCTTGGTGCTCAACCCTTTCTGGCACGCGACGATGGCGACGATGGCGCCGAACACCACCGACTTGATCAGGGTCAGCACCAGGTCCCCCACCGTCGCGAACGAGGCGAACGTGGTCACGAAGCTGCCCGGCGCGCCCTCCTGGACAAACGTGTTGAACAGGTACCCGGCCAGGAACCCGATGAAGCAGACCAGCCCGGTCAGCGCGACGCTCACCACGATGGCCGCCGCCAAGCGTGGCACCACCAACCGTCGCACCGCCGAGATGCCCAGTACCTCAAGGGCATCCACTTCCTCACGAATGGTGCGCGACCCGAGGTCGGCGCAGATGGCCGAGCCGACGGCGGAGGCCATCAGCAGCGCCGCCACCAGCGGGGCGCCCTGTTTGATGACCGCCAACCCGCTGGCCGCACCGGCCAGTGAGGTGGCGCCGACCTGACCGGCCAGCAGGGCGAACTGGATCTGCAGGGTGACGCCGATGGGGATGGCCACGCACATCGTCGGCAGCATGGCCGTGGAGGCCATGAACGCCGCCTGGTGGACGAACTCGGCGAAGGAGAACCGCCACCGGGCAATGTCGAGGATCAGGTACTGCAGCGCACGTAGTCCCAGGATGCACTGCAGACCAACAGTTTCCAGCGAGGCGACCGGGTGCCGGTCGACGTAGCCCCTCGTCCACCGGGTGATGTCACCGACCGGTGACGGCGGTTGCGGCGGTGTCGCCAATTCGCCCCTCCCTTTCGAACGTCGGACGGCCCGGAGGTCACCTGGGCAGCCGCAGTGCCCGCTCGGCGATCAGGTTGCGGAGCACCTCGTTGGTGCCGCCGGCGATGGTGAACGCCCTTCCGTACAGGAACGCGTCCTGCCACCACCCGTTGTCGTGTACCAGCGGATCGCCCTCCACCCGCACACCGTCGTGGCCCTGCAACTGCATGCCGTATTCGTGCAGGGCCAAATTGATCTCGCTGAACAGGATCTTCGACACCGGGGCGTCGGCAACATCACCGCTGCCGTGCAGGGCGCGACTGTCCCCGAAGGCCGACACCAAGGAGTTCACGTGCACGTCGGCGACGAAGCCACCGATGACCTGGCGGACGTCATCGCGATCGATTGCCGGGCAACCATCCCGGGTGATCTCACCGGCCAGCCGGGCCAACCTGTCCAGTGCACCGAACAGCGAAGCGCCGCTACCCGCGCTGGACCGTTCGTGGGCAAGGCTGGTGGTGGTGACGGCCCAACCCTGGTTGACCCCGCCGATCACCCGGTCAGCCGGGATCCGCACCCCGTCGAGGAACACCTCGTTGAAGTCCGAGGTGCCGGTGATCTCCCGCAGCGGGCGGACCGTCACGCCCGGCGTGTTCATGTCCAGAGCAAATGCGGTGATACCGGCGTGTTTGGGCGCGTCGGGATCGGTGCGGGCCAGCAGATAACCCCGGTCGGCGTGCTGGCCGTTGGTGGTCCACACCTTCTGCCCGTCGACCACGTAGGCGTCGCCGTCCAGACGGGCCTTTGTCCGCAGTCCCGCCAGATCGCTGCCCGCGTCCGGTTCGCTGAACAGCTGACACCAGATGTCCTCACCTGAACGGATTCTGGGTAGGAAGAAATCCTTCTGCGCCGCGCTGCCCGACGCGATGATCGCCGCGGCGGCGAGCAGCCCGCCACCGACCGGACCGGCCGCGCCGACTCTGATCAGCTCATCGGTCACCACCGATTCGTGCAGCGGATGCGGATCCTCGAGTCCGCCGTGCTCGACCGGCCAGTGCACTCCGAGCAGGTTCTCGGCAAACAGCATGCCGGTCCACTTCCGCAACGCGGGAACCTGCTCGGGCTCCGGCGCCCGGACCCCGGTGCGCCCGTGCCTCGGCGGTGCGTGCCGAGATGCGAGTTCGCGGACACGCTTACGCAGTACATCGAGTTCTGCGTCTTGCCCGAGGTGCACGGCAACCTCCCCTATCCACAGCGACGGATCCTGATTTACCTTAATCAGTATCCTGTATGTTGGGGGCGGTTATTGCAATGCCCGTCCCCGAAGACCGCATTCCGGCAAAAGGAGCAGCTTGTGGATTTCGAGCTCACCGACGAGCAGCGCGGTCTCGTCGACTCCACCCGATCTCTGCTCGCGAGCAGGTCGGCGACCGGCAACGCCCGCACCCTCATCGACAGCGAGACCCGCGTGGATGCCGAGTTGTGGCGGCGCGGCACCGAACTCGGCTGGCCGGCCCTGGCCATCGCCGAGGCCGACGGCGGCCTGGGCCAGCAATGTGTGGACCTGGCCCTGGTCGCCGCCGAACTGGGCCGCAGCCTGGCGGCGACCCCGTTCATCCCGACCGTGGTCGCTGCGGATGCGCTCAGCCGCAGCGACAATGAGCAGTCCTCGGAGCTGGTGCAGTCGATCGCGGCGGGAGATATCACCGCAACCTGGGCCTTCGCCGAGTACGGGCAGCCGTGGGCGGCCACCGGCGTCGGCACCCGGGCCCGGCGCAACGGCGACGGCTATCTGATCAGCGGCTCCAAAGTGACTGTGCACGATGCGGATACGGCCCAGTTCATGGTCGTCGACGCGCTGCTCGACGACGACGAGCCGGCCCGTTTCGTGGTACCCACGGATGCCACCGGGGTACGGATCAGCCGCCAGCACACCCTCGACGTCACCCGCAGCTACTGTGATGTCACCTTCGACGGGGTCGCCGTGGGGGCCGACGCGCTGTGCGCCGCCGGCCTTGCCGCGCGTGACTCACTGGCCGCGACGATGCGGTTGCACACCGTGCTGCTGTGCGCCGAACTGGTCGGCATCGCCGAGCGCATGCTGGCGATGACCGTGGACTACGTCACCGACCGGGTTCAGTTCGGCCGACCGGTGGGCAGCTTCCAGGCCGTCAAGCACCAGTGCGCGGATATGCGGATCTGGGTCCAGGCCTGTACCGCGGCGACCTACTACGCGGCGATGGCGCTGGACAGCGATCAGGCCGACGCCGCGCACGCGGTCAGTGTGGCCAAGGTCTACGTATCCGACGCCATCGGCCGCATCGCCGGGAACGCACTGCAACTGCACGGCGGCATCGGCTTCACCTGGGAGCACGATCTGCACCTCTACATCCGGAGGGCCCGGGTGAACGCGCTGCTGTCCGGGGATTCCGCACACCACCGGGAACTGCTGTGCCAGACGCTGGAGGCCCGGTCAGCGTCCTGACCACCGGCGCTGACGATGCCGGAACTTCGACCGCGGCGCCTCCGATAGACTGCCGAACAGCATGTTTACGCCGGAACTGTCCCCCGCGGTCGCCGCAAGCCGTGGCAGGGTCCCCGGACCCGCGGCCGCTCCGCCGGGTCTGCTGTGAACTCCGTCCGGCACGATCTCGTCGCTCACCTGCACAGTTTCGGTGACCGCCCCGCGGTGCACACCGCCGGTGCGACCCTGACCTACCGCGAGCTGGCCGACCGGGTGCACCACGTCGCCACCGACGACCTCGGCGGCGACCGGAAACTGGTGCTGCTGGAGACCACCAACGACATCACCACCCTGGTGCGCTACCTCGCCGCCCTGGCCGCCGGGCATGTCGTGCTGCCGGCACCCCCGGGCAGCGATCACACCGATCTGCTGGGCACCTACCGGCCCGATCTGGTGATCGATGCGGCCGGGATCCACCACCGCGCGCCGGGCGGCCACACGCTGCATCCCGATCTCGCCCTGCTGATGTCCACCTCGGGCAGTACCGGCTCCCCCAAGCTGGTCCGGCTGTCGGGGGCGAATCTGCTGGCCAACGCCCGCTCCATTGCCGAGTACCTCGACATCCGCGAGACCGACTGCGCGGCAACCACATTGCCGATGTCCTACTGCTATGGACTGTCGGTGGTCCACAGCCACCTGTTGCGTGGGGCGGCGCTGATCCTCACCGACCTGTCGGTCATCGAAGAGGATTTCTGGGACCTGTTCCGGCGGCACCGCGGCACCTCGTTCGCCGGTGTGCCGTACACGTTCGACCTGCTGGAGCGCATCGGCTTCGCCGAGATGCGGCTGCCGCACCTGCGTTACATCACCCAGGCCGGCGGCAAGCTGGCGCCGCAGCGGGTGCAGCAGTACGCCATGCTGGGACAGCGCCGAGGCTGGAAGTTGTACGTGATGTACGGCGCCACCGAGGCCACCGCCCGGATGGCGTACCTGCCGCCCGAGCTGGCGGCCGGCCGGCCCACCGCCATCGGTCGCGCCATCCCCGGCGGCGAGCTGCGCATCGATCTCTCCTGGGCGAGCGAAGCGACGGGAGATCAGCACGACAGCGACGGCGACATCGGCGAACTGGTCTACCGCGGGCCGAACGTGATGATGGGCTACGCCCAGAGCATCGCCGACCTCGCCATGGGGCCCGGGGTCGACGAGCTGCGCACCGGCGATCTGGCCCGGCGTGCTCCGGACGGTCTCTTCGAGGTGGTGGGCCGGGCCAATCGGTTCGTCAAGATGTTCGGTCTACGCATCGACCTCGCCCGGGTGGAGACCGAACTGCGCGAGCGTGGCATCGCGGCGCTGTGTGCGGCCGATGAGGACACCCTCGTCATCGCCGCGACGCACCCGGCCGATGCGGTCCGCGCTGCGGTCACCGACATCACCGGAGTACCCGGCGGGTCGGTGCGCGCCATCACCGTCGACGAACTGCCGATGCTGTCGTCCGGGAAACCGGACTACCCGGCGGTGCGTGCGCTGGCCCCGCCGGTCCGGGCCGGGACCCAGTTGCGGGAGGTGTTCGCCGACGTGCTGCACCTGGACCCCGACACCATCGACCCCGATGCCAGTTTCGTCGACCTGGGCGGCAACTCGCTGATCTATGTGTCCATGTCGGTGCGGCTGGAGAAGGCGTTGGGAACACTCCCGGCCCAGTGGCAGCAGCTCTCGCTGCGCGAGTTGGAGGGCATCGGCACCCCGAAGCGACGCTGGGGCACCACCCTGGAGACCAGCGTCGCGTTGCGGGCCGCCGCGATCGTGCTCATCGTCGGATCGCACGCCGAACTGTTCCAGATGTGGGGCGGGGCGCACATCCTGCTCGGTGTCGCCGGCTACAACTTCGGCCGGTTCTGTCTGACCGCCGTCGGACGCCGGGAACGGATCGGGCACCTGCGCAGCACGATCGGCTGGATCGTGGTGCCCACGGTGGCATGGGTGGCATGGGCGTTGCTGTTCACCGACCACTACCACCTGACCAACCTGCTGCTGGCCGACAAGTTCCTCGGGCCCCCCGACAGCATGACCTCGGGCCGGCTGTGGTTCATCGAGGTGCTGGTGTGGATCCTGGTGCTGCTGGCCTGCCTGTTGTGGCTGCCCGGGATGGACCGCACCGAGCGCCGTCACCCGTTCACCTTCGCGGTCGTCTTCCTGGTGATCGGACTGGCGCTGCGCTACCAGGTTTTCGGCCCGTACCCGGTGCGCGACGCCATGTTCACCATGCTGGCGTTCTGGTTCTTCGCGGCGGGCTGGGCGGTGTCCAAGGCCACCACGTTCTGGCAGCGGGCCGCGATCACGTGCGTGCTGGCGGGCGCCCTGCACGGCTACTTCGGGCACAACACGGTTCGCGAGATGCTGGTGTTCGGCGGGCTCGCCCTGCTGATCTGGGTGCCGGCGATCCGCTGCCCCGCCCCGGTGAGCGCGGCGGCGGCGGTGCTGGCGGAGGCGTCGCTGTACACCTATCTGACCCACTACCAGGTGTACCCGCTGTTCGGGGAGCACCGCGTCGCCGGGGTGATCGCCTCCCTGCTGGTCGGCATCGCGCTGACCTACCTGATGACGATGCTGCGCCGCCGGATCCGTCAGCGGTCGGCGGCCAGGCCCTCCTGGACGACAGTGGCGGCGATGACCCCGTCTTCGCGGACCAGCGACGCGGTGACCACGCCGCGGCCGCCGGCCGCCGCCGGGGAGCGCGACTCCAGCAGATTCCACTGATCGGCCCGCAGCGGCTGGTGAAACCAGATCGACGAGTCGGTGGTCCCGCCGCGGTGGGTGCGGGCGGCCATCGCGTGGCCGTGCACCTGCAGAATCGGGTCGATGCCGTACAGGTCGGTGACGTACACCGCGACCAGGGTGTGCAGCAGATCCTGCGCGGGCAGGTCGAACCGGGTACGCCACCACATCCGCCGCACGAACTCCCCGCCGGAGCGGTCGTCCGCGACGCGGATATCGAGTTCGTCCAGCGGCAGTGACGGCGCCGGGCCCGGCGGGCCGGTCTGCTCCAGGGTGTCCGGATGCGCCGGCATCGACGACCGGATGCCGTGTTCGGGTCCGGCCAGCGGGACGGAGAACGACACCGTGGCGGTGTTGAGCAGTCGCCCGTGCTGGCGGGTCTCGACCCGGCGCGCCGCGGCGGTCCGGCCGTCGTAGATCCGTTCGACGCGGTAGTCCGAGCTGTCCCCGGCCTCGCCGCCGCGCAGGAACTGCAGGTGCATGTTGGTGGGTCGTTTGTCACCGGCGACCGAGCAGCAGGCGGCGGCCAGGCTCTGCGCGGCGAACAACCCGCCGAAGGACCGCTTGCCGACCGGTCCGGCACCGGGGCCGACCCAGCCGTCCTCGCCGTCGGGTGTCAAGGTCAGCAGGTCCAGCAGCGCGCTCATGCAATCCCCTCGCAGGCTCGGGTCTTGCATTCCGGACTCATATTCGCTCCGCAAGCGTCGCTCATGCGACGGTGCCGGACCCGGTGAGCCGGTCGATGTCGTCGGCGCTCAGACCGAGTCGCTCGCGCAGCACCTGCGCGGTGTGATCACCGAGGGCCGGGGCGGCAACCGCAGCCGGGTAACCGCCGTCGATGGAGATCGGCAGGCCGGGTGCGAGGTACTGCCCGATCCGCGGCTGGTCCAGTTCGGTGAACAGCGGGTTGGCGGTCACCCGCTCGTCGGTGGCGACCTCGGCGAAGCTGCGGTAGCGCTCCCACAGCACCGAGGTCTGCGACAGCGCGGCGCTCACCTCCTCGGCGCTGCGCTCGGCGAACCACAACGTGAACAGACCGGTGAGTGCGTCTCGATGCCGGTACCGGTCGCCCTCGTCGGTGAAGTCGGCGCCCAGCGCCTCGCCCAGCGCGGCAACGGCTTTGGCGGTGCCGGTCAGTTCGGTCAGATCGCGGAAATGCCGGCCGGTGAGGGCCACCAGCATGAACACCACGCCGTCGCGGCTGGTGAAGTTCTGCCCGTACTGGCCGTACAACGAGTTGCCGATCCGTTGACGTTCGGTACCGCCGACCATCACCTCGGTCAGGAAGCTCAGGTTCCCGGCGGTGGCCAGGGCGACGTTCTCCAGCGGGATGGCGATCCGTTGGCCGGCACCGGTGAGCTCGCGGTGGCGCACCGCGGTGGACACCGCCAGCGCCGCGTACAGCCCGCACGCCACATCCCAGGCCGGCAGCACGTGGTTGACCGGGGTGGACAGGTTGGCGGGCCCGGTCACCAGGGGGAACCCGACCGCGGCGTTGACGGTGTAGTCCACCCCGGTGGAACCGTCGGCGCGCCCGGAGATCTCGACGTGGATGAGATCCGGGCGCAGCCCGACCAGCTCCTCGTAGGAATGCCACGGCCGGCCGGCCACATTGGTGATCAGCACGCCGGCCTCGGCGATCAACTCACGGATCAGCTTCTGGCCCTCGGGGGCACGCATGTCGACCGCGACCGACCGCTTGCCCTTGTTGAGCCCGGCCCAGTAGATACTGTCGCCGTCCTCGGTGACGGGCCAGCGCTTATAGTCGGCGGCGCCGCCGACCGGATCGACCCGGATCACCTCCGCCCCCAGTTGGGCCAGCGTCATCCCCGCCAGGGGCACCGCCACGAAGCTGGATATCTCGATGATCCGTACGCCCGCCAGGGGCCCCTGCGCCTCACCACTCACCGGGCCAAGCTATCAACCCATGATCAGCCGGGCGCCGTCCCGGTTCGCGGTGACCAGCGCGCCGCGGCCGCCGTCGATGAGCACGCCGCGCAATCGACTCCAGGTGGGAGTCGCGCCGTCGGTGATCTCCTCGGCCAGCACCGAGCGGCCGGCATCGGTGAACAGGTAGCGCAACACCGTCCGGGTCTCGCCCCGGCCGAGGTCCGCGGATTCGATGTCCAGTTCCACATCGTCGGGCAGGGTGATGCCCAGTGCGGCCAGCACCGCATCGGGTGAGAAGCCGTCGAGGGTGATCTCGCGGGTGGTCTCCGGGACCAACCGGACCTCGTCGGTGGCCTCGGCAGGGTCCAGGAAACGGACCAGGCGCCAGTGGTCCTCGTCCCCGCACAGCAGGATCCGGTCGCGGTTCGGCAGCAGCTCGGCGACCAGCACCGCCTCATCGAGGTGCACGGCGACAGCGCCGGTCACCGGCCCGAGTTCGGCGGCCCGGCGGCGCAGCGCCGACAGATGCCAGGGCCGCACCTTGGCCCCCAGGTTGTCTTCGGTGAGCGCCCGCACGGCGGCGGCGATGGCGGTGCGGATCGGGCCCTTGTTGCAGCGCAACGGGACCTCCCCTGCCTCACGTAGCACCCGCAGTGCGGTGACGACCCGGGATGCCAGTTCGACGGATTCGGACACGACAGGTGACATTACGGCCTCTAGATTTGGGGGATGCCCTCGATCGAGCTCGACACCCCGGCCGGTCCCATCGACGCGCTCGTCGACATCCCCGAGGGCGACGGCCCGTGGCCCGGCGTGGTGGTGGTGCACGACGCCATCGGTTACCAGCCCGACAAGGAGGCGGTGTCCGAGCGCATCGCGGCCGCCGGGTACCTGGCCGTCACCCCGAACCTGTACGCGCGCGGCGGACGGGCCCGCTGCATCAGCACGGTGATGCGCGCGGCGCTGACCAAACAGGGCCCGGCCATCGAGGACATCGCCGCGGCCCGCGACTACCTGCAGGGCCGCCCGGACTGCACCGGCACGGTGGGCATCGCCGGTTTCTGCATGGGCGGACAGTTCGCGCTCATCATGTCGCCGGCGGGTTTCGGCGCGTCCGCGCCGTTCTACGGGACGCCGCTGCCGAAGAACCTGGAGCAGACTCTGCAGGGCGCCTGCCCGATCGTGGCCAGCTTCGGCGCCCGCGACCCGCTCGGCCGGGGCGCGCCGGCGAAGCTGAACAGGGCCGTCGCGGCGCACGGTATCGCCGCCGACATCAAGGTCTACCCGGGCGCCGGACACAGCTTCGCCAACCAGCTGCCCGCCCAGTCGCTGCTGCGGGTCACCGGATTCGGGTACAACGAGGCCGTCGCCGAGGACGCCTGGCAGCGGGTGTTCGCGTTCTTCGACGAGCACCTGCGCGGTTAGGCCCGCACCAGTTCCACGACCGGGATCACCCGGACCGTCTTCCGCTGGTACTCACCGAACTGCGGTTCGACCTCAACCTGCTTGGCGTAGATCTCGTCGCGGCACCAGCGGAGCGATCCGCTGCTTACCCGATACGGCGCCGGTGTGGTGCACCAGCACCAGTGGCTTGCCCTCGAACACCCCGCCTGCCCGCCCGCCGGTGGCGCGGAACTCCTCGATCACGGAGCCATTCATCTCGTCGAATGCGGCTTTGTCCATAACCGGTATCTACCGCGACGGGCGGCCGGCTATTCCCGGGACCGCTCAGTCCGGCAGCCGCAGTTCGGGCTTCTCGACCTCTTCGATGTTGACGTCCTTGAAGGTGATGACGCGCACCTGCTTGACGAAGCGCGCCGGGCGGTACATGTCCCACACCCAGGCATCGGCGAGGCGCAACTCGAAATACACCTCGCCGTCGGCGTTGCGGGGCACCATTTCCACGCTGTTGGCCAGGTAGAACCGGCGTTCGGTCTCCACGACGTAGCTGAACTGACCGACGATGTCCTTGTACTCGCGATACAGCGAGAGCTCCATCTCGGTTTCGTACTTCTCGAGATCCTCGGCACTCATCTGCTCTGCTGTCCTTCGTCTAGGTTGTGCTCCATCATCCCGCACAGGGCTTCGCCATCCAACCGCGGCGCACCCGGTCCCGCGATCCGACGCACGTTCACGAACGAATAGCGGTGCTGGCGGCACGGCCCGAGTTCCGCCAGCGCTGCGGTGTGCACCGGCGTGATGTAGCCCTTGTGTTCGGCGAAGCGGTATCCGGGATACTCGCGGTCCATCTCCACCATCAGCCGGTCCCGGCTCACCTTGGCCAGCACGCTGGCCGCGGCGATACAGGCGGCCGCGGCGTCTCCACCGATGACCGGCAGCGACGGGATCGGCAGCCCGGGCACCCGGAACCCATCCGAGAGCACGTACCCCGGCCGGACCGGCAAGCCGGCCACCGCGCGGCGCATGCCCTCGATGTTCGCATGGTGCACGCCGCGGCGATCAACCTCCTCCGAGGAGATGAACACCACGTGGTAGGCCAGCGCGTAGCGGCGGATCAGCGGGAACAGCCGCTCCCGTTCGACTTCGCTGAGTTTCTTCGAATCATCCAGCGCGGCAAGACTTGTCAAGCGGTTGGGTCCAAGCACGCAGGCGGCCACCACCAGCGGTCCGGCGCACGCCCCGCGGCCGACCTCATCGACACCCGCGACCGGGCCGAGGCCGCTGCGGTACAGCGCGGACTCCAGGGTCCGCAGGCCCGACCTGCGGATCACTGTTCTGGGGGGCCAACTCGCCGGCAACGCCGGAACTCCTAATCGGCCGAGGCCGTCTGCGGGTTCACGCTGCTCACGCCACCCCACCGCGACGGCGGCCAGGCGATGAATCGGGCCTTGCCGATCACGTTGTCCACCGGCACGGTGCCCGCTTCGGGGTCACCGGTGCACAGCAGACCGCGCTGGGCGTCGCCGGGTTGATTCGTGCAGCGCGACCGCGAGTCGGCGGAGTGCGTGCGGTTGTCCCCCATCACCCACAGCTTGTTCTCGGGGACCTTCACCGGGCCGAACTCATTGCCCAGGCAGGGGTAGACCTCGGAGTCGGCGTTCATCGTCACCGGATCCAGGTACGGCTCGACGAGTTTCTTGCCGTCGACGGTCAATCCGGTGTCCGCACGGCATTGCACCGTCTGGCCACCGACCGCGATGATCCGCTTGACCAGATCGTTCTCGTCCGGCGGCACGAAGCCGACGAAGGACAGTGCGTCCTGCACGAACTTGATCGCCGGATTGTCCGAACGGATCGACTTGTACCCGATGTTCCAGTTCGGCGGGCCCTTGAAGACGACGACGTCGCCGGGTTCGGGCTCGCTGAACCGGTAGGTGAGCTTGTCGACCATGATCCGGTCGCCGACGCAGCCGGGGCAACCGTGCAGCGTGGGCTCCATCGATTCCGACGGAATCAGGTACGGGCGCGCGATGAAGGTCAGCATCACGTAGTAGAGAACCAACGCGATGGTGACCAGGATGGCACCCTCACGCAGCGCGCCGTGCTTCTTCTTCGGCTCCTGCTCGGCATCCTCACCGGTCTCGGTGTCCGAATCGGACCGGGCGGTGCGGGCAGAGTCTTCGGCGTCGTCGGTCACGGCATCAGGGTAGCCAGCGCGGCCGGATGGCGGCCCGTCAGCATGGGCAAGCGTGTCGGGATCGACACACCTGTCACCGGCGTCAGCGCTTCTCCTTGATCTTCGCCTTCTTGCCGCGCAGCTCGCGCAGGTAGTACAGCTTGGCGCGACGCACGTCGCCGCGGGTCACCACATCGATGTGATCGATGTTGGGCGAGTGCACCGGGAAGGTCCGCTCGACGCCGACGCCGTAGCTCTCCTTGCGGACGGTGAAGGTCTCGCTGACCCCACCGTTCTGGCGGCGCAGCACGACACCCTTGAAGACCTGGATGCGCTCCTTGGAGCCCTCGATGACCTTGACGTGCACGTTGACGGTATCGCCGGGACCGAAAGCCGGGATGTCGTCGCGCAGCGACGCCTTGTCGACGAAGTCAAGCGTGTTCATCGGTGACTCTTCCTTGCTGTTGGCGGCTCTTCACGGGCGGCGCTGACGTTCGCGCAACCGAGCCGACGTATTCGGGCGGATCTGACTGTGTTTGTCTCCGCGGCAGGACCGAGCCTGCGCAGGCAACTGCTCAATTGTGCCAGACGAGGCGCGGCAGGCGAAATCGCGGGCCTATCCATGCCCCGAAACGCCGTGCCGGTCCGCAGCGCGCACACCCTGCAGCCGACGATTAGGCTACCTGCATCCGGGGTAGACGAACCGACAGCGTGGCCGGGTCCCCCCGTCGCACCGCTCCGGGGCGTGCCCCACCACAGCATCTGGAGGAGTCCATGCCACGCCCGTCGAAGTTTCTGGCGGTGGCCGTCACGGCCGTCTTTTCGACCGTCATGATCTCCGGCTGCGAGGCCAAGGTGTACGGCAGCCCGCCGCCGTCGCCGGCCGCACCGCAACTCACCGTCGTCGCGCCGCTGGGCACCTCCGCACCGCTGCCCGAGGCTCCCCCGGACCGGCCGGTGGCCACGTTCGAGGGGCTGAAGGAGCGCGCGATCCAGGCCACCGGCGAGGCCGCCGAAGCGGGTGCGGACATCACGGTGGCGGTCCTCGACCGGCTGACCGGTGAGCTGGTGACCAACGGCGCCAACCGCACCATCGCGATCGCCTCGGTGGTCAAGCTCTTCATCGCCGACGATCTGCTGCTGCAGGAGGCCAACGGCGAGACCACGCTGAGCCCCGAGGATCGCTCGATGCTCGATGTGATGCTGCGCTCCTCCGATGACAGTGCCGCCGAGGTGTTCTGGAACCGCAGCGGCGGCAGCGCGATCATCGACCGGGTGGTCGAGCGCTACGGGTTGGGCTCGACCAGCGCGCCCGGCAACGGCCGCTGGTACAACACCATCAGTACCGTGACCGACCTGGTGCGCTACTACGACATGCTGCTGGCCGGGACCGGGGGCCTGCCCTCGGAACGGGCCGGCATCATCATGTCCAACCTCGCGGAGTCCACCCCGACCGCTCCCGACGGCATGGCGCCCGGCGGCGTCTATCCGCAGCGGTTCGGCATCCCGGAGGGGCTCTACGCCGAACCGGTTGCGGTCAAACAGGGTTGGATGTGCTGCATCGGCTCGGACTGGATGCACCTGTCCACCGGTGTGGTCGGCCCGGACCGTCGCTACGTGATGGCCATCGGCTCGATGCAGCCGGCCGGTGCCGAGGAAGCCCGCCGGGCGATCACCGATGCGGTGAAGACCATCTTCCCGGGCGGGCGCATCTAGTCGCCCAGTAGGTCGGGACGGCGCTCACGGGTCCGTTGCAGCGACTGCTCGTGGCGCCAGGCCTCGATCTTGGCGTGGTCACCGGAGAGCAGCACCGGCGGCACCTCCAGCTCACGCCAGACCGGCGGCCGGGTGTAGCTGGGGCCTTCCAGCAGGCCACCGACGTGGTCGGAGTGCGAATCATCTTGGTGTGAGGCGGGATTGCCGAGCACCTCGGGCAGCAGCCGGATCACGGCCTCGGCCATCACCAGCACCGCCGACTCTCCCCCGGCCAGCACGTAATCGCCGATGGACACCTCTTCGACCCGCATCCGCCGGGCGGCGTCGTCGGCGACGCGCTGGTCGATGCCCTCGTAGCGCCCGCAGGCGAACACCAGGTGCGTCTCGCGGCTCCACCGCTGCGCGGTGGCCTGGGTGAACGGCCGACCGGCCGGCGTCGGCACCACCAGAAGCGTGTCGGGAGTGCAGATATCGTCGAGTGCGGCACCCCATACCGGGGCCTTCATCACCATGCCGGGACCCCCGCCGTAGGGCGAATCATCCACCGACCGGTGCACGTCATGGGTCCACTCGCGCAGGTCGTGCACGCCGAGTTCGACGATGCCCGCCGCAATTGCCTTGCCCGGCAAAGCCTGTCGCAGCGCGTCCAGGTAGGCAGGGAAAATCGTGACGACGTCGATACGCACGTCGCTCCTACAGATCTTCGATGTTCAGCAGGCCGTCGGGCGGATCGATCTCCACGATGCCCTCGCTACGCGACACCGCGGTGACGATGGCACCGACGAACGGCACCAGCACCTCGCGGCCCTCGGGGGTCTTGACCGACAGCAACTCCCCGGCCGCGGTGTGCAGCACCTCGGCCACCGTGCCCACCGCCGTGCCGTCGATGGTCCGCACGGCCAGACCTTCGAGTTCGTGGTCGTAGAACTCGTCGGGGTCGTCGATGGGGGGCAGCTCGGCGGCCTCGATGAGGAACAACGTGCCGCGCATCTCGTCGGCGGCGTTGCGGTCGTTCACGCCGGCCAGCCGCACCAGCAGCCGACCGGCGTGCTCACGCACCGTTTCGATGACGTAACTGTGTTCGGGTCCCCCGCGCGGCTTACGGCCGCGCAGCACCGCACCCGGGGCGAACCGCCCCGCCGGGTCGTCGGTACGGACCTCGATGACCACCTCGCCGGTGACACCATGTGCCTTGGCGACGCGCCCGATGACCAGCTCCATGAGGGTGGCCGCTACTGGTCGGTGTCCACCACGTCGACGCGGATACCGCGGCCACCGATGCCGGCGACCAGGGTGCGCAACGCGGTGGCGGTACGGCCACCGCGCCCGATGACCTTGCCCAGGTCGTCGGGGTGAACGTGCACCTCGACGGTGCGTCCACGGCGATTGGTCACCAGGTCGACACGGACGTCGTCAGGGTTGTCGACGATCCCGCGAACGAGGTGCTCGACGGCGTCGACGACGACGGTGCTCATTCTGCGGCGGACTCTTCGGCGGGCGCCTCGGCCTCAGCGGCGGGAGCCTCGGCCTCGGCGGCGGGAGCCTCTTCCTTCTTGGCCGGAGCCTTCTTCTTCTTCGCCTGCACGGCCTCGCCGGTCGGCGCGCCGTCGGCGGCAGCCAGGGCGGCGTTGAACAGGTCCAGCTTGGACGGCTTGGGCTCCTTGACCTTCAGCGTGCCCTCGGCGCCCGGCAGGCCCTTGAACTTCTGCCAGTCACCGGTGACCTTCAGCAGCGCGAGCACCGGCTCGGTGGGCTGCGCGCCGACGCTCAGCCAGTATTGCGCACGCTCCGAATCGATCTCGATCAGGCTCGGCTCTTCCTTCGGGTGGTACTTGCCGATGACCTCGATGGCGCGGCCATCGCGACGGTTGCGCGCATCGGCGACGGCGATGCGGTACTGGGGGTTACGGATCTTGCCGAAACGGGCGAGCTTGATCTTGACAGCCATGTGAAACGATTCTCCTGTTGATTGCCGCGCCTGCAATTCAGCGACTCGGGCGGATTGCCCGGTCCGGTTTTGCATCTGCGCGTGTGACCGGCGTGCGGCGCATCTAACGTGTCGCGCGCGGGACAGCCGCCCATTGTGCCAGAGCGGGGCTGTCGCCCCCAAATCCCATCTACCCGGCGCCGAGCGGGGCCGACTCAGACCACCCGGTCGAAGCACTTCTCCTCGACGCGGCGCGTCATCCGCCAACCGTCGGCGGTGCGCACGAACTCGTCGGCGTACCAAAGGCCGCAGAACAGCACTTGCGGCGGTTCCTGCCCCGGCAGCACCATCGGGTTGAAGCACAGCGTGCGCGCCGTCGCGGTGTCCCCGGTCACCCGGACGTCGATGTTGCCGAGCATGTGCGCGTAGGCCGGGAAGTTCGGCAGTACCTCGGCCAGCCAGGCCTTCACCTCCGGATAGTGCCCGTCCACCCCGCCCATGGCGCGGTAGTCGATATAGGCGTCCGGGGCGAACACCTGATCGAGGTCATCGAAGCGACGGGTGTCGATGGCCGTCGAGTAGGCCACCAGCAGGTCCTGGATTTCGAGGCGGTCGGAGATCTCTTCGATGCTCAGCACGTCCCGATTGAACCACCTAGGAGGACGGGCCCGGGGAGCCTTGCGGCGGCGGCCAGTGATCCCCTTCCCATTCCCCGGGTTCGGCGTGGTCGCCACGCGAGAGCGGCACCCACTGCTCGGTCGGGGCCGGCTGCTTCGACGACGGGAAGTCGCGCAGCTTGCCCGACGGCTTGGCATCCCACTTCTCGAAGGTCAGCGGGGTCTGCAGCCAGGCGTACAGCAGGTTGTAGACGCCCTCCAACGAGTCCAGGTGGGTGCGTTCCCACCCGTGGCTGCCGTCCAGGCCGAAACCGACCAGGGCTGCGCGGGTGTTGGCGCCGGCCTCGATGGCCGCGGCCGCATCGGAGCGGTAGTAGCGGAAGACGTCGCGGGCGTGCGGAATCCCCCGTTCCTTGGCCAGCCGGCACAGCTTGCGGGTCAGGTGGTAGTCGAACGGGCCGTGCAGGTCGGCCATCGGGATGGTCACCCCGTCCTCGATCGACTCCTGCCCCGGCGCGCACACCGCGTTGTCCACCGACACCAGTTCGGCGACGTCGGGGTCCAGGCCGTGGCTCGCCCCGTGCCCGACCTCCTCGGTGATGGTCACCATGATCGACGTCGTGTGCGGCAGCACTATCTTCTGCTCGGCCACCGTCTTGGCCAGGGTGAGCGCGACGGCCACCCCGGCCTTGCCGTCCAGGTGCCGGGACACGATGTACCCGTCGGAGGTCAGCTCCGGGGCGGCGATCAGCGCGACGAAGTCACCGACGTTGAAGCCCAGCCGTTCCAGGTCGGCACGGTTGCTGACCTGGCGGTCGATACGGACCTCGACGTGCTCCCATTCCGTTGGCTGGGTGTCGATTTCGTCGCCGAACGCGTGCCCGGAGGCCTTGAGCGGCATCACCGTACCGGTGAAGAATTCGTCGGCGTCGTCGGTGAAGATCCGGACCCGCGCCCCGGTCGCGAAGCGCGCCGAGAAGGTGCCCACCGGCACCAGCTCGAGGCGGCCGTTGTCCTTCAGCGCCCGCACCATGCAGCCGATGGTGTCCGCGTGCACGACCACGGCGCGATCGGTGGTCTTCGACTCGCCGGGCAGCACCGCGGTCAGTGCGCCGCGCCGGGTCAGCGTGAACGGCACCCCGAGGTCGTTGAGGGTGTCACCGATCAACTGCATGACCGCGTCGGTGCGTCCCGACGGACTCGGCGTCTGCAACAGGTGCAGCAGCGTGTCGATCATCCACGCCCTGGTCTCTTCCGGCATCACGGCACGTTCGGACAAGATGTCTCCTTCTCAAGCATTGCGTCAGGGCCGGGGCCGGGCGCCGCACATGCGTCGCCCCGGTGTGGTCCCGATACGGGCCCACCGCCCCCTAACCCTGATCGACAGGATCGGGCTGCCAGGCCCACGGCGTGGCAGCTGTCCGTGGAAAGAGTAGATCCACGAAGGCCTGCGCCGTCGGGCGCGGTTCATGATTGGCCAACCCGGGACGCTCGTTGGCCTCGATGAACACGTATTCCTCACCGTCGACCGCCGGCACCATCAGGTCGATCCCGGTGACCGGGATCCCGATCGCGTCGGCGGCGTCCACCGCCACCCTGGCCAGCGTCGGGTTCAGGTCGTCGGTGACATCGACGATGGTGCCACCGGTGTGCAGGTTGGCGGTGCGGCGCACCACCAGGTGCTCATTGGCGGCCAACACGTCCCCGAGGTCCCAGCCCGCGTCGCGGACGGTGTCCTCGGTCACCGAGTCCAGCGGGATCTTCGATTCACCCTGGGTGGCGGCCGACCGGCGCCGGCTCTGCGCCTCGATGAGCTGCCCGATGGTGTGCTTGCCGGTGCCGATGATCTCCGGTGGGCGCCGGACCGCTGCCGCGATCACCTTGCCGTTGATCACCACGATGCGCAGATCCTCACCCTCGCAACGCTCCTCGATCAGCACATCGGGGCAATGCTTGCTGGCCACCTGCAAGGCCCGGTCGAGTTCGTCGTGACGGGTCACCCCGACGGTGATGCCGGCGCCCTGCTCGCCGCGGGCCGGCTTGACCACCACCGAGCCCACCCGGGCCAGGAAACGGTGATCCTCCTCGCCGAAGGTCGCGGTGACACCTTGGGGCACAACGATTCCCGCCTCGCTGACCACCTTGCGCGCGATCCGCTTGTCATCGCACCGGCTCATTGCGACCGCGTTGGTGAGCTCGGAGAGCGATTCGCGGGTGGTCACCGTGGTGCCGCCGTGGGTGAGCTGCAGGTAGCCGGCCTGGGCGTCGAGCACCTGCACCGCGATCCCCCGCAGGATCGCCTCGTCGGCGATGATGCGGGCGTACGGGTTGAGCTGGTCGAGCTCTTCCTCGGGTTGTGCGGGCGCGAACAGCTTCTCGTTGATCGCGTTCTTGCGTTTGACGCCGAGTTCGGGAACCCGATCGAAACCCATCCGCTCGTACAGCGCGATGGCCGCCGAATTGTCGTGCAGCACAGACAGGTCCATCTGGGCGCGGCCGCGGTCGATGAACTCCTCGACCAGCGACCGCACCAGCAGGCCACCGGCTCCGGGCCGGCACAGCGTCGGGCTGACCGCCAGGCACCACAGCGACGACCCGTTCTCCGGATCGTCGAACAGCTCCACGTGGTCGATACCGGTGACGGTGCCGACCACCGCACCGGTGCTGTCGTCGACGGCCACCAGATAGATCATGTGATGTTCGCGCTGACTGTTGTGCCACATCAACTCGACGTCGGCGGGCACCATCCGGCACTGCAGGTAGATCTCGTTGATCGCCGCGCAGTCGGCCCTGGACTGCACCCGCCGGACCGTCACGCCGGGCAGGTCCGGCGGTCGGTAGGCCGGCGGCACCGTCAGGTCCAGCCGGTAGGTGAAGCTCGGGTCGATGAAGAATTCCTGTGGGTTCAGTGCGACGAAGACGTGCGGCGCCTCCAGGTACATGCCGATGTCGCGACGCCCGCTGGCCTCGGCACGCAATGCGGTACCCAGTTCGCCGGGATCGTCGAATGTCTGCCCGAAGACGAGCCGACCCCAGCCGAGATCCTGCACGACCTCTTTGCGCGAGAGGTCCTTGTGCGGGGCGCCACGGCGCGAGGTCGCCTTCTCCAGGGTCATCTCGTCGTTACCCCATCCACGTGATGCGCCAGCCACAGTTCCAGCAGTCCGAGCTGCCACAGGGGGTTACCCCGAAGTGGCGTCAGGTAACCGTTGGGCTCGGCGAGCAGCCGATCCACCTCGGCCGGGTTGAACAATCCCCGGGTGCGCGCACCCTGGCCGTGCAGCGCGTCGCGGACCAGGTCCAGATAGGGCCCGGCCAGGTGCTTGAGCGCGGGCACCGGGAAGTAGCCCTTCGGCCGGTCGATCACCTCGTGCGGGATGACTTTGCGGGCAGCCTCTTTCAGCACGCCCTTGCCGTCGTAGGCGGTCTTGAGCGCGGGCGGGCAGGTGGCCGCGAGTTCGACGAGCTCGTGGTCCAGGAACGGCACCCGGCCTTCCAGACCCCAGGCCATGGTCATGTTGTCGACGCGCTTGACCGGGTCGTCGACCAGCATCACGGTGGTGTCCAGGCGCAGGGCCCGGTCGGTGGCCGTCGCCGCGCCGGGGTGCGCGAAATGGCTGCGGACGTAGTCGCCGGCGATGTCGGCGTCCAGGCGCCACTGGGGCTGCAGCAGACTGTTCAGCGCGGCGTGGTCGCGGTCGAAGAACGCCTGCCGGTAGCGCCGCAGCGCGCCGTCGACATCGTGGTCCGCGGCGTGCGCCATCGGCGGGTACCAGTGGTAGCCGGCGAAGATCTCGTCGGCGCCCTGACCGGACTGGACCACCTTGACGTGCTTGCTGACCTCCTGGGACAGCAGATAGAACGCCACGCAGTCGTGGCTCATCATCGGTTCGCTCATCGCGCCGATCGCCCCGGACAGTGCGGGCAGCATGCGGGCGGTATCGATACGGATCTGGTGGTGATCGGTGCTGTAGTGCCGGGCGATGATGTCGGAGTACTTGAACTCGTCGCCCTCTTCCCCGCCGGCGGCCTCGAAGCCGATGGAGAACGTCGCCAGGCCGTGCTGGCCGGCTTCGGCGAGCAGGCCGACGATCAGGCTGGAGTCCAGGCCGCCCGACAGCAGACAGCCGACCGGGACGTCGGCCACCAGCCGCCGCTCCACCGCGGTGCGCAGCGAGTCCAGGATGGCCTCTTCCCACTCGTTCTCCGACCAGCCCGCGCGTTCGGCCGAGCGCTCGAAAACCGGTTCCCAGTAAGTACGTTCGGTTCGGGACCCGTCCGGCTCGATGCGCATGATGGTTCCCGGCGCCAGTTTTCGCACACCCTTGAGGATGGTGTGCGGCGGCGGCACCACCGAGTGGAAGCTCAGGTAGTGGTGCAGGGCCACCGGGTCGATGTCGGTGTCCACCCCACCGGCCGCGACCAGCGCCGGCAGTGAGGAGGCGAACCGGAAGGCGTCCGAAACCTCGGTCCAGTACAGCGGTTTCACGCCGAGCCGGTCACGGGCCAGCAGCACCCGACCGGAGTCGACCTCGGTGACGGCGAAGGCGAACATGCCGAACAGGTGGTCGACCACCTGTTCGCCCCACTCCCGGTAGCCCTTGAGCACGACCTCGGTGTCGCTGTGTGAGAAGAACCGGTAGCCCTTGCCGATCAGTTCCTGGCGCAACTGCGGATAGTTGTAGATACAGCCGTTGAACGCGACGGTGAGGCCGAGTTCGGGGTCGTGCATGGGCTGCTGTCCGTGGCTGGACAGGTCGATGATGGCCAGCCGGCGGTGTCCGAGGGCCACGCCGCCCTGGGCCCAGAATCCCCCACTGTCAGGTCCTCGCGGCACCATGGAATCGGCCATTTTGGCGATGGCTGACAGATCTGCTGATCGGCCGCGAGCAACCTCGCCGGCGATGCCGCACATTGAATTCGTCCCCTCGATGGTTTTCGGCCACTCTGGTTCGCGCCCGTTCAACGTTACCGCCATGGGCGCTCGCCAAACCTGAGACGACAAAAGGTCGTTAAGCTCACACGCCATGCGAAGGCTTGCCGCCGGTCTCATCTCTGCGCTCTGTTTGCTCACCGTCAGCACCGGTTCGGCGGGCGCCGTTCCCGGTGTCGATCAGCCGCTGGGATCGGTGCCGATACCGGATGGACCTGCACAGGCCTGGGTGATCGCGGATATGGACAGCGGTGCGGTCCTGGCCTCTCGGGACGGGTACGGGCGCTACGCGCCGGCCAGCACCATCAAGGTGCTGTTGGCCACGGTGGTGCTCGAGGAACTGCCGCTGGAGGCGACCGTGGTGGCCGAGGAGGCCGACACCCGGGTCGAGTGCAACTGCGCGGGCGTGGCGCCCGGCCAGACCTACACGGTGCGTCAACTGTTGGAAGGCTTGCTGCTGGTGTCGGGCAACGACGCAGCAAACACGTTGGCCACCATGCTCGGCGGCCGGGAGGCGGCCGTGGCGAAGATGAACGCGAAGGCCGCACAATTGGGCGCGCACGCCACCGTGGCGGGCAGTCCGTCCGGCCTGGACGGGCCCGGTATCGAGATGTGGTCCTCGCCGCACGACCTGGCGGTGCTGTTCCGGGCCGCGCTGGCCGACCCGGTGTTCGGCCAGATCACCGCGCAACCCACGGCGGTGTTCCCGGGCAGGACCGGTGACCGCGTGCTGGTCAACCAGAACGAGTTGCTGGGCCGCTATCCCGGCACGCTGGGCGGCAAGACCGGATTCACCGATCTTGCGCGTAAGACGTTCGTCGGCGCCGCGCAGCGCGACGGCCGACGCCTCGTGGTCGCGTTGATGTACGGGCTGGTCCGCGAGGGCGGCCCGACCTACTGGGATCAGGCGTCGGCCCTGTTGGATTGGGGTTTCGTGCAGGACCGGTCGGCCGGCATCGGGGTCCTGTAGTGCGGGGTGCTCTGGTCGAGACCCGACAGATACCTTCCCGGGCACGGAACGAGTCCTGGGGCCCGTAGCCTCTCGCGGGTGCGACACCTGTTCGCGGCGACCGCGCTCGCCCTCAGCACGGTCCTGGCGGCGCCTGCACAGGCCACGCCCAATGTGGAACCCGCTGGCGCGCAATCGTTTGCGAACGGACCGGCCAAGGCCTACCTGCTCGCCGATCTGGACACCGGCGCGGTACTGGCCGCCAAGGATGCGCACGGCCGCTACGCCCCGGCCAGCACCATCAAGGTGCTGCTGGCCATGGTGGTGCTCGACCATCTGCGGCCCGACAACTTCGCCCGCGCCAACGACTCGCACACCAAGGTCGAATGTTCCTGCGTGGGGCTCAAACCCGGCCAGCCGTACACCGTGACCCAGCTGCTGAGCGCGCTACTGATGGTGTCGGGCAACGATTCGGCGAACATGCTCGCCGACATGCTCGGCGGTCAGCGCGCGGCGGTCGCCGCCATGAACCGCAAAGCCGCCGCCGTCGGGGCCCGCAGCACCAAGGCGTCCTCCCCGTCCGGGCTGGACGGGCCGGGGTGGGAGTCGATCACCACCCCGCACGATCTGGCGGTCATCTTCCGGGCCGCTCTGCGCTATCCGTTGATCGCGCAGATCATGCGCTCCCCGTCCGCCGCGTTCCCCGGTAAGACGCTGTCCAACCAGAACGAGTTGCTCAGCCGGTATCCCGGCGACCTGGGCGGCAAGACCGGGTATACGAACCTGGCCCGCAAAACCTATGTCGGGGCAGCTCAGCGCGGTGACCGTCGCCTGGTCGTGGTGCAGATGTACGGAACCGGCGATCTGTACGGCCAGGCCATCGGCCTGCTGGACTGGGGTTTCAGCCGGCCCTGACAGGGAGCGCCCCACTGCCGCCCGAATCCAAGTAAGGTCACCCTAACTTGCGCTGCGCATCGGGCCACGCACCGATCAGAGGGGACACCGTGTCCGGCCAGTCCGACATCTCGCTCATCGTCGCGTTCGGCACCGATATGGGAAACGCCGAGGACGCGGCGATGACGTTCGCCGAGTCGGTCGCCACCATCGGCATCGAGGTCGAAGCCGTCGAGCTCAATCAGGTCGACCTCACGCAGCTGCCGGACACCTCCCACTTCATCGTGGTGGTGTCGACCTTCGGCGAGGGCGAGTTCCCGGATTCGGCGACGCTGTTCTGGGAGGCCATCAGCGCGGACACCGACCGCCTCGAGCACCTCAAGTTCGCCGTCCTGGCCCTCGGCGACAGCTCCTATGAACTGTTCTGCAACGCCGGGAAGCTGCTCGACGAACGACTGGAGGCGCTCGGCGCCCACCGGATGACCGACCGGGTCGACGTGGACGGCTTCTACGAGGAGCCGGCCAGGGCGTGGACCGCCGAGCTCATCGAACTGCTGACCGCCGAGCAGGGCGCGCCGGGCGGCGAACCCGTCCCGATCCCCGAGCGGGCCGAACCGCGGGAGCGCCACGTCGCGGTCCGGGCCCGGCTCGCGGTGAACCGGTGGCTCAACTCGACCACGTCCGACAAGGAGGTCCGCCATTACGAGGTGGATCTCACCGGCACCGGAATCGCTTATCAGGCAGGCGATTCCATCGCCGTGCACGCCACCAACGATCCCGCACTGGTGGCGGCGCTGCTGGATGAGCTCAGGGTCGGCGCCGACCACACGGTGACCGGGCACGACAAGCCGCTGGGCACGCTGCTCACCGAGGATCTGGAGATCCGCACGCCGTCACGGGCGCTGCTGACGCTGGCGGCCGCACGCACCTCGGATCAGTCGGTCGCCGAAGCCCTGCGCACCGGGGACACCCACGGCGGCACCGAGGGGTCGTGGCTGTACGGCAAGGATGTCCTGGACATCGTGGCGCTGGCCGACCTCAAGGCCGACGAGGTCGTGGACACCCTGCGCCCGCTGCAGTTCCGCGACTACTCGATCGCGTCCAGCCCGCTGGCGCATCCCGACAGCGTGCACCTGACGGTCGCCAGCGTGCGTTACGACGCCGCCGGTCGCCGGCGCGGCGGTGTGGCATCGACATATCTGGCCGACCGCTGCACCGAGGTGCTGGTGCACCTGCGCCCGAACAACCACTTCCGGCTGCCCGCCGGGGACGTCCCGATCATCATGATCGGCCCGGGCACCGGCATCGCGCCGTTCCGCGCCTTCCTGCAGGAGCGCGCCGCCGCCGGCGCGACGGGACGGTCCTGGCTGTTCTTCGGCGACCGGCGCCGCGACACCGATTTCCTGTACCGCGACGAGTTGCAGGACTTCCTCGACAGCGGTGTGCTGACCCGGCTGAACCTGGCATTCTCCCGGGACCAAGAGTCGAAAGTGTATGTGCAGCACCATATTCAGGAGAATGCCGAGGAGGTCTTCGGCTGGCTGCAGGACGGCGCACACGTGTATGTGTGCGGCGACGCCGAACGGATGGCCAAGGACGTGGACGCGGCGCTGCACGATGTCGTCGCCCGCGCCGGCGGCATGGACGCCACGGCCGCGCACAGCTACGTCAACGACCTGATCAAGAGCCACCGCTACGTCCGCGACGTGTACTAACCGCCCAACCGATCAAACGGGCGGGAAACTACGAGTGGGCGCCACCATTTCGTCAGTCTCGACGGGCGTCAGGGCCAGACCCGGCCGCGCAGCATCACCAGATCCGGGTTACCCACCCCGACCTCGCGCGGATCCTCGGTGAAACACAGCAGATCCGCCGAGGCGCCGTGTTCCAGCGCGGGACGGCCCAGCCAGTCCCGGGCGTTCCAACTCGCCGCACCGAGCGCGTCCGTCGGGCTCATCCCGACCCCGCGCAGCGCGTCGATCTCGTCGCCGATGCGGCCGTGGGCGATCATCCCGCCGGCGTCGGTCCCGGCGTAGATCGGAATCCCGGCGTCGTGGGCCGCCCCCACCCGCTGCCGGCAGGACGCGTACAGGTCGCGCATGTGCTTGGCGTAGGTCGGATACTTGGCCGCCTTGTCGGCGATGCCCGGGAAGTTGTCGATGTTGATCAGGGTCGGCACCAACGCGGTGCCGTGTTCGAGCATCAGCTCGATGGTGTCCTCGGTGATGCCGGTGCCGTGTTCGATGCAGTCGATACCGGCCTTGATCAGTCCGGGCAGCGCGTCCTCCCCGAACACGTGCGCGGTGACGCGGGCGCCGTTGGCGTGCGCCGCCGCGATCGCCTCGACCAGCACATCGTCGGACCACAGCGGGGCCAGGTCGCCGGCGCCGCGGTCGATCCAGTCGCCGACCAGCTTCACCCAGCCGTCACCGAACCGCGCCTGCGCAGCGACGTACTCCGGTAGCTGCGATTCGTCCTCGATGTCGATCGGCAGGCCCGGCATGTAGCGCTTGGGCCGGGCCAGGTGCCGGCCGGCCCGGATGATGCGGGGCAGATCGTCGCGGTCGTCGAGGCTGCGGGTATCCACCGGCGAACCGGCGTCGCGCAGCAGCAGCGCGCCGGCGTCGCGTTCGATCTCGGCCTGCCCGATCGCCTCGTCGAAACTCGTCGCGCCGGCGGGGCCGAGCCCGACGTGACAGTGCGCGTCGACCAGGCCGGGGATGATCCAGCCGCCGTCGAAGACGGTGACGGCGTTGCCGATCGGCTCGGCCGACAGCACACCGCTGGGCCCGTGCTCTTCGCGCGAGCGCTCATCGACCACCCACCATTGCACCTGCTCGCCGTCGGGCAGTCCGCGGCCGCGCAGGTGCAGCACGCCCATCGCTAGTTCTGGCCCGGGAACTTCAGCTTGGACAGGTCGAAGTTGGCCAGCCCGGGCGGCAGCTCGTCCAGGCCCTTGGGCATACCGGTCAGATCCGGGAAGCCGGCGGGCATGCCGGCGCCCAACGGGTTCTTCGGCTGGGTCGGGCCCTTGCCCGCTTTGCCCTTCTTCTTACCGGCCTGCTTGTTCTTGCCCTTGGCGGCCTTGCGCGCAGTGTTCTTGCGCCCGAACGGCATACCCATCTGACCGGCCATCTGGGACATCATCTTGCGGGCGTCGAAGAACCGGTCGACGAGCTGATTGACCTCGGACACCGACACCCCGGAGCCGTTGGCGATACGCAGCCGGCGCGAGGCGTTGATGATCTTCGGGTCGGCCCGCTCGGCCGGGGTCATACCGCGGATGATGGCCTGTACCCGGTCGAGCTGGCTGTCGTCGACCGCGGCCAGCGCGTCCTTCATCTGGCCGGCGCCCGGCAGCATGCCGAGCAGGTTGCCGATCGGGCCCATCTTGCGGATGGCCAGCATCTGCTCGAGGAAGTCCTCCAGGGTCAGCTCGCCGGAGCCGATCTTGGCCGCGGTGGCCTCGGCCTGCTCGGCGTCGAAGACCTGTTCGGCCTGCTCGATGAGGGTGAGCACGTCGCCCATGCCCAGGATCCGGCTGGCCATCCGGTCGGGATGGAAGACGTCGAAGTCCTCCAGCTTCTCGCCGGCGGACGCGAAAAGGATCGGGACGCCGGTGATCTCGCGGACCGACAGGGCCGCACCACCGCGGGCATCGCCGTCGAGCTTGGTCAGCACGACACCGGTGAAGCCGACGCCGGAGCCGAAGGCCTCGGCGGTGGTGACGGCATCCTGACCGATCATGGCGTCCAGGACGAACAGCGTCTCGTCGGGCTGAACGGCGTCGCGGATGGCCGCGGCCTGGTTCATCAGTTCCTCGTCGATGCCGAGGCGGCCGGCGGTGTCGACGATGACGACGTCGTAGTGCTTGGCCTTGGCCTCGGCCAGACCCGCGGCGGCCACCGAGACCGGGTCGCCGGTGGTCATCTGGTCGATGGTCACGCCGTCGGGCGACACCCCCGGGTGCGGTGCGAACACCGCGACACCGGCGCGCTCACCGACGATCTGCAGCTGGTGGACGGCGCCGGGACGCTGCAGGTCACACGCGACCAGCAGGGGCGTGTGCCCCTGCGCCTTCAGGAACCGGGCGAGCTTGCCGGCCAGCGTCGTCTTACCGGAACCCTGCAGGCCGGCGAGCATGATGACCGTCGGCGGGGTCTTGGCGAACGCCAGCTGCCGGGTCTCGCCGCCGAGGATGCCGACGAGCTCCTCGTTGACGATCTTGACGACCTGCTGGGCCGGGTTGAGCGCGGCCGAGACCTCCGCACCCTTGGCCCGCTCCTTGATGCGGCCGACGAACGCGCGCACCACGGGCAGCGACACGTCGGCTTCGAGCAGGGCCAGCCGGATCTCCCGCGCGGTGGCGTCGATATCGGCGTCGGTCAGCCGACCTCGGGCGCGCAGCCCCTGCAGTGCACCGGTCAACCGGTCAGACAGCGATTCAAACACCTGACAAGCCTAACGGTCGTGCCGAACTCTGGTCTCAGGCGAGCCGGTGACGCTAATCTGTCAACGCACGATGACTGATCGGCGGGAGGTCCTCATGACAGCCATCGACGTCCCCCTGCCCCAGGTGCGCGGCCGGGCCGAGGACGCGGCGAGCACCACCCACCGCAGTCAGTGCACGCTGTGTGAGGCGCACTGCGGCATCCAGGTCACCGTCATCGACGGCCAGGTCAGCCGGATCGCGGGCAATCCCGACGACGTGTTGTCCAAGGGCTACATCTGCCCGAAGGCCACCGCGATGGGCGGCCTGCATCACGACCCGGACCGGCTGCGCACACCGATGCGCCGGGTCGGGGACTCCTTCGAACCGGTCGGCTGGGACGAGGCGTTCGCCGAGATCGGCACCCGGTTGCGCCGTGTCCGCCACCAGCACGGCTTCCGGTCGCTGGGCATGTACCTCGGTAACCCGGCCGCGCACAGTTCCGGTGCGCTGTACGGGCTGGCCCTGCGCATCGCGCTGCTCACCCCGAACTTCTATTCCGCGTCATCGATCGATCAGATGCCGCACGAGTACGCGGCGTGGCGGGTGTTCGGCTCCAATGTGCTGGTGCCCATCACCGATATCGACCGCACCCAGCGGCTGGTGATCCTGGGTGCGAACCCGGCGGTGTCCAACGGGTCGTTGTCGATCATGCCGGGCGCCAAACGGCGCATCAAAGCCGTGCGGGATCGCGGCGGCACCGTCGTCGTCATCGATCCTCGGCGCACCGAGACCACCCGACTCGCCGACCGGCACATCGCGGTGCGCCCGGGCGGAGACCTCTATCTGCTGCTGGGCATGCTGCACGTTCTGGTCACCGAAAACCTCTGCGACGCCACCGTTGTGGAGAAGCTGACCTCGGGCTGGGCGGAGTTGTCCGAGCTGGTCGCCACCACCACGCCGGAGGCCATGGCGGCCCGGGCCGGGGTGAGCGCCGAGGAGATCCGCGCCCTGGCCCGCGAGCACGCCGCGGCCGAGTCGGCGGCGATCTACGCCCGCATCGGCATCTGCCATCAGCAGACCGCCACCCTGGTCAGCTGGCTGGTGATGGTGATCAACACGGTCACCGGCAATCTGGACCGCCCGGGCGGCACCATGTTCTCCACCCCGATCGTCGATGTGCCCCGGCTGGCCCGCTACATCCCCGTCGGGCACGGCTGGTGGACCGACCGGTCCGGCCGCTACAAGGCGTTCCGCACCGAATTGCCCGCGGTGACGATGGCCGACGAAATGCTCACCGACGGCCCGGGACGGATCCGGGCGATGATCACCTACGCCGGCAATCCGGTGTCCTCGATCCCGCAGAAGGGCCGCCTGGACGAGGCGCTCGCCGAGCTGGATCTGTACGTCGCCGTGGACATGTACATCACCGAGACCACCCGGCACGCGGACTTCATCCTGCCGCCGGTGTCCCCGCTGGAACGCGAGGACGTGGCCCTGCTCACCACGATCTTCAGCGTGCGCAACAACATCCGCTACCAGCACCGCTCCTTCCAGGCGGCGGCCGGCGCGCTGGAGGACTGGCAGATCCTGAGCCGGTTGACCTTCGAGTTGCTGCCCACCCCGCTGCGCCGGCTCACCGCACCGGTGCGCGAACGGTTGATCGCGTTCGCCGATCCACTGCGCGTCACCGCGGCCGCATTGGCCACCGGACCGTACGGGCGGCTGCGACGCGGACGCAAGGGCATCACCCTGCGGGCAGTACGCGAGAGCGCCGGCGGTATCGACCTCGGCCCGCTGCAGCCCCGACTGAGCAAGGTGCTGGCCACCTCCGACCGGCGGGTGCACCTGGCGCCCGCGGAGTTCGTCGCCGAGGCCGCGGCCCGGCTGGCCGCCCGCACCGAGGAGCCCAGGGACGGCCGGCTGCAGCTGATCGGGCGACGCCACCTGCGCAGCAACAATTCCTGGCTGCACAACGTGCCGACCATGACCGGCGGCAACAACCGGTGCACCGTGCTGATGCATCCCGAGGATGCCGCTGCGCGCGGGCTCACCGACGGCGACACCGTGCGGGTCACCTCACAGGTGGGCCATATCGACGTCGAGCTCGAGGTCAGCGACGAGATGCGGGCCGGCACCGTCGCGGTGCCGCACGGCTGGGGTCACCGCAACACCGGCTGGCGGCATGCCGATTCACTGCCCGGCGCCAACGTCAACGACCTGCACGACCCGGATCAGGTGGACACGTTCACCGGCACCGCGGCGCTGAACAACACCTGGGTGACGGTCGGCGCCGCCGGTTAACTGGCCTCGGCGACCGGTTTCGGTGGCGGGGCGGGCAGCACCTGCAACAGATCGCGTTCGAAGTCCGCGCGCGCCGCGGCGATCTCGGCCGCGTCCAGGTCCGCGCTGCCGCCGGGCACCCCGATGCTGAAGACGTCGATGACCACCGACCCGAGGGTGGTGACCTTGGCCCAGTTGATGTCGAGCCCGTCGCGCTCGATGACCGCGGTGAGCCGCGCCAGCAGGCCCGACCGGTCGGTGGCGCGCACCTGGACGATGAACTCGTCGGGCGCGTTGCCCTCCGACCACAGGATGCGCGGCGGGGCAATGGCCTGGGTGACCGGCACCGAGGCCGGGGTCTCCCCCGCCCGATACGGCGCGGCCGCGGCGCTCTCGGAGTCCCGCCGTTCCAGGGTGTCGATGACGTCGAGCTGACCGTCGAGCGCCAGGATGAACTGCTGGCGCAGCAGCTCGGCGGCCGGCGGGGTGCCGAAGTGCGGCGACACCGCAAAGGTGTTGATGGCCACCCCGTTTCGACTGTTGACCGATGCCGAGTGCACCCGCAACGCATTGAGGGCCAGTACACCGGCGGCCTTGGACAGCAGGCCGCGCCGGTCGGGGGCGATCATCGTGACGTTGTGGATGTGCGGGCCTTCCCCGGCCACCATCTCCACGTGCACGGCGCCGTCGGCGGCCAGCTCCAGGTAGCGAGGCTCGATGGGGTCCGGGGTGGGCAGCGGTTCCCCTGCCATCACCAGCCGGCAGCGACGCACCAGATCGCCAAGCAGGGAGGCCTTCCAGTCCCCCCACACACCGGGCCCGGTGGCCAGCGAGTCCGCCTCGGCCAGCACGTGCAGCAGGTCCAGCAACTGGTAGTCCCCGCCGAGGGCATGCACCACGGTGGCGATGGTCTTGGGGTCCTGCAGATCCCGGCGGGTGGCGGTGTCGGGCAGCAGCAGGTGGTAGCGCACGATCTTGGACAGCAACTCGACGTCCGAGGGCCACAGCCCCAGCCGGGTGCCGATCTGGGCGGCCAGCTCGGCCCCGATGACGCTGTGGTCGCCGCCGCGCCCCTTGCCGATGTCGTGCACAAGCGCGCCGAGCACCAGCAGGTCTGGCCGGGATACCCGGGTGGTGAATGCACTTGCCCGGGAGACTGTTTCGACGAGATGGCGGTCAACGGTCCAGATGTGCACGACATCACGCGGCGGGAGGTCGCGCACCGCACCCCATTCCGGGAACAGCCGGCCCCACAGGCCGGTGCGGTCGAGCGCCTCGATCGTGTTGACCGCGGCCGGCCCCGCCGACAGCAGCACCAGCAGATCCTTGAGTGCCTCGCGGGGCCAGGGTGTCCGCAGTTCGGGGGCCGCGCCGGCCAGCCGGCTCAGGGTGGACGCGGCGATCGGCAACGCGGTGGTGGCCGAGGCCGCGGCGACCCGCAGGATCAACCCCGGGTCACGTTCGGGTCTGGCGTCGCGGGCCAGGATCACCTCGCCGCCGTATTCGATGACGCCCTCGTCCAGCGGTCGGCGGGCCGGGCGCCGCAGTGCTGCGAATCCGCGGCGCGGCAGTGCATTTCCGGCGGTGCGGATGCCGGCATCGACGTAGTAGCTGATGGTGCGGGCGGCATCGGAGATGGTGCGGGCCAGGTCGAACCGGTCCCCGATGCGCAGCGCGGCGCCGATCTCGTCGGCGTACTGGGCCAGCACCTGTTCACGCCCGCGCCGGGAGATCCGGTGCAGTTCGGTGCGCACATTGAGCAGCGCCAGGTGCGCCTCGCCGAGGGTCCCGGTGGGTGAGGCCAGCAGCCGGCTCGGGTAGACGTCGGCGAGTTGGGCGATGGCCAGCCCGTTGAGCAGCTGCACGTCACGCAGGCCGCCGCGGCCGTTCTTCAGGTCCGGTTCGGCGCGGTGCGCGATCTGTCCGCTGCGTTCCCAGCGGGCCCGGGTGTGTTCGACGAGTTCCTCGTAGCGGGAGGCGATCCCGATGCGCCACTGGCGGCGTGCCCCGCCGGTCAGCAGCGCGGACAGTTCGGCGTCACCGGCGATGTGGCGGGCGTCGAGCATGGCCATCCCCGCGGAGATGTCCTCGCCGGCCACCTTCAGCGCCTCGGGCACCGTGCGCACACTGTGGTCGATGTGGATGTTGGCGTCCCACAACGGATACCACAGCAGTTCGGCGACCTTGGAGACGATGTCGGCCGGCATGTTGTCGTGCAGCAGCATGAGGTCGAGATCCGAGTACGGCAGCAGTTCACCACGTCCGAGCCCACCGGTGGCCACGATGGCGAACCCGCTGGTGGCGGTGATGCCGATCTCGGCGGCCTTGGCGGTCAACCAGAACTCGTTGAGGTCGAGCAGGGCGTCGCGCAGTGCGGCCGAGTCGAGTTGCCGGCCGCCGTCGAGCAGTTGTTTGGATGCCGCGGCCAGGTCGGTCGCCGGACGCGGCGATCCCGCTGCCGGAGCCTCCCATTGGGAAGCCCCAGCAGCGGGATCTGGTGTCTGATCAGTCATTTCGGTTCCTCCCCCGGCCCCACATCTTACGGTCACATATTTGGCCGGGAAACGACCCTTGAGCTGATTAGAGTGCGTCGACTCCCCGCTCACCGGTGCGCACCCGCACAACGGTGTCCACGGGGCTGACCCACACCTTGCCGTCACCGATCTTGCCCGTGCGGGCCGCCTGCACGATGACGTCCACCACCTTGTCCACGGCGGAGTCGTCGACGACGACCTCGACGCGCACCTTCGGCACGAAGTCCACCGAGTACTCCGCGCCACGGTAGACCTCGGTGTGGCCCTTCTGACGGCCGTAACCCTGCACCTCGCTGACGGTCATACCGAGGATGCCCGTCTGCTCGAGGCCGGTCTTGACGTCTTCCAGAGTGAACGGCTTGACGATCGCGGTGATCAGTTTCATTTGGTCGATCCTTCCAGGACTGAAGTCAATTCTTCCCGATCATGCGAGTTCATAAGCGGTTTCTGCGTGCTCGGTCTCATCGATGCCAGTGGCCTCGTCTTCCGTGCTGACTCGCCAGCCTAGTGGCTTGACCACGAAGGCGATGATCGTCGTCAGCACCGCGGTGAACACCAGTGCCACAACCGCGATCACGATCTGGATCACGAGCTGCTTGTAATCGCCGCCCACGAACAGGCCGGTGTCGGTGGCGAAGAAGCCCAGCGCGATGGTGCCCCACAGGCCGGCCACCAGGTGCACACCGACCACGTCGAGCGAGTCGTCGTAGCCGAACTTGTACTTCAGCCCGATTGCCAAGGCCGACAACACGCCCGCGATCGCACCGACGACCAGCGACCAGATCGGGGTCAGGTTGCCACACGCCGGGGTGATGGCGACCAGACCGGCGACCACACCGGACGCGGCGCCCACGCTGGTGGCGTGGCCGTCCCGCAGACGCTCCACCAGCAACCAGCCGAGCATCGCGGCCGCGGTCGCGGCGGTGGTGTTGACCCACACCAGGCCGGCGAGCATATCGGCGCCACCCTCGGAGCCCACGTTGAAGCCGAACCAGCCGAACCACAGCAGCGCGGCGCCGAGCATCACGAACGGGATGTTGTGCGGACGGAACGCGGTCTTGCCGAAGCCGGCCCGCTTGCCCAGCAGCACGGCCAGAACCAGCGCGGCCATACCGGCGTTGATGTGAACGACTGTGCCACCGGCGAAGTCGATCGGCGCGACGTTGGCCGCGCCTTCGTCATCGACGCCGAAGATCTTCGCGGCCAGGCCCTGGTCGCTGCCCGACAGCAGGCCGCCACCCCAGACCATGTGCGCCAGCGGGAAGTAGACGAAGGTGACCCACAGGCCGCCGAAGACCAGCCAGGTGCCGAACTTCATGCGCTCGGCGACCGCACCGCTGATGAGCGCGACGGTGATGACGGCGAAGGTCAGCTGGAAGCCGACCCAGACGATGGCCGGCACCGTGCCGAAGCCGCCGGCGACGAAGGTGTCGACCCCGTCGATCTCACGGACCTCGGCGAGCTGGTTCACGCCGAACAGCGCGAACGGGTTGTCGAAGAACAGGCCGGGGGTCTCGCCGGTGTGGCCGGCCGAGAACGACATCGAATAGCCCCACAACACGTAGATGACGCTGACCAGGCCCAGGGAGCCGAAGGACATCATCATCATGTTCAGGACGGACTTCTGCCGGGACAGGCCGCCGTAGAAGAACGCGAGGCCGGGCGTCATGAGCAACACCAGAGCCGCCGAGATGAGGACCCAGGCTGTGTCGCCCGTGTTCAATCCATCCGGGCCAAACGGCAGGAATGCATCGTCCGGCAGAGCCGTGACGACGTCGCTTAAGGCAAAGACCACTTTGTGTGAACCTCCTCGGGATTTCGCCGACTAATCGGCCTCCCGAAGAGACTCTTTTGCCCTCGTTTCATCCGTGGTTCACAGATGTTTCGCTGGGGTGAACGGATTGACGTTGTCTGTTACGCGTGTGTTTCTACGTTCCGAAACAGCTATCCGAGGAGCGCATCGACGAATGCGGAGGGCTCGAACGGGGCCAGATCGTCGGGTCCTTCGCCGAGTCCGACGAGCTTCACCGGCACGCCCAGTTCCTGCTGGACCCGGAACACGATGCCCCCCTTTGCGGTGCCGTCGAGCTTGGTCAGCACCACGCCGGTGATGTCGACGACCTCAGCGAAAACCTTGGCCTGCGGCAGGCTGTTCTGCCCGATGGTGGCGTCCAGGACCAGGAGCACCTCATCGACCCGGGTGCGCTTCTCCACGACGCGCTTGACCTTGCCGAGTTCGTCCATCAACCCGGTCTTGGTGTGCAGGCGTCCGGCGGTGTCGACCACGACGACGTCCGCGCCGGTGGCGATGCCCTTGGCGACGGCGTCGAACGCGACCGAGGCCGGGTCGGCGCCCTCGGGTCCGCGCACCACCTCGGCGCCGACCCGAGCGGCCCAGCTCTGCAGCTGATCGGCGGCGGCGGCGCGGAAGGTGTCCGCGGCGCCCAGCACGACGCGGCGCCCGTCGGCGACCAGGACGCGGGCCAGCTTGCCGACCGTGGTGGTCTTGCCGGTGCCGTTGACGCCGACGACCAGCAGCACCGACGGCTTGTCGGCGTGCGGCAACGCCCGGATGGAGCGGTCCAGGTCGGGGCGCAACTCGGAGACCAGCACCTCCTTGAGAACGGCGCGGGCGTCGGCCTCGGTGCGGACCGAGGCGCTGGCCATCTTGGCGCGCAGCGCGGCGATGACGTTCTCGGTGACGACGGGGCCGAGGTCGGCGATCAGCAGGGTGTCCTCGATCTCCTCCCAGGACTCCTCGTCGAGATCGCCACCGCCGAGCAGGCCGAGCATGCCGCGGCCCAGGGTGTTCTGGGATTTCGCGAGGCGCCCGCGCAGCCGCTCCAGGCGGCCCTCGGCGGGCGCGATCTCCGGCAGCGCCGGGGTGGGCTCGGGTGCGGGTTCGGGTGTCGGCTCGGGTGCGGGCGCCGGTTCCGGGGTGGGCTCGGGCTTGGGTTCCGGCGTCGGCTCCGGCTTGGGTTCGGGCTCGATGACCGGTTTGGGCGCGGGTTCGACCACCGGCGGTTCCGGCAGCTTGACGTCGGAGATGGTGCGTTTCGGCGCATCGCGCGGGACGGCGGCGTCGTCCCCGACACCGGGCAGGCCGGTGGTGTCGACCTTCTCGGCCTTGTCCACCTTGTCCGCCGGCGGGGCGGTAGTCGGCCCGCTGAAGGTGATGCCCGATGAGGCCTTATAGCCGCCGGATTTGTCGATCGCGGTGGTGGTGTCCGGTGCGGACAGGCTGATTCGCCGCTTGCGGTAGCGCACCAACCCGACAACGAGGGCGACGACGACCAGGACTGCTACGACCGCAAGCGCGATCCATAAGGCATCTGACACTCGGCCATTGTCTCAGGGGCTGGTGTCGCGGAGGCTATCGAGGCTGTGCCCGCCGGGTCTGTGGCAGTGTCGACAGCGTGACGATCGGGCCTGACTTCGACGACGGCATCCAGATGCGCAAGCGTCGCCATATCGACGTCTGCCTGTCCGAGGCCGTGCAGTATCAGACGCTGACCACCGGGTTGGAGCGTTACCGGCTGCCTTACAACGCGCTGACGCAGACCAACCTGGCGACGATCGATCTCGGGGTGGAGTTCCTGGGTAAGCGGCTGCAGGCCCCGGTGTTGATCGGCGCGATGACCGGGGGTTCGGAGCTGTCGGGCACCATCAACCGCAACCTGGCGGCCGCGGCGCAGGCGCTGGGCATCGGGATGATGCTGGGTTCCCAGCGCGTCATGCTCGGCGAGGACGGACCCACCAGCTTTCACGTCCGTGACCTCGCCCCCGATGTGCTGCTGATCGGCAATATCGGGATGGGCCAGCTGCGTCCGGAGGTGGTGCCGGAGTTGCGCAACGCGCTGGGGTCGATCGGCGTCGATGCGCTGGCGGTGCACACCAATCCGCTGCAGGAAGCGGTGCAGCGCTTCGGGGACACCGATTTCACCGGGTCGTTGACCCGGCTGCGGGAACTCGTGGACGCGATCGGGTACCCGGTGCTGCTCAAGGAGGTCGGGCACGGGATCGGCGCGGCGGCCGCGGCGTCGGTGGCCGATATGGGACTGGCCGCGGTGGATGTGGCCGGGGCCGGCGGGACGTCCTGGGCGCGGGTCGAGCAGTTCGTGCGCTACGGCGGCATCGATGACCTCGGGTTGGCCGAGTGGGGCATCCCCACCGCCCAGGCGTTGGTCGAGGTGCGTTCAGCCCTGCCGGCGATGCCGCTGGTGGCCTCGGGCGGTATCCGCACCGGGATGGACGCCGCGAAGGCGATCGCGCTGGGTGCCGATGTGGTGGCGGTGGCGCATCCGCTGCTGATGCCGGCCATCGAGTCGGCGGCGGCGGCGCAGGAGTGGCTGCAGCGGTTCATTTCCGAGCTGCGGGTGTGCCTGCACGGGTGCGGGGCGGCGGATCTGGCCGCGCTGCGCGCGGTGGGCGTGGACGCGGTCTGATCTACAGCCAGAGGTAGAGCGCCGACAGCAGCGCCCACATGCCGGCGCAGTAGGCCTCGAAGGCGGCGCGCAGCGGGACCGGGGCGTGCCGCAGCTCCATGAAGTCCAGGCCGACCAGGCGCACCTTGATCGCGGCGATGCCCAGGACCAGGACGGCCACCGTGGAGCCGGTGCCGTGTTCGGCGCCGACCGCCCAGGACACCACCGTCGCGGCGACCAGGAACAGCCAGCTGGCGCCGGCACGATTCTTCAGCAGTTCGAGGACTGCCATCAGCTCACCAGGTAGAGCAGGGCGAACAGGAAGATCCACAGCAGGTCGACCAGATGCCAGAAGCAGGCCGCACCTTCGACGAGCGCGGTGCGGGTGGGGGTCAGGTCGGGTCGCCGGGTCTGGCTCAGGACGAAGGACAGTGCGCCCAGGCCGAGGCAGACGTGGAACAGGTGCAGGCCGGTGAGGATGAAGTAATAGAGATAGAAGTCGTTGGCGCCCGGGCCGTGTCCGGCGGTGCCCAGCGAGACGTACTCGTAGACCTTCAGGGCGATGAACAGCGCGCCGAAGGCCATCGCGGTGGCGGTGGCCAACGTGGCGATCTGCGCTTGTCCGGTGCGCATCGCGTTCAGCGCGAGCACGACGCACAACGAACTGGTCAGCAGCACAAGGGTATTGGTGACACCGACGCCGATGTGCAGAGTGGCGCGGACGGCGTCGAAGACTTCGGGGGCACGGGCGCGTTCGACCAGGAAGGTGACGAAGAACGCGCCGAAGATCAGCATGTCTCCGAACAGGAAGACCCAGGTGCCGCTCTCCCCCGGTATCCGCTTCTGCTGTGGCGGCGCTGATACGGTCACGCGGTCTGCAGGACGGACTCGGCTTGTTGTTCGGCCTTGATCGACTTGAGCAGGACCGCGGTGGTGCAGAACAGCCAGACCACCAGCACCAGGCCCGGGATGTAGAAGGCGAAGACACCGTCCCAAGCCAGTGGGCCGTCGTTGAAGACGACCACGACGCAGCCCGGCAGCGACAGCGTCGCCACCCACAGGTTCAGGTAGCCGTACCAGCGGGGGAAGGTCGGGGGCTCGGCCTTGTCGATGAACGCGGCGGCGGCCAGTGTGAGGTTCTGGATGATGATGGTGCCGACGATGCCGATGAACCAGAGCCAGAAGATGTCGTTGAGGGCCTGGGTGAGTTCGGCCGAGCGTTGCTCGGGGCGGTAGGCGGCGACGCCGAGGAAGAACTGCGGGAACAGCAGGGCGGGGACGAAGACCGTCGCGGCCATCAATTGGGTCATCGACAGCATGCCCCAGCGGCCCTCGGCGCGGCGGATGCGCAGGATGATCGTGGCGAGGAAGGGCAGGGCCAGGACCGCGCTGAGAAGGGCACCCGAGACGCCGAAGCGGATCCAGAGCTTGTGGTCGACGAAGAAGGCGGCGATCTCGTCGGCTGAGGCCGTGGGTGACAGCGGCGGGAACAGTTGTGCGATACCGGAAAAGCTGGCGCCGTAGAGCAGGATCATGATCGTGCCGCACCAGGCGCCGATGCGTTGCAGGGTCAGCTCCACATGGGGGACGTTACCGGCCGACGGATGGTGTTTTGACACTTTTGCCATAAGGCTGAGCCGTTCCATGTGAAAGAAGTGCACTGCAGGTACCGCCCGCTCACCTACGATGACTTTCGGGGTGATGTAGCTAGCATCGACTGCTGGTCGACGACAACGGGGGTGGATGGATGACTGCGCGCGGTGATCACAGGTGGCGCCAGTGACGAATCCACCGCCGCCCGGCAATTGGGGCCCACCGCAGCCTGGTCCGCAGCAGCCCTACGGTCAGGGTCAACCGCCATACGGTCCGCCCGGGCAGTGGCCACAGCAACCGGGCTGGGGGCCGCCGCCCCCGCCGCCGAAGAACAACAGCCTGAAGTGGCTGCTGATCGGTGTCGCGGTTCTTCTGGTTATCGCGATAACAGTAGGCGCCACACTACTTTTCACGCGGGACGGCGGCGGTGACCCACCGACGGCGACCGGAAATACTCCGGCAGCCGGTGACATTGCGAGCGCCAACGACACTGGGCCGGTAAGCATCATCACCGAAGACCCGACTTGTGAGCCTTGGCGTCCAATAATCAGCACGCTAGCTAAACAGGAGCGTCAGGGCTGGGAGGCGAGGCCATACGACGTACCCGCTTCGGCATGGACCCCCGACCAACGCCGCATGTTCGAGGCAGTTGCCGACGCGATGCGGCAGGCAGCAGATCAAACGGTGGCATTGGCTAAGCTCACCCCTCATCGCGTCATGCGTGAGCTCTACGAACAGTCAATCGCCTACTGGCGCGCGTACGCAGATAGCATCCCCCGCTATATCGAGCGAGATAATTTCCTCGCCGGTGTAGCCACCGATACGTCCGGTGCTCTCGTCGCTATTTGTGACGCAATCGCTCAGGGCTCCGCCGGATCGCGAGGCCCCTTAGTGGAGACATCGGAGGCTCGCCAAAACTCTAGTTCGCTTGGTACTCCAGACTCGCCGCAGCCGTTCATGGAAGCAAGCGGCAATCCAGTATGCGCTGAGTGGAAACGGATTTCCGACAATTTCGACCGCGATGGCGAGCCGTGGCGCGACGCGGACCCCAACATACCTGCGTCTGAATGGGATGCACAGCGACGGACTATTATGTACGACGTAGTTCCCGTAATGAAGGCCCTCGCAAAAGACCTGTCCGTTTTAGGGACGAAGAGCGATAATCCCGTCCTCGCAGACTTTTCGGACCTAGCGGCACAATATTGGCTTGCATTTGCGGCCGCAATACCTAGCTACACAGCTGCAGACAGCCACTTATCGGCTGTCGCAGCCTACTCAACGTACGCGGTATTCAACGCGTGTGCCGCAGCAATCGGGGGCTAACGATTCATGGGGTTTTCGAAGCCTGTGGGAAAATACGCCGACAGGATGCTGTCCCCGGGAGGCTGGCCCGACACCGATGAAACACAACTAATAGACCTAAGCACAGATTTAACCGCTAAATTTCATGCCCTTACCCAGACACTCGATGATTGGCTTCACCATCAAACGGAGCTTTCCGCTGGGGCCATTTGGTCGGGTTCAGGTGCAAACGCAGGTACCGCAGCAGTGGGTTCATCAATTGCCGCAATGATTCATCAACAGAAGACCCTCGTCACTACAATCGCCTGGTTGAATTCGTTATTTACGATAATCCTCAACACCAAAGTATCAATCTTCGATCGAGTTGTAACGACAGAGTCTCAGATAGCTGCATTGGAACAAACAAGCCTAAATCCAGAGGCACGCTCCAAGAAAATTGATTCTCTAGTCAGGGCAGCATACGACGCGAATCTAGCGGAAGTAGCAGCTGCGGCAAGCGCGTCTAAGTTCGCAGACTGGAAACAAACTCCCGAGCAGTTCCAGCGAAACCTCGATGGTCTGTTGCGTGCCGAACCGCCATCCGCGATGCCTGCAGCTACACCGTCAACGACGCCGAAGCCGCCTGCCCCCGGATCGCAGCCGCCAGAGCCCGGCAGGGTCGCGAACGTTCGCAATCGCGCGACGGAAACCCTCCCAGAGCAGAGCCCCACCCAACCATCAGATGCTCCCAGGACGGAGCCAAAAACCGCCGCGACGAATCCGGAAAAGGGACCGACCGAGGTTTCCCCGATGCCGGCACCTTCGGAACCAACGCCTTCTCCCCAAAACACGCCCACGGCGAATCCTACGAACGCCCCCACAGTGGTCTCGCCACATCCGCAGGTATCGCCGCAAGGGCCTCCCACGGCTGTACCGCGCCCCGGGTCTCCTTCGGCGCCAACAGCCGTTCCCCCGACGAGCCAGTCAGCCACCCCCATCTCCACCGGTGGCGGCAAAGGCGGTCCCAGCGGAGGCCCTTCGCTCAGCACCCCGCAAAGCTCCACTGGCGGAACAGGCGGAGGCGGACCCCAAACCCCCACAGCCACACCCGGTCCCGGCTCAGGCTCCGGCGCTGCACCCGTCACCACCCCGCAACAGGACTTCCAGAAGGGTTTCACCGACGCCACCAAGGCGGCGAGCGCCAACTCCGGGCCGCTGACACAAGCTCCGCTCAGCCCCGCCGCCCCTGCGCCCCAACCGGTCGCACCCGTGTACCAGCAGGCCGACACCGCCGCCTCCACAGCACCGGCCGCTACCACCGGGCACAGCGCACCCCCCAGCAATGCGCCACCCCCAGCACCGGCCCCCGCACCGCCGGCCGGTGCCACGCCGATGCCGTTGGGCAACCCCTCCACCCCAGCACCGGCCGCACCCGTGCAGCCCGGCGGTGGGCCCATCGGCCCCGGCGTCGCACCCGCCTCCACCAACCAGGGCGGTGCCGCCGGACCAGCTGCGCCGGTGCCGATCTCGGCCGCCCGCGCCGAACGCGACGCCATCGCCGCAGCCTCCACGGCAGGGGCCATGCGGCGCAAGGGCACCAACCCGCGACAAGTCGCCCGCCACATCGGCGCCGCCCTCAACGTCGGCATCACCGACCCGAGCCTGGTCTGGATCACCGCTGTCACCAACGACGGCCGCATCCTGGCCGCCAACAACTACGGCCTGGCCTACATCCCCGAACACGTGCACCTGCCCGAGCAGGTCCACATGGTCACCGCCGACGAGGCCATCCCCGCTCAAACCCGCGGCACCTGGGCCACCTATCCCCTACTCGCGGTGCAGGAATGGGCCCGTCATCACGACATCACCCTCCAAGCCGTCTGCGGCACCGAGGAGAACCTCCGCGGGTTCGACCTCGGCACGGCCCGAGATGTGCTCACCCCCGAGGACCTGCCCGACAACGGAAAGATGCAGGGCCGCAACAGGCTAGAGGTCATCGCCCCCGAGGTGGCCACGAAACTCGCGGCCATCCCGGCCGCCGGCCTCACCGAGTTGCTGCCCCCGGCGCCCGCGGACAACACCCCACCGGCCAACAACAAGATCAATCTGCTGCTGGAAGTGTGCAAGCCGCTGTTGAGCGCCAACCCCGACCGCGCCGGCGCGCACCTCAAAGCGATGATCGCCTACGCCGACCATCTGCAAGAAGTGGCTCTGTTCCGCGCGCACAACGCGCAGGACCCCGAATTGCAACGGGCCGCGATCGCCGAATGGATCTACTGGCAACACATCAGCGTGCTCACCTCCGATGCACTGTCGGCGATGGTGAGCTGAGACCACCCACTGGCAATCTCAGTACTGCATTCCGCAGCCACATCGCCCCAGACAGCGCCGTAGCGGCCGAACTCAGAGGTTGATCGTCGGGTCCGTCTGCGCAGCCGCCCCGGACCCAGACGGGGCCGCTGGGGCTCGTTCGGCAGTCGCCTCACCCGACGCGGCGCCGTCAGGCTCCGGCGCCCGGTGCCGCCCACCGGGCTCGGATTCCTCAGAATCCTTGTCCCGCTCGTCCTTTGCACCGAACTGCTCCACCATCTGGCTGACCTGATCGCCGACCTGCTGTGCCCCCTGCATCGCGCTCTGCGGCAGCGATGCCGCCATACCCGCGGCCTGCGACGGGATCTGGGCCGCCTGCTGCGCCATCTGCATGGGCATGCCCATCATCGAGCCCATCTGCCCAGCGGCGCCCCCACCGGCGCTCGCCGCACTCGCCGCGCTCGCCGGGGCAACGGCCGCGGAGGAACCACTCGCGGGAGCAGCAGCGGCGGGCGCGCCACCACCACCGGCAGACCCGCCTGACCCAGAGCCGGAACCCAACGGGCGCACCGCCTCGTCGATCTTGCTCTTGAGGTGAGAATCGGTGCTGGCATACCGCCGGGCCGCCTCGATCACGGATTCCGCCGTCCCGATGGCGTTCTGCTTCATCGGCGGCAGACCCTCGATGATCGGGGTTTCGGCCTTCGGAATCTCCGTCGACAGCGCCTGCGACAACGCGTCAGACCCGGCGGGAACGGTGAACGGCTCCGGCGCATCCGGCAGCCCCTGGGCCGCGGTCAACAGCCGGTCCCCCGCCGCCTTGAGTAGTTCGGCGTCCACCTTCAAAGGTTCCAGCGTCATGAGGCCCCTCCCGCAGCACACTCCCCGGCAAAAACCCTACCGGAGCCCGCCACCAGCGGAACGCACCGAAATTCAGCCGGTGGTGGCCAGGTCCTGCCCCCGCATCCGCTGCGAGATCACCTGGGTGATGCCGTCGCCCTGCATGGTGACGCCGTACAGCGCATCGGCGATCTCCATCGTCGGCTTCTGGTGGGTGATGACGATCAGCTGCGACTTCTCCCGCAGCTGCTCGAAGAGCCCGAGCAGCCGGCGCAGGTTCACGTCATCGAGGGCAGCCTCGACCTCGTCCATGATGTAGAACGGCGACGGCCGGGCCCGGAAGATCGCCACCAGCATCGCGACCGCCGTCAGCGACTTCTCACCACCGGACAACAGGGACAGCCGCTTGACCTTCTTGCCCGGCGGCCGCGCCTCCACCTCGATTCCGGTGGTCAGCATGTCGTCGGGATTGGTCAGCAGCAGCCGGCCCTCACCGCCGGGGAACAGCGACGCGAACACCTGGGTGAACTCGCGCTCCACATCGGCATAGGCCTCGGTGAACACCGCCAGGATCCGCTCGTCGACGTCCTCGATGACATCCATCAAGTCCTTGCGCGCCGCCTTCACGTCCTCCAGCTGGGTGGACAGGAAGTTGTAGCGCTCCTCCAACGCCGCGAACTCCTCCAGCGCCAGCGGGTTGACCCGGCCGAGCTCCTTGAGCTCACGCTCGGCCTTCTTGGCCCGCCGTTCCTGGGTGTCGCGGTCATACGGCATCGGTGCGGGCGCGACGACCTGCTCGCCGCGCTCGCGGGCCTGCTCGTACTCGGCGATCTCCAGCTCGGTCGGCGGCAGCGGAATGTGGGGTCCGTACTCGGCGATCAGATCCCCGGCAGCCAAACCGAACTGCTCCAGGGCCTGCTGCTCCAGCTGCTCGATACGCAGCGCCGCTTGGGCTTTGGCGACCTCGTCGCGGTGCAGCGAATCGGTCAGCGCGGCGATCCGCGCCCCGAGTTCGTTGACCTCGGTGCGGGCCCGGTTCAACGATTCGGCACGCTGGGTGCGTTCGACAGCCAACCGGTCGCGGGTGTAGGCCGCCGAGGCGACCGCGGCGGCCAGCTTCGCGGCGACCATTCGACCCGCATCGACGACGGCGGCCGCCACGGTGGCGGCAAGCTCACGGGCCTCCCGGGCCCGGGCCGCCCGCAGCCGTGCCTCACGCTCGGCAGCAGCCGAGCGGCGCAGCGAATCCGCCCGTCCCCGAACCGCATTCGCGCGCTCCTCGGCGGTGCGCACCGCCAGCCGGGCCTCCACCTCGGTAGCCCGCGCGGTCTCGGCGGCCAGCGTGAACTCCTGGCGATCCTCGGTGTCGTCGACCTCGAACATGGGCGTCTGCTGCGCATTGTGCAGCCGGGTCTCCAGTTCGGTCAGTTCCTCCACTGCGGTGTTGCGGCCGGCCTCCAGCTCGACGCGCTGCTTGATCAGCCGCTGGTATTCGGCGTCGGCGTTGCGCGCCTCCTGGCCGAGCCGACCCAACTGCTCGTAGATCGACGAGATCGCCGCATCCGATTCGTTCAACGCAGCCAACGCCTGCTCGGCCGCGTCCTGGCGGGCCGCCTGCTCGGCCTTCGCGCCGGACAGGGCCGCGGTCAGTTCGCCGGCCTGACGTTCCACGCTCTCGAGTTCTGTTCGGGCCTTTTCGATTTCGGACGCGATCTCCAGCGTGGACACCTTGCGGTCCGAACCGCCGCTGACCCATCCCGCCCCGACCAGGTCACCTTCGGAGGTGGCCACCCGAAGGTGCGGGCGCTCGGCCACCAGATCGAGCGCGGCGACCAGATCCGAGACCACCGCCACCCCGGACAGCAGCGCGGTGACCGCGCCGCGCAGCCGCTCGGGCACCTCGACCAGATCGATGGCCCACTGCCCACCGGCCGGCAGCACCTCACCGTTGTGCGTCGAGGGCACCGGCCAGTCGCCGAGCAGCAGCGCCGCGCGTCCGCCGTCGGCTTCCTTCAACGCGGCGACCGCGGCCCGGGCGGCGCCGACGTTCTCGGCGGCCAGCGCATCGGCGGCCGGTCCGAGCACCGTCGCGACCGCCACCTCGTAGCCGGGACGGACCCGGACGAGTTTCGCGACCGAGCCGAAAAGCCCTGTCTCCCCGTGGTTGTCGATCAGCCAGGCGGCGCCGTCCTTGCGCTCCAAGCCCACCGAGAGCGCGTCGATACGCGCCTGCAGCGACACCGCCTGCTTCTCGGCGGCCCGCTCGGCGGCCTGCAGCTCGGCGACCCGCTCATCGGCCACCCGCAGCGCGGCCACCGAACGGTCGTGTTGATCGTCGAGGCCGGCCTCGCCCTCGTCGAGCTCACCGACCCGGGCCTGCACCGTCTCGAACTCGGCCTGTGCCTGCTGAACTCGTGCCGCGGACTCCTCGATGCGCGCCGACAACCGGGCCACCTCGTCATCGGTGGATTCCACCCGGATGCGCATGGTGTCGACCTGACCGGACAGCCGGGCCAGGCCCTCGCGGCGGTCGGCCTCGGCGCGGGCGGCCGCCCGGTGCGCCTGCTCGGCGTCGGCGGCGATGCGTTCGCGTTCGGCCAGCTCGGCGCGGGCGTACTCCAGGGTCTCCCGCGAGGCCTCCAGTTCGGCGAGCAGCTCCTGCTCCCGCGCGGCGACCTCGTCGGCCTCGGCTTCCAGCGCGTCCGGATCGCGACCGGAATCCACCTCGGGTTCGGCGTCGAGCAACTGGGTGCGGTCGGTGGCGATCCGCACGGTCGCGCTGACCCGCTCGGCCAGCGCGGACAACCGGAACCAGGACTGCTGGGCCGCCTCGGCACGCTCGGTCAGTTCGGCGACCGCGGACTCGTGCTCGGCCAGCTCGGCGGAGGCGAGCTCCAGCCGCGTCGTCACCTCGTCGTGCTCGCGACGCAGCATCGCCTCGGTCTGATTGGTGCTGTTGAACTCGGTCTGCCGGGCCAGCAGGTCGTCGGCGGCCAGCCGCAGCCGGGCGTCTCGCAGGTCGGCCTGGATGGTCTGGGCGCGGCGCGCCATCTCGGCCTGGCGGCCCAACGGCTTGAGCTGACGGCGCAGCTCGGTGGTCAGATCGGTGAGCCGGGCCAGGTTGGCCTGCATCGAGTCGAGCTTGCGGACCGCCTTCTCGCGCCGCTTGCGGTGCTTGAGCACCCCGGCGGCTTCCTCGATGTAGGCGCGGCGGTCCTCGGGCCGCGACTCCAGGATCTCGGCGAGCTTGCCCTGCCCGACGATGACGTGCATTTCCCGGCCGATACCGGAGTCGCTCAGCAGCTCCTGCACATCCATCAGGCGGCAGCTGCTGCCGTTGATCTCGTATTCCCCGGCGCCGTCGCGGAACATCCGCCGGGTGATCGACACCTCGGAGTACTCGATCGGCAGCGCATTGTCGGAGTTGTCGATGGTCAGCGTCACCTCGGCGCGCCCCAGCGGTGCCCGCGAGGAGGTGCCGGCGAAGATGACGTCCTCCATCTTGCCGCCGCGCAGCGTCTTGGCGCCCTGTTCACCCATCACCCAGGTCAGGGCGTCGACGACGTTGGATTTACCGGAGCCGTTCGGCCCGACGACGCAGGTGATGCCGGGTTCGAAACGCAGAGTCGTCGCCGCAGCGAAGGACTTGAAGCCCTTCAGCGTCAGACTCTTGAGATGCATGCCGAGTTACCCTACCGTCGCCGCCGTCAGCGTTCGCTGAAGCCGTCGATCGGATCGCCGGGTGCCAGCCAATCCGAGATCACCGAATCCACCGTTCCCGGCGTCTGACCGGATTTCAGCAGGTCCAACAGCCGCTCGCACGCCGGACGCGGACCCTGCGCGACGACGTGGACACGCCCGTCGGGCTTGTTCTGTGCATACCCGGTCAGCCCGAGCTCCAGCGCGCGCGATCGCGTCCACCAGCGGAAACCGACGCCCTGCACGTCCCCGTGCACCCAGGCGTTGAGTCGGATCACATCGTCGGCCATCTGTGCCTATTTCTCTTCGTGGGAACGCTCATCGACCTTCACCTCGAAGGTGACCTCGGTCCCGGATTTGAGGGTGCGCCCGACGGTGCAGACCTGGTCGATCGCGCGTTCGACGACCACCCGCAGCCGTTTCACCTCGTCCTCGGTCAGACCGGACAGATCGATCTCCAGGGTCTCGGCGAGCAGCGGGTAGCGCTCCTGCTCGCGGTCGGCCGGCCCGGACACCCGGATGGTGGCGGCGTAGTCATCCCCGAGACGGCGGCGCAACGGCGCGTCGCTACTCATACCGCTGCAGGCCGCCAGCGCGATCTTCATGAGCTCGCCCGGGGTGAACACGCCCTCGACGTCTTCGGACCCCACCAGCACCTCAGCGCCGCGCGTGCTCCGCCCGGTGTAGCGGCGCACGCCGGTCCGCTCGACCCACAGTTCTGTCATTCGGGCGAGTCTACGGAGGGCCCGCGGGGCCGGTTTCGCCACGCCCGGCAAAGCCCCAGCGCCGGTTGCATCCCGGGTTAGTGTTGAACTACACCAGCTGAGGAGCCGTCGCCGTGACCTATTACCCCCCGCAACAACCGGGCCCGCAGGGCCCTTGGGGTCCGGAGCCGGGTCCCGAACAGCAGCCCCCGACGTACGACTACCCGGCCTACGAAGCGCCGCCGGGGCAGCCCTACGGCCAGCCGCCCTACGGTGCCCAGCCTTACGGTTACGGCGCGGTACCGCCGGGCTATCCCTACCCCTATCCCCCACAACCGCCGAAGAAGAGCAACGCCAACTGGTGGATTCTCGGTGGCGTGGCCAGCGTGCTGGTCATCGCGGCGCTGGTGGTCGGCGGGATCTTCCTGTTCCGTTCCGGTGACGAAATCCTGGTCTCCACCGATGAAGCCGAGATCGCGCAACTGGTCGAGGACTTCGGCGCGGCCGGCAACGCCGGTGACTTCTCCGAGCTCGGCCGGTACTTCTGCGCCGCCGAGGCCGGAATGTTCAGTGCGCTGGGCGAACTCGGTCAGATCCTGCAGGGCATCGAGATGCCGGGTGTCCCGACCACCGAGGTGACCGCCAGTGACATCCAGATCAAGGGCGAGGTCGCCTCGGCTCGGATGAGCGACGCCGGGCCGTTCGACACCGCCTACTTCCGCAAGGAGGCCGGCGAGTGGAAGGTCTGCATGTCCGCGGCGGTGGAGTTCAGCCAGAAATAGCGGTCCGGCGGATCCGCGGGCGCGGTTGGCATTTCGGGCAGTAATACGACGAGCGGTTCATGAACTTCTCGCGTTGCATCACCGCACCGCAGCGCCGGCAGGCCTGATCGACGCGCCCGTAGGCCTCCAGCGACCGCTCGAAGTAGCCGGACTCCCCGTTGACGTTCACATACAACGAGTCGAAGGACGTCCCGCCCTGGCTCAGCGCGCCGGTCATCACCTCGGCCGCGGCGTCGAGCAGTTCGGCCAGTTGGCGCCGGGTCAGCGCCGAGGCCATCCGGGCCCCGTTGATCCTGGCCCGCCACAACGCCTCATCGGCGTAGATGTTGCCGATCCCGGACACCACGGTCTGGTCGAGAAGCTGCCGTTTGATCTCGGAATGCTTGCGCCGCAACACCGTTACCACGCCGTCGCGATCGAACGCGGGGTCCAGTGGATCCCGCGCGATGTGCGCGACGGGTTCGGGGACCTCGGTGCCGTCGATGGTGACCACATCGGTCAGCATCCAGCCGCCGAAGGTCCGCTGGTCGACGAAGTTCATCGTGACCCCGTTGTCGAGGGTGGTGGTGATGCGCAGATGCGACGGGTTGGGCACCGGCCCCAGCAGCATCTGCCCGCTCATCCCCAGGTGCACGACGAGCGCATCACCGCTGGCCAGGGTGAGCCACAGGTACTTACCGCGCCGGCCGGTGCCGGTGATCGTGTTGCCCCGCAGGCGAGCAACGAGATCGTTGGCGCCCGCCAGGTGCCGGCGCGCGGCGCGCGGGTGCAACACCTGCGCATCGGTGATGGTGCGGTCCAGGACGTGTGCGGCCAACCCCCGCCGCACGACCTCGACCTCAGGAAGTTCGGGCATCCCCGGTCTCGTCGCCGTCCGAGTCGCTGATGGCACTCCAAGCCGCCGCGGCCGCCTTGAGTTCCGCCTCTTTCTTGTTGCGCCCGATGCCGCGGCCGTATTCGCGCTCTGCCACGGTGACGACGGCGGTGAATTCCTTGTCGTGGTCCGGGCCCTGCGCGGTCACCGTGTACGTCGGCGGGCCCAGCCCCTTCGCGACGGACAGTTCCTGCAGGCTGCTCTTCCAGTCCAGGCCCGCACCCAAGGTCGGTGCGGTGTCGAGCAACTCGCTGAACAGCCGCAGAACGGCCTCCCGGGCCACCTCATTGCCCTTGGCCAGATAGATTGCGCCCAAGAGTGATTCGACACCATCGGCGAGGATGCTGGATTTGTCTGCGCCGCCGGAGCTCTCCTCACCCTTACCCAGCAGCAGGTGCTCGCCGAGCCCCAGCTTGCGTCCGACGTCGGCCAACGCCTGGGTGTTGACGATGCTGGCCCGCAGCTTGGCCAGATCGCCCTCCGGGCGGTCGGGATGCCGGTGGTAGAGCTCCTCGGTGATGGTCAGCCCGAGCACCGCGTCACCGAGGAACTCCAGGCGCTCGTTGGTGGGCAGCCCGCCGTTCTCGTAGGAGTAACTGCGGTGGGTCAGCGCGATGGTGAGCAGGTCCGCCGGCAGCACCACCCCCAGCGCGTCGAGCAACGACTCGTGGTCAGCCGTCACTGGTCTCGTCTCCGGCCTGCTCCCGCAGCGCAGCCAACTTCGCCCAGCGGGGATCGATCTTGTCGTGCGAGTGGTCCGGCTCGACGTCGGCGAGCGCGACACCGCAGTCCGGGCACAACCCGGCGCAGTCCGGCCGGCACAGCGGCGAGAACGGCAGCACCAGGCCGACGGCGTCCACGACGGACTGCTCGATGTCCACCCGGTCGTCGACGACGTGACCGACCTCATCCTCTTCGGTGGTCGCCTCGGTGACGCTGCCCGGGTAGGCGAACAGTTCGGTGATGTCGATGGACACATCGCCGGTCAGCGGTTCCAGGCAACGCACGCATTCCCCGGTGGTGGGCCCGGAGACGGTCCCGGTCACCAGTGCGCCTTCGGACACCGATTCGATGCGCAGGTCCAGCTCCAGCGGAGCGCCCGCCTCGATGCGGATCAGGTCCAGACCGATGCGCGACGGCGACGGCACCGTCTCGTGCACCTCGATCATCGAGCCCGGCCGACGACCCAGCCGCGAGATGTCGATCGCGAGGGGATTCTTGCCAGCCATGCCGCCGATCCTACTGCGATGGTGGTGGCGCACCGTTCGCACCCGATACTGGATCAGCGAGATTTTAAGTCGGCACCAGCCCCGTGGCCGGTGAGGTCGGTGGTCCGAGGGGGCGGGGTTGCCGGTGGCGGCCACCGATCTCGCGGGGGTCGATAATCGTGTTCGAAGTTAACTAGCTGCGTAAAGGATGATTCCGTGACTGTGAAGTTGCACTGGTTTCTGCCCACCTACGGCGACAGCCGCCTGATCGTCGGCGGTGGCCACGGCACCCCGGCCGGCGCGGCCGGCGGTGACCGCGAGGCCTCCATCGACTATCTGGCGTCGATCGTGCGCTCCGCCGAGCGGTTCGGGTTCACCGGTGCACTCATCCCCACCGGCGCCTGGTGTGAGGACGCGTTCGTCACCGCCGCGCTGCTGGCGCGCGAGACGACGTCGCTGGCGTTCCTGGTGGCCTTCCGCCCCGGTCTGATCAGCCCGACGCTGTCGGCCCAGATGGCGGCCACTTTCGCCCGTCACGCCCCCGGCCGCATCCTGCTCAACGTGGTCGTCGGCGGCGAGGCTCACGAACAGCGCGCCTTCGGCGATCACCTGGACAAGGACGCCCGCTACGCCCGCGCCGACGAGTTCCTCGAGGTGGTGCGCCGGCTGTGGGCCGGAGAGACGGTCAGCCTGGACGGTGAGTACATCAAGGTCGAGGAGGCCGCGCTGGCCGTGCCACCCAGCCCGGTGCCCCCGCTGTACTTCGGCGGGAGCTCGAAGGCCGCCGGCCCGGTCGCGGCGCGGCATTCCGATGTCTATCTCACCTGGGGTGAGCCGCCGGCCGCCGTCGCCGAGAAGATCGCCTGGATCCGCGAGGAGGCCGAGAAGGAGGGCCGCCAGCTGCGCTTCGGCATCCGCTTGCACACCATCTCCCGGGACACCTCCGAGGAGGCGTGGGCGCAGGCCGACAAGCTGATCGGCGCGCTCGACGAGGAGACCGTGGCGGCCGCCCAGGCCGGCCTGGCCCGCAGCCAGTCCGAGGGCCAGAAGCGGATGCTGGCGCTGCACGAGGCCAACCGCACCGCCGGAACCTGGTCGGACGCCCGCAGTCTGGAGATCTCACCGAACCTGTGGTCGGGCGTGGGCCTGGTCCGCGGTGGCGCGGGCACCGCCCTGGTGGGCAGCCACACCGAGGTCGCCGACCGCATCGCCGAGTACGCCGAGATCGGTATCGACGAGTTCATCTTCTCCGGCTACCCGCATCTGGAGGAACTGTTCTGGTTCGGTGAGGGCGTGGTGCCGATCCTGCGCGAGCGCGGCCTGTTCAACGCCGGCTCCTCCGAGCCGTCGAACGTGTCGATTCCGTTCGTCGGCGCGGCGCGCTGACCTGAGCGGAACCGCCGGATTGCGCCGGCGGTTCCGCTACAGCCCGGGTACGCGGGCGTAATCTCGCGGAAATCGACCAGTGGTTTCCTCACATCAGACGCAGTTTCATGTGAGAGATCATTCTGGAGGTTTCGTGACGAGCACGTCCGCGCCCGAATTTCTTGTGACATCCGGTTTTTGGCAGACCCTGCCGCAGATGCCCCTGGCGCAGTACCCGGGCACCGAAGGGTTCATCGACGACGTCTACGCCAACCCCGACGATGTGCCGATGTGTGCGGGTTACTTCGCGCTGCGGAATACCGATGCGCCGCTGGACTATTACTACGCCTACGACGAGATGAAGGTCGTCCTGCAAGGCGAGTTCCGGCTGGAGAACCCGGACACCGGTCAGGTACAGATCGCCCGGGCCAAGGACGCCATCTTCTTCCCCAAGGGTTCGCGGATCCTGTTCTCCACCCCGGACTACGCGCTGGCGTTCTACGTCGGCCACCGGTCGTTCGCCCCCTGATCACGCTGTCGGACAGCATGATCGAACGTTTCCGGGTGGCACCCGGTTCGGTCACCGCGCTGACGGTCTCCGGCGGTGACCGCTTCGAGGTGATCGACCGATTCGGCCGCCAACCCGCAGAACTGACGGTGCTCGCCGCCGACCCGCGCGCCGTCACCGGGTGGACCCCGGACGCGCCCGCCACCGTCCTGCGCAGCCTGGTGGCCGGACCCGACGAGATCGGCTACGCGGCCGGGCGCATCCTGACCCTGCTGTCGCGACACATCGATCAGGACCGGGCCAGGGCCCTCCGACTGTTCGGCGATGACTCCGCCGCCGGGGCCCGGTCGGGCTTCGGTGTCGACGCGGACGCCGTCGTCCTGGTCGCCGCGCCGGCATCCCGGATGGATCTGGCCGGCGCGGACCCCAACCCGCCGTCGGAGGTGATGGTGGAGGTGCACCGCGCGAAGCCGGCGCGCCCGGAGGCACGCGAGCTACCTGCACCACTGGCCGAACCGTTGTGGGACATGCGAATCGGATCGTCGACGGCATCGTCCTACGAAATCCGGGCCGGGCAGTTCATCCAGATCATCGATGTCGAAGGTCGACAGTGCTCGGACTTTCTGGCCTTCGATGCACGCGGGTTGGACGGTGGTCGCGAGTACGGTCTGGACCCCACCACCACCCGCACCATCGGAGGCGGCGCGTACCCGCAGCCCGGTCTGTCCGGCAAGTTCTTCGACAGTCGGGCCCAACCACTGGTCGAGGTGGTGCGCGACACCGTCGGCCGGCACGACACGTTCGCGTTGGCCTGCACCGCCAAGTACTACGCGGATCTCGGCTATCCGGGGCATGTCAACTGCACCGACAACTTCAACGCCACCCTGTCCCGGTTCGGCGTGGCCGCCCGGGCGGGCTGGCCGGCGCTGAATCTGTTCTACAACACCGCCTTCGACGCGGCACACCAGCTCACCTCCGATGAGCCGTGGTCACGGCCGGGCGACTACGTGATGCTGCGCGCGTGCACCGACCTGGTGTGCGCATCGTCGGCCTGTCCGGACGATATAGACCCCGCCAACGGCTGGATGCCCACCGACATCCACGTGCGCGTCTACGACTCCACCAGGAGGTTCTCTGTGGCGGTGGGACACCGGCTGACGCCGGACTCCGAACCCGTACTGACCAAGCCCACCGCGTTCGCCGACCGCACCGGTGCGCTGACGTCCACCTTCACCGAGTATCACGGCTACTGGCTGCCGAACAGTTTCGACGGGTACGGACCGCAACACGAGTACTGGGCATGCCGCGAACGGGTCGCGGTGATGGACCTGTCGGCGCTGCGCAAGTTCGAGGTGCTGGGGCCCGACGCGGAAACCCTGCTGCAGGCCACCCTGACCCGCGATATCCGCCGGCTGTCCCGCGGTCAGGTGGTGTACTCGGCGATGTGTACCGAGACCGGCGGAGTGATCGACGACTGCACGGTATTGCGTCTGGGCGATAACAACTTCCGATTCATCGGCGGGGATCCCCACGACGGGATCTGGTTGCGCACCCAGGCCGAGAAGCTGGGCCTGCAACAGGTGTGGATCAAGGACTCCACCGATCAGATGCACAACATCGCCGTGCAGGGTCCGGCCAGCCGCGACCTGCTCGCCGGACTGATCTGGACACCACCGACCCAGCCCACGCTACGGGATCTGGGCTGGTTCCGGTTTCTGATCGGAAGGTTGGGCGGCCCCGATGGGCCTCCGTTGTTGGTATCGCGCACCGGGTACACCGGCGAACTCGGCTACGAACTGTGGGTGCACCCCGACGACGGCGGGACGCTGTGGGATGCGGTGTGGACCGCCGGAGCCCCACACGGAATCGCACCGCTCGGGCTGGAGGCACTCGAATTGCTGCGAGTGGAATCCGGCCTGATCGCCGCGGGACACGAATTCGACGATCAGACCGACCCGTTCGAGGCGGGCATCGGGTTCGCCGTCCCCCTGAAGACCAAGACCGACGACTTCATCGGCCGGGCGGCGTTGACCGAACGTAAGGCGCACCCGCAGCGGGTACTGGTCGGCCTGCGCCTGGACGGTAACGAGACCGCCGGCCACGGCGACTGTGTGCACATCGGTCGCGCCCAGGTCGGCGTGGTCACCAGCGGGGTGCGGTCCCCGATTCTGGGCGCCGGTATCGCGTTGTGCCGGATGGCGGTACAGCACGCCGAGCCCGGCACCCGGGTGGAGATCGGCAAGCTCGACGGCCACCGCAAGCGGATTCCGGCCACCGTCACGACATTCCCGTTCTACGACCCCGAAAAGTCCCGGCCCCGGGCTTGACCCACTCGAACACCAAGGAGGAAACATGTCCCGGACCGCCGTGATCGGTGCCGGCCCCTGCGGCCTGGCACAGCTGCACGCGTTCGAACAGGCCCGCCTCGACGGCATCGACGTCGGCGAGGTGGTCTGCTTCGAGAAGCAGAGCGACTGGGGCGGGTTGTGGAACTACACATGGCGCACCGGCCTCGATGCGCACGGAGATCCGGTGCACGGCAGCATGTACCGCTACCTGTGGTCGAACGGGCCCAAGGAATGCCTGGAGTTCGCCGACTACAGCTTCGACGAACATTTCGGCGGCCCGATCCCGTCCTTCCCGCCCCGCGAGGTGCTCTACGACTACATCGTCGGGCGGGCCAAGAAGAGCAATGTGCGCCAGTTCATCCGGTTCGACACCGCGGTCCGCGATGTCACCTACGACGGCCGGTCATTCGCCGTCACGGTGGAGTCCTGGGAGACCGGCCCCGGTGTGCTGCGCACCGAGATTTTCGACCACGTCATCGTCGCAACCGGGCACTTCTCGACGCCGTACGTGCCCGAATACCCTGGCTTCGAGTCCTTCCCGGGCCGCATCCTGCATTCGCACGACTTCCGGGACGCGGTCGAATTCGCCGGGAAGAACCTGTTGATCCTGGGCAGCAGCTACTCCGCGGAGGATATCGCGCTGCAGTCGCTCAAGTACGGCGCCGAGTCCATCACCATCGCCTACCGCACCGCGCCGATGGGTTTCGGCTGGCCCGACGGCATCACCGAAGTGCCTGCGCTGCAACATCTCGACGGCCGCACCGCACACTTCGCCGACGGCAGCACCCGCGAGGTCGACGCCATCATCCTGTGCACGGGCTACCAGCACCACTTTCCGTTCATCGACCCCGAACTGCGGCTGCAGACCACCAACAACCTCTACCCGCCGGGCCTGTACAAGGGCGTGGTGTGGACCGCCAATCCCAAGCTGCTGTACCTGGGCATGCAGGATCAGTACTACACCTTCAACATGTTCGACGCGCAGGCGTTCGTCGCCCGCGATGTGGTGCTGGGCCGGCTGCCGCTGCCCGAGGCCGACGCGATGGCTGCCGACGTCGCCGGGTGGCTGGCCAAATACGCGGCGGTCGACAGCGTCATGGAGCAGATCGATTTCCAGACCGACTATGTGCGCGAACTCATATCGCTGACCGACTATGCGGAATTCGATATCGAGCTGGTCCGTGCGCATTTCGTCACCTGGGAGCACGACAAGGACGAGAGCATCACCGGTTACCGCGACAAGTCCTTCACCTCGCCGTGCACCGGGACGGTCGGACCGGTGCCGAGTTCGACGTGGTGGGACGAGCTCGATGACAGCTTGGCCCGGTTCCTGAAGCGTTGAATGTCAGAATCGTGCTGAGTTGAACCCGTGACAAGCCCGGACGGTTCGGGCATTCTCCCGAGGTGACTCCATCTCCAACCCCGCACCTCCGTTCCGTGACCTCCGATTTTCCGTCGGCCGCCACCCGAATCGCCGACGTCGAGCAGGCACTGACCGTCGCGGCCGAACTGTCCGCCGTCTTCGCGGCCGGGTCCAGCGCCCGCGATGCCGATCGCGATCTGCCGCGTGAGCAGGTGCAGGCACTGAAGGAGTCCGGGCTGCTGGCCCTTTCGGTACCCGTCGAGCACGGCGGCATCGATGCGCCGGCGACGGTGCTGGCCGAGGTGTTCCGGTTGATCGCGCACGGCGACCCGTCGCTGGGCCAGATCCCCCATTCGCATTTCACCTTCCTGGAGGCGCTGCGGCTCCAGGCCACCCCCGAGCAGCAGGCGTTCTTCTACGACAAGGTGTTGGGCGGCGCGTTGTTCGCCAACGCCCAGTCCGAGCGTGGACCACACCCGATCGACGTGGACACCACCACCCTGGTGCGCACCGAGACCGGCGACTACGTGCTCGAGGGCCGCAAGTTCTACTCCACCGGCGCGCTGTTCGCCGACTGGATCGTGGTGCGCGCCTCGCTGCCCGATCATCCCGACGAGACGCCGACCTCCTCGACGCCCAAGGCGCTGGCCTACCTCTCGGCCGACACCGAGGGTGTGGCGGTCGTCGACGACTGGGACGGCATGGGGCAGCGCACCACCGCCTCGGGCACCGTCACGCTGGACGCGGTGCGGGTGCCTGCCGCCCAGGTGGTGGGCTTCACCCCGATCTTCAAGCAGCCCACGGTGTATGGCGCGCGGGCGCAGCTGCTGCACGCCGCGCTCGATGTGGGTATCGCGACCGCCGCGCTGGACGAAGGGGTTCGCCAGGCGGCCAAGGCCCGTCCGCATTTCGAGGCGGCGGTGGACTCCTCGGCGGAAGACCCGACGGTGATCAACCTGGCCGGCGAGCTCACCGTGACGGTGCGCGGCGCGCAGGCCCTGCTGGTCGAGGCGGGCCGCGCCGTCGATGCCGCACAGGCCGATCTGGACGCCGACAGCACGGCCCAGGCGTCGATCGCGGTAGCGGTGGCCAAGGTGGCCGCGACCCGGGCCTGCCTGGAGGCGTCGAGCACGCTGTTCGAACTGGGTGGGACGCGCAGCGCCTCCGGTACGGCGAACCTGTCCCGGTACTGGCGTGACGCCCGCACCCACACCCTGCACGATCCGACCCGCTGGAAGCTGCAGCACATCGGGCGCTACACGCTGTCCGGGACACAGCCGCCGCGGCACGGCCAGATCTGACGGCCACGCCCAGATACGCGAAATGGTCGCCAACCCTGCGGGGCTGGCGACCATTTCGCGTAATTCGGTGGCTTACCGGGTCGCGTAGTCGTGCGTGCCGGCCGCGGTGCGCAGCTGGTGGCGGCCCCGGCTCACCGAACGCAGGGTGCCGTTGAGGTAGTCCTCGAACTCGGCGAGCTTGCTGTCGACGTAGATGTCGCACTCGCCGCGCAGCCGGTCGGCCTCGGCGTGCGCGGTGTCGACCAGGCGGGTGGCCTCGGCGGTCGCCGTCTGCACGATCTCGGTCTGCGACACCAGGCGCTGCTGCTCCTTGATGCCCTCCTGGACGGCCTTCTCGTAGGAGATGTTGCCGTTCTCGATGAGGCGATCGGCCTCGGACTTGGCCCGTCCGGTGGCGGCCTCGTACTCACGCTTGGCGGTCGCGGCGATGCGGCCGGCTTCCTCACGGGCCTCGGCGACCATCCGCTCGCTGTGCGCCCGGGCCTCGGCGACCATCCGGTCGGCCTGGGACTTCGCGTCGGCGAGCAGCCGGTCGGCTTCCCCGCGGGCGTGGTTCACCATGGAATCGGCCTCGGCCGAGGCGGTGGCCACCATGGACTGGGAATGGTCCTTGGCCTCGTTGAGCATCGCATCGCGGGCGTCCAGGACGTCCTGGGCGTCGTCGAGCTCGCCGGGGATGGCGTCCTTGATGTCGTCGAGCAACTCCAGCACGTCACCGCGCGGCACCATGCAGCCGGCGGTCATCGGCACGCCACGGGCTTCTTCCACGATTGCGCTCAGTTCGTCCAGCGCCTCGAACACTCGGTACACGGCAACACCCTCCAGGCGTAGTTGTTAGTGACCAGTGTGCCTGGTGTTACTCGTGTGACTGGTGTTTTACGCCCCGGTGTGTCGCAGATCAGCGCCCGAGCTTCTCCTTGAGCCGGGCGTTCACCGGCTCGGGCAGCAGGTCGCTGACGTCGCCGCCGAGCTGGGCGACCTCCTTGGCCAATGAGGACGACACGAACGAGTACTGCGGTGTGGTCGCCACGAAGAACGTGTCGACGCCGGCGACGTGCTTGTTCATCTGCGCCATCTGCAGCTCGTACTCGAAGTCGGTGCCGCTGCGCAGGCCCTTGACGATCGCCGTCAGCCCGCGCTCCTTGACGAAATCGACCACCAGCCCGGACCCGGACTCCACCCGCAGATTCGGCAGATGCGTCGTCGAGGCACGGATCAGTTCGATGCGCTCCTCGGAACTGAACATCCCCTTCTTGTTCGGGTTCACCAGCACGGCGACGACGACCTCGTCGAACTGGGCGGCGGCCCGCTCGAAGATGTCGACATGACCAAGGGTGACCGGATCGAACGAACCAGGACATACGGCGCCACTCATGGACCGAGACGCTACGCGATGACGCCGAACTCCAGTCGGGTGTCACCGTAGCGGCGCTCGTCGTCGGCCTCCCAGCCCGGCGGCCAGGCCAGCGCCGGGCCGCCGGCCGGCCGCTCGATCACCGCGAGCGCACCCGGGCGCACCCAGCCGTGCGCGAGGAGCGCGGCCAGCACCGCCTCGACGGCTGCGGCCTTCACCTCGTACGGCGGGTCGGCAAACACCAGATCGACCGGACGGGTCGGGTTGCCCTGCACCACTTTCTCGACCGGGCCGCGGCGCACCACCGCGCCCTTGGCGCCGAGCGCGGCGATATTGGCCTCGATCACCCCGGCGGCGCGGCGATCCGATTCCACCAGCAGCACCGAAGACGCCCCCCGCGACAACGCCTCCAGGCCGAGCGCACCCGATCCGGCGTACAGGTCGAGCACCGCGATCCCGCCGAAGTCCAGCCGCGCGGCCAGCACGTTGAACAACGATTCCCGGACCCGGTCGGTGGTGGGACGGGTTCCACTGGCGGGCACCGAGATTCGACGCCCGCCGTACGCGCCGGCGATGATCCGAGTCAGGCTGATCCCCCGGTCGCTTCGCTTTCCCCCGCACGCGGGAGGTGCCCCGAGCCCGCCGTACCCACGACCACGAGCAGGTCCCCGCCCTCGACCTGGGCGGTGCCGGTGACGGCGATGCGGGCGACGGTGCCGGCCTTGGGCGCGGTGATGGCGGCCTCCATCTTCATCGCCTCGATGGTCGCAATGGTCTGGCCCGCCTCGACCTTGTCCCCGGGGGCGACCCCGACGGTGACCACCCCGGCGAACGGGGCCGCGACGTGATCGGGGTTGGTCTTGTCGGCCTTCTCGGCGGCCGCGACGTCACTGGCGATGCTGCGGTCGCGCACCAGCACCGGGCGCAGTTGCCCGTTGAGGATGCACAGCACGGTGCGCATCCCGCGCTCGTCGGCCTCGGAGACCGCCTCCAGACCGATCAGCAGTTCCACCCCGCGCTCGAGCAGCACGCGGTGTTCCTCGCCCTGGCGCAGACCGTAGAAGAACTGGTTGGCGCTGAGCATCGAGGTGTCGCCGTACTGATCGCGGTGTGCCTCGAACTCCTTGGTGGGGCCCGGAAACAGCAACCGGTTGAGTACCGCTTGCCGTTTGGTGCCCGGCTGGGCCAGCGCCGCCTCGTCCTCGGCGGACAGCTCCACCTCGGGTTTGGCCGGCCCGCGGCCTTCAAGTGCCTTGGTGCGCAACGGTTCCGGCCAGCCACCGGCCGGATCCCCCAATTCGCCACGCAGGAAACCGATCACGCTCTCGGGGATGTCGAAGTGAGCCGGGTCGGCGGCGAACTCGCTCGCGTCCGCGCCGGCACCCACCAGGGCCAGCGCCAGATCGCCGACGACCTTGCTCGACGGGGTGACCTTGACCAGGCGCCCCAGCACCCGGTCCGCACCGGCGTAGGCGTTCTCCACTTCCTCGAAACGGTCGCCGAGCCCCAGCGCCACGGCCTGGGTGCGCAGATTGGACAGCTGCCCGCCCGGGATCTCGTGGGTGTAGACCCGCCCGGTCGGGGCCGGCAATCCCGCCTCGAACGGTGCGTACACCTTGCGCAGCGCCTCCCAGTAGGGCTCCAGATCGCACACCGCGGAAAGGTCCAGACCGGTGTCGAACTCGGTGTGCGCGGTCGCCGCGACGATCGCCGACAACGCCGGCTGGCTGGTGGTGCCGGCCAACGGCGAGGAGGCCCCGTCCACCGCGGACGCCCCGGCGGTCCAGGCCGCCAGATAGGTGGCCAGCTGCCCGCCCGGGGTGTCGTGGGTGTGCACATGGATCGGCAGATCGAAGCGTGCACGCAGCGCGCCGACGAGTTTGGTGGCGGCCTGCGGGCGCAGCAGCCCAGCCATGTCCTTGATGGCCAGCACATGCGCACCGGCAGCCACGATCTGCTCGGCCAACCGCAGGTAGTAGTCCAGGGTGTAGAGATCCTCGGCCGGATTCGACAGATCCCCGGTGTAGGACATCGCCACCTCGGCCACCGCGGTCCCGGTGTCACGCACCGCGTCGATCGCGGGGCGCATCGACTCCACATTGTTCAGCGCGTCGAAGATCCGGAAGATGTCCACCCCGGTCGCGGTCGCCTCGTCCACGAACGCCTTGGTGACCGATTCCGGGTACGGGGTGTAGCCCACCGTGTTACGGCCCCGCAACAGCATCTGCAGACAGATGTTGGGTATCGCCTCGCGCAGCGCGGCCAGGCGCTCCCACGGGTCTTCCTTCAAGAACCGCAGCGCCACATCGTAGGTCGCCCCACCCCAGCACTCCACCGACAACAACTGCGGGGTCATCCGGGCGATGTGCGGAGCCACCAGTAGCAGACCGTTGGTCCGTACCCGGGTGGCCAACAGCGACTGGTGGGCATCCCGGAACGTGGTATCGGTGACCCCGAGCGCAGGCGAATCACGCAGCCACGCAGCAAAACCCGCCGGGCCGAGTTCTTCGAGTTTCTGCTTGGAGCCCGAGGGCGGTGCGGTCCGCAGGTCCAGCGGGGGCAACTTGTCGTGCGGGTAGACCGTCGAGGTGCGTTCCCCGTGCGGCTTGTTGACGGTCACCTCGGCCAGGTAGTTCAGGATCTTGGTGCCCCGGTCGGCCGGGGTGCGCGCGGTCAGCAACTGCGGACGCTCATCGATGAACGACGTCGTCACCCGCCCGGCCCGGAAATCCGGGTCATCGATCACCGCGAGCAGGAACGGGATGTTCGTCGATACCCCGCGCACCCGGAACTCGGCCAACGCGCGCCGGGCCCGCGCCGCGGCCATCCCGAAATCCCGCCCCCGGCACGTCAACTTCACCAGCATCGAGTCGAAGTGCGCGCTGATCTCCGCCCCGGTGTGAGTACCGCCGTCCAGCCGGATACCCGCCCCACCCGGGGACCGGTAGCCGGTGATCCGCCCGGTGTCGGGGCGGAAACCATTGGCCGGGTCCTCGGTGGTGATCCGGCACTGCATCGCCGCACCCCGGATGTGGATCGAATCCTGGGCCAGCCCCAGATCCTCCAGCGTCTCCCCCGCCGCGATCCGCAGCTGGCTGGACACCAGATCCACATCGGTGATCTCCTCGGTCACCGTGTGCTCCACCTGAATCCGCGGATTGCACTCGATGAACACGTGATGGCCACGCTCATCGAGCAGGAACTCGATCGTGCCCGCACAGAAATAATCGATATGCCGGGCCAGGGCGACCGCGTCCGCGCAGATCTTCTCCTGCACCGCAGGATCCAGATTCGGCGCCGGCGCCAACTCGATCACCTTCTGATGGCGCCGCTGCAGACTGCAGTCCCGCTCGAACAGATGGATCACATTGCCCGCACCGTCGGCCAGGATCTGCACCTCGATATGGCGCGGGTTGATCACCGCCTGCTCCAGGTAGACGCGTCCGTCACCGAAGGCCGACTCCGCCTCACGCGAGGCGGCCTCGATGGCCTCGGCCAACCCGGAAGCCTCCGCGACCCGGCGCATCCCGCGGCCCCCGCCCCCGGACACCGCCTTCACGAACAGCGGGAACTGCATCGACTTCGAGACCTCGACGAGTTCCTCCACCGAGGCCGAAGGCTGCGAGGACGCCAACACCGGCAACCCGGCCTCCCGGGCCGCCGCGATCGCGCGCGCCTTGTTCCCGGTCAGCTCCAACACCTCCGCCGACGGCCCCACGAACGTGATGCCCTCCGCGGCACACGCCGCAGCCAACTCCGGGTTCTCCGACAGGAAGCCATAACCCGGGTACACCGCATCCGCACCGGCATGCTTGGCCACCCGGATGATCTCGTCCACCGACAGATACGCCCGAACCGGATGCCCGGACTCACCGATCTGATACGACTCATCGGCCTTGAGCCGATGCAACGAATTGCGATCCTCGAACGGATACACCGCCACCGTGGAGATGTTCATCTCGGTCGCCGCACGGAACGCACGGATCGCGATCTCGCCGCGATTGGCCACCAAGAGCTTCGAAATCATCGAACTCGTCTCCTTCATGTTCGGATTACGATGGCCCCGGCCTTCGCTCCGTCACCCCCCTGAGGAAGCGGTGGTATGAGGATACTGACCTGCGGATAACTCACCGAGCCGCAGCCCCCGGGTGTGAAGTCCGGGAAACATCCCGGCCATCGACGAACTACAGCAACGTCGACCAGTAATTCCAGAAACGAACCAGGATCATCAGCAACACCGCGGTGAACCACAGCGCCACCAGCGACCAGCGCCACTGGTACAGCGCGCCCGCCACCCCGGTGGCGGTGTCGGCACGCAGGGCGATCGACGCGGCGATCACCAACAGCGGAATGGTCACCACCCAGACCACCATGCAGTAGGGGCACAGCGCCCCGATCCGATAGAGGCTCTGGAAGATCAGCCAGTGCACGAACACGGTGCCCAGCGCGGTGCCGATCGCCAACCCCGCCCAGTACCAGCGGGGCAGGCTCACCCGCGCGACGGCGAGCACCCCGGTCACCAGCACCACGGTGAAACCGACGATGCCGATCAAGGAGTTGGGGAAGCCGAATACCGAGGCCTGCGGGGTGATCATCACCGATCCGCAGGACAGCACCGGGTTCAGGCTGCACGAAGGGATGTAACTCGGATCGATGAGGATCTCGATCTTCTCGACGGTCAGCGCCGCGGCGGCGGCCAGCCCCAGCACCCCGGCGATCAGCACACCGATCGCACTGGAACGGCGCACACCGCTGCGTCCGGCCGAGGTGTCGGTCGAATCGAGATCGGTGGCGACGGTCACGATGTTTCGGGCATCCCGGGTACGTCGCCGACGATCTCCTTGACCTTGCCGACCAGGGCCTCCGGAGTGCTGTACTGGTAGTCCTCGCCGTTGATGCGCACGGTCGGCGTGGCGTTGATCTCGGTGGCCTTGGCCATGCCGCCCGCCATCTCCACGTAACGGCCCTTGTCGATGCACTCGGGCACCTTGCCCCCGGCACCGGCCTGGCGCGCCGTCTCGATGAGCTGAGCGTTGGTCGGGTAGATGCCGCCCGTCTCGCTGGGCTGCTGGGCGTACAGCGCGCCGTGGAAGCGGCGGAACGCCTCGACCGATTCATCCGCCACGCAGTAGGCGGCACCGCTGGCCCGCGACGAGTAGTTCTGGTTCCCGGCGCTGTTCAGGATCCCGACCATGTAGTAGTCGACCGCGATCGCTCCGCCGTCGATGAGTTTGTTGATGGTCGGGCCGAAGGCCTTCTCGAAGGCGCCGCAGTGCGGGCAGAGCGGGTCCTCGTAGACGGACAGGACAACCTTGGGCTCGATACCGTCGTCCTTCTTGACGACATCGCTCGACTCGACGCGAACCGCGCGGGCCTCGCCGGCCTCCGGCCGGGTCTCGCCCGAGAGCACGATGTAGAGCACGAGTGCGACCGCGAACAGCACCACGATCGAGGTGAGCCCGATCTGGACGAGGAGGTTGCGCTTGCGGTCGGCGGCCTTCAAGTCGTATTTGGCCTGCTTCTTCGGTTTGTTCGCCACGGGTGCAGCCTACCGGCTGAGATGAGCACGCAGCGCCGAGGTCAGGTCGGTGAGCGCCACCTCACTGCCCCCGCCGAGCGGGAAGAAGTTGACGAAACCGTGTGTGAGTGACCCGTACTCCCGCGCGTCCACCGGCACGCCCGCGGCCGCCAGTGCGGCGGCGTAGGCCCGGCCCTCGTCGCGCAGCGGGTCGAACCCCGCGGTCAGCACCAGGGCCGGTGACAGTCCCGACAGATCGTCGGCGAGCAGCGGCGCCACCCTCGGATCACTGCTGGTGACGGCCGCGTCCTGCAGGTAGTGCCGGTCGAACCACTCGACGTCGGCCTTGGTGAGGAAGAAGCCGTCGGCGAACAGGTTCTTGGAGACGGTCTCCCCGGCCATATCGGTCACCGGGTAGATGAGCAGTTGCAGTGCCGGCAGCGGCGCGCCGGTGTCGCGGGCGGTCAGGGTGACCACCGCGGCGAGGTTTCCGCCGGCGCTGTCCCCGCCGACGGCCACCCGTTGCGGATCGGCGCCCAACTCGTCGGCGTGCTGCACCGCCCAGAGGTAGGCGGCCATGCTGTCCTCGGCGGCGGCGGGCGCCTTGTACTCGGGCGCGAGCCGATAGTCGACCGACAGCACGTGCACGCCGGAGTCGTGGCAGATCCGCCGGCACAGCGCGTCGTGGGTATTGATACCGCCGAGGACAAAACCACCACCGTGAAGGAAAACCAGCAGCGGCGCGCCCGAGTCGGCACGGTAGTGCCGCACCGGCAACTCCCCCGCCGGGCCGGGGATCGTGAAGTCACGCACCGGGACGACGATCGGGGTGCCGAAGGCGCCGGCCACCGCGCCGAGCTGCTTGCGGGAGACGGCGACGTCGTCGCTGGCGACGAGCCCGCCGACCCCCGAGGCCCGCTGTGCGGTGAGCATCAGCTGCAGCGTGGTGTCCAGGGTGTTGCCGTCGATGGTGACCGAACGACGGCCCAGCATCACCCGCTTCACGGGGTCCGGAATCCGTGCCATCAGCGGCAGCGAAAATCGGCTGGCGACTGCCGCCATCTTGAGGCGCGCCGGGCTCGGCTGCCGCCGGGCTGGCAGACTTTGAGTCATGACTGGCCTTTCGAATCCCACGCTGTCGCTGAACGACGGTAATTCCATTCCCACGGTCGGGTTGGGAGTCTGGCAGACCGCGCCCGAGGAGACCCGGCAGGCCGTCGAAGCCGCGTTGTCGACGGGCTACCGGCACATCGACACCGCGGCCGCCTACCGCAACGAACGCGAGGTCGGGCAGGCGCTCAAGAGCGCGGCCGACAACGGTGTCCCCCGCGAGGACGTGTTCCTGGTCACCAAGCTGTGGAACTCCGAGCACGGATACGACAAGGCCCTCAGGGCGTTCGACGACAGCGTCAAACGCCTGGACGTCGATTACGTCGATCTCTACCTGATCCACTGGCCGATGCCCGAGGTGAACGCGTTCGTCGAGACCTTCAAGGCTTTCGCGACCCTGCGTGACGAGGGCCGGGTTCGGTCCATCGGCGTCAGCAACTTCGCGCCCGAGCATCTGCGGACCCTGATCGACGGCACCGGGATCGTGCCCGCGGTGAACCAGGTCGAACTGCATCCGCGGTTCCCGCAGCAGGAATTGCGCGAGGTGCACGCCGAGCTGGGCATTGCGACCGAGGCCTGGAGCCCGCTCGGCCAGGGCGCCCTGCTGAGCGAACCCGCCGTGGTGGCGGTGGCCGAGGCCCATGGTAAAACGCCAGCCCAGGTGCTGATTAGGTGGCATCTTCAGCTGGGTAATATCGTCATCCCGAAGTCGGTGCACCCCGACCGGATCGCGAGTAACTTCGACGTGTTTGATTTCGAACTCAACGAACAGGACATCGCGTCCATCGCCACGCTCGACAACGGCACCCGCCTGGGTCCCGATCCACGGACATTCAATTTCACAGGTTAGGCAGAACATGACATCGGCAGCTGCGGCGCCACGCATCAGCTTGAGCGACGAGAACACCATCCCGACACTCGGTATCGGAGTGGGTGAGCTTTCCGACACCGAGGCCGAGCGCGCGGTCGCGGCGGCGCTGGAGATCGGCGTCCGCCTCATCGACACCGCGGCCGCCTACGGCAACGAGGCGGGCGTCGGCCGCGCCATCGCCGCATCGGGCGTGCCGCGCTCCGAGATCTTCCTGACCACCAAGCTGGCCACGCCGGACCAGGGCTTCCAGGCCTCCCAGGACGCCGCGAAGGCCAGCCTGGAGCGGCTCGGCCAGGAGTACGTCGACCTGTATCTCATCCACTGGCCCGGCGGCGACACCGGCAAATACGTCGACAGCTGGGGCGGCCTGATGCGCATCCAGGGTGACGGGCTGACCAAGTCGATCGGCGTTGCGAACTTCACGTCCGAGGACCTGGCCACCATCATCGACCTGTCCTATGTGGTGCCGACGGTCAACCAGATCGAACTGCACCCGCAGCTGGTGCAGACCGAGCTGCGCGCCGAGCACGCGGAGCGCGGCATCGTGACCGAGGCGTACAGCCCGCTCGGCGTCGGCAAGCTGCTCGAGAACCCGACGGTGACCGCGGTGGCCGCCGAGTACGGCAAGACGCCGGCCCAGGTGCTGATCCGCTGGAACCTGCAGCAGGGCAATGTGGTGATCCCGCGCTCGAAGTCGCCCGAACGCATCGCCGAGAACTTCGACGTGTTCGGCTTCGAGCTGGCCGCCGAGCATCTGGCCGCGTTGACCGCGCTCGATGACGGCACCCGCTACCGCCCGGACCCCACCACCTACACCGGGACCTAGGTCGCAGACCACGATTTCGGCGCGTTTACGTACGGAGAACGTACGTAAACGCGCCGAAGTCGTATCAGGCGACGGGGGCGGGCACCTTCTCGGTCTTGGTGGCGCTCACCGTCAGCGCGGCGAAGGCGCTCAGGCCCGCGATCACGAAACACAGTGCGGTGTACCACAGGCTGCCGATCGGGTCACCGTTGTCGGTGACGCCGTCGACGGCGCCGAAGTAGGCCGGCAGCGCGGTCACCCACAGCACCGCCATCACCACCAGATAGCCCACGCCGAAGCGCACCATCAGCGGGCTGGTGTGCCGCGCCTCGGTGGCCCCCGCCGGGGTGTTGCGCAGCCGCTGCCACTGCTTGACCAGCACCGGCACCGCGACGACGGTGATCGCGACCAGTTCCAGCGCGTACACCACACCCATCACGGTGAAGTTGGTGAACGATCCGATGATCGTGGCGGGCGCGGGCAGCAGCACGGTGCCGATGGACGCGAGCACGCCGACGACGACGGTGCGCCAGAGGATCTGCCACCCGGTGAACCGCTGTCCCCGGTCGACGTGGCGGCCGACGAAGAACTGCACGCAGAAGGCCAGTGACATCGGCCAGAGCGTGGCGAACACCACGATGCTGGGCAGCGGCACCGAGTCCAGGAACGGCTGGGCCATCGGATGGTCCAGCGTCCATTCCCACCACCGCAGTTGCGGGCCCAGGTGGTCGAAGATCTCGTAGAACGCGTGATGGACGAATCCGACGCACACCGCCCCGACGAGGGCGCCGTACCGCCGGAACACCCCGAGGGTGCGCACGATCTCGAAGGCGATGGTGGCCATCATCGGGTAGATCGCGATGATGTAGAGCGGTAGTCGTCCCCACAGGAAGTCGACGGTGAACACGTTGTGCGCGAACATCGTGTCGACGTACTCGGCGATGCCGAACTGCGCCGGGAAGTACAGCGGCGGTTCGATGATCGCCAGATAGGCGATGGCGCCGAACCACAGCACCAGGTTGGTGGCATCACCGTGGCGCCGGTACCGGGTGATCGCGTACACCAGTGCCAGGACTGCGCCGACGATCACCGTGAGCTCCAGCACCGGCAGCGTCCAGTTCTCCAGCGCGAACGGACTGCGCAGTTCCACCAGGCCCCCGGCCTCGGCGCAGGAGAAGCCCATCCGTTCGGCGAGTTGCTCGAATGTGGGCGCACACAGATCAGACATCGGCTGCTTTCTTGTCCTCGGAGCCGGCGGCGGGCGTGTTCGCCGTGTACCACTGGGTTACGTCGTAACCGGCGTCGAAGCGATCGAACCATTCTCCGGCCAGCACCGGGAGCTTTTCGTGTTCTGGGTTGTGGCCGGGGATCTGGCTGCGCACGATGCCGACCAGTGCGGCGGCCATCTCGCGCTTGGACAGACCGGCGAAAGCGTTCTCCAGTGGGCCGTAGTCGGGGCGAAGCCCGATTCGCCTCAGCAGCTTGTTCTTTCGGCCTTCCAACGCGAACGCGGACATGGCGTCGACCTTGCGCACCTCCAGCGGAAGGTGTTTGTTGAAGCCTTCGCAGGCCATCCGGACCACGTCGAGCACGTGCTTGAAGACCGAGGGCGCGACCCGCATGCGGTACCAGGGGTCATCGACGAGTCCGTCGTAGATGATGAGCGCGGAGCTGCGGTGTTCGACCTCTTCCACGAAGTGCCACAGGAACAGTGAGGCCACCCGGTCGTCGCCGGGGGCGAACAACCGGTCGTCGTTGTCGAGCATGAGCTTGAACACCGGCGTGAAGGTCGCCTCCAGGTCGGCGGTGTAGGCCAGCCGGTACTTCAGCGACTTGGTGGCGACCAGGTCGTCGAACGACTTGATCACCTCGTCGAGGGTCTCCTTGAGCGCCGGGTAGGCCTTGATGAGCCCCTTGGCGTGCTGGCGGTGGGCCATCGAATGCTGACCCTCCTGCCGGGTGAAGGCGTCGGCCTCCTCGGCGATGACCGGGTCGGTGAGCAGCGGCTTGGCCTCGGTCATGGTGGTGACGATCATCTTCTCGAACGCGATCGCCAGGAAGGACACTGCGTTGGCCATCGCGGAGAACGCCGGGTTGGCCTCGTTCCACAGGAAGGGGACGTCGTGATCGGCGAAGCCGAACCGCATCTTGCGTACTTGCAGGTTGGTCATGGCCGGAAACTATCACACGATCATACGCATCAACGTTTACTTGTATGATTACCGGTGCGTGCTACCGTCGCGTTCTCCGACTCACGAGCGAAAGACGACGATGGCACGCAGGCGCGGTTGGGGCGGAGATCCACCCCAGACCGATGAGGAAGCCACCCGCCGCATCGTCACCGCGGCCGTCGACCTGGTCAGCGCCACCGGGAAAGCCATCTCCCTGGCCGATGTCGCCACCTCGCTCGGCATCATCCGCCAGACCGTGTACCGCTACTTCCCCACCTCCGACGCGTTGATGCGGGCGGTGGCGATGGGCTCGGTCGACGCCTTCCTGGACCGACTGGCCACCCACGTGCGCGGCATCCACGATCCGGCCGAGGCCCTCACCGAGGGCACGCTGTTCACGCTCGCCGAGGTCGGGCGCACCCCGCATCTGGGCATCCTGCTCTCGGAGTCCTACCCGCACAACCACACTGAGGACCTCACCTCGGAAGAGGCTCGCGCCATCGGCATGCGGATGATCGACCGCTTCGATGTGGACTGGGCTGCACACGGATACGACGAGGCCAGCCTGCAGGAGCTGGTCGAGTTCACCCTGCGGATCATGCTGTCCTTCTTCGTGGCCCCCAACGACGCCCGACGCTCCCCGGAGGAACTGCGAAAGTTCCTGCGGCGCTGGCTCGGCAGCGCGGTCACCGCGCAACGGGACCAGCGATGACATCCGTCGACGAACCCCGCACCCTACGCAAGGACGCCCAGCGAAATCGGCAACGCATCCTCGATGCGGCACGTGACCTGTTCGCCCAGCGCGGCCTTGAAGCCACCCTCAACGATGTGGCCCACCACGCCGGGGTGGGTGTCGGCACGGTGTACCGGCGGTTCGCCACCAAAGAGGAATTGCTGGACGCCATCTTCGAAAGCGCCATCGACCAGATCGTGGCCCTGGCAGAATCGGCTCTCGCGCAGCCGAACTCGTGGGACGGGTTCGTGTGGTTCGTCGAGCAGATGTGCGGGCTGACGGCGACCGACCGCGGCCTGCGGGAGATGGTGTTCAGCACGGCCTACGGCGGGTACTCGGTGGCGTGCGCCCGGCAGCGGCTGGTGCCCCCGGTCTCCCGGCTGTTCGAGCGGGCCCGCACCGACGGCTACCTGCGCGCCGATGCCGCGCACACCGATATGCCGATCCTGAGCCTGCTGGCCGGCACCGTGAGCGAATGGGCCGGCCATGTCGAACCCGAGCTGTGGCATCGCTACGTCGCCCTGCTGCTCGAAGGTCTGCGGCGCCGGGATGGCCAGATCCGCCTGCCCGTCGACCCGCTGGACGACGACCAGATGGACACCGCGATGTACGGCTGGCAACCGGCGGGCTAACCGCCGCTGGGCCCCAGCAGAATTCGTGCCACCTCGGTCGTCGTCTGCACGCCGTCGTCGTATCCGCCCCGTCCGCCCAGCGCGTTCATGATGGCCAACGTGTAGCGCTGCCCCGGCCCGGCGAAACCGACGGAGTTGACCACCCAGCCGCCCTCTTCCTGCGACCAGCCGTTCTTGTTGCCCGGCGACATCGCGGAGCCGGCGCCCCAGACACCCCACTGTTGCGAACGGTCGACCCGCTGCATCTCGGCGATCACCGCGGCGGCGTTGGCCGGGGTGAGACCGGTCAGCACATAGTTCATCAGGGCGTCGAAATCGTCGGCGGTGCCCTTCTGGAACCCCCAGTACGGGTAGACATCCCCGAATCCGGGCTGGGGCCGCACGCTTGCCATCCCGTACCGGAGGAAGCCGACGTTGAACACGTTGGCCGGTCCGCCGTAGCGCGACCACAGGTCGTCGGCGGCGTCGTTGTCCGAACTGCGCAGCATCGCCGCCATCTGATGGCGGTCCGCCGCGCTGAGGCGCAGCGCGCCGGACTGCTCGCGGGTCAACAGATCGGCGACCATCGCCAGTTTGATCGTCGACGCGGTCCAGATCGGGGTTGCGGCCGCGGCGCTGCGATACCGGGCGCCGGTCACCCGGTCGCGCAGCACGAACCCGATCGTTCCCGGCCGCCCCGCGATGTACGCCTCGGCCGTCGCGATGCGCTGGCGCAGCACACATTGCGCATCGCCTGCCGTGCAGGTCGCCGCTGCCGGTGGCGCCGCGACCAGCGCTAGGCACAGCAGCAGGACCGCGAGCGGCCCACAGATCCGGGTCACCGCAAGGCGCCGTCGATGGCGTTTCGCAGATCGTCCACGCTGCGCACCAGGATCTGCTCGCCGTCGACGAAGAAGGTGGGCGTGCCCTGCACACCCAGCAGCTCGCCATCTCGCTGGTCGACCCGGATGCGTTCCAGTGTCGCCGGCTCGTCGTAGGCCTTGTCGAATGCCGCCATGTCCAGCCCGAGCTCCTCGGCGAAACCGCGGAACACACCGTCGGCGGGCACTCGCTGCTCCCCCCATTCGGCCTGTGTTTCGAACATCTTTCGGTACATCGCCTCCAGCCGGCCCTGCTGTGCGGCGGCTTCCACGGCACGGGCGGCGCGCTCGCCGTTGTAGTGCCCGGACAGCGGAAAATAGCGCAGGACGAACTCGACCCGGTCGCCGTACTCCGCGCGCAGTTGTTCCACGATGGGATAGGCGGCGCGGCAGCCTTCGCATTCGAAGTCGAGGAATTCCACGAAGGTCGCCTGCGCATCGCGCGGGTCGGTGAGTCGATGACTGCTGTCGCGCACCACCTGCGCCGATCCGGTCTCCGCCGTCTCGGCACCGCGCTCGCGGTCGCCGCCCTTGATCAACACGACGATCGCCACCGCCACGATGATCAGGACGCCGACGGCGGTGATCACCGCCCGCCCGGCCCGAGTCTTGAGCACTGGACTTCTCCCCCGATCCGCGGCTGACGGCGCCGGGCACCCGCGCTGACGTGCATCTACGTAGTCGCTACGTAGGATGTTAGCGCAACGGCACTTCGACACACGGCAGGACAACGGTGATGCGGCGGATGACATCGGCAACCGTCAGACGACGAAACTTTCTGGGTGTCCCACTGACACTGCTCGCCGTGCTCGCCCTCATCCTCGGGTTGAACGCCTGCAGCACCGCTCCCGCACCCCCGACGGCCCAGACCGTCACCGACAAGGGCACGCCGTACGGCGATCTGCTCGTCCCGAAACTGAAGTCCTCGGTCACCGAGGGCGACATCGGGGTGTCGGTGGAGCAGCCGGTGACGGTGAGCGTCGAGGCCGGCGTCCTCGACGAGGTGACTCTGGTCAACGCGCAGGGCCGGGTGGTCGACGGTGAGCTGAGCCCCGACGGCGTCTCATGGCGTTCGGCCGAGCCGCTGGGCTACAACAAGGAATACACCCTCACCGCAGCCGCATTCGGCCTCGGCGGGGTGACGCGGACCAGCGCCACCTTCGAGACCCACTCCCCGCAGTATCTGACGATGCCCTACCTGATGCCCGGCGACGGCGCGGTGGTCGGCGTCGGCCAGCCCATCTCGGTGACCTTCGACGAGGTCATTCCCGACCGGCTGGCCGCCCAACGCGCCATCACCGTCACCACCAAACCCGCGGTGGAGGGCGCCTTCTACTGGATCAGTGGCCGCGAAGTGCGCTGGCGCCCAGCGAAATACTGGAAGCCCGGTACCACCGTCGAAGTCCAGGCGAAGACCTACGGAGTCGACCTGGGCGACGGGCTGTTCGGCCAGGACGACGCCAGCACCCGATTCACCATCGGCGATGAGGTCATCGCCACCGCCGACGACGCCACCAAGACCCTCACGGTGCGCGTCAACGGCGAAGTGGCCAAGACGATGCCGATCTCGATGGGTAAGGACAAGACACCCACCGACAACGGCACCTACATCATCGCCGAGCGCCTCGCCGACCTGGTGATGGACTCGTCGACCTACGGTGTACCGGTGAACTCCCCGGACGGATACCGCACCGAGGTGAAGTGGGCAACCCGGATGTCCTACAGCGGGATCTTCGTGCACGCCGCGCCGTGGTCGGTGGGCAGCCAGGGCCGGGCGAACGTCAGCCACGGATGCCTGAACGTCAGCACCGAGAACGCGAAGTGGTTCTACGACAACACCAAACGTGGCGACATCGTCGAAGTGGTCAACACCGTCGGGCCGACGCTGTCGGGGACCGACGGCCTCGGCGACTGGAACATCCCCTGGTCGCAGTGGAAGGCCGGTAACGCCGTCACCTGATCGGTCAGTGGTTCGGCGCGCCGGAGCGCAGCGGGATCAGTGCCGACAGATCAGGTTGACCACCACCGGCGCCGCCACGGTCACCGCGATGGTGGCCCAGGCGGTCACCCGGTGACACCGCAGGCTGCCGGGGTGCGCCGGTATCAGCAGCCGGTTGGCCCGCCGGGTGATCGCGGACGCGGCGACTCCGAGACCCGCCGGTGCGACCGGCCCGGCCAGCTTGACCATCCCGGCCACCAGGGTTCGGCCGCCGTGCCGGCGAGCGGCGAGGTCATCGGCGCACATCTCCAGCAGTTCGCCGACCGCGTCCGCGGCACGCGGGAACAACGGCAACCGGGGCAGGGTCGCGGCCAGCGCCCGCAGCACCATCAACAACTGGTGGTGACGACCGGTGATGTGGGCGTTCTCGTGCGCCAGCACCGCATCCAGTTGTGATCCGGTGAGGCGCTCGACCGCGGCGCTGGTCACCACGATGGCATTCGGGCGGCCCGCCACGCAGTACGCGGCCGGCCGTTCGGCGTTCAGCACGAAGACATCCGGGCGGTCGGTGGGCTCACCGATCAACCGGGCCGCCTGCGCGTGCTCACGACTGCTCGCCCACAGCCCGCGCACGGCCCGGCCCGCCCGCACCCCGACCACCGTCCACAGCAGCACGGCGGCAGCGATGAGCAGCACGGTGCCCTCCACACTCGGTGTGGCAACCTGTTCGGGGATGCCGAGCAACTCCAGACACACCACGATCACCGGGGATTCGGGCAGCCCGCGCACACCGTGCACGACGGTCAGGACGACCGCGACCGACCAGGCTGCCAGCACCCCGAGGATCGCGGTGAGCCAAACTGCCACCCCCAGGCGCGGATTCAGGCCACCCCGAGTCAACCGTGACAGCAGCGGCGGTGCCAGCCAGGTCACCAGTATCCCGTAGAGCAGCAGATAGACCGCGGCCGTCATCGGCGTCGCTTCTGGGTGGCCGATGACCGCAGCGCCGCCTTCAGTTGCGCCGACTCCTCGTCGGACATCTGCTCGACGAAGAAGGCGAGAACGGCCTCGGGCCTGCCGCCGGTCTGGAACGCCGCCCGCATCAGGTTGGCCGAGCGCTGCTCACGGGTCATGGTCGCCCAGTACCGGTAGGCCTTACCCTCCCGCTCGCGACGCACCCAACCCTTGCGGTGCAGGTTGTCCAGCGTGGACAGCACGGTCGTATAGGCGATCTGCCGCGCGTCGCAGAGTTCTTCGAACACCTCGCGAACGGTGACACCGTCTTCTCGGCCCCAGACCCGATCCATCACCGTGGCTTCGAGATCACCGAACCCCCGCTGCTGCATCCGTACCTCCGTTCTGGCAGCCCAATCTACGCCCCGGCTACGTAGATCGGTGCCGCGATCAGAATGCGCGGCCGGCGGCGACGGACCGCTGAGCGTCGAATGCCGTTGCCAGTGCCTCCCGGAACGCATGCACGGCGGGATGCGCCACCCGCGCGCTGCGGGTCAGGGTGAACAGCCGCCGGCTCGGCGCACCACGCAGTTCCACCAGGCGCACGCCGTGCGCCCATTCCGCGCGCAGCAGCGAGGGCACCAACGACACCGCCCGCCCGGCCCGCACCATCTGCAGGTGCACCAGCAGGTCGACCCCGTCGAACCGGACATCGGGTTCGAATCCGCTGTCGCGGCAGGTGGCCCGGGCCCACCGTCCGGGCGCGGAGTTCACCGGGTCCAGCGCCCACGGCGCCGTCGCGACCTCCGACAACGAATTCACCGCACTCCACGGACCGGAGGCCGGCACGGCGAGCAGCATCTCGTCGGCCCCCAGATCCCTGCGGTGCAACCCGGCGCGCGCCGGCAGCGATCCGCCCGGGTACTCCTCTCCGACCACGACGTCGAACGTTCCCGCCAGCAGACCCGACGCCGCCTCGGACACATCGCGCTGGGAGACGTCCACGTGCAACTCCGGGTGCACCCGCTCCAGCGTCTCCAGGACCGCCGGCAGCAGGGACAGCAGCGCGGTCTGCAGGGAGGCGATGTGCAGGCTGCCGCCCACCGCGCCCACCGAGGCCGCGAGTTCGGACTCCGCCGATTCGATGGCGGCGATCGCCACCCGGGTGTGTTCGACCAGGATCCGCGCCGCATCGGTGAGCCGGACACTGCGGCCGATCGGCTCGGTCAGTGCCGTGCCCACCTCGCGCTCCAGCGTCGTGAGCTGCTGGGACACCGCCGAGGGGCTGTAGTTCAGCGACTGCGCGACCGCGGCGAGCGAGCCACGTCGTTCCAATTCGTGAAGGACGATGAGGCGCTGCAGATTCAGCATGGTGCGCCTCCCGCAGCCGGCCGATCATTCATCAGAATTACTTACCTATATGACTCAAAAAGACTCGCTGGACTGATGATAGCCCCGAAGTCGAGGATGGCTGCATGTCCGCGCGCGCTCCGTCGAGCATCCTGATGATCCTGGGGTCGTGCATGTCGCTGCAGTTGGGTGCGGTGATCGCGATACCGCTGCTGGCGCAGTTCGGTGCGGGGCTGACGACCGGCGCCCGTCTGCTCATCTCGGGCCTGCTGCTGCTGGCGCTGCACCGGCCGCGCGCCTTCGGCTGGGATCGTGACACCTGGAAAGCCGTGCTGCTCTTCGGCTTCGCCATGGCCGGCATGAACGGGTTCTTCTATGCCGCCATCGCGCGCATCCCACTCGGCATTGCCGTCACCATCGAATTCGCCGGGCCTCTCCTGCTCTCGGCGGCATTGTCCCGGCGGCGCCGCGACCTGGGCTGGGTGCTGGCGGCGGCCGCGGCCATCGCGGTATTGGGTTTCGGCGAACACGGCGGCGGCGGAGGCGGGGACAGGCTCGACCCCGTCGGTGTCGGCTACGCGTTGATCGCGGCCGCCTTCTGGGCCTTCTACATCGCGGCCGGCAAGCGGGTCACCACCCGCATGCCCGGGCAGGGGTCACTCGCGATCGGCATCCTCATCGGTGCGTTCGTGGTCGCCCCGTTCGGTGTCGGGGCCGTCGGCGACCTCGCGGCCACCGTCCCGGCGGTGCTGATCCCCCTGGTGGGCATGGCCCTGCTGTCCTCGCTGATCCCGTACTCACTGGAATTCGTGGCCATGCGCCGGATGAGCCCGCGCATTTTCGGCGTGCTGCTGTGTCTGGAACCGGTCGTCGCCGGCGCCGCCGGCTGGCTGCTGCTCGGCCAGACCCTCACCTGGGTGCACGTGTTCGCCATGCTCGTCGTGGTGGTCTCGGCCGTCACCGTCACCGTGAGCCAACCGGCGCCGCCCGCGCACGCTCTCCCCGGCCGACGAGGCGCCGCCTCAGCCGGTCGGGCAGGTCCCGGCGGCCTCCCGCAACACCTGGGCTGACTGGGAGTCGACGGGCAGCCCGTAGCCGCGCAGCACCGCGGCGAACTGCACCGAGTACTGGCACCAGAACGCCCGGTTCTGCGGCATCCACACCGCCGGCTCACCATCGCCCTTGTTCTGGTTGGCCGCCCCGGACACCGCCAGCAGGTTGGCCGGATCGTTGGCGAACCGCAGCCGCATCTGATCAGACCAGTTGCGCGCACCCAGATCCCAGGCCAGTGCCAGCGGCACGATGTGGTCGATCTGCACCGACGCGCCGGTCTGGTTGCCACGCACGAACGCGACAGAGGCATTGGTGTACGGGTCGATCAGCGTGCCGGTCGCCACGGCTGTCGGGCACCGTTTGATGGACACATAGGACTTCTCGACCAGATCACGGTCCAAGATGTCGTTGCGGGTATCGCAGCCGTTGCGCCCGCCCGGGGCATCGTTGTCGTCATCCCAGGATTCCCCGAACGCCGCGCGCCGGTAGTCGTAACCGCGGATGCGCAGCGGGATCTCGGGGACGCCGGCCAGCACGTCGACGCCCGGGGCCACGGTGGGGGTCTCGGCCTCGGCGACGTAGCGCACCGAGTCCGCACCGGGTTGCGTGGTGACCTGAACCGCGACCAGCACCGCCAGCGCGGCCCCCGCCGCCAGCAGGCCGATCCGTTTCACGACTTGTCCAGGTACTGCACGCGGTCGGAGTTGCGGAACGGCGCGGCGAGCACATCCAGCCCGGGCTGGTACGGGTTGTCCAGATACGCCGACTCGCAGAAGCTGCGGGCGTCCTGGATGATGCCCAGGTGATCGGCCAGGGACAGGAATCGCAGGGTGGTGAGACGTCCGGACTGGTTGTAGCCCAGCACATCTCCCTCCTGACGCTCCTGCAGGTCGAGGTCGGCCAGCGCGAAGCCGTCCAGCGTGCCGGCCACCGCGCGCAACCGCTCCCCCGCCTTGGAGCTCTCCGGCATCCGCGTCACCAGCAGGCACAGGCTCGGATGCTGCCCGCGGCCGATCCGCCCGCGCAGCTGGTGGAGCTGGCTGATGCCGAACCGGTCGGCGTCCATCACCACCATCATGGTGGCGTTGGGGACGTCCACGCCGACCTCGATGACGGTGGTGCAGATCAGCACGTCGATCTCACCGGCCCGGAACGCGGACATCACCGCGTCCTTCTCCTCGGGCGCCAGCCGCCCGTGCATCAGACCGAGCCGCAACCCGGCCAGCGGGCCGGTGCTCAACCGTTCCAGCACCTGCAGCACGGTGACCGGCGGCGGGCCGTGCTCATAGGCGTTCTTCTTGTCGGGTTCCTCGTCGATGCGCGAGGCCACCACATAGGCCTGCCGGCCGGCGGCGACCTCCTCGACGATCCGTGCCCACGCCCGGTCCAGCCAGGACGGTTTGTCCTTGGTGAACACCACATTGCTGGCGATGGGCTGCCGGCCGCGGGGCAACTCGCGCAAGGTCGAGGTCTCCAGGTCGCCGAACACCGTGAGCGCGATGGTCCGCGGGATCGGCGTCGCGGTCATCACCAGCAGATGCGGGGTGATGCCGCCGGTGGCCTTGGCGCGCAACCGGTCACGTTGCTCGACACCGAACCGGTGTTGCTCGTCGACAACCACCATGCCCAGCCGGCTGAACTCCACCGACTCCTGGATGATGGCATGGGTGCCCACGACGATTCCCGCTGTGCCGGAATAGATCTCATCACGTGCCTGGCGTTTCTGCGCCGGCGACATAGAGCCGGTGAGCAAGGTGATCGCCGTCGCGCCGTCGGCCGCACCGAGTTCCCCGGCCATCGCGAGCGGCCCGAGCACCTGGCGGATGGACCGGTAGTGCTGCGCGGCGAGCACCTCGGTGGGCGCCAGCAGCGCGCACTGCATGCCAGCATCCACCATCTGCAGCATCGCCAGGATCGAGACGATGGTCTTGCCGGATCCGACCTCGCCCTGCAGCATCCGGTTCATCGGCCGGGCCCCGGCCAATTCTTCGGAGATCACCTCGAGCACCTCGCGCTGCCCGTTGGTCAACTCGAACGGTAGCTGCCCGAGCAGAGCGGCCGCCAGACCGTCGTCGCGGCGCGGGGCGGGCGGACCGGTCTCCCCGAGTTCGCCGTAGCGCCGTGACACCAGCGCCCACTGCAGCCCGATCGCCTCGTCGTAGGTCAGCCGTTCCTGCGCCGCGGCCCGCTCGATGGCGTTCTCGGACATGTGCACGCCCCGCAGCGCCTTGTCTTCGGACACCAGATCCCATTGCCGCAGAAAGGATTCCGGAAGCAGCTCCGGTATCGGATCGAGCACGGCCAGCACCTGCTGCACGCAGGCGTAGATGTCCCAGCTCTGCAGCTTCTTGGTCGCCGGGTAGATCGGGAAGAAGTCCTTCTCGAACGCCGCCAGCACGCCCGCGCCGGACTCTCCGGACGCATCGGCGATCTTCGCGAACGACCGGGTGCCGATGGTCCTTCCGGTCGGCGAGTCGATCACCAGGAACGCGGGATGGGACAGTTGCATCGTGTTCCGGAAGTAGCCGATCTCCCCGGACAGCATCACCCGGGTGCCTTCGGTCAGGCTCTTCTCGAGGAACTCGGCGTTGAAGAAGGTCGCCGTGATCGGTGGATTGCGCTCGCCCAGGGTGACCCGCAGGAACTTTCGCTGCCTCTTGCCGGTCTGCCTGCGCATGTAGTTGGCCTCGGCCTTGGTGATGACGTCGACGAAGGTGACATGCGAACCCTCTTCGAGTTCGATCGCCTCGCCTTCTTCGCGCACGCTCATCCCGTCGCTGTACTTGCGCGGATAGTGCCGCAGCAGATCGTTCACGGTGCGGATACCGAACGCCTCTTCCAGCTTGTCGGAGGCCTTGGAACCGATGATGGGAGCGAGCAGATCGTTGAGTGCGACCACGGCTATTCGACCCCGATCAGCAGGGCGTCACCGTGATGGTCGGTGCGGTAACTCACCAGTTCGACACCCAGATGTCGTTGCCGCACATGGTCACGCAAACGTTCGCCCACTTTCTCGTCGACACCGGCGCCGATCAGCACGGTGACCAACTCCCCGCCGGCGGCCAGCAGCAGGTCGATCAGCCCGGCCCCGGCGGCGGCCAGGTCCCGGCCCACGATCAGCACCTCATCGCCGGCAATGCCCAGCCCGTCACCGGGTTTGCAGGAACCCGCCCAGGTCAGCGCCTCCTCGGTGGCCACCCGCACCGCACCGTGCCGGGCGCCCGCCGCGGCGCGCGCCATGGTGTATCCGTCATCCACGCCCTGGCGGGCCGGATCATGCACAGCGAGCGCGGCGAGTCCCTGCACCATCGACCCGGCGGGCACCGGCACCACGTCGATGCCCCACCCGGTGGCCGCGGTGCAGCCGGCCACCAGCTCCTCGGCCGCGATGAAACCGTTGGGCAGCACCATGATCTGCGCGGCGTTGGTATCCACCAGCGCCCGCAGCAACTGCTGCGCACTGATCGGCGCCCCGGCGTGCGGGCGCAACACGTGCGCGCCCTCACCGGCGAACAGCGTTGCCGCACCGTCCCCGTCGACCACGGCGAGCACCGCCCGGTCCCGCCCGGTCTGCATCGCCGGGCGGGCGCCGGTGAGCACGGTGATCTGGATGCCGGTGAGGGTGCCGAGCGCCAGGCCGGCCTCCACGGCAGCACCGGCATTGTCGGTGTGCACGTGTACCGAATGGGTTCCGCCGCAGCCGGCGGTGATCGCCACCGAGTCCCCCAGCGCGTCCAGCGCGGCGCGCAGGCCCTCGATGGCGTCGGCCGCACAGCCGCTCAGCAGATACATCACCTCGAACTGCGGCGGCGCGGTGGAGGTGATCGTCGGCTCGGCCGGATCCCCGGCCGGTTCGTAGGTGTCGCGCCGCGGCGCGGTGCCGACCAGCGTCGCGGTCAGCGCGTCCAGCAGGACCAGCAGTCCTCGCCCGCCCGCGTCCACCACCCCGGCCTCGGCCAGGACGTCGAGCTGATCGGGGGTGTGCTCCAGCGCCACCACCGCCGCGGCCGCGGCCGCCCCGACCACCGTCGACACGTCGGCGCCCGTGGCGGCGAGTTCCTCGGCGGCATCGGCGGCCGAACCGAGCACCGAGATGATGGTCCCCGGCACCGCTTCGCCCATCGAGGCCACCACCAGGTTCTCGGCGCAGTGCAACGCCGCGGCGAAGGCCGGCCCGTCGATCTCGGCCGCCCGCCGGTCCGCGGCGACGTCGGCGAAGCCGCGCAGGATCTGGGACAGGATCACCCCGGAGTTGCCGCGCGCGCCGCGCAGCGCGCCGTCGGCCAGGCTGGCGGTCAGCGCGGCGAGGTCCAGATCGTCGCGGACATCTAGTGCGGCCACCGCGGACCGCATGGTGAACAGCATGTTGGTGCCGGTGTCGGAGTCCGCGACGGGGAAGACATTGAGCCGGTTGATCTCCTCGGTATGGGTGATGAGCTGCCCGACGGCGGTGTGCGCCCAGCGCCGCAGTGCGGGTGCATCGAGCCGCGCAGCCGACATCAATCCACCCTTCCAGCTCGGACCAGCCCGTGCGCGCAAGAATAGCCATCGCCGCCGACAGCGCTGCCGCAGCTGCACACGTTGTGGATAATCAAAGGCGCCCGTGAGCGCGCACAGCGCGCGACTCATGAGCACCGAACGCGGCCTGCGAGCCTGCGCGGAGGCCACGTTTTGGAGAACGACTGCCCGGGCCGGTATCCTGATCGGGTTGTCGGGTCACCCGTCATGTGGTCGTTGACCCCCAAGTACTGATTAATGAGGAGTTCTGACATGGCTGCCGTGTGCGATATCTGCGCTAAGGGCCCCGGCTTCGGCAAGTCGGTGTCGCATTCCCACCGTCGGACCAGCCGTCGCTGGAACCCGAACATCCAGAGCGTCAACGCTGTGACCCGCCCCGGCGGCAACAAGCAGCGGATGAACGTGTGCACCTCCTGCCTGAAGGCCGGCAAGGTCACCCGCGGCTAGTTCCGCCCCGCGCCTGCGCGGGCGGCCTCCCGCCGCCCCGCCCGCTAGGGCAGGCGCCAATCGATCGGTTCGGCCCCCAGCCGCGTCAACAACTCGTTGGCGCGGCTGAACGGCTTTGACCCGAAGAACCCCCGCGACGCCGACAGCGGCGAGGGGTGCACCGATTCGATGACGGCGCACCCGCCCTCGGCCAGCATCGGCTTCAGCGTCTGCGCATCGCGTCCCCACAACACCGCCACCAAGGGTTGCGGGCGCGCCACCAGCGCCCGGATGGCGCATTCGGTCACCGCCTCCCAGCCCTTGCGACGATGCGAGGCCGGTGTGCCCGGCCGCACCGTGAGCACCCTGTTGAGCAGCATCACCCCGCGCTGGGCCCACGGGCTCAGGTCCCCGGTGGCCGGCATCGGATAGCCGAGATCCTCGCCGTACTCGTTGAAGATGTTGGCCAGGCTGCGCGGGATCGGCCGCACATCCGGGGCCACCGAGAAACTCAGGCCGACCGCGTGCCCCGGCGTCGGGTACGGATCCTGGCCGACGATGAGCACCCGCACCGCCTCGAACGGAAACGTGAACGCCCGCAGGACGTTCTCCCCCGACGGCAGGTATTGGTGCCCGGCGGCCAGTTCGGCGCGCAGGAACTCCCCCATGTCGGCCACCTGCGGGGCGACCGGCTCGAGCGCGCGCGCCCAGCCGGGATCGACGAGATCGGTCAGCGAGCGTTGTGTCACGAGCGCCCAAACTAGCGTGCCGCCGCGCTAGTACGACTGCCAGCCCGGATTTCCCTGCCACGGTTGGCCGTCCACCACCACCGCGGCGGCACCGTCGCGCACCCGGCCGATCACCCGCCAGCCCGCGGGCACCGCGCCGGGGAACGTCGCGACCAGCGCGTGATCCTCGCCACCGCCCAGCACCCAATCCCAGGCATCCCCGCCGGTGGCCGCCGCGGCCGCGGTCAGGGCGTCGTGATCGGCGCCCAGGGCCCGCGTGGACAGGTCGATCACCACCCCGGACGCCTCGGCGATGTGTCCGAGGTCGGCCAGCAGCCCGTCGGACACGTCGGTCATCGCGCTGGCCCCGGCGTCGGCGGCGGCGAAGCCCTGCCCGTACGGCGGTTTCGGCACCAGATGTTGTTTCCGAAGCTCGTCATGATCATCGATTCCGTTGAGCCACAGGGCATATCCGGCGCCGGAGCGGCCCAGGTCCCCGGCCACGGCGACCTGGTCACCCGGACGCGCGGTGGCCCTGCGGACCGGGGCCCGCCCGCCGAGGTCGCCGAGCACCGTCACCGACACCACCCACAGCGGGGCGCTGACCAGGTCCCCGCCGGCGATGCCCGCCCCGCAGCGTGCCGCTTCCTCCCACATGCCGTCGGACAGTGCCTGAGCCGCCGCGGCCGGGGTGTCCGGCGGGGCCCCGAAGGCCACCACGAACGCCGTCGGGGACGCGCCCATCGCCTCGACATCCGCTGCGTTCTGGGCGATGGCCTTGCGTCCGATGTCATGCGGTGTCGACCAGTCCAGCCGGAAATGCCGATCCTGGACCAGCATGTCGGTGGACACCACGGTGCGGCCGTCGGCGGCGGTGATGACCGCCGCGTCGTCTCCCGGGCCGAGCGTCACCGCGGCCGGCTGTCGGCGGCCGGCCACGATCCGGTCGATGACGCCGAACTCCCCGACCTGCGCCAAGGTCGGCTCCCTGTCGGCCATCTCACCGTCCTGTCTGGCAGGAGCCGGCCTGAACACCGGTGCGACCTGCGGTACGTTTGATCCCTGCGGCGCCGAGTCTATGCAGCAGAAACGGAGGCACTGGCGGTGGTGGAGGCATTCATGCTGATTCAGACCGAGGTGGGCCGCGCCGAGGTCGTCGCGAAGCAGCTGGCCGAACTGCCCGGAGTGCGCTCGGCGGAATACGTGACCGGCCCCTATGACGTGGTGGCCCGGGTCGGCGCCGACACCCCCGACGAGTTGCACCGCGGCGTGGTGACCGCGGTACAGCGCGCCGCCGGCATCACCCGGACGTTGACCTGCCCGATCGCCGGGGCCCAGCAGCCCTAGAGTGACCGATGTGACGCAGCCCGACGAACACGACGGACCGCCCCGGTCGCTGATCATCGCCGCGGTCGGCGTTGCCGTGGCCGCGGTGATCGTGGTCCTGACCTTCGCCGCCACCCGGCAGGCGGCCCCGCCGGACCGACCGGTGGCCATCGCCGCGGCGCTCGCCCCGGACGCCGAGAGCCCGCAGTGCCAGGCGCTGATGGAGGAGCTTCCCGAACAGCTGGGCGATTACCATCGCGCCGAGGCCGTCGAACCGGTGCCCGCCGGTGCCGCCGCCTGGCAGGCCGATCCGCAGGCCGATCCGGTGATTCTGCGCTGCGGACTGCAACGGCCCACCGACTTTGTGGTGGGCACCCCGCTGCAGGTCGTCGACACGGTGCAGTGGTTCGAGGCCAGGGCGCACGGCAGCAGCACCTGGTATGCCGTGGACCGCGGCATCTACGTGGCGTTGACGCTGCCGACCGGGTCCGGCCCCACCCCGATCCAGCTGATCTCCAAGGCGCTGGAACGCACCATGCCCGCTCAGCCGCTGGATCCCGGGCCGCCCCGGTAGCTCATCGTCCGCCCGAGGACCTACCGCAGGCCGGTGCCGCGGGCGAGCGCGGTGTCCACCATCGTCGCCAGCAGCGTCGGGTAGTCGACCCCACTGGCCGCCCACATCCGCGGGTACATCGAGATGGTGGTGAAGCCGGGCATGGTGTTGATCTCGTTGATCACCGGCCCGTCCTCGGTGAGGAAGAAGTCCACACGGGCCAGGCCCTGGCAGTCGATGGCGCGGAACGCCCGGACCGCCAGCGCCCGCAGTTCGTCGCCGATGGCGTCGTCCACCTTGGCGGGCACGTCCAGTTCGGCGGCGTCATCGAGGTACTTGGTGGCGAAGTCGTAGAAGTTGTCCTCGCGGTCACGCACCCCGGCCACCCGGATCTCACCGATCTCGCTGGCCTCCACCCGGCCGTCCGGGAACTCCAGCACGCCGCACTCCAACTCGCGGCCGATCACCGCGGCCTCCACGATCACCTTCGGGTCGTGCCGGCGCGCCGCGGCGATGGCCCCGTCGAGCTGATCCCACGCCGTGACCCGGCTGACCCCGATCGAGGAGCCGCCGCGGGCGGGTTTGACGAACACCGGCAGGCCCAGACGCTCCCGGTCGTCGAGCGTGAGGGTGTCCTGCTGGGCCCGCAGCACCACGTGATCGCCGATCGGCAACCCGTCGGCGACCAGAAGCTTCTTGGTGAATTCCTTGTCCATGCCGGTCGCGCTGGCCAGCACGCCCGCCCCGACATAGGGCACCCCGGCCAGTTCCAGCAGGCCCTGGACGGTGCCGTCCTCGCCGTAGGGGCCGTGCAGCACCGGGAACACCACGTCGACGGCGGCGAGCACCTGGCCGGCGCCCTCCCCGAGCGACACCAGCTCGCCCCGGCGCACCGGGTCGGCGGCCAGCGCCAGCGCGGTGCCCGCGCTCTCGGTCACGTTCGGCAGCTGACCGGCATCGATCGCCAGCGTCTCGGGCCGGCCGTCGGTGAGCACCCAGGTCCCGTCCGGGGTGATGCCGACCGGGACGACCTCGAACCGCTGCGGGTCCAGGTTGCGCAGGATACTTCCTGCGGAAACGCACGAAATCCCGTGCTCGGAGCTTCGTCCGCCGTAGATGACGGCGACTCGGGTACGCGCATTCACAACCTGCAGAGGCTACCGGCTGCTGCCCGGGCCCGGCTTGTCAGGTGAGGGCGCGCTCGATGTCGGCGACGATGTCGTCGGTGTCCTCGATGCCCAGTGAGATCCTGGCGAATCCGTCGGGTACCGGATCGCCCCACCGCGCCCGGCGGTCGACACAGGTGTGGATCCCGCCGAAACTCGTCGCCGCGACCAGCAGGGCGCTGCGCTCTACGAGCCGGTGCACCGCGCCCGCGTCGGCGAGTTCGACGGACACCAGGCCGCCGAACCGGCGCATCTGCTCCACCGCCACGGCATGCGACGGATCCTGCGGCAGGCCCGGATACCGCACCGAGCGGACGGCGGGATGATCGCGCAGCATCAGCGCGACGGCGTGCGCGTTGCGGCATTGGCGGTCGATACGCAGACCGGCGCTGCCCAGGCTGCGCAGCACCAGCCAGGCTTCGAACACGCCGAGCACCGGCCCGGCCAGCAGCCGGTCCCGCTCGATGGCGGCCATCAACCCGGGATGGCTGCCTGCCACGTATCCGGCCAGCAGATCGCTGTGACCGGCCAGGGATTTGGTGGCGCTGGCGACCACCAGATCGGCACCCAGCGACAACGGCTGCAGGCCCAGCGGTGTGGCCGCGGTGTTGTCGACGATCAAGGTGGATCTGCGGGACCGGCAGATGGTGGCCAGCCGGTGCAGATCCACCACGTCCAGCGTCGGATTCACCGGGGTCTCGGCGAGCACGACGTCGGCGTGGCCGGCGGCCTCGCACATCTGCGCGGCGGCGGCCTCCACCACGGTGACCCCCAGCGGCTTCAGGTATTCGGCGGCATACCGGCGCACCTGGTAGTAGCCGTCGGCCGGCACCACCAGCGTGGTGCCCGGTTTCGCCAGCACCCGCAGGGCCGCACTGATCGCCCCCATCCCGGACCCGAAGGCCAGCGCCGAGGCCGCGCCCTCCAGTTCGGCCAGGGCGGATTCCAGCTGCCGCCACGTCGGATTCGAGGCCCGGCCATAGGTGTCCATGGGCTCGGCCTCGTCCGGGGACAAGTGGTACGCCGAGGCCGGAAACGGCACCGGCGCCACCGGCTCACCCGGAACAGCGTGTGCACCAACAGCATTCACGGTTCGGGTGGAGTCACCGTATCCGTCCATGGGGTACCCCTTTCCGGTCACTCCGGTTTGGTACTGCGACCCAGAAGCAGCATGACCGCCTGCTCGACGGACAGCCCGCGATGGCACACCCGATGCACGGCATCGGTGAGCGGCATCTCCACGTCGTAACTCGAGGCGAGCGCCAGCACCGACTGGCACGACGTGGCGCCCTCGGCGACATGGCCCTGCGCGGCGCTCAGCGCCGACTCCATCGACCCGCCCTTGCCCAGCCGCTCACCGAAGGACCGGTTGCGCGATTGGGGTGAGGTGCAGGTGGCCACCAGGTCACCGACGCCGGCCAGGCCGGCCAGCGTTGACCCCTTGGCCCCCAAAGCGATTCCCAACCGCATGATCTCCGCCAACCCGCGGGTGATGATGGCGGCCGAGGTGTTCTCGCCGAGGCCGACGCCGGCGGCCATCCCGCAGGCCAGCGCGATGACGTTCTTGCAGGCCCCGCCGATCTCGGCGCCGACCACATCGGAGTTCGTGTAGGGCCGGAAGTAGGCGGTGGACATGGCCCGCTGCAGCGCGACCGCACGGCCGGAGTCGGTGCACGCGATCACGGTGGCGGCAGGCTGCTCGTCGGCGACCTCCTTGGCCAGGTTCGGCCCCGTCACCACCGCGACCCGCGCCGGGTCGGCGCCGGTGACCTGGGTGATCACCTGGCTCATCCGCATCAGGGTCTCCAGCTCGATGCCCTTGGCGAGACTGACCAGGGTGGCGTCCGGGGAGATCAGCTGCTTCCAGGACTCGAGGTTGGGACGCAGCGTCTGCGACGGCACACCCAGCAGCACCGTGCAGGCGCCGTCCAGCGCTTCGGCCGCGTCACCGGTGGCCCGGATGCCGGCCGGCAGCGCGATGTCCCCGAGGTAGTCCGGATTGCGCCGGGTGGCATTGATCTCGTCGGCGAGCTCGGCCCGGCGGGTCCACAACCTCACGTCGTTCCCGGCATCGGCAAGCACCTTGGCCAGCGCTGTCCCCCACGCACCGGCTCCCATTACTGCGGCTTCGACCACCGCTTCACCCTAGCTGCATCGGGAAGGCTGGCAGGATGGCGGATATGACGGGCACCAGCGCGCGGCCGGAGGTCGGCTTGCTGATCGCGGTGAAGCGATTGACCGCGGCCAAGACACGGCTGGCACCGGTGCTCTCCGCTTCGGCGCGGGAGCATCTGGTGCTGGCCATGCTGATGGACACCGTCTCGGCGGCCGCCGCGGTTCCGGCCGTGAGTTCGATCACCGTCGTGACCCCCGACCCGGATGCCGCCGCGGCGGCCCGCGACCTCGGTGCCCACGCCCTGCTCGATCCGACCCCGGCCGGCCATCCCGACCCGCTCAACAACGCGCTGCGCGCCGCCGAAACCGCCGGTACCACCGCCAACACCGTTGTCCTGCAAGGTGACCTGCCGGCCCTCAAACCGCACGAGCTGGCCGAGGCACTGGCCTCCGCCGAGCGGCACGCGCGCAGTTTCGTCGGGGACCGGCACGGCACCGGAACCTCGGCGTTGTTCGCGTTCGGGGTGCCGCTGGACCCGTGCTTCGGCACGGAATCCACACAGCGGCATACGGATTCGGGGGCGGTGCCGTTGACCGGCAGCTGGCCGGGGTTGCGCTGCGACATCGACACCCCCGATGACCTCACGGCCGCGCTGACGCTGGGGCTCGGTCCGGCCACCCGGCGGGTGGTGGGCGCACTGCCCTGCACCGGCAGCGATGGCTGAGCACTGGTAAGCACGGTGGCGATAGGCAATGATCGAGTCATGACGGACGCCGAGACGACGACTGCTGACTCCGACCGGACAGCGACGAACGGTGTGGACGCCGTGGTGCACCCGGCCCCCGATGTGCCGCCTGCGGCCACCGCCGCCGCCGTCGAGGACGCCCTGCCCGAGGACCGCTATCTCAACCGGGAGCTGAGCTGGCTGGACTTCAACGCCCGGGTGCTCGCACTGGCCGCCGACACCTCGCTGCCGCTGCTGGAGCGGGCGAAGTTCCTGGCCATCTTCTCTTCCAATCTCGATGAGTTCTACATGGTGCGGGTGGCCGGCCTGAAGCGCCGCGACGAGATGGGTCTGTCGGTGCGCTCGGCCGACGGCCTGTCACCGCGGGAACAGTTGCGCCGCATCGGTGAGCGGACCCAGCAGATCTCCAGCCGGCATGCGCAGGTGTTCCGGGAATCGGTGCGCCCCGCGCTGGCCGAGAAGGGCATCCTCATCGTCAGCTGGTCGGACCTGGAGGACGACGAGCACGCGGCGTTGTCCTCCTATTTCACCGAGCAGGTGTTCCCGGTGCTGACACCGCTGGCGGTGGACCCGGCGCACCCGTTCCCCTTCGTCAGCGGTCTGAGCCTGAATCTGGCCGTCACGGTGCGCAACCCCGATGACCGCACCCAGCACTTCGCCCGCGTCAAGGTGCCCGACAACGTGGACCGGTTCGTGGAACTGCCCCGGCGTGAGGGCGCCGACGGCACCCCCGGCCCGCTGCGGTTCCTGCCGCTGGAGGAACTCATCGGCGCGTACCTGTCGGTGCTGTTCCCGGGTCTGGAAATCGTGGAGCAGCATGCATTCCGCATCACCCGCAACGCCGACTTCGAGGTCGCCGAGGACCGTGACGAGGACCTTTTGCAGGCGCTGGAGCGCGAACTGGCGCGACGCCGGTTCGGGTCACCGGTGCGCCTCGAGGTCGCCGACGACATGACCGAGAACATGCTCGAGCTGCTGTTGCGCGAACTCGACGTGCATCCCGGTGATGTGATCGAGGTGCCGGGACTGCTCGACCTTTCGTCGCTGTGGCAGATCTACGGGGTGGACCGGCCCGACCTCAAGGACCGGCCGTTCGTGCCCGCCACCCCGGCGGCGTTCGGCGAGCGCGAGACACCCAAGAGCATCTTCTCCACACTGCGCGACGGCGATGTGCTCGTGCATCACCCGTATGACTCCTTCTCCACGACGGTGCAGCGGTTCGTCGAGCAGGCGGCCGCGGACCCGAACGTGCTGGCGATCAAGCAGACCCTGTACCGCACATCCGGTGACTCCCCGATCGTCAACGCGCTCATCGACGCCGCCGAGGCCGGCAAGCAGGTGGTCGCGCTCGTCGAGATCAAGGCACGCTTCGACGAGCAGGCCAACATCAAGTGGGCCCGCAAGCTTGAGCAGGCCGGCGTGCACGTGGTGTACGGGCTCGTCGGACTGAAGACGCACTGCAAGACCGCGCTGGTGGTGCGCCGGGAGGGGTCGACCATACGCCGGTACTGCCATATCGGCACCGGCAACTACAACCCGAAAACCGCTCGGCTGTATGAGGATGTCGGTTTGCTGACCGCCTCACCCGACATCGGCGCGGACCTGACAGATCTGTTCAACTCGCTGACCGGGTACTCCCGCAAGGATTCCTACCGCAATCTGCTGGTCGCCCCGCACGGTGTCCGCAGGGGCATCGTCGAGCGCATCGAACGGGAGGCCGTCGCGCACCGCGAGCGCGGCAACGGGCGAATCCGGCTGAAGGCCAATGCTCTGGTCGACGAGCAGGTGATCGACGCGCTGTACCGGGCGTCGGCCGCCGGGGTCCGGGTCGAGGTGGTGGTGCGCGGGATCTGCGCGCTGCGTCCGGGCCAGCCCGATCTTTCCGAGAACATCGTGGTGCGCTCGATCCTCGGCCGTTTTCTGGAACACTCCCGAATTATTCACTTCCACGCCATCAACGAGTTCTGGATCGGCAGCGCGGACATGATGCACCGTAACCTCGACCGCCGGGTCGAGGTGATGGCACAGGTCAAGGATCCCCGTCTGACCGCCCAGTTGGACGAGATGTTCGAATCCACCATGGATCCGGCGACCAGATGCTGGGAGCTCCAATCGGATGGGCGGTGGACGGCGCTGCCGCTGCCCGGCCACACCGTGCGCGACCACCAGGTCGCGCTGATGGCGAAACACCGATCGCCCTAGATCGTCGACCTGTCGGCCACTGACAACGTATGGGAGTTGATGTGTCGGACAGCTCGACCCGCAAGACCGCGACGGGGCCACACTCCGCTGGTGCGGTGGTGCACGCCGCCGGCGCCGTGCTGTGGCGCGAACATGCGGGACGAACCGAGGTCGCCATCGTGCACCGACCCCGCTATGACGACTGGTCCCTACCGAAGGGCAAGGTGGACCCGGGCGAGGCCCATCCGGTCACCGCGGTGCGGGAGATCCGGGAGGAGACCGGTTTTCACAGCCGTCTCGGCCGCCGGCTGGCCGTCATCAGTTATCCGGTGGAAGACACCGTGAAACGGGTCGTGTACTGGGCCGCCGGTGCCGGTGACGGTGAGTTCATCGCCAACGAGGAAGTCGACGAGCTGCTCTGGCTCACCCCCAAGGAGGCGATGAAGCGGCTGCAGTACGCCCACGACCGGAAGGTACTGCGACGCTTCGCCAAAGTGCCGGCCGATACCCAGACGACGATCATCGTGCGCCATGCCCGGGCCGGGTCCCGATCCAAGTACAAAGGTGAGGACTGGAAACGGCCCCTGGACAAGCTCGGACGCGCGCAGGCCGAATCGCTGGTGGGGCAACTGCTCGCGTTCGGAGCGACCGAACTGCACGCCGCGCCTCGGGTGCGGTGTCAGCAGACCCTGGCACCACTGGCCCAGGAACTCGGTACCGAGATCGGTGTCGAGCCCTCGCTGACCGAGGAGGCCTACGCCCAGAACCGCAAGGCCGCCCGTGCCCGCATTCTGGAGATCGCCGCCGCGTCCGCCGAAGCGACACCGGTGATCTGCACCCAGGGCAAGGTGATTCCCGATCTCATCGCGTGGTGGTGCGAACGCGACGGTGTGCGTCCGGACAAATCGCGCAACCGCAAGGGCAGCACCTGGGTGCTGTCCTCGGTGGGCGGGCGACTCGTCGCCGCCGACCACATCGGCAGCCCGCTGGCCGTCAAGACCTGAGCCACGCGACTCCCCCGGTCGCTGCGCTCTCCCCCGCAAGCGGGAGGTACCCCCAGCCCGCCGGCACACGCAAAAGCACCCCAGAACCTAAGTTCTGGGGTGCTTTTGCAGTACTTGCCGAAATTACTTGCGGCCGCCGCGCTTGGCGGGAGCCTTCTTGGCCGGAGCCTTCTTGGCCGCGGGAGCGGCCTTCTTGGCGACAGCCTTCTTGACAGCAGCCTTCTTGACCGCGGGAGCGGCCTTCTTGGCGACAGCCTTCTTGACAGCAGCCTTCTTCACCGCGGGAGCGGCCTTCTTGGCGACAGCCTTCTTGACAGCAGCCTTCTTCACCGCGGGAGCGGCCTTCTTGGCGACAGCCTTCTTGACAGCAGCCTTCTTCACCGCGGGAGCGGCCTTCTTGGCGACAGCCTTCTTGACAGCAGCCTTCTTGGCGGCGCCACGCTTGGCCGGAGCCGCGGCCACACCGCGCTTGACGGCGGGGCCGTCTGCCGGGAGACGCTGCGCGCCAGAGACAACCGCCTTGAACTGAGCGCCGGGCCGGAAGGCCGGAACCGACGTCGGCTTGACCTTGACGGTCTCACCGGTGCGCGGGTTGCGAGCCACACGGGCGGCGCGGCGACGCTGCTCGAAAACGCCGAAGCCGGTAATCGTGACGCTCTCACCCTTGTGCACCGCACGCACGATCGTGTCGACGATGTTCTCAACCGCGGCAGTAGCCTGTCGACGATCGGTGCCCAACTTGGTTGTGAGTGCGTCGATGAGCTCTGCTTTGTTCATGCAAACCCTCCGAAGTCCAGTGGTCCACCTTGGACCGACTAGAGGACACGGTAAACCCATTGGGCACATATTTCCAAGAGCCACGCGCGGTTTCAAGCGTAGCTAGCGAACATTTTTGCAATCCGGTTGGCCCACACCGACAGTGGTACCGGCGTCCGAGAATGAGGTTGCCGGGCCATATTTGGGGGCCCGGAACCGGCGAATTCAGGCCGGAAGAGTCCTCGGTTTGAAGCTCGGACGGTGCCGCTCGTATTCCTCGATTTCGGCCTGTTTCCGCAGCGTAAGGCCTATATCGTCGAGCCCCTCGAGCAGCCTCCAGGCGGTGTAGTCATCAATCGTGAACGGCAGCAGGACCGTTCCGGCGGCAATGGTTCGATCTTGAAGATTGACAGTGATTTCCAGGCCCGGATTCTGCTCGATCAGCTTCCAAAGAAGTTCGACATCGTCGTGGGAAACTTCGGCCGCCAAAAGGCCCGCCTTGCCGGCATTGCCCCGGAAAATATCGGCGAACCGCGGCGAGATGACGACCCGGAAGCCGTAATCCATGAGCGCCCAGACGGCGTGTTCCCGGGAGGATCCGGTGCCGAAATCGGGGCCGGCCACCAAAACGGATCCCTTGTCGAATGGCGCCAAATTCAGAATGAAGGACGGATCGGTGCGCCATGCCGCGAACAGACCGTCCTCGAAACCCGTTCGGGTGACCCGCTTCAAATACACCGCCGGGATGATCTGGTCGGTGTCGACATTGGACCGGCGCAGCGGAACGCCGATCCCGGTGTGGGTGTCAAAAGCTTGCATGTCCTGGTACTCCTAGCGGTTTGAGGCTGAGCCGGGGGCGGCTTATCGGCCGACGGGGGCCAGATCGGCAGGGGAAGACAGGGTGCCGCGCACCGCTGTGGCGGCTGCCACAGCCGGTGACACCAGGTGGGTACGACCGCCCTTGCCCTGCCGTCCTTCGAAATTGCGGTTGGAGGTCGACGCGCAACGCTCCCCCGGGGCGAGCTGATCGGGGTTCATTCCCAGACACATCGAGCAGCCGGCCTGACGCCACTCGGCTCCCGCGGCGGTGAAGATCGCTCCCAAACCTTCGGATTCGGCTTGCTCGCGGACCCGCATGGATCCGGGCACCACCAGCATGCGGACGCCGTCGGCGACCTTGCGGCCGTCCAGGATCTCGGCGACCACCCGCAGATCCTCGATGCGGCCGTTGGTGCACGAGCCGACGAACACCGTGTCGACCGCGATCTCACGCATCGGGGTACCCGCTCGAAGATCCATATAAGCCAAGGCTTTCTCGGCGGCCTGCTTGGCATCGTCGTCGAGCATCATCTCGGGGTCGGGCACCGCCGCCGAGAGCGGCACACCCTGCCCCGGGTTGGTCCCCCAGGTCACGAACGGGCTCAGGGTCGAGGCATCGATGTAGACCTCGGTGTCGAATTCGGCGCCCTCATCGGTGCGCAACTGGCTCCACGCCTGCACCGCGGCATCCCAATCCGCGCCGGTCGGCGCGTGCGGGCGGCCCTTGAGGAATTCGAATGTGGTGGCATCCGGTGCCACCATGCCGGCTCGGGCGCCCGCTTCGATGCTCATGTTGCAGATCGTCATCCGGCCCTCCATCGACAACGATTCGATGGCACTGCCCCGGTATTCGATGACGTGGCCCTGACCGCCACCGGTCCCGATCTTGGCGATCACAGCCAGGATGATGTCCTTGGCGCTCACCCCGGCGGGCAGGTCCCCGTCGACGTTGACCGCCATGGTCTTGAACGGTTTGAGCGGCAGGGTCTGGGTGGCCATCACGTGCTCGACCTCAGATGTGCCGATACCCATGGCGATCGCGCCGAACGCGCCGTGGGTGGAGGTGTGGCTGTCACCGCACACCACCGTCATTCCCGGCTGGGTCAGACCCAGCTGGGGGCCGATGATGTGCACGATGCCTTGTTCGGCGTCGCCCATCGGATGCAACCGGATGCCGAACTCCGCGCAGTTGCGGCGCAGAGTTTCCACCTGGGTGCGCGAGACCGGATCGGCGATCGGCTTGTCGATGTCGATCGTGGGCACGTTGTGGTCCTCGGTCGCGATGGTCAGATCGGGCCGGCGGACGGGACGCCCGGCCAACCGCAGACCGTCGAACGCCTGCGGGCTGGTGACCTCGTGCACGAGGTGCAGATCGATGTAGATCAGGTCGGGTTCCTTGGCGGCACCTTCTCCGGCGCCGCGGGACACGACGTGGTCGTCCCACACCTTCTCGGCCAGAGTCCGGGGCTTGTTCTGCTCCATGGGTATCTCGATTCAACTCGGGCGTCCTGCCGTGACGGGCTGGTCATCTCACGATGCGGGACGCTAGTATCTCCCTGTGAGACAGGATAGCGGTATCGGCGTCCTCGACAAAGCGGTGGGCGTCCTGCACACGGTGGCCGAGTCACCCTGCGGTCTGGCCGAACTGTGCGAACGCACGGGGCTGCCGCGCGCCACCGCGCACCGGCTGGCGGCGGGCCTGGAAGTGCACCGACTGCTCGCCCGCGACAACGAAGGACGATGGCGGCTGGGCCCGGCCCTGACCGAACTGGCCGGGCAGGTCAACGATGCACTGCTGGCCGCCGGCGCCATCGTCCTGCCCCGACTGCGCGAACTCACCGGCGAGAGCGTGCAGCTGTATCGCCGGGAGGGCAGCTCGCGGGTCTGCGTCGCCTCCCTGGAGCCGCCGGCCGGCCTGCGCGACACCGTCCCGATCGGCACCCGGCTTCCGATGACCGCCGGCTCGGGGGCCAAAGTGCTACTGGCCTACAGCGATCCCGCCACCCAGCAGGCGGTGCTCGCGGGCGCCAAGTTCACCGAACGCACCCTCGCCGAGGTTCGCCGCCGGGGCTGGGCCCAGAGCGCGGCAGAGCGGGAGTCCGGCGTCGCCAGCGTGTCGGCCCCGGTGCGCGACGGACGTGGCGCGGTGATCGCGGCGGTGTCGGTGTCGGGTCCGATCGACCGGATGGGTCGCCGGCCGGGCGCCCGTTGGGCCGCCGATCTGCTCGCGGCGTCCGAGGCACTGACCCGCCGCCTCTAGCTCCGCCGCCGGGGATCGGTACGTGGCCTGAATCACGGCCGGACTCCCTCTCGGGCGACCGAATACACCCGAAAACGAAGAAGAGGCCCAGGATTTCTCCTGGGCCTCTATCGCGTACCCCCGATGGGATTCGAACCCACGCTACCGCCGTGAGAGGGCGGCGTCCTAGGCCGCTAGACGACGGGGGCTAGAACATCTTCCGGTCGGAAAGCATAGCTCAGGCAGTCGTTCTCACCTAATCCGCTGTTCCGGGCCGGACAGCTGGGGTACCAGGACTCGAACCTAGAATGGCGGTACCAGAAACCGCTGTGTTGCCAATTACACCATACCCCATTTGATGCCTATCGCTGCAGCTCAAGGCATCGTTTCGGCTCTTTCAGCGCGGCGGTCTGACTCTCCGCTGTGCTTTCCGGGCCGACGAGCAGACTACCAAAGATTTCGGACCACTTTTCACACCCCTGCCCTTGCGGCGCGCAACCGGGCCAAACTGCGCTCCCGACCGAGCAGTTCCAGGGACTCGAACAGCGGCGGGCTGACCGTCGACCCGGTGACCGCGACCCGGATCGGGCCGAAGGCCTTACGGGGTTTGAGCTCCAGCCCGTCCAGCAGCGCCGCCTTGAGCGCTTCCTCGATCGCCGCGGTGGACCACTGCGGCGCGGCCTCCAGAGCCGTCAGCGCGGCGTCCAGCACCGGCGCCGCCTCGGGCTTGAGTTCCTTGGCCGCCGCCTTCTCATCGAGGACGTAGGAGCCATCGTCGAAGAACTTCAACAGATCCCACGCATCGCCGAGCACCACGATGCGGGTCTGCACCAGCGCCGCGGCTTCGGCGAAGGCGGCCTCGTCCAGGCCGGTGTCGTGCCCGTGGGCGTCCAGATAGGCCCGCAGCCGGGCGGTGAAGTCCTCCGGGGTCAACAGCCGGATGTGCTCGGCGTTGATCGCGTCGGCCTTCTTCTGGTCGAAGCGGGCCGGGTTGGAGTTGACGTTCACGACGTCGAACGCCGCCACCATCTCGTCGAGGCTGAACAGATCGTGATCGTCGGCGATCCCCCAGCCCAGCAGCGCCAGGTAGTTGAGCAGCCCCTCCGGGATGAAACCCCGGTCACGGTGCAGGAACAGGTTCGACTGCGGGTCGCGCTTGGACAGCTTCTTGTTGCCCTCGCCCAGAACGCTTGGCAGGTGCGCGAATTCGGGGATGCGGTCGGCGACTCCGATGCGGATCAGCGCCTGGTACAGGGCGATCTGCCGCGGGGTGGACGGCAGCAGGTCCTCACCGCGCAGCACATGTGTGATCTTCATCAACGCGTCGTCGACGGGATTGACCAAGGTGTAGAGCGGATCTCCGTTGGCGCGGGTGATCGCGAAATCGGGCACCACCCCGGCGGCGAAGGTGGTCTCGCCGCGCACGAGATCGGTCCAGGTGAGGTCCTGGTCGGGCATCCGCAACCGGAGCACGGGCCTGCGGCCCTCGGCCGCGAACGCCGCCCGCTGCTCGTCGGTGAGATCACGGTCGTAGTTGTCATAGCCCAGTTTGGGATTGCGGCCGGCGGCGAGGTGGCGGGCCTCGACCTCTTCGGGTGTGGAGTAGGCCTCGTAGACCTCCCCCGCGGCGAGCAGCTTGCCGATCACGTCCCGATACAGATCGGAGCGCTGCGACTGCCGGTACGGCTCATGCGGGCCGCCGACCTCGGGCCCCTCATCCCAGTCCAGCCCGAGCCAGCGCAGCGCGTCCAGGATGGCGTCGTAGCTCTCCTGGGTGTCGCGGGCGGCGTCGGTGTCCTCGATGCGGAACACGAAGGTGCCGCCGGTGTGCCGGGCGTAGGCCCAGTTGAACAACGCGGTACGCACCAACCCGACGTGCGGGGTGCCCGTCGGAGAAGGGCAGAACCGTACCCGGACAGCATCAGTGGCGGATGTCATTTGTCTTCCCTTGGTCCTTTATTTCTGCTTGCGCACAACGGGATTGGAGAGGGTGCCGATCCCCTCGATGGTGATGTTGACGGTGTCGCCGTCCTCGATCGGGCCGACGCCCTCCGGGGTTCCGGTGAGGATGAGATCGCCGGGCAGCAGCGTCATGACCGCCGACACCCATTCGACGATGGCGCCCACATCGTGCAGCAACAGCGAGGTGTTGGACTGCTGACGAACCTCCACCACGGGCTTCGAATCCTCGCCCTGGCGCATGACCTCGGTACGCAGGTCCAGATCGGACGGATCCACGGCGGTCTCGATCCAGGGCCCGACCGGGCAGAAGGTGTCGTGCCCCTTGGCCCGCATCCACTGGCCGTCCTTGCGCTGCTGATCGCGCGCGGACACGTCATTGGCGATCGTGTAGCCGAGGATGTAGTCGGCCGCCTTCGCGGCGGGCACGTCCTTGCAGGGCCGCTCGATGACGATCACCAGCTCGCCCTCGTGATGCACGGGGTTGGCGTCGGCCGGCAACTGGATCGGGACGTTGGGCCCGATGATGGCGGTGTTGGGCTTGAGGAAGATCACCGGATCCTCCGGCGGCTCGCCACCCATCTCGTGGGCGTGCGCGGCGTAGTTCTTGCCCATGCAGATCACCTTGCTGGCCAGGATCGGCGCCAGCAGCCGCACGTCGGCCAGCGGCCAACTGCGGCCGGTGAACGTGGGATTGCGCGACAGATACTGTTCGGCAATCTCGCGGCACACCGCATCGGAGTTCGAGTCGCCTTCGATGACTACGAAGGCGACCCCGTCAGGACTGGCGATTCGACCGAGGCGCATTCGTCCAGCCTAATGACGCCCCGCCACAGTTCGGCGCGCGGCGTCGGTCCATCCCGCAATACCTCCCACCTCTTCCATATATTGAGATGTGAGTTCAATATCTTGAGATTCCCGTGGCACGATGGCCGTCATGGGAACGGCATCCATCGGCACCGCGCGGCGGTGGTCGATGCTGGTGATCGCACTCACAGCCACGACATGCGCCAACGTGTTCATCAACGGCGCCGCCTTTCTCATCCCGACACTGCGCAGCGAGCACGGCGTGGACCTCGCCGCGGCCGGACTGCTCGCGGCCATGCCGAGTTTCGGGCTGGTACTGACCCTGATCGCCTGGGGCTGGCTGGTCGACCGGGTCGGCGAACGGATCGTGCTGACCGTCGGCTCGGCGCTGACCGCCGCATTCGCCTTCGGCGCGGCCTCGGTGGACTCACTGTTCGCGGTCGGCGCGTTCCTGCTCCTCGGCGGGATGGCCGCGGCCAGCAGCAACTCCGCCAGCGGGCGGGTGGTCGTCGGCTGGTTCCCGCCGGAACAGCGCGGCCTCGCCATGGGAATCCGCCAGACCGCCACCCCGTTGGGAGTCGGACTGGGCGCCTTGGTCATCCCCCGGCTCGCCGAGAGCCACGGGGTGGCCACCGCGCTGGTGTTCCCGGCGGCGGTGTGCGTGCTGTCCGCGGTCATCTGCGCGATCGGTGTGCTGGATCCGCCGCGGCCGCACCGCGCCGACGCACCGCCGCAACACCTGGCCAACCCCTACCGCGGTTCGTCGATGCTGTGGCGCATCCATGCCGTCTCGGTGCTGCTGGTGGTCCCGCAGGGGTTCATCTGGACCTTCACCCTGGTCTGGTTGATGACCGAACGCGGATGGTCGGCGGCATCGGCAGGCACCCTGGTCACCGTCGCACAGGTCCTCGGCGCCGGCGGGCGGATCGCGGCGGGGCGGTGGTCGGACGTGGTCGGATCCCGGCTGCGGCCCATCCGTTCCATCGCGGCGGCCGCCGCGGTGACGATGGCGTTGCTGGCGGTGACCGATGCGTTGGATTCCCCGATCGCCGTCGCGCTGATGATCGTCGCCTCGGTTGTCACGGTGTCCGACAACGGTTTGGCGTTCACCGCGATCGCGGAGATCGCCGGACCGTTCTGGAGCGGGCGCGCGCTGGGCACGCAGAACACCAGCCAGCATCTGGCCACCGCCGTCGGTGCACCGCTGTTCGGCACGCTGATCGCCGCCGCCGGTTTCCCGGTCGCCTTCGCCGTGTGCGCACTGTTCCCGCTGGCCGCCATCCCCCTGGTGCCCGCCGACCCGTCGCCGGCCGAGGAATCGAACTAGCCTTTACCGGAACTGATTTCAGGGCACCTCAGCCATAACGCCGGTCTCCGGGACGCCGTCGGCCAGCCCGTAGCGCAGGTAGACCGTGCCCGCCGGACCGGATACCGGCGGCTGCAGCAGCGCGACGTTGGTGGGCACCACACCGTCGGCGAACACCTTCTTGCCGACGCCGAGCATGATCGGATGCAGCCACAGGTCGATGCGGTCGAAGAGCTTCTCCCGCAACAGGGTCTGCACCAGATTCAGGCTCCCGACGACCTTCACCTGCGCGTGCCGATCCCGGATCTCGCGTACCGCCGCGACCAGATCGTTCCCGAGCAGAGTGGACCCCGCCCAGGACAGATCGGGTTTGCCGCGGGAGGCCACATACTTCGGGATGCGGTTGAACAGCGCGCCGAATTCGTCATCCTGGTGCGGCCAGTACGCCGCGAAGATGTCGTAGGTGCGCCGGCCGAGCAGCAGCGCATCGGTGCCCTCGTAGGCCGCCGCCACCTGCGCTCCGGCGACCTCGTTCATCAGCGGCGCCTGCCAGCCGCCGAACGGGAATCCGATGGGATCCTCCTCCGGCCCGCCCGGCGCCTGCCCTACCAGGTCCAGTGTCGCGAACAGCTCGATGTCGATGAGTCCCATGACGGGTAGACCGGCCGGTGCCGACGGACTCATCGCCGTGGCAGCACCAGCATGGCCGCGGTCAGGAAACACAGCGCCCCGATGAAGGTACCCAGGTTGGCCAGCCACTGATCCTCGGTCACCCCGGATTTCAGGACGAACGCCCCCACCGCCGATACCCCGAACGCGATGCAACCGGCCAGGTTGATCCAGCTCGCCTGCCAGTCAACGGACTTCGGGGCCCACCAACCGACCAGCGCCACCGCCAGCACACCGCTGACCAGGAATGCCAGCGACCCGGTCGCGTCCGGCACCCACACGTAACGCTGTTCACCGTGGATCGTGTGCGTCCACACCGACGCCCCGGTGCTGACATTGAACAGGATGGTGCCGGCGAACTGGATGGCCGACGACCACCAGCCGCCCCCGCGATCAGAAAGCCGAAGTTGCATCCACGCGGCGGTGGTGAAGAACCACGAGCCCACGAAGCACAGCACGTTCGTCGCACCCGCCCCGGCAGCAGCGGCGAATCCCGGCGCGGTGGCGACGGCGAAGAACATCGAACCGATCGCGAACAGCCGGCATTGCCGGCTCAGCGTCGCGAACCCACCCTCGACAGTCAGAGCAGCGACAGGATCCGGTCGCCGACCTCGCTGGTCGACAGCTTCGCCTCGCCGCGGGTCGCAAGATGCTCGGCCACGGCCTTGTCCACCCGGGCCGCCGCGGCGTCCTCGCCGACGTGCGAGAGCAGCAGCGCCACGCTCATCACCGCGGCCGTCGGATCGGCGATGCCCTGTCCGGCGATATCGGGCGCGCTGCCGTGCACGGGCTCGAACATCGACGGATTCGTGCGCGTCGCATCGATGTTGCCGCTGGCGGCCAAACCGATGCCACCGCACACCGCCGCCGACAGATCGGTGATGATGTCGCCGAACAGGTTGTCGGTGACGATCACGTCGAAGCGGCCCGGATCGGTGACCATGTGGATCGTCGCGGCATCGATGTGCTGGTAGGCGACCTCGACGTCGGGGTACTCCGCACCCACCTCGGCCACCACCCGCGACCACAGGCTGCCGGCGAAGGTCAGCACATTCGTCTTGTGCACCAACGTCAGATGCTTGCGGCGGGACTGTGCCCGGGCGAAGGCGTCACGCACGACACGCTCCACACCGAACGCGGTGTTCACGCTCACCTCGGTGGCCACCTCGTGCGGGGTGCCGACCCGTAGCGCGCCGCCGTTACCGGTGTAGGGCCCCTCGGTGCCCTCGCGGACCACGACGAAGTCGATCCCGGTCACACCCGAGAGCGGGCTCGCCACACCGGGATACAACCGTCCCGGGCGCAGGTTGACGTGATGGTCGAGCGCGAAACGCAGCTTGAGCAGCAGCCCGCGCTCCAGCACGCCGCTGGGCACCGACGGATCGCCGATCGCCCCGAGCAGGATCGCGTCGTAGCCGCGCAGCTCGTCGATGGTCTCCTCGGTGAGCAGTTCCCCGGACGCGTGGTAGCGCCGCGCACCCAGGTCGTACTCGGTGCGGTTCACCCCGGGCAACACCGCGTCCAGCACCCGCAGTGCCTGGTCGATGACCTCCGGGCCGATGCCGTCACCGGCGATGACGGCGAGCTTGTTCAGTGATGTCATGTCAGGTCGACCACTTCCAGTGTGGTGGCGCCGACCGCCGAAGCGATCGCGGCGCGCACATCTTCGGGCACATCGGTATCCAGGCGCAGCATCACGGTGGCGCTGTCGCCGCTGGCGTCCTGGCTCATCTGCGCGGCCAGGATGTTGACGTTCGCCCCGCCGAGCAGGGTGCCGATCTTGCCGAGCGCGCCCGGCTGGTCGGTGTAGTTGACGATCAGGTTGTGGCCCTCGGCACGCAGGTCCAGGTTGCGACCGTTGATCTGGACGATCTTCTCCACCAGCTGCGGACCCGACAGGGTGCCCGCGACGTTGATGGAGCTGCCGTCGGCGTGCACCGCGCGCACGTCCACCACGCTGCGGTGGTTGGGGCTCTCGCTGGCGGTGCTGATCTCGGCGGTGACACCGCGGTCCTTGGCCAGGGCGGGCGCGTTGACGAAGGTCACCTGCTCATCGACGACCGCGGAGAACAGGCCACGCAGCGCCGAGAGCTTGAGAATGCCCACATCCTCTGTACCGCCGGCGGCCAGCTCGCCGCGGACCTGAACCGCCAGCGACACCGGGGCGGCATCGGAGAGCGCGCCCACCAGCAGCCCGAGCTTGCGCACCAGATCCAGCCAGGGCGCCACTTCCTCGCCGACGACGCCGCCGCCGACGTTGACGGCGTCGGGCACGAATTCACCGGCCAGGGCCAGCTTCACGCTGGCGGCCACATCGGTGCCGGCCCGGTCCTGCGCCTCGGCGGTCGATGCGCCCAGATGCGGGGTGACCACGACCTGCGGCAGATCGAACAGCGGGCTGTCGGTGCACGGCTCGGTGGCGAACACGTCGAGGCCGGCGGCGCGCACGTGTCCGCTGTTGATCGCGTCGGCCAGGGCCTGTTCGTCGATCAGTCCGCCGCGGGCGGCGTTGACGATGATGACCCCGGGCTTGGTCTTGGCGAGGTTCTCCTTGCCGAGCAGGCCCGCGGTCTCCTTGGTCTTGGGCAGGTGCACCGAGATGAAGTCCGCGCGGCCCAGCAGCTCGTCCAGGTCGACCAGCTCGATGCCGATCTGGGCGGCGCGCGCCGTGGACACGTAGGGGTCGTAGGCGATCACGTGGGTGCCGAACGCGGCCAGCCGCGCGGCGACCAGCTGACCGATGCGGCCCAGCCCGACCACGCCGACGGTCTTGCCGAAGATCTCGGTGCCGTTGAACGAGGACCGCTTCCAGGTGTGCTCGCGCAGCGTGGCGTCCGCGGCCGGGACCTGCCGGGCCGCCGACAGCAGCAGGGCCACGGCGTGCTCGGCGGCGCTGTGGATGTTGGAGGTCGGGGCGTTGACGACGAGCACACCGCGCGCGGTGGCGGCGTCCACGTCGACGTTGTCCAGTCCGACGCCGGCACGGGCGACGATCTTGAGTTTGGGCGCGGCGGCGATGACCTCGGCGTCCACCGTGGTGGCGGAACGCACCAACAGGGCATCGGCATCGGCGACGGCGGCCAGCAGTTTCGGACGGTCGGGGCCGTCTACCCAGCGGACCTCGACCTGGTCGCCGAGGGCGGCAACGGTCGACTCGGCAAGCTTGTCGGCTATCAGCACTACGGGAAGACTCACGGGGTTACAGCCTAGTGTGTGACGTCGGCGATACCACAGGCCGCGTGCATTCAGCACCGAAACGAGCGGGCACTGCGACCGATGCTGTCTACTGGAGTGGTGGACGTCACCGTCGTCGGAAGCGGGCCCAACGGCCTGACCGCAGCCGTCATCCTGGCCCGCGCAGGTCTGTCCGTGCGCGTCATCGAGGCCGAGAGCACCGCGGGCGGGGGTGCGCGCACCCTGCCCGACCCCGAGTATCCCGGGGTGGCCCACGACATCTGCTCGGCGGTGCATCCGCTGGCCCTGGCCTCGCCGTTCTTCGCCGACTACGACCTACCCGCGCGCGGGGTGCAGCTGTCGGTACCCGACATCTCGTATGCGAATCCGTTGACCGACCGGCCCGCCGCCATCGGCTACCGCGACATCGCCCGCACCTGTGCCGAACTGTCCGACGGCAATTCGTGGCGACGCCTGCTCGGCCCGCTGTCGGACGACTGCGACGGCGTCGTCGGACTGCTGCTCGGCGACAAGCGGTCCCTCCCGCCGTCGATTCCCGCCGCGCTCAAGGTGGCGCCCCGACTGCTGGCGCAGGGCAGCCCCCTGTGGGGGACCCTGAAGGGCGAGGACGCCCGCGCGTTGTTCACCGGCGTTGCCGCACACACGATTTCGCAGATGCCCTCCCTGGTCGCCTCTGGGGCGGGACTGATGCTGGCCACCCTGGCGCATGCGGTCGGCTGGCCGATCCCGGTCGGCGGCTCACAGGCCATCCCGGATGCGCTGATCGCCGATCTGCGCATCCACGGCGGGGAACTCGTGCTCGGCGAAGAGGTCACCGCCCCGCCGGGCGGCGTCGTGCTCTACGACACCGCACCGACCGCACTGCTGTCCATCTATGGTGCCGCGCTGCCGCCGCGCTACGCAAAAGCCTTGCGCCGCTACCGCTACGGGCCGGGTGTGGCCAAGGTCGACTTCGTGTTGTCCGGTGAGATCCCCTGGCGTGACTCGCGTCTGAACCTGGCCCCCACCCTGCATCTCGGCGGCAACCGATCCCAGATGGCGCTGGCCGAGTCCGAGATCGCCGCCGGCCGGCACCCCGAATGGCCGATGGTGCTGGCCGCCCTGCCGCACATCGCCGACCCGGCTCGCATCGACGCGCAGGGCCGGCGGCCGTTGTGGGCCTACGCCCATGTGCCTGCCGGATCGACGGTGGACATGGCCGAGACCGTCACCGGCATCTTCGAACGCTTCGCGCCCGGCTTCCGCGATGTGGTGGTCGCGGTGCGCAGCGTGCCGGCCGCCCGGCTCTCGGAGCACAACGCCAACCTGGTGGGCGGAGACATCGGCGTGGGCGGCAACAACATGCTCAGTGCCATCGCCGGGCCGACACCGCGGATCAACCCATGGTCCACCCCGATCCCCAAGGCGTACCTGTGTTCCTCGGCGGCCCCACCGGGCGGCGGCGTGCACGGCATGGCCGGCTTCTACGCGGCCCGCACGGTGCTCAAACGGGAGTTCGGTATCCGCGATCTTCCCGAGCTGACGCCCTGATCTGATTAGGCTGGCGCCGTGACCTCCGCCAACCCCAAACTCGCGATCATCTACTACTCGGCCACCGGGCACGGCACCTCGATGGCGGCCCGGGTGGCCACCGCCGCCGAGGCCGCCGGCGCCGAGGTGCGGTTGCGCCATGCCGCCGAGACCGCCGACCCGGAGTCGTTCGCGCACAACCCCGCGTGGACCGCGAATTACGAAGCCCACGTTGGTAAGCCGGCCGCGACCGGTGAGGACATCGTGTGGGCCGACGCGGTGATCTTCGGCTCCCCCACCCGATTCGGCTCCCCCGCCGCACCCCTGCGGGCGTTCCTGGACTCGTTGGGCGGGTTGTGGTCGCAGGGCAAGCTGGCCGACAAGGTGTACGCGGGTTTCACCTCGACCCAGACCGCGCATGGCGGCCAGGAGTCCACCCTGCTGAATCTGTATGTGACGCTGATGCATTTCGGTGGGATCATCGTTGCGCCCGGATACACCGACCCGGTGAAGTTCGTCGACGGAAATCCCTACGGGGTGGGGCTGATCGCCAACCGGGAGAACATCACCGCCTTCGACGACGCGACCGCTGATGCACTCGATCATCTGGCCCGGCGGGTGGTCGGTGTCGCATCGCGGCTGGCCTGACGGCCGCAAGTCTGAAATCGCCGCAACCCGGGTACACCACGGCACATGGGCGATGGTGTGAGAAAACGTGACAACGCGCGGTACCCCACGCTCGACGCCATCCACGCCCGGCCCGACGGCGTCGACGATGACACCGTCGAGGCGGTCGGCTCACTGTCGGAGGCGTTGGAGTACGTCGAACGCGCCCGCGGGCACCTGTATGCGTTCCATCAGCTGATGGGCCATGCCGACCTGCTGTTGGGCGACACCTGCGACAGACTGCGCGAGGCCGGCCACGAGACCATCGCCGACCGGCTCGAAGAGGACATGGTCGGCCGCAACATCGTGCAGGGGCGCTGGACGTTTCAGGTCGTCGAGGAATTCGACGACACCTACTGGTCCCGGTTCCGCGACCACGAGAGGCGGGTCCGCGAGGAACTCATGGGCGGCCGGCGGCACGTCTTCGAGGCCGAGATGAAGGAACGCCGGCGCACCCACGGCCGGCCCGGACACGAGGCGACACCCTAGAAAGACCTGTGGAGCGTTACCCGCACTGAGTACGGGTAACGCTCCACACGTCGCAGAAAAACCTAGGCGGTTTCGGTGATGGGCCGGTCGACCCAGCTCATCAGGTCGCGCAGCTTCTTGCCGGTGACCTCGATCGGGTGCTCGGCGTTCTCCTTGCGCAGGGCCTCGAGCTCCTTGTTGCCGCCCTCGACGTTGGCGACCAGGCGCTTGACGAAGGTGCCGTCCTGGATGTCCTTGAGGATGTCCTGCATACGCTTCTTGGTGTCGGCGTCGATGACCCGCGGGCCCGACAGGTAGCCACCGAACTCGGCGGTGTCGGAGACCGAGTAGTTCATCCGGGCGATGCCACCCTCGTAGATCAGGTCCACGATCAGCTTGAGCTCGTGCAGCACCTCGAAGTAGGCCATCTCGGGCGCGTAACCGGCCTCGACCATGACCTCGAACCCGGTCTTGATGAGCTCTTCGGTGCCACCGCACAGCACGGCCTGCTCACCGAACAGGTCGGTCTCGGTCTCTTCCTTGAAGGTGGTCTTGATGACGCCGGCGCGGCCACCGCCGATGGCGGAGGCGTACGACAGCGCCAGCGCCTGGCCCTCACCCTTGGGGTCCTGGTGGATGGCGATCAGGCAGGGCACACCCTTGCCGTCGACGAACTGGCGGCGCACCAGGTGGCCGGGGCCCTTGGGGGCGACCATGCCGACGGTGATGTTCTCGGCCGGCTTGATCAGGCCGAAGTGGATGTTCAGGCCGTGCCCGAAGAACAGCGCGTTACCGTCCTCCAGGTTGGGCTCGATGTCGTTGGTGAAGATCTCGGCCTGCGCGGTGTCCGGCGCGAGGACCATGATCACGTCGGCCCACTTGGCGACCTCGGCCGGGGTTCCGACCTCCAGGCCCTGCTCCTCGACCTTGACGCGGGACTTCGAGCCCTCCTTCAGGCCGACCTTGACCTGCACACCCGAGTCGCGCAGCGACAGCGAGTGCGCATGGCCCTGGCTGCCGTAGCCGATCACCGCGACCTTGCGGCCCTGGATGATCGACAGATCCGCGTCGGCGTCGTAGAACAGTTCGATTGCCACTGATTTTCCTTCTCTTTTGTCTCTGTGATTCGTTCTCTGAAGCTATTTTGCGGTGCCGATACCGCGCGGCCCGCGCGACAACGAGACGATGCCGGACTGCACGATCTCCCGGATACCGTACGGCTCGAGCACTCGCAGGAATGCCTCGAGCTTCTCCTGGGTCCCTGTCGCCTCGATGGTCAGCGACTCGGTGGACACATCCACAACCTTGGCACGGAACAGGTTGACCGCTTCAATCACCTGGCTGCGGGTGGTCGCATCGGTGCGCACCTTGATCAGCGCGAGCTCACGCGAGACCGACTGGCTCTCGTCCTGCTCGACGATCTTGATCACGTTGACCAGCTTGTTGAGCTGCTTGGTGACCTGTTCCAGCGGGAAGTCCTCGACCTCGACGACGATCGTCATCCGGGACAGGTGCTTCTGCTCGGTGGCCCCGACGGCGAGGCTCTGGATGTTGAAGCCGCGCCGGGAGAACAGCGACGCGACGCGCGCCAGCACGCCGGGCTTGTCCTCGACGAGCACCGACAGGGTGTGCGTGGAGACGCTACTCATGACTCGACTCCCATTCGCTGCGGTCCTCGTTCGTTCCTCACTGCGATCCTCACTCGTGCTCGTCTTCGCGCGCTCATCAGGCGTGCCCTTCTTCGGTGTCGAACAGCGGACGGATGCCGCGGGCGGCCTGGATCTCGTCGTTGCTGGTACCGGCGGCGACCATCGGCCACACCTGGGCGTCGGCGCCGACGACGAAGTCGATGACCACCGGCTTGTCGTTGATGGCCCGGGCCTGGTTGATCACGTCCTCGACATCTTCGGCACGCTCACAACGCAATCCGACACAGCCCAGCGCCTCGGCCAGCTTCACGAAATCCGGGATCCGGTGGCTGTGCGTGGACAGGTTGGTCTGGCTGTAGCGCTGCTCGTAGAACAGCGTCTGCCACTGCCGCACCATGCCCAGGTTGCCGTTGTTGATCAGGGCGACCTTGATCGGCGCACCCTCCAGCGCGCAGGTGGCCAGTTCCTGATTGGTCATCTGGAAGCAGCCGTCACCGTCGATCGCCCACACCTCGGCCTCGGGCCGGGCGAACTTGGCGCCCATCGCCGCGGGGACGGCGTAGCCCATGGTGCCCAGACCGCCGGAGTTCAGCCAGGTCTTGGGGTTCTCGTACTTCACGAACTGCGCGGCCCACATCTGGTGCTGTCCGACGCCGGCGACGTACACCGCTTCCGGTCCGGCGATCTGGCCCAGCTTCTCGATGACGAACTCGGGGCTCAGGCTGCCGTCGCTCTGCGGCCCGTAGCTCAGCGGGTAGGTCGCCTTGATGCTGTTCAGGTAGTCCCACCAGGGGCCCAGCTGCAGCGAGTCGCGGGTGGTGCCCGCACGGCGCAGCACCTCCAGCAGGTCGGCCAGGACGTTGCGCACATCACCGACGATCGGCACGTCGGCGTGCCGGTTCTTGCCGATCTCGGCGGGGTCGATGTCGGCGTGGATCACCTTGGCGTCCGGGGCGAAGGACTCCAGCTGGCCGGTGACGCGGTCGTCGAAGCGGGTGCCCAGGGCGATCAGCAGGTCACTCTTCTGCAGCGCGGCGACTGCGGACACCGAGCCGTGCATGCCGGGCATGCCCATGTGCTGCGGGTGGCTGTCGGGGAACGCACCGCGCGCCATCAGCGTGGTGACGACCGGGATGCCGGTCAGCTCGGCCAGTTCCATCAGTTCGGCGCTGGCGTTGCCGCGGATGACGCCACCACCCACGTACAGCACCGGTTTGCGGGCCTCGGCGATCAGCTTGGTCGCCTCACGCACCTGCCGGCTGTGCGGCTTGGTGTTCGGCTTGTAGCCGGGCAGATCCATCACCGGGGGCCAGGAGAAGGTGCACTGCCCCTGCAGGATGTCCTTCGGGATATCGACGAGGACAGCGCCAGGCCGTCCGCTCTGGGCGATGTGGAAGGCCTCGGCGATGACCCGCGGGATGTCCTCGCCGCTGCGGACGAGGAAGTTGTGCTTGGTGACCGGCATGGTCATGCCGGTGATGTCGGCTTCCTGGAAGGCGTCGGTGCCGATCAGGGCCCGTCCCACCTGGCCGGTGATGGCCACGACCGGGATGGAGTCCATCTGGGCATCAGCCAGCGGGGTGATCAGGTTGGTCGCACCCGGACCGGAGGTCGCCATCATCACACCGACCTTGCCGGTGGCGTGGGCGTAGCCGCTGGCGGCGTGGCCGGCACCCTGCTCGTGGCGCACCAGCACGTGGCGCAGCTTCTTCGAGTCGTACAGCGGGTCGTAGACCGGCAGCACGGCGCCACCGGGGATCCCGAAGATCACCTCGACACCGATCTCCTCGAGCGACCGCACCACCGACTGCGCGCCCGTCATCTGTTCCGGTGCAACAACATTGGCCTTTGGTTCCGTCTTGGCGGAGGCCTGGACGCCGTTCGCGCGCTGGGTGGGTTCCGGCGGTCGCGTGGTGGGTGCGCTCACTTTTTCCTCGTATCGGGTTGGTTCAGGTGATGTTGTGACGTTCTGTGACAGCAAAAAACCCCCGTCAGCGGAGTCCGCTGTACGAGGGTTGGCGCGTCGATGCTGTTGGCTAAGCCCGGCAGAGAGCTAGCGCGGCATCAACGCGCCAACCAAGTACTACGAGCTTGTCCGGGGTGTACATAGACCCTGACGGTAGCCTCCGCACTGCTCAAAGGTCAAATTGCGCCCGCACCCGGAACCGCTCACGGGTGGCGATGCGAAGATGTCCCGGTGAGTCAGCCCTCCCCGCTCGTAATTCGCATCTCCCCCATGGCCCACATCGCGGTCGGTTTCCTGACTCTCGGAATCTTCGCGCTGATCTACGCGCTGCCGTCCTGGAGCTGGATCCTGATGGTGTTTCCGGTGCTTGCCTCGGTGACCATCGCCCGCTACCGCACGGTGGCCGGCCGCGACGAGGTGACCGCGCGCACCCTGCTGGGCAGCCGGACCGTGCCGTGGACGCGCATCGAGGGCCTGCGCTTCACCCGGTCCTCGTGGGCCCGGGCCCGGCTCACCGACGGCAGCGAGATCACGCTGCCCGCAGTGACCTTCGCGACGTTGCCGCTGCTCACCGCGGCCAGCGGCGGACGAGTTCCGAACCCCTACGAATAAAAACGCGTCGGCCTCAGCCCAGCGGGTTGGCGCCGTTGAGCAGCACCCACATGCCGATGCCCACGCCGACGCCCAGCAGCAGCGCCAGGAACGAGCCGACGAACGGCCGGCGGGCCCAGCCGCGGCCGGCGTCCAGGCCGTAACGGCCCGGGCCGGTCAGGGTCAGCGCCGCAGCGACCAACACCAGACTGACCTGGTGCTCGTGGCCGGTCGGGATGACGAAGTCGGCGAAGCCCACCCCGGGTTCGGCGGCGATGGACGCCAGCAGCGCGTTGACCAGGTAGGCCAGCGCGGCGGCCGCCGCGAGCGGGGCGAACAACCCCAGCACCAGCAGCAGACCGGCGACGATCTGGGCGCCGGCACCGACATAGGTGAGCAAACCGGCGTGCTGGTAGCCGAGCTCGGACAGCGAGCTCTCGAAACCGCTCAGGCCCGCGCCGCCCCACCAGCCGAAGATCTTCTGCAGGCCGTGCACGATGAGCAGGGCGCCCAGACCGACACGCAGCAGCAGCAGCCCGAGGTCGGTGGTGCCGCGCCGGCCTGCGGCACGGATCTGCTGGTCAGCGTCGTGCGGGCCGATTTCGGTCGGCGCCACGGGCGCCGTCGCGTACGGGTTGGGCTGCGCCGGAGAGACGTAGGGCAGCGGTTCGGGATCGTTCAGCAGCGCGAACGCGTTCTGCTCGGGCTTGGCCGCGCCGGTGGTGTCGTAGCGGGGGATGGCGGTGGTTTCGAAGTCTCCCCCGTAGCTCGACGAGGGCAGATCCTCTTCAGGGTCGACCAACTGCGCCGACGCCGGCCGTTGCCAGTCGGTCAGGTTCTGAGATTCAGCGGTCACGGATGCCAGGGTAAGTGCAAGTCACCGCAGAACAATGGATTGGCGCGGCGCTTTGCGCAGCGTATCCACACCGTTGCCGAGTTGTGACACGACGGGGGCACTGCGCCCCTTCGTGGCGCGGACCGGGCGGCGATCCGTAACCTGGCCTGCATGAGTCTGGGCGGACCGACGCGAAGCATGCCGGCGCGACTGGCCGTGCTGCTGTGTGCGGCATTGCTGGTCGGATCGGGATGCGCGCGTTTCGACGACGCCCAGTCCCAACCATTCACCACCGAGCCACAGATGGCGCCCCCGCCGTCCACCAAGCCCGAGCCACCCCCGCCGCTGCCGGCCACGCCGTTCCCCAAGGAGTGCAAAGCGACCGGCGTGCTGCAGGGCTGCCTGCAGAGCACCAGCGGCCTCATCATGGGCGGCGACAGTCAGTCGGCCCTGGTCGCCGAGCGCACCACCGGCGCGGTCAAGAAGGTCGCGACCAGGGCGGAGCCGGTGGTGGAGCTCGTCATCCCGGTCGATCCGGCCGGCGACGGCGGGCTGCTCGACATCGTGAAATCCCCCACCTATCAGCAGGACCGGCTGATGTACGCCTACATCAGCACGCCGACCGACAACCGGGTGGTGCGTATCGCCGACGGCGACCCGCCCAAGCCGATCCTGACCGGGATCCCGAAGGGCGCCACCGGCAATGCCGGCGCGCTGGTGTTCACCAGCCCGACCACCCTGCTGGTGCTCACCGGGGACGCCGGGGACCCTGCCCTGGCAGGAGATCCGGGCTCGATGGCGGGCAAGGTGCTGCGCATCGAGCAGCCGACGACCGTCGACCAGGCACCGCAGACCACCGCGTTGTCCGGGCTGGGCGCCGGCGGCAGCATGTGCGTCGACCCGGCCGACGGCGCGCTCTATGTCACCGACCGGGGTCCGTCCGCGGACCGGATCCAGCGCATCACCAAGGATTCCGTCGTCTCCACCGTGTGGACGTGGCCGGACCGTCCCGGCGTCGCCGGCTGCGCCGCGCTCGACGGCACCGTGCTGGTGAACCTGGTGAACACCAAGCAGACGGTGGCGCTGCGACTCGCCCCGGACACCGGGGCGGTCACCGGTGAACCGGAGGTGGTCCGTCAGGACACGCACGGTCACGCGTGGGCGCTGGCGGTGTCCCCGGACGGCAACATCTGGGGCGCCACGGTGAACAGGACCGCCGGGGGTGCGGAGAGCCACGACGATGTGGTCTTCCCGTTGTTCCCGTCCGGCGGCGGGTTCCCGCGCAGCAACGCCGACAAGACCTAGCGAGTTCGGCGCGTTCGCCGGAGTTGCGGCGAACGCGCCGAATCCGCTGATCAGCTACAGGCCGCGAGCACCAGTTCACGCACCCGGGCGGCGTCGGCCTGACCCTTGGTGGCCTTCATCACCGCACCGACGATGGCGCCGGCCGCCTGGACCTTGCCGCCACGGATCTTCTCGGCGATGTCGGGGCTGGCCGCCAGCGCCTCGTCGATGGCGGCCTGGATCAGCGAATCATCGCGCACCACAACCAGACCGCGGTCGTTCATCACCTGCTCGGGTTCGCCCTCCCCGGCCAGCACGCCCTCGATGACCTGGCGGGCCAGCTTGTTCGACAGCTTGCCCTCGTCGACCAGCTTGACCACCGCGGCCACCTGGGCGGGCGTGATGGGCAGCGTGTCGAGCTCGACCTCGGCCTCGTTTGCCTTCTGCACCAGGAAGTTCCCCCACCAGGCGCGGGCGGCCTCACTGGAGGCACCCGCCGCGACGGTCGCCGCGACCAGGTCGATCGCCCCGTTGTTGACCAGATCGCGCATCACCTCGTCGGAGATCCCCCACTCCTGCTGCACGCGGTTGCGCGTCAGCCAGGGCAGCTCGGGGATGGTGGTGCGCAGCTGCTCGACCAACTCGGCCGAGGGCGCCACCGGTTCCAGGTCCGGCTCCGGGAAGTACCGGTAGTCCTGCGCGGTCTCCTTGCTGCGGCCCGCGGTGGTGTGCCCGTCCTCGTGGAAGTGCCGGGTCTCCTGGGTCACGGTGCCACCGGCGCGCAACACGGCGGCCTGCCGGCGCATCTCGTAGCGCACCGCGACCTCGACGCTCTTGAGCGAGTTGACGTTCTTGGTCTCGGTGCGGGTACCGAATTCTCCTGCGCCCTTGGGCTTCAGCGACACGTTGGAGTCACAGCGCATCGAGCCCTGATCCATCCGCACATCGGACACCCCCAGGCCCCGCAGCAGATCGCGCAGCGCGGTCACGTAGGCCCGGGCGATCTCCGGGGCGCGTTCGCCGGTGCCCTCGATCGGCTTGGTGACGATTTCGATGAGCGGCACGCCCGCGCGGTTGAAGTCGGCCAGCGAGGTGGTCGCACCCGCGATCCGGCCGGTGTCGCTGCCCAGGTGGGTGAGCTTGCCGGTGTCCTCCTCCATGTGCGCGCGCTCGATCTCGATCCGCCAGGTGGTGCCGTCTTCGAGCGGCACGTCCAGGTAACCATTGACCGCGATCGGCTCGTCGTACTGGCTGATCTGGTAGTTCTTCGGCTGGTCCGGATAGAAGTAGTTCTTCCGGGCGAACCGGCCCCATGGCGCGATGTCGCAGTTGAGCGCCAGCCCGATGCGGATCGCCGACTCCACCGCGGCCTGGTTGAGCACCGGCAGCGAGCCGGGCAGGCCGAGGCACACCGGGCACACCTGGGTGTTGGGTTCGGCGCCGAACCGGTTCGCGCACGGGCAGAACATCTTGGTGGCGGTGGACAGTTCGACGTGCACTTCCATGCCCATCACGGGATCGAACTCGGCGATGACCTCGTCGTAGTCCAGAAGTTCGGCGGTATCGACAGACATGGCACCGATCCTAATGGGGGCAGTGAACCGGAGAACGCCCCTGGTGGGCGGGAGTCCGCTCAACCAAAAAATTCGGCGGCGTCGTCGTAGCGGCTCTGCGGCACCAGCTTGAGCTGACGGGTCGCGTCGGCCAGCGACACCCGGCCGATGTCCTGCCCGCGCAGCGACACCATCATCCCGAACTCGCCGGCGTGCGCGGCGTCGGCGGCGTTCACCCCGAACCGGGTGGCCAGCACCCGGTCATAGGCGGTCGGCGTGCCGCCGCGCTGCACGTGGCCGAGCACCGTGGTGCGGACCTCCTTGTTGATCCGCTTCTCGATCTCGACACCGAGTTGGTGGGCCACACCGGTGAACCGCACGTGCCCGAACTCGTCGATTCCGCCGTCGCGCAGCTGCATCGACCCCTCGGCGGGTTTGGCGCCCTCGGCGACCACACAGATGAAGTGCGAATCCCCGCGCACGAAGCGTGCTTTGATCAGCCGGCAGACTTCCTCGACGTCGAAGGGCTGCTCGGGGATCAGCGTCATGTGCGCACCGGAGGCCAGACCGGCGTTCAGGGCGATCCAGCCGGCATGGCGCCCCATCACCTCCACCAGCATCACCCGCTGATGGGATTCCGCGGTGCTGTGCAACCGGTCGATGGCCTCGGTGGCGACCTGCAGCGCGGTGTCATGACCGAAAGTGACGTCGGTGCAATCGATGTCGTTGTCGATGGTCTTGGGGACGCCGACCACCGGGACGTTCTCCTCGGACAGCCAGTGCGCCGCGGTGAGGGTGCCTTCGCCGCCGATCGGGATCAGCACGTCGATGCCGTTGTCCTCGAGGGTCTGCTTGATCTGGTCCAGGCCGGCACGCAGTTTGTCGGGATTGACCCGGGCGGTGCCCAGCATGGTGCCGCCCTTGGCCAGCAACCGGTCGTTGCGGTCGTCGTTGCGCAGCTGGATCCGGCGGTCCTCCAGCAGTCCCCGCCAGCCGTCCTGGAAGCCGACGACCGTCGAGCCGTATCGCACATCACTGGTGCGTACGACGGCCCGGATCACCGCGTTCAGGCCCGGACAGTCACCGCCCCCGGTCAGGATTCCGATCCGCATGTCCGCAATCTTGCCAGCTTCGGTGCCGCGCGGCGCGGTCACCGGACAACGTGTGAGATTCCGGCAGTCGGGTACCCGGGGCTGACTCGCATCTACCGAAAGCAGCCATGACCGCCCTACCTCCCGACCCCGACCCGCGCTCCACCCCCGGACTGGAACCCGGAGGTGGCGTCCCGCCCGGCAGCACACCCCCGGATTCCGCGCAGACCTCGGGGTTGGGCGAGCCGGCCGCGCCGACGGCACGCCGGAAACTCTCCCCCGCGGCGGTCGTGAGCCTGATCGCTCTGGCGGTTTTCTTGAGCCTGTTTGTCGCGACGGGCGTGTTCCTGCTTCTCGACATGTAATTGTGGCTTCCATGACCGTTGCCGATCACGTCATTTCCACACTGCAGGCCAGCGGGGTCAGCCGCGTCTACGGTCTGCCCGGGGACAGCCTCAACGGGCTCACCGACGCGATCCGGCGCGCCGAGAACTTCAGCTGGGAACATGTCCGCCACGAGGAGGCCGCGGGGTTCGCCGCCGCCGCCGACGCGACGCTCACCGGCCGGCTCGCGGTCTGCGCGGGCAGCTGCGGGCCCGGCAACCTGCATCTGATCAACGGCCTGTTCGACGCCCAGCGCAGCCGGGTGCCGGTGTTGGCGATCGCCGCGCACATCCCGCAGTCCGAGATCGGCTCGGAGTACTTCCAGGAGACGCACCCGCAGGAACTGTTCCGTGAGTGCAGCGTGTACTGCGAGATGGTCAACACCGCCGAGTCCGCACCGCGGATCCTGGAGATGGCGATGCGCGCCGCCGTCGAGGAGAACGGGGTGGCCGTCATCGTCGTCCCGGGCGAGGTGTTCCTGCACAAGACCGACGCCCCCGCCACCCCGGTGCTGCCGACCCGCCCGGTCATCCGACCCGCCGATGACGAACTGGCGCGTGCTGCAACGATTCTCAACGCATCCGACAAGGTGACCATCCTCGCCGGCGCCGGGGTCGAAGGCGCCCACGACGACGTGGTGAGGTTGGCGGCAACCCTGGCGGCCCCGGTGGTCCATGCCTTGCGCGGTAAGGAGTTCATCGAATACGACAACCCCTACGACGTCGGGATGACCGGTCTGCTGGGCTTTGCTTCCGGCTACAAGGCCATCAAGGAGGCCGAGGTGCTGCTGATGCTGGGCACCGACTTCCCGTACCGGCAGTTCTATCCCGAGAACGCCATCGTCATCCAACTCGATATCCGCGGCCGGAACCTGGGCCGGCGCACCCGGATCGATCTGGGCCTGGTCGGCTCCGTCGCCGACACCCTGCCCGCGCTGCAACCGCTGCTGCGCAGCAAGGCCGGCCACGCCCATCTGGACCGCTCGCTGAACCACTACCGCAAGACCCGGCGCCGGCTCGACGAGCTCGCCGTCAACGACCGTGACCGCACCCCGATCCGACCGGAACACCTTGCCGCCGTGGCAGATCGACTCGCCGCCGACGATGCGGTGTTCACCGTCGATGTCGGGTCCCCGGTGGTGTGGGCGGCCCGCTATCTCACCATGAACGGGCGCCGGCGCCTGCTCGGCTCGTTCAATCACGGCACCATGGCGTGCGCGCTACCGCTGGCCGTCGGCGCGCAGACCGTCGACCGCGGCAGGCAGGTGGTGGCCTTCGCCGGTGACGGCGGGCTGACCATGCTGTTCGGCGAACTGATCACCCTGACCCAGAATCGGCTGCCGGTGAAGATCGTCGTCTTCAACAACTCGTCGCTGAACTTCGTCGAACTGGAGATGAAGGCGGCAGGCATCGTCACCTTCGGCACCGACCTGCACAACCCGAACTTCGCGGCGGTCGCCGAATCGCTCGGCCTGTTCGGGCGACGGGTGGAACACCCCGGGGATCTGGAGTCGGCGCTGGCCGACGCCTTCGCCCACGACGGTCCGGCCCTGATCGACGTGGTGACCGCGCGCCAGGAACTGTCCATTCCACCGGCCATCACCGTCGAGCAGGCGAAAGGCTTCTCGCTGTACGCGATCCGGACCATCATGGCCGGGCGTTCCGACGAGTTGCTGGACCTGGTCAGCACCAACGTGGCGCGCCGGATCCTGGACTGAGCTACAGCGCGGTGGGCAGCGCTCCCCGCGCCGTTTCGTAGGCCGCACCCACCCGGTACAGCCGGTCATCGGCGTGCGCGGGGGCCATGATCTGCAGACCGACGGGCAGATTGTCCTCGGACGCCAGACCCGAGGGCACCGACATACCGCAGTGCCCGGCCAGGTTCAGCGGCAGCGTGCACAGGTCGAACAGGTACATCGCCAGCGGATCGTCGACCTTCTCCCCCAGCCGGAAGGCGGTGGTCGGGGTCGCCGGCGACACCAGCACGTCGACCTTCTGGTAGGCCTCGTCGAGGTCGCGCGCGATCAGCGTGCGAACCTTCTGCGCCTGGTTGTAGTAGGCGTCGTAGTAGCCGGCCGACAGCGCGTAGGTGCCGATCATGATGCGGCGCTTGACTTCCGGGCCGAAACCGGCCGCACGGGTCAGTGCCATCACCTCTTCGGCGCTGTGCGTGCCGTCATCACCGACCCGCAGCCCGAACCGCATCGCGTCGAAACGCGCCAGGTTGGAGGACACCTCCGAGGGCAGGATCAGGTAGTACGCGGCCATCGCATGGTCGAAGTGCGGGCAATCGACCTCGCTGACCTCGGCACCGAGCGCGGTGAGCTGCTCGACGGCGGTGTTGAACGAGGCGAGCACGCCGGGCTGATAGCCCTCGCCGCGCAGCTGCTTGACCACGCCGACGCGGACACCCTTGAGATCACCCTGGGCGCCGGCCCGGGCCGCGGCCACCACATCGGGCACCGCGACGTCCACCGAGGTGGAGTCCCGCGCGTCGTGGCCGGCGATCACCTGGTGCAGCAGCGCGGTGTCGAGCACGGTGCGCGCGCACGGCCCGCCCTGATCCAGCGAGGACGCGCACGCGACCAGACCGAACCGACTCACCGTGCCGTAGGTGGGCTTCACCCCGACCGTGGAGGTCAGCGCCGCCGGCTGCCGGATCGAACCACCGGTGTCGGTGCCGATGGCCAGCGGCGCCTGGAACGCGGCCAGCGCCGCGGCGCTGCCGCCACCCGAGCCGCCGGGCACCCGGTCGGTGTCCCACGGGTTGCGGGTCGGCCCGTACGCCGAGTTCTCGGTCGAGCTGCCCATGGCGAACTCGTCCATGTTGGTCTTGCCGAGGATCGGGATACCGGCCGCGCGCAGCCGCGCGGTGACCGTCGCGTCGTACGGCGGGTTCCAGCCCTCCAGGATCTTCGACCCGCAGGTGGTCGGCATGTCCGTGGTGGTGAACACGTCCTTGAGCGCCAGCGGCACGCCGGCCAGCGGGGACGGCAGCTGCTCACCGGCGGCCACCTTGGCATCCACCTCGGCGGCCGCGGCGAGCGCCCGGTCGGCGGCCACGTGCAGAAACGCGTGATACCGCTCATCGGTGGCGGCGATCTGGTCCAGATGCGCCCGGGTGACCTCGGTCGAGGACACCTCCTTGGCGGCGATCCGGGCACCGAGGGCGGCGGCATCCTCGCGGATCAGGTCGTTGCTCATGCCTCGACTCGTCATTCGGGTTCCCCAAGAATCCTGGGCACGGCGAACCGGCCGTCCTCGGCACGCGGCGCGGCGGCCAGCGCCTGGTCCTGCGCCAGACCGGGCACCACGGTGTCCGGCCGGGTCACGTTGACGCTCTTCAACGGATTGTCGGTCGGCTCGACGCCGGTGACGTCGACGGACTGGATCTGGCCGACGTGGGCCAGGATGGCGTCGAGTTGGCCTGCGAAACTGTCCAGCTCACCGTCGGTCAGGGCGAGCCGGGCCAGTCGCGCCAGGTGCGCTACCTCGTCCCGGGAAATCTGTGACACGACAAAACAGCCTAGTCGTCGTCACCTGGCAGATAATCCCCCGGGTGCCCCGCCCCCACGCCTGTGACAGGGTGATGGCCGTGCCGTCTTATCTGCTGCGGGTCCAGCTCGAGGACCGACCGGGCAGCCTCGGCTCCCTGGCCGTCGCCCTCGGCTCGGTGGGCGCCGACATCCTGTCCCTCGACGTCGTCGAGCGCGGAACGGGATACGCCATCGACGATCTGGTCGTCGAACTGCCTCAGGGCGCCATGCCGGATTCCCTGATCACCGCCGCCGAACACATCAAAGGTGTCCGTGTCGACAGCGTCCGTCCGCACACCGGGCTCCTGGAGGCGCACCGCGAGCTCGAGCTGATCGACCACATCGCCGCGGCGCACGGCCGCGCCGACAGGCTGCGGGTGCTGGCCGAGGAGGCGCCCCGAGTGCTGCGGGTGGGCTGGTGCACCGTGGTCCGGACCGCAGGATCCGGTGTGGAGCGCATCGCCGCCAGCAGCGGCGCCCCGGAAACCCCGGCCGAGACCGCTCCGTGGCTACCGCTGGAGCACGCCGTGGCGCTCGACGGCAGCGGCGAATGGGTACCGCAGGTCTGGCGGGACATGGACATCGCCCTGGCCGCCGCGCCGCTGGGCGACCCGCACACCGCGGTCGTCCTCGGCCGCGCGGGCGGCCCGGAGTTCCGGCCCTCCGAAGTGGCCCGGCTCGGGTACCTGGCCGGCATCGTGGCGACCATCGTGCGCTGAGCACAGCTGTGCGGTTGCTGTGAACGACCGGGTACGGTGGAGAAAACGCATCCGCTGCCGGACCCGATGAAAGGTGTTGCGTGGGGGAACTACTGGTCATCCTGGCCATCGCACTGCTCGCCGCGGGCGTCATCGTCTTTCTCGTCGCACGCAACCGGCCCAAGCAGCCCGCGCAACCTGCCGCCCGTCAGGATCCGCTCCGGTTCGCTTCCCAGACCGAGACTTTCGGGCCGCGCCAGCTGGGGCCGGGCGCCATCGTCAGCCACGGCGGCATCGACTACGTGGTGCGCGGCTCGGTGACCCTGCGCGAAGGTCCGTTCGTGTGGTGGGAGCACCTGTTGGAAGGTGGCCCGGAACCGGTCTGGTTCAGCGTCGAGGAGGACGAGGGCCGACTCGAACTGGTGTGGTGGGTGAAGAGCACCGGACTGCCCCCTGGATTGCCTTCTGAACCGGGCAGCAGCATCGACGTCGACGGGGTCACCTACTCCGTCGACGAGAACGGCCGGGCGTCCTACACCACCGAAGGCACCACCGGGCTGCCCGCCGGCGGCGAGATGGACTACATCGACTACAGCACCGCGGGCGGCGAAGCCAGGCTCGGCTACGAGCGGTGGGCGCCGACCATGGCCTGGGAGGTATCTCACGGCACCCCCGTGCGCCCCGGCGAGCTGACCGTCTACCCGGCCCCACCGGCCGGTTCCTAGGTACCGCGTTGCCGTTGCACCAACTGCGTGTCGTCCCCGCCGATGTCAGTGGCGCCGGTCTGCGCTTGACCCTCAACGCCCCCGCACCGGCCCCGCTCGCGGCCTGCACGCTGCCCCACCCCGATGGCGCGGACCTGGTCCTCGGGGTGCTCGGCGCCTCGCACGTCATCAGCGTCACCGACCCGGCACGGCCGTTCTCCGAACAGGTTTCGTGCACGCTGCACGCCACCGGCACGGCGCTGCCCGGCTCCGCCGAGGCGCCCGGGTACCGGCTGCGCTCGGACACCCGCACCCACGGCGAGACCGCCTTCCGCGGCATTGCCGCCGACCTACGGCACCGCTGCGAGCAGGAGACCGGCTGGCTGGGCGGCAGCTTCCCCGGTGACGAGGCCGCGCTTACCGCCCTGTGGGCTGTTCCGGACGGTCCCGGCTGGCACTGGCAGACCTGGCATCTGTACCCGGACGGTGACAATGGCGGCGGGACCGTCGTGCACACCGAGAGCCGGTGGCGACCGTGAGCCGCAACGGGCTGTTCGCCGTGTCCGGTCTGCTGGTCGCGCTCGGCGCGCTGCTGCTGATCGCCGGAATGGCGATGCTGGACAAGGACATCCGAAGCCACGTCAGTGAGAACTACCGGCAGTATTCGGCCGACGGTGGTGACGGACGCTACGAATGCAGTGGGTCGCCGATGTCGGTGGCCGACGACCTGGCCGGCTACGACGAGCCCGAATCGCGGGCCGGCGACCGTGGCAGCGAATACCTGCGCTACCCCGACGACATCGTGATCGTCGGACCGGACGGGACCTACCCGTGCAGCATCCGCGTCGAGGACGTCAATTCCCGCTACAGCGGTGGCGGATTCATCTTTCTGGGTCCGGGTTTCACGCCGGGCTCGCCGGCAGGTGGCTCGGGCGGCAGTCCCGGTGGACCCGGCGGCACGAAGTAACCGCACTGATGAGAAGGAGCAGCCGATGTTGATGGCACTGGAGTTCGGCACCGTCGACGGTGGCGCACTGGCCCAGAACGTGGTCGCGGCCATCCTGTACTTCATCGTCGGAATCGCGGTGCTCGGTGCCGGATTCCTGATGGCCGATCTGCTCACGCCGGGCAGCCTGCGCCACCTGGTGTTCGTCGAGCACCGGCCCAACGCCGTCGCCGTCGCCTCCGGGATGTACGCCGCGCTGGCGTTGGTCACCGCCACCGCCATCATCGCCAGCTCCGCCGAGCTCGGGCAGGGCCTGGTCGACGCGCTGGTGTACGGACTGGTCGGGGTGCTGCTGCAGGGTGCGGCGCTGGTGGTGCTGGAAGTGCTGGTGCCGGGGCGTTTTCGGGATCTGATCGCCGATGAGAAGCTGCACCCGGCGGCGATCGCCACCGCGGTGATCCTGCTGTGCGTCGGAGGGGTGAACGCCGCCGCGCTGTCATGATCGGGACGACGCGTTGGCGAGCGCTGTTGCTGGCCGCGGTGGCGGCCTGCGCGGCGTGCGGGCTGATCTATGAACTCGCCCTGCTGACGCTGTCGACCAGCCTGCACGGCGGCGGCATCGTGGCGACGTCGTTGATCGTGGCCGGTTACGTGGCCGCCCTCGGGGCGGGCGCGCTGTTGGTCAAACCGTTCCTCGGCCATGCCGCGATCACCTTCATCGCGGTCGAGACCCTGCTCGGTGTGATCGGCGGGTTATCGGCTGCCGCAATGTATGTGGCGTTCGCGTTCATCGGCGGTTCCCTGTGGGTGCTGGTGCTGGGCACGGCGGTGATCGGAGCGCTGGTCGGCGCCGAGGTGCCGCTGCTGATGACCCTGTTGCAGCGGGGCCGCACGGCCGGGGCGGCCGACGCCGGCCGGGTGCTGGCCAATCTGAACGCCGCGGACTATCTGGGCGCCCTGATCGGCGGCCTGGCGTGGCCGTTCCTGGTGTTGCCGCAACTCGGGATGATCCGTGGCGCCGCAGTGACCGGCCTGATCAACCTGGCCGCCGCGGCGATCGTCTCGATCTTCCTGTTGCGCAGCATCATCAGCCGCCACCAGCTGGCCTCGGCGCTGGCGGTGCTCACCGTCGCGGCACTGACGCTGAGCACGCTGATCGTGGCCTCCGACGGTATCCAGAGCACCACCCGCCAACGGCTCTATGCCGACCCGATCATCTCCTACCAGCAGTCCGCCTACCAGGAGATCGTGGTGACCCGCCGTGGCGCCGACACCCGGCTGTATCTCGATGGCGGACTACAGTTCTCGACCCGCGACGAATACCGCTACACCGAGAGCCTGGTGTATCCCGCCCTCGGCGAGGATGCCCGGTCGGTACTGATCCTCGGCGGCGGGGACGGGCTGGCCGCCCGCGAGCTGCTGCGGATGCCGCAGGTGCGGCGCATCGTTCAGGTGGAACTGGATCCGGCGGTGATCGAGCTGGCGCGCGGGGCCCTGCGGGGCACCAACGGCGGCGCGCTGGACGACCCGCGGGTCGAGGTGGTGGTCGATGATGCGATGACGTGGTTGCGCGCCCCCGGCGAGTTGCCTGCGGGTGGGTTCGACGCGGTGGTCATCGACCTGCCGGACCCGGACAATCCGGTACTGGGGCGGCTGTATTCAACCGAGTTCTATGTGCTGGTGACCCGGGTGCTGTCCCCCGATGCCCTGGTGGTGGTGCAGGCCGGCAGCCCGTTCTCCACACCGAACGCGTTCTGGCGGACGGTGTCCACGCTGGGTTCGGCCGGTTTCGCGGTGACCCCCTATCACGTGCACGTGCCGACGTTCGGCGACTGGGGTTTCGCCCTGGGGCGCCGTGGCGCCTCGGCACCCACACCCACGGTGCCCGCGGACGCTCCCCCGCTGCGGTTTCTGACCCAACAGGTGCTCGACGCGGCAACGGTGTTCGCCCCGGACAACGCCCGCCGGGATCTGCCGCCCTCGACGCTGGACAACCCGAGGATCGTCGAGGACATGCGCGCGGGCTACCGCTAGCTCTGCTCCGTCTCCGGTTCCGGTTCGGGCCCCTCGTCCAACAACCTGCGGAACCCTTCCTCGTCGAGCACCGGCACCCCGAGTTCGATCGCCTTGTCGTACTTGGAACCCGGGGCGTCCCCGGCGACCACGTACGACGTCTTCTTCGACACCGACCCGGCGGCCTTCCCGCCCCGGGCCAGGATGGCTTCCTTGGCCTCGTCGCGGGAGAACCCGGTCAGCGACCCGGTCACCACGATCGACAGGCCCTCCAGGGTGCGTTCGATCCCGGCGTCACGCTCATCGACCATCCGGACCCCGGCGGCGCGCCACTTGTCCACGATGACCCGGTGCCAGTCCACCTCGAACCATTCGATCAGCGCCGCGGCGATGGTGGGCCCGACGCCCTCCACCGCGGCCAGCTCGGCCTCGGAGGCGGCGATGATCGCGTCCAGGCTGCCGAACTCACCGGCCAGTGCGCGCGCCGCGGTCGGCCCGACGTGCCGGATGGACAGCGCGACGAGCACCCGCCACAGCGGCTGGGATTTCGCCTTGCCGAGGTTGGCCAGCAACCGTTTGCCGTTGGCCGACAGCTCACCCTTCTTGGTGGTGAACAGGTCGGTGCGCAACAGATCCTCGGCGGTGAGGGTGAACAGATCGCCCTCGTCGGCGATCACCCCGGCCTGCAGCAGCGCGGTGGCCGCCTCGTAGCCCAGCCCCTCGATGTCGAAGGCGCCACGACCGGCGGCGTGGAACACCCGCTCACGCAATTGCGCCGGGCAGCTGCGGGTGTTGGGGCACCGGATGTCGGCGTCGCCCTCCTTGGCCGGCGCCAGCGGCGTGCCGCATTCCGGACACGTTGTGGGCATGACGAATTCACGCTCGGTGCCGTCACGCAGGTCGACCACCGGGGCCAGCACCTCGGGGATGACGTCACCGGCCTTGCGCAACACCACGGTGTCGCCGATCAGCACGCCCTTGCGCTTGACCTCGGTGGCGTTGTGCAGGGTCGCCAGCCCGACGGTGGACCCGGCCACCTTCACCGGCTCCATGTAGGCGAACGGGGTGACCCGGCCGGTGCGCCCCACACTGACCCGGATATCGAGGAGCTTGGTGGTGACCTCCTCGGGCGGGTACTTGTAGGCCACCGCCCAGCGCGGCGCCCGGGAGGTCGCACCCAACCGGCGTTGCAGCGATACGTCGTCGACTTTGACCACCACGCCGTCGATCTCGTGCTCGACGTCGTGGCGGTGTTCGCCCCAGTAGGCGATGCGCTCGGCGACGGCGCCGATGCCCCGCACCTTCGTGGTGTGCGTGGACACCGGCAGTCCCCAGGCCCCGAGCGCCCGGTACGCATCGTGCAGGGAGGCGGGGGTGAACCCCTCCACCTTGCCCAGGCCGTGGCAGATCATCCGCAGCCGGCGCCGCGCGGTGACCGCCGGGTTCTTCTGGCGCAGCGAACCGGCCGCGCTGTTCCGCGGGTTGGCGAACGGCGGCTTGCCCTCGGCCACCAGGCCGGCGTTGAGTTCCTCGAAATCGGCGAGCCGGAAGAACACCTCGCCCCGGACTTCCAGCACCGATGGCACCGGGAATTCGTCTGTGCCGGTGAGTCTTTCCGGGACGTCCTCGATGGTGCGGGCGTTGAGAGTGACGTCCTCGCCGCTGCGGCCGTCACCGCGGGTGGCGCCGCGCACCAGCACCCCGTCGCGGTAGACGAGGGCCAGGGCGACACCGTCGATCTTCAGCTCGCACAGGTACTCGGTATCGGCTCCGGTCTCCGCACTGATCCGCGCCGCCCAGGCGGACAGCTCATCGGTGTCGAACACGTTGTCCAGGGACAGCATCCGCTCCAGATGGTCGGCCGCACCGAAGTTGGTGGCGAAGCCGGCGCCGCCGACCAGCTGGGTCGGCGAGTCCGGGGTACGCAGCTCCGGATACTGGTCCTCGATGGCCTGCAACTCGCGCAGCAGGGCGTCGAATTCGGCGTCCGAGACGATCGGAGCATCCTTGACGTAGTACCGGAACTGATGGCCACGCACTTCCTCGGCAAGTTCCTGCCAGCGACCACGTGTATCGGCGTCCGGTGAGCTCACTCTGGCCAGGCTAGTGCAGCCCGCCGACACGGCTAAACTGCGACCTGTGCCGCACCCGGTGATGTTCTCCGACGATGATTTCGGCCTGGCCGAGGTGCGTGCCCGGGCACTGGATTTCCCCGGGGCGTTCGAGAAGATCGCCTGGGGCCGGCCGGTGTTCTGCGCGACGAAGATGTTCGCGATCTACGGCGGCAATCTCAAGAGTCCCGACGGGATGGTGCCCTATCCCTACTCCTTGCTGGTCAAGGTCGACGAATCCGACCGCCGGGCACTGGAGCAGGACGCGCGGTTCTATTTTCCCGCCTACCTGGGGCCGTTCGGCTGGCTGGGCCTGGACCTGACCGCAGCGAAGGTGGACTGGGACGAGGTCATCGAGTTACTCGACGCGTCCTACCGGATGGTGGCCCAGAAGAGACTGATCAAGGAACTCGACGCGCGGTAGCCGCACGGCTGGGTCGATTGGCGCAGAAAACTCGGAACCTCCCCGAATCTCCCGCTGAGCACCGCGTTTGCATGGTAGATATTTCCCAGCACAGACCGGTCACCGGGGATGATCGGCATCGCATTCGGGTTGGGGAGGATTGGGATGCGCACGTTATCGGTGCCGCGGTTCATGCCGTATCTGTCACGCACGGCAAACGTCGCGGTGGTTTTCGTCGCCATCGGCGTGTTGGTGTTCTTGTCCAGCATCGGCGCCGGCGTGCGCCTGATGGCCGGAACGCTGCTGGTGATGGGCGGGAACAGCAATCCCACCAGTGTGGGCATGGAGCATGGCCTCGGCGGTAGTCCGCTGCCACCCGGCACCCCCAACAACACCGGATTCCCGTCCGGGGTGCCCGGCAAGGGCTATTTCGACCCGAACAATCCGGACTCACCGTACTTCGGCTACGACTATCAGCCGGTGGCGTGGCCGTCCCAACTTCCGCTCACCACCGGCTGGGACGGTAAGACCACCTTCGAGCAATCCCAACGCGGCGGCCTCACCGCACTGCAGACCGCGATCGACGCCGCGCTGCAGACCGGCGAACCTGTGACCGTGGTGGGCTACTCATCGAGTGCCAATGTCGTCGTCCGCGAGTTGCGGCATCTGAAGTCGGTCGGCTCCCCGGACGCCGACAAGCTGACCTTCATCATGGTCGCCGGCATGAACCGGCCCAACGGCGGTCTGGCACAACGCTTCCCAGGGCTGTTCGTGCCGTTCTTCGGCATCAGACTCGACGGCTCCACACCCACCGACACCCAGTACGAAACGCTGGATATCAGTTGGGAATACGACACGATCTCGGACTTCCCCAACTACCCGCTCAATCTGCTGGCGACGCTGAACGCGCTCATGGGGTTCACGCTGCACATCAACTATCTGCCGGCCGGCCTGGACGCCCCGCGGGCCCGCCCGGATTACAAGGACCCCGACAGCAACATCACCTACGTCACGCTCGCCGCACCGTATCTGCCGCTGCTGTTGCCGCTGCGCCTGCTCGGGGTGCCCAAGCCGTTGATCGACCTGGTCGAACCGGCGCTGAAGGTGCTCGTCGATCTGGGGTATAACCGGGCCATCAATCCGGGCACCCCCACCCCGGCCTCGCTGTTGCCGACACCGCAGCGACTGCTCGCGCTGCCGTTCGAACTGCTCAACGCCATCGGGGTCGGGATCCGGCACGCTCTGAACCCGAACTGGGATCGGGTCGCCCCGTCGAACCCCGAGGTCGAGGCGGGTCTGACCGCGATGGCGGCGCTGTCCACGTCGGACGACGACGCCGCCGATCTGCGGCCGGCGGCGGTGGCTGCCGACGTCACCGGTCCGGGCGGGGCCGGCGGCGTGGACAGCGAGCCTGCCATCACCGAAGTCACCGCAGGTCCCGCTGAAACCACGGAAATCACGGAAGCCGCCGAAGTGGTCGCCGAAACCCCCGAGGTCACCGAAGAGGCCGACATCACCGACGAGCAGCCGATCGCCGCGGAACTCGAATCCGAACTGCCGGAGGCCACCCCGATCACCACGCGCCAGCGCTCCCGCGAGGCCGACGCCGACCTCGGCGCGGACGATCTGGCGGCCGAGGACGATGACGGCCCGGCCGAGGTGCGGCGTGGCACGGAGCCGGCCGGCGGGACCGCACCGCGGGGCACCAGCGGCGCCGACTCGACGGACAGTTCGGGCGATTCGGAGTCCGCCGGCGGCGCCGACTCGAACGACAAGGCGGCCTGACCGCAGGCGGTACAGCGGGCCGGGCGCAGCTAGGTGGACGTCAGGAATCCGCGCAGCCGGTCGAGCACCAACTCCGGGCGTTGCTCGACGATCCAGTGCCCCACCCCGGGCACCAGTTCCAGCTGGAAGTCCGAGCAGTGCTCGGGCAGCACCCGCAGCAGTTCCGGGGTGAGCACGGAGTCGTCGGTGCCGTGCAGCCAGCGCACCGGCACCGAGACGTGGTGATCGTCGAACTCGCCGCGCATCCAGCGGGCCGCTTCCCGGGTCTGGAAGGTGCGGTACCAGCGTGAACCCGCCTCGGCGTAGCCAGGTCGGCGCATGCAGGCGACGTAGAACGCGATGTCCTCCGGCGGGGTCTCGAAATCGCCGCCCACCCACGAGGCGAGCATCTTGAAGAACCGGGCCTTCGGGTCGGCGATCACCTTCGGGCCGATCACCGGCAGCAGCATCGGAATCTGGTACCACATCCGCCAGATGTTGATCAGCGCCGTGCGGTCGTGCTTGAGCCACGGCACCGCGGTGTTGAGACCCATGAACGCGGCCACCTTCTCCGGATGGCGCAGCATGAAGATGGTGGCGACCGGCCCGCCCCAGTCGTGGGCCACCAGTTTGACCGGCCCGACCCCCAGCCGGTCGCACACCGCGGCGAGATCGTCGGCCATGTCGTTCTTGAGGTAGCGGTCCTTGGGTGTCGAGCTCCAGCCCGCGCCGCGCAGGTCCGGACACAGCACCCGGTACCCATCCTCGGCCAGCGGCCGGATCAGCTCGTGCCACTCCCACCAGTTCTGCGGGAAGCCGTGCACCAGCATCACCGGCGGGCCGTCGGCCGGACCGGCGTCGGCCACGTGGATGATCACGCCGGCACCGAGGTCGACGAAGTGGTGCGTCACCCCGGGAAGGTCGGGCGGGTTGTCCATGACGACAATGTACGTTATCCAGTACCGCTGGTAACGCGTTGGGCGTTCTCGGCTCGCCCACCCGCCCCGACGGCGTGGTTCGATAAGGAGTGCCATGAGTATCGAGAGCCCGTATCCCCCGGTCCAGATCCCCTCAGCCAGCGTCTACGACTATCTGTTCGCAGACCTCGACCCCACGGTGGCCGACCAGATCGCACTGGTGGACGCCCCGACCGGCAACACCATCAGCTACCGGCAGCTGGTCCAGCGGATCGACGCCTTCGCCGGAGCCTTGGCGGCCCGCGGCCTGGGACCCGGGGACGTGGTGGGTCTGCTCGCCCCGAACAGCTCGGCGTTCGCCGTCGCGTTCCACGGCATTCTGCGTTCCGGGGCGACCGCGACCACCATCAATGCGCTCTTCACCGCCAAGGACATCGCCAAGCAGCTCACCGACTCCCGGGCGACGCTGCTGATCACCGTCACCGCGCTGCGCGCGCAGGCCGTCGAGGGCGCCGCACGTGCGGGCCTGGCCGAGTCGGCGGTCATCGTGCTCGACGGCCCGGGGGCGGCCACCGACGGGCACCCCAACGCCGACGATCTGCTCGGGGCCGGGCACCCGGCGCCGCGGGTGAGCTTCGACCCGGCCACCCACCTGGCCGTGCTGCCGTACAGCTCGGGGACGACGGGCAACCCCAAGGGGGTGATGCTCACCCACCGCAATCTGGTGTCCAACGTCGCGCAGATCCGGCCGCTGCAGAGCATGACCGCCGATGACGTGGTGCTGGCCGTGCTCCCGTTCTTTCACATCTACGGAATGACGGTGCTGCTCAACGCCGCGCTGCACGCCCGCGCCCGACTGGTCATCATGCCCGCGTTCGACCTGACCGACTTCCTGACCAATATCGCCGAGCACTCGTGCACGCACGTCTTCATCGCCCCACCGGTGGCGGTGGCGCTGGCCAAGCATCCGATGGTCGACCGATTCGACCTGTCCTCGTTGCGCGCCATCATGTCCGGCGCCGCGCCGTTGGACGAGGAGCTCGGCTCCGCCGTCACCGCCCGCCTGGGCTGCGCGCTCGTGCAGGGCTACGGGATGAGCGAGCTCAGCCCGGTCAGCCACGTCACACCGTTCGACCGTGGCCGGGCGCTGGTGGGTGCGGCCGCGCCGGTCAGCTCGTGCGGGTGGACGGTGCCGAACTCGGAGTCCAAGCTCATCGACCCGGTGACCGGGGAGGAGATCGGGCTGCCCGAGACAGGGCTGAGTGAGACCGGTGAGCTGTGGTTCCGGGGGCCCAACGTGATGGTCGGCTACCTGAACAACGAGGTGGCCACCCGCGAGACGATCGACGCGGACGGCTTCTTGCACACCGGTGACCTGGCCCGGATCGATTCGACCGGCTGTGTGTTCATCGTCGACCGGCTCAAGGAGCTGATCAAGTACAAGGGTTATCAGGTGCCGCCGGCCGAGCTGGAGGCTGTGCTGCTGGCCCACCCCGCGATCGCCGACGCGGCCGTCGTCGGGGTCACCGAGCCGGAGTCGGGCGAGGAGGTGCCCAAGGCGTTCGTGGTGCGTCAGCCCGACGCCGAGGTGGATGAAGCCGCCGTGATGGCGTTCGTCGCCGAGCAGGTGGCGCCGTACAAGAAGGTCCGGCAGGTGGCGTTCATCGATGCGATCCCGAAATCGGCGGCGGGCAAGATTCTGCGCAAGGACTTGCGGAGCAGGTAACCGCTAGACGTGCGGCAGCGCGCCGACCGAGCGCGCCGCCCGGGCCTGCCGGTAGCCCAGCGCCGCGCCGGCCAGCGGGATCAGCAGCAACCCCAGAACACCGAACAGCGAGGTCATGGGTTGGCCCGGGCGCCGATCCGACGCCAGCCGTGGCGCCGTCAGCCGTGGTACCCCGACGACCTGCGGGGCCCAGATCCGCCCCGGCGACAGCAGGACGGGAGCCGGCGCCGGCGGCACCGCCGGGACGACGGCGGGGATGCCGCCGGGTGTATCGGCCAACGGCTGCGGACGAGGCGGCTGCGATGCGGGATCGGCGATCAGGTCGTCGGCACTCACGGGTTCCGGCCGGCCCGGCCCCGCCGTCCCGGGCTCGGCGACCGGACGCCGGTCCGAACCACCGGTGGTGGTGTCGGAGCCACGGGCGGATCTGGCCGTCCGCACGGTTCTGGCGCCGTCAGCGGTGGTCACCGATGGCCGATCGGCCTCCCCCGAGCCGGTGCGGGCGGTGGTCGATCCGCCGGTGCGGGCGGTCGTCGATCCGCCTGTGGGGGCGGTCGTCGACTCGGCGGTGCGGGAGGTCTCGGGGGCGCCGGAACCGGTGCTGCGCAACACGCCCTGGGTGGATGTCTCGATCGGTGCCGATGGGTCGCGCGTCTCGACCCCTTCGGGCTTACGCCCGCCGGCGCCGCCCGATTCATTGCTGGAAGCGCGCCCGCGTGGCGTGTCGCCGCCGCGGCCTCTCGGGTCATCCCGGGCGCTGGACTGACCGGAGTGCGATCCGCGTGACCCCGGGTCGGAGGCGGCGACCGGGACCGGCCCGATGAGCAGCGTCAACGCAAACGCCGCCCCGGCGCCGGCTGTCATCAACTGCTTCCGCAAGTACACGTGCCCCCTCACCGCCGGGCTCAGCTTACGCCCCCGCGATGTTTGCCGGTCAGATTCCGTCCGGATCGACGGCCAATCCGTCGGCGGCCTTCTGCGCCAGTCCGACCGCCGTGCGGGCCCATGCTTCGGTGGCTCCGGCCAACCCGCAGGCAGGTGTGATGCCGATCCTCTCGCGCAGCACCGAACGCCCGAACCCCAGCCGATCGGTGATCGCCGCCGCCGCTTCGGCGACGTGTTCGGGCTCCCAGCGCTGTTGCTGTGCGCCGCCCGGAATCACCCCGAGCAGCACGGTCCGCCCGGATTCGACGAACTCCCCCACCCCGTCCAGATCTGCGGCCTGCAGCGTCGATACATCTACCGACAATGCCTGTAAACGGCTGCGCTGCAGCAGCTTCCACGGCAGTTCGGCGGCGCAGCTGTGTAGCGCGACCTCACCGCCCAGCGCGCCGACGCAGTCATCGAGCAGGGCCGCGGCCAACTGCTCGTCGAGCGGGGCCACCGGCGACAGGCTGGTCACCCCCGTGAGCCGACCGGCCAGGACGTCCGGCAACGACGGCTCGTCGAGTTGCACCACGACGTCGGTGCCGAGCCGCCGGGCGACTTCTGCCCGGTGCGCGCCCAGCCCCTCGGCCAGCGAACCGGCCAGGTCCCGCAACGCACCGGTGTCGGAGATGGCGCGGTGCCCGTTGGCCAGCTCCAGGTGCGCGGCCAACGTGAACGGTCCGGCGGCCTGCACCTTCACCGGCCGCCCCGACCCCCGCAGCCCGGCCTTCTCCCAGGCTTCTTCGAGCGCATCCAGGTCCTCGTTGAGCATGCTGACCGCACGCCGCAGCACCGAACTGCGGCCCGGCGCGATCCGGTAGGACCGTGCCACGGTGTCGATGCCGATGTCGACCAGCAGCGCACCGGTGCGCCCGATCAGGTCCGCGCCGACACCACGGGCCGGAAGCTCGACCAGGTGCGGCAGGGTGTGCAGTTCACCGACGATGATCTCGGCGGCCTCGCGTACGGATGTTCCTGGCCACGATCCGATGCCGGTGGCGGCGGCGAAAACACTCACGTGGCCAACCGTATTCGATGGCGGATCAGCGGGTGACGGTGGCGCTCGCGAGGACCTCGTCGCCGGCCCGGTCGGGCCGGTAGAGCACCATCGTCTGGCCCGGCGCCACCCCGCGCAGCGGGGTGCGCAGGTCGGCGATCAGCTTGCCCTCGCGTAGCTCCACGACCGCCTCGGCCAGTCCGCCGTGCGCACGCACCTGCACCACGCCCTCCACCGGCCCGGTGAGCGGGGTGCCGGCGGTGAACACCGGGTCCTGCCCGGTCAGCGACGACACGTCGAGATCCTCGGCCGGCCCGACCCGCACCACACCGGTCTCGGCGTCGATGCCGGTGACATAGCGGGGCTGCCCGTCGGGACCCGGCCCCTCGATGCCAAGCCCCTTGCGCTGGCCGATGGTGAAGCCGTGCACGCCGTCGTGTTCGGCGAGCACGGCACCGGCGGCGTCGACGACGGCGCCGCGACGCACCCCGATCTTCGCGCCCAGGAACGCGCGGGTGTCCCCGGACGGGATGAAGCAGATGTCATGGCTGTCGGGTTTGTCGGCGACGGCCAATCCCCGGCGGGCGGCCTCGGCGCGGATCTCCGTCTTGGGGGTGTCCCCGATCGGGAACAACGCGTGCCGCAACTGCTCGGCGGTCAGCACACCCAGCACGTAGGACTGATCCTTGTCGATGTCCACGGCACGTCGCAGCCGTCCGTCGGCCAGCCGGGCGTAGTGGCCGGTGGCCACGGCATCGAAGCCCAGCGCCAGCGCCCGCGCCGACAGGGCGGAGAACTTGATGGTCTCGTTGCACTTCACACACGGGTTGGGGGTTTCCCCGCGCGCGTAGGAGTCGACGAAGTCGTCGATGACCTCGGCCTTGAATCGGTCAGCGAAGTCCCATACGTAGAACGGGATGTCGAGGATGTCGGCGACCCGGCGCGCGTCACCGGCGTCCTCTTTGGAGCAGCAGCCCCGCGATCCGGTGCGCAGGGTTCCCGGTGCGGCCGACAGCGCCAGGTGCACCCCGACGACCTCATGGCCCGCATCGACCATCCGCGCGGCGGCCACCGAGGAGTCGACGCCACCGCTCATCGCGACCAGAACCTTCATCGCCTGGTCCCCGCACTGGCCAGCGCCGCCTGCCGGGCCCGCTCCACGGCAGCCGGCAGCACGTCCAGTGCCGCATCGACGTCAGCCTCGGTGCTGGTGTGCCCCAGCGAAAGTCGCAACGATCCACGTGCGGCGGCCGGGTCGGCGCCCATCGCGATGAGCACATGCGACGGCTGGGCCACCCCGGCCGTGCATGCCGAACCGGTCGAGCATTCGACGCCGTTGGCGTCCAGCAGCATCAGCAGGGCGTCGCCCTCGCAGCCGCGAAAAGTGAAGTGGGCGTTGCCCGGTAGCCGGGCGTGACCGGTCGCACCGTTGAGGTCGACGTCCTCGATCAGGGCCTGCACCCCGGAGATCAACCGGTCCCGCAGCGCACACACCCGCGCGCTGGTCTCGACGAGTCCGCCCACCGCAACCTCGGCCGCGACCGCCATCGCCACTGCGGCGGCGACATCCGGTGTGCCCGAACGCACGTCACGTTCCTGACCGCCTCCGTGCAGTATCGGCACACACGCGGTGTCGCGACGCAGGACCAACGCGCCGATGCCGACCGGGCCACCGAACTTGTGCGCCGCGACGCTCATCGCCGACAACCCGCTGCCGGCGAAATCCACCGGGACGTGCCCGACCGCCTGGATCGCGTCACTGTGCATAGGAATATCGAATTCTGCTGCCACCGCTGCCAATTCGGGGATCGGCAGGATGGTGCCGACCTCGTTGTTGGCCCACATCACCGAGATCAGCGCAATATCGTCGTGGGCCTGCACCACCTCCCGCAGAGCGGCGGCCGACACCGAGCCGTCGGCGGCGACGGGCAGCCAGGTCACCTCGGCGCCCTCGTGGTCGACCAGCCACTCGACGGCATCGAGCACCGCGTGGTGTTCGACGGGGGTGGTCACGATCCGGCGCCGCTGCGGTTCGGCGCCGCGGCGGGCCCAGAAGATGCCCTTGACCGCCAGATTGTCGGACTCGGTGCCACCGGCGGTGAAGATCACCTCCGACGGCCGGGCGCCCAGCAATCCGGCCAGCGTCTCGCGCGCCTCCTCCATCCGGCGGCGCGCCGCCCGCCCGGAGGTGTGCAGCGAGGACGCGTTGCCCACCGTGGCCAGCGCAGCGGCCATCGCCTCGATTGCAGCCGGGTGCATCGGGGTGGTGGCGGCGTGATCCAGGTATGCGGCGGTCATGGCCCATCCAGGATAGCCGCCGGTGTGCCCGGCCCTGTCCGTCGAGGTCAGGCCACCAGCGCGGGCGCCTGCCCGGCGTGTGCCACGTCACGTCCCCCGGCGCCGCGCACCGCCGCCTCGCAGCGGGCGGTCAGGTCGCGTCGGTCGTCGCCGGGCAACTGCAGGGACTGCACCTGCACGTGCGCCACCGTGCGCCGCGCGGTCACCAGCCGCCGGATGGAGTCGACCAGGGTGTCCTCACCGACGTAGGCGGGCACGGTCGACAGCCTGCCGTCGCGGTGATGGTAGGTCAGCCGCAGCGGTTGCACCGGGCGGCCGGCGTCGACCGCGGCCTGGAACATGGCCGGCCGGAACGGGCCGTGGCCCAGCCCACACCAGGTGGTGCCCTCCGGGAAGGCCACCACGGTCTGGCCGTTGCGCAGCCGGGCGGCCACCGCGCCGACCACGGCGGGCAGCCGACGCAGGTTCTCCCGTTCGATCGGGATAACCTTCATCAGGCGTGCGATGACGCCGAGCGCCGGCCAGTCGATCAGGTCGGCACGGGCGACGAAGGATCCGGGCAGCACCGCCCCGATGGTGAAGACGTCCAGCCAGGACACGTGGCCGCTGACGACCAGGACCCCGCGCAGGTTGCGGATCGGTCCGCCCGACACCGTGATCCGGACCCCGACGCAGCGCAGCATCAGCCGGCAGTAGCCGCGCTGCAGATGGGAGCGCCCCGGCAGGGGCACCGCCAGCACCGGCACCGCGAGCAGGAGCAGCACCGCCCCGGTGATGCGCACGGCGCTGCGCGCCCAGACCGCGGGTCGGGAGCCCTTCGGGGCGGCGCCGGCGTGCATGCAGGCGGCGTCGCAGGACGCCTTCGGCAGCCACGGGTGCGGTGTGACGCTCACTGCCCGGCCGCCAGGTCCGCGGCCTGCGAGACCGAGCGCAACCGCAACAGGTAGCGGACGTCGACCCGGCTCTTGTCCAGCAACGCCGGGAAGTCCCCGACCCCGAAGTCCGGGTCGTGGGCGGGTTCACCGCACACCTGTGCGCCGAGGCGCAGGTACCCCCGCATCAGGGCGGGCAGTGTGAGCCGGGCCGGGGGTTCGATCTCGTCGAGGCTGCGGCCGTCGATCACCACCGGCCGGTAGGGCCGCACGGTGAGTTCGGTGGGTGCGCTGTGCCGGCGCCGCACGGCGTCGCGCACCCCGCGCAGCAGACTGCCCGGCGTCTGACGGCTCGGGTGCGTCGGCACGGACACGCAGCCGGTGACGTGCTCGTAGCCGTAACGGTCCAGGTAGGCCAGGATCCCGGCCCACATCAGCAGCACCACGCCGCCGTGCCGGTGCTCGGTGCGCACCACGGCGCGACCCATCTCCACCAGCGAGGGGCGCAGCGGGTCCAGCGCCCGGACGTCGAACTCGGTGGCGGTGTAGAGCCCGCCCGCGGCGATCGCGCCCGGCGGCGGCAGCATCCGGTAACACCCGACGAGTTCGCCGGATATGTCCTCGCGGACGAGCAGGTGGTCGCAGAACTGGTCGAAGTGGTCGGCGTCGAGTCCCACGTCGAAACCGGGGCGCGCCGGGTTGAGCGCGAAGCCGGGCTCGGCGGTGAACACGTCGTGGCGCAGGCGTTGGGCGGCCTCGATATGGGCCGGATCGGTGGACAGCAACAGGGTGTAGCGCGGTCCGGGCGCAGCTCGGTCGATGTTGTCAGCGGGTATGAGTACAGATGCGTCGCTCATGCGGCCCCCTCGCAGGCTCGGGTCCCGCATGTCACCAGTTGATTCGCTCCGCAGGCGTCGCTCATACCGAGCACGGTTGCGGGTCCGGATCTCCGCAGGGCATCGCCGGTGTGACGTGTCCGTGCACGACGGATGAACATCCCGGGCTCGAAGATCCGTGCCGAGAGCGACGATTCTGCGGTCTGCGGGCCGTTGAGAGCGCAGAAACGTCCCTCTCGCGGAGCCTTGACACGAAAAAGCCCCCGGACACAGCGTGTCCGGGGGCCTTCACAGGAGTTGCTTAACCCTTGCGGGCCTTGACCGCCTCGGTCAGCTGCGGGGTGACCTTGAACAGGTCACCGACGATGCCGAGGTCGGCGATCTCGAAGATCGGAGCCTCTTCGTCCTTGTTGACCGCGATGATGGTCTTCGAGGTCTGCATGCCGGCGCGGTGCTGGATGGCGCCGGAGATGCCCAGCGCGATGTACAGCTGCGGCGACACGGTCTTACCGGTCTGACCGACCTGGAACTGACCGCCGTAGTAGCCGGAGTCGACGGCGGCACGCGAGGCACCGACGGCGGCACCGAGCGAGTCGGCGAGCTCCTCGACGATCTTGAAGTTCTCCTCGCTGCCGACACCACGGCCGCCGGCGACGACGACGTTGGCCTCGGTGAGCTCCGGACGGTCACCGGCGACGACCGGCTCGCGGGAGGTGATCTTGGTGGCGTTCTCGGCCTGGGCCGGAACCTCGACGGAGATGACCTCGCCCGCACCGTCGGCCGGGGCGGCTTCCACCGCGCCGGGACGCACGGTGATCACCGGCAGTTCGCCGGTGGCCTGAGCCTCGACGGTGTACGCGCCACCGAAGATGCTGTGGACGCCGATGCCGCCGTCCTTGACCTCGACGACGTCGACCAGCAGGCCCGAGCCCAGCCGCGCGGCCAGCCGGCCGGCAACCTCTTTGCCCTCGGCGCTGGCGGCGATCACGACGGCGGCCGGGGCGGCCGTCTCGGTCAGCGCGGCGAGCACGTCGACCTTCGGGGTGACCAGGAAGCTGTCCACGTCGGCCGACTCGGCGACGTAGATCTTGGCCGCGCCGGCGGCCTTGAGGCCGTCGGTCAGGGCGGCGGCGGTGCCTTCGGCGCCGACCACGACCGCGGACGGCTCGCCCAGCACGCGGGCGGCGGTGATGAGTTCGGTGCTGACCTTCTTCAGCGCACCTTCGGCGTGCTCGACGAGCACAAGTACTTCAGCCATGTCTTATGTCCTTCGTGAGTGTCTGGGAGAGGTGGGCTAGATCAGCTTCTGGGCAACCAGGTACTCGGCGACCTTGGTGCCGCCGTCGCCCTCGTCGGTGACCTTCTCGCCGGCCGTCTTCGGCGGCTTCGGGGTCGAGGACAGCACCTTGGTGCCGGCGTTGGCGACACCCACCTCGTCGGGCTCCACGCCGATCTCGGCCAGCGTCAGGACGGTGACTTCCTTCTTCTTGGCGGCCATGATGCCCTTGAAGGACGGGAAGCGCGGCTCGTTGATCTTCTCGTTGACGCTGACCACGGCCGGCAGGGTGGCCTCCAGGCCGAAGACGCCCTCGTCGGTCTCGCGCTCGGCGGTGACCTTGCCGCCCTCGACGTTCAGCTTGCGCACGTGGGTGAGCTGCGGCAGACCCAGGTACTCGGCGATGACGGCCGGCACGGCGCCGCCGACACCGTCGGTGGCCTCGTTACCGGCGATGACCAGCTCGGTGCCCTCGATGGTGCCCAGCGCGCGGGCCAGCGCCCAGCCGGTCTGGATGACGTCGGAGCCGTGCAGGCCGTCGTCCTTGAGGTGCACAGCCTTGTCGGCGCCCATGGACAGCGCCTTGCGGATGGCCTCGGTGGCGCGTTCCGGGCCCGCGGTCAGCACGGTCACCGTGCTGTCGCCGCCCTCGCGCTCCTTGATGAGCAGCGCTTCTTCGACGGCGCGCTCGTTGATCTCGTCGAGCACGGCATCGGCCGCCTCGCGATCCAGCGTGTAATCGCCGTCGGTGAGCTTGCGCTCCGACCAGGTGTCAGGGACCTGCTTGATCAGGACCACGATGTTCGTCATGACTGTGGTTCGTCCTCCTCGATGAGGCCGGCAGCCGGCCTGGGCATATCACGATTTACGAATCGGCCACCATGTTACCCGCGAGTAACTTTGACGGCACGCAAGGACACCATAACTGGTCAATCCGTTCGCTCAGACCACACGGTCACTAGGGCATCCGTTCGCGAACCGGCCATTACGGGTTAGCCTGCCTTCCAATGAGCACAATCGGTTCCGTCGACAGCACCGGCTCCAACGAGGGAGTTGACGCTTCCCTGCCCTTGACCGGCGAGCGCACCATCCCCGGCCTGGCCGAGGAGAACTACTGGTTCCGCCGCCACGAGGTGGTCTATCAGCGTCTCGCCGACCGGTGCGCCGGTCGCGACGTCCTCGAAGCCGGGCCCGGCGAGGGCTACGGCGCCGATCTGATCGCCGGAGTTGCCCGCAGCGTCGTCGGGGTCGACTACGACGAGCAGGCCGTCGCCCACATCCGGGCGAAGTATCCGCGGGTGCAGATGCATCTCGGCAATCTGGCCGATCTGCCATTAGCCGATGGCTCGGTCGACGTGGTGGTGAACTTCCAGGTCATCGAGCACCTCTGGGACCAGGGCCAGTTCGTCGGCGAATGCGCGCGGGTGCTGCGCCCGGGCGGACTGCTGCTGATGTCCACCCCGAACCGGATCACCTTCTCCCCCGGCCGGGACACCCCGCTCAACCCGTTCCACACCCGTGAGCTGAACGCGGCCGATCTGACCGAGCTGCTGGAGCAGGGCGGCTTCGAAATCGAGGGCGTGTACGGGGTGTTCCACGGCGCCGGCCTGGCCGCGATGGACGCCCGCCACGACGGCTCGATCATCGACGCCCAGATCGCCCGCGCCGTCGCCGATGCCCCGTGGTCGCCGGAGTTGCTGGCCGACGTCGCCGCCGTGCGCGCCGAGGATTTCGATCTGCTCGACGCGAAAGATTCCGATATCGATGCCAGCCTCGATCTGGTGGCGATTGCGGTACGAACGTGACCGGCAAACCGACCGGTGACGCCACTCCCGGGATGTTCACGCTGGTGCTGCACACGCACCTGCCGTGGCTGGCCCACCACGGTCGCTGGCCGGTCGGCGAGGAATGGCTGTACCAATCCTGGGCCGCGGCCTACCTGCCGCTGATGCGGGTGCTGCGCACCCTGGCCGCCGAGGACCGCAGCCACCTCGTCAGCCTCGGCATGACCCCGGTGGTCACCGCCCAGCTCGACGACCCGTACTGCCTGACCGGCATGCACCACTGGCTGGCCAACTGGCAGTTGCGAGCTTTGGAAGCGAGCACTGCGGCCGGCACCGCGCAAGCCGGTGCGGAAGGCACCTTCAATTCACCGGAGGCCATGCGCCAGTTCGGTATTCGCGAATACGCGGCCGCCACCGAGGCGCTGGAGGATTTCACCACCCTGTGGCGCCACGGCGGCAGCCCGCTGCTGCGCCAACTCGTCGACGCGGGCACCATCGAACTGCTCGGCGGGCCGCTCTCGCATCCGTTCCAGCCGCTGCTCAACCCCCGGCTGCGTGAGTTCGCGCTGCGCGAAGGCCTGGCCGATGCCCGGCAGCGCTTCGCGCACACGCCGACGGGCATCTGGGCCCCCGAATGCGCGTACGCACCCGGCATGGAGATCGGTTACGCCGCAGCCGGTGTCGGGCATTTCATGGTCGACGGCCCGTCCCTGCACGGGGACACCGCACTCGGCCGCCCGGTGGGTGACACCGATGTGGTGGCGTTCGGGCGCGATCTGCAGGTCAGCTACCGGGTGTGGTCACCGAAATCCGGCTACCCCGGGCACGCCGCCTACCGGGACTTCCACACCTACGATCATCGGACCGGTCTGAAACCGGCCCGGGTGACCGGCCGCAATGTGCCCTCGGAATCGAAGGCGCCGTATGAACCCGAACGGGCCGACGCGGCCATCGACAAGCACGTCGCCGACTTCGTCGGGATGGTGCGGCGCAGGTTGCGCACGGAGTCCGATCGCATCGGCAGGCCCGCGCATGTGGTGGCCGCCTTCGACACCGAACTGTTCGGGCACTGGTGGTACGAGGGCCCGCGGTGGCTGGAACGCCTGCTGCGCGCGTTGCCGGAGGCGGGTGTCCGGGTCGGCACGCTGTCGGATGCCATCGCCGAGGGCTACGTCGGGTCCACAGTCGAATTGCCGCCCAGCTCTTGGGGTTCGGGCAAGGACTGGCAGGTCTGGAACGGTGAGAAGGTCTCCGATCTGGTGGCGCTCAACGCCGAGGTGGTCGACACCGCACTGTCGGCGGTGGACAAGGCGCTGACGCACCGCGGTCGCGGCGCGGGCCGCGACGCGGTCGCCGACCAGATCCTGCGCGAGACGCTGCTGACGGTCTCCAGCGACTGGCCGTTCATGGTGAGCAAGGACTCGGCCGCCGAATACGCGCGCTACCGCGCCCATCTGCACGCGCACGCCACCCGCGAGATCTCCGCGGCGCTGGCCTCGGGCCGGCGCGAGCAGGCCGAGCGACTCGCTGCCGACTGGAACCGGGCCGACGGCCTGTTCGGCGCCCTGGACGCCCGGCGGCTCCCCCGATGACCCCCTTTGCCGCGAGCGTGCGCGTCTGCTGCGCGACACGCCGCCCCTCCCCCGCAGTTTGCGCACCGTCGTGCGCCGTCGAAGGTGCGTGTGCGTGAAGATCCTCATGGTGTCCTGGGAGTACCCGCCGGTGATCATCGGCGGCCTCGGCCGGCACGTGCATCATCTGGCCACCGAGCTGGTGCTCGCCGGGCACGAGGTCGTCGTGCTGTCCCGGCGCCCCACCGGCACCGACCCCTGCACCCACCCGACCACCGACGAGGTGACCGAGGGCGTGCGGGTGATCGCCGCCGCGCAGGACCCGCACGAGTTCACCTTCGGCACCGACATGATGGCGTGGACACTGGCCATGGGCCACTCGATGGTGCGGTGCGGCTTGACGCTGCGCGATTGGCAGCCCGATCTGGTGCACGCCCATGATTGGCTGGTCGCGCACCCGGCCATCGCCTTGGCCGAATACTTCGATGTGCCACTGGTTTCCACCATCCACGCCACCGAGGCGGGACGGCATTCCGGCTGGCTGTCCGGACAGGTGAGCCGTCAGGTGCATGCTCTGGAATCCTGGCTGGTGCACGAATCCGACTCGCTGATCACCTGTTCGGCCTCCATGCGTGAGGAGATCGACGCGCTGTTCGGCCCCGGGCTGGCCGAGACCACCGTCATCCCCAACGGGATCGACACCGAGGGATGGCCTTTCGCGCCCCGGCGCCCGCACACCGGGCCGGCCGAGCTGCTGTACTTCGGCCGGCTGGAGTACGAGAAGGGCGTGCACGACGCGATCGCCGCGCTCCCCCGGATCCGCAAGACCCACCCGGGCACCACACTGACCATCGCCGGTGACGGCACCCAGCTGGATTTCCTGGTCGAGCAGGCCCGCAAGCACAAGGTGCTCAAGGCCACCAGATTCGTTGGCCGTACCGACCATTCGGGTCTGGTCGAGCTGCTGCACCGGGCCGACGCCGCGGTGCTGCCCTCGCACTACGAGCCGTTCGGCATCGTCGCCCTGGAGGCCGCGGCCACCGGCACCCCGCTGGTGACCTCGACCGCCGGCGGACTCGGTGAGGCCGTGATCGACGGCATCACCGGTGTGTCGTGTGCGCCGCGCAGTGTGGCGGGTCTGGCCGACGCCGTACGGCGCGTCCTGGACGACCCGGCCGCCGCGCAGCGCCGTGCCGTCGCCGCGCGGGAACGACTCACCTCCGACTTCGCCTGGCCGACGGTGGCCGACAACACCAGTCAGGTGTACCTGGCCGCCAAGCGGGCCGAACGCCAACCGCAGCCGCGCCGGTTGATCGAGGAGCGCCCGCTCCCCGATTACGGCTGAACCCGCCGGGGTCAGCGACCCGAGCGGGCGGCCTTCTTGCGTTCGATGTCGGCGAGGTTGGCGGCCAGCTCGGCCCGCGCGGCGGCCGACGCATCCCAGGCGACCTTGCGGTTCTTGACCACCTTGGCCGGGGAGCCGACCGCGATGGAGTAGTCCGGGATCTCGCCCTTGACCACCGCGTGCGCCCCCAGCACGCAGCCGCGGCCGACCGAGGTGCCGCGCAGCACGGTCACCTTCGCCGCGACCCAGGTGTCCGGGCCGATCCGCACCGGGCTCTTGATGATGCCCTGATCCTTGATCGGCAGCTCCAGGCTGTCCATCTTGTGATCGAAATCGCAGACGTAGCACCAATCGGCCATCAGCACCGAGTCGCCGAGCTCGATGTCCAGATAGGTGTTGATCACATTGTCGCGACCCAGCACCACCTTGTCCCCGATGCGCAGCGAACCCTCGTGGCAGCGGATGGTGTTCTTGTCCCCGATGTGCACCCACCGGCCGATCTCCATGGTGGACAGCTCCGGGGTGGCCTCGATCTCCACGCCCTTGCCCAGGAACACCATGCCGCGGGTGATGATGTGCGGGTTACGCAGCTTGAACTTCAGCAGCCGCCAGTAGCGCACCAGGTACCACGGTGTGTATGCCTTGTTCGCCAGCACCCAGCGCAGCGAATCGCGGGTCAGGAATTGCGCCTGGCGCGGATCGCTCAATCGCGAACCACGCCACCTCTTGTGCAGCGGCGCGCCCCACATCGTCGTCATGGCCGGTCACCTTACGCGACACCCAGACGGGATAGTCTCGGGACTCGATGCCTGCTCGAGGAGGAACTGTGCGCCGGCTTGCTGCCGTGCTGGGAATCGCGGCGCTGACCGTCAGCTCCTGCGCAAACACCGATTCGTGGGTCCAGGCCCACCCCGCGACCGGCTGGGCGGCGCAGTACGCCGACGCCGCCAACACCAGCTACAACCCGGTGGACGGCGCGCAGGCGCTCGCCCCGGACTGGGAGCGCTCGGTCAAGGGCGAACTGGGTGCGCAGGTGGCGCTGGGCTCCGGCAGTTACCTCGCGGTCAACGCGCAGACCGCGAACGGCTGCTCGCTGATGGTCTGGGAGACCGACAGCAACGCCCGCCAGCGGTGGTGCACCCGGCTGTGGCAGGGCGGCCCGCGCTCCAGTGCCCTCTTCGATGGCTTCGACAACCTCTACGTCGGTCAACCCGGCGCCATCATGTCCTACCCGCCGACCCAGTGGATCCGGTGGCGTCAGCCGGTGATCGGGATGCCCACCACCCCACGGCTGCTGGCTCCCGGACAGTTGCTCGTGCTCACCCACCTGGGTCAGGTGCTGGTGTTCGACGCGCACCGCGGGACCGTGGTCGGCACCTCGCTGGACCTGGTGTCCGGCGTCGACCCCACCGATTCCGAACGCGGCCTCGACGACTGCGCCGTGGGCGGCAAGGACTGCCCCGTCTCGGCCGCACCGGCCTTCGCCGCCGAGTCCGGGATGCTGGTGCTCGGGTTGTGGGAACCGGGCGCGCCCGCCCCGGTTCTCACCGGGCTGCAGTACCGACCCGGCCAGACCCCGATCCTGAAACGGGTGTGGACCAGCGACGCGGTCGGCGGGGGCCCCATCGCCAGCCCGGTGCTGTCCGCCGACGGCGCCACCGTCTACGTCAACGGGCGCGACGGCCGGCTGTGGGCGCTCAACACCGCCGACGGCACCGCCAAGTGGTCGATCGAGCTGGGCTACCAGCCGCAAACCCCGCCATCGGTGTCACCGGACGGCGTGATCGTGGCCGGCGGCGGTCCGGGCGCCCGGCTGACCGGGCTCACCGACAACGGCGATGACGCCGAGATCGCATGGACGCGTGCTGATGTCGAGCCGTTGTCGACGTCCAGCCGGGCCGGGGAGAACGCCGGCTACACCGTGGTCCGCGACGGGGAGCAGGGACAGGCCCTGCTGGTGTTCGACCCCGCCGAGGGCGGCACCGTCAACCGCTACCCCCTACCCGATGCGACCGGTTGGCCGGTCGGGGTGTCCATCGGCCACGACGGCCGCGTGGTCACCGCGACCAGCGACGGCCAGGTCTACGGCTTCGTGCCGGACTGAGCCGCGGCGCTCAGGCCAGTAGCGGGGCGATCGTGGCCCGCGGCACCGACACCTGAACGGCGCCGGCGGACTCGGGCAGTAGTTCGCCCTGTCCGAAGAAGAAGATCACCGCGTCGTCGGTGATCGCGAAGTTCTGGTAGTTGGCCGGATCCAGGCCGGCCTCGGGCAGCACCGGATCGGGCATCCCGGACTGCTTCGCCAACTCGGCCTGCACCACCGGCAGGATCACCGGCAGCGGGTCGGTGCCGTCCCGGAACAGGGTCTCGAAGGTGATCGGCTTGCGGTAGGCCTGATCCCAGTTGAACGACTTGTAGAACGTCTGGGGGTGCGCGCCGCCGACGTTCTGGTAGGTGGTGAACACCACCGACTGGGTGCCGCGCGGCGGCACCGCGGAGGAGTACTTCGCCGAGGTGGTGTCCAACTCGTACGGCATGCCCCGGAAGTCGGGACTCTTGGCCACATTCAGGAAGCCGTCCCGGGTCTGCTTGACGTAGTCGAACACCGCCTTCTGGTCCGGGTAGTCGGACGGGAAGTTGATGTTGAGCATGTAGGCCGGGTCGATCTGCTGGATCTGGCAGGTGGCGCCGACGCCGACGGTCGCGCCGACGTCCTCGCATTTGAGCGGGGCGGCGAACGCCGGGGCCGCCGACGCGAGTGCTCCGGCCAACACCGAAACGGCCAGCACCGGGGCGGCCAGCGAGGGTACGCGCATCTGGGAGATCCTCCGAGGAGCAGGGTCGGCACAGGCGCCGCTGCCCGACAGGGTACCTGTGGCGCTATCGCGAAGATCGGCAAATGAACGCCACCGCACGGCCGGCCGCTCCGGTACCGATCCGGGCGATGACGACCGATACCGCCTGCGACCCACGAAGCTTGAGCCGCCGACGCAGCGCGTCCGGGTCCACGTCCACGCCGCGGACCAGAATCTCGCACGCACCGGCATCGTGGGCGGCCAGTTCCCGGCGCAGCCGCTTCTCGTCGAACCCGACCTCGCCGAGCACCTCGAAACCGCGCACCCCGTCCGGCAGTTCATCCCCCGACAGATAGGCGATATCGGGGTCCAGCTGCCACAGGCCGTGCCGGGTTGCGTACTGGCGCACCAATCCCGCACGCACCACGGCCCCGTCGGGGTCGATGATCCACCGGCCGGCCGGGCCGACCGCGCAATCGTCTGGGTCGGCGTCGGTGACCTGTTCGCCGCGGTCGAGCACGGTGGCGCGCCGGCGCACCCCCGGCTCGGTGAGCCCCGCCGACCACAGACATGCCTCGCGCACACTTCCGGCCGAGGAGCACAGCTCGATCTCCCCGTCGAATCCCAGATCGCCCAGCTGTTCGAAAGGTATTCCGGGAGCACACTTCACGACCAGGTCGCGGCCGCGGTAGGCGTCGAACAGTTCATCCAGCGGCGGTGCGTAGGCGCGCGGATCGAACCGGCGCCGCCCGCCGCTGCGCCGTCCCGGGTCGGCCAGCACCACCGTGTCACGGGTGACCGGGCGCAGCGCGTCGGCCCGGCACACCTCGACATCGGGAACGTTGTTGCGCGCCATGGCGAGTCGGACCGGATCGATGTCACTGCCCACGAGCAGTGCGGCGACCGGTCGCAGCGCGGCCAGTTCGGCGCCCACCGAGCAGGTGACATCGTGTATCCGCGCACCCGCCAACCGGCGCGCGCGGTGGGCTGCGACCGTCTCGGTGGTGGCCTGCTGCAGCGCGTCATCGGTGAACAACCACGACGACGGATCGGCGAACTTGGCCGCCGCCCGCCGCCGCAACAGCGTGGTCTCCACCAGTGCCGCGGTACGGTCCCCGAAACGTGCTCGCACCGTGGCGATGTCGGCGACCCGGCCGGAATCGCTGAGCGCGAGTTCGGCAACCTCGGTCAGCGCACGCCGGCCGTCGTCGCTGCGCAGGTAGGCGACGTCCCCGAGCGAGAAGGCTACTGACACCGGACGACTTCCCGAGTCGCTGGGCCCCCGCCGTCGGTCAGGACGGCTTGACCCCGGTGACCATCACGTTGTAGAACCAGCCCTTCGGCACCACCCGGCGCCACACGTTGGCATCCACCCAGCTCAGCGTCGTCCAGCTGTTGAACGCGAACTTGGCCCAGCCCCAACCCAACCGGCCCGGAGGCACCGAGGCCTCGAAGGTGCGGATCGGCCAGCCGAGCATGGCGGCGGTGAATTCCTCGCTGGCCGTGGCCACCTCGACCGCGCCGGCGTTGGTGGCCATCCGCTCCAGATCCTCGGGATCGAAGGTGTGCAGGTCCACCACGGCCTCCAGGGCGGCCGCACGCGAGGACTCGTCGAGTTCGGACTGCGGGCGACGCCAGCTCTCCAGGCCGGGGAGCTTGGTGATGCTGGTGGACAGGTGCCAGGTCAGCGTGGACAGGTTGCGGGCGTAGACGTTGCCGGCGCTGGTGGGCTCACCGGCGAACACGAACCGGCCGCCCGGTTTGAGGATGCGCACCACCTCGCGCAGCGACTTCTCCACGTCGGGAATGTGGTGCAGCACCGCGTGCCCGACCACCAGGTCGAAGGTGTTGTCCTCGTAGGGGATGCCCTCCGCGTCGGCGACCTTGCCGTCGATGTCCAGGCCCAGGCCCTGCCCGTTGCGGGTGGCGACCTTGACCATGCCCGGGGACAGGTCGGTCACCGAGCCCCGGCGGGCCACGCCGGCCTGGATCAGGTTGAGCAGGAAGAAGCCGGTGCCACAGCCCAGCTCCAGGGCCCGGTCATAGGGCAGCTCGCGCTGCACCTCCTCGGGGACGATGGCGTCGAAGCGGCCGCGCGCGTAGTCGATGCAGCGCTGGTCATACGAGATCGACCACTTGTCGTCGTAGGTCTCGGCTTCCCAGTCGTGGTACAGGATCTGGGCCAGCTTGGTGTCCTTCAGCGCCGCCTCGACCTGCTCCGCGGTGGCGTGCGGGTTGGGCTTCAGTTCGGCGTCAGCGTCGACGTGAGGCGTCTGGTCGGTGCTCGTCATATGGGCAGCCTAACTGCCGGTGAACGTCCCGAAGACCTCGACGTAGCGCCGCACCGCTTCACCAGGGCTGTCGATCATCGCCTTGGCCCCGGCCAGCACGTGTGCCGGCGCCTCGGCATGCCTGCGGGCCCAGCCCAGCGCGGCGTCGTAGACACCGTCGGGGGCGACCAGTTCGTCGACCAAGCCCAGGGCCAGGGCCTCCTCGGCGCCCACGAACCGGCCGCTGAACACCAGCTCCTTGGCCCGGCCGGCCCCGACCACCCCGACCAGCCGCTCGGTGCCCGCCGCCGGCAGCAGCCCGGCGAGCGCCTCGGTGACCCCGACCTTCACGTTGTCCCCGGCGATCCGCCAGTCGGCGGCCAGCGCCAGGGCCAGTCCCGACCCCAGCGCGTAACCGGTGACCGCGGCGACCGTGGGCTTCGGGATGGCGGCCACCGCGTCGAGGGCGGCACGGCAGGCCGCGGTCACGCTCTCGGCGTCGGCCGCGCCGAGGCGCCGCAGTTCGGCGACGTCGTCTCCGGCACTGAACACCTCGTGCCCACCGAACACGATGACCGTGCCGACCTCGGGGCGGGCACCGAGTTCACCGGCCGCCGCGGCGATCTCCCGGTACATCTGCCGGGTGAGCGCGTTGGTGGGCGGCCGGGACAGCACCAGGGTGGCCACGCCGTCGGCCACGACGGTGGAGACGAACTCGCTCATGCGGCCACCTCGCAGGCTCGGGTGCCGCATTCCCTGCTATCGATTCGCTCGTTGCACTCGCTCATGCCCGCTTCACTCCGCCGTCGGTGTAACCCTGCGGGCCACGCCGGTTGCGGGCCGCGTTGTAGCGCTCGCCGTCGAAGAACTCGATCTCCCAGTCGCCGGTCGCCTTGTCCGCCGACAGGCTGGGTTCCATCGCCACGATCCTGCGCTCGGTGGCGAGCACCTCGGCCACAGTCCGCCCGTTGACCGAATCGAGCTGCGACCAGGTCGGCGGGAGCAGGAAGGACTTCCCGTCGGCGAATTCGTCGAGGGCGGCCTGCGGGGTGCACCAGAACGCGCGGTCGCTCTCGGTGTTCTCCCCGTCGGCGCGCTGGCCCTGCGGGATGGCGCCGACGAAGAAGTAGGTGTCGTAACGACGGGTGCGCTCCTCCTTCGGGGTCACCCAGTTCGCCCAGGGCCGCAGCAGGTCGGCGCGCAGCACCAGCTTCTCGTCACGCAGGAAGTCCGCGAAGGACAGCGAATTGTTGGCCAGCGCCGCCCGCTGCTCGCGGTAGACGGAGGCGTCGTCGACGAGGATGTCCGAGTCGTCGGCCGCCCCGGCGAACAGCACCCCGGACTCCTCGAAGGTCTCCCGCGCGGCGGCACACACCAGGGCCTCGGCGAGGTCGACGTCGACGTTGAGCCGCTCGGCCCACCAGGCCGGCTCGGGTCCGTACCAGGCGATGTTGGTACCGCGATCGCGCTCGTCGACGCCGCCGCCGGGGAACACCATCACCCCGGCGACGAAGTCCATCGCCGAATGCCGGCGCATCAGGAAGATCTCCAGGGACTCCGGGGTGCCCGCATCGCGGAGCAGCATCACCGTCGAGGCGGGCCGGGGCACCAACGGGTCGGTCATGCGCCGGCCTCGCAGGCTCGGTCGGCGCATTGCAAGCCGATGATTCGCTCGCAAGCTTCGCTCATGCTCGCCTCCTGTGCGCTGCGCGGGTGCGGGTGCGACGGGCGAAGTAGCGCCCGTCGAGGTAGTCCAAGGTGATCGCCTGCCCGAAGGCGGTCGACAGATTCTCCGAGGTCAGCACGTCGGCGAGCAGGCCGGCGCCGACCACGCTGCCCTCCGAGAGCAGCAGGCAGTGGCTGAACCCGGGCGGGATCTCCTCGACGTGATGAGTGACCAGGACGATGGCCGGTGCGTCCGGGTCGGCGGCCAGATCGGCCAGCCGGGCCACCAGTTCCTCCCGGCCACCGAGGTCCAGGCCGGCGGCGGGTTCGTCGAGCAGCAACAGCTCCGGATCGGTCATCAGCGAGCGGGCGATCAACACCCGCTTGCGCTCCCCCTCGGACAGCGTGCCGTAGGCGCGTTCGGCCAGATGCTCGGCGCCGAGGCTCTCCAGCATGTCGATGGCCTGCTCGTAGTCGACGTCGTCGTACTGCTCCCGCCACCGGCCCAGCACCGCGTACCCGGCCGACACCACCAGGTCGCGCACGATCTCGTCGTCGGGGATCCGTTGGCTCAGTGCCGAACTGCTCAACCCCACCCGGGACCGCAGCTCGGACATGTCGGTGCGGCCGAGTTGCTCGCCGAGCACGAACGCGGTTCCCGAGGACGGGTGGTCGATGGCGGCCGCGATCCGCAGCAGGGAGGTCTTACCGGCACCGTTCGGGCCGATCACCACCCAGCGCTCGTCGAGTTCGACGGCCCAGTCGATGGGCCCGACGAGGGTCTTGCCGTCCCGGCGCAGGGTGACCTCGGCGAAATCGATCAGCAGGTCCGGGTCTGCAACGGGGCCGTCTAGGTGATCGTCTCCTGCGACAGTCGGGGGCACCCGCTCATCGTAGTGTCGGCGCGATCCGGCGCCCGGTCTCGCCCCGCTCGCCCGGCCGCGCCGAAGTCGTGGAACAGCAGCCGGCGCGGCATGTACCGAAGGATCAGTTGCACCAGCGGCCCGATGCCGAAGGCGTAGATGACGGTGCCGACGCCGACGGTGCCGCCGAGCAGCCAGCCGGCGGTCAGCACGGTCGCCTCGATCAGGGTGCGGATCAGCCGCACCGACCGGCCGGTGCGCGCGACCAGGCCGGTCATCAGACCGTCGCGCGGCCCGGGGCCGAGGCCCGCGCCGATGTAGAGCACCGTGCTGACGGCGTTGAGCAGGACCGCACCCAGCATCATCGGCACCCGCACCGCCATGTCGTCGGGGGCGGGCAGCACCGCCACGCCGATGTCCACGGTGACCGCGATGACGATGACGTTGGCGATGGTCCCGATGCCGGGCCGGTTGCGCAGCGGGATCCAGGCCAGCAGCACCGCCAGGCCCACCAGTGCCGAGGCGGTGCCGATGGTCATCCCGGTGTGCCGGCTCAGGCCCTGATGGAACACATCCCAGGGGTCCAGTCCCAAACTGGCCTGCACCATCATCGCCATCGAGAAGCCGTAGCCGGACAGGCCGGCGAGCAGTAGCGCACCCCGCAGAGCGGCCGTCACGCGTGGTCGGGGAATCGGGCGCGGATGGCGTCCAGTTCGCTGCGGATCCGCCGGGCATCGGCGTTCTCCGCGGTCCGGGATCCGGCCCGGTCGTAGGTGCCGGCCCGCCGATACTTGCCCGCCATTCGGGACATCCAGTTCTTACGCATGACTCGATGATCATCGCGAAGTGGCTTGCCATTCAATAGCCAGTTGGCAAATACTGGCCTTTATGTCTATCGACGCGGGGACCAGAGCCCTCGATGTGGACCTTCTGGCCCGCGATCTGGGCAACTGGCGCACATCCAGTTCGTCCGGACCCGCCTACCTCGGACTGGCCGACGCCGTCCGGCTGCTCATCATCGACGGCCGCATCCCGGTGGGCTCGCGGCTACCCAGTGAACGTGCGCTGGCCGATGCCCTGCGGGTGTCGCGCACCACGGTCACCGCGGCCTTCACCGCGCTCCGCGAGGACGGATACCTGCGCGCCCGGCGCGGCGCCCGCAGCACCGCCGCACTCCCGCCGCGGCCGGACCTGCCGCCCGCCACCGACACGACGACGGTGAACCTGGCCGCCGCCGCCCTGTCCGCGCCCAGCGCCGCAGTGCTCGACGCCTTCGCCGACGCCGCCCGCGACATCACCCCGTATCTGGCCGAGGTCGGCCACGAACTGTCCGGGGTGCGCGCGCTGCGCGCCGCGGTGGCCGAAAGGTACACCGCGCGAGGGCTTCTGACCGACCCCGAACAGATCATGATCACCACCGGGGCCCAGCATGCGATCGGCCTGATCCTGGCCGCGTTCACCCAGCCGGGTGACCGGGTGCTCGTCGAGCAGCCCACTTATCACGGAGCCCTGTCGGCGATCTCGACCGCCGGGGCCCGCGCCGTGCCGGTACCGCTGCACGACGACGGCTGGGAACTCGACGACCTGCACGCCGCGATCCGCCAGCTCTCCCCCGCCCTGGCCTACCTGATCCCCGACAGTCACAACCCGACCGGGTTCACCATGCCCGCCGGTCAACGAAACCGGCTGGGCCACATCATCTCCGAGACGCGGACCCGAACCATCATCGACGAGTCGATCATGGACATGTGGCTGGACGCGCCGCCACCGGCACCGCTGGCCGCCGCGGTACCGTCCCGCCACGACTTGGTGCTCACCATCGGGTCGATGTCCAAATCGTTCTGGGGCGGGCTGCGCATCGGCTGGATCCGCGCCGAACCCGCGGCGCTGGCCACCGTCGCGGCCATCCGCCGCTCGGTGGATCTCGGCACCCCGATCCTCGAACAACTGACCGCCGCAAGGCTTCTGGAGATTCGCGACGAGGTGTTGCCGGAGCGCCGCGAACTGCTGGCCGCCCGGCGCGCATTCCTGGTGGAGCTGCTGGCCCGTCGGTTGCCGGAGTGGCGGCTGGGCCCGGGGCGTGGCGGGATGTCGCTGTGGGTGCAACTGCCGGCGCCGATGAGCACTGCCCTGTCGGCGGCGGCGTCGCGGCTGGGACTGGATCTGCCCGCCGGGCCGCGGTTCGGTGTCGACGGCACCCTGGAGCGGTTCATCCGGGTGCCCTACGCGCTGCCCGAGCCGCAGCTGGAGGCGGCGGTGGACCTGATGGCCCGCGCGTGGGGGTCGATCACCGGGACGACCGCGGCCCCGGACACCCGGGCCGTCGTCGTCTAGTCCGGGATGTCGACCCGGCGCGCGGTGCCGTCCACCGCGTCGGCGGCCTCGATCTCGGCGCGGGTCACGCCGAGCAGGAACAGCACGGTGTCCAGGTACGGGTGATTCAGCGAGGCGTCGGCGACCTCGCGCAACGCCGGCTTGGCGTTGAACGCCACGCCGAGCCCCGCCGCGGACAGCATGTCGATGTCGTTGGCGCCGTCACCCACGGCGACGGTCTGCTCCATCGGCACGCCCACCTGCTGGGCGAAATCGCGCAGCGCCTTGGCCTTGCCCGGACGGTCCACGACCTGGCCGATCACCCGGCCGGTCAGCTTGCCGTCCACGATCTCCAGTTCGTTGGCGGCGACGAAGTCCATCATCAGCTCATGTGCCAGCGGCTCGATCACCTGCCGGAATCCGCCGGAGACGATGCCGCAGTGATAGCCCAGCCGCCGCAGGGTCCGGATGGTGGTCCGGGCACCGGGGGTCAGCTCGATCTGCTCGGCCACCTCGTCGAGCACCTCGGCGGACAATCCCGCCAGCGTCGCCACCCGCTTGTGCAGCGACTCGGCGAAGTCCAGTTCGCCGCGCATGGCCGCCTCGGTGACCTCGGCGACCGCGGCGAGCGCGCCGGCCCGGTCGGCAAGCATCTCGATTACCTCGCCCTGGATCAGGGTGGAATCGACGTCGAACACGATGAGCCGCTTGGTCCGGCGCGACAGACTGTAGTCCTCGAGGGCGATATCGACCCCGAGTGCCACCGCGGTGCGCGCCATGGTCGTCTGCAGCTGGGCGTACGCGGCGCCCGGCGGCACCGACACCCGCAACTCCAGGCCGGTCACCGGGTAGTCCGACACCCCGCGGATGAAGTCGATGTTCACCCCGAGCGCGGCAACCTCCTGGGCCACCACACCGAACGCCTCGGCGGTGATCGGGCGGCCCAGCACCACGATGGTGTGGGTGGAGGGCTCCCGCATCACCGGCTTGTCGTCGCTGCGCTCGATCGACACGTCCAGGCCCAGCCCCTGGATGGCGGCCCGCACCTCGGCGGCGAACTCGTCGCCGTCGGCCACCTGGGTGTCGACCGAGACCAGCACACCGAGGGTGAGCCGGCCGCGGACGACGACCTGTTCGACGTTGAGCAGCTCCACGCGGTGCCGTGACAGCACCTCGAACAGTGCGGACGTCACGCCTGGCTGGTCCACGCCGGTGACGGTGATCAGCAGCGATGAACGCTTTCGCAAGGAGTCGACTGACTGCGAGGCCGTCGGCACACTCACCTCCGTTTGATGCCTCGTATCAGCTGAGCTCTTCCGAGGAGCCGGATCAGGTGCGGACGTTCTCGCCGTCCAGCCTGGTCACATCCCCGTCGGACGGCCCGTGGGCGCGGCCGATGTGCGCCTCGGCGCGCATCCGCTCCACCATGTGCGGGTAGTGCAGCTCGAATGCCGGACGCTCCGAACGGATCCGGGGCAGCTCGGTGAAGTTGTGCCGCGGCGGCGGGCAGCTGGTGGCCCACTCCAGGGAGTTGCCGTAGCCCCACGGGTCGTCGACCACGACGGGCTCGCCGTAACGCCAGCTCTTGAACACGTTCCAGACGAACGGCAGCGTCGAGATACCGAGGATGAACGCGCCGATGGTGGACACCACGTTGAGCGTGGTGAAGCCGTCGGTGGGCAGGTAGTCGGCGTAGCGACGCGGCATGCCCTCGTCACCGACCCAGTGCTGCACCAGGAAGGTGAGGTGGAAGCCGATGAACGTCAGCCAGAAGTGCAGCTTGGCGAGGCGCTCGTCGAGCAGCCGGCCGGTCATCTTCGGGAACCAGAAGTAGATGCCCGCATAGGTGGCGAACACGATGGTGCCGAAGAGCACGTAGTGGAAGTGCGCGATGACGAAGTAGCTGTCGGTCACGTGGAAGTCCAGCGGCGGGCTGGCCAGCAGCACACCCGACAGACCACCGAGCAGGAAGGTGATCAGGAAGCCCACCGAGAACAGCATCGGTGACTCGAAGGTCAACTGCCCCTTCCACATCGTTCCGATCCAGTTGAAGAACTTGATACCGGTCGGCACCGCGATCAGGAACGTCATGAAGGAGAAGAACGGCAGCAGCACGGCGCCGGTGGCGTACATGTGGTGCGCCCACACCGCGATCGACAGCGCCGCGATACCCAGCGTCGCGTAGATCAGGGTGGTGTAACCGAAGATCGGCTTGCGGCTGAACACCGGGAAGATCTCGGAGACGATGCCGAAGAACGGCAGCGCGATGATGTACACCTCGGGGTGACCGAAGAACCAGAACAGGTGCTGCCACAGCAGGACGCCGCCGTTGGCCGGGTCATAGATATGGGCACCGAGGTGGCGGTCGGCGGCGAGGCCGAACAGCGCGGCGGTCAGCAGCGGGAACGCCAGCAGCACCAGGATCGAGGTCACCAGGATGTTCCAGGTGAAGATCGGCATGCGGAACATGGTCATACCGGGGGCGCGCATGCAGACCACCGTGGTGATCATGTTGACACCGCCGAGGATGGTGCCCAGGCCACCGACGGCCAGACCCATGATCCACAGGTCGCCACCGGCGCCCGGGGAGTGGATCGCGTCGGTCAGCGGCGAGTACGCCGTCCAGCCGAAGTCGGCGGCGCCACCGGGGGTGATGAAGCCACCCATGGCGATCAGCGCGCCGAACAGGAACAGCCAGAAGGAGAAGGCGTTCAGGCGCGGGAACGCGACGTCCGGCGCACCGATCTGCAGCGGCAGCACCAGGTTGGCGAAGCCGAACACGATCGGGGTCGCGTAGAACAGCAGCATGACCGTGCCGTGCATGGTGAACAGCTGGTTGAACTGCTCATTGGACAGGAACTGCAGACCCGGGATCGCGAGCTCCGTGCGCATCAGCAGGGCCATCAGGCCGCCGATGAAGAAGAAGATGAAGCAGGCGACGCAGTACATCATGCCGATCAGCTTGTGATCGGTCGTGGTGATCAGCTTGTAGATGAGGTTCCCCTTGGGGCCCATCCGCTGCGGGAAAGGCCGCCGTGCCTCGAGTTCTCCGATTGGGGGCGCTTCGGCTACCAACAGATCCTCCATAAAAAGTCGACGGGCCATCCCGGCAATGCTCTGTTGGGCATCCTATCCCCCTCGCAACCGACTGTGGAACCGGTGTCCTACAAAGTGTCGTATTGGCCCGCTGTCCAGGCCTGACCGGCCGGAAACGGCCTGCATACGGGGCCGGGCCCGGCGGCGACGGTGGTGGTGGATTGATACCGTCGGCGGCGTGCCGTTTCCCTCTGCGCGGATGGCCCTGCTCCTCGCAGGCGTCACCGTCTCGTTCACCGTGTTGACCGCCTGCGGCGCGCCGGACAGCGATCCCGGCGCCGCCGCGTCCGGGTCGGCTCAGACCCCGATCACCAGCACCACCCGGATCGCCGGGGCCGGCGTGCTGGGTAATCAGCGCAGGCCCGACGAGTCGTGCGCCGCCGCGCCGGCGCCCGCGGTCTCCCCCGACGCGCCGCGGACGGTGCGTAACGCCTCCGGCTCCGGGATCCCGGCGAGCACCGAGGTTCGCGGCGATCCACAGCGCATCGTGGCGCTGTCCTTCGCCGAGCTGGACGCCCTGTGCGCGCTGGGTCTGCAGGACCGGGTGGTCGGGACGACGGTCCCGCAGCCCTCGTACCTGGGCACCGTGCTGCACGACGCGGCCGGCCTCGGCGATCGCGACGCCCCGGATCTGGCCGCGGTCGCCGACGCCGCACCGGACCTGATCTTCGGATCGGCGACACAGACTCCCGACTCCTACGCCGCGCTCGCCGGGATCGCCCCCACCGTGTTCACCGGCAGCGCCGCCGACTGGCAGAACACGCTGCGCGCCGTCGCGGCGGCGACCGGGCGCCCCGAGGCCGCCGACGCGGTGCTCGACGGCTTCGAGCGTGAGGCACGTGAGGCCGGCGAACGCACCGACGCCACCCACTTCCAGGCCTCGGTGGTGCAGTTCACCGAGGACAGCATGCGGGTGTACGGCGCGGAGAATTTCCCGGCCACGGTCCTCCGCGCGGTGGGGGTGGATCGTCCTGCAGCACAACGCTTTACGGACGTGCCCTTCATCGAGGTGAGCATCAGCAACCTCACCGAGGAGACGGATCTGTCCGCGGCCGACGGTGACATCGTCTACCTGTCCTTCACCGGCCCGGCCGCCAAGGAGCGCGCCACCGCGGTGCTCAACAGTGCTGCGTGGCGGAAATTGTCGGCCACCCGGGATGACCGGGTGTTCGCGGTGAACAACGAGGTGTGGCAGACCGGCCAGGGTGTGGTGGCCGCCCGCGGCATCATCGAGGACCTGCGCTGGCTGAACGCGCCGATCAACTGACCGGCACGGTAACCTTCGACGCGTGTTTCACGTATTCACCAGCACCTACCTGCAGCCGGCGGACGTCGTCGACCAGACCCGCCCGGCCCACCTGGAATGGGTGACCGCCGAGGTCGAGGCCGGTCGCATCATTCTGGCCGGACGAGTCGAGTCGGGACAGGGGGCGGTACTGATCGCCTCGGACATGACCGTCGAGGAGGCGGACGCCCTCATCGCGACCGATCCCTACATCCCGGCCGGCGCCGCCCGCTACGACCGGGTCAGCTTCAACGGCGCATTCCGCGCGCCCGGGCTCTGACCCGATTCCTCGCCACCTCGCAGGATTAGCCCGCGGGGCTGTGGTGTTGCTTTTCACGGGCGCGGCGCTGCGCCCGTGCTGCTTTTCGCCCGCTACGGGACGAGAATGCACCTATCTGCACGTAAACGTAAATGACGCATGAAGGACTGATCCGATGAGCACCACTGTTTCCGCATACGTAGCCGAGTCGGCCACCGCACCACTGTTCAAGTCCACCATCGAGCGCCGCGACGTCGGCCCGCACGACGTCGCGTTCGACATCAAATTCTCCGGCATCTGTCACAGCGACCTGCACACCGTCAAAGCCGAATGGGGCGAGCCCAACTACCCGGTGGTGCCGGGCCACGAAATCGCCGGTGTGGTAACCGAAGTCGGTTCCGAGGTCACCAAGTACAAGGTCGGCGATCACGTCGGCGTCGGCTGCTTCATCGACTCCTGCCGCGAATGCGACAACTGCCAGGCCGGCCTGCAGCAGTACTGCACCGGCGAGTACGGCATGCACGGCACCTACAACTCGACCGAACGGGACGGCAGCCCCACCTACGGCGGTTACAGCACCGCCATCGTCGTCGACGAGAACTACGTGCTGCGCATTCCCGACAGCATCCCACTGGACAAGGCCGCTCCCCTGCTGTGCGCGGGCATCACGCTGTATTCCCCGCTGCGGCACTGGAACGCCGGCCCCGGCAAGAAGGTCGCCATCGTCGGCCTGGGCGGCCTGGGCCACATGGGCGTCAAACTCGCCCATGCGATGGGCGCGCAGGTGACCGTGCTGAGCCAGTCGCTGAAGAAGATGGAGGACGGTCTGCGTCTGGGCGCCGACGAGTACTACGCCACCGGCGATCCGGACACCTTCACCAAGCTGGCCGGCAAGTTCGACCTGATCCTGAACACCGTGTCGGCCAACATCAACATGGCCGACTACCTGAACCTGCTGGCCGTGGACGGCACCCTGGTCGAGCTGGGCATCCCGGAGCACCCGATGCCGGTGCCGGTGTTCCCGCTGGCCGGCGGCCGCCGCAGTCTGTCCGGTTCGATGATCGGCGGTATCCCCGAAACCCAGGAGATGCTCGACTTCTGCGCCGAGCACGGGGTCACCCCCGAGATCGAGGTCATCGAGGCGTCCTACGTCAACGAGGCCTACGAGCGGATGCTGTCCTCGGACGTGCGTTACCGCTTCGTCATCGACATCGCCACGCTCTGACCGTCACCGTCGACACCGGGTATCACTGCCAGTGATACCCGGTGTTTTTCGTTGCGGCGTGCGACGGTCTGCGCGTGCACCGGATCCGCTGTCGACGTTCCTGTCCAGTTGCGGTGTCATCAGCCTGAGTTTCTGCGCCGTGCACGGCGTGTTCCTGGGCGTCATCGTGTTTCCGCTGAACCACAACGGCGTTGGACACATGGCCGAAGTCGATTGGCGCAGTATCGGTTTCGGCCGCCTGGGCGTGCCGGCCTTCATGACCGCCGAGTTCGCTGTTCGGGGTGTTCGTCGCCCTCAAGACCATGGCCACCCTGAGTACCGCACTGCCGCAATGGCAGCAGGCCAACGAGCGCCCGTGGATCATGGACGGCCGGTGACTACTCCCCCGACAGATCGGCCAGCGGCCAGCCCGCCGCGGCGAGCCGGGCGGCCACCCGGGCGGTGTTCTCCGGGCCGGCGTCGTGGTTGGTCAGCTCGGAGATGGATGCTTCGATGTCGTCGCGGGTGATCGGGTCCTCGATGTCGGCCGGGGCGGCGACCTCGGCGATGTTGCGTACCACCTCCTGGACCTGTTCCTCGGTCAGCGGAGTGGCCCGCAGCAGGGCCAGCAGCGGGACCTGGTCCGGCCCGGGCACCCCGTCGGGGTAGCCGGCGCGCAGCCAGTTCAGGATCGAAGCCATCAAGGTCGTGACAGGCATGCCCCCAGTGTCGCGTCCCGGCCGGGCGTTGCCAAACCGCCCGCGCCCGCTGTCACCGGCGTTGCCCGCACTCCGCACGGCCGGATTTCCCGACCACGTGGTACCGGCTGACCCCCAATCCGCCTCGCATCCACACGCAGACCGCCTACCAGGTGCGACAATGCATCCGCGCCGAAAAGACCGGCGCCGGGAGGACAGCATGGATGCCCTGCGGGTGGTCATCGCCGACGACGACGTGCTGTTGCGAGAGGGTCTGGCAAGCCTGTTGCAGCGCGAGGGATTCCAGGTCGTCGGGCAGGCCGGCGACGCCGAGGAACTGCTCGGGCTCGTCGAAGAGCAGCGGCCCGGCCTCGTTCTCACCGATATCCGGATGCCACCGGAACACCACACCGAGGGCCTGGACGCGGCGCGGGTGATCCGCGAACGCACCCCGGAGGTCGCCATCATGGTGCTCTCCGCGCACGTCGACGTGGATCACGCGATGGAACTGCTGGCCGGCGGCCAGAGCATCGGGTATCTGCTCAAGAGCCGAGTGGTCGATGTGAACGATTTCGTGGACACCTTGCGCCGGGTGAGCAACGGGGCGTCGGTGATCGACCCCGCCCTGGTCGCCGAGTTGGTGTCGGCGCGGCGGCGCGACGATCCGCTGGCGGCGCTGAGCGCCCGCGAACGCGAGGTGCTCACGCTGATGGCCGAGGGCCTGTCCAACGGGGGTATCGGGCGCCGGCTGTGGGTGACCGAGGGCACCGTGGAAAAGCATGTGCGCAGCATCCTGACCAAATTGGACCTGCCGGAGACCGGTGACGATCACCGCCGGGTGCGGGCGGTCATCGTGTACCTGGAATCCCGCTAACGCTCAAAGCAACTCGCGGACCGCCTCGGCGGACAGCGTGAGCTTGGGCAGGAACCCGCGCGCCGGGCTCGCCGCGACCAGATCGGCGAAATCCTGTTCATCGTGGGTGGAGGTGAGGATCACCGCGACCTCGCTGTGGTCGGCGTTCAGCCGGCCCGCGACATCGAACCCGCTGTCGGCACCCAGGTCGACGTCCACCAGCGCGACATCGGGATGCAGTTCCTCGGTCAGGCGCACCGCCTCGGCGGCGTCCGCGGCCGCACCGACCACCGCGAAGCCACCGCGCTCCAACATGGCGCGCGCGGCGTCACGGAAGGCGGCGCTGTCGTCGACGATCAGGCAGCGCGGAACTCTCATATCTCAAGAGTGGCAGGGCCGGGCCGGGATGGCATTACCGGTAACGGGAATCTTCACCGGACGCGGCGCGGTTCGTCTGCTTACCATCAGCCGGTGAACTGGCACACACTGCCTCATCGGCTGCTGGCCCAGGTGGTTCGCCCGACCGCGCGTCCCCTCGGCCTCGGCATCGTGGTCGCGATCGTCTTCCTGCTCGCGGAGGTCGGCGCGGTGATCGCGCTCAAGCAGGTTGCCCCGGAGAACGCGTTCGGCGCGCTGCTGCTGCTCGGGGTGCTGGTGGTGTCGGCGGGCTGGGATTTCGGGCTGGCCATCGCGACATCGCTGGCCAGCGCGGCGGTGTACGCGTACCTGCACCTGGAGGGACGCGACAGTCTGGCACCGGCGCTGGCGGTGTTCCTGACGCTGGCCCTGTTGACCAATGTGCTTGTCGGACAGGCACGTCTGCGTGCCGCCGAGGCCGAGGAGCGCAGACGCCACGCCGACCGGCTCGCCGCGCAGCAGGCCGCGCTGCGCCGGGTCGCCACTCTGGTCGCGCGGTCCGCCGATCCGACGGCGGTGTTCACCGCGGCGGTCGACGAGCTCGGCGACAGTCTCGGCGCCGACCATGTGACCTTGATGCGCTTCGATCCCGACGACGCCTGCGTCGTGCTGGCCTCCCGCGACCGGGACGAAACTCGGGCTGCACTGCTCGTCGGGGAACGCTTCCCGCTGACCGGCGACAGCATCAGCACCCGCATTCGCAAGACCGGCGTCGCCGAGCACATCGACGACTACGGTGCCGCGTCCGGCCCTATCGCCGAACGGCTGCAGGGGCTCGGGGTACGTTCCGGCGCCGGCACCCCGTTGATCGTGAGCGGTGTCGTCCGTGGCGCGATGATCGTGGGATCCCGTCGCCCGGAGTCGTTTTCGACCCGGTTTCAGGATCACATCGGTGACTTCGCCGATCTGGTGTCGACGGCGATCGCCAACGCCGAGACCCGTACGGAACTGACCGCCTCACGGGCCCGCATCGTGGCCGCCGCCGATGAGGCACGCCGTGGTTTCGAACGCGATCTGCACGACGGGGCCCAGCAGCGGATCGTGGCGCTGAGCCTGCAATTACGGGCCACCGAGGCGGCGGCGGAGGGGCCGGTGCGCGCCCAGTTGTCGGCCGCCGTCGACAGCCTTGCCGGGCTCTACGCGGACCTGCAGGAGCTCTCCCGCGGCCTGCACCCGGCGATCCTGTCCAAAGGTGGGCTGGTGCCGGCCATCCGCACGCTCGCGCGCCGGTCGCCGGTGGCGGTGGAGTTGGATCTGCAGATCGAGGAACGGCTGCCCGCATCCGTGGAGGTCGCCGCGTACTACCTGGTCGCCGAATCGCTCACCAACGCAGCGAAATATGCCGAAGCGGAGGTGGTGACCGTGACCGCGGCCGTCGAGGACGGCGCCCTGCGGCTCTCGGTAGGCGATGACGGTGTCGGCGGGGCCGCGGCCGGGGGCGGTTCCGGGTTGATCGGCCTGCAGGACCGGGTGGAGGCGCTGTCCGGGGAGTTCCGCGTCCTCAGCACCCCGAACGTGGGCACCACCGTCACCGCGTCGATCCCGGTCAGCTCCTGAACTGCAGGATCCGGCAGGCTTCGGGTGCCTTCGCCGGGGTGTTGCGCGAGATGTATGACGGGTGCCGGTGCTTGGCCTCGTTGAGTGCCCGCAGGTTGCGCCGGGCACGGCGTACCGAGAGTTCGACGACGTTGCTGTCCGCCATCGCGATCGCCACCATGATGTCCTCCCTCGGGCCCGCTTCTGAACCGTCTGCGTCCCAGCTTGCGTGACGGACCCGCGAGGATCCTCAACAGAAGCCGTGAACTTGGTAAGAAGAGTGCCCGCTGATCAGCGAGAACAAACCATGAGCGCCGGTCGGGCTAGAAGTCCCAGTCCTCGTCCTCGGTGACCACGGCCTTGCCGATCACGTAGCTGGATCCGGAGCCGGAGAAGAAGTCGTGGTTCTCGTCGGCGTTCGGGCTCAGCGCGGACAGGATCGCCGGGTTGACGTCGGTCTCGTCCTTGGGGAACAGCGCCTCGTAGCCGAGGTTCATCAACGCCTTGTTGGCGTTGTAGCGCAGGAACTTCTTGACGTCCTCGGTCAGCCCGACGCCGTCGTAGAGGTCCTGGGTGTATTCCACCTCGTTGTCGTACAGCTCGAACAGCAGCTCGTAGGTGTACTCCTTGAGCTCCTGCTTGCGGGCCTCGGTCTCCAGGGCGAGACCCTTCTGGAACTTGTAGCCGATGTAGTAGCCGTGCACGGCCTCGTCGCGGATGATCAGCCGGATCATGTCGGCGGTGTTGGTGAGCTTGGCGCGCGAGGACCAGTACATCGGCAGGTAGAAGCCGGAGTAGAACAGGAAGCTCTCCAGCAGGGTGGAGGCCACCTTGCGCTTGAGCGGGTCGTCGCCCTTGTAGAAGTCCATCACGATCTGCGCCTTGCGCTGCAGGTTCGGGTTCTCCTCCGACCAGCGGAACGCCTCGTCGATCTCGGAGGTGGAGCACAGCGTGGAGAAGATATTGCTGTAGCTCTTGGCGTGCACGGACTCCATGAAGGCGATGTTGGTGTAGACCGCCTCTTCGTGCGGGGTCAGCGCATCGGGGATCAGGCTGACCGCGCCGACGGTGCCCTGGATGGTGTCCAGCAACGTCAGGCCGGTGAACACGCGCATGGTGAGCTGCTTCTCGTGCTCGTTGAGGGTCCCCCAGGATGGGATGTCGTTGGACACCGGCACCTTCTCGGGCAACCAGAAGTTGCCGGTCAGGCGCTCCCACACCTCGGCATCCTTGTCATCCTGCAGACGGTTCCAGTTGATGGCCGATACGCGATCGATCAGCTTCATTCCGTCGGACACCTTGGACCCCATTTCACCTGGCATTTTGCGCTGTCCCCAGGATATATCCCGTGGGCGACACCAACACTACAACTGGTGTGCGACATCGCCGGGCTATACGAGATGTTGTGTCTGGCGTGTCGCGGTTCAGCGCGGTTGACGATAGAAGATCATGCCACCGTGGTGCAGTTCGTCGGGGGTGACGAACGTCCCATCGGCGGTGAACCCGGAGTCGTCCCGGTACTCGATGCGCTCACCCCGCACCTCGTACCGCCCGGTGTAGGCGCTCTCCCGCGAGCCCCGCGCTTCGTCGTAGCGCCCGTCGGGCCGCAGTTCCTGGCGGATGCGACCATCGGCGGTCGTCCACATGCCGAGGTAGGGACGGCCGGCGGCGGTGTCCGGGCTCACCCGTTCCAGCAGTTCACCGAGCGCGACCAGGTCCAGGTAGGCCGTCACCCGGACCACGCGCTCATCGCGCATGGTCATCACCCAGGCGTACTCGTTGACGTACGGGAGCCCGTCGCGCGCGGTGGCGGTGCCACGCCACGACGCGACCACCACATCATCCGCGGCGACCAGTTCCCTGATCTCGGCGTGGATCTGACCGTCGAGACGGGACACGATCGGGGCGGCGCCGTCGCGGAGAAATTCCGCGCGCCCGGTATAGGTGGACGCCCCGCCGGCCCGGGCCACCGTCCACTCGACATCGTCGGCGAGGACCGCATAGAAGGTGTCGTCGTCGCCGACCCCGAGCGCGAAGGCATCCCGGATCACCTCCTCGTTGCGTTGCTGCTGGCCGGTGGGAGCCAAACTTTCGGCGTTGGCAGTACATCCGAGCGTCACGGTGAGGGCCAGGACGCCGATCACCGACAGGGCAAGACGAGTGATGTTGGTCATGACACCGAACCTAGGATCGCTGCCGGGCGGCAGGCAGGCCGTGACACTCCTAGGAACGCACCGATTCACGCTGCCGGATGAAGCTGTACTCCGAGGGCTTGAAGCTACGGGTGGCCAGCCAGTACTGCCAGGTCATCCCGCTCCACAGGGTGCGGTTGACACCGTGGGCGTCCATGTACCAGCTGTGGCAGCCACCGGTGCTGAACACCGTGCCGGCCAGGTGCCGCTGCAGATCGGCGTTGTACTCGTCCTGTGCGCGGCGGGTCGGGGCCAGGGCGGCCGCGCCCGCCTGGTCCACCGCGGCGATGGCCTGCGCGACGTAGCGGATCTGCGATTCGATCATGAACACCACCGAGTTGTGCCCCAGCGCGGTGTTGGGTCCGAGCAGGAAGAACAGGTTCGGCATCCCGGCGACGGTGATGCCACGGTGGGCGGCCATCCCCTCGGCGTTCCAGCGGTCCACCAGATCCTCACCGTCGGCACCCTTGATGTCGACGTAGGTGTAGGAATCCGTCACGTGGAATCCGGTGGCCCAGATCACCACATCGACCGGGTGCTCGGCGCCGTCGGCGGTGACGAAGCCGCCCGGTGTCATCCGCTCGATCCGCTCGGTGACCACGGTGGTCTTCGGGTTCGCGATCCCGCGATAGTAGGTGTCGGAGTTGAGGATTCGCTTACATCCGGCACGGTAGTCGGGGGTCAGTTTGCGCCGCAGTTCGGGATCTTTGATGCTGCGGTTGATGTTCCACTTCCCCATCAGCTCGCCGATCTTGAGCAGTCGGGGTTGCTGGGTCATGGCGAAGCCGACGCCCTCGTGGATCCAGTAGATGCCGGCGCGCAGCAGCGCCCGGACCCCGGGAACACGGGTGAACACGGTGCGCATCCATTGCGGGAACGCGTTGTTGGGGCGCGGCATCACCCAGGCCGGGGTGCGTTGGTAGAGCTGCAGTTCGGCGACGTCGTCGACGATGGCGGGCACGATCTGGATGGCGCTGGCACCGGTGCCGATCACCGCGACCCGCTTGCCGCGGATATCCACCTCGTGGTTCCACTGCGCGGAATGGAAAGCCACACCACCGAATTGGTCTCGCCCAGGAATCTCGGGGATGGACGGGATGTGCAGTCCGCCGGCCCCGGAGATCAGGAACTGCGCGACGTACTCCTGCCCGGTGGCGTCGAAGACGTGCCAGCGGGACTCCGCCTCGTCCCAGTGCGCGCGGTCGACATGGGCGCCGAACCGGATGTGGCGACGCAGGCCGTGCTTGTCGGCGACGCCCTTGAGGTAGTCGAAGATCTCGGGCTGGAAGGACCACATGTGGGTCCAGTCGGCCTTGGGTTCGAAGGAGAACGAGTACATGTGCGACGGGATGTCGCAGGCGCACCCGGGGTAGGTGTTGTCCCGCCAGGTGCCGCCGATCTCGTCGGCCTTCTCCAGGATCAGGAAGTCCACACCTTGTTTCTTGAGCGCGATGCCCATCCCGAGTCCGGAGAAACCGGATCCGATGATCAGTGCGCGGGTCGAGACAGCGTCAGTAGACACAGCGTCAGAGCCTTTCCTGGGAACGCCGGTACCGGATACTTCTCAGTGTCCCGGTACCCGATAACACGTGTCAACGCCCCAGGTGGGGCCGGAGTTCCGGATCGCCTCAGGCGCCGGGTTGCTGCACGGATTCCTGACGCCGGACCGCATTGTGAATGGGCTGATCGGGGTCGATCTGTACACCCACCAGCTCGGCCGTGCCGTTCACCGCACCCATCATGATCGTCGTCATATGCGCGACGAACTCCTCGGCGGGCATCCGGCGCGGGGTGTCGTCGTTGCCGCCGAGCCACCAGTCGGTGGCCGAGGCCGCGGTGCCGAACAACGCGAACGCCGCTAACTCGAAGACCGCGGGGTCGAGCTCCATCTCCTTGAGCTCCCCGCTGACCATCTCGGCGATCGCCAGGGTGATGTCGCGGCCCCGGTTGACGGTGGTCATCGCCGCCGCCGACTGATCGGCGAACCGCCCCTGCAGCAGGAACCGCACCACATTGGGGTGTTGGTCCACCAGCTCGACGTAGTGCTCGACGGCCCGGCCGATGACCTGGCGGGCGGAGTCGGACTCGATGTCGATCGACGGAATGACAGCCGCCCACAACATGTCTCGCATACGCTCGCCGATCTGGGCGAACATGTCGGACTTGTCGGTGAAGTGCCGGTAGATCTTCGGCTTGGCGGTGCCCGCCTCCTCGGCGATCTCGCGCACACTCACATTGGGGCCCAGCCGGTCGATGGCCCGGAAAGCCGCCTCGACGATCTCCGCGCGGACCTTCTTGCGGTGCTCGCGCCAACGTTCGCTGCGCGCATCGACCTTCACGCCGGGCTGGCCCGGCAGCGGAATAGATGGTCTGCGCACCCAGCCACTGTACCGGGCGACACTGGCCTGGTCAGACCGCACGGGCCCGGCGTGGCACAGCGCACTGCGCGGCGCCGGCAGTGGCCCAGCAGAGATTTCATGATCGGCGGTGCCCAGGTTGCTTTCTGTAGCATCGAAACGTCCGAAAATTCTCAGGGGGCGAGACCATGACCGGTCGATACGACGTCGTGATCGCGGGTGGTGGGCCGTCGGGGTCGGCCGCGGCCTGGCAGGCCGCCCAGAGCGGTGCGCGGGTCGCGGTGCTGGACAAGGCCGAGTTCCCGCGCGACAAGCCGTGTGGTGACGGACTCACCGCCCGCGCGGTGAGTTATCTGCAGAAGATGGGCCTGGCCGACGAGGTGGCCACCTACCACCGGGTGAACCGGGTGACGGTCTTCAGCCCCAGCGAGTGGGAGCTGACCTTCCCGCGTCGCCCGGGGATGCCCGATCACGGCCACACCGTCAGCCGCACCCATCTGGACACCGTGCTGCTCAAGCACGCCGAATCGGCCGGCGCCGAGGTCTACCAGGGCGCCGAGGTCGCCGGTCCGGAGCTCGACGCACGCGGCCGGGTCGTGGGCGTGGTGCTCAAGAGTGGGGAAAAGGTGCTCGGCGATGCGGTGATCGCCGCCGACGGCGCGTACTCCCCCATCAAACGCGCCCTCAAACTCGACTCGCAGTACAACGGCTACTCGGCCATCGCCATCCGTTCCGAGATGAACCTCAACCGTCCCGACAACGACAGCCTCGACATCTATCTGAAGTTGCTGTTCCAAGGCGATCAGCTGCCCGGGTACGGCTGGGTGTTCCCGATGGGCGGCAGCCGCTTCAACATCGGGCTGGGTTATGTGAACAGCTACAAGAATTGGCAGTCCATCAACGCCACCCAGTTCCTGGGTGACTTTCTGCGGACCCTGCCCGCCGAATGGGAAGTCCCGCCGATCGAGGAGCTGAAGAAGAACAAGAGCGTTCGGGCGTGGCGGCTACCGATGGGCTTCACGGCCTGGCCGCCGTGGCGGCCGGGGGTGCTGTTCGCGGGGGACGCACTGGGCGCCGGCAAGCCGGTGTCCGGTGCCGGGATCTCCAAGGCGCTGGAATCGGGACTGACGGCCGGTGAATGCGCGGTCGCCGCGCTCGTCAACGGCGGTCCCGACGACTTCACCAACTACGAACAGCGGATGCGGGCAGCCTGGGGTCGCGAATACCGGCGTGGCCGATTCTTCAACAAACTCGCCGGGAATCCCGCAATCGCGAGTGCGGGCCTGAAGGCACTGGACAACCGCACATTCCGCGACCTACTACTCAAGTCGATGTACAAGAAGGCGCAGAGCCCGCAGCACACCTAGCGAGGCGTAGTGCGGTCACTCCCGGCGATCGGATGCCAGAATGACGGGATGGCAGCATCCAGCCGACGCGTCGGCGCCGAGACGTCGAAGACGCGCGACACGCTACTCGACTGCGTCGAAACGATGATGATCGAAGAGGGCTATGCCAGCGTCACTTACCGCGCGCTGGCATCCAAAGCCGGTGTCACCCCGAGCCTCGTACAGTACTACTTCCCGGCCCTCGACGACATCTTCATCGCCGCGATCTCGCGCTACTCGCAGCGGAACCTGGCTTTCCTGAACAAGATCCTGGAAAAGCGCACCGACGATCCGCTGCGGGCATTGTGGGAATACAACTGGGATGAGGCGACCGGCGTGCTGATGACCGAGTTCATGGCGCTCGGTAACCACCGCAAGTCGATTCGGGCCGAGATCGCCGCGGTGACCGAGAGCGCCCGCAAGGCCCAATTGGACGCGTTGACAGCAAAATTCGGGAAAGACGCGCGCCCGGTCGGCGATCTGTCCCTACCGGCGTTGCAGTTGTTGATCTCCAGCCTGCCCAAGTTCCTCAACCTGGAGAAGGGTATCGGCGTGCAGACCGCGCACGCCGAACTGACCAAGGTCTTCGAGGACTACCTCGATACGGTCGAGCCGCGGACCACTGCAAGCAAATCGTCGGCGTCCCGGCGCCGCACCAAGAAGGCCGACGGCTAAGCGAACCTGCCGCGGTATCCGCGGGCGGGATGACGCTCGCTGATGTCCGGTGTCGCGGTGTCGAACAGCTTCTCCCGCAGGGTTCCCGGCCGATACTCCCTTTGCATCAGACCCTTGTCCTGCAGCACCGGCACCAGATGCTCGAAAAATTCCTCGTAGCTGTCCGGCAGCAGCGCATTCATCACCTGGACGCCGTCCACTCCCGCACCTTGGTACTCGGTCAGGCGATCGGCGATCGTGTCCGGTGAGCCGACCACCATCTGCGGAAGCGACAGCGAAGTCAGGAAGTCCTTCACCGTCGGCTTGATGCCCTCGGGCCAGGCGTTGATGACCGCCAGGAAAGCCCCCTGGATTCCGGGGATCTCGTCGAGGATGTCCTCCAACGGGGTCGCCGGATCGTAGCGGCCGAGGTCGGTGCCGCTGAGGCTGGAGAAGTACGCGGTCTGGGCCTCCGGGCTGCGCCAGGCCTCCAGCTCACCCCATTTGCGGTAGGCCTCTTCATCGGTGGAGCCGATGACGAACATCATGCCCTGCAGGAACAGGATGTCGCCGTCCCGACGGCCGGCTGCGCGCGCCAACTCCCGCACGCTGTTCACCTGCTGGGTGATCGTCTCCAGCGAGAAGGCGGACAGAAACATCAATTCCGCATGCCGACTCGCGAAGTCGAGGCCGGCCGGGGAACCACCGGCTTGGGCCAGCACCGGGGTGCGTTGCGGTGAGGGCTCCATCAGGTTGAAGCCTTCGACCTGATAGCGGGTGCCGGCGTGGTTGATGTCGTGCACCTTCGCCGGGTCCGTATAGACACCCCGCTCGGCGTCGTCGACGATGGCGTCGACGTCCCAGGACCCCTCCCACAGCTTGTAGGTGACGTCGACATACTCCTGCGCCCAGGCGTAGCGCTCGTCATGCGAAAGATTGCCGGGCAGACCGAGATTGCGGAATGCGCGCTCATTGGCCGAGGTGACGATATTCCACCCGATCCGGCCTTTGCTGAGGCTGTCGAGCGTGCTGACCGCGCGGGCGAAGACGAAGGGGTGGTGCGAGATCACCGAGCTGGTGTACAGGAAGCCGAGGTTGTCGGTCTGTTGGGCCATCGCCGGGATCACCATCGTGCAGTCGCCGATCGGCACGTTCATCGCCATCTCGAAGACGATGTCGCTGGATCCGTTGTACTGCCCCTGCACGCCCATCACGTCGGTGAAGAAAAACGCATCGACCTTGGCCTGTTCCGCCTTCTTCGCCAGATCGACCCACAGGTCGAATCCCTTGAATTCGCGGTTGCGGGCGTTTGGATGGCGCCAGCCGCCGTGGAAGTTGTGCCCGATGGCATCCATCAGCAACAGGGTGAAGATCATCCGTTTGGCCATGGGCAGCTCGCTTCGTCATCGTCGACCGGGCATCTGCTGTACGACTGTACAGGCCCGGTCCCCGGTGATGCACCAAATCGCCCAGGAAAGCGTCTAGACCGCCCGCGAGTCCGCGACCATCTTGCGTATCAGGGCCTTCTGGATCTTCGAACTGGGCGTACGGGGGAACTCCTCGACCTGGTGGATCTCCTCGGGCCACTTCTGCTTGGCCAACCCGGAGCGCGCGAAGTGCGCGCGAAGATCATCCATGCTCGGTAACGAAGCATCCGGCTTCATCCGCAGCACCGCGGCGGTGCGTTCACCGAAGCGCTCGTCCGGCGCCGCGACGGCCACCGCCTCGGCCACTCCCGGCAGGGTCTGCAGCACCTCCTCCACCTCCATGGCACTGATGTTCTCGCCTCCGCGGATGATGATGTCGGACTTGCGGTCCACGATGCTCAGGTAGCCGTCGTCGTCCAACACGCCGATGTCTCCGGAGTGGTACCAGCCCTCGGCGTCGAAAGCAGCGGCCGTCAGGTCCTGATCCAGGTATCCCAAGCAGAGGTCGGGTCCCCGGCTGAGAATCTCGCCGTCAGCGGACAACCGGATCTCCGCCCCCGGCAACGGCTTTCCGTCGGTGTACATCCGTTTCTCGGCGGGTGCGGTGTAATGCGTGCTGACGACAGAGGGATGCTCGGTACTACCGTAGGACCGCCACACGTTGACTCCCTGATCGTGCAGCCGCCGCGCCGTCGCGGCCGGCACCGACGAGCCGCCCATACCGGCATACCGCATGTAGTCCAGATGCGCGGGAGTGAAATCGGGGTGATCAAGCAGGCTGATCACGAAATAAGGCGCGCCACCGCCGAAGGTCAGACCGTCGGAGAGCATCAATGAGAGCGTCTGGGCAGGGTTCCAGCCATCGGTGAGGTAGATCGGAGTGCCCTTGACCACGGGGATCAGGAACGCGTTCAGCATCCCGATGAAATGACCGACCGGAGCCGCGGTGAGCTGACGTTCCAGCCCCGGCGGGTACGCATCGCCCAGCTGCCGTGTCTCGAACCCGAGTGTCTGGTGACTGTGGACGACACCCTTCGCATTGCGTGTGGTGCCCGAAGTGAAGGCGATGACCGCGGGATCAGACGCAGCGATCGCAGGTTCCTCGGCAAACGGTGCCGCGGCGAGCAGATCTTCGAAATCACGGCCCACCACGCCGACAATGGGAACGTCATCGTAGAGATCCTCTTGGTAGCGGGTCCGGCCGAATTCCTGGAAAGTGATGAACACCTTGGGTTTCGCTGTCGCAATGATATGGCGGATCTCCTTGGCGCCGTAAAAATGCACAACGGGGACCACCACCGCGCCGAGAAATGATGCGGCCCAGAAGGTCGCTGCGGCTTCCATCCAGTTGGGCAACTGGAATGCGACCACGTCGCCGGGGCCGACGCCACGGTCCCGCAGGCCCTGCGCGAGCCGGCGCCCGATCCGTTCCACGTCGGCGAAGGTCCCCGACCATGGCCGAACGTCCGAGTGCACCCGGAACTCGGCGTCGGGCGCTTGTCGCAGCCCGTTGGCGAGCATGTCGCCGATCGTTTCGTCGGTCCACCACCCATTGGCCTGATAGGTCTGGGCCAGTTCGGCCGGAATGGCGCGGGTCGTCAGGGTCGGATTGGCGGCAGGCGTTCTGGGAATTTCGCTCCTTGACACCTCGGCAGTGTGGCACGCATCATACAAATCAATCAAGCGATTGATTAGACAACGGAGGATCGATGGCGCACTCGTTGGAACAACGCGTTCAACTGATCGAGGACCGACAAGCCATCACCGACCTGCAGTACCGCTACATCAACTGCAACGACGGCGGGTGGGCCGGCCCGACCCACCACGATCCTCAGAAGGTCGCGGAGATGTTCACCGAAAACGGCGTCTGGGAGGGGCCGCTGGGCTCGGTACGTGTCGAGGGCCGGGAGGCCATCGTGGAGTTGTTCCGCCAGTTCCAGGTGATCCCGTTCATCGTCCACCATGTGATGAATCCTTTGATCGAGGTCACCGGGGACCAGGCTCGGGGCCAGTTCCACGCCATCATCAGCACCACGACCGCTGAAGGACAGGCCTTCTGGACCTTCGGCCGATACCGCACCGAGTACCGACGCACGCCACAGGGCTGGCGATACAGCACCATGTCGTTCGAAGCCTCCGCCGTGACAACGTACGAGAAGGGCTGGGGCGTAGAACAGTTCGTCGGCCAAGAAAGTGTAAAACCCCAGTTCGACACCACCAACCGATAGCTGAGAGGTAACCGATGGACATTCAAGAGATCAGCGACCGGCTCGAAATCCAAGGCCTGCTGGCCAAGTATGCCCGCGCGGTGGACACCCGGGACTGGGACCTGTGGCGCTCACTGTTCACCGAGGACGCCACCGTGGACTATTCGTCGGCCGGAGCCATCGCCGGTACCCGAGATGAGGTGTCGGCGTGGCTGGAAGCGGCCCTGGGCGCGATGCAGATGATGCAGCACTTCATCAGCAATGTCGAGATCGACATCGCCGGTGACACCGCCGAGGTACGCGCCATGTTCTACAACCCGATGCAGTTACCGGGCATGTCTGAACTGAGCTTCTGCGGCGGTTACTACCACCACTCCGTGGTGCGGACACCGGCAGGCTGGCGTAGCCGAGCGCTACGAGAAGAGAACGCCTGGTTCACCAATCCGCTGCAACCCGTCGAGAACTGAGCCCCGATTCGATGCCCAAGAAGTTGGTGATCGGCGGCAGCGGGTTCGTCGGGTCGAACGTCATCCGCAAGCTGGTGGAACGCGGCGACGACGTTCGGGTGATGCTGCGGAAGACCAGTTCCACTAGAGCAATCGATGACCTTGAGGTCGAGCGTTGTTACGGGGACGTCTTCGACGACGAGGCGTTACAGGTTGCGATGGCAGACTGCGACGTGGTGTATTACTGCGTCGTCGATGCCCGGGCCTGGCTGCGCGATCCTGCGCCGCTGATCCGCACGAACGTCGAGGGGCTGCGCCACGTCCTCGATGCCGCGGTGGATACCGAGCTCCGACGCTTCGTGTTCATGTCCACCATCGCGACCCTGGCAGTCAGCACCGATGGCACGCCGGTCACCGAGGATCAGCCGTGTAACTGGTACGCCGACGGTGGCGCGTATACCCAGTGCCGCGTGGATGCCGAAAACCTGGTCCTGCAGTACGCCAATGAGAAGGGTCTGCCCGCCGTCGCGCTGTGCATCTCGAACACGTACGGTCCGCGTGACTGGCAGCCCACCCCGCACGGCGGGCTCATCGCGATGATCGCAGCCGGCAAGGCGCCCTTCTACTTCCGGGGCATCGGTCAGGAGGTGGTGGGCATCGAGGACGCCGCCGAAGCGATGATCCTGGCCTCGGAGAAGGGACGGGTCGGTGAGCGTTACATCATCTCCGACAGATTCCTGACTACCCGCGAACTGCATACGCTTGCGGCCGAAGCCGGCGGCGTGCGCCCGCCGTGGCTGCCGATACCGCGACGGGTGCTGCTGGCGCTGTCGTCGGTCGCCCAGCTCGCCGGTGACCTGACGGGACGTGAGATCAAGTTCGCCCGAAGGGCATTCAACATGGTGGACAAGATGTCTGCGCTCGATCACGGTAAGGCCGAACGCGAGCTCGGCTGGAAACCGGCCCCCATCGAAGATTCGATCCGGGATGCTGTCGCGTTTTACCGCGCACACGACATGATGTGAGCCCTATTTGAAGAGGGTGCCGCTCACCAGTCGTTTGAGTGCCTTGACGGTGGCGTGGTACTCCTCGGGATCCGCAGTCGCCGCGTAGTCGGTCATGCCCTGCAGTACCAGGTAGATCGAGTTCGCCACGCTTTCCAGCTGGGCTCCCCGCGGGAGTGCGCCCTCCCGCTTGGCCTGCCTCAGGATGTCGAGGGTCACCTCGCGCAGCGAGGAGAACAGGGTTTCCCGGCTCTCGGCGAGCTGCCGGGCGGTGCCGACCCGGATGGCTCGGTCGAACATGGCGATGAGTGGATATTCCTGCATCAACTGATCGCATTCGTCGAACACCGCGACCAGTCGGTCCCGGAAGTCCTCACCGCGTTGAGCCGACGCGGCGATCCGCGGGATGGTCAACTCTGCCCACTCGTCGACGGTGGCCTTGATCAGCTCGGTCTTGTTGGGGAAGTAGTGATACAGACTGCCGCTGGTCATCTCCGCCTTGCGGGCGATCTCGCGGATCGTGGCCCGCTCGTAACCCACTTCGGCGACGCAGCGCATGGTGGCGTCGATGATGCGTCGCCGCGTTTCCTCGCTATTGGCCCCGACGGGCCGGCCAAGCAGCGATGGATTGGTGGCCACGGGTATCCCTTCGGTCGGAGGTGCTATCCCGAGTTTCTCACGGCGTCGCCGGTATGGGACGACCTGGTTGTCGGGGCGGCGTGCTCCCCAGCCCGACGTCCGGAGAACACGCAGTCCGCGAGCGCCAGGCCGCTGACGTAGCTGTTCGAGCAGATTCCCACGGCCGTGCGACCGGCCGCGTAGAGACCGGGGATGCACTGTCCGCGGTCGTCAAGCACATGGCCGGACTCACCGTCGACCTTGAGGCCGCCGAGGGTGAACCCCGGTACCGGATAGGTCAGCGACGGCCGCATGGAGATATCGATGCCGTAGAACGGGGCCCGCGCTATGGGCGCGCAGAGGTCGGAAGCCTTGCCGGCCGGATCGTCGGTTCCGCCAGCGATCGAAGCGTTGTAGGCGTCGACGGTGGCGGCCAGCCCGGAGGCGGAAATACCCAGTTTGCGGGCGAGCTCGGGCAGTGTCGCCGCCTTGCGGTGGCCGATGGTGAAGATCGACCCGATCTGCAGACGCAGTATCGACTCGGCCTGCGCCATACCCTGACCGCGGGCGCGGGTCCAGATATCGGAGTCGGCGATCAGATAGCCCTTGCCGCCGAACTCGTTCACCATGATGTGGCAGTGGGTAGCCCCGTACAGATCCTCGGCAGCGATCCGCTCACCGCTGACACCCACCGCGATTCCCTCCACCAGGGCGGACGGCGGCGTGAGCAGGCGCCAGGCGGTCACCCGCTCCAGGTGATCGGCGACCCCGCCGGCGGACTCGCCGAGCCGGATCCCGGCACCGTCATCGGCACGGGTCCCCAGCGGACGCATCTGCTGATAGGCGGGAGCGAACTGGCGCAGCATGTCCTCATTGAACGCGAACCCGCCCGCGGCCAGCACGACATTCGCCGCCAGGAAGGTACGTGGCTGTGCGTGCCGTGCCCAGATGCGGTCGGCCAGACCCATGATGGGGGCACCGGCAGGCGGCATCCAGTTCATCATCTTCGCACCGAAGGCGGTGCCGGCGCTGTGCACCCGCTTCGCCAGTCGACCACCGGAAGTCCAGGTACGGCAACGGATTCCCTGAATGCGGCCGTCGACGATGACGAGCTCGTCGACCGTGGTGCGGGGCAGGAAGGTAACCCCCAGCCGCAGCGCGGAATCACGCAGGGCGCGCCATAGATCTCGTCCGGATTTGGTTCCGCTCGCGATCTGCCGGTGCCCACGCGGTGCGGGCTTTGCGTGCAGCCGGTACGGGAGGGCTTTCTCGTTGCCGGAGAAGTAGAGGTAGTGCTTGGTCGGATAGGACGTCTTGTACGGGCACAGGGATGCTTCGAAGGCGGCCCCGTGCTTCTCGAGCCAGGCCAGTTGGTCCACGCTCTCGTCGCAGAACCGGCGCAGCGTCGCATCGTCGACGATGCCCTGAACTTCCTGTCGGAGGTAGGCGAACATGTTGTCCGGATCGTCGTCGTAACCGGCCGCCTGCTGGTACGGCGTGCCGCCGCCGGCATACACCACGCCACCGGACAAGGCCGACGCTCCCCCGCCCAGCGCACGGTCCACCACCAGCACCCGCGCACCGCCCTCGGCGGCGGCGATGGCGGCACACGCGCCGGCGGCACCGAAGCCGACCACGATCACGTCGAAATCATGTTGTGTCATTGGCGTTTGCGGCCCTCTCCTCGGTTCGCTTCTTCACCCCGGGTTTACGCACGGTGACATCACCGGTCGCGCTGACCTGACAAGCCAACCGCACGCGCCGGGGGTTGGCCCGCCGGACCCGGCGGTTGAGGTCGCCCAGCAGCGCGACCTCGGCATCGGTGCGCTCAGAGAGCACGTGCAGGCCGTCGAGCACCTCACACCGGCACGCGGTGCAGCGACCCATCGCATAGCAGAGGGTGGGCCACTCGTAGCCCTCCCGCCAGGCCGCCTGCATCAGACTCTCGCCCTCGCGGACGGTGATCTCGATGCCGGCGGGCTCGACCCGCATTGTCACCGATGCTGGGTCAATAGGTGGCAATGTAGCGGTCGATCTCGGTGTGCAGCGAGAAGATCATCGGTTCGTACTTGGGCGACAGGGTCGAGTGCTTGATCGCACCCGAGCGGTATCCCGCCTGCTGCCGGTAGATGTTGCCCATGTCCTGTTGCAGCACGAACGGCCAGTCCTCCGGTTCCAGTGGTCCTTCCCGACGCGGTGCGGCATTGTCCATATCGCAACGCCTCGGGATCTGCATCGCCAGTGCTTCAAAGATCGCCGAGTCCGGGTCATGTCCGTTCGGGCGGAACCGGTAGAACAACAGATTGCCCGTCAGGCCGAGGAAGACGAAGTTGGGGAACACGAATCCGTAGGTTGACGCGTTGGGATCCAGTGGTGGAAGCGGGATGTCGGCCTCTTCCGCGTATCTGTAGAGTTCCTCGAAAAACTTGAACAGCACCTGGTCATCTGGCAGGTCACGGATCCGGTCGGCAATGTATTCGTCGCGTGCCGTGGCGAAACCGTCGGTGCCTTCGAAGAGCACCTGATTCTGGTCGATGAAGAACCGACCTGGCTCCATCCCAGCGACCAGCGTCGGTGGCAGCGTGTAGTTCTCCGGATGCTCGGGGTCGAACGGGGTCGCGGTGTCCACATGCCCCATTCCATGGTGGTAGTACGGCACGCCGTCGGCGTTGTAGTCGTCGTCGGTGGCGCCCATCGCGAGTTCAGGATGGGCCTGCATGACGTGGTAGGCCTCCAGGAATGCCTCGGTGGCCACCTTCCAGTTGCCGGGCACGACCGAGTACTTCCACCAGCGCACCCGCATCCGGTCCATTGCCATCGGTGCCAGATGCTTGTCGTAATCACCGAAGAACTCATCGAGGGTTGGCGCATCGTCGTCGAAGTTGATCCACACGAAACCGTACTTGACGGCCGAGCGCACCTCCCCGAGCTTCATTGTGTCCGGATCGATGGACCCGGCGACGAATCCCTTCCTGCAGTAGATGTAGGACTGTGTGCCGTCGGTGTTGAACCGCCAGCCGTGAAAGGGACAGACGATCTGGTTGCCGCCGAATGTTCCGGCGTCGGCGGGCTCGACGAGCTGGGTGGCTCGGTGTGGGCACACGTTGTTGAGCACCTTGATACTGCGGTCGGGCTGGCGCACGATGACGACGGTCTTGTCGACGATGGAGTATTCGATGAAGTCCCCCGGTTCGGGGATGTCTTCTTCGCGGCATGCCCACTGCCAGGTGTGCAACCACATCTTCTCGTACTCGAGATCGGCGAAATCCTGGTCGTAGTAACGCTGTACCGGCAGGTGCACGCCATCGGCGACCCGGTAGGGCACGTGGCTGGTGTCCACGGTGTGCCGGGGCTTGTACGGTTCGGCATGCTCGGCCGGGACTTGAGCTTCTTCGGGTGTGAGCTGAGCTGTCATGCTGGGCCTTTCGAGACGTCAGTCGATCGTTGCGACGATGGTGCCGACGGGATAGTCGATCTCGACCTCCCCAATGATGGTGATCACACCCGCTGCGGGACTCTCGATCTCGACCTCGGTCTTATCGGTAGCCAGCACGTAGATGACCTGCCCTGCTTCCACATCATCGCCGTTACTGCATTGCCATTCGGTGATCTGGGCCTCTTCGACGGCGACGCCCAGCTTGGGGATACGAACTTCATGTGCCATTGCGTGAATCCTTTGCTGTCAGCCCAGCAACGCCCGCACGGCGTGCTCGATACGGTTGCCCGGGAGGAAGTTCTGCTCCAGTGACGATGCATAGGGCACCGGGGTGTTGGCCCCACCAACCCTGCCCACCGGTGCAGCCAACTCGTTGAACAGTTCACTGTGGATCTGTGCGCTCAACTCGGCTCCGAATCCACCACGGGTGACCGCCTCGTGCACCACCACCGCCCGGTGGGTCTTGGACACCGACCCGAAGATGGTGGCCGTGTCGAGTGGCTGCAACGACCGCAGATCGATGACCTCGATGGAATAGCCCTCGCCGGCCAGCTTTTCGGCAACCGCGACGCAGTCCAGCACCTGACGGCCGTAGGTGATCAACGTCAGGTCGCTACCTTGCCGGGCGATGCGGGCCTTGCCGAGCGGCACCCGGTAGTCACCTTCGGGAACGTCGTCACGAACGGCGAAATAGAGGCTGCTCATCTCGACGAACACCACCGGGTCGTCATCGAAGATCGCGGACAGCAGCAGACCCTTGGCGTCCGCCGCGGTGGAGGGTACCGCCACTTTCAGCCCGGGGGTGTGCACCAGGGTGGCTTCCAGCATCTCGGAATGCTGGGCGCCGAATCCGGCTCCGGCACCGGTAGTGGTACGCACGGTCAGCGGGATCGGGGTGGCCCCGCCGGACATGTAGCGCAGCTTTGCCGCGTGGTTGAACAACTGGTCGGCCGCCACCGAGATGAAGTTCATCAGCATGATTTCGGCGACCGGGCGCATGCCGGCCATCGCCGCGCCGATGGCCGCGCCCATGATGGCCTGCTCACTGATCGGGGTGCAGCGTATCCGCTCGGAGCCATACTTGGTCTCCAGGCCCTTGTGCACACCGAACCCGCCGCCCTTGGGGTCCTGGATGTCCTCGCCGAGCTGGAAGACCTCCGGGTCCAGGCCCAGTGCAACGTCGAGGGCGTCCCGGATCGCATCGAGCATCATCATGGTGCGGGATGCGGTTGCGGTGCTCATCGAGCGGTCTCCTCGGCGTAGACATCTGTGGTCAGTTCGGACGGGTCGGGCAGCGGCTGCTCGAACGCCCACTCGGCGGCATCATCGACCTCCGCCTTGGCCTCCCGGTCGATCTCGTCCAGGTCCGCTGGGGCTACGCCGAACTCATCGACGAGGCGCTGCCGGTACATCGGGATCGGGTCGGCGGCATTCGCCGCGGCGAGCTCCTCGGCGGGGATGTACTCACTCTGATCGCCGAAGTAGTGACCGCAGAACCGGTACGTGACCGCCTCCAGCAGGGTGGGACCACCACCGGTTCTGGCCCGGCTGATCGCTTCACCGGCGACCCGGTACAGCTCGACGGGATCGTTGCCGTTTGCCGTGATGCCCGCCATGGAGTACGCCACGGCGCGATCGGCGATGTTGGCCACCGTGGTGCCCCCGCCCAGCGGGGTGTACTCGGCCCACTTGTTGTTCTGGCAGACGAAGATCACCGGCAGCTTCCACAGCGAGGCGAGGTTCAGCGCTTCGTGGAATGCGCCGATATTGCTGGCGCCGTCACCGAAGTTGACGACCGCAACCTGATCGGTGCCGCGCATCTTGGCGGCCAGCGCCAATCCGTTGGCGATGGGCAGGCCCGAACCGACCACCCCGGTGGTGACCATCAACCCATGCTCGGGCGAGGTGACGTGCATGGGTCCGCCCTTGCCGCGACACGTTCCGGCCGCGCGTCCCAGGTACTCCGCCCAGAGGTCCCGCAGCGGTATGCCCTTGGCGATCTGGTCGTGCAGACCGCGATAGGTGGTCACCACGTAGTCGGTGGGCCGCAGGTGCGCCGCCACGGACGCCGCGGCAAACTCCTGTCCCCGCGGGGAGTAGTACATGCCGGCGAACTTGCCGCTCATCATCTGTGCGCGGTAGGTCTCGTCGAACGCCAGGATGCGGGCGGCGGTGCGGTACAAACCCACCAGCGTTGCCCGGTCCAGATTCGTTTCGATCGTCGTCATCGGGTCGATTCACTCCCCTCGGAGCCGATTGGCTAGGAATTAATCAATTGATTGATTGTTTCGAACTTATGCGCCGCTTCATGTCACGTCAAGCGTCCGGCCGCAGTCAGTTCATGGCGCGGATCGGGTCGCTGCCGTCCCAGTTCTGCGCGGCCGCGGCGACGAAGGTCGACAGCCCCTCGGTGACCTCGTCGAACTCCATCAGTTCGATGATGGTGGCGACGGGTGCCGGCGGCTCCACGTAGGCGTACCGCACACCCCCCTCCTCCGCATTCGCCCACACCACGGGCCACCCGGCGTGTTTCACTTTCCTCAGCGTCTCGCCGAAATCAACAGGCCAGTAAGCCAATTGGTGAAACCCCGCGCCACGTCGGTCGAGGAACTCGGTGTAGATGCTCGGCGTGTCACCGTGTTGCTGGATGACTTCGAGTTGCAGGTCGCCGCTGTTGGCCAGCGCGATGGAGATCTCCACCTCGCACGGTTCGCCGCGATAGTCGGCGCGTTGTGGAATCCGCCGCAGAACGAACCACGGCCCCACCCCCAACTCCAGCCATCCGGCAATGGCGGTGTCGAGGTCGTCGACGACATAGCCGATCTGACGAATCGCTCCGGTCAGTGGGGATTCTGGCATCCGAGCTCCGATCTAAGTTCTCGTGCTTTACGCAATCTGGGTACCACCGTCCACGGAGAGCACCTGCCCGGTGACGAAGGCGGCAGCCTCGGAGGCCAGATACACCACCGCGGCGCCGACCTCTCGGGGATGGGCGAATTGGCGTTCCAACAGAGTCCGACGACCGATGGAGGCGAGTTCCTCGGCGCGATCCTCCATCAATCGCGCGAATATCCCGGTGGGGTGCCACCGGCTGCCGGTGGAGATGGCGTCCTCGCCGTCCGGGAATGTCGAGTACGGGGCGACCGCATTGACGGTGATTCCATGCACGCCCACCTCCTTGGCAAGGACTCTGGTGAACGCGTGAACGGCACCCTTCATCGCGGAGTACACCGCCAGAAGCGGGTCTCCCACGATCCCGGACGTCGACCCGATATTGATGATCCGCCCTCGGCCTCGGCTGATCATCGTGGGCAGGAATGCGTGCGTGCAGTTGAGCGTGCTGACAAACGTCAGGTCGATGTCTTCACGCCAGCTCGCGGAATCGGAGTCGGCGAACGCGTCCATCCCGACGTTGCCGCCAACCCCGTTCACCAGCACATCGACCGTACCGAAACGGTCACGCACCGCTTCGGCCATCAAGCCGACCGCCTCACGATCGGTCACGTCACAGCCTTGCCACAAGACCTCCGGCGCACCGGCATCGAGCAGCCGATTGCAGACCCGTTCGCCCTGGACACGATCCCTGCCGACCACCACCACCTTCGCACCCTCGGCGGCGAGAGCCAGCGCTACCCCACGTCCGATATTGGCATTGGCGCCGGTCACCACCGCGGTACGGCCGCTCAGCCCCGTCTCCAAATCCTCACCGCACTTCCGCCACGAAAGCAAAATCAAACAGATGATTGATTCGATGACGGTATGACGCCGGCCACTCTCCGTCAAGAGTGTGACGTAGTTCTCGTATTTCCTTGACTCGCACCCAGGCCGCGTCTTAGATTCGACAAAATCAATCAATTGATTACTTACGAACACCCCTGTGACTCAAGATGAAAGAGACGAAATGCCAGACATCATCACCGTCGATGACCTGCGTGACCCGCAGCTGACCGATCTCCAGAGTCAGGTACTGGAAGCCACCCGGCATCAGGATGTCGACTTCGACATCGACAAGGTTCTCGACGAGGCGGTGCAGACCTCCGGCATCACCGATTTCGACGGCGAAGGCCTCGATGGCGAGTTCCGTGAGCGGTTGGGGGTTCATTTCGCAGCCATTGACGCCGATAATCTGAATCCGCTCTCGCGAATGACGCTGCGGGAGCGGTCGGTGCGTCTTCTTCGCAGCCGGGTGCTGTTCACCGATCTGATGCGGCGCTACCCCGAGATCGAGGACATCGAGATCGAGAAGCCCTTCATCGTGATCGGAATGCCACGTTCGGGCACGACCCATTTCGTGAACCTGATCGCGGCCGACAGCCGGCGCCGGGCACTTCCCTACTGGGAGAGCCGTGAACCGTTCCCCATCCGCGGCGAGGCGGCCGGCCCCAACGGTATCGATCCGCGGTACCAGCGCACAGCCGACGAGTACGGTTTCGTCAAGGAGTTCATGCCGTTCGCGCTGGCCGTGCACGACCGGTACCCGGAAGCCATCGAGGAAGAGATCGAGCTCGATCTGGACTTCTCCAACTACATCGTGGAGTGGTACGCCCAGGTGCCGCAGTGGCGGGATTACTACCTGGGCCTCGACCAGGTGAAGCACTACGGCTACCTGAAGAACGTACTGAAGGCACTGACCTTCCTGCGCGGGCCGCAGACCTGGGTGCTCAAAGCGCCCCAGCACTGTGAGCAGATCCCGGCCCTGTTGGAGGTCTTCCCGGACGCGACATTCGCCTTCACTCACCGAGATCCGGTCGCCGTCATCCAGTCCACCGTCACGCTGATGGCCTACGGTGACCGGATCCGCAGGGAGAAGGTCGACACCGATTGGATCGTCAACTACTGGGTCGACCGGGTGGAACGACTCCTCGGTGCCTGTGTGCGAGACCGGGACCTGGTCCCGGCCGAGCGCAGCATCGACATCTCATTCCACCACCTCAACGGCAATGAAATCCCATTCCTTGAACAGCTGTACCAGCGCGGCGGGGTGGATCTGACCCCTGAGACCCGAAACGCGTTCAACGGTTACCTGTCCGGCAATCCGCGCGGAAAGCACGGCCGCATCGCCTACGACCTGGAACGTCACTTCGACCGCAGCCCCGAGGAGATTCGCAGCAGGTTCGACTTCTACTTCGACAAGTTCGACGTACGCCCGGAGCCCTCCGGCAAGGACGGCCGGTGACTACCGCCCCAGACGCACCTCTCGGTGACGTCGAGCCGATCTATCGCAGCCGGCCGGGTGCGGAAGAGCTTGCGGGCGCCTCGGCAACCGAGGCCGAGGAGGTTGCGCCGGGCGTCTGGATGTCCCCCGGGCTCACCAACGCCTATCTACTGACCACGGCCGACGGGCGGATCGTCGTCAACACCGGGATGGGTTTCGAATCCCCGGTGCACAAGGCCAACTTCGATGCCGTCGACGACGGCCCGGTGCGCTACATCATCTATACGCAGGGGCATGCCGATCACGTCGGAGGCACCGACGTGTTCCGGGAGCCCGGTACCCACATCGTGGCGCAGGCCGAGTGGCAGATGTGGCGCGATGACACCGAAAGATTGCTGGCACATCGGGCCCGGAACACGATGTTCGCCTTCGTCGACAAGATCAGCGCCACCGTCGCGGGCATCCAACAGCGGTTCGGCGAGATCCTCCCCGCACAGGCCGTTCCCGACCCGGACACCATCGTCGAGGACACCCTCGCCCTCGAGGTCGGAGGGCGCCGCGTCGAACTGATAGCCACGCCCGGCGGTGAGACCACCGACTCACTGGTGGTGTGGTTGCCCGATGAGCGGATCTGCCTGTGCGGCAACCTGTTCGGCCCGGTGTTCGGGCACATCCCCAACCTGGTCACCATGCGCGGCGACCGCTACCGCGACGCGCTGACCGCCGTCGCATCCTATGAGCGGGTCCGGCAGCTACAGCCCGAGGTGCTGATCACCGGCCACTTCGATCCCATCTACGGGGCTGCGCAGATCAACGCCGAGCTGATCCGGCTGCGGGACGCGGTTCAGTACCTGCACGACGAGACCGTGACCGCCATGAACGCCGGCGACGACGTGCGCGACGCGATGGCCCGGATCACACTGCCGCCGCACCTGGAGGTCGGACAGGGCTACGGCAAGGTCAGCTGGAACGTCCGGGCAATCTGGGAGACCTACAACGGCTGGTTCCACCGCCGGTCCACCACCGAGCTATATCCCGTGGGCCCCGAGACTGTCAGCGCGGACCTGGTGGAGCTGGCGGGCGCCGACGCCATCTGTGACCGCGCCGAACGGCACCTCGCCGTGGGCGCACCGTTGGCGGCGATTCACCTCGGCGAGGTCGTGCTCAACACCGACTCCGCGCACGCACGCGCCCGATCGGTCGTCCGCGCCGCCCACGAGGCGCTGTTGGCACAAAGCACGAACTTCTGGGAATCAGCCTGGCTTCGCAAACAGATTGGAGAGCTTTCATGACCGCCCGCGCTACCTACGACTTCAGCGGGGCCACCGCGTTGGTCACCGGCGGTACCAGCGGCATCGGCCACGCCATCGTGACCAAGTTGCGCGACGCGGGTGCCGCCGTGACCACCACGGGCCGCAAGCCCCAGGCCACCGATTACGGTATCGACCTCGACGGGATCACGTACCACCAGCTCGAGCTCACCGATCGCACCGGAATCCAAGGTCTGGCGGCAGAATTCAGCACGCTCGACATCCTTGTGAACAATGCCGGCGCGATCTTCGCCGGCGGCATGGACGAGTCCACGCCCGACGGGTTCCGGGCCACGGTGGACCTCAACCTTTTCGGGCCGTTCGAACTGACCACCGCCCTGCACGGCGCGCTGGCTGGTTCGACATCCCCCGGTGGTGCCAGCGTCGTCGGGCTGTCCTCGCTATCGACCGTGCGTGCTGTGCCAATGGTGCCGGCCTATGGCGCGGCCAAGTCCGGCGTGCTGGCGATGACGCGCAACTTCGCGATGAAATGGGGTCCCGACAAAATCCGAGTCAACGCCGTCACCGCGGGCTTCATCGACACCCCGATGACCTCTCCGGAGCTCGTTCCCGATTACATCGCCGAACAGGTGGCACGTACCCCGCTCGGCCGGCTCGGCAACCCGGAGGACGTCGCCGACGCGGTGATCTTCCTGTGCACCGACAACAGCTCGTTCATCACCGGATCCGTCGTCACCGTCGACGGCGGCTACTGCGTCAGCTGATCCACCCGACCCGAGGAGATGCCATGACGACCGAATCCGTCCTACCCCGCCCGGCCACGCACGACCTGGGCACCGACCCGATCCCGACGGGTCCGTACTACGAGCCGGAGTACTTCGAGGCCGAACGTGCGGCGATCTTCAAACGGACGTGGCTGGAGATCGGCCACGTCTGCGAACTGCCCCAGCCCAACAGCTACATCGTGCGCGAACTCGAGGTCGCCAACACCACGGTGTTGATCACCCGAGGCAAGGACGGCGTCATCCGCGCGTTCCACAATGTGTGCACGCACCGCGCCACCCAACTGGTGCTCGACCGTGGTGGACAACGTTCGTCGTTCAGTTGCCAGTACCACGGCTGGAACTTCACCCCCGACGGACGGTTGCGGTCCGCACCGGACTTCGGGAACTTCTACATCGACAAGTCCCAGTGCGGGCTGCCAAAGATCTCGGTCGACGTATGCGCCGGGTTGATCTTCATCAACCTGGACCCGGAACCGAAACAGAGCCTGCGCGAGTTCCTCGGTCCGCTGGCCGCCAAGCTGGAACTGTTGCCCGTCGCGCAGGCAACGACGTGCACCGAGTACGTCTACGAGATCGACGCGAACTGGAAACTGACGTTCGACAACTTCCAGGAGAACTATCACCTGCGGTTCATCCACCCCCGCAGTGGTGGCAATGGCCCGACCGGACCGGACAACCCGTTCGGCTACCCCACCGACATCGGGTTCTCCGGTCCGCACCGCTACCAAACGGTCTGGACCAACCCGGAATTCACCCCCGCCGAGGTACAAGGCATCGCTTTGATGAAGCAGCTGGAGGGAGCACTGTCCCGGCAGCTGGAATTCAACATGGACTACCTCGTGCTGTTCCCGAACTTCTTCATCTTCGGGATGGCCATCCAACACTTCTCCCACGTCGTCTACCCGATCTCGGCGACCAAGTCCCGGGGTGTCGTGCGGCTGTACTGGGTCGGTGACGACCTCAACGCCAGTGAGCGGTTCGCCCGCGAGTACGCCGCCTGCACCACCCTGGACATCCACTCCGAGGACCGCGAGGTCATCGAAGCCGGCCAGCGCGGCATCAGCAGCGGCGCGCTGAGCCACATCCACTTCCAGGCTCAGGAAGTACTTCTGCGTCACCTCTATCACGAGGTCGATGCGGCCGTGTCGTCCTACCGCGCCGAGCAGGTGCGCCGATGAGCACCGACCTGTTGCCACCCGGCTTCGAGACCCTGGAGCACTTCGTCGACGGCTGGGTGTTCGACAACGCCGACGACCGCCTCAAGCGCCGGTTGACCAGTTCGGAAGACGAGCGCGTGGCGTTCTTCAACGCCGTCAAGGACCGCTTGCAGGACGGCCTGACTTACCTGGACAAGAAGCCGTTCGCCGAGTTCGACGACGACGAGAACCGGCTCATGCAACTGTTTCTCAGCTTCGCCCACATCGCGCTGGCCGTGGAGGTGCAGGGCGACGCAGAGCCGAAACACGCTGAGGGCGCGCGGTTCATGACCATCACTCAGGCACCGTCGGAGGCATGCTGAGCCGGCTCAGGCCGGGACGAGCGCTCGGGCGGCTGCGACGCAGGGGCGCAGCCGCTCGAGAGGCCCCACGCCGGCCTCGGCCTGCGATCGGATGGGTACCTCGAGTCCGATGATCACCTCGGCCGGCAGCGCCTCGAGAATGTCGGCCAGTGGCAGGATCCCGGTTCCGGGAACCATGCGCTCGAAGGTCGCAGCCACGAGGTAATCCCCCATGCTGTCGATGACCGGATTGTCACTCAGTTGGGCGTACCCGATCACGCCGGGGGCAAGCGCTCGAAGCTGCTCGACGCCGGCCCCCGAACGCCCGAGATGCATGGTGTCGATGAGCAATTGGAAGTCCGGTCGTCCCACGTGCTGCACGGCGGCAACTGCGGTGTCGAGATCGCCCACCACCGATCCGGGCATCATCTCCAGGGTTGTGCGCATACCGCGTTCGGCGGCCAACTCGGTGAGGATCGCGAACTGGTCGAAGGTCCGGTTGCGGTCCGGATCGAGACCGAGGGTGTTTATCCGCGGGACGCCGAGTTCGCACATCAGGTCGAGGTCGCTCGCAAAGTCGCGGCAGTCGGCACCCGGAATGACGAGGAACCCTTCGCCGAGGGAGATCCGGACCCCGGTGTCGTCCATCGCCGAGCGCAGTTCACGCCTCAGTTCGGCGTCCTCGCGCAGTGAGAACCGCGGATAGTTCAGTGACTCCAGCGGCATGGCCGTCAGGCCCGTCGAGATGTAGGGGACGCCGAGTTCTGCGGCCAGTCGCACGAATTCCACTGGCGGCAGACCGAAGACACTCAGGTATTCGATGGCGAGCCGGTCGGCGTTCACAGTCCGGCCTTCAGGGCTGCCCCGGCATCGACGAAGAGCTGTTGTCCCGTGACGTAGCGCGATTCGTCGGAGGCCAGATACACCACCGCATGCGAGATGTCAGCCGGATCGACGTAGGGCACCGGCATGGCGTGCATGAAGGTGAACCCGACCTCCGCGTCGGACCGTGTCGGATTATCCAGGTCGGGACGGAACGTCCGGTAGATGGCATCGATGTGCAGCATGTCCGTGTCCACGTTGGTCGGATGTACCGCATTGACGCGAATCCGTTGTTCTCCCAGTACCAGAGCCAGCGATTTCGTGTAGTCGCAGAGCATGCTCTTCGCCAGTCCGTAGCCGGCGGCGCCTGGTCCCTGCAATCCCAGACCGTCCGATCTGTTCACCTGCGAAGCCAGGGCGGCGATCGACCCGATGACAACGATCGACGCGCCCGGTTTCAGATGTGGTAGGCCCACGCTCACGGTGTTGACCACGCCGACGAAGTCGACATCGAATGCGTCGACGAAACCCTGAACGGGGACGGTGGGACCGAAGGCGGAGATTCCGGCATTTGCCACGATCGCGTCGAGTCTGCCCAGTCTTGCCACGGCCTCGTCCAGTGCGTCAGCGAGCCGGCCTCGATCCCGGACGTCTACTTTGGCTGTGACAATCCGGCGTCCCGTCTGCTCGACCAAATGCCGAGTTGTATCCAGATCTGCTTCGGTGGCCAACGCATTCGGCGTGGAGGCGATATCGCTGCAGATGTCGAACGCGATGATGTCGGCGCCCTCGGCTGCCATGTGTACGGCGTGACTGCGCCCCTGCCCGCGAGCCGCGCCGGTGATGGCGACCACCTTGTTCTCGAGTCGAGCCATATCGAATCACCCTCACTGTCCGGCACGTTGGCTGCTATACGAGTGTACAGTGCGGTTCAGGGTGCCGGAAGGACCAGCTGAGTCCAGGAATCCGGCCGCGAGGACGCTCCCAGATCGGATTGCACGTAGAACCTACCGTCACCCGCGACGTATCCCCCGGTGTGTGGATCGTACTGGGCGACAGCGATATCAGGGTTCGGCGCAGCGACCGGAGGAGGTGTACCCTCCAGCGGTCCGGTTGAACGCTCGTCGCCGACGGCACGACTGTCCGGTGGAATCCCCTGCGCTATCAAGCTCGGGTCGAACGGATACGGCCCCAGCACATGCTGACGCTGTGCCAGCGGCAGGAATCCGGTCTCGTCGTTACACAATTCCACTGTCGGGGCTCGTTTTCCGGGATGCTCTTGGCATGGGTAGTTACGCGCGCCGCGTACCGCAATCGGGGAATCCTGCGGAAGCTTGCAGTACAGACCGTCCGGGGTCTCGACGACACTCTCGTCGGCCGGGGACCGCCACGACGATGGCGGCAGGAAGCCAACCGTGCAGGCCGGCGGGTCGGCCATGGTCAATGCGAAGTCTCCCAGAGAAATTCCGGTCGCGTTCTTGGTGGGCGTCACGCCGATGATCGCGGCGATGTAGGGCGGCAGCAGCACCAGTATCTGCTCGATGGCCGCGTTGTAGGTCACCGCGACCTGACCGACCGTCGTCAGGTTCGCCAGCAACACCGGGATCGTCGGTTTGACGGTCGCGAGCAGTTCGGTCACCTCCTCCGCTGCTCGCGGGGTCTGGGTCAGCACGGTGCGCAGCGGGCTGTCGTTGCGCCGCACCTCCTCGACGACACCGGCGAGATTGGCTATCCAGCTGCGGATGGCGTCGCCGCCCTGTGCTTGGGAGTCCAGAATTGGCCGGCCGTCGGTGGCGAGACCTGCCATGTCATCTGCCACGCTGTGCAGATCCTTCACCACCGTTTTGGTCGAGTCGAGCAACGAGCCGAAGTCGTAGCCGGCGCCGTTGAAAGCCTCGAAAGACTCATCCATGATGGTGCCGAGCCGCTCCTGCGGGATGCTCGTCAGCAGGGAACTGACCTGGTTCAGCATCGGCCCGACCTGTTGGGGAAGCGTTGTCCTGTCGACCGGGATCACCGCTCCGTCGGTCAGGTACGGGGGCGACCCGTGGTTGGGTTGCAAGTCCACGTATTGCTCGCCGACTGCAGACATATTGCGGACATGCGCAACGAGATCGGCCGGGATTTTGGCGGTGCCGTCCAAGGACAGAGTTGCCTCTACGTACCGTGCGCCGATGACCTCGATATCGGTCACCCGGCCGACGTTCACCCCGCGGTAGGTGACGTTACTGAAACGGTAGAGCCCGCCGGTCCCCGGCAATTGCAGCTTTACGATGACGCGCCCGACGCCGAGCAAGGTGGGCGCCTGCAGATAGTTGAAGACCAGCACCGTCATACCCGTGACAGCGGCAATGACGAAGATTACCAGTTGCTTTCGGACGAGGCTGGTGAGCATTATCGGCCTCCTGGTGTGGCCGGCGCAGCCGGCGCCGGTGAACTGTCCGCCCCGTAGGGACCTGCGAAGATCGCGGGCTGTTCGGGGTGAGTCGGTGGCGTCGCGGGTGCCTGGACGCCGGGGGCCACCAGAGGTGCGTAGGTATGGTCCAGGTAGTACGGTTCGCCCGGCGCCGGTACAAGTGCCGCGCCGGGTTCTTCCCAGCGGGTGCCGAGCAGCGTTGAACGTTTGAGTCGGGGAACGGTGAAGTCCAGGATCTCGAACAGATTCATGTAGTCACCGCGCAAGCCACGGTCGATCAGATCCTGCCCGTACGGGAATGCGGTCGCGAAAACGAGCGCGCGGTTCAATCCGTCGCCGACGTCGGCAAGCGCCTGCAAGGTGGGCGCTAGATTGTCCAGATTCTTGACCAGATCATCTTGGCTGTCGTTCACCAGCCGCGTCGATGTGTCGCTGAATGTGCGCAGGGCATCGAGCGCATGGGTGATCCTCGGACGCTGGGTGATCAGGACGTCCAACGCAGGCGGGATCTCCTGCACGGCGCTGGTGATCACCGCGGACTGCTCGGCGAATGTGCCAGACAGTCGATTCAGAGCATCCATTGAATCGATGATGTCCGCCCGCTGGTCGTCCAGGACTCGTACGAATCTGTCCAGACGCGTGAGCAGTTGGCGCAGATCGCTCTCCCTGCCGGTGAGTGCGGCGTTGAAACTGTGGATGATGTTGCCCACCCGCCCCAGTCCCCCACCGTTGACCACCGCAGACAGCGAGGACAGCGTCTGCTCGGTGGAGGGCGAGATCGCCGAGCTGTCCAACGGGATCGTCACCCCGGGTAGTAGCCGCCCGGTCGGTATCTGGCCCAGAGGCGGGTCGAGTGCGACGTGCATGGAGCCGAGCAGACTGGTCTGGCCGATCCCGGCCATCGCATTGGCCGGCACGATCGCATCCGAGATGACAGACAGTTCGACGTCGATGTGCCAGTCGGCGAAGGTCATCTTTCCGACGCTGCCGACCACGACATCGTCGAGCATGACCGGTGAATTGGATTCCAAGGTGCCGATGTTCGCGAACTGCACATGAAAGGTCTGCGCATCGGCGCCCCGCCCGACGGCGCCTGGCAACGGAAGTGAGGTCAAGCCCTGGAAGCCACATCCCGGGACGGTCAACAGGATGCACAGTGCCACTGCGATATGCCGGCGCCAACGCCCTCGATCCATGATCGCCACAGTGCCTGTCATCGAATCCCCTCGGCTGGGAGCAACAGATCCGGCAGGTTGGATACGACGGTGGGAAGTGTCGGCAGCGGGGCGCCGGGGTACAGCGCCGGCGAGGGGTGCGCGGGCAGGTGATGCGGTGCAGTCGGGCCCGGTCCGATGAGTGCAGGGGGCGCTTGGCCGGGCGCCGGGAAGGGATTGTCGATCGCCCCGGTATGGGCGGAGACCGGAAGCGGTAGTTCTGCGGCAGGCGGAACGGGGCCCGCTCCGCCCGGTGCCAGGGCCGGGTCGGTGTAGATCAGATTGTCCGGCGCCTTACCCAGATAGGGGTTGAAGGGGAACGGCAGATAGTTGAAATTCGCCTGCCGCAAACCCGGGCCCAGGTACTGCTGGCACAGCTTGGCCGTCTCCGCCGACGTCACATTGGCGACCGCGGCAATCGAGCCGCACAGGAACGCCACCGGGTCACTGAAGTTGTTCATCACGAACGCCCCCACCTGGGCACCGGAGTTCGGGTTATAGACGTTGTAGCCGTTGGCGATGGCATTCGGAGTCACGTGCAAGATGTTCTCGACGTCGGATTTGCGGTCGACGAGGATCTGGGTCACCTCGGTCAATCGCTGCAGTTGTTCGGCTGTGGCGTCACCGGCGCCACCGACGAAGCGCTCGATGTCACCGACCGCCACCGATAAGTCGGTCAGCGCCGCACCCAGACTGGAGCGATGGTCATTGAGCACGCCGGTCAGCACGGCGAAGCGGTCCTGGAACTCCACGATCTGTACGTTGCTGTCCCGAAGAGCGTCGACGAAGGTGTGTAGACCTTTGATGATTTCGGCTATGTCTCCGCCGCCGTCGGCGAGAACGCGCCCCAAAGCGGACAGCTCTGCCAAGGTGTGGCGCAACTTGGCGCCGTTGCCCTGCATGGCATTTGCGGTGCTGTCGATGAAGCGGGCAAGGGGCGTGTCCTCACCGCTGGTCGCCGGGCCGAGATCGGTTGCCAACCGCATCAACTGGGCCTTCACCTCGTCCCACTCGAGCGGAACCGCGGTCCTCTGCAGTGGTATCTCTGCCCCGTCGGGCATCGTGGACCCCGTTGTGCCGTAGGCGGGGGTGAGTTGAACGTAGCGCGCGGCGACGAGGCTCTGGGTGACGATGATCGCTTCGGCATCGACCGGGATGGGCACATCATGATCGAACTCGAGAGTCATCCTCACGTGTGCCCCGGCCGGTTCGATCGCCGCGATGCGACCTACCTTGACTCCGAGGACGCGGACATCGTCACCCGGGTAGATACCGATGGCACTGGCGAAATTGACCGAAATCCGGATCGGGCGAAGAAAGACCTCGTGGGCCAACACGCCGACCCCCACCACGAATGTGGAGATGAGGACGGTTGCCAGCACCTTGGTTCGGCTGTACCGGGTCATCAAGATCCTCCAGGGATTCCGTTGCGCGGCAGCGGGAACTCGGCACGTGGCCCGGCATTGTCCGGGGGCTGACCGGCATTTACACCGCGCCGGAATCCGAACGCATAGTCGAGAAAGGGCTGTATCGCCTGCGCGGGCACCAGGTTCGGGATGAACGCGTTGTAGTAGAAGCCGCTGGACACCGTTTCGCCCTGGGTCACCTGGTACCTGGCCAAGCCTGGCAACGCCTGTGCGATGTTGTCCCGATTCTTCTGCAGCATCGCGGTGACCGCGTTGAGCTTCGCCAAGGCGGGTGCCAACGCGGCTTCGTTATCCGCCACCAAACCCGAGAGTTCCCTGCTGACAACGGATATTCCGGTGAGTAGACCCACGACCTCATTGCGCCGGTTGTTGAGGACGTCGACCAGCAAATTGGCATCGATGATCAATGTGTTGAGATGCTGGCTGCGCGCAGCGAGCACACCGGTGACGTCACGGGTGTTCCGCAGCAGGTCACGCAGGACTTCGTCGCGACTGTTCAGCGACTGTGACAGCCGGGTGAACCCGTCGAACGCGGGACCCAACCGGGGAGCGATCTGATCGATGGTCGCCGCGAGCGTATCGAGCGCCTGATTGAGATCCGCTGTGTCGGTACCCGCGGTGTTGCTGGTCAGCTCGTCGACTGCCTGGGTCAATGCGTAGGGCGATGACGTCCGCGCGAGCGGGATCAGACCGTTGGCATGCAGTCTCGCGTCTCCGGCCGACTCGACGGCCAGCACCCGCTCGCCGAGCAGTGTTCTGGTACGGATATGGGCAGTGCTGTCCGCGCCCACGCGGTGGTTCCCGTCCACGATGAAACTGACCACCACCGTGCCGGCCCGCAACGAAAGATCTGTGACAGACCCCACGGTCATACCCGAGACCATCACGGCGTTGCCGACTGCCAGCCCGCCGGCTTCGGCGAACTCGGCGTGATATCGGGTCGCCGTCGACCACTGCCAAAGGTGTTTCGGCTGTAGCCCGACTGCGATCACCAGCAGTATCAGGATCAGCCCGATGGTTCCCGATCGGGCAAGGTGGGATCCGTGATATTTCAGCATCAGGGTTCGCTACACCTTCCGCCTTCTTGTTTGGTCCACGGGATCACCACCGTTCGTCCCTCCAGATCGCTGACGCGGAAGGACAGCTCGCAGATGTAGTAATTGAGCCAGCTTCCGTAGGCACCGAGGCGCACAAGTTTCCGGAAGTTGCCCGGGGCCCGGCCGAGAGCGATGTCGAGCTGCTCCTTGTCGTGATCCAGCAGTGGTGCCAGTCGGCTCAGCTGGTGCACCGACTCCGCCAATGGTGGGCGGACGCCGCTGAGCAGATCACCGATCGCGGTAGTGCCCATGCTGAGTGAGTCGATCGCGGCACCGATCGGATCGCGGTCCTCGGCCAAACCCGACACGAGGGTCTGAAACCGGTCGATCGCATTTCCGAAGGCCTCCCCATCGGACGCGAGACTCGCCATGACCTCGTTGAGATTGTCGATCAGGAGCTCGACGGTATGGTTGCGGTCCGCCAGGTCGCTGGTCAGCGTGGCGCCGCTCGACAGCAGGGATTCCAGTGTGCCGCCTTGGCCCTGGAACACCTGGACCAGGGATGCGGTCAGCGCGTTGACATCCGCTGGATTGAGTCCCCTGATCACCGGTCGGAGTCCGCCGAGTAGCTGATCCAGGTCCAAGGCCGGAGTGGTTCGTTCGACGGGAATCCGGGCCCCGGGTGGCATGGCAGCGATCGCTCCGGGCACATCGATGACTTCGAGATAGCGGTCGCCGACCAGGTTCAGATAGCGGACCGCCGCCCTGCTGTCGGAGCTGAGAACGACGTGCCGGTCCGTATCGAACGCCACCACGACGGTGTCGTCGGCTTGCAGGGCGAGTTCGGTTACCGTGCCGACACGGAGACCGCCGGCCCTGACCGAGTCCCCGGGCTCAAGGCCCGACGCATCGATGAACACCGCCGAATAGCTGACCGTGGAGCCGCCGCGATACTCGCCGAAGACGGTGAACAGGGCCGCGGTCAGCAGCAGCGTGGCGGTGGCGAAGATCCCGAACTTCAGCCAGGGAGTTGACTGCTTGTTCATCCGGGTTGGCCGATCTGTGCGGTGTTCCGCGGGGGCCCGTCAAGCGGTCCGAAAAGCAACTGCTTCAGCCCATCTGAGTTCAACAGCAGACCCTGGTTACCGTATTGCGCAGGATTGGCACCGACGTCGGCCACGACGAATGGCACGCGCGGGTTGAACGGCACATCGGGTAGCAGGGTGCACTGCGGGCCGCCCCGGGCGGCCACCTTCGGCAGGTTCGCCGGGTAGCGGTATCTCTCCTGCCCGGGCATCAGTCCGGTACTGGTGACCACACCGGGGCGCGGCGACGGCGGTATCTGGGCGAGCACGTCGAGACCGGACAGGCCACAGGTCAGTGCCTGGTGGTACTCATTGGTCAGATCTGTGGTCGGGACCAGGATGCGGAGCAGGTCGGTAAGGTTCTGCCGGTTGACGCCGACCACCGCTTCGCCGGCTTCCGCCAGACCGATGGTGCTCAGCAGCATCCGGTCGAGATCGCGATCCATGTCGACGATCGTTCTGCTGATCGATGTCGTGTCATCTGCAATCTCGATCAATCCGGCCGCCGAATCGGCATACGTGTTCAGCACCTCTGGTGCAACCTTCAGATCGTGCGCGAAGTCGGGCAATGAAGGATCGAGTTTGGCCAGGAAACTGTTCAGGTCGCTGATCAGTTCGCCCATCCCGGCGCCTCGGCCGTCCAGCGCAGTGGACAAGGCCTCCAGGGTGGCATCCAGCTTCTCAGGCTGGATTATCTGCAGCACAGTTCTGAGCTGCTCGAACACCGTGTTGACCTCGACCGTGACCTGATCGGCATGCAGAACGTCTCCGGCACTGAGGGTTTGAGCCGCGGGATGGTCAGGTGGAACCAGGTTCACCGATTTCGCGCCGAATACGGTCGGTGCTGCGATGACCACCCGAACATTCTTAGGAATCTGCCGCAGAGAATGGGGCTGCATCGCCAGGCGCATGATCGCGGTGCCACCCGGAGCGGAGTCGATGGTTGAGACTGTTCCGACCGGCGCACCGAGCAAGGTGACCTTTGCATCGGGATTCATTACCAGCCCGGCACGGTGCGTCACCACGGTCAAGGGGACGGCGTCGGTGAAACGACCCTGGAACACCGACAGCGCCAACCCGATGACCACCGCGATCACGGCAATGGTTCCCAGACCGACGATCGGACGCAGCCATGCGGTTGTTTCTTGCGAAAACCGTTCCATACGAACTCCTGCCACCCTGGACTGTACGACCGTATAGCGCAGTTGGTACGTTTGTATAGCACTTGAACATCTGGAAACTTCACTCACGGTCTCGCGCCGTCGCCGGCAATGACATACGGCAACGGTGTTACGCAGCGCATCATGGTGAGTTGCGCAACGCCCAGTCCGGTTTCGATCGCTGCCGCCGATTCACGCAAACCGCCGAAGCCGGACCCGTCCGCCGAGTACGACGACGAAGAGAACCCGCTCATGCAACTGTTTCTCGAATTCGCGCAGACCGCGCTGGCCGTGGAAGTGCAGGGTGACACCGAGCCGAAACACGCCGAGGGCGCGCGGTTCATGACCATCACACACGCGCGCCGCCCGGGCTTCGCTGAGTCGATGCGCTGTGCCTGAAGCCGCGGCTCAGACCGGCCCGTGGCCGTGATTACCTCGGCAATGCAACGGTCTCGACGAAGTCCGGCCAGCCATCATGCCGGCGCGCCACGTCGACGATCTCTTGCCACTTCGCCGAGGGCATCGCGCTGATGACCATGTTGAACCCGGTCGACTTCCGAAACTCCAGCACGGTGGCACCTTCCGGACCGGCACGGTAGCCGTAGGGCCGCTCCGCGAGTACCAGGAAGCCACCGCCGGAATCAATTCGCCGGCGACCGAGCACGATCCAACCGGATTGGACGTAGTACAGACAGTCCACGTCGTGACTGTGAGTGGGCAGGATGTAGTCGGGCGCCAGCCGAATGTTCGCGAGGCTGAATCCATCCGGCCGGTCGTCTCGGAAAATGACATCCACCACCGTGCCACCGGCAATCGCCGCCAGGTCGAGACCGGCAGGGATCTCGGCGGGAAATTCTGGAGCGCTCATGATCTCGCCGACATCTCCCAGCGAAGCACCCGTATAGACACTGATGCCTGCGGCGCGGCCGCTGTCGGAAGCTTCACTTTGGTGTCGGGATTGATCGTCTGCTGTCGTTCGTGCCATGATGTCCACCCTTTTCGCGACGCGGCGTCACTATACGTATGTAGAGCGTAGCCCTGCGTGTTCGAACCGACACGCACTTCCGGCACGGCCGTTACCGTACGAGCGTGCAGGCCGCCTGGTCGGCTGACGTGCAAATTCGGGCGATTCGCCAACTGTGCAAACCTGATTCACGCAATTCGCCAAAGCCGCACCCGTCCATGCTATACATCTGTACAACATTTGTTGGGACCCATGATGCGAGAGGAAGAACATTGAGTACCACTGAGGAAATCGACGACCTGCGCAAGCGCCTGCAGTACCTCGAAGACCGGACCGCCATCCTGGACTGCGTGATGAACCAGTCCCGCGGCCACGACCGCCACGACACCGAACTGATGGGCAGCGTGTACTTCGAGGACGGCGTCGACGAGCACGGTCCGACCGTCAAAACCGGTCCGGAGTACGGCGAATGGGCCAACGCGGCACATACCGCTGTGTTCGAGGATCACCTGCACAACGTCACCACCCACACCTGCGAGATCGACGGCGATACCGCGCACGCCGAGAGTTACGTCATCGGGGCCATGCGCGCCAAGGGCGGCAAGATCGTCTCGCTGATGGGCGGTCGCTACATCGACCGGTTGGAGCGTCGCGACGGGGTCTGGAAGATCGCGCTGCGCCGGTGCACCATCGAATGGATGATGAACGGGGATACCTCACTGCTGAAATCCGGCGCGGTCGCCGGGTTCATCAAGGGCACCTGGGACAAGACCGACGTGTCCTACCAGCGACCGCTGTCCATGGACGGCGCACCGGTCAGTCGCTGGTAAGCCGGCACCGGATGAAGCTCGACGGAAGAGTAGCGCTGGTCACGGGCGGCGCATCGGGCATCGGCCGGGCATCGGCGCTGCGATTCGCCGCCGCAGGCATGCGGGTGTGCGTGGTGGACATCGACGGCGAGGCAGCCCAGGCGGTGGCCGACTCCATCGACGGGGTAGGTCTGTCCTGCGACGTCTCCGATCCCGCCCAGGTCGAGGCCGCGTTCACCCGCTGCGTCGAGGAACTCGGCGGCCTCGACCTGGCCTTCCTGAACGCGGGCATCACGATTCACTGGTCCGGGGACATCGGGTCCCTCGACCTGGACCAGTACCGCCGGTCGGTGAGTGTCAACCTCGACGGTGTGGTCTACGGTGCGGTCACCGCCGTGCGGACCATGAGATCCTGCGCTGGCAGCGGCGAGCGCGCGATTCTCGCCACCGCCTCGCTGGCCGGGTTGGTGCCCTGGCATCCCGATCCGGTGTACAGCCTCGGCAAACACGGTGTGGTCGGCTTCATGCGGTCCATCGCGCCGAACCTGGCTCCAGAAGGGATTTCGGTGCACACCATCTGCCCGGGTATCACCGAGACCGGAGTGCTGGGTGATCGACGCAAGATCGTCGAGCGGATCGGCGTGCCGGTGATGGAGCCCGAGGCGATCGCCGATGCGGTGCTCACCGCGGTCACCGCACCGGCCGAGCAGACCGGAACCTGCTGGGTGGCCCAGCACGGCAAACCGGCATGGCCGATGACGTTCGCCGACGTCGCCGGTCCCGATATGCGCCTGAACGTTCCGGTTGCCCGCCAGCACAACTGATCTCAGCCGAGGACGACGATATGACCAGCTACGACTACATCATCGCCGGGGCCGGCTCGGCCGGTTGCGTACTCGCCAACCGGCTGTCGGCCGACCCGGCGATCTCGGTGCTGTTGATCGAGGCGGGCGGCGGTGATCGCAGCCCGATGTTCAGCATCCCCAAGGGCGCCGGCCTGGTGTTCGAGAACGAGAAGTACACCTGGCAGTACCAGACCACGCCGTTCGGGCCGCGCTCACACGTCGAGACCTGGATGCGCGGCAAGCTGCTCGGCGGCTCCAGCTCGGTCAACGGCATGGTCTACAACCGTGGCCACCGGGCCGACTACGACGAGCTGGAGCGACTCGGCAATCCCGGCTGGGGTTGGGACGACATCCTGCCGATCTTCACCTCCTTCGAGGACAACCAGTTCGGGCCCTCCCCCACCCGCGGCGTGGGCGGGCCGGTGCACATCTCGGTCCCCCGCGACCCCGACCCGCTGTGCCGCGAGATGCTGGCCGCCGGGGTCAAGGCCGGCCTCACCGAGGTCGCCGACATCAACGAGTCCGATGAGGAACGAATCGGCTACACCACCTCGACGATCAAGGACGGCCGCCGGGTCAGCGCCTCCCGGGCGTTCCTCAAGCCGGCCATGGCACGCCCGAATCTCACCGTGCTGACCAACACCTCGGTCGAGCGGATCCTGTTCGACACAGGCCGTGCGGTAGGAGTGCTGGCCCGAAACCGGCGCGGTAGCAGCGAGATCCGGGTCACCCGCGAGGTGATCGTGTCCATGGGCAGCCTCAACACGCCGAAGCTGCTGCAGCTGTCCGGCATCGGCCCCAAGGAGGTGCTGCGGTCCGCCGGCGTCGACGTCTACCTGGATCGCCAGCGCGTGGGTCGCGGCCTCCGGGAACACCGGTGCGCGGTGATGCGCTTCCGGCTCAACGCCGACCTCGGCTACAACCGGCAACTCGCGAGCAATGTGGCCCAGGCGAAGACCGGGGTACGCTATCTGGCCACCCGGAAGGGTCCGCTGGCTGCCCCCGCGTTCGACATCGTCGCGTTCGCCAAGACCCAGGCCGACGCCGAACGGGTCGACGCCCAGCTGATGATGGGCCCGTGGACCATCCCGGCGTACAACACCGGCGGACCGGTCAAGATCGAACGCCAACCCGGGGCTTCCTGCCTCGGCATGGCGTTACGTCCGACGGCCGAAGGACGCTGCGAGATCACCGGATCGGATCCCAGCGCGCCACTGCTCATCGACCCCAATTACCTTGGTACCGAACACGACCGGCAGACCACCGCCGATCTACTCCGCACAATGCGGAAGATCTTCGACCAGGATCCCATCGCCGATCGGGTCAGCGCCGAGACCTACCCGGGGCCGGCCGCGACCAGTAATGAGGAACTGGTGGACGCCGCACTCGACGGCGGATTCAGCGGATACCACGCCGTCGGCACCTGCGCCATGGGCCCCGACGAGGAGGCCGTGCTGGACGGCCGACTGCGGGTGCGTGGCGTGGCGGGACTGCGGGTGGTCGACTGCTCGGTGATGCCGACCATGGTGTCCGGAAATCTGAACGGACCGATCATGGCTATGGCCTGGCGGGCCGCCGAGTTCATCGTCGAGGATCAGTAGCTCAGAGCACGTTGAATCCGGCGTCGACGGGCAGGGCGACGCCGGTGATGTAGCGGGCCTTCTCACCAGCGAGGAACACCACCACGTTGGTGACGTCCAACGCCTCGACGAAGGGCACCGGCAGCAGATTGCCCGACATCGCGGAGCCCTCGGGGTTCGCCGCAAACATCTGGGCCATGTGCTCGTTGAAGATCATCGGGGTGGCCACCCCGGTCGGGTGCACCGAGTTCACCCGGATGTTGTGCTGGGCGTAGGCGAACGCCGCCGAACGCATCAGGCCCACCACGCCGTGTTTGGATGCGGCGTAGGCGAAGGTCGCCGCACTGCCGTCCCCGCCACGGCCGACCAGCCCCTGCATCGACGAGATCAGGATCATCGATCCGCCGGTGCCGCGGCGGATCATCGATGGCGCCGTAGCGGCGATGGTGTTCCACACGCCGCGCAGGTTGGTGTCGACGATGTCGGAGTACACCTGCTCGTCGAGCGGATCGTCCAGGCCGATCCCGACGACGCCCGCGTTGGCCACCACTACGTCGACATCGCCGAAGACGGAGGTCCCGGCATCCACCGCGGCGCGTAGGTCACCCAGATTGCGGACGTCGGCGACTGCCGTCTCGATGCGCCCGCCCGCCTCCCGCACCAGTCGGGCGGTTTCGGCCAGGTCGTCCTCGGTGGCCAACGGGTAAGGGATGGAGTCGATATCGGCGCACCGGTCGATGGCGATGATGTCCGCCCCGGCCTCGGCCAGGGCCACCGCGTGGCTGCGCCCCTGTCCGCGGGCCGCACCGGTGATGACCGCGACCTGGCGATCCGATGATGTCATGGGTGTTCCTTCCGATCAGCCGACGATGGCCGGCATGGTGTCCCAGCCACGAACAGTAGACGTCCGGGAACGACGGGCCCCGGACATGTCGACCTCCCACGTCGGCCAACGCTTGAGCACCTCTTCGAGCGCGATTCGCCCTTCCAGTCGCGCCAGCGGAGCACCGAGGCAGAAGTGCGCACCCCGCCCGAACGTCAGGTGTCCCGCGGACCTGCGGTGGATGTTGAATGTGTCGGGATCCGCGAAGTGCCGCTCATCCCGGTTGGCCGCCGCCAACATGATCAACAACGCGGCACCGGCCGGCACAGTCTGATCCTGGAACGTCACATCATCGGTCGCGACGTAGCGCGCCACGTGTGGGCCGGGCGGTTCGAACCGCAGTAATTCCTCGATGGCAGACCCGATCAGCGCCGGGTCGTCGACGAGCTCTCGCCGTTGGTCGGGATGTTCGGCCAGTACTTTTCCCATCCAACCGAACAACCGGCCGGTGGTCTCCACCCCGGCGCCGGCGATCACGGCAAGGAAGATCAGCAGTTCGGCGGTGCGCAGCGTGCGGGTGACCCCGGTCTCGTCCTCGAATTCGACGGCGAGTAGTTCGGTGATCAAATCATCGGAGGGATTCTTCTTCCGCCAGGCCACATAGTCGGTGAACATGTCGCCGTCGAAGTAGTGATCCTTGTCGACCGGCAGCGGTTGCCCCGGCTTGTTGCGCAGCACGGCGTGCGCCTGTGCGCGCACCGAAGGTTGGTCAGCATCCGGAATCCCGACCAGCATGCCGATGGTGCGCATGGGTAGCTCCCGGCCCAGGTCCACAACAAAGTCGAATCGATCGCCCCCGACCAGGGGGTCCAGGCAGGCTGCGCAAAATGAGCGCACCTTGTCTTCGAGCGCGCGCATCTTCTTCGGCGTGAACATCCGGCCGACGATCGTCCGGTGGATGGTGTGCAGTGGTGGGTCTTCGTTGATGAATACCCCCGGCGGCATCACCGGGTCGGCCTTGACGACTTCGAGGATGTCGCCCTTGGCCGAGCTCAACCGCTGTGGATCACGCAGCGCCGCATCGACATCCGCGTACCGGCTGATGCCCCAGAAGTCGTGCCGCTCGTTGTAATACACCGGGGCCTCGTCCCGCAGTCGACGGTAGGTCGGGTACGGGTCGATGTCGATGCCCACGTCCCACGGGTCGTAATAGAGGTCGTTCACAGACATTCTCCTCCTGAAGTCAGCACGAGTGTAAGGCAGATGCTATACGCCCGTACAGCAATGCGACGACCGCGTGGCCACTTGTGCCGAGCAACACCATCCGCTATACATCTGTACAGCAGTTGTTACCGAATCGCAGGAGGATCAGACATGAGCCGGGTGGCCGTGGTGACCGGTGCCGGATCGGGATTGGGCAGGTCCATCGCGACCCGACTCGCCGCCGACGGCAATCATGTTGCCGTTCTTGACTACAACGCTGACGCGGCCGAGCAGGTGACCGCCGAGATCGAAGCGGCCGGCGGCCGGGCGATCACCGTCGGTGTCGACGTCTCCGATGAGGACGCCGTGGCGCGGGCGTTCGACTCGGTTCGTTCGAAGCTCGGCCCGGTCGGGATCCTCGTGACCAGCGCGGCCATCTCGGGTTTCACCCGGTTGGACAAGATCTCGCTGGATGAATGGAACCGTTATCTGGCGGTCAATCTGACCGGAACCTTCCTCAGCATCCGGGCCGCGCTACCGGACATGGTTACCGCGCAGTGGGGACGCATCATCACCATCTCCTCGGCCGCCGGGCAGAAGGGCGCGCAAGGTCAGGCCCACTACTCCGCGGCCAAGGGCGGTGTCATCGCCCTGACCAAGACGGTCGCGCTCGACTACGCCGGCAAGGGCATCACCGCCAACACGGTGCCGCCGTTCGCCATCGAAACACCGATGCTGCGTGAACAGCAGGCCGCCGGGAAACTGCCGCCCGACAAATACCTGAACCAGGCCATCCCGGCGGGGACGCTGGGCAGGCCGCAGGACGTCGCCGCGGTGTGCTCGTTCCTGGCCGCCGAGGACGCCGGCTATGTGACGGGCCAGGTCATCGGCGTCAATGGCGGCGCCGTCACCTGACTCGACACTCTCGCCAAACACATTCAGCCCCAATCAGATGCCATCAGGAGCCACGGTGAAAGCAGAAGTCGCAACCGCGCAGGCCGCGCGATGAGCAAGACCGGCTACCACTTCGACCGGCACAGTGCCGACTACCGCGAGAAGTTCCTCGACATCACCCATGAGATGCAGCAGCGCTGCCCCATCGCCTGGACGGACACCTACGACGGGCACTGGGTGGCGGCCGGCGGAGAGCAGGTGTTCGAACTGGCCCGCTGCCCGCATGTCTCCAATGACCACGACGTGCACAACGAACGACGCGGCTACAAGGGCATCTCCATTCCGACGATGTTGGAAGCGGAGGGTTTTCGCGGCGGCATGCTGGAGATGGACGATCCCGAGCACCGCTTCTACCGCACCGCACTCAATCCGTATCTCTCCCCCGCAGCGGTCCGGCGCTGGACCCCCTTCATCGACGACATCGTCCGCGCCTGCATCGATGACCGCATCGAGGCCGGACAGATCGATTTCGTCGACGACCTGGCGAACGTCGTCCCGGCGGTCCTCACGCTGGCCATGCTCGGTGTGCAGCTGGACAAGTGGACGATGTACAGCGAGCCGGCGCACGCATCGGTCTACACCCCGCCGGACTCCCCCGACGCCGCCCGGGTCCGCGATCTCTTCATGGCCATGGGCATCGACCTGTTCACCAACCTGGCGCAGATCAGAGAGACCCCGCGGCCAGGCATCATCGACGCCCTGGCCAAGCTGCGCATCGATGGTGAAGCACCGCCGGACATCGAGTTGATCGGCATGCTGAACCTGCTGATCGGCGGCGGGTTCGACACCACCACCGCGCTCACCGCGCATGCCCTGGAGTGGTTGTCGCAACACCCCGAGCAGCGCAGCCGGTTGAGCGCCGAACGGGACGCGCTGTTGGACCGGGCGACCGAGGAGTTCCTGCGCTTCTTCACCCCCGCACCCGGAGATGCCCGGACCGTGTCCGAAGACATCGATCTGGACGGCACCCGGCTCCGTGAGGGCGAGCGGCTGTGGTTGTCCTGGGCGATGGCCAACCGGGACCCCGCCTTGTTCGAGGATCCGGACGCGTTGGTGATGGACCGGAAGAACAACCGGCACTTCAGCTTCGGGCTCGGCGTACATCGGTGCATCGGCTCGAACGTGGCCCGCACGGTGTTCAAGTCGATGCTGACCGCCGTCCTGGACCGGATGCCCGACTACCGGTGCATCGCCGAACAGACCGTGCACTACGACAGCATCGGGGTGATTCAGGGCATGCGGCACCTGCCCGCCACCTTCACCCCCGGCCCCCGGCTCGGCCCGGGCGTCGAGGAGACCCTCGTCAAGCTGCAGCGAGCCTGCGACGAGCAGGGTCTGGCCCGCCCGATCACCGAACTCAAGACCGTCGCCGAGATCGGCCACTGATGAGCCAGAACAGACCGGTTGCGGTCGTCACCGGGGCCAGCCGCGGTGCGGGTATCGGGATTGCGCACGCCCTGGGCAGTCACGGCTGCACGGTGTATGTCACCGGGCGCAGTGAGACCGCCGGGGATTCCCCGTTGGCCGGCACCATCCATCAGAGCGCCGACATGGTCACCGCGGCCGGCGGTGAGGGCATCGCGGTGCGCGTCGACCACAGCGACGACGATCAGGTCAAGGCGCTGTTCGACCGGATCGCCGAGGAGCAGGGCCGGGTCGACATCCTGGTCAACAATGCCGCCATCATTCGTGACGAGATGATGGGTCGCACCAAGTTCTGGGAAGAGCCGCTCAGCGTGCTCGACACCCTCGACGTCGGCGTGCGCAGCAGCTACGTCGCGACCGCCCTGTGTGCGCCGCTGATGCTGCCGCAGCGCAAAGGGCTGGTGGCGTTCACCTCGTCCTCGGGGTCGGTGCACTACGCGTTCGGGCCCGCCTACGGCGTCCCCAAGGCCGGGGTGGACAAGATGGCTGCCGACATGGCGGTGGACTTCCGCGAGTTCGAGATCGCCGCGGTGTCGATCTGGCTGGGATCGCTGCTGACCGAGCGGGTGCGCGGGATCATCGCCGCCAAGCCGGACAGGTTCGGCCACATCCTCGACACCGCGGAGACGCCCGAACTCACCGGCCATGTCATCTGGGCGTTGTTCAACGACCCGGATCTGATGGACGTCAGCGGGAAGACGTTGATCGGCGCCGAGTTGGCCGGCAAGTACGGCATCGTGGACGAGGGTGGTCGCCGGCCGCCGTCGTATCGGACACTGTTCGACGTGCATCCGCACGAGCAGTACCCGCACGTCATGCGATAGCCAGGGTCAGTAGAGGGGACGCACCATGCGTATCGGACTGTCCGGCGGCGCCGCGTCGGTCGAGGCGATCATCACCCAGGCCCAGGAGGCCGAGGCCGACGGGTTCTCCTCGCTGTGGTTCGCCAGCCGCGTCGCCGGTGACCCATTGGTCGCGATGGCGATGGCCGGGCGCGCCACCTCGTCGATCGAGCTGGGAACCGCTGTGCTGCAGACCTATCCATGCCATCCCCTGCTGCAGGCCAACCGGGTGATTGCCGCCGCGAACGCGATGGGACGACCGGGACTGTGCCTGGGCATCGGGCCCTCCCACGAGCCCATCGTGCGGGACGTGCTCGGCCTGTCCTACGACCGCCCGGTCCGCAACACCGCGGAGTACCTGCAGATCCTGGGGCCGCTGCTGCGCGGCGAGGACGTCGACGTCGACGGGACCGAGTGGACCGCGCACAGCGCCGGGCGCGCCGCCCGCCCCGAACACCCCATCCCGCTGCTGCTCTCGGCGCTGTCCCCCCGGATGCTGCGCACCGCCGCACTGCTCGCCGACGGCGTCGTGCTGTGGATGGCGTCGCGGCAGGCCCTGGAATCCCGGATCACCCCGATTCTCACATCGGCGGCGGCCGAGGCCGGGCGGTCCGCCCCACGGATCGTGGCGGGCCTGCCGGTCGCGGTGCACGACGATCTCGACGAGGCCCGCGAGGCGGTGGCGGCCAACGCCGTCTCCTATGCGGGAATGCGTAACTACCAGCAGATCATTCGCGCCGGTGGTGGCACCGACGCGGCCGATGTGGCGATCCTTGGTGACGAATCCGCCGTGGTGCAGCAGCTTCGGGCGCTGCTGGATGCGGGCGCCACCGATGTCTGGGCCCAGCCGGTGCCCGTGGGTGCCGACCGGGCGCAGCGCTCCGCCTCGGTGCGCCGCACCCGGTCGTTGCTGAGTGCGCTGGCCCGGCAGGACTAACCGAGGATCGCGGGCATGCTGTCCCAACCCCGGACCGCCACCGTCGGCGCCCGGTGCGCGTTCTGCTCATCGATCGTCCAGTCCGGCCAACGCTTGAGGATCTCCTCGAGTGCCACCCGGCCCTCGACGCGGGCCAGCGATGCACCGAGACAGAAATGCGCTCCCCGACCGAAACTCACGTGATTTCCGTTGCGGTGGATGTCGAAGCGGTCGGGGTCGTCGAATTTGCGTTCATCGCGGTTGGCCGCACCGGCCACCAGCAGCAGCGCCGAACCCGCGGGCACCGTGGTGTCGTGGTAGGTCACGTCCTTGGCGACATAGCGGGCGATCCCGTGCACCGGCGGTTCGTAGCGCAGCACCTCCTCTATCGCACCCGGGATCAACGCGGGGTCCGCTGCCAGTTCGCGGCGCTGATCGGGGTGCTCCCCCAGCAGCTTTCCCAGCCATCCGAACAGTCGGCTCACCGTCTCGGTCCCGGCGTTGGCAACCACACCGAGGAACACCAGCAGTTCTTCGGAACTGAGTTTGCGTTCCACGCCGTCGGCATCGGTGAACTCGACGTTCAACAGTTCGGTCACCAGGTCGTCGGATGGATTCTCCTTGCGCCACTCGACGTATTCCCGAAACATGTTGCCGTTGAAGTAATTCTTCTTGCTCACCGGCAGCGGTTCACCGGGATTGTTGCGCAGCCGCCGACCGGCGACCTTGCGCACGCTGCGCTGCAGTTCGTCGGGCATGCCGACCAGCATGCCGATCACCCGCATCGGCATCTCGACGCCGAGGTCGCTCATGAAGTCGAAGCGGTCCCCTCCGACCAGCGGGTCCAGGCACGTGGCACAGAAGTCGCGGACCTGATCCTCGATGGCCTTCATCTTGCGCGGCGTGAAGGCACGCGACACCAGCAGCCGGTGCACGGTGTGCTGCGGTGCGTCCTCGTTGATGAAGACGCCGAGCGGCATCTCCGGCTCGGCCTTGACGACCTCCAGGATGTCCCCTTTGGCCGAGCTGAGATTGTCGGTGTCGCGCAGGGCATCCTCGACATCGGACATCCGCGACAACGCCCAGAAGTCCATCTTTTCGTTGTAATGGAGCGGCGATTCGTCCCGCAGCCGCTGATACACCGGGTACGGGTCGACATCGATGTCGACGTCGTAGGGATCGTAGTAGAGCTCGCGGGTTTCCACCATCTGGGGTGCGCTCCTCGATTGTTCATCGCCAGTGCGGCGGGCTGTGCAGTACGATCGTACAGCGCCCTCAGTCGACCCGAAGGAAAGTCAATGGATTTGGGATTCGTCTCGCTGAACACGCCGCAGGACATCGCGCCGGCGGTGCTCGGCCCCGAACTGGAGGCCCGTGGGTTCGAATCGCTTTGGGTCGGTGAGCATCCGCAGATTCCGGTGGCTGCGGCAGGACAGTTCCATCCGGCGCTGCTGGCCGCGCAGAAGCAGATCCTCGATCCCTTTCTGTCGCTGCTGTCGGCCGCACAGGCGACCGAGCAACTGCGACTCGGCACCGCGGTGGCCCTGCCACTGGAGCGTGAGATCTTCACCTTTGCAAAGGAAGTCGCCACCCTCGACCATCTGAGCCAAGGGCGGGTGACGCTCGGGGTCGGAGTCGGTGCGCGCGCCGAACTGGAGGTCGCGAGCACGGTGGCGTGGGGCGATCGCTATCGCGCGCTGGCCGATATGGTCGCCGCGCTCACCGCGCTGTGGAATGGCGAGGAATCCCAGCATCACGGCCAGTTCTACGATTTCGAGCCGGTGTGGTCCTACCCCAAGCCTCATCAACGTCCGCATCCGCCGCTGCTGGCCGCGGCCACCGGCCCCAAGGCCATCCGGCAGTGCCTGCCCTGGGCCGACGGCTGGCTACCCGGCGACGCCGCATTCCGCGACCTCGGCGCGGCGCTGGATGACTTCCGCCGGGTGGCCGAAGAAGTCGGCCGCGATCCCTCGACGCTGGATCTGACGATCATGGCCTGGGGCGCTCCCACGGTCGCCACACTGGCCGGCTACCGCGATCTCGGGTTCAACCGGGTCGTGCTCGGCGGCGGACGTAAGAACGCCCACGACTCGTCGAGTACGTGGGCGTTCCTGGACCGCTACGCCGCGATGGTCGACGAGCTTCGGTGATCAGCCGGCCGGGACCGGCCGGAACTTCGAGTGGATGAGTTCGAGCAACTGCCCCTCGGGATCGCGCACCATGCACGCGAAACCGCCACCGGGATCGGCGATCACCGTGCCACCGGCCGCCTCCACGGCCGCTTGGGCCGCCGGGATATCGTCCACCACCAGGGACAGATGGGTCAGGCCGGCGCCGACCATGTCCCGCTGAGGCGCTTCGGGAGCGGGATGACCCGAGAAGGTCAGCAATTGCAGGACGAAACCGTCGTTGCGCAGGTAGACCGCCTCGAAGCCGATCGGTTCGGCCAGCCCGAGCAGTCCGGCGGCCATCTTGTCCGGCACGGTCATGCGCTGCACCTCGGCGAAACCGAGTGCCTCGTAGAACTTCTGGACGCCCACGAGATCGCGGACCCGCAACCCGACGTGACTGACCGCCATGTCAGACCCCCGCCGGCCCGGGGCCGCCGTGCATGTACAGCGTCTGCCCGGAGCAGTAGCTGGACGCATCGGAGGCGAAGAACAGTACGCCGTAACCGATCTCGTCGGGTTCGGCGATCCGGCCCGAGCCGTTGGTCTGGCCGATCATATTGATGTCGAATCCCTGGCGCTCCGCATCGGCCTCCAGGCCGGGCGTGCGGATGGCACCGCAGGCGATGCAGTTGACCCGCACACCCTTCCGGGTCCAGGCCGCCGCCATCGACCCGGTCAGGTTGTTCAGGCCGGCCTTGGCCGCCGCGTAGACCGGCGCCTGCGGCATGGCCAGCAGGCTCGCCCCCGAGGAGATGTTGACGATGGAGCCCTTGCCCTGGGCGATCATCGGCTTGGCCGCCGCCCGCGACAGGTACCACGCACTGGACAGGTTCAGGTCCAGCACCTCGTGCCACTCGTCGTCGGTCCACTTCATCAGCGACTTGGTCTGGCCCCCACCGGCATTGTTCATCAGCACATCGAGACGCCCGAACTCGGCCAGCGTGGTGTCGACCAGCGCGTTGCACTCCTCGGCTTTCGTCACATCGGTCGGTACCACGAGGGCCCTGCGCCCCAGCGCCTCGATCTCGGCGGCGGTGGACTTCAACGGATCCGGGCGGCGGCCGGCCAACACCACATCCGCACCGTGTTCGGCCAGCACCAGCGCCGACGCCCGGCCGATTCCGGTGCCGCCACCGGTGATGACGGCGACCTTGCCTTCCATCGAAAACCTATCGCTCACAGCATGGACTCCTTTTCCTCACGTTTGCCATACGACTGTACAGCAGATGATCTGCATGGGGAACGGGTTCAGGTACTCGACATCGACCGGCGCGTCGAGTAGACCAATGGCATGCCGGATCCAACCGACGATGTCTGGGAAGTGCTGTCCACCGCACGCTCAATCCGCCGCTTCACCGATGAGCCCGTCGACGCCGAGACGCTCGACCGCTGCCTGCAGGCAGCGACCTGGGCGCCCAACGGAGCCAATGCGCAGTTGTGGCGGTTCATCGTCCTCGATGCGCCCGAACAGCGAGCGGCGGTTGCCGAGGCAGCCCAGATCGCCCTGCGCACAATCGAATCGATCTACGGCATGAGCCGACCCGACCCCGACGACCAGAGCCGCACCGCCCGCAACAACCGGGCCACCTACGAGTTGCACGACCGCGCAGGCGATTACACGTCCGTGCTGTTCACCGCCTACAAGAACGAATTCGCCTCGGAGTTCCTGCAGGGCGGCTCGATCTATCCGGCCCTGCAGAACTTCTACCTGGCCGCCCGCGCGCAGGGTTTGGGCGCCTGCATCACCAGCTGGGCCTCCTACGACGGGGAGCGGGTGCTGCGCACCTCGGTCGGCATCCCCGACGAGTGGTTTCTGGCCGGGCACGTGGTGGTCGGCTGGCCACGCGGCCGGCACGGCCCGATGCGCCGCCGCCCGGTCGCCGACGTGGTGTTCCGCAATCGCTGGGACGCCGATCGGGCCGATATCACCTACGGCCGGGGCGCCCGGCCCCGCAACTGACCGATCACCGCACGCTCACGCGCCCACGGAGTGATGTAGCTGCGCCTGCATCTGTTCAGCGCGGCGACCGCGCTCGAGGATCACCAGTCATTTTCGAGTACCGGATGCCCGTGTCCGCCGTTCGGACGAATGCGCCGCGCCCGCCTGGTGACGGGCCCCCGTCTGGCCAATAATTGACGTCAACGTCAGGAAGGTGGCCGAGGGCCATCCTCCACGAAAGGTGGATCGGGCCGGTGTCAGGTCGTCGGGCCCGCGATGGCCGCCCGCACCCCGGGCTCCACTGCCCGCAATGGGTTCGGCACGGTTGGTCGACCGGAGGATGGGGCTTCGTCGCGACAGTGGCCGTGGTGGCGGCGGTCAGCGGGCTCACCCTGGCCGCAGGGGTCATCGTCGTGGTCGACCACCCGCCCCCGGTGTGGACCTTCGTCGCCCTGGGGGTGTTCGCGCTGTGGCAGATCGTCCGGCGCCGCGCGGTGTCCGGCTCAGCCCTCGACGCAGACGACGAGGACGACACCGACCCACCGGCAGGCAATCTCGCCAACCCGCCTCCCGAGTGACGCCCTGGACATGCAGGCCGCTGCCCGCGCCGCGCGAGACGCGTCAGCGCCGACCGCGCTTGGCCGGTCCCGGTTTACGGGCGACCTTGCCCGCGGCAGCCCGGGCCGCCTGTTTCGCCAGCATCTTCTCCCGGGCAGTGCGTTTCGGCGCCGGTTCGGCACGCCCGCGCGAGGAGCCGGGCTTGCGGCCGCGTACGACCCCGATGAACTCCTCGACCAGCTCGGACTGCGGCCCCTCCGGGAAGGCCAACGCCACCGCACAGCCGGGTGCGTCGGCGATCGGGCGGTAGGTGAGGTCCTTGCGGTGATGCAGCCGTGCCAGCGACTGCGGCACGATGAGCACGCCTAGCCCCGCGGCGACGAGCTCCATCGCGGCCTCGGTGGTCTCGGGGCGGTGCTCGATCACGGTGCCGAGAGCGGCATCCCAGGCGACGACGTCGTCGAGCGGGCACAGTCGGGGCTCGTCGGCAAGGTCGGCGGCGGTGATCGTGTCGGCGGCGCTCAACAGGTGCTCGGTGGGCACCACGGCCACCGTCGCCTCCTCGTAGAGCGGGATCACCGCGAGTCCGGACGTATCGGCCGGCAGCCGGAGCAACGCCAGGTCGACGGTGCCACCCCGCACAGCGTCGGCCGCATCCGCCGCTGCGACGGCCTGCAGCTGCAGAGGTGCGCCCGGGTGGCGCTGGGCCCAGATCCGCGCCCACTTCGCGGGTGTCCCGCCGGGGACGTACCCGAGGATGAGGCAGGACTGGGTCACCGACTCAGGCTACCGATAGGCTGACCCTCATGAGCGAGGCTTGCGGAGCGAATCAACGGCACGCATGCGGGACCCGAGCGTGCGAGGGCACCGCATGAGCAGGCCGAACACGCAGTCCATGAAACCCGCCACCGCGGCGAAGAAGCTGGATGTGTACTTGCCCGCGACGCCGGCGGAGTTCCAGGAGAACCCGATCACCCGCGATCAGCTCGCCGAGCTGCAGGCCAACCCGCCGCAGTGGCTGCAGGACCTGCGGAAGAACGGGCCGCACCCGAAGAACCTGGTCGCCGCCAAGCTGAGTGTCTCGATCGCCGGCCTGGCCCGCGGCGGAGTCACCGAGGCGCTGACCACCGAGCAGATCAATGCGCTGATCGAAGAAATGCCCGACTGGCTGGCCGCCGAGCGCGAGAGCTTCCAGAACGTGCTGCGCGAGGAGCGCCGCATCAAGGCTTTGCACGCAGACAAGCCGCGCAAGAACTGAGTCGAGTTCGGTGCATGGGTGAGCTCTGGTCCCGGCGACGGAACCTTCCCGCCCGCCGCACGTGGTGTTCGGGGATCTGACCGCGCCGACCCGCAACACCATCCGGACATGGCTGCACCTACGACGAGGTGGCGCCGATGGTGTTGGAGCGCAAGTACATCAATGTTCTGATCAATGCGAATCTGCGCAGCACGTACGGGCAGTAGCCTCGGCTAGCGGTCGAACATGTCGCTCAGGCGATCGAAAAAGCGATCGGCGCGCCGCTCCAGCCGGGAGCCCTTACCCCACTTCTCCCACAGGTAGATCGAACCGAACAACGCCGCGACGATCCCGAAGACCAGCGCGGTGATGAGGATGACCTCAACGGTGGTCGACACCGGGCTTGCGTCCACGCAGCAGGTATGCGGCCGGCAATACGCCCGACGATGTCACCGCGCCCAGGGCGATACGCCACAGCCACCGCGGGCCGTTCACCTGAGCGGCGTCACGGTGCGCCAGGTCACGCAATGCCCATGCCCGCAGGCCCGCGTCGAGCGCCGTGAGGACGATGATCGCCGCCTTGCCCGCTGGGGGAATCTCTTTCCACGACTTGCGCGCCACGTCAATCCTGCTTTCCGCTACGAAATGTCCAGTTGGAAAACGAATCCTACCAACGCCTGCTATCCATCGACCGTGTTCAGAACCATGCGTCGCACCAGGTTCAGCACAGCGTCCGGCCCACCTGACTCGCGAATGTGAGCGCCTTGAGCTGAGCGGTCAGAACGGCGGTGGGTCCGGGTCGCTGAAAGCCCCACCATTACCCATCTCGCCTCCGACGACGTCGCCGCCTGCTGCGCTGCCATGTGCGCCGGGGTCCTTGGCAGCTTCGGCGTCCTTGGCGGCTCCGGCGCGTATGTGGGCGAGCGCGAGTTCGGAGGCGTTACGGACGCGTTCGGCGTTGATCCGGTATTCCCGGTCCTGTGCACGGGTGCGCTTCCGGGTAGGCATCATCGCGCCCCGATAGTCGTCGTCGAGGAGACTGATCGACCGCGGGGGCGGCACGGTGGTGTGAATGTTCCACTGCGGGAACAGGACCGCAGCACCCGGGCGGGTCACATAGGTGTGCCCGGTCGGCGCGGTCCATTGCGAGGTGCCGTCGGGGTGCGCGGTGAGGGTCCAGCCGCCGGGGCCGGTCCGGAAAGTTTTCAACAAATGATGCTCACGACACAGCGGACGCATGTTGCCCGGATGCGTCGCCCCGGCCGGCCACGGAGTGACATGGTCCACATCGCAGCGGTGTGCCGGTTTGGAGCAGCCGGGGAAGCTACAGGTCTGCGAACGCATCCGGACGAACGCGGTGAGTGCGGTCGAGGGCCGGTATTGGCGTTCGGTGGGCAGATCGGCAACCTCGGCCAGCGGCTTCACGGTGGCGCCGGTGGCGATGAGGTCGGCGAGCATGGCGGCCGGGATGATCGTGCCGTCCAGGGTGATTCCGGCACCCGCGCCGGGGATGGTGGCCGCGGGAGCAGGTTCGGCTGGTGCCAGCGCGGCGGGCTCAGCCGGCTCGTCGGATTCGGGGTCTGCCGCGGGCTCAGCAGGGAGCTCGGGTTCACCAGCCTCGTCGGACGCGGGCTCAGGTGCAGGCTGGGGCCCCGGACCGGGTTCGGGTGCGGGTCGCGCGTCGGTCCCGGGCACCTGATCGGTGAGCGCGTAGATGACGACCGCGCCCGAGCGTGGGTCTTTCCCGCTGCCTGCGCAGTCCGGGTCCCCACATTGGCAGGCCAGCCGCTCCAGCGACGGACCCACTACTCCGAGGGCGCCCATGGCCGCGGAGAGGCGTTCCCCCAGTGGCCGCGGATCATTGGCACACACCGTGTCGGCCAGACCATGCAGGCGCTGTTTGACCGCTTCCTTGTCGGTGGCGCGCAGCCGCCCCCAGAACGAGCTGACCCCGTTGGGGTCGTCGCGGTCGTCGAACTCGACGTAGAGATCCTTGGCGGCGGCCTTGGACCGGATCACCGCGATCGGGTCATACTTCTCCACCCAGAAGTCGACGGCCCGGATCAGCGCGGCTTCGGACAACACTGCATAGGTGGTGGCTTCTGTGGCGATGCCGTCGTCGATCAACGCCAGCGCTTCCTCGTCGGTGACCAGGTGGGTGCGCCAGGTGATCTCGGCGATGACCTTCGCCGACACCGCCCCCGTCGCGAACAGGGCCGCGGTGCGCGGCAGCCGTTCGCGCAGCGCCACCCCGATGCGCATCTGAGTCGAGGCGGCACGCTCGCTCACGTTGCACGCGGCACTGACCTGCGCCTTGGCGAACGCCCACCCATCGATCACCTGACGGGCAGACACCTCGTCCTCGTCATCGCACTGCCGCGCGGTCACCTCGGCGATCAGCGCCAACCGATCCGCCGCGGCCACCGCCTCGGCTCGGGTCGCGGCCGCCAGGGCAGAGATGAGCGCTTCTTCGTTCATCCCCGCCAACCCGATCCTATCGAACACATGTTCGATTCTACCGAAGGGGTGTGACTCGCGCCACGAGAAAGTGGAACGCTGTGGATAACGTCGGGTCCCGCCACGGAGCCGACGGAGCACAACGGCCGCCACCTGGCCATCCCAAAAAGAAGCAGGCCAGGGAGTATTCTCCCTGGCCTGCAACGTATTCAGCGCGTCACAACATGCAGCTGACGCAACCCTCCACCTCAGTGCCTTCCAGCGCCATCTGGCGGAGCCGGATGTAGTACAGCGTCTTGATTCCCTTGCGCCAGGCGTAGATCTGCGCCTTGTTGACCTCGCGGGTGTCGGCGGTGTCCTTGAAGAACAACGTCAACGACAGACCCTGGTCCACGTGCTGGGTGGCCGCGGCGTAGGTGTCGATGATCTTCTCGTAGCCGATCTCGTACGCGTCCTGGTAGTACTCCAGGTTGTCGTTGGTCAGGTACGGCGCCGGGTAGTAGACGCGACCGATCTTGCCTTCCTTGCGGATCTCGATCTTGCTGGCCACCGGGTGGATCGACGACGTCGAGTGGTTGATGTAGCTGATCGAACCGGTCGGCGGGACGGCCTGCAGGTTCTGGTTGTAGATGCCGTGCTTTTGCACAGACTCCTTGAGCAGCTTCCAGTCGTCCTGCGTCGGGATGTGGATCCCGGCGTCGGAGAAGAGCTTTCGCACCTTGTCGGTGGCCGGCTCCCACACCTGATCGGTGTACTTGTCGAAGAACTCCCCCGACGCGTACTTCGACTTCTCGAAGCCTCCGAATGCCTTACCGCGTTCGATGGCAATCAGATTCGAGGCCCGCAGCGCGTGGTAGAGCACCGTGTAGAAGTAGATGTTGGTGAAGTCCACACCCTCTTCGGAGCCGTAGTGGATCCGCTCGCGGGCCAGGTACCCGTGCAGGTTCATCTGCCCCAGGCCGATGGCGTGCGAGCTGTTGTTGCCCTGCTCGATCGAGGGCACCGACCAGATATGGGTCTGGTCGCTCACCGCGGTCAGCGCGCGGATGGACACCTCGATGGTCTGGGCGAAGTCCGGCGAGTCCATCGCCTTGGCGATGTTCAGCGACCCCAGGTTGCAGGAGATGTCCTTGCCGACCTTGGCGTAGGACAGATCCTCGTTGAACTCCGACGGGGTGGACACCTGCAGGATCTCCGAGCACAGGTTGCTGTGGGTGATCTTGCCATCAATGGGGTTAGCCCTGTTGACCGTGTCTTCGTACATGATGTACGGGTAGCCGGACTCGAACTGCAGCTCGGCCAGCGTCTGGAAGAACTCGCGCGCCTTGATCTTGGTCTTGCGGATCCGGGCGTCGTTGACCATCTCGTGGTACTTCTCGGTCACCGAGATGTCGGCGAACGGCACGCCGTACACCTTCTCCACGTCGTACGGCGAGAACAGGTACATGTCCTCGTTCTTCTTCGCCAACTCGAAGGTGATGTCCGGGATCACCACGCCCAGGCTGAGGGTCTTGATGCGGATCTTCTCGTCGGCGTTCTCCCGCTTGGTGTCCAGGAAGCGGTAGATGTCGGGGTGATGCGCATGCAGGTACACCGCACCGGCGCCCTGGCGGGCACCGAGCTGATTGGCGTAGGAGAACGAGTCCTCCAGCAGCTTCATGATCGGGATGACGCCCGAGGACTGGTTCTCGATGTTCTTGATCGGCGCGCCGTGCTCACGGATGTTGGTGAGCAGCAGGGCCACACCGCCGCCGCGCTTGGACAGCTGCAGCGCGGAGTTGATGGAGCGCCCGATGGACTCCATGTTGTCCTCGATGCGCAGCAGGAAGCAGGACACCGGCTCGCCGCGCTGCTTCTTGCCCGAGTTCAGGAACGTCGGCGTGGCCGGCTGGAATCGTCCGTCGATGATCTCGTCGACCAGCTTCTCGGCCAGGTCGGTGTCACCGGCGGCCAGCGTCAGCGCCACCATGACCACACGGTCCTCGAACCGCTCCAGGTAACGCTTACCGTCGAAGGTCTTCAGCGTGTAGGAGGTGTAGTACTTGAACGCGCCCAGGAAGGTCGGGAACCGGAACTTCTTGGCGTACGCGCGGTCGATCAGCGACTTGACGAAGTTGCGGGAGTACTGGTCGAGCACCTCGCGCTCGTAGTACTCCTTCTCGATCAGGTAATCGAGCTTCTCGTCCTGGCTGTGGAAGAACACCGTGTTCTGGTTGACGTGCTGCAGGAAGTACTCGCGGGCGGCCAGCGCATCCTTGTCGAACTGGATCTTGCCGTCCGCGTCGTACAGGTTGAGCATCGCGTTGAGCGCGTGGTAGTCCGTCTCCCCCGGGAGCGCATGAACGCCCGTGGTTACAGGCTCTGCAGCTGTGACGGTTGGTGACACGTCTGTTCCTTCCAGAATTCTTCCAAGCCGGCACGGACGGCGTCGACGTCGTCCGGCGTTCCCATGAGTTCGAAGCGGTAGAGGTAGGGCACGCGGCATTTGGCTGAGACCACATTGCCCGCGTAGGCGAATTCCTCACCGAAGTTGTTGTTGCCCGCGGCGATGACGCCGCGGATCAACGACCGGTTGTGCTCGTTGTTGAGAAAGGCGATGACCTGCTTGGGCACATAGCCGCCGCTGTTGATGTCGGGGCTGGCCTTGCCACCGCCGTAGGTGGGCAGTACCAGCACGTAGGGCTGGTGCACCTCGATACGGCCGTGCAGCGGGATCCGGGTGACCTGATCGGCGGGATGGCCCAGCTTCTGCACGAAGCGGTGGGTGTTCTCCGAGACGCTGGAGAAGTACACGAGGTGGCTCACGATACTTCTCCTTTCTGTCCCGCTCTGTCCCCCGACCCTCGCACTAGGCGGTGACGGCGGCCGTACCGGCGAGCGCCTTGATCCGGTCCGGGCGGAAGCCCGACCAGTGGTCGTTGCCGACCACCACCACGGGCGCCTGCAGGTAGCCGAGCGCCATCACGTAGTCCCGCGCTTCGGTGTCGACGCTGATGTCGACCTTCTCGTAGGCGATGCCCTCTTTGTCCAGCGCCTTGTAGGTGGCGTTGCACTGCACGCACGCGGGCTTGGTGTACACGGTGACGGTCATCGGCGGTACGGCTCCTAGTGTGTGTCGCTCTTGATGGGTTGTGTGCACCGGCAACTGACCCGGTACTGCGTTCTTCTGATGTTCAGCGGGCCGCGGGGCCCGAAAATTCCGGAGCCGCGAAGCGAATCCATTGTGGACGGGACCACCGACACACTTTCGATTCCTGCTCCGTCGGGCTCCTGAAGCATTGGGGCCTTGCGGTCCGTCAGACACTACACCTAGTGGCCGACAAACCGAACAGATACAAGATGTTCTGAACCACATTCATGGAATTCCCAGGTCGTAACGACTGCACCGGACCCGCCACCGGCGTGTCGCACGTCACAACCGCGGTCGTGTCGCGCGAAGCGGGCCGGCGTCGGGACGCCCGTCCGGCGCGGACACGCCCGGCGGCGGCCGACACGCCGGTCAGCAAAGTCAGCGCTGCGACTCCGGACGGCCGGTCACACCGGCGCCATCGCCACCGCGGTCGCGACGTGCCCCTCGAAACCGCAGGCCCGCGCCACCGCGAGGTACCGCTCGGCAAATCGCCGCTCGGTCTGCACGTCCCCCTCGGCTCTCGCCACCAGGGCCCGCAACCGTAACAGGGGCACCTCGTGCAACATGAATCCCGGATCCACCGGCGTGCTCGCCAGCCGTTCGATCGCCGCGCGCGCCGCGCGGACGTCCCCGTCGGCGCGGCGGCTCAGCAACGCCTCCACCAGCGCGCCGGTGGCCGGACCGCGCCAGACCACCGCGCCGCTACCGAACAACGCGTCCACCACCGAGCCGGCCAGTTCGACGGCGCCATCGAGATCCCCGAGCTCGCGACGGCGGCGGGCGAACTGGATGTCGGCGATCTGCACGATCGCGGAGTTGCCGCAACCCTGCAGGGCGCTTTCGCGCGCCCGCTCCAGATGCAGATAACCGGTGTCCCGGTCATCGCTCTCCCCGGCGACCAGCGCCAGCCCACGCGCCAGATGGGCGTGCACCACCGTGAAGTCATCCCCGGACCGCTCCGCGGCGGCCAGCGCCCCGGCGGTGTCGCGTAGTGCGTCGGCGTCGGTGCACAACGCGCCCAGGCCGATCTGGGCGTACTTGTGCAGCGTGGCGACCACCAGGATCAATGGCTCCAGGGTGCGGGCCATCTCGATGGCGCCGTCGAGGTCGTCCTTCCACCCGGGCCGGCCCAACGACATGCGAGCGAGACCCCGCACCGCCAGCGACAGCGCCAGCGGTGAGCCGAAGAACGTGCCACCCCGGCCGGGGTCACCGGCGGCCAGGTCGATGACCCGTTGCGACACCCTCTCCATCTCGAGCACTTCCGCGGTCTCCCACTTGGCCGCCAGCACGCCGAAGGACACCGACACCGTCAAGGCGTCGTCGTCGACGCGTGCCAGCAGCCGCTGCAGCTCCGAGGCGTGTGCCGATGCGGTGCGCGGACGGTTGTGGAAGGTCAGCGCCATCACGTAACCCGCCATACCGGTGGCCAGCGCCCGCTGGTCGTCCTGCGCGGTGCACAGCCGGCGAAGCTCCTCGAACAACGTCTCGGCCTCGGCGGGACCGGCCCGCCACGCGATCCCGCACAGCGCGCCACTGGCGGCGATGTGCATCCGGAGCCGGTCCGGGTCGTCGATCGGCAGCTGCCGGGCCACCTCCGCAGCGCGTCGCCAGCTCGCTCGCGCCGCCGCGATGTTGCGGCCGGCCAGCCACGCCCCCGCCCGCATATGCCAGTCGAAGGCGGCCTCCAGCTCATCGGCGGCCTCCAGGTGGGCGGCGATCAACGCCGCATTCGCCTCGGAGGTGCCCTGCCCGTGTTCGATGATCGTCGCGAGCCGGCGGTGCAGCCGGCCGCGTTCGGACCGCAGCTGGGATTGATAGGCGACGGCCCGGATCAAGGGGTGGCGGAAGCAGTACTCGGCGGTGTGCGCGGGCACCCGCTCGATCATCTCGGCGTCGACGAGTTCGTCGAGACAGGCCGGTTCGACCAGTTTCCGCAGCAGGTCGTCGGTGAACCGGGAGCCGATGACGGCGGCCGCGTTGAGTGCGCTCTTGGCCGTGTCTTCGAGCCGGTCGATGCGGGCGGCGATGGTCGATTGCAGGGTGACCGGCACCCCGGTCACCGAGGCACCCTCGACGGCCACGTAACTGCCGGGATCCCCTTGCAGGACACCGCGTTCGGCGAGGTCACGGACGATCTCCTCGGCGAAGAACGGATTGCCGGCGGCATGCTCGGCGATCTGCGCGGCGACCGGGGCCACCGACGCATGCGGACCCAGCAGCTCCCCGATCAGCCGCGCCGACTGCTTTTCATCCAGCGGCACAAGGGAAATGGCACGTGGTGCCGCGATCTCGGCCAGCCTGCCACGATACTCCGGCCGGTAGGTGATCACCGCCATGGACCGGCCGCCCCGTAACGCGGTCAGGAAATCGGCCAGCATCGACTCACTGGCCTCGTCGATCCAATGCGCATCCTCGATGACGTACACCGACGGTTCCCGGTGCGCGGTCGCCACGGCGGTCAGCAAGGCACTCAGCCGACGTCGTCGGGCGTCGGGATCGATTGCGGCCGGCTCATGTTCGGGTTCCCGGATGCCGAGCAGGTCGTCGAGCAGGAGCAGGTCGGCCGGATCGGTGCCGGGCAGACGCTCGCGGACGCAGTCGCGCGCAGCCCGGCCCTGTCGGGCGCCGACACCGAGCAGATTGCGGAACAATCGGGCCGCCGCGTGGTACGGCACCTGGCGAGAGTGTGCCTCGCAACACGTGGACACCACGCCCACTCCCCTGGCCTGCCCCATCCGCAGCACCTCGGCCACCAACCGGCTCCTACCGATTCCCGGCGGCCCGATCACCCCGGCCACCCCGCCCGCGCCCTTGAGGGCGGCCTCCATCTGGGTTGCCAGGGCACGCACCTCCGCGTCGCGCCCGACCAGCGTGCACTCCCGCCGGCCGTGGCCCGCACCGACCGCCGCCGACATCAACCGCCGTGCCGGTACGGGGGTGTCGGAGTTCTTGATTCGCACCGCTTCCCGCGGCCCCAGTTCGACGAGGCCCTCGACCAGCCGCGCCGTCGACGCGCTGAGCATCACCCCGCCGGGCGGGGCCGCCGCCTCCATCCGCTGCGCCATCCCGACGTGCGATCCGATGGCGGTGTAACTGCCCGGGACGGTGCCGATCTCACCGGTGATGACCTGCCCGGAGTTCAGCCCGACCCGCAACCGCAGGCCCACTCCGTCGTGGCGATGCACCTCCACCGCGTACCGTTGCACCTCGCGCTGCAGATCCAGAGCCGTCAGGCAGGCACGAAATGCGTGGTCCTCCAGGGCGATCGGCGCACCGAAGACCACCATCACCCCGTCGCCGGTGAACTCCACGCTGCCGCCGTAGTGCGCCACCACCGTCCGGAAACGCGGGTACAGCTCGCTCATCACCTCGCGCAGGCGTTCGGTGCCCAACGCGGCGGCCAGATCCATCGACCGGACCACGTCGGCGAACAACACCGTGACCTGTTTGAATTCCGCCTGGTGCGGTGCGGCGATTGCCGAGGCGAGCGAGGCGACGGGGACCAACGCGGTGCCGCAGAAGTCGCAGAACCGGGCACCCGCACGGGGTACGGTGCCGCAGTTCGTGCATCCGGGGTGCATGTCACCCGCCGGCCGCCGCGATCCCGAGCAGCCGACGCTCCAGCACATCGGCCCCGCGGCGGGCACCGCCGGCGGCTGCGAACCCGGCCGCCACCCGGCGCGCACCGTCGGTCATCGCCATCGCCTCCAGCACCTTGGCCCGCAACCGCGGTGCCGTCAGCCGCCTACTGACCAATCGCGTTCCGCTGCGGGATATCTCGATTCGGCGGGCGACCTCGAACTGGTCGCGACCGAACGGCACCGCGCACACCGGGACGCCCCGGGCCAGGGCCTTCTGGGTGACGCCCATCCCACCGTGGGTGACCGCGCACACCGCGTGGTCCAGCCACCGGCCGTGCGCGGCGAACCCGTGCACCGTCGCGTTGTCGGGGATGTCGAGGCCCTCCGGGATTCCGCACGGGTAGGTCGCCACCACGCGCATCGGCTCATCGGCCAGGGCGGCCAGCGCGGTCGTCGGCAGTACATCGTCGCGCTGGTGCTCCGAGGAGGTCGTCACCAGCACCACGGGCCGGTCGTCGTCAGGGGCAGGGCCGGTGTCGGGCCCATCCGCAACCGGCGGCTCACCGAGTTCGCACGGGCCGATCAGCACCACCCGGTCGCCCCAGTCCGGGCGTGGGTATTCGAACGGTTCGGCGGTGGCGACGAGCATCAGCGGTGCGCGCCGGACGAAATCGTCGGCGGAGCTGATCGGCCGGATGCCGAGTTCGCGGTACACGCGACCGAGCGGCGTGATCATCGACCTGTCGAGCAGTCCGCCGACCGCCGTTGCGACGCCGCGGTCGCGCAGTCGGCCGAACAGGTCGGCGCGGGGCCGCAACCCGAGGCCGAACGGCGGCACCGCCGGCGACGACAGGTAGGGCGGATACGGCCAGAACGACGCCCAGGGCAGACCGGTGGCCTCGGCGACCGCCGAGGCCCCCCAGCAGTTCGTGTCGATGACGAGCGCGTCGGGGCGCTCCGCGGCGATGGCGGCCTGCAGGTCACCGACCTCCAGCGCGGCCCGTTCGGCGAAGACGCCGAAACCGGTCTTGATGCCCTGCCAGCCGGTGCGCGCCATCCAGTCGGTCATGGCGACCGCTTCGACGCGTGGGTCCACGGCCGCCACGTCGAACCCGGCGCCCCGCCCCACCGGCAGGCCGGCGGTGTGGGTCCGCAACACGATCCGGTGGCCGCGCCGGTGCAGTTCGGACAACAGCGCGGCAATGGGATACAGGTTGCCTAGGGACGGCGAGGTATACGCCAGGATTGTGGACATTTCCGCACGTCAACACCTCATCCGCCGAGCCCGGCGCTCGGCTCACGGTGGCGAGTTTAGGCCGCCCCCGGGTGCCGTAGGCGGGGATGACCGAACTACACAGCAGTCTGTCAACTGACCTCGGCGGCCAGCTTCTCGACCACCTCGCGCACGTTCGCGGCCACCTCGGCGGTCTCCCGCGGATGCTTGCCGTCGAGCGTCTTGGACGGGATGGACAGCTTCAGGTCCTCGATCACCCGGGGCCCGGCGATGCCGAAGGACTTGCGGGTCTCGTCGTGCGCCCAGACGCCGCCGTACCCACCGAGCGCGGTACCGATCACCGCCACCGGCTTGTCCTTGAGCGCGCCGTTGCCCCACGGCCGCGACAGCCAGTCGATGGCGTTCTTGAGCACGCCGGGGATCGAGCCGTTGTACTCCGGGGTGACGACCAGGGCCGCGCCGGCCACCGCGGCGGCGGCGCGCAGCGCCTGGACCGGCTCGGCGACATCCTCGGTGTCGATGTCCTCGTTGTAGTGCGGGAGCTCGCCGAGCCGATCGAAGATCTGCAGCGTCACGCCGTCGGGGGCGGATTCGACGGCGAGGTCGGCCAGTTGCCGGTTGATCGAGGCGGCGCGCAGGCTGCCGACGAGCACCAGTACGTTGATCTCGGCGCTGTCCTGGTTCTGGGCCATGGTGATGTTCCCTTTCGTGGTCTACGTGATCCTCGCACAGGTTAACCGGACTGTAGTCCGAATAATTCCGGCTGAGTTAAAGTGCAGGTGTGGGCGCCCCCGACCGGCTGAACTCGCTGCCGCTGAGCACAGCCGCACCGACCGAACGCGGCGATGCGGCACGCAATCGTGCCCTACTGCTGGACGCGGCCCGCACCCTGATCGCCGAACGAGGCGCCGACGCGGTGTCCATGGATGACGTCGCGGCCGCCGCGGGCGTCGGCAAAGGCACCCTGTTCCGCCGGTTCGGCAGCCGCTCCGGGTTGATGATCGTCCTGCTCGACGAGGACGAGGCGGCCGAACAGCAGGCGTTCATGTTCGGTGCCCCACCGCTTGGACCCGGCGCCCCGCCCCTGGAGCGCCTGCTGGCCTACGGGCGCAGTCGGCTGCGGTTCGTGCACACCCACCACGCCCTGCTCTCCGATGTCGCACGCGACCCGCATACCCGGTTCAACGCACCGGCCACCCTGCATCACACCCACGTCCGAATGCTCCTAGAATCAGCCGGTACCACAGGCGATCTCGATGCCCAGGCGGATGCCCTGACCGCATTGCTCGACACCGACCGGGTGGCGCACGAGATGACCGAACGGGGCCGGACCCTCGAACAGCTCGGCGACGCCTGGGAAACGGTGGCCCGCAAGCTCTGCGGCACGTGAGTCACTGGATCCTGCATGTCGACCTGGACCAGTTCCTGGCCTCGGTCGAACTGCAACGCCACCCCGAGCTGGTCGGTCTGCCGGTCATCGTGGGTGGCAGCGGGGATCCGACCGAGCCACGCAAGGTGGTGACCTGCGCGTCCTACCAAGCACGGGAGTTCGGCGTGCACGCCGGGATGCCGCTGCGTGTCGCGGCCCGCAAATGCCCGGACGCCACCTTCCTGCCCTCGGATTCACCGGCCTACGACGCGGCCTCCGAACGGGTGATGGGACTGCTGCGCGATCTGGGCCACCCGCTGGAGGTGTGGGGCTGGGACGAGGCGTACCTCGGCGCGGACGTGCCCGATCCCGTCGAACTCGCCGAACGGATCCGCATCCTCGTCGCCGCCGAGACCGGGTTGTCCTGCTCGGTCGGGATCAGCGACAACAAGCAGCGTGCCAAGGTGGCGACCGGGTTCGGCAAACCCGCCGGGATCTTCGTGTTGACCGCCGACAACTGGATGACGCTGATGGGCGACCGCTCGGTGGATGCCCTGTGGGGCGTCGGGCCCAGGACCGCCAAAAAACTTGCGGCCATGGGCATTCACACCGTCGCCGATCTGGCCGGCACCGATGCCACCACGCTGACCGCAGCGTTCGGGCCCAGCACCGGCCTCGGCATCCTGCTGTTGGCCAAGGGTGGCGGCGACACCGAGGTCAGCGCGCAGCCCTGGGTGCCCCGCTCGCGCAGTCACGTGGTGACGTTCCCGCACGATCTCACCGACGTCGACGAGATGTCGCGCGCCGTCACCGATCTCACCGCGCGGACGCTCGACGAGATCGTCGGCGAGGGCCGCATCGTGACGCGGGTGTCGGTGACCGTGCGCACCAGCACGTTCTACACCCGCACAAAGATCCGCAAACTGGCCGAGCCCGGCATCGATCTGGACACCATCACCGCCCAGGCACTGGCCCTGCTGGGCGAGTTCGACCTCGACCGCCCGGTCCGGCTGCTCGGGGTGCGCCTGGAACTGCAGATGCCCGACGACTCCCCGAAGGAGAGCGCTCCGTGCTGAGTACCATCGCCATCCGGGGCTATCGCTCGCTACGCGAAATCGTGTTGCCGCTGGGCGATCTCACGGTCGTCACCGGCGCCAACGGTACCGGCAAGTCATCGGTGTACCGCGCACTGCGGTTGCTGGCCGACTGCGGCAGCGGTGCGGTCATCGGTTCCCTGGCCCGGGAGGGCGGCCTGGAATCGGTGCTGTGGGCCGGCCCCGAGCAGACCGCCGGGGCACGTCGCACCGGCCAGACCGAGGGCAGCACCCGCACCCGCCCGGTATCCCTCGAATTGGGCTTCGCCTCCGACGATTTCGGCTATCTGATCGATCTCGGGCTACCGCAGTTCGCCGGGCCCGGCTCCTACTTCGCCCGGGACCCGGAGATCAAACGAGAGGCGATCTTCGCCGGCCCGGTGCTGCGCCCGGCCGGCACGCTGGTGCAACGCACCCGCGACTACGCCGAGGTCAGTTCCGAGACCGGGCGCGGATTCGACAAGCTGTCCCAGTCGCTGCCCAGCTATCGCAGCGTGCTGGCCGAGTTCGCCCACCCCGGCGCCCACCCGGAACTGGCGGCGGTGCGAGAACGGCTGCGGGGCTGGCGCTTCTACGACGGGTTCCGGGTGGACGCCGACGCCCCCGCGCGACGGCCGCAGGTCGGCACCCGCACCCCGGTGCTCAGCGACGACGGCGCGGACCTCGCCGCGGCGGTGCAGACCATCATCGAGGTCGGACTCGACGATCTGCCCCGGGCGGTGGCCGATGCGTTCGACGGGGCACGACTGTCGGTCGCGGTGCGCGACGGGATCTTCGAACTGCAGCTGCATCAGACCGGGATGCTGCGCCCGTTGCGGGCCGCCGAATTGTCGGACGGCACATTGCGATTCCTGTTGTGGGGCGCGGCCCTGCTGAGCCCGCGGCCGCCCTCGCTGATGGTGCTCAACGAACCCGAGACCTCGCTGCACCCGGACCTGGTGGCTCCGCTGGCTCAGATGATCCGGTCCGCGGCCGCGGGCACCCAGGTCGTGGTGGTCACCCATTCGGCGGCCCTGGTCGAGCAGCTGGCACCGGGATCCACGATCGAACTGATCAAGGAGTGGGGTGAGACCCGCGTGGCGGGCCAGACGATGCTGTCCGCGCCGGCATGGGACTGGGGTAAACGCTGACCCCTAGCGGGGTTTGGGGCGCAACGCTCGGGTGAACAACACGTTCACCTGGCGCATGGCCACGCTGTAGGGCCACCAGGCGACCCGCTTGAACGCGTACAGCGCGCGGATGTCCGGTGAGGTGTAGATCAGGAAACGGTTGCGGCGCACCCCGGCCAGGATCTTCTCCGCGGCCGTCTCCGCAGACACGGCGTGCCCGGCGAACCGGTCCACCCATTTGGCCACCCGGGGATCCTCGCGGTCCACGCCGGCGATCTGAACCGTCTGCACCAGACCGGTTTTCACCGCGCCCGGCACCACGACCGACACCCCGATCCGGTGCCGTGCCAGGTCGAAGCGCAGCACCTCACTCATGCCGCGTAACCCGTACTTGCTGGCGCTGTAGGCGGCATGCCAGGGCAGCGCCACGATGCCGGCCGCCGAGGACACGTTGACCAGGTGTCCCCCGCGGCCCGCGGCGACCATCGGCGGCACGAATGTCTCGATGACGTGGATGGGTCCCATCAGATTCACGTCGACCATCGATTTCCAGTGCTGATGGGTCAGCGTGGACACGGTGCCCCAGGCCGAGATCCCGGCGATGTTCATCACGATGTCCATCGCTCCGTGTGCGGAGTGGACGTCGGCGGCGAAGGCGGAGACCGCATCGAAGTCGGCGATGTCCAGTGCCCGGTGCGCCGGCACCTGGGCACCCAGTGCGGTCGCGTCGGCAACGGTGGTGGCCAGCCCGTCGGCGTCTCGGTCGGTGAGATAGAGCTCGGCGCCCTGGCGTGCCAGATTCAGTGCGGTCGCCCGGCCGATGCCGCTGGCCGCGCCGGTGAGCAGAATCCGTTTTCCCGCAAAGTTGTTCGGTTGCCCCATGGAGGCGACCCTACCGAGTCAGCCTTCCCAGGACGCGGCGGTTCCCCACAGCGCGTGCAACCACAACCGCTCCAGCACGTCCACGGCGCGTTGCGGATCGGTGTTGCGGCCGACGAATCCGGCGTCCTGCGACAGCGTCCACGCGCTGGTCGCGGTGAGCATCCGGACCAGTGCGGGGATGTCGTCACTGATCGGGCGGGTGCCGTTGCGCACCTCTTCTTCGACGACGGCGACGATCTTGGCGATGACGAGGTCCTCGAAGTCGTTCATGATGTCGTTGATCTGGGCATCGGTGTTGCGCGCGGCGGTGCAGGCCGCCATCACCGGGTCGTTGGTCGTGAACACCGCGGCGGCACTGCCGACCATCCGCTTGGCGAAGGCGGCCGGCGACTCGCCCGGGTCACGCGGGGCGAAGTTGTGGGTCAGGGCGTCCAGTTCGGTCAGCGCGTCCTTGACGATGTAGGCCAGCACGTCGTACTTGGAGTCGAAGTAGAAGTAGAAACCCGACCGGGCCACGCCGGCCCGCTCGCTGATCATGCTGACCGACAGGTCGGCGAAGGGTTTCGTGCCCAGCAGCTCACGCACCGCCGCGACGATCGCATCGCGCTGGCGGTCCCCGCGACTACGCCGAGTCTCGGATTCCGATTCTGGGACGGCGCTCATGGCACTAAACCTTGGCACCGTGCCACGCGAGAACAAAACTTGACATGCGTCAAGTGTGGCATACAGGATGAGTTTCGAGAGTGAGTTCCAACACAGGTACCGAAACTTTGTGAGGAGCACTACATGGCGACGATCAGCACCCCGGCCTATCTGCTGGACCAGGCCAAGCGCCGGTTCACCCCGACGGTGAACACCATCCCCGGCATGGGAGCGATCGAGAAGCGCCTGCTGGCCCACCAGTGGAAAGAGCACATCCTCGCCGAACCGCCGCCCGGCAGCGGTCTGAAGGCGATCAAGGGCGACTCGGGGTTACCGCTGCTCGGGCACATCATCGAGATGTTCCGCGAGGGCGCGGATTTCCCGTTGCACCTGTACAACACCCGCGGACCCATCACCTTCGCGGACTCGCCGATCCTGCCGTCGATCGTGGCGCTGGGCCCGGACGCCACCCAGACCATCTTCTCCAACCGCAACAAGGACTACTCACAGAAGGGCTGGCACCCGGTCATCGGGCCGTTCTTCAACCGCGGCCTGATGATGCTCGACTTCGAGGAACACATGTTCCACCGCCGGATCATGCAGGAGGCCTTCACCCGGACCCGGCTGACCAACTACGTCGAGCACATCGACCAGGTCGCCACCGCGGTGGTCGCGGACTGGCCGACCGACGACGCCCGGTTCCTGTTCCACCCGGCGATGAAGGAACTCACCCTGGACATCGCCTCGGTGGTGTTCATGGGCCACGAGCACGCCGGTGACGACCACGAGCTGGTCACCAAGGTCAACGACGCGTTCGCCACCACCACCCGTTCGGGCGGGGCGATCCTGCGCTTCGCCGTGCCGCCGTTCAAGTGGTGGCAGGGCCTGCGCGCCCGCAAGGTGCTGGAGGAGTACTTCGAGGAGCGCATCAAGGAACGCCGCAACTCCGACGGGACCGACATGCTGACGGTGCTGTGCCACACGACCGACGAGGACGGCAACTCGTTCTCCGACGAGGACATCGTCAACCACATGATCTTTTTGATGATGGCCGCCCACGACACCTCGACCTCGACCACCACGACCATCGCGTACAACCTCGCGGCCAACCCGGAGTGGCAGGACCGCTGCCGCGACGAGTGCGACCGACTCGGCGACGGCCCGCTAGACATCGAGGCGCTGGACAAGCTGGAGACCCTCGATCTGGTGATGAACGAATCGTTGCGCCTCGTCACGCCGCTGCCGTTCAACATGCGCCAGACCGTCCGCGACACCGATCTGCTGGGCTACTACGTGCCCGCCGGCACCAACGTGGTGACCTGGCCCGGGATGAACCACCGGCTGCCCGAACTGTGGACCGACCCGGAGAAGTTCGACCCGGACCGCTTCGCCGAACCGCGCAGCGAGCACAAGAAACACCGGTACGCCTTCGCCCCGTTCGGCGGCGGCGCGCACAAGTGCATCGGCATGGTCTTCGGCCAACTCGAGGTCAAGACCATCGTGCACCGGATGCTGCGCAAGTACCGGCTGGAACTCGTCAAGCCCGGTTACACGCCGCACTGGGACAACGGCGGCATGCCGGTACCGATGGACGGCATGCCGCTCATCCTGCGCCCCATCCGCTGACGGGTCGGTGCGGGCCAACCGAATTCGAGCTTGGCCCGACGCGCCGCGAGAAACTTGACAGCCGTCAAGTTGCCCGTACAGGATGTGCTCATCAGTGACACCGACCACAGGCTGTCCCGTACGACCAGTTTGAGGAGCTCTGTCCGTGCCGACCAACACCAAGCCCGCCATCAGCACCCCGGCCTATCTGCTCGATCAGGCCAAACGCAAGCTCACCCCCACACTGAACAACATGCCCGGCATGGGTTCGGTGGAGCAGCGGCTGCGCCAGCACTCGTTCAAGCAGTTCGTACTCGCCGAACCCCCGGCCGGCAGCGGCCTCAAGCCCGTCATGGGCGATTCCGGTCTGCCGATCCTCGGCCACATGATCGAGACGTTCCGCAGCGGTCCGGCCTACCAGCTCGAGGTGTACCGCAAGTTCGGTCCGCTGCACTACGCGCACTCCCCCGCCCTGCCCGCGGTGGTGGCGCTGGGCCCGGACGCCACCCAGGCGGTCTTCTCCAACCGCAACAAGGACTTCTCGCAGAAGGGCTGGGACCCGGTGATCGGGCCGTTCTTCAACCGCGGCCTGATGATGCTGGACTTCGAGGAACACATGTTCCACCGGCGCATCATGCAGGAGGCCTTCACCCGCAGCCGGCTCACCGGCTACGTCGAGCACATCGACAAGGTGGCCTCGGCCGTCATCGCCAATGACTGGGTGGAGAACGACCCCCGTTTCCTGTTCTACCCGGCCGTCAAGGAGCTGACCCTGGACATCGCCTCGGTGGTGTTCATGGGCCACGAGCCCGGCAGCGACAAGGAACTCGTCACCAAGGTCAACGACGCGTTCACCATGACCACCCGGGCCGGCGGCGCCATCGTCCGCACCGGCGTGCCGCCGTTCAAATGGTGGCGCGGACTGGAGGCCCGCAAGGTCCTCGACAACTACTTCGAGGCGCGGGTCAAGGAGCGGCGCAACTCCGGCGGGACCGACATGCTGTCGGTGCTGTGCCAGACCTCCGACGAGGACGGCAACTCGTTCACCGATCAGGACATCGTCAACCACATGATCTTCCTGATGATGGCCGCCCACGACACCTCCACCTCGACGCTGACCACGATGGCCTACCACCTGGCCGCCAACCCGGAGTGGCAGGAGCGCTGCCGCGAGGAGTCCGACCGCATCGGCGACGGCCCGCTCGACATCGAGGCGCTGGACAAGCTGGAAACCTACGACCTGGTGATCAACGAGGCGCTGCGCCTGGTCACGCCGCTGCCGTTCAACGTGCGCTCCACGGTGCGCGACACCGATCTGCTCGGCCACTTCATCCCGGCCAACACCAACATCGTCACCTGGCCGTCGATGAACCACTACCTGCCCGAGCTGTGGACCGACCCGATGAAGTTCGACCCGGACCGCTTCGCCGAACCGCGCAACGAGCACAAGAAGCACCGCTACGCCTTCGCCCCGTTCGGCGGCGGCGCGCACAAGTGCATCGGCATGGTCTTCGGCCAGCTGGAGATCAAGACCGTCATGCACCGACTGCTGCGCAAGTACCGCCTCGAGCCGCCCTTCCCGGGCTACCAGGCGAAGCTGGACTACGCGGGTATGCCGGTCCCGATGGACGGCATGCCGGTCACCCTGCGCCCGATCCGCTAGTCCCGCTGGCGGCTGGGGTCCCACCCGCCAGACAACTAGCCGTGCAACCGATTCGCGCAGGCGATGACGGCCCGCAGCGCCGACAGGTTCGGGCATTCCGACCAGCCGATCGCCCACTCGGTGTGCACGCCGTCGGTGCCGCGGATGAACGTCGCCGTCTGACCGCCGGCCCGCAGTTGGTGAAAGTTGAGCATTTCCACGGCAATTCCGCGCTCGTGCAGGATCGCGGTGAGCGCGGCCAGCGGGCCCGCGGCCGTGACCGACGACGTCGCGACGCGCTCACCCACGGCGATGGTGGCCCGGTAGGTGATCCCGCGCCGCCCGCCGATGGTGTGCGGGGCGCGCCCGTCCTCTTCCCAGCGCTCCAGGCTCACCGGCCCGGCCGCGGATCCGAACGTGGCGGCGACGTCGTCCCAGGACATCTCGGCGGCCAGGTCGCGCAGGCCGCGGGGCAGCGGCGCGTCGAAGAAGTCCGCGAAACGGGGGCTCGCGACGGTGGTGGTGATGTGAGAGTTCATGTGCCGGTCTTCTCTGCTCAGAGGGAGCGACCGACGGGTAGTAGCTTCCGACCCACAGCGGGGGGTCGGTCTGGATCAGACCCCGCTGCGGGTACTGGCTACTACGAGAATGCGATGCACGATCGCCGAGGTTAGTCCTCCCCGCGGCCCGGGCGCAACTTCCTTTTCCGCGGGCCGGTCGCAACGCCCGCTACACTGATTGAGAATTCGTTCAATCCATCAATCCGCAGGACCGCTGATGCCCAAACGCCTCCCGCCCGGCCACGAACAGCCGCTCTACGAGATCAAGGCCAACCTGTTCAAGGCCCTGGCGCACCCGTCGCGCATCCGGGTGCTGGAGATCCTGTCGGCCGCCGGCGAACCCACCCCGGTCAGTGCGATCCTTGCCCAGAGCGATATCGAGCCGACCCTGCTGTCCCAGCACCTGGCGGTTCTGAAGCGTCATCAGGTGGTCACCGCCGAGCGCTCCGGGAATGCCGTGTTCTACCGGCTCGCGCACCCCAAGATCTCCGAACTGCTGGTCATTGCGCGGACCTTCCTGGCCGACACCCTCAGCGCCCGCCGCGACCAGCTCGACACCCTCTCCACGCTCCCCCCGATCGGTGGCTCCGGTGTTGGCTGACGCCCGCCGCCTCCTGCCCCGCCGAGCCGACTACGCCGAACTTCCCCGTTCCTGGCGCCAGGACCTGCTGGCCGGGGTCACCGTCGGTGTCGTGGCGCTGCCGTTGGCGTTGGCGTTCGGCATCAGCTCCGGGGTCGGCGCGGCGGCCGGGCTCATCACCGCCGTCATTGCCGGCCTGGTCGCCGCGGTGTTCGGTGGCTCGCATGTCCAGGTATCCGGACCGACCGGGGCGATGGCCGTGGTGCTCGCCCCCATCGTGGCGTCCTACGGGCTGGGCAGCGTCGCGCTGGTCACGCTGCTCGCCGGCCTGATCGTGCTGGCGATGGGGGTCACCGGCCTGGGTCGCGCGGTCACCTTCATCCCGTGGCCGGTGATCGAGGGGTTCACCCTCGGGATCGCCGCGATCATCTTCCTGCAGCAGGTGCCCGCCGCCCTCAACACGGCCGCCCCGACCGGGCAGCCTCCGCTGGTCGCCGCCTGGCGGGTGCTCACCGGCGCCAACTGGTCCGAGGCGCTTCCGGCCCTGCTGGTGGTCGGCATCGTCGCGGCCCTGATGGTGCTGCTACCCCGGCTGCACAGGGGGATTCCGGAGTCGCTGGCCGCGATCATCGCCGCCGCCGGCGTGGTGGCCGCGCTCGGACTGCCGGTGGCCCGAATCGGTGAACTGCCCGACCATCTGCCTGCTCCGGTGCTGCCGCACGCCGACCCCGCTGCACTGCGGGCACTGCTGGGCGCGGCGCTGGCGATCGCGGCGCTGGCCGCCATCGAGTCTCTGCTGTCGGCCCGGGTGGCGGCCACCATGTCACCCACCGGCCCCTACGATCCGGACCGCGAACTCGTCGGGCAGGGGTTGGCGTCGGTGGCGTCGGGCGTGTTCGGTGGGATGCCCGCCACCGGAGCAATCGCCCGGACCGCGGTCAACGTCCGCTCCGGAGCCCGCACCCGGGTCGCCGCGATCGTGCACTGTCTGCTGCTGCTGGCCGTGGTCTACTTCGCCAGCGGTCCGGTGGCCTCCATTCCGCTCTCGGCGCTGTCGGCGGTGTTGATGGTGACCTCGTTCCGGATGATCTCCGGACGGACCATCGCCAAGATCCTGCGGGCCGGCCGTTCCGATGTGCTGACCTTCGCGCTCACCGCGGCGGTGACCATCGTGTTCGATCTGATCGACGCCGTCGTGATCGGGATCGTGGTGGCCGCGTTCTACGCGTTGCGTGCCGTCGCCCGGCGCAGCAGCGTGACCCGCGAGAAGCTACCCGTGCCGTACCAGCCCGGTGACGAGCGCATTGCGCTGCTCCGCCTGGACGGAGCGATGTTCTTCGGTGCCGCCGAACGGATCTCCAGCGCCATCGTCGACGCCGATCATCCCGAGGTCTCGGTGGTGATCATCCGGATGTCGCAGCTGGGCATGCTCGACGCCACCGGCGCGCACACCCTGGCCCAGATCACCGCCGAGCTCGAGGCGCGCGGTATCACCGTGATCATCAAGGGCGTGCAGCCCGAACACCTGAACCTGCTGACCAACGTCGGGGCCATCGAGTCGCTGCGCCACGAGAACCACCTGATCGACTCGCTCGACGAGGCGATCGCCCATGCCCGCAGCCACGTCCGCGGCTGACGCAGATCCGCCCGCGCCGCACCGGTAGGCAAGGATGTCCGGGTGACCGGGTGGGAGATCGCGCTGCTGTTCGTCGCCGGCATCGGCGGCGGGCTGACCGGCAGTATCGCCGGCCTGGCCTCGGTGTCGACCTATCCCGCGCTGCTGATGATCGGCCTGCCGCCGGTGACCGCGAACGTGACGAACACGGTGGCGTTGGTGTTCAACGGGGTCGGGTCCGTGCGCGGCTCGCTGCCCGAACTGGCCGGGCAGGGCCCGCGGCTGCGGCGGCTGATCCCGATGGGTGCGCTCGGCGGCCTGGCCGGGGCGGTCCTGCTGCTGTCCATCCCCGACGACGGCTTCGAGAATGCGGTCCCGGTGCTGCTCGCGGTGGCATCGGTGGCGATCGCGGTACCCAAGGGCGCTGACCGGTCCGCGGTGCCCACGCGTGCCGCGCGGATCACCCAGGCCGTGGTGATCGGACTGATCTGCGTGTACGGCGGATTCTTCGGCGCCGCAGCGGGTTTGTTGATGTTGGCGGTGTTCACCCGCACCGAGATGGTGACCTTCGCCGAGGCGAACGCCACCAAGAACGTGGTGCTGGGCGTGGCCAATGCTGTTGCGGCCGTGGTGTTCACGGTGGCGGCCTCGGTACACTGGCCGGCCGTCGCGGTGATGGGCGCCGGGTGCCTGATCGGCGCCCGGCTCGGGCCGATCGTGGTGCGGCACGCCCCGGCCACCCCGCTGCGGCTGCTGGTGGCGTTCGCCGGGCTGGCGCTGGCGGTCAAACTCGGCTTCGACACCTACGCCTGAAGCGATTTCGGCGCGTTCACGGCCGATGAGCGACCCTGACCCCGGGTCGCTACGCTCCTGCCCGCCGAACCCTGACCCCGGGTCGCTACGCTCCTGCCCGCCGAACCGTGAACGCGCCGAAATCGCGATGTCTTACTTGGGGGCGAACCGCTGCCCGGCGTCCAGGCGGATGCACTGGCCGTTGAGCATCGGGTTCTCCACGATCGCGATCGCGAGCCGGGCGTACTCCTCCGGCTTGCCGAGACGCTTCGGGAAGGCGGCGTCCTTGGTCAGCACGCTGGCGAACTCGTCCGGGATGCCCTCGGTCAGGCCGGTCGCGAACAGGCTCGGCGCGATGGCCAGCGCACGGATACCCAGGCTGCCGAGGTCGCGCGCCATGGTCAGGCACATGCCGGCGATGGCGGCCTTGGACGCGGTGTAGGCGACCTGGCCGATCTGGCCTTCGAAGGCGGCGATGGAGGCGGTGTTGATGATGACGCCGCGCTCCTCGGCCTCCTCATCGACCGGGTCGTTCTTGCTCATGTGCCACGCCGCCAGCCGGCTGACGTTGAAGGTGCCGATCAGGTTCAGGTCGATGGTCTGCCGGAAGGAGTCCAGGCTGTGCGGGCCGTCCTTCTTGACGGTGCGCTCGCCGATGCCGCCGCCCGCGGTGGTCACCGCGATGTGCAGCCCGCCCAGGTCCTCGACGACCTTGGCCAGAACCTGCTCGGTGCCCTCGAAGTCGGTGATGTCGACCTCGTAGAAGGAGCCTCCGACCTGTTCGGCGACCTCCTTGCCCTTGGACTGCGGACGGTCGAGGATCGCGACGCCGGCGCCCCGCTTGGCCAGCGACTCGACGGTCGCCCGACCGAAGCCGGATGCCCCGCCGACAACCACGGCCTTCTTGCCCGAAATCTCCATCTGGCTCCCTTTCCATAAAGCGGTGAAAATGTAACGTTACGGCCGATCGACACTTTACGGTAAGCCTTTCGGCACGTTGTCTCGGCTAGCGTGGACGGGTGGCTCGCACATCCCCGGTCATCCCCGCAACGACTCGGATCCTCAGCGGTATCGCCGCCGCGGCGGTGACCCTGGGCCTCAGCGCGCTGGTGGCGGCCCCCCTCGGCGCGTCCGCCGACGCCCGAAACGCCATCGGGTCCACCGTCATCGACCTCACGCCCGGCCCGGTGAAGGAATGGGCGATCCAGACCTTCGGCACCGCCGACAAGTTGTTCCTGACGGTGATGGTGCTGCTCATCATCGCCGTGCTGGCCGCCGTCGCCGGACTGCTCGAACGGCGCCGGCTGCCGATCGGCAGCGTGATGATCGCCGCGGCCGCCATCGCCGGGTGCGTCGCGGTGCTCTCCCGCGCGGGTTCGACGCCGGTCGACGTGATCCCCACCGCCGTCGGCGGCCTGGGCGGCATCCTCACACTGCGCTTCCTGACCTCCGGGCGGCTGACCGACGGGTCGGCCCATGAGGCCGCCGAGACCGATCCCGGTCGCCGGTTGTCGCTGGCCGCCCTCGGCCTGCTCGGACTGGGCGTACTCGGCACCGCAGTGGGCGCGATGTGGTCGCGCCGGGTGCATTCGGTGGCCGACGACCGCGCGGCATTCGCCCCACCGAAGGTGGCCAGGCCCGCACCGCCGGTCCCGCCGGGCGTCCAGCCGCCCGGTGTGGACGTGACCCCGTTCGTCACCGACAACGCGGACTTCTACCGCATCGACACCGCACTGAGCGTGCCGCAGCTGTCCCGGGATGCGTGGAGGCTGCGGATCCACGGCATGGTCGACGGCGAAAAGACCTTCAGCTTCGCCGATCTGGAGCAGTTCGAGCTCGTCGAACAGATGGTGACGCTGGCCTGCGTCTCCAATCCGGTCGGCGGTGACCTGGTGGGCAACGCGGTGTGGGGCGGCTACCGGATCCGCGACCTGCTGGCCGCGGCCGGGGTCTCCCCGGACGCCGACATGGTGCTCTCGGAGTCCAGCGACGGGTTCACGGCGGGCACCCCGATCGAGGCGATGACCGACGACCGGGACTCGCTGCTGGCCATCACCATGAACGGGCAACCGCTGCCGATCGAGCACGGCTATCCGGCGCGACTGGTGGTGCCCGGCCTCTACGGCTACGTCTCGGCCACCAAATGGGTGGTCGACCTGGAGCTGACGAGATTCGACCGGGCGCAGGGTTATTGGACGCCGCTGGGCTGGTCGGAACGCGGGCCCATCAAGACCCAGTCCCGGATCGACGTGCCGCGCAGCGGACAGGACGTCCCGGTCGGCCCGGTCCGGTTCGGCGGGGTGGCCTGGGCGCAGCCCCGCGGTGTGCGCGCGGTGGAGGTGCGTATCGACTCCCCCGCAGGAGAGGGTCCGTGGCAGCCGGCCACCCTCGGCGCCGCCTACTCCGACGACACCTGGCGGCTGTGGAGTTTCGACTGGCAGGCCGACGAGGCCGGACCGCACACCATCACGGTGCGCGCCACCGACAACACCGGCTATGTGCAGACCTCGGATTGGGCCAGTGTCATTCCCGACGGCGCCACCGGCCGGCACTCGGTGGACTTCGCCGTGGTCTAGTTCCAGCCACCTTCGTGACCATTGGTGAGGACTTTCGGCACTAGTAGCGTGTGCGCCCTCCGGAGCAGGCTGGGGGCCATGGAGGTGACCTTTCCCGACCGGCACACCATCGAGACGGTGCTGTCGTTGGCGACCCGCGCGCCGTCGATCCACAACTCGCAGCCCTGGCGGTGGTGCGTCGGCGCCGACCACATCGAACTGCACGCCGACCCCGAACGTGCTCTCCCCCAGGCAGATCCGGACTCGCGCGACCTGCTGCTCAGCTGCGGGGCCACGCTGCATCATGCCGTGATCGCGCTGGCCGCGCACGGCTGGCTCGCCCGGGTGCAGCGCTTTCCCGACCCGGGCCGGCCCGGACATCTGGCCACCATCACGGTTCGCCCGTCATCGGCCGCCGGCTCGGATGTGCCGCTGGCGGCGGCGATACCGCGGCGGCGCACCGATCGCCGCGTGTTCAGCGGCTGGCACGTTCCCGACGCCGACATCGCCGTGATGGGGGCCCGCGCCGCGCGGGCCGGTGTGATGCTGCGCCAGGTCGAGCGGCTGCCCGAACTCCAACAGATCGTCGCCGACGCGATCTGGCGGCACGCCAACGATCGTGAGTACCTTGCCGAACTATCCACCTGGAGTGGGCGTTACGCCTCACTGGCCGGGGTTCCGGCGCGCAGCACCCCGAAATCCGATCCCGGGGCCCGTATCCCGGGACGACTGTTCGCCGGACCGGTCCTGGCCCAGCCGGCCGACAGCACGCCCGAGCAGGACGCCGCCGCCGTCCTGGCGCTGGGCACCAAGGACGACAGCGCGCTGTCCCGGCTGCGTGCCGGGGAGGCGACCAGCCTGGTGTTGCTCACCGCGACGACGCTCGGGCTGGCCAGCTGCCCGGTCACCGAGCCGCTGGAGATCGACGAAACCCGGGCCGCGGTCCGCGACGACGTGTTCGGCGACAGCGGTCACCCGCAGATGCTGCTGCGGGTGGGCTGGGCGCCGGTGAACGCAGACCCGTTGCCGTCCACCCCGCGGCTGCCGTTGTCAGCCGTCGTCACCTGGTCCCCGCAGCTGAGCTGACTGCTCCAGTTTGGACGCGAAAACCGCTGCCTGCGTTCGGCGTTGCATGCCGAGCTTGGCCAACAGCCGCGACACGTAGTTCTTCACCGTCTTCTCCGCGAGAAACATCCGGGCCGCGATCTGACGATTGGTCAACCCCTCCGAGAGCAGGTGCAGCAGGGTCCTTTCCTGCTCGGTCAGCCCGGTCAGCGGGTCGTCCCGCTCCGCGGCGCCGCGCAGATTGGCCATCAGCGCGGCCGCGGCCCGGTTGTCCAGCAGCGATCGTCCCGCACCGACATCCTTGATGGCCTGGGCGAGCTCGAGACCCTTGATGTCCTTGATCACGAACCCGCTCGCCCCGGCCAGGATCGCGTCCAGCATCGCCTCATCGGAGGTGAAGGACGTCAGCATCAGACACCGCAGATCGGGCAGGTCCGAGAGCAGGTCGCGGCACAGCTCGATACCGTTGCCGTCGGGCAGCCGAACATCCAGCACCGCCACATCGGGCCGCGCGGTGGGAATTCTGGTCACCGCCTCGGCGACCGAACCGGCCTCACCGACCACCTCCAGATCGGGATCGGCGCCGAGCAGGTCGATCAGACCACGGCGCACGACCTCGTGATCGTCGACCAGGAACACCTTCACCACGGGCATGCCCCCATCATGGCCGGTGCCGATCACGAGCCGTATTGCGGCCCGGCGTCCTCGCGGAACTCCCGGCCGGTCATCCGGTCGGTGCGGATCCGGATGAAGTGGTCGCGGCGCCCCTGCACCCACGGCTCGATGAAGGTTCCGGCCACCGCCACCAGATCTTCGATGTCGGTGACCGGTTCGGCCTGCCCGACGACGGTGACGCTCCAGCCTTTGCGCAGGTCGGGATCGAGTTCGTCGGCCTCGAACGCCACCACCTGATGTGCGGTGGCCGCCTCCAGCTTCGGCCCACCCGCCACCCGGATCACCACATCGTCGTGCCACAGCCGGAAGTTGACCGGCTGGATCGCCGGCAGCGCGTCCTCGGTGAACACCAGCCGGCCGACCCGGACCTGCGCCAACCTGTCCAGGCACTGCCTGCGGTTGAGTACGTCGAGCTGCTGGCCGTGCGACATCGTCGTCACCTTTCCCTGGCGGCGTACGACCCGCGGGCGCGGGTCCCGCCTCGAGTGTGCGTCACCGCCGCGGCAGGCGGCAGGGTCGAAGGTCCCGACCTGGGACTCACCAGCCCCGTCGGTGCGGCCGGGATCCCACCAACTCGCCGCCGGCTGCGACGTCGCGGCTGCGGTAGACGATGTAGGGGCGGAACAGGTAGCCGATCGGTGCGCTGAACGCGTGCACCAGCCGGGTGAACGGCCACAGGCAGAACAGCACCATCGCGATACCGGCGTGGATGTGGAACTGCAGCGGCGCCTGCACCATCAGATCTCCGCGGGGTTGCAGGATCCAGATCGACCGGAACCACGGCGACACCGTCTCCCGGTAGTCGTACGCCGCCCCGTCCGGCGTCGCCCCCAGCAGCGTGCAGGCGAACCCGGCGACCATCGCCGCGACCAGTGCCAGATACATCACCTTGTCATTGAGGGTGGTCGCCATGAAGACCGGACCGCGGGTGCGCCGCCGGTAGATGAGCAGCGCGACACCGACCAGGGTCGCCACCCCCGCGATCGCACCCAGGATGACGGCCTGCAGGTGGTAGAAGTGCTCACTCATGACCCGGTCGGTCCACGACGCCGGAATCATCAATCCGATGATGTGCCCGATGAAGACGACGAGGATGCCGAAGTGGAACAGTGGGCTGCCGATCCGCAGCAGCCGCGATTCGTAGAGCTGCGACGAGCGGGTGGTCCAACCGAACTTGTCATAGCGGTAGCGCCACCAGGTGCCGACGATGACGATCGCCAGCGTCACGTAGGGCACCGTGTCCCAGAAGATCTCCCAACCCGACATGTCAGACCCCCTCCCCGACGCGGCGCGGCGGCACCGTCAGCTGGAATGGCTGCAGCCCAACGGCTTCCGACGGTGGTCCGGCGGACATCAGCCGAGTGACCGCGTCCTGGCCCGCGGCCGGCAGGGTGGCACTCACCGCCGCCACCGCATCGGCGTACGCAGACCCGGCCTCGGCCAGTGACCGGCGCAGCACGTCGATGGGCACCCGGTGCTCGGTGAGCAGCCGCCGCCCGGCCTGCGGGTCGACGGTGGCGGCGAACTCCAGCACCACCGGCAGATGGTCGGGTGCCTCGGCGGCGGGCGGTTCTACCCCGGCGGCCCGGTAGGCCTGGGCGAAAGCCAGCATCTGCACACCCCTGTTACGGGTGTCCCCGGCCGTCCAGAAGGTCAGCAGCAGGGTGTGCCGCCGGCTCAGGTCGAAGGTTTCCACATAGTCGCGCTGCGCGGACATGAAATCACGTTCGCGCAGCGCGGCGGCGGTCCGCCGCAATGCCGCGCCCCGCGCGTCGAGAAGGTGTCCCAGCAGCGCGTCGACGGTGTCCAGGCGCTCGGTCTGCTGCGCGTCCGGATACGCCAACAGCAGTGACGCGGCCTGCCATGTCAACCGATCCTGCAGGGGCTCGCGCCCGCGGGTGCGCCGGCTCATCGTCGGTCCGCGGGGAAGATGCCGGACGGCGTTCCCCGCCCGTCCCAGTTCAGCAGGTTCACCCGGGACGGCCGTTCGGCGTTGGCGGCCATCCCTTCGGTGGTCTGGCGGTTCTGCAGCGCGTGGAAGGTCTCCACCGCGACCGGTACCGGCCCGCCGCTGGCCTCGCCGAATGGCCCCGATTCATACATTCCCGGCCCGCCGTCGAAATCCAGTGAGCAACCAGGCTCCTCCGGGCCGTGGCCGTGAATTTGGCCCTGCGTACCGTACGCCGTCGGAATCACGTAGCGCTCTTCGTATTTGGCCAGTGCCAGCAGCCGGTACATGTCATACATCTGTTCCTCGCCCATGCCCACGGCCGCCGGGATGTCCGGCTGGGTATCCCGGCCCAGGTTGATGTCGCGCATATAGGACCGCATTGCGGCGAGCCGGCGCAGCACCCCGGCGACCACGTCGGTGTCCCCGGCGGTGAACAGCCCGGCCAGGTACTCGATCGGTATCCGCAACGCCTCCAACGCACCGAACAGGTTGCCGATGTCCTCGCCGTCGTGACCGTCCCTGCTGACGGCGTCCACCACCGGCGACAGCGGCGGCACGTACCAGACCATCGGCACCGTGCGGTACTCCGGATGCAACGGCAGCGCAACGCCATAGGTGTTAATCAGCTTGTAGACCGGAGAACGCTGCGCGGCCTCGATCCACTCGTCGGAGATGCCCTCGGCGCGGGCCGCGGCGATCACGCTCGGATCCGAGGGATCCAGCAGGATCCGCCGGTGCGCCTCGTAGAGATCCTTGTCGTCGGGCACCGACGCTGCCTCGGTCACCCGGTCCACGTCATAGAGCACCAGGCCGAGGTAGCGCAGACGCCCGACGCAGGTCTCCGAGCACACCGTCGGCAGTCCGACCTCGATGCGCGGATAGCACAGGGTGCATTTCTCGGCCTTGCCCGTCTTGTGGTTGAAATACATCTTCTTGTAGGGACATCCGGACACGCACATGCGCCAGCCGCGGCACCGGTCCTGATCGACGAGCACGATGCCGTCCTCGGAGCGTTTGTAGATCGCCCCGGACGGGCAGGACGCCACACACGACGGGTTCAGGCAGTGCTCGCAGATGCGCGGCAGATAGAACATGAAGGTCTGCTCGAGTTCCAGCCGGATGCGTTCGCTGACCTGCTTGAGCACCGGGTCGCCGGACAGGATCTCCGGCGAGCCGCCGAGGTCGTCATCCCATGCCGCCGACCAGGCCACCTTGGTCGGCTCACCGGTGATCAGGCTACGCGGCGGGGCGACCGGGATGTGCTCACCCAGCGGCGCCGAGGTGAGGTTCTCGTAGTCGTAGGTCCAGGGCTCGTAGTAGTCGTCGATCGACGGCATCTTCGGGTTGGCGAAGATACGGGCGAGTTTGGACAGCCGCCCGCCGTCGCGCAGCCGGAGCCGGCCCTTGCGGTCCCGTATCCAGCCCCCGCGCCAGCGCTCCTGATCCTCATAGGTGCGCGGATAACCCTGTCCTGGACGGGTTTCGACGTTGTTGAACCAGACGTACTCGGTGCCGGCACGGTTGGTCCAGGCCTGTTTGCAGGTGACCGAGCAGGTATGGCAGCCGATACATTTGTCGAGGTTCATCACCATCGCCAGCTGCGCCATGACTTTCATTGGTATCGCACCTCCTGTGACCGCCTGCGCACCACGGTCACCTCGTCACGTTGATTACCGGTCGGGCCGAGATAGTTGAAGGCAAAGCAATGCTGGGCGTAGCCGCCGGCCAGGTGGCTGGGTTTGATCAGCAGCCGGGTCAGTGAGTTGTGGATGCCGCCCCGGGTTCCGGTGGTCTCGGTCAGCGGCACATCGATGGTGCGTTCCTGAGCGTGGTAGACGAACACCACCCCTTCGGGCATCCGGTGGCTGACGATCGCGCGGCACACCAGTACCCCGTTGCGGTTCACCGCCTCCACCCAGTCGTTGTCCCGCACCGAGATCTTGTCCGCGTCAACCGGACTCATCCACATGGTGGGCCCGCCCCGGGACAGCGACAGCATCAACAGGTTGTCCTGATATTCGGAGTGGATCGACCACTTCGAATGCGGGGTCAGGTAGCGCACCGTCAAGCCCACCCCGTCGGAGCCCTGCCTGCCCAGCTGCGGTTCACCGAACAAGCGCGACATGTCCAACGGTGGACGATAGAGCGGCAGCTGCTCACCGAGTTCTTCCAGCCAGTCATGGTCGAGGTAGAAGTGCATGCGTCCGGTGAGGGTGTGGAAGGGTTTGAGTTCCTCGATGTTGACGGTGAACGGGGCGTAGCGCCGTCCACCGGTCTCGCTGCCCGACCATTCCGGGCTGGTGATCACCGGCACCGGCCGGGCTTGGGTGTCGGCATAGGTGATCCGACGCTCCTCACTGCCGGCGGCCAGGTGCGTCAGCCGGCGGCCGACCCGCCGTTCCAGCGCCCGGAACCCCTCCACCGCGAGCCGCCCGTTGGAGGTGCCCGAGAACGCGAGGATGACATCGGCCATCCGTTCGGCCGTGGTGATGGCCGGACGGCCCGCTGCGGCACCGGAATCCATCACACCGAACTTGCGGGCCAGCTCTTCGACCTCTTCGTCGGGATACGTCGTCACCCCCTTGGTGGTCAGCCCCAGAGTGTCGACCAGCGGGCCCAGGGCGGCCCACTTCTCGGCGATGGCGCCGTAGTCGCGTTCCACCACCGCCACCGGCCCCATCGTCTTGCCCGGCACCGGCACCTCGCCGGTGACGCGCCAGTCGTGCTCGGTCCCGGACGGATACGCCATCGCCCCCGGCGTATCGTGCTGCAGCGTGCCCAGCACCACATCGGTGCGCACGCCGAGATGTTCGGCGGCCAGCGTGCTGAACACCCGCGCGACCGCGCCGAACGCGTCGAAATCAGACCGCGTTTCCCACGGCGGGTCCACCGCGGGGCTGAATGCGTGGAGGTAGGGGTGCATGTCGGTGCTGGACAGGTCGGCCTTCTCATACCAGGTCGCCGCGGGCAGCACCACATCCGAAAGCAGCGTGGTGGAGGTCATCCGGAAGTCGATCGACATCAACATGTCGAGCTTGCCCTCCGGGATGTCCGGCCTCAGGGTGACACTCGCGGGCCGCACGGTGGAGGGTTCCCCCTGCACGTTCGAGGTGGTCCCCAGCAGGTGGCGTAGGAAGTACTCGTTGCCCTTGCTCGACGAGCCCAGCAGATTGGCCCGCCAGACACTGAGCACCCGGGGCCAGTTGGCCGGATCGTCGGGGTCGGTGACCGCCAGTTTGAGCCCACCGCCGGCCAATTGGTCGGCCACATACTCGGCCACATCCCGCCCGGCTGCCTTGGCCTCATCGGCCACATCCAGGCTGGACCGGTCGAACTGCGGGAAGAACGGGCTCCACCCCATGGCGTTGGCGGCGGTCAGCACATCCATGGTGTGCTTGCCGGCGAACCGGCCCCGGCCCAGCGGACTGGCCAGCGCGTCGGCGCGGTACCCGTCATAGCGCCACTGGTCGGTGTGCACGTACCAGTAGGAGGTTCCGGCCATCTGGCGCGGTGGCCGCGACCAGTCGGTGGCCATCGCCATGGTCGCCCAGCCGGTGACCGGTCGGCACTTTTCCTGGCCGACGTAATGCGCCCAGCCGCCACCGTTGCGGCCCATCGATCCGGTCAGCAGCAACAGCGCCAATACCGCACGGTAGGTCGCGTCACCGTGGAACCACTGGCAGATGCCGGCCCCCATGATGATCATCGACCGCCCGTGGGATTCCTGCGCGTTACGGGCCAACTCACGGGCCACCCGGATGGCCTGGGTGGCCGAGACACCGGTGATCTCCTCCTGCCAGGCCGGGGTGTGCGGCTGCTCGGCGTCGTCGTAACCGGTCGGCCAGATGCCGGGCAACCCGGGCCTGGCCACCCCGTACTGGGCGAGCATCAGATCGAACACCGTGCACACCAGATGCGTCCCGACGCGCCGCACCGGGACACCGCGTTCCATCGTCTCGCCGTGCCCGTCGGGGGTGTCGAAGCGGGGCAACCGGATTGCCGCGGTCTCCCCGCCCTCGGCGGCCACCGTCAAGGCGGGCACCAGGTTCTCCAGGTCCAGATTCCAGTCGCCGGCACCGCTGTCGCCGTACCGGAACCCCAACGAGCCCCGCGGGACGGCGACGGCGTCGCTGACGCCGTCCAGCAGCGCCGGCTTGAACGCCGCGTTCTCGGTGTCGTGGCCCAGGTCGGCCGCGGTGAGGTTCTTACCCGGCACCAGGAAGCCGTCCCGCTGCTCCAGCTTGACCAGGAACGGCAGGTCGGTGAACTTACGCACGTAGTCTTCGAAGAACGGGACACGGTTGTGCACAAAGGATTCCGAGAGGATCACGTGGCCCATCGCCATCGCCAGCGCTCCGTCGGTGCCGGCCGCGCAGGGCATCCATTCGTCGGCGAACTTGGTGTTGTCGGCGAAGTCGGGGCTGATGCTGACCACCTTGGTGCCGCGGTAACGCACCTCGGCCATCCAGTGTGCGTCCGGCGTGCGGGTGACCGGCACGTTGGAGCCCCACATCATCAGATACGCGGCGTCCCACCAGTCCCCGGACTCGGGTACGTCGGTCTGGTCGCCGAACACCTGCGGGGAAGCCACCGGTAGATCCGCGTACCAGTCGTAGAACGAGGTCATCACCCCGCCCAGCAGTTCGATGAATCGGGAGCCGGCCGCGTGCGACACCATCGACATCGCCGGGATCGGCGAGAAGCCGGCCACCCGGTCCGGCCCGTAGGTCTTGATCGCGTGTACGTGTGCGGCGGCGATCATCTCCGTGGCCTCGGCCCAGGTCACCCGGACCAGCCCGCCCTTTCCCCGGGCCTGTTGATACTGGCGCCGGCGTTGCGGGTCAGCCTGGATGTCCGCCCAGGCCAGCACCGGATCGTGCAGCCGGGCCCGGGCGTCCCGGTACATCTGCACCAGCACACCGCGGGCGTACGGGTAGCGCACCCGGGTGGGTGAATAGGTGTACCAGGAGAACGCCGCACCGCGCGGGCATCCACGGGGTTCGTATTCGGGCCGGTCAGCACCGACCGACGGATAGTCGGTTTCCTGAGTTTCCCAGGTGATGATGCCGTCCTTGACGTAGATCTTCCATGAGCACGACCCGGTGCAGTTGACTCCGTGGGTGGACCGCACCACCTTGTCGTGACTCCAGCGATCGCGGTAGAAGATGTCCCCTTCGCGTCCGCCTTGTCTGCTGACCGTACGCAGATCCTCGGAAATCGTTCCGGGCGTGAAGAATCGGCCGCTACGGGTGAGCAGCTCCTCGACGACACCACCGATGTGCGATTTGGTCACGACGGGCCTCCCTCGGCCGGTTTGGGTTCATAGGCGCGCAGGCGCAGGGCGGTGAAGAGCAGCGCGATCAGCGCGGTCACCACCAGCAGGCCCAGCCCGACCGAGTAGTCGTTGTCAACGGGGTCGTAGGTCGAGCCCATCACCAGCGGCGGAAAATACCCTCCCAAACCACCTGCCGCGGAGACGATTCCGGTGACCGATCCCACCGATTGGGCCGGTGAGCGGCGCGCCACCCAGGCGAACACCCCGCCGGTCCCGATCCCCAGGAAGACCGCCAGGGAGATGAAGGTCAGCGCCGACCAGAGATCCGGCGGCGGCTGCAACATCGCGATGCCCGACAGCACGGCGGTCCCACCGAACGAGGTCATCACCACATACTTGGGCGACACCCGGTCCGACAGCGCGCCGCCGATCGGCCGGGCCAGCACCGCGGCCAGGGCGAACCCGGCGGTGCGCGCACCGGCGTCGACGGCGGAAAAGTCGTAGATCGTCTTGATATAGGTCGGCAGGTAGTTGCTGAACGCGACGAACCCGCCGAACACGACGGCATAGAGGAACGACATCTCCCACGTGACCGGGAGTTTGAGCGCGGCCTTGAATTTGGGCAGCACCGGGTCGGTGTTCGGCCGGAAGTCCGCCGAGTCCCGCATCACGACCATGCACAGCACCGCCGTCACCGCCAGCGTCAACGCGACGACGACGTGCGTGGTGAGAAGACCGAACCAGCCGACGAACCGGGGGGTGAAGAACGCCGACAGCGCGGTGCCGACCATGCCCATGCCGAACACCCCGGTGGCGAAGCCGCGGCGAGCGGGCTCATACCAGTTGTTGGCGAACGGGATACCGACCGCGAAGATGGTGCCGGCGATGCCGAGAAAGAATCCACAGACCAGCAGCAGCGGGTAGGAGCCCGCCGTGCCGGCTGCCCCGACCGCCAGCACCGGCACTATCGAGGCCAGCGAGACCGCGATGAACATGGTGCGGCCACCGAACCGGTCGGTCAGGGACCCCACCACGATGCGGCCGAGCGAACCGACCAGGATGGGCGTCGCGACGAGCATCGAGGCCTCGGTGCTCGACAGCCGCATATCGCCGGCATAGGTGGTGGACAGCGGACCGATCATGTTCCAGGCCCAGAAGTTGATGGCCGACACCCAGGTGGCGAGCACGAGGTTCGCCGTACGGGTAGAGCCGGTGGTCGGCTCGATCGCCGCTTTCACACTTCCTAGCGAACCACCTGAAACGGCGGCTCAGCACGGTTTTGGACATCTTTGCGGCGCCCTGCAGAGGAGCGAATCAGCACGGATTTGCTGACGATGTCCGCATCGCAGACCATGCTCCCGGCGACGTGTTACTGCCGCCGGATCGGTTACTCTCCCGCGGGCCGGTTCACCGTCCGTTCGGCGGGGTGTCCAGGTGGACATGGCGCTGATCGACGGTGTCGGTGGTCGGGCCACTGATCGGCAGACTCTGCAGTTCCTCCGCGGTCACCTCCGGAAGCGTGGCGCACACGGCCGCGACGGCGTGGGCGTACGGCGATCGCACTTCGTCGAGCACCCGGCGCAGTGCCGCGATCGGCACCCGATGCTCGACCAGCAGCCGCCGACCGGCCTCGGGGTCGGCGTGCGCGGCGAACTCCAGCACCACGGCCAGATGATCGGGCATCGCCCCGCTGGGCATGGGCACGCCGGCCGCCCGGTAGGCATCCACGAACGCCTGCCGGTGCACCACGCGGTCACGGTTGTCCTCGGCCATCCAGTTGGTCAGCAGCAGCCCGCGCCGGCCCCCGGCTTCGAAGGTCAGCGCGTACGTCAGGATCGCGGTCTTGAGGTCGAGGCTGCGCAGCCCGGCGCCGGCCCGGCCCAGGGCCAGGGCGTACCCGCCGTCGAGATGCCCGAGCAGCTCCTCGACGGCCTTCAGCCGGGACAGATATAGGTCATCGGGCCGGACCAACAGCATCGCCGCGCCCTGCCACACCGTCCGGTGCTGCAGCCGGGCGGAGGGCCGACCGCGCCCACGGCCCCGTTTCATGAACGGCGCTCCCGGGTGCTGGGGTGCTTCGACACGGTCACACCATCAAGGGAACCACTGAGTCGGCTGCTGAGCACGCTTTCCCCCAAGTTCTGTCAGTCCCCGGTGGCAGGCTGGACGAATGCTACTCGCCGAGATCGCGGCCACCTCGATCGAGGTGGGCGCCCTGTCCGCACGCCGGGCCAAGGTGACGCGGGTGGCCGCGACGTTGTCCGCGCTCGACTCGCCGGCCGATATCGCGGTGGTGGTGGCGTGGCTGTCCGGGGAGCTTCCACAGCGTCAGATCGGGGTCGGTTGGGCCGCGCTGCGTACCCTGCCCGCCCCGGCCGCCTCCGCCTCGCTCACGGTGCGGGCCGTGGACGCCGCGTTCTCGGCGATCAAGGGACTCGCCGGGCGCGGGTCGCAGGCCCAGCGGGCCGATCGGTTGCGCGCGTTGTTCGGTGCCGCCACCGCCGATGAACAACAGTTCCTGCGGCGCCTCCTCGGCGGTGAGCTCCGCCAGGGCGCGCTGGCCGGGGTGATGGTCGACGCCGTGGCCGAGGCCGCCACGGTCCCGGTGACCGCGGTACGGCGGGCGGCCATGCTGGCCGGGGATCTGCCGGTGGTCGCGGCCGCCGCGCTCACCGGCGGTGCACCCGCCCTCGATCGATTCACCCTGCAGGTGGGCCGTCCGGTCGGGCCGATGTTGGCCCAGACCGCGACTTCGGTGCAGGACGCGCTCGACAAGCTCGGCGGCACAGCGTTGTTCGAATCCAAACTGGACGGGGCCCGGGTGCAGGTGCATCGCGCCGGGGACACCGTCTCGGTCTACACCCGCAGCCTCGACGACGTCACCGCGCGGCTGCCCGAGGTCGTCGCGGCGACGCTCGCGCTACCGGTGACCGAGCTGATCGCCGACGCCGAGGCCATCGCGCTGCGCCCGGACGGCCGGCCGCACCGTTTCCAGGTGACCGCATCCCGGTTCGGCACCCGGTCCGGTGAGGTGAGCCGCGAGTCGCTGTCGGTGTTCTTCTTCGATCTGCTGCACCGCGACGGCGTCGATCTGTTGGACGCACCGATGACCGAGCGGCTCGCCGCACTCGACGAGGTGGTCCCCGAGTCGCAACGCATGCGACGGCTGGCGACGTCAGAACCCGTTGCCGCACAGAAGTTCCTGGAACAGACACTGGCCGCCGGGCATGAGGGTGTGATGGCCAAGCACCCGGGCGCCGGCTATGCGGCGGGCCGGCGCGGTGCGGCCTGGCTGAAGGTCAAGCCGGTGCACACCCTGGACCTGGTGGTGCTGGCCGTGGAGTGGGGCTCCGGGCGGCGCACCGGGAAGTTGTCCAACATCCACCTCGGCGCGCGCGACCCGGAGACCGGCGGCTACGTCATGCTCGGCAAGACGTTCAAGGGGATGACCGACGCGATGCTGGACTGGCAGACCCGGCGTTTCACCGAGCTGGCCGACGGCCCGACCGACGGTTACGTCGTGCGGGTGCGTCCCGAGCAGGTGGTGGAGATCGCGTTCGACGGCGTGCAGGGCTCCACCCGGTACCCGGCCGGCATGGCGCTGCGCTTCGCCCGGGTGCTGCGCTACCGCGACGACAAGACCGCCGCGGAAGCCGACACGGTCGACACCGTCCGTGAACACTACGAACGCAACGGATGACCGCAAAGTCCCCATGTCATGCAGGCTCGGTGCAAGGATCTCAGCATGGCATCTCCAAGCGCCCCGGAACGAACTGAGGAACACCGCGGCGATATCACCTTCGTACGTACCGATCCGGATCTGCCCCCGGTGGCGATCATCGACCGGTCCCCGATCACCGTGCGGCACCGCATCATCTTCGGGGTGATCGCCGTCGTGGGCGCCATCGCGTGGGCGATCATCGCGTTCTTCCGCGGCGAGACGGTCAACGCAGTGTGGTTCGTCATCGCCGCGATCTGCACCTACGTCATCGGTTTCCGGTTCTATGCCCGACTGATCGAGATGAAGATCGTCAAACCCCGCGACGACAACGCGACGCCGGCGGAGATCTTCGAGAACGGCACCGACTACATGCCGACCGACCGGCGGGTGCTGTTCGGGCATCACTTCGCCGCCATCGCCGGCGCCGGTCCGCTGGTCGGCCCGGTGCTGGCCACCCAGATGGGCTTCCTGCCCGGCACCATCTGGATCATCATCGGCGCGCTGGTGGCCGGGTGTGTGCAGGACTACCTGGTGCTGGTCATCTCGACGCGGCGACGTGGCCGTTCGCTGGGCCAGATGGCCCGCGACGAACTCGGCCCCGTCGGTGGTGTCGCGGCGATCGTCGGCGTGCTCGTCATCATGGTGATCCTGCTGGCGGTGCTCGCGTTGGTGGTGGTCAACGCCCTGGCAGAGAGCCCGTGGGGCGTCTTCTCCATCGCCATGACCATCCCGATCGCTCTCTTCATGGGCCTGTACCTGCGGTTCCTGCGTCCCGGGCGGGTGTCGGAGGTGTCGCTGATCGGGGTGGCCCTGCTGCTGCTGGCCGTGGTGTCCGGCGGCTGGGTCGCCGAAACCGCCTGGGGTGCAGACTGGTTCACGCTGTCGAAGGTGACGCTGTCCTGGTGCATCATCATCTACGGGCTGGCCGCCTCGGTGCTGCCGGTGTGGCTGCTGCTGGCGCCGCGGGACTACCTGTCCACGTTCATGAAGGTCGGCACCATCGGCCTGCTGGCCATCGGCATCCTGCTGGCCCGGCCGTTGATGGAGGCCCCGGCGATCTCGCAGTTCGCCACCCGCGGTGACGGACCGGTCTTCGCCGGCGCACTGTTCCCGTTCCTGTTCATCACCATCGCCTGCGGCGCGCTGTCCGGGTTCCACTCGCTGATCTCCTCGGGCACCACCCCGAAGCTGCTGGAGAAGGAAAGCCAGATGCGGCTGATCGGCTACGGCGGCATGCTGACCGAGTCGTTCGTGGCGATCATGGCGCTGATCACCGCGTGCATCCTCAATCAGCACCTGTACTTCGTGATGAACGCGCCGGCAGCGGCCACCGGCGGTGCGGCGGAGTCGGCGGCGGACTACGTCAATGGTCTCGGACTGTCCGGGGCGCCGATCACGGCCGCCGAGATCGACGCGGCCGCCGAGGGGGTCGGTGAGGCCTCGATCGTCTCGCGCACCGGCGGCGCACCCACCCTGGCGTTCGGCATGTCCGAGGTGCTGCAGGTGTTCGGCGGGCCGAACCTCAAGGCGTTCTGGTATCACTTCGCGATCATGTTCGAGGCCTTGTTCATCCTCACCACGGTCGACGCGGGCACCCGGGTGGCGCGGTTCATGTTGTCCGACGGTCTGGCCAACATCGGCGGGCCGATGAAGAAGCTGCGCGACCCGAGCTGGCGGGTGGGCGCCTGGGCCTGCAGCGTCGTCGTGGTCGCCGCCTGGGGTTCCATCCTGCTGATGGGCGTCACCGACCCCCTCGGCGGTATCAACACGCTGTTCCCGCTGTTCGGCATCGCCAACCAGCTGCTGGCCGCCATAGCACTGACGGTGGTCACGGTGGTGATCATCAAGAAGGGCTATCTGAAGTGGGCCTGGATATCCGGCTTGCCGCTGGCCTGGGATCTGGTGGTGACGATGACCGCGTCCTGGCAGAAGATCTTCTCCGCGGACCCGAAAGTCGGCTACTGGAAGCAGCATTCCCAGTACGTCGCGGCCAAGGAGGCCGGTGAGTCGTCGTTCGGTGCCGCCAAGACACCCGAGCAGATCGACGCGGTGATCCGCAATACGTTCATCCAGGGCACATTGTCGATCGTGTTCGCGGTGCTGGTGCTCATCGTGTTCAGCGCCGGGGTGGTGGTGGCGATCAGGGTGATCCGAGGCGTCGGCCGGCCGCTCACCGATGACGAACCGGTGCCCTCGCGGATCTTCGCCCCCTCCGGTCTGCGGGCCACCGCCACCGAGAAGGAGGTGCAGAAACAATGGGACGAGCTGCCGCCGTCATCGGCAAGATCGGTTGGTACTGGGCATCATTGATGGGCGATAACCACTACCGCCGCTACGTCGAACACCTGGGCCGCGCGCACCCCGGTGCGCCGGTGCCCAGTGAGCGCGAGTACTGGCGGATGCGGCACGCGGCCGCCGACGCGAACCCGGGTGCCCGCTGCTGCTGAGGTTCAGGCCCGCAGCCGGTACCGGATCGGGAGGTGCTTGAGCCCACCGACGAACGTCGTCGCCATGTGCGCCGGTTCGCCGGCCAGTTCGGCCCACTCCAGGCGCGGCAGCAACGCGGAGAAGAAACTGTTGATCTCCAGTCGGGCCAGCGCCGCGCCCAGGCAGAAGTGCACCCCGTAGCCGAAGGCGATGTGCTTGTTGGGATCCCGGCCGACGTCGAAGCTGAACGGGTCGACGAACACGTCCTCGTCCCGGTTGCCGGACACGTACGACAGCAGCACCGACTCCCCCGCCTTGATCCGGGTCCCGCGCAGGTCGTAGTCGCGCTGCGCGGTGCGCATGAACTCCTTGACCGGCGTGGTCCAGCGGATCATCTCCTCGACCGCCAGCGGCATCAGGCTCATGTCGTTGCGCAACCGCGCCAGCTGATCGGGGTGCTGCAGCAGTGCGGCCATCCCGCCGGAGATGCTCGCACTCGAGGTGTCATGCCCGGCCGCGGCGAGAATCGCGTAGTACGAGACGGTTTCGATATCGTCGAGCGGTTTGCCGTCGATGGTGGCATTGGCGATGGTGGAGGCCAGATCGTCGGTCGGCTCGGCCCGCCGCGACGCGGTCAACTCGGTGAAGTACTGGAACATCTCCAGCAGCGCACCCATGCTCTCCTCCATGGTGCCGCGCTGTAGTTCCTCGTCGTCGCTGCCGAACAGTTCCTGCGTCCAGCGCAGCATCGAGGCGAAGTCCGATTCCGGCACCCCGAGCAGCGTCATGATCATGTAGAGCGGATAGTTGACCGCCACCTGTTGGACGAAGTCGCACTCCGGACCCTCGGCCGCCATCTTGTCGATGAACTGCACCGCCAGTTCGTCGGCCCGGTCCTTGAGTGCACGCATGGCCTTGGGCCGGAACCAGTTCGCCCCGATGGCCCGAAAGTCCCGATGCTGGGGATCGTCCATGTGGATCAGCGTCTTGATGCCGACCGCGGCCTGCTGCTCATCGCCCTGCCTGGTGACCAACACCGGGCGCGGCGAGTTGGTGAAGATGTCGTTGGCCCGCTCGATCTCCATGATGTCGGCGTGTTTGGTGATGGCCCAGAACGGGGCGTAATCCTCGACCTCCACCCAGGACACCGGCGCGTTGGCCCGCAGGTGGGTCAGCGCGGCGTGCAGACCGGCCTCGTCGGTGTAGGCCTTCGGGTCGGCCAATACCTTTGCGGCGTCGTCCATCGTCGGTGTGCTCATCGGTGGCTCCTCATTTTTCGTTGACCACACCCAGCGCGGCCTGCGCACGCTGCTCGTAGCCCTGCCGTGCGGCGGTGTCGAATTCCAGGAAGACCTTGTCGGTGCCGACCCGGCGACTCACCCAGCGCCGTCCGCGCGGGCCCAGCAGACCGAGCGGGCCCAGCACGAACCGGATTCCGCCCGGCACGGACACGTGCGTCTTGGGTTTGTCGAGCGCCCGGACGATCGCCGCGGCGATGGCCTGCGGTTCGACGGGCCGGTTCGCCCGGGTCTGCGCGGTACCGGAGATCAGTTCGGTGCGGGTGAACGGCGGCATCACCACGCTGACCTGGATGCCGCGGCCGGCGAACTCGTCGGCCATCGCACCGGACAGGCTGATCACCGCGGATTTCGTTCCGGCGTAGACGGTCTGGCCGGGTACCGGCATCAGCCCGGCCAGCGAGGCGACGTTGATGATGTGCCCGGCGCCCCGGTCGATCATCTCGGGTAACACCAACTGGCATCCGGTGATCACCCCGTAGAAGTTCACCTCGATGGCCGAGCGCAGCGCCTGTTCGGACTGGTCGAGGAAACCGCCGATCGGCATCACGCCGGCGTTGTTGATCAGCACGTCGATGTGCCCGCCACCGTCGACGCGGGCCCGCTTCACGAAGCCTGTGAAGGACTCCCGGTCGGTGACATCCAGCGGGTGACCGCTGACCCGGTCGTGACCGAGCGTCGTGATCGCATTGTCGAGCGCCTCGACGTCGCGGTCGCCGATGACCACCCGGGCCCCGCGGTCGAGCAGTGCCATGGCGGTGGCGTACCCGATGCCCCGGGCGGCGCCGGTGATCGCCACCGTCTTGCCGCTGATCCTGTCCCTCTTCTCACCCATCGGCATTGACGGCATCTCGACGCAACCGGACCTCGTCCAACACCGAGGCGATGGCCTCCTCGGACATGCCTGCCGGGAATCCGGGCAGCACCCGGTCGATGGCACCTGCGCAGCGCTGCACCAAAGCCTCTGCCACATCGGGCAATTCGGCGACCACCGCGAAGGTGTCGAGCACTTCGTCGTCGAGCAGGGTGGCCATGGTGTCCCACTCCCCCAGCCGGGACAGCCGGTGCAGTTCCTCGTGCAGACCACCCCAGCCGTGCAGATCGAGCACCCTGCGGTAAGCGGGTGTGGACCCGTAGAACGCCAGCTGTTTCCGGTGTGCGGCCGCCGATGCCGCGAACTGCTCCTCGGTCTCCCCGGTCACCACGAACACCGGGCAGGACAACTCGAAGTCGTCCCGGGACCGGCCCGCGGCCTCCAGACCTGCCTGCAGCGCCGGGGCCGTCACCTCGTCCAGGTAGCGGCGGGTGGTGAAGGCATGCGCGATCAGACCGTCGGCCGACTCGCCCGCCACCCGGGTCATCAGGTCACCGACGGCCGAGATGAAGACCCTGGGCACCCCGTAGGGCTGCGGCTCCGGGGTGAACATCGGCGTCATCAACGTGTGGCTGTAGAACTCGCCCTCGAACGCCAATCGCGAACCGTGCTGCCAGGTGTCCCAGATCGCGTGCACCGCGGCCACGAACTCGCGCATCCGCCGGGCCGGGTGGCTCCACGGCATGGAGAAGCGCTTCTCGATGTGCGCCTGCACCTGGGTGCCCAGGCCGAGGATGAACCGGCCCTGCGCGTAGCTGTTCAGGTCCCAGCCCAGTTGCGCGATGAGCATCGGGTTGCGCGCGAAGGCCACCGCGATGCTGGTGCCCAGCTGCAGCCGGGACGTGTGTTCGGCGGCCAGCAGCAACGGCAGGAACGGGTCCTGATCGATCTCGCCGGTCCAGCAGCCGTCATACCCTTGCTGCTCGATCTCGCGTGCCCGCGCCGGAACGGCATTGAGGTCGCTCGGGATACCGCGATCGATGCTCAGCCGGGCGACATTACCCATGCCGGGGACGCTACAGTAAGCAATTCAGTATGGTCAACGTTGCAATGCCGGTTACCCAGAACAGGACCCGCTCATGACGAATGCCGCCGACTGGCAGGAAACGCTCGACGATCTCGATCGTCGTCGCGAGCACACCCTGGCCATGGGCGGGCCGGATCGCGTCGCCAAGCATCACGCCAAGGGCAAGCTCGACGTCCGTGCCCGTATCGATCGCCTGCTCGACCCCGGCACCTTCCGTGAGTTCGGCACCTTCGCCGGCGGCGAGATCGCCGCCGACGGCATCGTCACCGGCTCCGGGTTGATCAACGGATCCCCGGTGATGGTGGGCGCCGAGGACTTCACCACCCTGGCCGGCAGCATCGGCTCGACCGGCAACGCCAAACGCTACCGGCTGGCCGAACTGGCGGTGCGCGACAAGATCCCGTTGGTCATGTTGTTGGAAGGTGCCGGATTCCGGCCCACCGGTGCGCATTACGGACGCACCCCCACCGATCTGATCGCCCAGGCGCAGTGTTCGGGACGGGTCCCCACCGTCGCCGCCGTGCTCGGCCCGTCGGCCGGCCACGGCGCGCTGGTCGCACCGGTCAGCGACTTCCGGATCATGAGCAGCCAGGGCGCCATCTTCACCGCGGGCCCGCCGGTGGTGCGGGAGTCCACCGGCGAGGAGATCACCAAGGAGGACCTCGGCGGGCCGAACGTCGCCCTGCGCAGCGGCGTCATCCACAACCACGCGGATACCGACGAGGGCGTCATCGACGACATCCGCCGCTATCTGTCCTACTTCCCCTCCAGCGCATGGTCCTATCCCGAACCGCTGCCGTTCGGCGAGGACGCCGGCCCGCGGCCGACACCGGAACTGCTGGAGGTCATCTCCCGCGACAACCGGCGGGTGTACAACATGCGGTCGGTGCTCGACATCATCTTCGACAACACCGATTGGTTCGAGATCCAGCCACGGTTCGGCAAGGCGATCATCTGTGCGCTGGCCCATCTCGGCGGCCACCCCGTCGCCGTGGTGGCCAACCAGCCCAACGTGCTGGCCGGTTCCATCGACGCCGACGCCGCGGACAAGGCCGCGCACTTCATCATGGTGGCCGACTCGTTCCACCTGCCGATCGTGTTCCTGGCCGACAATCCGGGGATGCTGCCGGGCAGCCGCTCCGAGAAGACCGGCGTGCTGCGTGCCGGGGCCCGGATGTTCGCCGCGCAGACCGCGGCCACGACGCTCAAGCTGCATGTGACGTTGCGCAAGGCCTATGGGTTCGGATCAATGGTGATGTCACTGTTGGGATTCGACGGCCAGGAGGCGACGTTCGCCTTCCCGGGCGCGACGATGGGCGCGATGAGCGCCGCCGCGCTGTCCAAGGCGTCGCACGCCGAGGCGGATCTGTCCGCGCAGCTGCGTGAGGCCGAACTGTCGGCGTCCTACCGGTCCGCGGACCATCTCGGCTTCGACGAGCTGATCGACCCCCGCGCAACCCGCGATCAGTTGCTCGCCGCGCTGCAGCGCGGGTTGCGGGCGCGGCAGGCCGCGGCAGAACCGGTGCAGCGCACCGTGATCCTCCCCTAGCCCCTTGCGCGGTAGGCCGCGACGATGGGTTCCAACTCGTCGGGGGTGGCGCCGTGCAGGATGACCGCGTCCGCGCCGTAGTCGAATTCCTTCCGGATCCGGTCCACGCACTGCTGCGCGGAACCGGTGGCCGACGGTTCCAGCCACTCGTCGGGGATCAGCGTCGCGATGTGCTCGATCTGCTCGGCGGTGGCCTTGTGGTCGATCCCGCCCGCCACGGACTGCACCACCGAGTCCGCCCGGAAGCGTTCCAGCACAGCGGGATCCCAGTTATTCGTGCTCACCAGCAGGTCGCCGTAACCCTGCAGGTAGGTGGCCAGCCGGGCCACGGTCTTCTTCAGCCGCAGCTCCTCGGGCAGGTGGTCGCCGACGGTGGCGAAGCATGACCAGACCCGCACACTCGCCGGGTCGCGTCCGGCCTGTTCGGCCGCGTCCTTCACGGTCTTGACCGCGCGCTGCAACGTCTCCGGAGTGAAGTAGGTGTGCAGGATGACATCGTCGAACTCCCGGCCGCCGAGTGCCAGGGTCTGCGGGCCGAAGGCCACGATCGCCAGCCGGATGTCCTCGCGGAAGTCGGAATCCAGAAACAGCAACGGGTACTTACCGATCGGCCCGTCGTGGTTGAAGATCAGCTCCCCGTGCCAGAGCCGGCGCATCACCTGCGCGAAATCCTCCATCTGCGCCGTCGTCACCGCGGGCACCCCGAATGCGCCGTAGATCGCGGCGATGCCCCTGCCCAGGCCCAGGGTGAACCGCCCGCCGGAGAGCCGGTGCATGGTGGTGGCCCAGGATCCGGTGATCAGCGGATGGCGGGTGTTGTGGTTGGTGGCCCCGGTGGCGATCTGCATTCTGCTGGTGACCGCCAGCGCGGCCCCGGTCAGTGAGGACGCCTCCTTGACATTCCAACGTTCGGAGATGAATCCGGTGCCGAACCCGAGTTCCTCACCGCGACGTGCCTCGTCCATCAGGGTGGCCGGGCCTTCACCACCGGCACCGGCCAGCAGGTAGTAGCCCAGTTCGTTCAGTACGCCCTTGTCATCACCCATGTCGCTTCGCTCCTGCCCACCGCATCACGCCCACACTCCTTGTTTGTAGCCACAATTCCAGACCTCGGTGATCCGCCCGTCGACGACACGGAAGATCTCCATGCTGCTGATGGTGATCTCGGTGCCGTCGGTGGTCCGCATCGGCGACTGGTACACGATCGCGACGTGTTCGTCGTCGGCGATCACCAGATTGAGGTCGAAGCGGATGCTCTCGAACATCGCACAGTGGTCGACGACGCGGTTGACGGCCTCTCGATGGGTGAGCACCTTCACCTCACCGACGTCATGCCGGGTCACCGTCTCCCCGAGCAGCTCGTCGGCCAGCGCGAAATCCCGCTCGTTCCACACCACCAGGTTGTACAGCTCGACGACCTCACGGGCGGTGCGGGTCATGCGAACTCCGCCAATGCCCCGATGTCCTCGATGGCCGCCACCGCGCGGTCGATCAACGCCACACAGAGTCGTCGTGACCGTTCGGGCACCACATCCCAGGTGAGCAGTGCGACCACCGGCATGTACAGCAGCAGGGCGACCCCGAAGCGGTAATGCCGCCACGCCTCGTCGAACCCGTAATCGGTCACGCCACGCTGCTGCAGGGCGTCGATGTAATCGCGCACCAGTGTTTCGTCGTGGCCGCGGCGCGCGGCGGTCGGCAGGCCCTGGCTGACCAGGTAGGCGATATCGGCGGCTCCCGCACCGCGCACCGCGAGTTGGAAGTCGACGATCTTGAGCTCGTCACCTCGGAAGAACATGTTGTCGGCACGAATATCGCCGTGCAGCAACATCGGTCGCGCCGACAACGCGCTCAGCGCCTGCGGGGCCAGCTCGGCGAACCGATCGGCGAAGTCCGCCACCGCGGGCGGCACCGACCGGCCGGTCTTGTCCAGGTACATCTGCCATCCCGGGGTGAAGGCCGGCAGGAGCAGATCCCGGGTCAAGTGATTGTCGATCGCCGGGAAGTCCTGCAAGGCAGCCGGGTCGGCTCGGCGCACCGACCAGGCGTGCAGATCGGCCAACGCCCCGATGCACGACCGGGCGCGGTCCATCGACAGCCCGGCCAGATGATCGGCGTTGTCCCAGTCCCGCAGATCCTCGAGCACCAGCACGAAGGTGTCACCCTCGATGCGGGCGACATGACAGTCGGCGGTGGCGATCGGGGCCGCGGGCGCAATGTGGCGGTAGAACGCCAACTCCCGGCGATACCCTCCGAGTAACTCCATCCCGCCGCGTGCCGCCGACTCTGCGGGCAGCTTCACGATCACCGAGGCCGGCACATCCAGCCCTGTCAGCTGCAGTCGATACAGCCGCGCCGAGAATCCGGTGTCCTCGGCGATCCGCTCGGCATGCACCGCGGTGACCGTCGACTGCCGGGGCAATGCATCGGTGAGCCAGCGCGCAGTCACCTCCTCGATGCTCGACGGGACCGGCGCCGGTACAGCGGTTGATGTCATTCTCGACCTCCGACGAGGAACTGTTCTGTCACCTGCTGCACCCCGCCGGAGAACAGGTGTCCGACATGGCTGCCGTCGTGCCAGTGCAACTGACCTCCCCACCGGTCGTGCATGGCCAGCGCCGAACTCCGCATCGCCATCTGGTCATGCCAGGCGCCGACGATCAGCCGCCGCGCCGTCACCGGCACGGTCGCCAGCGGGTCGATCACCGAGGTCATCGCCGACACCGTGTCCGACAGCAACAACTCACCGGCGTCCCGCCCGGGCGCACCCCAGCGGCCCAGGTGCAGGCCGATCATGGCGTTGAGCCCGAGGATCGGTGTGTACAGCGCCACCCCGGTGGCACGCGCGTCCAGGTGGGCCACCAGCGCGGCGACCGCGCTGCCCAGCGACAGGCCCGCAACGGTGATCGAATCCGTCTGTGCCGCCAGCCAGCCCAGCAGGGCACGCACCTCGGAGACCACCCGGATGGTGCCGGCGACGTTGGCCAGCGGATCCCGTGCCGGGTACTCCGGCCACTCTCGCCGCCGTGCCCCGTGCCCGGGTTGTACCGGCAGCGCCACATTGAATCCCAGGGCGTTGAGCCGGCGCACCCGCGCCACCAGCAGGTCCATCGGGTCGCCCTGCCCGGCGCCGTGGATCCACACCACCCAGGGCCGACCCTCCCCCGACCGGTACAGCCGCACCCGCGCCGTTGCCGGGCCGCCGTGTCCGTCGGCCAACAGCGATGTGGGCAGCGCCGGCTCGTGCTCGAAGGTGAGCTCCTCGAAAGTCAGTGCCCCGAACCGCTGTGGGCGAATGTCGTTGACCCGCAGCGGGGCCGGATCCTGATGCGCCCGGTCGATGCCCAGTGCCCCGAGTTCCTCCGCGGCATACTCGTAGGCCGCCAGTGGTCGAGGCAGCTGCGGCGGTGGCCCGGTCAACGTCATGCCGGTGACCACCAGCTCGTCGAGGGCGACCTCACCGAGCTGGCGTAACCCGGCTCTCGACAACCAGTTCCAGTCACCGGATCCGTTGAGCGCACCCACCGAACGCGGTACCACCCCACCGAGCTCCCAGGCCATCTGGACGGCCCTACGCAAGGGTGAATCCCTGATACCCGTTGGCGGCGATCTCGTCGCAGCGACGCCGGTACTCGGGTATCCCGGCGGTGTAGCCCATGTACATGCGTTTCTTACCGGGCACATTGGCCCCGTTGTACCAGGAGTTGCAGGACGGGTGGGTGAGCACCGTCGGCGCCACCAGCGAGGTGGCGTGCTCGACCCAGTCGCGCTGCGCGCCCGGTTGCGCGTCTATGGTCCGGTACCCGTGTGCCCGCAGGTAGCCGATACAGTCGGCGATCCATTCGATGTGCTGCTCCATGGCCGCGACGAAATTGGTTGCCGCCGAAGGGCTGCCCGGGCCCTGCACGGTGAACAGGTTCGGGAACCCGGCAACGGCCAACCCGAGGTAGGACAGCGGGCCCTCCTCGGCCCAATAGTCGCCCAGCAGTACACCCTGCAGGCCGCGCACCTTCATCCGACTCAGTGCGCCGGTCATGGCGTCGAACCCGGTCGCGTAGATGATCACGTCCAGATCGACATCACCCTGCGCGGTGCTGATGCCGCGCGGCGTCACCGACACGATCGGCCCGTTGCGCAGATCGATCAGCGTCACGTTGTCCCGATTGAAGGTCTCGTAATAACCCTGATCGATGATCGGCCGCTTACAGGCGAACGGATGGGTGGGCACCAGCGCGGCGGCGGTGTCCGGGTCCTCGACGATGCGGGCGATGGCCTCCCCGTACAGCGCGGTCGCCATCCGGTTCGCCTCGATGTCGAAGAACACGTCACCCCAGTTGAGCGCGCCCATCACCCCGCGTTCGTCGATGGCCCGCAGTTGTTCCTCGCGGGTGGCCGTCTTGATCGGCGGGCTGGCCAGCATGTCGAGCAGCACCGAGAACGCGGACAGTCGGGCCGCGCCGACCGGGTGTGCGCGCTGGGCGGCACGGATATCGGCGTAATCGGCCTTGAGACCGTCCAGTTCGCCCGGGGCCAACTCATGGACCGTCCAGGGCAGCGTGAAGGCCGCCGAGCGCTGGAACACGCTCAGGTGACCGGCCTCCCGCGCGACCACCGGGATGAGTTGCACCCCGGTCGATCCGGTGCCGATCACCCCGACCCGCTTGCCGACCAGGTCCACGTCGGTGTCCGGCCAGCGACTCGTGAACAGCGACTCGCCGGCGAAGGAGGCCATCCCGGGAATGTCGGGCTCCAGCGGGACCGAGAGAATGCCCGACGCCGCCACCACGAACGGCGCCGCGTACGCACCACCCGAGGTCTCCAACCGCCACAGCGCATCTGTCTCGTCGAAGGCCATGGCGAGCACCTCGGTGCCGAAGGCGATGTCGCGGCGCAGATCGAGCCGGTCGGCGACGAAATTCAGATAGGCCTCGATCTCCGGCTGGGCCGGCATGGACTCGGTCCACACCCACTCCTGCTGAATCTCCTCGGAGAAACTGTAGGAGTATTCGATGCTCTCGATATCGCAGCGCGCCCCCGGGTAGCGGTTTTCCCGCCAGGTGCCGCCGACGGCGTCGGCCCGTTCCAGAGCGCGGACCCGCAGGCCTTGGTCGCGAAGCTTGTGCAGCGCATACAGACCGGAGAAACCGGCCCCGATGACGATCACATCGAAGTCGCTCATGCCGAAGCCTTTCGATAGCGCTGCACGTAGAACTCCGCGGCCCTGCCGATCGCCTCGGTCGCGGGCCGCGGCTGCCAGCCCAGCTCCCGGGTGGCTTTGGCATGATCCAGCGGCGAGGTGAGGTCGAGCAGGCGTACCGAGGTCAGGTTCACCGGGGTATCGCGGCGCAACAGTGTGCCGAGCAGCCCGCCGACCGCGCCGACGGCGTAGAGCAGCCCCATCGGGAGACCGATGCGTGGCGCGACGCGTCCGACGGATTGTGCTGCCGTGCCGAATAGTTCGCGCTGGGTGATGTACCGCTCGGAGACGATGTAGCGCTCGCCGGCCGTACCGTGTTCGGCGGCCAGCACCAATGCCTGCGCAGCGTCCTCGACACCGACCACCTCCGAACCCACACCGTTGAAGTACACCGGTATCCGCCCCAGCGCCGCCGCGGCGATCATCGCTCCGTGCGGGGTGGGCTGCCAGTCGAGCGGTCCGTAGGTGTTGGACACGCACATGGCCACCGCGGGCAGTCCACATTCACGCGCATACCGCAGCACCAGGTCCTCGGCCTGGCGCCGTGATTCGATGTACGGGCCACCCTTGCCCGGCCAATTGAACGGGTCGTCCTCGGCGGCGGACCGGCCGTTCTTGCCGACCGCGACCGCGCCGATGGTGCTGGTGAAGACGAAACTCTGCAGTCCGGCCTCGACCGCGATATCGAGCACACCGCGCAACCCCTCGACGTTGGTGCGGAACAGCGGGGCGGGATCGCGCAGCCACGCCCGGGTGTCGACCACGCAGTAGAACACCGCCGAACAGCCCGCCATCGCGGTGCGGACCGCGTCCTCGTCGAAGATGTCGCCGTAGTGGCGTTCGACGTCGAGGTCGTCGATCCCCCTGCTCGAACTGCTGCGGCGCAACAGCACCCGGACCCGATCGCCACGATCGACGAGTTGGCGGGTGACGTGCGAGCCCAGGAAACCGCTGGCGCCCATCACCAGCACCGTCCGCCGGTCCGCCATGGCCCGGCTACTTCGCCTGGGTGAATCGCATGATGGTCCGGGTCAGGTGCAGGCTGGTGATCATCCAGGCGCCGTCGCGGTTCTCGTAGGTCTCGTGATAGTGCCCGGCCCCGAAAAGCTCACTGCCGTCGGGAAACAGCAGCAGGTCCTCCATCGCCCAGATCGCCGAGGCGGTGGTGTCCGAGGTCAGCGTGATCTCCGGGGTGTGCACGTGGTGTTTGGTCTGTGCGTGCTCGACGCCGCCGAGCACCACCGGAAGGAACTCCTCCAGCCCGTTGAGCGGGGGCGCGGTCTGCCCGTCGGCGCCGCCGACGGAGGTGGCCATGTCCAGCTTGACCACGACGTCGGGGGCGAACACCTTCTTCCAGCCCTCGTAGTCCTTGGTGTCCAGCAGCCGGCAGTACCGGGCCTTGAGCTGACGGATCTCCTCGCGGGTTTCCTCGGCGCTCATCAGAACTGCGCCATGCCGTTGTCGATGGACAACGCGACGGCGGTGATGTGCCGGGCCTCGTCGGAGGCCAGCCAGACCGCGGAGGCGGCGACGTCCTCGGGTTCGACGATCCAGTTCGGGGTGAACGGGGTGCCCATCTGGACCAGCGTCGGATTGGTCTCGAAGGCCTTGTTCAGCGCGACCACCATGTCGCCGGTGCCCATCGACGTGATCACCGGCCCGGGGTGGATGCTGTTCACCCGGATGTGGTGGCGGCCCAGTTCGGCAGCGAACGCCCGCGCCATCCCGGTGACGGCGTGCTTACTGGCGGTGTAGTGCACCATGAACGCCTGCATCTTCACCCCGGCAAGGGAACTCACCAGAATCACCGAGCCGCCGCGGCCGCCGTCGATGATGTGCTGGGCACCGGCCATCACGGTGTTCCAGGTGCCGGTGACGTTGATGTCCATGACATCGCGGAACGACTCGGGAGTGATGTCGTGCCAGGCCTCTGCGATGGTGATGCCCGCGTTGGCCACGATCACATCAAGTCGGCCGAGCTCCGCGACCCCGTCGGTGACCGCGGATTGCAGGCCCTCGTAATCCCGCACGTCGACGACGCGATGGAAGATGCGCCGGCCGGTGGCCTTGACCAGATCCACCGTCTCGGCGAACTCGTCGGGGGTGGCCGAGTCATAGGGCACCTTCGGCGGCAGCGGGCCCGCGATGTCGACGGCGATGATGTCGGCACCTTCGTTGGCCATCCGGACCGCGTGCGCACGACCCTGCCCACGTGCGGCTCCGGTGATGAAGGCGACCTTGTCGGTCAGCAGCCCTGCCATCGTGCTCCTTTGCATTCGAATCCCTCCGGACGATACTACTGTAAGCTGTTCAGTATCTCGTTCGGTCCCTGGAGGGTATCCCGTGGAAGTTCCGTTCACCTGGAAAGTCACCGGCTGGTTCGTGATCGGCTGGTCGGCCGAATTCGCCGCCGGTGAGACCAGAGCACTGAAGTACTTCGGCGAGGATCTGGTGGCCTGGCGTGACGAGGACGGCACGCTGCACCTGATGGAGGCGCACTGCAAGCACCTCGGCGCGCACCTCGGCCATGGCGGCAGGATCGTCGGCGACTGCGTCGAATGCCCGTTCCACGGCTGGCGCTGGGGCGCCGACGGCACCAACCGCTACATCCCGTATCAGCCCGACAAACCGAATCGGGGCGTCCGGCTGCGGGTGTACCCGGTCGTCGAGCAGCACGGCGTGGTGTTCATGTGGTACCAGCCGCACGGTGAGCCGCCGAAATGGGAACTGCCCGACATCTTCGAGAAGCACCCGCAGTTCGAGACCGATCCGAACGCCTACTACCGGCCCTATCCGGAATTCTCCCGATTCGCCGAGAACGAACCGGTGCATCCCCAGATCGTCGCCGAAAACGGCCCCGACAGTGCACATTTCCGCTATGTGCACCGCGCCACCGTCACCCCGGTCTGCCTGGACTGGAAGGTCGTGGACAACGAGTGGCGGTTCCTCACCGGCTGGCCCGATGCCGGCAGCGACGATCCCGACAAGATGTCGCTCTACATCCACAGTCACTTCTCCGGGCTGGGCTTCGCCATCAGCGCCTTCGAGGGCGCCGCCAACCACCGGCTGATCTTCGCCTGCACCCCGGTCGACGACCACAACTCGAACATGTTCTATTCGGTCTGGTGGCCCAAGGAACCCGGGGACACCGGCGACATCCCGCCGGAAGCGGTGCGCAAGCGCGTCGAGAAGCAGTACATGGTGACCGTGTGGGACGACCTGGACATCTGGCGATACCAGAAGTATGTGGAGCGGCCGACGCTGTCCAAGATCGACGCGAAACCCTATATGGCCATGCGGAAATGGGCGCAGCAGTTCTACGAGGTGCCCCCGGTCGAGAAGATCAACGCGTGACCCTTGCGATCGTCACCCAGGAACTCCAGGGTGCGGTGGTCGGGCCGAACGCCGGGCTGGCGATCCTGGCCGCCGAGGCGCGCCGGGCCGCGCTGCCCAACATCGCGCGACTGCTCCCGGCGGCCCGCACGGCCGGTCATCACGTCGTGCACTGCCTGGTGCAGCGCCGGCCCGACGGGCTCGGTTCCAATCACAACGCCCGACTGTTCGCGGCCGGCAAACGCTCCGTCGACATCACCCCCGGTAGCGAGGGCGCTACTCTGCTCCCCGAATTCGGCCCGGAGCCAACCGATCTGATGCTGTACCGGTGGCACGGAGTCGGCCCGATGGGCGGCACCGAGCTGGACGCGGTGCTGCGCAATCTCGGCGTCACCACCATCGTCGCGGTCGGGGTCTCACTGAACATCGCGATCCCCAATCTGGTCATGGACGCCGTCAATGCCGGTTACCGTGTGGTCCTCCCCCGCGACGCCGTTGCGGGGGTCCCCGCCGACTACGGCCAGGCGGTCATCGACAACAGTCTCGCCCTGCTGGCCACCGTGACCACGACCGACGACCTCATCGAACAATGGAGCCGCCATGGCTGAGACATCCCCGCAGACATCCCCGCAGTTCACCGTCCCGGCCGTCGCCGACGCCGTCGCCGCGGCCGTCCCGGACCGCCCGCTGATCATCCAGGGCGACCGCCGGTACAGCTACCGCGAGGTGGTGGACCGCTCCAACCGGTTGGCCGCCTTCCTGAATTCCCGCGGCCTGGGCTGTCACACCGAACGCAGCGCGCTGGCCGGTCACGAGGCCGGCCAGGACCTGCTCGGCATCTACGCCTACAACGGGCCGGAGTTCGTCGAGGGACTGCTGGGATCGTTCGCCGCCCGGGTCGCGCCGTTCAACGTCAACTACCGCTACGTCAAGAACGAACTACAGTATCTGCTGGCCGATTCCGCGGCCTCTGCGCTGCTCTACCACGCGACCTTCGCGCCCCGGGTCGCCGAGATCCGCGGCGAGCTGCCGAACCTGAAGGTCCTCATCCAGATCGCCGACGGGTCCGGCAACGAGCTGCTCGACGGTGCGGTCGACTACGACTCGATCGTCGATGCCCCCGCTCCGGCCCCGGCCGTGGCGCACTCGCCCGACGACCTCTACGTGCTCTACACCGGCGGCACCACCGGCATGCCCAAGGGCGTGCTGTGGCGCCAGCACGACATCTTCATGACCTCGTTCGGCGGCCGCAACATGATGACCGGCGATCTGGTCGGTTCGGTGCAGGAGGTCGCGACCCGCGTCGCCGAGAATCCGGGCACCAAACTGCTGATCCTGCCGCCGTTGATCCACGGGGCCGCGCAGTGGGCGGCCATGACGGCGCTGAGCACCGGGCAGACGCTGGTGTTCCCCAGCACCGTCGACCGGTTCGACGCCGACGATGTGGTGCGCACCATCGAGCGCGAGCAGGTCATGGTCGCGACGGTGGTCGGTGATGCGATGGCCCGCCCGCTGCTGGCCGCGATCAAGGCCGGGTCGGCGGACGTGTCCTCGCTGGCGGTGGTGGCCAACGGTGGCGCGCAGCTCACCCCGTATGTGAAGCAGCAGCTGATCGACGCCAAACCGGGACTGATCGTGATCGACGGGGTCGGCTCCTCGGAGACCGGCGCCCAGCTCAACCACATGTCCGCCGGCGGCGCGGTGTCCACCGGCACCTTCAATGCCGGCCCCGACACCTGCGTGGTGGCAGAGGATTTCAGCGCTGTGCTGGCACCCGGGCATGACGATCTGGGCTGGCTGGCCCAACGCGGCTACGTCCCGCTGGGCTACAAGAACGACGCCGCCAAGACCGCGGCGACCTTCGTGACCATCGACGGGGTCCGCTACGCCATCCCCGGGGATCGGGCCCGCCACCTCGACACCGGCGCCATCGAGTTGCTCGGCCGGGATTCGGTCACCATCAATTCCGGCGGGGAGAAGATCTTCGCCGAGGAGGTCGAATCCGCCATCGCCTCGCATCCCGCGGTGGCCGACGTGGTGGTGGCCGGCCGGCCCAGCGAGCGCTGGGGCAGCGAAGTGGTGGCGGTCGTGGCGTTGTCCGAGGGCGCCCACGCCGACGCCGAGGAGCTCATCGCCCACGCAGAGCAGTCGATCGCCCGGTACAAGCTGCCCAAGGCGGTGGTGTTCCGCCCGGTCATCGAACGCAGCCCGGCCGGCAAGGCCGACTACCGGTGGGCCCGCGAACAGGCCGTTACCGCGGGCGAGCGCAGCGACGGGGAATAGATCAGCTGAGGCGGCGTCGGGTGCGCCGCCGGGCCATCGCGAGGGTCACGTCGGCGTACATCAACATCGCGCGCCCGAACGGCGGGGCCGCCGAGCCGGTCATGCTGAACGGCAGGTCGGTGCCGACCACGGTGCGCTGGTGACTGAACGCGTCGAACCCGGCCTTGCCGTGATAGGCGCCCATCCCGCTGCGGCCCACCCCACCGAACGGCGCGGCGGACGGGATCATCTGCGCGGCAAAGTCATTGCGGGCTACCCCACCGCTGCGGGTGTTGCGTACGAAGGTCCGGAACCTGTCGCCGTCGGGCCCGAACCAGTAGGCGACCAGCGGCGCCGGGCGCGCGTTGATGTAGTCGATGACCTCGGGCAGCGCCGAGTAACCGAGCACCGATAGCACCGGACCGAAGATCTCCTCCGACGCGATCGCCATCCGGTCGTCGATGGCGCTGACGATGGTCGGTGCGATTTTGCGGCTGGCGCGGTCGGGCAGTGCCTCCCCGGGCGGCGCCACCGTGTGCACCGTCGCCCCGAGGGCGCGGGCGTCCTCGATCAGCCCGATCACCCGGTCGAAGTTGGCTTCGTTGACGCTGGAGCAGTAGTCGTCGTTGCCGATGATGGATCCGAACATGCCCTGCCATGTCTGCCGCACGGTGTCGACGAACTGTGCGACGTCGCGGTCGGGCACGAACACGTAGTCGGGGCACACGCAGACCTGTCCCCCATTGACCATACGGGCCTGCGCGATTCGCGTGGCCGAACGCCGGATGTCCGCATCGGGGGCCACCACGACGGGGTTCTTTCCGCCCAGTTCCAGCGTGACCGGCACCAGGTTCTCCGCCGCGGCCCGCTGCACCAGCGAGCCCACCGACGGCGACCCGGTGAAGAACAGGTGGTCGAACGGCAGCCGGGAGAACTCGGCGGCCACCTCGGGCCCGCCGGTGACTACGGTGAGTTCGGTCGGCTCGAAGTACTGCGGGGCCAACTCGGCCATCAACTCGGCTGTGTGCGAGGTGACTTCGGACATCTTGATCATCACCCGGTTGCCGGCGGCGAACGCGGCCGAGGCGGGCAGCACCACGAGGTTCAACGGGAAGTTCCACGGCCCGATGATGCCGACCACGCCCAGTGGCGCGGGTTCGACCTCGGCCCGAAACCCGGCCGCGCGCGCCGCCCGCATCAGCTTGGTGGACTTCATCCACTGCGGCACATGTGATCTGGTGTGCTCGATCACCGGGATGATGCCGACCACCTCGGTGAACAGCGAGGCCGCCCGCGACCGGGTGCCGAAGTCGGTGGCCATCGCGTCGACGAAGGCGTCGGTGTTGTCGAGTACCAGTGCCATCAGCCGGTCGATGCGGTTGCGCCGCAGTGCCACGCTCGGCGGCCCGGCCGCGATGAACGCCCGGCGCTGGCGTTCCAGCAGGGTGCTCGCGCTCACCCGGGGTTCGACCCGCTCGTCGGTTGCGCTCATCTCCCGTACTCCCTCCGGTAATGCCGACTCCCAGCCGCCGCACCCCCATCAAACAGCACCGCATCGCCACAGGAAAGGACATGTTTCGCCCTGACGGGATGTGTTACGGTAAGCGTTACAGTATTTATTCGGTCGGCGTGACGAAGGCAGGGGCGACGGGTGAACAGCCAGACGCGGGACGAGACCGACCTCATGGCGGAACTGGGCGACTCCTTCAACCTGCTTCGCGACCCGTACCCGTACTTCGATGCGCACCGAACCCGGCACGGGGTCTTCGAGGGCAGTGTCATGGACTGGTCCAAGACCCCCGACGAGTTCCGGCCGAAGCACCAGTACGCGGCGGTCTCCTATGACGCGGTGAACACCGTGTTCCGGGACGGGAAGTCGTTCAATTCCAAGATCTATGACGACACCATCGGGCTGTTCATCGGCCCGTCGATCCTGGCCATGGAAGGCCATCTGCACCGCGCTCACCGCAATCTCGTCACCACCGCGTTCAAGTCCAAGTCGCTGGTGCGCTGGGAACCCGAGATCGTCCGGCCCATCTGTGAGCAACTGATCGACGAGTTCATCGAGACCGGGCGCGCGGATCTGGTCCGGGACTTCACCTTCGAGTTCCCCACCCGGGTGATCTCCAAGCTGCTGGGCCTGCCCGAGGAGGACCTCGCCTGGTTCCGGCAGCGCGCCGTCGAGCTGATCAGCTACCACGTCAAGTACAAGCGCGCCTTCGAGGCCTCGGCGGCACTGAAGGAGTACTTCCTCAACCAGATCGAGTTGCGGCGCTCCACACCGACCGAGGACATCATCGGCGATCTGGTGACCGCCGAGGTCGACGGCGAGAAGCTCACCGACGAGGCCATCTACTCGTTCCTGCGCCTGCTGCTGCCCGCCGGACTGGAGACCACCTTCCGCTCCTCGGGAAACCTGCTGTATCTGCTGCTCACCCACCCCGACCAGTTCGCCGCCGTACAGGCCGATCACGAGCTGATCGGGCAGGCGATCGAGGAGGGTCTGCGCTATGAGACGCCGCTGACCACCGTGCAGCGCTCGGCCAGCGTCGACACCGAACTCGACGGTGTGCAGCTGCCCGCAGGGGCGGTCATCGACGTCTGCATCGGGTCGGCCAACCGCGACGAGAATCGCTGGGAACGGGCCGCGGAGTTCGACATCTTCCGGAAACGGGTGCCGCACATCACCTTCGCCGCCGGCGAGCACACCTGTCTCGGCCTGCACCTGGCCCGGATGGAGACCCGTGTCGCGGTCGAATGCCTGCTCAACCGGGTGACCAACATCGAACTCGACACCTCGGGCGATCCGCACATCTTCGGTCAGCCGTTCCGGTCCCCCACCGCGGTTCCGGTCACCTTCGATCCGATCTCCTGAGCCGAGAGTGTCGATGGCCGCCAGACCCGCCGCCAAACGCCGGCGTCGTGAACGCGGGTCGATCAGCGTCGAGGAGATCCTGACCGGCGCCTTCGAGGTGGCCGCCCAGGTATCCATCGACAACCTGAGCATGCCGCAACTGGCCAAGCACCTCGACGTCGGCGTCACCAGCATCTACTGGTACTTCCGCCGCAAGGACGACCTGCTCGACGCGATGACGGACCGGGCGCTGGACGACTACGACTTCACCGCCCCCAGCATCGACGCCGGCAACTGGCGCGAGTCACTGGCCCACCACGCCCGGATCATGCGAAAGACCTTTCGCGCCAACCCGATCCTGTGCGATCTCATCCTGATCCGAGGATCCTACGGGCGGGCGGCGGTACAGGGCGCGATCCAGAAGCTGGAGCCACCGGTGGCGGCACTGGTCCGCGCGGGACTGTCCGCCGAGGACGCGTTCGACACCTACTCGGCCATCGCCACCCATGTCCGCGGCACCGTGATCATGGAACGCCTGCAGGACAAGATGCCCGGCATCGCCCCACGCCGGGATGGGGAGCGCAACCTCATCGACGCCACCGCCACCCCGCACATCGCCGAGGCGACCGGTCGCGGTCACCGGATGGGTGTCGCCGACGACATCAACTTCGAGTACGTGCTCACCTGCATTCTCGACCGTGCCGAAGGCCTGGCCCGTCAGCCCTGACGCGGCAGCCGCCACCCGATGGTCTTGGTCTCGGTGTACTGCGCGAAACCCTCGATGCCGCACTGCCGCCCGACGCCGCTGTTCTTGAAGCCGCCGAACGGTGCGTCGGCGCCGTAGTACATGCCGCCGTTGACGCCGATCGCGCCGGTACGGATCCGCCGCGCCACAGCCATGGCTCTGTCCGCGGACTTCGACACCACCGCCCCGGCCAGACCGAAGGCACTGTCGTTGGCGATCCGCACCGCCTCGCCGTCATCGTCGAACGGGATGAGCACCAGCACCGGCCCGAACACCTCGTCCTGGGCGATGGACGACTTCGGGTCGGCGCCGACGATCACCGTCGGGGCCACGAAATGCCCGCCGCGCAGGTGATCGGCCAGGCCGTCCGGCACGCCGCCGCCGACCACGATCTCGGCGCCGTCGCGCCGTGCCCCATCGATGGCATCGAGCACCCGTTGCTTCTGCGCCGCACTGATCAGCGGGCCCACCAGCGTGCTCGGCAAGGCCGGATCCCCCACCGGCACACCCGCGAACGCCATCGTGACATTGGCCACCGCCTCGTCGAACAGGCTGCGGTGCACCAACATCCGGGTGTTGGCCGCACACGCCTGGCCCGCGTGCACGCAGGCGCCGATGGCACCGGGAATGACGTGTCCCGGGTTCGCGTCGTCGAGCACGATCATCGCCGACTTGCCGCCGAGTTCGAGGAAGGTGCGCTTCATGGTGTCCGCGCCGACGCGCATCAGGTGCCGGCCCACCGCGGTGGAACCGGTGAAGGACACCATGTCCACCCGGGGGTCGGCGCCCAGCAGCCCGGCCACCTCGTTCGACGCGGTGGGAACCACGTTCACGACGCCGGCCGGGATGTCGGTGCGTTCGGCGATGAGCCGGCCCAGCCGGGTGGCGTTCCACGGGGTGTTCGGGTCCGGCTTGAGCACCACCGTGTTGCCGGCCGCCAGCGCGGGGCCGAGCTTGTTGAGGATGACCTCGATCGGGAAGTTGCTCGGGGTGATGGCGGCGACGACGCCGACGGCCTCCTTGACCACGGTGCGCGCGTTGCGGTCCCCGAACAGCCCGCCGCCGTCGAGGCGCCGCTCCCATTCGAACTCGTCGATCAACCGTGCCGGATAGCGCAGCGCGTCCGCCAGCGGCCAGTCCAGCTGCGCATTCTGCGTCGTCATCGCCGGGCAACCCACCTCGGCGATCAATTCCTCACGCAGATCCTCGGATTCGGCTTCGATCGCCTCCTGTAACTGCAGCAGCGTCCGCTGCCGCAGCCCGCGGTTGGTCGACCAGTCGGAGTCGTCGAAGGCTCGCCGGGCCGCACCGATGGCGCGGTCCATGTCCTCGGCGCCGGCATCCGAGGTGACACCGAGCACCGAACCCGTTGCCGGACTGAGATTGTCGAACTGTTCGCCGGACGCGGCCGAGACCAGCTCACCGTCGATGAGCATTCGGGTCTCGGCGCGGCCGGCCGCGCGGCGGCCGATCTCCACGCTGGGCGCATCCGCCACGGTTTCGCTCACCACAACCTCCAGTTCCAGGCGATACCAAGTTACGATACTGTAAGAATTACAGTTGGCATCTGCGGATGGTGGCCACGAGGAGATGTGCGAACTCGTCACCTTCGCCTTCACGCCCGTCAAAGGAGCCTGATCATGCATGAGGTAGCCATCATCGGGGTCGGCCTGCACCCGTTCGGCCGCTTCGAGGGGAAGTCGGCGATGGAGATGGGTGTGGACGCCATCTTCGCCGCGGTCGCCGACGCCGGGGTGGAGTGGAAGGACATCGGGGCGGCGACGGGCGGCAGCTGGACGGTGGCCAACCCCGACGCCATCGTGGGCATGGTCGGGTTGTCCGGCATTCCGTTCACCAACGTGTTCAATGCCTGCGCGACCGCGGCCAGTGCCGCCAAGGTCTGCGCGGACGGTATCCGGTTGGGCGACTACGACATCGGGATCGCCGTCGGCCTGGACAAGCATCCCCGCGGCGCCTTCACCGAAGACCCGGCCCTGGTGGGCATGCCGAGCTGGTACGCCGAGAACGGCCAGTACCTGACCACCCAGTTCTTCGGCATGAAGGCTAACCGGTATCTGCACGAGCACAACATCTCGGCGCGCACGCTGGCCAAGGTGGCCAACAAGAACTTCCGCAACGGCGCGCTGAATCCCAATGCGTTCCGGCGCAAGCCGATCAGCGAGGACGACATCCTCAACTCGACGATGCTGAACTACCCGCTGACCCAGTACATGTTCTGTGCACCGGACGAGGGTGCGGCCGCGGTGGTGATGTGCCGGGCCGACCTGGCGCACAAGTACACCTCCAAACCGGTGTACCTGCGCGCGGTCGAGGTCCGCACCCGCCGCTACGGCGCCTACGAGGTGAACACCACCTGCGCACCGGTCGTCGAGGACGTCGCGCCGACGGTGTACGCGGCGCGGGCGGCCTTCGAGAAGGCCGGTGTCGCGCCCGAAGACGTCGATGTGGTGCAGCTGCAGGACACCGACGCCGGGGCGGAGATCATCCACATGGCCGAGTGCGGTTTCTGCGCCGACGGGGACCAGGAGAAGCTGCTGGCCGACGGCGCCACCGAGATCGGCGGATCGCTGCCGATCAACACCGACGGCGGGTTGATCGCCAACGGTGAGCCGATCGGCGCGTCCGGCCTGCGCCAGATCCACGAGCTGGTGCGCCAACTGCGCGGTGAGGCCGGCGACCGGCAGGTCCCCGGCAACCCGCGGGTGGGCTTCGCGCAACTGTACGGCGCGCCCGGCACCGCCGGCGCCACCGTGCTCAGTCTCTGACCGCCCAAACGAACAAACCGGCGGAAAAGTGCGAGTAAATCCCACCATTTCGTCGATCTCGGCCTCCTGAGAAAGGCAGCTTCCGATGACCGAGCAGTTCCGGGACGCACCGATCTTCGATGCCGACCAGCACATGTACGAGACCGGCGACGCGCTGATCAAGTTCCTGCCCGAGAAGTACAGCCGCGCCGTGCAGTACGCCCAGTTCGGCAGGCAGACCCGGGTGGTGATCAACAACCGGGTCACCGACTTCATCCCCAACCCGACCTTCGAGCGGGTCGCCGCGCCGGGCGCGCACGAGAAGTTCTTCGCCGGTGAGAACACCGACGGCCTGACGCTGCGGGAGATGCAGGGCAGGGCCATCGAGGCACCGGAGGCCACCCGCAACCCCGAGGCACGGGTCGCCGAACTGGACCGCCAGGGCGTCACCGAGGCGCTGAACTACCCGACGCTGGGCAGCCTGGTCGAGCACTCCAGCGCCGACGATCCGCAGCTGACCCTGGCGATCATCCACGCCCTCAACGAGTGGATCCACGAGCACTGGTCCTTCAACCACGCCGACCGGCTGTTCACCACGCCGATCATCAACCTGTCCGAGGTCGACGCCGCCCAGCGCGAGTTGGAGTGGGTCGTGGACCGCGGCGCCAAGGCCGCCCTGATCAAACCGGGACCGGTCAACGGTCTGCATGGCTGGCGCTCCCCCGCACTGCCGGAATTCGACCCGTTCTGGCGGGACGTGGAGGCCGCCGGGTTGCCCATCGTGCTGCACGCCAGCTACCCACCGCTGGACGACTACGTCAACAAGTGGGAGCCCGCGCATACCCAGAACTTCATGACCCAGAGCGCATTCCGCTGGATGGTGCTCGGCCACCGTGAGATCGCCGACATGATCACCGCGCTGATCTGCCACGGCACCCTGACCCGGTTCCCGAAGCTGCGCATCGCCAGCGTGGAGAACGGCAGCGGCTGGATCTTTCCGCTGTTCAACGACTTCGAGGATCTGCAGAAGAAGATGCCGCAGAACTTCCCGGAGCACCCGCACGACGTGTTCCGCCGCAACATCTGGGTCAGCCCGTTCTGGGAGGGTTGTGTGTCCGACGTGGTCAACACCGTCGGCTGGGACAAGGTCATGTTCGGTTCGGACTACCCGCACCCCGAGGGTCTGCCCGAGCCGCGGGGCTTCTGGAAGTACGCCGAGGGCATGGACGTCCGGCGCACCTACGACTTCATGGGTGACAATGCGCGGAGGTTCATGGGACTGCCGATCGCCAACCCGGATCCCGCCGCCGTCACACCACCGGCGCTGACCGTACCCTGACGGCCCACGGCCACCAGCGATCTGGGGATCCGGCGCACCAGCCGCTCCCGGCGCTCGCCGACCGGTGGTTCGACAGCTACGACACCTTCTTGCCCGGCGGCGAGTAGTTGGGCTTGCCCATCCCCAGCACGTGCTGGGCGATCATATTGCGGAATACCTCCAGGGTTCCGCCGTAGATGCCGACCAGCGGCGCGAACCGGTAGACGTACTCGCTGCGGTCGTCCGCGCCGCCGTCGGTGCCGATCGGCAGGGCCGCAACCGATCCCGCGATGTCCATCAGGTCCGGGGAGATGTCGCGCATGGTCTGTGCGATGGCGACGCGGCCGAAGATGCTCGGGCTGGACAGCGCCACCTCCAACCGCGCGTGCGCGCGGCCCAGCCGGTAGGCCACGGATCCGTCCTCGATGGACCCCGTCCGGGCGGCCAGGGCGGCGACGTTGTCCGCGGCTTCGGCCATGAACATCGCCTGATGCGACATGATCGCGACATCGTCGAGGCCGTCATCGGCCGCCGCGACCGCGCCGTGCTCGGCGTCGAGTGGTTCGCGCACCACCGTCCAGCCGCCGTTGATCTCGCCCATCCGGTACTTGTCGTCGACCCGGACGTCGGAGTAGTAGACGATGTTGGTGCGGTCCCCGTCGACGGTGCGGATGCCCTGGATCTCCACCCCCGGGGTGTCCAGCGGCACCAGGAACATGGTGAGGCTCTTGTGTTTCGGAGCATCCGGGTCGGTGTTGGTGATCAGGAAGGTGTACTGGCAGTTGTGCGCGCCGGTGGTGAACATCTTGGAGCCGTTGATCACCCACTGGTCGCCGTCGCGTACCGCACGGGTCTTGCAGGTGGCGACGTCGGAGCCGCCCTCGGGCTCGGTGTAGCCCAGGCACATCCGGACAGTGCCGTCGAACACCCCGCGCAGCACCTCGTCGCGGACCTCCGGGGCGCTGAACTTGGCCACCGACCGGGCGATCATGATGGTGGTCCCCCAGGTCACCCACGGCACCTCCGCGCGGCGCCGCTCCAGCGCCCAGATACGGCGTTGCACCCGGGTGAACCCGCCGTCCCCCTCGGGCTTGAACTCGCGCTCCAGGTAACCGGCCGCGCCGAGGGCCAGGTGCACGTCCTCGTCGAAGTTGTCGCCGGTCTCCCGGTCCCGGCGGATGACGTCCTCGGTGACCACCCGGGACAGCAGTTCGCGTAGCTCGGTCTGGAACGCCTTGTCCTGCGCGGACAGTTCGACGACTGAGAAATCCATGGTTATACCTCCTGGCTCTCGCGAGCCGAGACGATCTGGGCGATGCGGACGGCGGTGGCGCCCGGGTCACCGCCGGCCAGCGCCCAGCCGCGGGCGCGGACCAGGTACGCGGTGGCGGCGGCCTCCGCCGAGACGCCGAGGCCACCCTGCACGTGCACCGCGATGGTGGCGGCCTTGGCGGCCCCCTCGGCCATGAACACGAACGCCGACGGCCCGAGTTCGGGTCGTTCGTCGGGTTCGTTGTCCAGGAACCACGCGGCCCGCCGAGCCAGCCCGCGCCCGCCCTGGACGGTGATGGCGATGTTGGCCAGCGGATGCGAGATGCCCTGCAGCGTGGATATCGGCACCCCGAGGGTGTAGCGGGTCTTGGAGAACTCGGCGGCGATGGTCATCGTCTCCTCGACCAGGCCGACCAGCGCCGACGCGGTGAGCAGCCGCCATTCATCCAGGGCCCGTTGGTATTCGGCCAGTGCGCCGGCGCCACTCGCCAGCACCACCCGGGTGTCCGCGGCGCCGGGATCGACCCAGGCCATCGGCAGCTTGCCGATGTTGTCGACTTTGGCGGGCCGGGTGGAGAACCCGAGTCGCACGATGTCCTCCCCATCGCGGACGAGGATGTGGTCGGCGATCGACCCGGCCGGGATCAGCCGGGTACCGGTGGGTGCGACCTGCTGGGGGTCCAGCACCACCAGCTGGGTGCCCGCCACGATCTCGGCGGACTCCAGCGCACCGAGCCGGGCCAGCAGCCGGGCGGCCACCACGTGATCGATCCACGGCACCGGTGCCAGCGACCGGCCGATCTCCTCGGCGACCAGCGTCAGGTCCACCAGGGTGGCGCCGTCACCGCCGACCGACTCGGGCAGGCCCATCGTCGTTGCGCCCATACCGCACAACCGTTCCCACAGGCTCTTGTCGAAGCCGGCCGGTTCGGCCGCGCGCACCGCCTCGATGTCGCAGTGGGTCTTGAAGAACTGTCTGTAGGCCGCCTGCAGATCCTTGTGGTCCTCGGTCAGGCTGTAATCCAGTCTGCGCAGCTCGTAACGATCCATCAGTTGCCTTCCCCAAAGAAGAAATCGTGGGCATTGTTGTAGAGGTAGTTGTCCATCACGTCGGCGGGCAGATCCAGTGCCAGCGCCTCCGGTACCACGCGTTCCATCCGCAGCACAGGGAAGTCGGATGCGAAGATGACCTTGTTCTTGCCGCGGGTCCGCATGAAGTGAATCAGGCTTTCCGGCAGTCGCTTCGGCGACCAGGCCGAGGTCATCAGGCGCAGGTTCTGGTATTTGATCAGCATCCGGATCGCGATGTCCCACCACGGGTCCGCGCCGTGGATCATGCACAGCTTCAGTTCGGGGAACCGCACGCACACCCGGTCCAGGTGGATCGGGTTCTGCACCTCCCCGGGGATCGGCGGTCCGGGCAGGCCGGTGTTCACGCACAGCGGCAGCTCCAGTTCGGCGCACTTGGTGTAGAGCGGGTAGTACACCGCGTCACTGGGCGGGTACTGGCCGTCCCCCCAGAAGCTGGGGCCCACAACGGTGTACATCACCGGCAGGTCTTTGGTGATGGCCTCGAGTTCGCGCAGCGACGGGATGGGCCGCAACAGGTTTACCCCGCCCATCGCCAGTGCGAACCGGTCTGGGTGCGCCTCGACGAACTTGCGCGCCGTCACCGACGGTTTGGCCAGCGAGTCCATCAGGATGGCCCGCTGCACGCCGTGGGTGTCCATCTCCTCGAGCATCTGGCCCAGGTCGATGGGGTCGTACAGCGATCTCGGACCCTTGAAGTAGTCGTCGCGCACCTTCTTCATGAAGGTGGGCTGGTTCTCCGTCTCACCGAAGTGCACGTTGGCCAGGCAATCAATAACACGGTTCACCTTCTGCGTCACGCTCGAACCTTTCCCACTGCGACACTCTTCGCCCACCGGTAGTCGGCCTTGCCGTTACCCAGTCGCCGAATCTGTTCGACGAACAGCACATCCTTGGGGATCTTGAACCGCGCCAGTTCCGTTCCGCAGTGTTCGCGCAGGACGTCGGCGGTCACATCGGCGCGGGCCGCGACGATCGCGATGATCTCCTCACCCCAGCGCTCGCTGGGCCGCCCGACCACCAGCGCATCGGCGACCGCGGCGTGCGCCCGCAGCACGGCCTCGACCTCTTCGACGAAGACCTTCTCCCCTCCGGTGTTGACCACCAGCGAGTCGCGGCCGTACAGGCGCAGCGTGCCGTCGGACTCCAGGGCCGCCCGGTCGCCGGAGACCACCACCCGCTGTCCGTCCACCTCGGGGAAGGTCTTCGCGGTGGCCTCGGCATCGTCGAAGTAGCCCAGTGGGATCCGGCCGTTGCGGGCCACCCACCCGACCTCGGATTCCCCGGCCGCCAGGAACCTCGTGTAATCCGCGGCCAGTACCAGTCCGCCCGGCCGGAGCTGGAAGGTGTCGGCGGTCTCGGTCTGGCGCTGGGTGTGCCCGAAGCCCATGTTGCCGGTCTCCGAGGAGCCGAAGCCGTTGATGATGGTGATCTGCGGGATGTGTTCCAGCAGCGCCCGTTGATGTTTCGGGTTGGTTGCGGCCCCGCCGGTACCGATGGCGAACATCGAGGACAGGTCGTAACGGCGCCGGCCGAGTTCTTCGACCAGCGGTGCGGCGTAGGCGTCACCGACCATGGTCATCAGCCCGATCCTCTCCCGCTCGGCGGTTTCGAGCACCGTGCGCGGATCGAAGCGGGCCTTGGTGTCGTGCAGGACGACCGTCTGACCGGACAGCAGGCCGGAGAACGCCGTCCACATGCCCGCCGCGTGCATCAGCGGGGAGACCGCGAACCACGGCGGCCCGGCGTTGGCCACCTTCCGGTGGATCTCGCCGACCTCGTCGTGGTCGGCGCCGTTCATCGAGGAGACGTAGATGTCACCCTGGCGCCACAGCACACCCTTGGGTCGTCCGGTGGTACCGCCGGTGCAGATCATCAACAGATCGTCCGGCGATCCGGCTGGGGCACCGTCCGAATCCCCTTCGCGCAGCGCCTCGTCCAGCGGTACCGAGCCCGGGATCTCCTCGCCCTCGCCGTCGTCGACGCAGATCAGCAGCTCGGCATCCAGGACGGAGGCGAACTTCGCCCCCAGCGAGCGGTGGTAGATGATCGCCCGCGGCCGCAGGTAGGTCAGCAGGTCGGCGACCTCACCCGGCGAGTAGTAGTAGTTGACGTTGACCGGGACCGTGCGGGCCTTCAGGCATCCGATCACCATCTCGGGATACAGATCGTTGTGCATGAGGAGCGCGACGCGGTCCTGACCGCACTCCCACCGGTTCAGCTCACCGCGTTCGGTGTGGGCGCCCAGTCCGCGGCCGGCCAGGAAGTCGGCCAGCCGCCGGGTCCGGGCGGCACCCTGGGCGAAGGTGGTGCGCCGGGTGCCGCACACCGTCATCTCCCGGTCCGGTACCGCATCGGCGATGGCGTCGATGACAGCGCCGATGGTCCATTCGGTCACGGACGTCAGACCGTTGCGGCCAGATCACGGGCGCCCGGCGCGACCCGGTTCACATCACCGAGCAGTTCGAGCGCGTTGTCCCGCATGACCTTTCGGGTGTCCTCCAGGGAGAACTCCGGGAACTGCGGGATGTCGGCGGTGAAGGTGGTCGGGTCGGCCAGCCCTTCGCCGTGCGGCCAGTCCGAACCGAACAGGATCTTGTCGACACCGATGGTGTCCGCGAGCAGCTTGACGTCGTCCTCGTAGTAGGGCGCGATCCAGACGTTGTTGCGCAACTGCTCCACCGGATCCTCTGTGAAGTGGTACGGCGCATTGTTGGCGGCTTTCTTGAGCCGCTTGATCAGCCGGTAGACGAAGTAGGAACCGTTCTCGATGCTGACGACCTTGAGCCCGGGGTGCCGGGTGAACACCTGGTGCACGATCATCGAGGCCATCGTGTCGTGGATGGCGCGGTCGTCCATGAGCACCATGTCGAGCGGGTCGCGCTTACCGAAGCCCTTGAACACGCCGCTGCCGCCCCACAACGCCGGCACCGCCATGTACCCGGAGTCCGAAAGGTGGAACACCACCGGGACGCCGGCCTCGGCCAGCCGCGCCCACACCGGGTCATGGGACGGGTCGCCGAGGGAGCGCGGCCGGACCTCCCCGGGCACCGGGGCCGGGCGCACGCACACCAGCTTGGCACCGCGGCCGAGCACGAATTCGACCTCCTCGACGGCCTTGACCGGGTCTGCCAGCGAGATGATCGGCGCCGACACGAAGCGGCCGTCGGGCCGGTCGAACCCCCAGTCCTCGTCCAGCCACAGGTTGAACGCGTGCACCGAAGCCATCGTGGCCTCGATGTCATGCTTGAGGCCCTCCTCGACGCCGCACGCGAAAGTCGGCAGCATGAACACGGTTTCGAGGCGCTGCCGGTCGAGCACCTTGAGCCGGGCGTCCCGGTTCTGGTACTCGGGATGATCGGCGAGGCGGTCCACCTTCATCAACGAGGCCGGGTCGACACCTTCGGGAATCTCGCCGCGGAACAGCAGATCCAGGCAGCCCGGTTCGATGATCGGGTCGAAGGTCGGGTTGGGGATGAAGTGGTTGACCACCCCGCCGAACACCGCCAGCGTCCGTTTCCCGTCCTGCACCATCTGCACACCGCGACTGCGGAATTCCCTGGGCAGGTGCCGGGTGAACGCGTCGATCGGCTCGTAGTAGTGATTGTCGACGTCGACGGCCAGGTAGGGCAGGCGCTCTGGTGTGTCGGTCATGGTGGTCAACCTTTCAAAGCTCTTGTAAAGGCGGGAAATTCGGTGGCCGTTTCTCGAGGAACGCGGAGATGCCCTCGATCAGGTCGGGCCGCACCAGGGATTCGTGCATCAGTTTCTCGGCGCGGGCGCTCACGTCCACGACGGGGTCACCCGCGTCGCCGTACAGCTGGCTCTTGATCACCGCCATCGAGGCCGGGGAACAGTTACGCGCCAGGTCCTCGGCGTAGGCGAGTGCGGTGGGTAGCAGATCCTCCGGCGGCACGACCGCTTTCACCAGACCGAGCTGGGCAGCCTCTTCGGCGAGAAAGGTCCGGCCCGACAGCAGCAGATCCGCCGACGCTCCCCAGCCGGCCAGCCGCGGCAGGATCCAGGTGATGCCGTATTCGCCGATCAGTCCGCGGCGCGGGAAGGCCGTCGCGAATTTGGCACCGGCGGCGGCGAACCGGACATCGCACATCAGCGCGTGGGTGAGCCCGATGCCGACGCAGGCGCCGTTGATGGCGGCGATGACCGGCTTGCGCAGCGTGGTCAGGAAGTGCGGGTGCCGCTCGCCGACGATCTTGCTGACGTCGGTGTCGCCGCTGATCGACTCCCCCAGATCCTGCATGGCACCCATATAGGCGCCGGCGCAGAAGCCCTTGCCGGTGCCGGTCAGCACGACGGCCCGGACCGCGGCGTCGGCTTCGGCCCGGTCGAAGGCGGCGTAGACACCGCTGGAGATGTCGGCGCCCCAGGAGTTCAGGCGCTCCGGCCGATTCAGCGTGATGACGGCGACGCCGGCCTCGGAGACCTCGTAGCGCACGGCCTCGTTGCCCACGACCTCGGAACCGACACTGTCAGCAACAGTCATGGGCCGGCCCCTCCCGTTCAGGCATACATACTGTATACCTATCGGTAGTGCATTCCGCAACCCGCTCATGCGGCCCGCGACCTGCACAAAGTGGCGATCACACCGTGGTCAATCCGAGGTTGCGGCAAGCCTTTTCGATCTGCGCCTTCACGGCCGCGGGAAGCTCGACCTGCGGTGGCCGGAAATGCGGGTGCGACCCGGTTCAGGTGAAGTCGCTGCCGCCGTCGACGTTGATGTTGGCGCCGGTCATGTAGGAATTGCGCTTGGACGCCAGAAAGGCGGCCACCGGCCCGATCTCAGCGGGCAGGCCGGCCCGCGGCAGGTGCGCCGGGTGGCCGAAGTGTTCGTCGATGGCTGCCATCAGGGCGTACGGGTCGTTGCCGTCCACCCCGACCGACTGTGCCCAGCCCTGCAGCGCCTCCGACGAGATACTGCCCGGCGACACCACGTTGACCATGATCTCGTCGGGCGCCAGTTGCAGGGACAGGTTCTTGGACACACTGGTCAGCGCGGCCTTGGCCGCGGTGTAGGCCGGCAGCCGGGTGCTCTGCCGCTGTGTCGAATGCGCCGAGAAGTTGACGATGCGAGCCCATTCCGCCTGGCGCAGCAACGGCAGCGCGGCGCGCACGCAGCGCACCATGCCCATCAGGCCGGCGTCGAAGGCCTGCTGCCACTGCTGGTCGGTCAGCTCCTCGAAGTTGCCCGCCGCGCCCGGACCGACGGTGTTGACCAGGGCGTTGATCTCCCCACCCCACCGCTGCGCCAGGTCGGCGAACACCCGCTGCACCGCGGCGTCGTCACCGATGTCGGCGACGACGGCCACCGCGTCCGGACTCCCCCGCCGGGCCAGATCCGCGGCGGCTTCGTCGAGCACCTCTGGGGACCGCCCCACGATCGCCACCCGCGCGCCGTCGTCGGCCAGACACTGCGCGGTCGCGAAGCCCATTCCGCGGCCGCCGCCCACCACCACGGTGGCCGCCCCTGCGAAACCGAGATCCATTGCGTCTCAGCCCCTCCGGAGGATCAGCTACCGGTCCAGTTGGGGGCCCGCTTCTCGGCGAACGCGGTGGCGCCTTCGATGGCGTCCTTGGACCCGAACACCGGGGCCATGATCGCGTTCTGCTTCTCCCACATCTCGGACTGGCTCCACTCCGCGGACTTGACGATGATCTCCTTGGTCGCCGCGACCGCGAGCGGCCCGTTGGCGGTGATCTTCTCGGCCAGTTCCAGCGCCCCGGCCAGTGCCTCGCCGGGTTCGGTCAGCTTGTTGACGAAGCCCCATTCCACGGCCTGCTCGGCGGTGAAGTTCTCGCCCGTGAGCGCGAGCTCGAGGGCCTTCTGGTACGGGATGCGGTGCGGCAGCCGCAGCAGTCCGCCGCCGCCGGCCACCAGGCCGCGCTTGACCTCGGGGATGCCGAACTTGGCTTCCCGGGAGGCCACGATCAGGTCGGTGGCCAGCACCATCTCGGTGCCACCGGCCAGCGCGTAGCCCTCGACGGCCGCGATCAGCGGTTTGCGCGGCGGGCGTTCGGTGAACCCGATGCCACGACCGGGCACGTAGGGCAGCTCACCGGAGGCGAACGCCTTGAGATCCATCCCGGCGCTGAAGTTCCCACCCGCACCGGTGAGTACGCCGACCGACAGTTCCGGGCTGTCGTCGAGCTCATCCATCGCGGCCGCGAGGCCTTGTGCCACCGGGAGATTGAAGGCGTTGCGCGCCTCGGGCCGGTTGATGGTGATGACCAGGGTGCGGCCCCGGCGCTCGGTCAGGATTTCGTCGGCCACGCGTGAACCTCGCTTGTCGGATGTGAGAACGTCATTCGCTCAGCGGAAAACATTACTATAGCCATTACGGTAACCGGCCGAATTCCGCTGCGAGAATGCGCGTACCCGGACGACGGTATGGCTACCGGTAAGCTTGACGGTTCACCATCCGATGCGAAAGAGGTGCCGCCGTGGCCAAGCAACCGGTCGCTGAGAAACGCCAGCGTCGCGAGCGCGGATCGATCAACCCCGACGACATCATCAAGGGCGCCTTCGAACTCGCCGAGCGGGTCGGCATCGACAACCTCAGCATGCCGCTGCTGGGCAAGCATCTCGGCGTCGGGGTCACCAGCATCTACTGGTACTTCCGCAAGAAGGACGACCTGCTGAACGCGATGACCGACCGCGCGCTCAGCGAGTACGTCTTCGCCACACCGTATGTCGAGGCGAAGGACTGGCGCGAGACGCTGCGCAACCACGCCCGGACCATGCGCAAGACGTTCGTCGGCAACCCGATCCTGTGCGATCTCATCCTCATCCGGGCCGCGCTGAGCCCGCGCGCCGCCAAGGTCGGCGTGCTGGAGATGGAGAAGGCGATCTCCGGACTGGTCGAGGCCGGCCTGAGCCCCGAGGACGCCTTCGACACCTACTCGGCGGTGACCCTGCACGTGCGGGGGTCGGTGGTGCTGCAACGGCTGGCCGAGAAGAACCAGGCCGGCGACGAGGGCCCGGGCGCCTACGACCAGACCCTGGTGATCGATCCGGAGGTCGCTCCGCTGTTGGCGCAGGTCACCGGGGAGGGCCACAGCTTCGGCGCCTCGGATGAGAACAACTTCGAATTCGGGCTGGACTGCATCCTGGAGCACGCCGCCCGGCGACTCGAGGCCGACAGCAAAGATAAAACCCCGGCCCCGAAGGGCCGGGGTAAATCCGCCGGGTAGTGCACACCTCGCTGTAGATCAGACCTCGATGCTGATCACACTTCGATGCTGATCACACTTCGATGACGAGTCCGCCGCCCTGACCGCCGCCGGCGCACATCGCCGCCACGCCGATACCGCCGCCGCGACGCTGCAGTTCGTAGATCAGGGTGGTCACCATCCGGGCTCCGGAGGCCGAGATCGGATGTCCGAGGCTGCAGCCGCTGCCGGAGAAGTTGACCAGCTCCTCGTCGATGCCGTACTCGCGCACGGCGGCGATCGGCACCGAGGCGAACGCCTCGTTGATCTCCCAGAGCGCGACGTCCGAGGGCTTCAGGCCGGCACGGTCCAGCACGTGGCCGATGACCTTCACGCCGCCCAGACCGGTGTCGCGGGCGGCCACGCCGACCGAACCCCAGGCCTTCACCTTGGCCAGCACCTTCAGGTGCTCCGCGGCGGCGTAGTCGTCACCGACCACCACGACAGCAGCGGCAGCGTCATTGGTGCCACTGCTGTTGCCCGCGGTGATGGAGAATCCTTCGATCTCCGGGTGCAGGACCTTGAGCTCGGCGAGCTTCTCCACGGTGGTGCCGCGGCGCGGGTGCTCGTCGACGCTGAACTCGATGACCGAACCGTCGGGCTGGGTCACCTTGATCGGCACGATCTCGTCGAGGAACTTGCCGGCGTCCTGCGCGGCCACGGCACGCTGGTGCGAACGCGCGGCCCAGGCGTCCATGTCCTCGCGGGTGATCCCCGCGGACTGTGCGGTGTTCCAGCCGACCGTGATGGACATATCCCGCATCGGCGCGTCGGGGGTCTCCACGTGGGTGGGCGTCATCCAGCGTTCTTCGAACTTGAGCTCCGGGCCGGGGATGCGCCAGTTGGTCAGCGGCGTCATCGACAGCGACTGCACCCCGCCGCCGATCACGACGCGCTCCATCCCGGACGCGACCTGCGCCGACGCGTTGCCGATGGCGGTCAGGCTGCCGGCACAGTGCCGGTTGACGGCCTGACCGGGCACCGACTGCCAGCCCAGGATGTCGGCGACATAGCGGGCCAGGTCGCCGCCGCCGTAGTTCGATTCCGCGATGATCAGATCGTTGATCGCCGTGGGGTCGATACCGGCCCGACGCACGACCTCAGCCAGCACCGGGGTGAGCAGCTCCTCCGGCGGGGTGTTGACCAGCGTCCCCTTGAAGGACCTGCCGATGGCGGTGCGGGCGGCACCAACGATGACGGGGCTGGGCATGGGCGGAACCTCGAATCTGTCGATTGTCGATCGTACTTACAGAAACGCTAGCATTTGTAATGCCCCGCTGGTCACCGAGACTGACAGAATGGCGCGAACCACTCGCACTTTCCCGCCCGTCTGTTCGTTTCGGCGGGGAAGGTCAGCTGGGTTCGGGGACGTGGAAATGCTCGTCACGCAGCCGGAACGCCTCCTTGGTGCCGTGCTCGGCCCGGGTCTTGACGAAGTTGAACTCACCGGGCGAGAACTGCAGGTTGGTGCCGTAGGCGTGGAACAGGTAGCTGGCCACCTCCTCCCCCTGGTAGGCCTGGCTCTGCTCGACGAGCCGGAACGCCTCCTTGGCGATCACCACGCCGTCGGCGGGCATCTTCGCCGCCTTCAGCGCCCAGTACCGGGCCCGAGCCTGCACCTGGTCGGCATCGCAGGTATCGGTGAAGATCCCCAGATGTTCGATCGAGCCGGCCTCGATGATGTCGCCGGTGAGCAGCATCCGCCGCGCCAGCACCGGGCCGAGCCGGTGGAAGAACATGTGCAGACTTCCCAGCGCCGGGCCCAGGAAGCGGGTGGCGGGCATGCCGATCTTGGTGTCCCGGGCGATCACCGAGATGTCGGTCATCAGTGCCATCTCGAAACCGCCGCCGAGCGCGTACCCGCCGATTTCGCCGACGGTGACCTTCGGGAAGCCCAGGAGGTTGTGGTAGAAGTCAAAGGACTTGCGGTCCACCGTGAGTCGGCGACGCTGACTGGGCCGGGACTTCTTGGCAGCCGTGGACTCACCCGCTCCGGCACCCTGCTCTTCGCGCGAGCGCTCGTCGCCATACCAGCCGTAGGCGTTGTTCATATCCGCCCCGGTACTGAACACCCCCTCGGCCCCGCGTAACAGCACCACGGTGATGTCATCGTCCTCCGCGACGATGTCGAGGTAACGGGCGATCTCGCCACGCATCGCGGCGTCATACGAGTTGCGCTGCTTGGGGTTGTTCAGTGTGACGGTCGCGATGCGGTTCTCCGCATCGACCTCGAAGAGCACCCGGTCATCGGTCATGCGAAATCAGCCTCGCTTCAATTGTTCTGTCGGTGCCGGCGGCCAGCGTGGTCCGCCGTGCCGCGGTGAGATGGTCGACGGCGAGCTTGGTCGCCCGCGCCGAGTTGCCTTCGGCGATCGCGTCGAGCAGGCGCTGATGGTCGCGCAGCGCGGCACGCATGGTCTTGCGATCCATGGCTTCGTCCCCGTCGCCCCATACCGAGGATTCGTGGCTGGACCAGATCAGTTCCAGTGAGCCGATCAGCAGGATCATCGGCTCGTTGCCGCACCGGGCCACCAGCGCCTCGTGGAACCGGCGGGCATTGCGCACGTACTGCTCCACGTCCTCGAAGTGTGCCGTCTGGAAGTCGATTTCGGCCTGCAGATAGGGCACCACCTCGGTGCGCCGGTCCTCGCGGGCCGCGCACATCCCGGCGCAGATCGGTTCCAGGTGCAACAGTGCCCCGCTGACATCGGCCGGCGTCGCCGCGCGGGTCTGCAGCACCATGCCGATCATGTGTGCGGTGCGCTCGGCCGACGGCAGTTGCACCACCGCGCCACCCACGTTGCCGCGCCGCACCGCGATCAGACCGTCGGTCTCCAGCAGGTGGATCGCCTCGCGCAGCGCCGGTGGACTGACACCGAATTCGGAGTACAGGTTCTCCTGGGTGGGCAGGATGTCGCCGGCGCGCAACCGCCCGGACAGGATGTCGTCGCGCAGTTTGGACGCGACGATCTCGGCAACCCGTGGCTGCCGGATCCGCCGGGTGCGTCCTTCCATCGACGACCTTTCCTTGCTAACTTGTACAGGATAGTAACCGCATCGCCTACTGTATGGGCAACTGTATGGATATTGAAAGGCCGGGTGCCAGGTGAGCGACGGTTCGGTGACCACCACCCGCGCGGACTCCGTCCTGCGCATCACCCTCGACCGGCCCGACCGGCGAAACTCGTTGAGCCACGCGATGATCGACGATCTCGTCGGTCTTCTCACCGCCGCCGCCAGCGATGACTCACTGCGCGCCGTCTCGATCACCGGCGCCGGTGAACACTTCTGCACCGGGGCCGACTGGGTCGCCACCAACACACCCGGGGAACGGCCCCGCACCGGGGACCTGGTGCGGCGCATTCCGCACGGGGCGAACCGGATCATCGAGCTGGTCGCCACCATCCAGCTGCCGGTGGTCGCCACGGTCCGCGGTTGGGCCGTCGGCCTGGGCTGCAACCTCGCGCTGGCCGCCGATTTCACCATCGCCGACGACGGCGCCACCTTCTGGGAGCCGTTCCTGTCCCGCGGCTTCACCCCGGACACCGGTTCCACCTGGCTGCTCCCCCGGCTGGCCGGCGTCGCCCGCGCCAAGCGGATGCTGCTGCTGGGCGAGAAGGTCAGCGGAGCCGATGCCGCCGACTGGGGGCTGATCCACAGCGCGGTGCCCGCCAACGAATTGGACGCGGCGGTCGATGCGTTGCTCGCCCGGCTGGCCGGCGGGCCCACCGTCGCGATCGGCCTGGCCAAGCAGGCGATCGGCTACGGACAGCACGCCACCTTGTCGCAGTCGATGAGCCAGGAGCTGTCCAACCTCGAACTCTCCTGCCGCACCGCAGATTTCAAAGAGGGTCTGGCCGCGTTCCGGGAACGCCGCGACCCGCACTTCACAGGTCGTTGAAAGGTGAGCATGTACGAGACCATCAAGTATGAGGTGGACGGCCACAAGGCCACCATCACGATGAACCGGCCCGACGCGCTCAACGCGTTGTCCCCGCACATGATCACCGAGTTACGGGCGGCCTATCAGCAGGCCGAGGACGACGACAACGTGTGGCTGATGATCGTCACCGCCACCGGGCGCGCCTTCTGCACCGGCGCCGACGTCAAGGAGATCCCCGGCGACGGCAAGGTCATCAACGAGCGGCCCTACCTGTCCACCTATGAGCAGTGGGAGGCGCCGCAGGAGGGCACCCCGCCGTTTCGCAGCATGACCAAGCCGGTCATCGTGGCCGTCAACGGCATCTGCTGCGGCGCCGGGCTGGACTGGGTCACCACCGGCGACATCGTCATCGCCTCCGAGGCGGCCACCTTCTTCGATCCGCATGTCAGCATCGGCCTGGTCGCCGCCCGTGAGATGGTGCGCCTGGCCAAGGCGCTGCCCCGGTCGGTGGCGCTGCGGATGGCGCTGATGGGCAAGCACGAACGGATGACCGTGCAGCGCGCCTACGATCTCGGCCTGATCACCGAGATCGTGGAGCACGACAAGCTTCTGGAGCGCGCGCACGAGATCGCCGATACGGTGAATCGCAATGCGCCGCTGGCCGTTCGCGGTACCCGGCTGGCCATCCACAAGACACTGGACATGCCGCTGCACGAGGGTGAGATCCTCGCCGAGACGTTCCGCGAACGCGTCACCCGCACCGAGGATGCGCTGGAGGGACCGCGGGCCTTCGTGGAGAAGCGCCGGCCGAACTGGCAGGCGCGGTAGGTATGGAAACCATCCTGCTCGACCTCGACCACGACAGCCGGGTCGCGACCGTCACGCTGAACCGGCCGGAGGCGCTGAACACGTTCAACCGGCAGATGTGCCACGAGATGCGCGACGCCTGGCGCACCATCAAGGACGACGAGGGCATCAACGCGGCGGTGCTGTGCGCCGCCGGCGACCGTGCGTTCAGTGCCGGCCTCGACATCAAATCCAGCTACGGACAGCCCGAGATCGTCTGGAACCACGAGGATCCGGGCGAGCTGCTCAGCCCCAAATGGCAGAAGATGTGGAAACCGGTGGTCTGCGCGGTGCAGGGTATCTGCACCGCCGGGGCGCTGTACTTCGTCAACGAATCCGATGTGGTGATCTGCTCACCGGAGGCCACCTTCTTCGACTCCCATGTCACCTCCGGGCTGGTCTCCGCGCTGGAACCGATCGGGCTGATGCGCCGGGTCGGCCTGGCGCACACCCTGCGGATGGCGTTGATGGGCAACGATGAAAGGGTCGGCGCGGAGACCGCGCTGCAGATCGGGCTGGTCACCGAGGTGGTGGCTCGCGAGGAACTGTGGACCCGGGCCCACGAGATCGCCGCAACGATCGCCAACAAGCCCCCGACCGCCACCCAGGGCACCGTGAAAGCGGTGTGGGAGTCACTCGACAAGCCCTACCGTGCGGCGATGGACCAGGGGCTGATCTACACCAGGGTGGGCAATCCGATCGCCAAGAAGGAGCTCGCGGCCCGGCCGGTGCCGGCGACACCGCACCGGATCCGCTGATGACACATCCGCTTTCGCGACGTATCGGCACCGTGCTGGACCTCGATCCGTCGGCGCCCGCGCTGCAGTTCGACGGCCAGTGGTCGAGCTGGGGTCAACTCGCGACGCCGGCCCGCCGCGTCGGTGCGCTCGCCGCGGGCACCCGGGTCGGCATCATGCTGCGCAACAGCCCGCCGCACGTGGCGGCACTGCTCGGGGTGCTGGAGGCCGGCGGCACCGTCGTGGTCCTCAATCCGTCCCGCGGGGACGACCGCACCCGCGCCGATATCGCGAGCCTGGCGCTGCCGGTCATCGTCGGGCTGGCCGACGACATCGCCGACCTGCTCCCCCCGGCGTTCACCGGCACCGTGGTCACCCTCTCCGACCTGGACACCGCGCCCGAGGTCGTGGTGGGAGCTGTCACCGACGCCCACACCGATGGCGGGGCCCGTCCCGGTGTCGCGGTGTGGATGCTGACCAGCGGCACCACCGGTCCGCCGAAGCGGGTGGATCTCACCTACGACATGCTGGCGCGCAGCGTCATGGGCCGCGAACCCTGGCAGGAGCCCACCGACCTGCGCCGCGGGGTGGCCATCGTGAACTCCCCGCTGGTGCACGTCGGCGGGGTGTTCCGGGTGCTGCTGTGCCTGGCCGAGGCCCGCCCGTTCGTGCTGCTGCCCAAGTTCGACCTGCAGCGGTGGACGGCCGCGGTGCGCGAGCACCAACCGCGGGCGGTCTCGCTGGTGCCCGCGGCGCTGCGGATGGTGTTGCATTCCGACCTGACCCGCGAGGACCTCGCCGGCGTGCGGGCGGTCACCTCCGGCACCGCCCCGCTGTCCGCCGAGGACGCCGACGCCTTCACCGAGAAGTTCGGTATCCCGGTGCTGACCTCGTATGCCGCCACCGAATTCGGCGGCGGCGTGGCCTCCTGGACGCTGGCCGATCACCAGCAGTACTGGCAGGCCAAGCGTGGCAGCGTGGGCCGGGCCAATCCCGGCGCCCAGCTGCGGGTGGTGGACGAGGACGGCACCGTGCTCGGCCCCGATGAGCAGGGGCTGCTGGAAGTCAAACCGGCACAGATGGATCCGGGATCAGGCTGGATCCGCACCACCGACCTGGCCCGCATCGACACCGATGGTTTCGTGTGGATCCTGGGACGGGCCGATCAGGCCATCATCCGCGGCGGGTTCAAGGTGATGCCCGACGATGTCCGCACCGCCCTGGAGAGCCACGCCGCGGTGCGCGGCGCGGCGGTGATCGGCCGGGCCGACCGGCGCCTCGGCGAAACCCCGGTAGCCATGGTGGAGTTGCGTCCCGATGCGTCGGCCACCGCCGACGAGCTGCTGGGTTATCTGGCCGGCCGGCTGGCCCGCTACGAGATCCCCACCGACCTCGCCATCGTCGAGACGATTCCGCGGACACCCTCGGGGAAGGCCGATCTGGGGGCCGTCCGTGAACACTTCGCCAATCGTGGATGACACCGTCGGCGCACTGCTGGCCGCCCGCGCAGGCCGGGGCGGGCACCCGCTGCTGATCTGCGATGACCAGACGCTGTCCTATGGTGACGCGGACCGGCGTTCCGCGGAGCTCGCCGCCGGCCTGCTCGCCCTGGGTGCCGGCAAGGACACCCACGTGGGGGTGCTCTACCCGAACGGGCCGGAGTTCGTGGTGGCCATGCTCGCCGCCGCCCGGATCGGCGCGGTCGTGGTGCCGTTCTCCACCTTTGCCACCACCGCGGAGCTGCGCACCCAGCTGCTGGACAGCGATGTGTCGATCATGTTGTCGGCCCGCTCCTTCCGCACCCACGACTACCGGGCCCGGCTGTCGGATACCACCGGCATACCGTGCCTGCGCCACCTGCTGTTCGATCCGCCGGGCGCGCCCGTCGGCGCAGCACAGCTGGACCCCGTACAGGCCGATGTGGACGGCTCCGACGTATTGGCGATCCTCTACACCTCGGGCTCGACCGGCCCACCCAAGGGGGCGGTGCACACCCACGCCGGGCTGCTCGGTCACCAACGCAACCTCAACCGCATCCGCGGACTCGGAGCGCCGGACGTGTTGTTCTGCAACTCACCGTTCTTCTGGATCGGCGGGTTCGCATTCGGCCTGCTCGCCACTCTCGTGGCCGGGTCCACCCTCGTCTGTTCGAACGCCACCGATGCCGGTGCCACGCTGGACCTGCTGGAGACCGTGCGGCCCAACATCACCAACGGCTTCACCGCCGGCATCGCCCATCTGCCCCGGCACCCCGGTTTCGGTGACCGCGACCTGTCCTCGCTGCGGCGCGGCAACCTGTACCCGATCATGGCGCCCGAGGCCCGCCCGGCCGATCCGGAGTTGCGGCACAGCATGCTGGGCATGACCGAGGCCGGCAGCGTGCTGCTGATCGACGGGGACGAGACCGACCAGCCCGAGCACCGGCGTGGCAGCTTCGGCCGTCCGGCACCGGGTTTCGAGACCAAGGTGCTCGACACCGGGGAACTCTGCATCCGCGGCCCGTATGTCATGCAGGGGTATCACGGGCGGTCCAGGGAGGACTGTTTCGACGCCGACGGCTGGTTCCACACCGGCGACCTGGTCCGGGTGGACGAGGACGGCTACTTCTACTATCTGGCCCGGGCGGGCTCGATGATCAAGACGGCCGGGGCCAACGTCACCCCGGCGGAGGTGGTGAAGGCCATCGCCGCACGGGGTTTCACCGCACACGTGGCGGGCCTGCCGGACGCCGAGCGCGGTCAGGTCGTGGCCGCCGTCATCGTCAGCGACGAGCCGGTGGACACCGACGCGCTACGGCGTGCGCTGCGCGCCGACCTATCGGCCTACAAGGTGCCCCGCAGGTTCGCGGTCTGCCGCCCGGACGAGATCCCGGTGCTGTCCAGCGGCAAGGTCGATTTGCCCTCACTGACAGGGCTTTTCGATGACTGACACGATCGATGCGCTGCTCCGTTCCCGGTCCGGTGATGACCGGCCGATGGTGATCGACCCGGACATGAGCATCAGCTACGCCGAACTGGACAGCAGCACAGCAGAATTGGCGTCCGGCCTGATCGATGCCGGAATAGGCAAGGGCACCCGGCTCGGTCTGATCATGCCGAACTGTGCGGACTGGGTGCGCATCGCACTGGCCGCCACCCGGATCGGGGCAGTCCTCGTTCCGCTGAGCACGCTGCTCACCACACCCGAACTCACCGCGCAGTTACGCACCGCATCGGTCCAGCACCTGATCGCGGTCGAGGAGTTCCGTGGCCGCCGTTATGCCCCGGAGCCGGTGCCCTCGCTGCGGCGGATCTGGACCCCAGCCGAAATCCTGGCCTTGCGCGGGGACGCGCCGGCACCGCCGGTCCGGCCCGCCGATCCGCTGGTCATCATGTTCACCTCCGGGAGCAGCGGAGCCCCCAAGGGCGTGCTGCATTCGCATGGCAATGCGCTGGCGGCGACCCGTTCCGGACTGGCCGCGCGCCGCGTCGTCGAGGACACCCGGCTGTATCTCCCGCTGCCGTTCTTCTGGGTGGGTGGATTCGGGACCGGGATCCTCACCGCCCTACTCGCCGGCGCGACCCTGGTGACCGAACCGATCCCGTCACCGCAGTCGACCCTGGAGCTGCTGCGCCGCGAGCGCGTCACGCTGTTCCGCGGTTGGCCGGATCAGGCCGTCGCCCTGGCCAAGCACCTGGGCGGACGCACCCTGCCCGACCTCCAGGTGGGCAGCCTGGAGGCGCTGCTGCCCGCGGCCTTGCGGTCAGCGCCGGGTGCCCGCGCCGCATTGTTGGGTATGACGGAATCGTTCGGCCCCTACAGTGGGTATCCCGCCGACCGCGAGCTGCCCGAATCCGCGTACGGAAGCTGCGGAAAGCCCTTCCCCGGCATGGACGTACGCATCGCCGATGTCGAGACCGGACGCCCGGTGCCCGCCGGGGAGGTCGGCCAGATCCACATCCGCGGGCCGCACATCCTGCGTGGCATCTGCCGGCGCAGCCGCGAAGAGGTCTTCACCCCCGACGGCTTCTACCCCACCGGCGATCTGGGCTATCTGGACGCGGATGGGTTCCTGTTCTACCGCGGCCGCGCCGACGACATGTTCAAGGTCAGCGGCGCCACCGTCTACCCCGGCGAGGTGGAGCGTGCACTGCGCACCATCGGCGGGGTGCGGGCCGCATTCGTCACCAATGTGCCTGCCGGGCAGCATAATCAGGTGGGCGCCGCGGTCATCGGCACGTTGCGCGTCGAGGAGCTGCGTGCCGCCGCGCGCAGGGTGCTGAGCGCGTTCAAGGTGCCGACCCGGTGGCTGCTGCTCGACGACGATGAGGCGATCCCGCGCGGGGCGACCGGCAAGGTCGACAACACCGCGTTGCGGGCGTTACTGGCGGCTCAGCCCTGAATCCGCCACGGCGCCAATAGCAGCTCACAGGCGTAGCGCACGTCGGCGACGGCCGCGGCGGCATCCAGCTGCCCGGCCGTCGCCCAGGTCAGGATGCCGTACATGCACTGCTCCACCATCCGGACCAGACGGCGGTCCTCCTCAGAAGGTGCATCGATTCCGGCGATCGACAGGATGCGCTGCGGCATCACCGGATCGGCGGGGGTATCGGCGGCGGACCTGATGACGTTGACCGACACCAGCATCGCCCGGGCCAGCTGCGGTTCGGCCAGCAGATTGCCGGCCGCGGTGCCGAGGAAGTCGCGAACGGCCGCCACCGGATCGGCCGGGGCCGCCCCGACTGAATCGGCCGACCCGGCCGTGGGTTCGGGCAGCGCCGCGATCGATGACGTCAGCGCCGCGGCGAACAGATGGTGCTTGGACGGGTAGTACCGGTACAGCGTGCCCAGCGCCACCCCCGCGTGCGCGGCGACATCGGACATCTGCACCCGCTCCAGCCCATGCCGCTCCCCCAGCCGGCGCGCCGCGTCCAGGATCGCGGCGTTACGGGCCAGTTGTCGGGGTGTCGATGCGTACCCCGGCTCACGGGGTGTACCGATGCGCGGCATGGGGACCGATCCTCACAAAACTAGAATTAATTCTAAATATTGCCGGAAAGGATGCTACAACAGAGCCATGAGCGACGAAGGTACCCAGCCCGACGGCCCCGCATTCGACACCACGAAGTACGGACCGTGGGCCGTCATCACCGGCGGCTCCGAGGGTGTCGGCGCGGCATTCGCCCGGCAGTTGGCCGCCGCGGGAATGCATCTGCTGCTGGTGGCGCGCAAGACCGGGCCGTTGGAGGAGACAGCGCGGCGCTGCCGCGAGTTCGGCGTGCAGGTCCGCACCCTGAGCACCGACCTGTCCGACCCGTCGTCGGCCGACACCGTCGCCGATGCGGTGTCCGATGTCGAGGTGGGCCTGCTCATCCACAATGCCGGTGCCAACACCCACAGCGCCCAGTTCCTCGATGGCGACCTGGCCGCCTTCGGGAAGGTCATCGACCTGAACGTCACCACACCGCTGGCCCTGGTCCATCACTTCGGCGCCGCGATGCGAAGCCGGCGCAGGGGCGGCATCCTGCTGGTCGGCTCGGTGGCCGGCTATCTGGGTTCCAACCGGCACACCGTCTACGGCGGGGTCAAGGCCTTCGGCCGGATCTTTACCGAAGGCCTGTGGCTGGAACTGCGGGATCACGATGTCGATGTGCTCGAACTCGTCCTCGGCGTCACCCGGACCCCGGCCATGGAGCGCGTCGGCCTGAACTTCGATGTTCCGGGGATGGCGGTCTCCGAACCCGAGGAGGTCGCCAGGGAAGGTCTCGCCGCGCTCGGGCACGGCCCGGTGCACGTGGTCGCCAAGCATGCGAACGTGGCACTGGCCCACGGTGACCCGGACCGCGCCGCAACCATCCTGCGCACCGACGAGGTGATGCGGAAGTTGATCGGGCAGGCGTCGGACCGATGAGGTTGGGGCTGTCCACCCCGGTGGTCATTCAGCAGCCGGGCATCGCCTCCCCGTGGGAGCGCGACGCCGGGCCGGCGGAACTGGCGGCGATCGCGGCGGCCGCCGACGATCTCGGGTTTGAATACCTGACCTGTTCCGAGCATGTCGGCATCCCGGCGCAGGCCGCCGACACCCGCGGCTCGGTGTACTGGGATCCGCTGGCCACCTTGTCCTTTCTGGCCGCGCACACCCGACGCATCCGGTTGGCCACGTCGGTGCTGGTGCTGGGCTACCACCACCCTGTCGCGTTGGCGAAGAGTTACGGGACGCTGGACCGGCTCAGCGGCGGGCGGACGATTCTGGGCGTGGGAGTCGGCTCGTTGCGTGAGGAGTTCGACCTGCTGGGCGCCGAATGGGCCGGCCGCGGCGCCGAGGCGGATGCCGCACTGCGGCGGCTGCGGGCCGCGTGGGGGCAAGCCGTCGTCGACGGGTTGGCCATCGAACCACACGCCACCTCAACCGATCTCACTGTCTGGGTGGGCGGGCGTACCCTGCGCTCCCTGCGCCGGGCCGTCGCACTGGGCAACGGATGGATGCCGTTCGGACTCTCCCCCGACACCATCGCCGGGTATCTGGCGCGACATCCCGCACCGCCCGGCTTCGACGTCGTGCTGTCCACCGGACGGGCCTGCGACCCACTTGGCGACCCGGCCGGCACCCGCAGCCAACTGGAACGGTTGCGCGATGCCGGCGCCACTCTGGTCACCTGCGTCGTGCGCGCCGATAATCCCGATCATTACCGCGAACAGCTCAGCGCCCTACACGAGATCGGACATCCGCTATGACTTCCCACGACGCGACCCCCGATGACGCCACCCTGGAGACCCGCCTGCCCGCGCTCGAACAACAGGTGCGCGCGCTCTCCGATCAGGTGGCGATCACACAGTTGATCGCCTCCTACGGTCCGTTGGTCGACGCCGGCTCCCCCGACGAGGTCGCCGCACTGTGGAGCGAGGACGGCAGCTACCACGTCGAGGGTTGGAGCATGCGTAGCCGCGCCGATGTGCACTCCATGGTGGCCTCCGACGCCCACCAGAACCTGATCGCCGGTGGCGCAGCGCATTTCCTGGGACCCGCTCAGGTGAACGTGCAGGGTGACGACGCCTACGCGGTGTGCGAGTCACTGTTGGTGCGGCGCCGTGAGGACCGGTGGGTGGTGGCGCGTGCCGGAGCGAATCATTTCACGCTGCGCCGGATCGACGGGCGTTGGCGGATCACCCGCCGGGTGAGCCGCGCACTGGACGGCAACCTCGAGGCCCGCGCCCTGTTGACCGCGGCACCCCTGGACTAGACGATGCCGGCCGCCCGCAGATCCTCGACCTCGGCTGCGCCGTAGCCGATCTCGGCGAGCACCTCGTCGGTGTGCTCGCCGAGCAACGGAGCGCGGCGGCGGATCGTCCCCGGGGTGGCCGACATCCGGAACGGTGTCTCGATGATCGGCACATCGCGCGGGGCGCCGGGGAACGGGATCCGCTTCAGGTAGCCCATCGCCGCAACATGCGGGTCGTCGAGCACGTCCTGTGTCGAATAGAGCGGCGCGGCGGGCATTTTCGCCTTGTCCAGCAGGTCGAGCACTTCGACCTTGGTCTTGTCGGCACACCACTGCGACATGATGTCGTTCAGGACGTCACCGTTCGCCCAGCGGGTGTCGTCGTCGGCGAACCGCGGGTCGTCGAACAGTTCTTCGCGCCCCACCAGGCGGCACCAGCGCTTGAACATGGGCTGCCCGGCCACCTGCAGCAACACCCACTGGTCGTCGGCGGTGCGGTACAGATCGCACGGCGCCACCGAGGCACCCTGGTTCCCCATCCGCGGCTTGTCGGTCTGCAGCAGTTCGCGTTCGATGAGGAACGCGTTGGACAGCATCAGCGCGGTGGGCAGCAGCGCCCCTTCGACGTGCTGGCCCTCCCCGCTGCGGTCGCGGTGATACAACGCCATCATGACGCCGATCGTGAGGGTGAGCGCGGTCCCGAAATCCGCGTAGGGCACCACCGTTCGGATCGGTTGATCCGGCAGACCCTGCCGGTACACCGCACCCGACATCACCTGCCCGGCGCCGTCGAAGCCGATCTTGTCGCTGTAGGGGCCGCCCTCCCCGTAGGCGGTGGCGCTGGCCAGGATGATATCCGGTTTGACGGCCTTGAGGGTCTCGTAATCCAGTCCGTTGGCGCGCATCCCGGCCGCCGGCATGTTGGCGACGACGATATCGGCGCCCGCAACCAGCCTGCGGGTGATCTCGGCGCCCTCGGCCGTGGTGGAGTCCAGGGTCAGCGATCGCTTGTTGCGGTTGCACTGCAGGAAGGTCCCGCCCTCACCACCCTCGGTGACGGCCTGCACCCAGCGGTCTTCGCCGCCCTCGCGTTTCTCCACCCGCAGCACATCGGCACCCATATCGGCCAGGATGGCACTGCACCAGGGCGCGGCGATGAACCGCCCGTAGTCGAGCACCCGTATCCCGTCGAGAACGCCTGGCATGCCTGGACCCATCGTCGTCGAATATTCCACTGTAAGTATTACAGTATGGCGGGGATGCAACTCCGCTCACGGGCCGGCTTCCCCATCCGGGTCCCCGCCCGGTGGGAGGAGTTCTTCGGGGTGGAAGTGGTGGTTGAGGGTGTCACCGCCGGTGTCCATCAACGGTGGCGGGTGCCAGTGGGTGCGCCCGGTGTCGTGGTCGATGCTGGTGGTCCAGCCCATTTCGGCGAGCCGGTTGTCGGGGCCGCAGCCCAGGGCCAGGGTGGGGGCGTCGGTGAGTCCGCCGTTGTTCCAGCTGGGTTCGGCGTGATGGGCCTGGCACTGACACGCGGCTTTGGTGCAGCCGGGCCGGGTGCAACCCCGGTCGCGGTTGTAGAGCAGTAGGCGTTGGGCCTTGCTGGCCAGGCGTTTGGTGCGCCCGAGGTAGAGCGGTTCGGCGGTGTGTTTTCGGTACACCACCAGGTAGTGATACGCCTGTTCGGCGAGGCGGATCAGATCCGGCATGGGCATCAGCGTGCCGGTCCCGGTGACCGCGATCCCGGCGCCTGCCTCCAATTCCGCCAACGTCGTGGAGACCACGACGGTGACCGGGATGCCGTTGTGTTGGCCGAGGCTCTTGGCCATCAGGGCATCACGCAGGATCGCCTTGAAGGCATCGTGCAAACGTTGGGCCCGGGTGCGGGTATCACCGGCGGCCAGATCGGCCAGGGCACCGAAATCGGCGGGGTGGCCGGGTTCAGAAGGCCCTGCCGGGGACGGTGCCGTCGGTTCCTCTTCGGCCTCGGCTCCCGCGAAGTCGGCTTCATCCTCCGGGCCCGTGAGGCCTTCGTCGTACTCAGCATCCACGGGTTCTTCACTTACCGGGTCGCACTGCGGCGCGGGTTCGTCTTCGAGCGGGTTGGGGTCCGGATTGAGCTGGGGCTCAGCATCATCGGGGTTGTTGACCCCGGGCCGGCCCCACACCTCTTGCGCGGTGCCCAGATACGCGGCCAGCTCGGCATCGACCCAACCGGTGATCCGCACCAGCCCGTCGGCATCCTGCGGGCCCAGGGTGATGCCCCGCTTATGCCGCGCGACATCGGGGCCATGGCCGTCCTGGTTGAGTTTGTAGAGCACCCGTTCGGCGGCCTTTTCCAGGGTTTCCGGGGTCGTGGTCTTGGCCGCGGCGACCAGCGACACCTCCAAGTCCGCCAACTCGGTACCACTCATCCGGCCGCACGCGGTCTTCATTGTCGCCCGGACCACCTTGATGTGTGCCGCACAGATCGATCCGTCGGCCAACGCGGCGGCACAGGCCGGCAACACCGGCTCCAACACCTCACCGCTCAGGGCATGCCGGGGACCCAGGACCTCCGCCGCGGCGACCCGGCGGGCGGCCTCGGCACGACTGATCCGCATCCGGCTCGCCAGCACATCCACCCAGGACTTCCCGCCGATCTCATGCGCGGTGGCCCGATCCATCAGCGCGGCCTGGATCCGGTGCCCGATCATCTCGTCCGCGCGCGCCCGCAGTTCGCGCTCGGACTGGATGGCCAACAACTCCGCGGTGTCGAACACGGTGAAGTCAGCATCCAGCAAGGCTTTGGTGGACGCGGCGTGATCGGAGAGTGCATGCCGCACCGTCTCCCGACTGGCCACCGCGTCCGACTTCATGACTCGAACATACGTGCGACCACCGACAAAATCGACCGCTGCGTGACTCATGGGACTGAAGCGACCAAAGTTTTTTCAGGACAGCGAAAGTCGCTCGATTGTCGCTGCGAGGTGGGCACTTTCATACCCGCCGGGAAACTCAACCGAGCGCGAGCACCCGCCGGAGGAACGTCACCTGATCGGTGACGGTCTTGTCGAACCACTCGTTGCCCGGCCACACGTCGAAGTGGTCGCATGCGTACCGGTGCACCTGCGCGCGGGCCAACTCGGCGGTCTTGGCCACCGCCCCCGCCGGCACGAACCGGTCGAAGTCCCCGATCTGCACCAGCACCGGGCAGCGCAACCGTTTGGCAGCGAATTTCACGCTCATCCGGCCGAGCTCCATGCCGACCGAGGCGTCGATCTCGTTGCGCCAGGTCGGCCCCGCCATCGCCAGGTAGCTCTCGTAGGCTCCCGACAAGGTCAACGCCCCCGGCTCACCGGGTCGCCCGACGATCGGCATCAAGGTCGCGGCGCCGCCCCGGGCCACCGACAACTTGCTGCGCATGCCGGTGGCCGTCCAGCGCAGGGCGGTCAGCACATCGCGCTCGCCGATGGCGGCCCGGCCGGCGGCCAGCCCACTTGTCAACGGTGTCAACGCGATCACCGCGGCGATGTCGTCCCGGTCGCCTGCCACCTGTAGGACGTGACCTCCCGACATGGAGGCCCCCCACAGCGCGATGCCGTCGACGTCCGGCAGATCCTGGGCCGCGGCGATGGCGCTGTGGAAGTCGGCGATCTGGCGTTCCAGCGAGATCGTCTGCCGCGGTTCGCCGTCGGAGGCCCCGAATCCCCGGTAGTCGAAGGCCAGCACGTCGATGCCCGCCTCGGCGAACCGCTCGGAGAACGGCGCCAGCCCGGAATCCTTGGTACCGCCGAAGCCGTGCGCCATCACCACGACGGGCCGTGCCCCGCCCCCGTCGGCGCGGAAATGCCACCCGCTGCACCGCGTTCCGTGTGAGCTGAAGGAAATCTCCCGGTAGGTCGTGTCCTGATAGGTCATCGTCGGTCTCCGTAAATCGTGCTCAGCCATATCGCGGCCGTTCCGTCGATCAGCTGATCACGCGTCAGCCCACCGCCAAAGAGGAACCGCTCCACCATCCGGTCATTGAATTCCAGCAGCACCGCCGCGAGCACCTCCGGATCGGGTGCATCGGCGGCCCGTTCGGCGCGGATCAACTCCGTCACCGACGGTTTGAAGGCATCGCGTCCGTCATCCCAGATCTGACGGATGGCGGCACTGGAACCACGCGCCTCGAGCATGGCGCTGAACACGTGCCGGTACCGGTCCGCGCTGTCGAACAACCCCTCCAGCATGGCGTACACCCGCTCGCGTGGATCCCCACCGCCGGAGGTGAATTCGTCACTGACGACGAAGACCTCGGCCACCAGACGCTCGATCAGCGCGGCCACCGCCGCCGCCTTGTTCTCGAAGTAGAAGTAGAACGCCGAGCGGGTGACCCCGGCCTGCGCGGTGATCTCGGCGACGTTGACCGCATCGAGGCTGGATTCCTGCAACCAGGAATCCAGGGCGTCCAGGATCGCCTCCCGACGCTCGTCGCTGCGCAGCGTCGGTCGGCGATCGGTCGGCGATCTCATACCGGGGCGAGTTCCGGTCGCGCCGCCGCGGCACGTTTGGTCCCGGCCGGGATCTCCTTGGTGCGGATGTCGTGCTCGTAGTAGAAGTAGTCCACCTGCTGCGTGTGCCGGGCGCGGTTGGTGCAGTGCCCGGCGTGCAACTGCTGGTCGGCGTCGATCACCCGTTCCATCTCGGCGACGGGCGGCAACGCGTACCTGCCGGAGGCGTAGGCCGCCAGCAGCCGGGACTGGCATTCCACGAACGGGAACAGTGTCGGGATGGCCTGCGCGAATCCGATGAACACCAGATCCTCGAACCCGGGTTTGAACATCCGCTTGTACAACCGGATCTGGTTCTCCGGGGCGCTGATCAGATCGGGGTCGAAGAACGGGAACGTGATGTTGTATCCGGTGGCGTAGATGATCACGTCGAACACATCCGATGTGCCGTCGTCGAAGTGCACGGTGTCCCCGTCCAGCCGCGAGATGTTCGGCTTCGGGATCACATCACCGGAACCCAGCCGCAGCGGAAGCTCCACCGACTGGGTCGGATGCGCCTCGAACAGTTTGTGATTCGCCGGCGGCAGACCGTACTTGGTGGGATCCGCGCCGACCAACGGGGCGAACGCCTGTGCGGCCTTGCGCTGCCAGGACAGCGGCAGATACGGCGTCGTCTTGAAGATCTTGTCCCCGGGCTGCCCGGCAAGGTATTTCGGCACGATCCAGGCGCTGGACCGGGTCGACAGCGTCACCTTGTTCTGCAGGGTCTTCGACGACAGTTCGACGGTGATGTCGGCGGCGCTGTTGCCGATGCCGACGACCAGGATCCGTTTCCCGGTCAGGGCCAGCGGGGTCTGCGGGTCGATGTAGTGGTGCGAATGAATCGACTCGCCGGTGAACTCACCGGGGAACTCGGCCCACCGCGCGTCCCAGTGATGTCCGTTGCCGACCACCAGCAGATCGAATTCGCGCATCGTCCCGGCCTGGTCCTCGATCAGCCATCCGCCGCCGGGACGCGGCCGGGCATGGCGCACGCCATTGTTGAATTCGATGTTCTCCAGCAGGCCGAAAGCCTCGGCGTAGGAGTCCAGATAGGCCTTGACGTCGCTGTGGTGCGGGAACGACGGGTAGTGCTCGGGCACCGGAAAATCCTTGAAGGACAACCGGTGCTTGGAGGTGTCGATGTGCAGTGAGCGGTAGGCACTGCTCAGACCATTGGGGTTGCCGAACGCCCAGTTGCCGCCGATCCGGTCGGACATCTCGAAGGTGGTGTAGGGAATCCGGTAGTCCTTGAGCATCTTGCCCGCGGTCAGCCCGCTGATCCCGGCACCGATGATCGCCGTCCGCGGCTGGCTTCGCACCACAGTCACTCCTCGGGTCGCTGTGATGCGGAACACTAGCGAGGTGTGCTGACGCACGTCAACAGGTTCTGACGCCCGTCAGATCGGCGCGATGACCCCCAGCGCGGCCAGGTGCTCGCACAGCGGGGCCACCCCGATGGTGAAGTGCTCGGCCATCGCCGCCCGGGCCTCGCTCGGATCGCGGTTCTCGAACGCCGCGATCACCCGGCGGTGGTCCTTGATCGACTGCGTCGGCCAACCCGGCAGCGTCGGGAACACCGACTCGGGCTGATAACGGGTGATCCCCGACATGAACTGGGTCAGCTTGGGTGAGGCGGCGGCGACGTTGATCAACCGGTGGTACTCGTGGTTGAGCCGCACCGTGCGCTCCGGATCGGATTCCCCGTAGGCCCGCTCCAGCTGGTCCTGGATCTCCTTGAGCTCGGAAAGCTGTTCGGCGCTGATGTTCTCGGCCGCCCTGGCCGCGAGTTCCCCGCCGACATACGCCTGCACCTGGGCGACGTCGGCGAGGTCGCGCGCGGTGAACTCCAACACCATGAATCCGCGTCGCGGGTGCTGCACCAGCAGACCCTCCGCGCGCAGGTTCAGCAGCGCCTCCCGCACCGGGGTGACACTGATCCCGAGGTCCGCGGCCAACTGGTCCAGTCGCAGGTACTCCCCGGCACGGTAGGTGCCGTCGAAGATCCGCCGCCGCACCACCCGGGCGACGTCGTCGGACAGTTGCGGGCGGGCCGCGAACTCCGGGTCCCCCCGTCGCTCCGCTCGCCCCGGTGGATCAGATCCGATACTCATCGAGCAGGTTCTTGCTGATGATGGTCTTCTGGATCTCGCTGGTGCCCTCGCCGATCAGCAGGAAGGGCGAATCCCGCATCAGCCGCTCGATCTCGTACTCCTTGGAGTAGCCGTAGCCGCCGTGGATCCGGAACGCCTGCTGGGTGACCTCCGCGCAGTACTCACTGGCAAGGTATTTCGCCATACCGGAGGCCACGTCGTTGCGGTCGCCGGAGTCCTTGAGCCGGGCCGCGTTGACCATCATCAGGTGGGCGGCCTCGACCTTGGTTGCCATCTCGGCGAGCTGGAAGGCGATGGCCTGGTGCCCGGCGATCGGCTTGCCGAACGTCTCCCGTTGCTGCGCATAGCGAATCGCCAATTCGAACGCCCGCAGCGCAACCCCGCAGGCCCGCGCCGAGACGTTCACCCGGCCGACCTCGACACCGTCCATCATCTGGAAGAAGCCCTTGCCGGGCACCCCGCCGAGCACGTCGCCGGCGGTGGCACGGTAGCCGTCGAAGATCATCTCGGTGGTGTCGATGCCCTTGTAGCCGAGCTTGTCGAGCTTGCCCGGGATGGTCAGCCCCGGCAACACCTCACCGAATCCGGCGGGCTTCTCGATCAGGAACGCGGTCAGGTTGCGGTGCGCCTTGTCCGCTCCCTCATCGGTTTTCACCAAAGCGGCCACCAGCGTCGAGCTGCCACCGTTGGTCAGCCACATCTTCTGGCCGGTGATCGTGTAGTTCCCGTCGGCATCCCGAACACCCTTGGTGCGGATCGCGGCGACATCGGAGCCCAACTCCGGCTCGGACATCGAGAACGCGCCACGCACCTCCCCGGTCGCCATCCGCGGCAGGTAGTGCTGCTTCTGCTCGTCGGTGCCGTGCTGGCGGATCATGTACGCGACGATGAAGTGGGTGTTGATCACACCGGAGACGCTCATCCAGCCGCGGGCCAGTTCCTCCACACACAGCGCGTAGGTGAGCAGTGACTCACCGAGGCCGCCGTACTCCTCGGGGATCATCAGCCCGAACAGACCCATCTCCCGCATCTGGTCGACGATCTGCTGCGGATAGGTGTCCGAATGCTCCAGTTCCTGCGCGTTCGGGATGATCTCCTTGTCCACGAACTGGCGCACGGTGGCGACGATCTCGGCCTGGACGTCGGTCAGGCCGGGGGTTTGGGCGAGTTTGGTCATGCAGAAATCCGTTCGAATACGGCGGCCAGGCCCTGGCCGCCACCGATGCACATGGTCTCCAGCCCGTACCGCGCGTCGCGCAGCTCCAGTTCGCGGGCCAGGGTGGCGAGCATCCGCCCGCCGGTGGCGCTGACCGGGTGCCCGAGCGAGATGCCCGAACCGCGCACGTTGGTGCGCTCCAGATCGGCGTCGGTGAACTGCCATTCGCGCATGCAGGCCAGCGCCTGCGCGGCGAACGCCTCGTTGAGTTCGATGATGTCGATATCGGCGAGCTTGAGCCCGGCGTTGTCCAGCGCCTTCGCGGTGGCCGGCACCGGCCCGATGCCCATGACGTTGGGTGCCACCCCGGCCAGGCCCCAGGAGGCCAGCCGGACAAGGGGTTTGAGTCCCAGTTCGGCGGCGCGTTCGCGGGTGGTGACGATGCACATGGAGGCCGCGTCGTTCTGGCCGCTGGAGTTACCCGCGGTCACGGTGGCCTCGGGGTCACTCTTGCCCAGCACCGGCCGCAGCTTGGCCAGCGCCTCTACCGAGGTGTCCGCGCGCGGGTGTTCGTCCACGGAGATCACCTGCTCGCCCGCTCGCGAGGACACCGTGACCGGAATGATCTCCTCGGCCAGCACCCCGCTGGTCTGCGCGGCGATCGCCTTCTGGTGCGAGCGCACCGCGAGTTCGTCCTGCTCGACCCGGGAGATGCCGTACTGGCGGCGCAGGTTCTCCGCGGTCTCCAGCATGCCGCCGGGCACCGGGTAGTTCTTGCCGCCGGCGGTGACCCGGCCGCGGGCCAGACCATCGTGGATCTGCACCCCGCTGCGGGCTCCGCCCCAGCGCATATCGGTGGAGTGGAAGGCCACATTGCTCATCGATTCGGCGCCACCGGCGACGACCAGTTCGTTGCTGCCGCCGGCCACCTGCAGGCAGGCCTGGATGACGGCCTGCAGCCCCGATCCGCAGCGGCGGTCGATCTGCATGCCGGGCACCGTGATCGGCAGGCCGGCGTCCAACGCCACGACCCGGCCGATGGCCGGCGCCTCGCTGGAGGGATAGCAGTGCCCGAGGATCACGTCCTCGATCGCGTCGGCGGGCACGCCGGTGCGCGCCAACAGACCCTGCAGCGCCGCGACGCCGAGATCGACCGCGGTCAGGGATTTGAACATGCCGCCGTAGCGGCCGATCGGGGTGCGGACCGGCTCGCAGATGACGGCTTCCCGGGTGAACTCGGCCATCTAGATGTGCCGCCCGCCGGTCACTTCGAGCACGGTGCCCGTCATGTACGAGGACAGGTCCGAGGCCAGGAACAGGGCCACCGAGGCGACCTCGCTGGGTTCGGCGGCGCGGCCCATCGGGATCTCGGCCAGCTTCTGGTCCCAGATCCGTTGCGGCATGGCCTCGGTCATGGCCGAGCGGATCAGGCCGGGCTGGATCGCGTTGACCCGCACGCCCAAGTGGGCGACCTCCTTGGCGGCGGCCTTGGTCAGGCCGACGATGCCGGCCTTGGCGGCCGAGTAGTTGGTCTGGCCGACCAGGCCGACCTTGCCGGAGATCGACGAGATGTTCACGATCGCACCGCTTTTGGCCTCGCGCATGATGCCGGCGGCCAGCCGGGTGCCGTTCCAGGAGCCCTTCAGGTGCACGGCGACGACCTGGTCGAACTGCTCCTCGGTCATCTTGCGCATGGTCGCGTCGCGGGTGATGCCGGCGTTGTTGACCATGACGTCCAAGCTGCCGAAGGTGTCCACGGCCGCCCCGACGAGCGCCTCCACCTCGGTCGCCTCGACCACGTTGCAGGTCACCGCCTTGGCGACCGACGGTCCGCCCAGCTTGGCGACAGCGGCCTCGGTGGCGTCGAGGTTCAGGTCGCCGAGCACCACGCGGGCGCCCTCCGCCACGAACCGTTCGGCGATCGCGAACCCGATCCCCTGTGCACCCCCGGTGATCACCGCGGTGCGGCCGTCAAGCAGACCCATGCCAGTCCATCCCTTCCTGTGGCCCCTTCTGGAGCCAGGTACCAAACATAAAATATGATATTTCTTGTACCAAATCGCCCCACCGCTTGTCGCATCAATCCAGGAGTTGCCGCTGATGGCCGCCAATCCGACCGCCGTGTCCGACGAAGACTTCGCCGACATCCTCGCCGCCACCCGGCAGTTCGTCCGCAATCAGGTGGTCCCGCGCGAACTGGAGATCATGGCCGCCGACCGGGTACCCGACGACATCCGCGAGCAGACCAAGGAGATGGGCCTGTTCGGCTACGCGATCCCACAGGAGTGGGGCGGACTGGGCCTCAACCTCGCCCAGGACGTCGAGCTGGCCATGGAGTTCGGCTACACCAGCCTGGCGCTGCGTTCGATGTTCGGCACGAACAACGGCATCGCCGGGCAGGTGCTCGTCGGGTTCGGCACCGATGAGCAGAAGTCCCGCTGGCTCGAAGGCATCGCCTCCGGCGCGGTGGTCGCCTCCTTCGCGCTGACCGAGCCGGGCGCCGGGTCCAATCCCGCCGGCCTGCGCACCAAGGCCGTCAGGGATGGTTCCGGCGGGCAGGAGCGCAGCGACTCGGGAAGTGACACAGACTGGGTGATCACCGGGCAGAAGCGGTTCATCACCAACGCCCCCAACGCCGATCTGTTCGTGACCTTCGCCCGCACCCGCCCCGCCGACGCCGACGGCGCCGGCATCGCGGTCTTCCTCGTCCCCGCCGACTCCCCCGGGGTCACCATCGGCGCCAAGGACGCCAAGATGGGCCAGGAGGGCGCCTGGACCGCCGACGTCAGCTTCGACGAGGTCCGCGTCGGCGCCGACGCGCTGGTCGGCGGCAGCGAGGACGTCGGCTACCGGGCGGCGATGACATCGCTGGCCCGCGGCCGGGTGCACATCGCCGCGCTCGCCGTCGGTGCCGCCCAGCGTGCCCTCGACGAATCGGTGGCCTACGCCGCCACCGCCACCCAGGGCGGCACACCGATCGGGGACTTCCAGTTGGTGCAGGCCATGATCGCCGATCAGCAGACCGGCGTGATGGCCGGGCGGGCCCTGGTCCGTGAGGCGGCGCGCCTGTGGGTCACCGAGGAGGACCGGCGCATCGCACCGTCCTCGGCGAAGCTGTTCTGCACCGAGATGGCCGGCAAGGTCGCCGATCTCGCCGTGCAGATTCACGGCGGCAGTGGCTATATGCGCGAGGTGGCGGTGGAGCGGATCTACCGCGAGGTGCGGCTGCTGCGACTCTATGAAGGCACCAGCGAGATCCAGCGGCTCATCATCGGCGGCGGTCTGGTGAAGGCGGCTCAACGCAAGGCCAAAGCCTCGGCCTGACCCTCTCCTGAAAAACGCGAAGGCCTCGGGCGAGCCCGAGGCCTTCTGCTGTACGTGCCCGAAACGTCAGGCGATGTAGCGGATGATCGACTCCGCAACTGCCGCAGGCTTTTCCGACCCCTCGATCTCGACGGTGATGGTCACCGTGGACTGGGCGGCGCCCTGGAGCTGGGTGACGTCATTGACCACGCCACGGGCGCGCACACGGGCACCCACCTTCACCGGGGTGATGAACCGAACCTTGTTGTAGCCGTAGTTGACCGCCAGCGAGATGCCCTCCACCCGGTAGAGCTGATGGTTGAAGTGCGGCAGCAACGAGAGGGTCAGCAGCCCGTGCGCGATGGTGCCGCCGAAGGGGCCGTTGGCCGCACGCTCGGGGTCGACGTGGATCCACTGGTGGTCTTCTGTTGCGTCGGCAAACTTATTGACCCGATCCTGACTGATCTCCAGCCATTCCGTCGGGCCCAATTCGGCCCCCTGGGCGCCCACCAACTCGTCGAGATTTTTGAAAACCTGCACTGTTCCTCCTTCGGTCGCGCCGTCGACTTTTCAGGTTCATGCATAGTCTGTAAAGCGAGCGGACCGCGCACCGGGTCCCGACAGCACCGGGTCGCCGCACCGCAGATATGGCAGCGAATGCCAACTTGACGGTCAGATGCGCGATTGATATAGAAAACTTCGCGACGGGCAAATCATATTTGCCAAATCTAACGAGTTAGCTGATTTCTTACCAGATAACTACTATCTACAGCTCAATTACATCGTTGCCAAATCCGCACCTACGCTCGATCAGCAACGAATTGTCGGCATCGGCAATAAATTACCGCTGGTATCTGCCCTGGATATAGCGATACTTAACTGCACTATTCGCAATAGCCTCTCTGGAACGTACCCCCTCACGGCCGCGTTCCGGCAACTGATCGGTGGGTCCGGAATGAGCGTGTCTGTCGCCGAAACCGCGTTTCGCGGACTTTCTGACAATGCGTCCGCACAGTGGTGGGATCGAGAATCGGAAAGCACGCTCGTGCTCTCGACACCCACGGCCGAGCCGGAGCTGTGGGACGACTTCATCGAGGGCGCACTGCGCAGTTACCGCAAACACGGGGTGGAGCGCGCAATCGACCCGAGCACACTCGTCGACCCCGCCGCGACGTCGTTGTTCCTCGCCGCGGTCGACGACGCCGGCCACGTGGTCGGTGGCGTCCGCACCCAGGGACCGTACCGGGAGCCCGAGGAGAGTCATGCGCTGGTCGAATGGGCCGGGCAGGACTCACTTCCCCTGGTGCGCAAGATGATCGAGGATCGTCTCCCCTTCGGGGTGGTGGAGGTCAAGACCGCGTGGTCGGATGACAGACACCCACACAGCCGCGCTCTCGCTTCCGTTCTGGCGCGTATGCCGCTGCATGCCACCTTCATCCTCGGTGCGAAGTTCGCCATGGCGACCGCCGCGGCGCACGTCCTGGATCGATGGCGGTCCTCCGGCGGCGTGGTCGCCACCCGGATCCCGGCGACCCCCTACCCCGACGAGCGCTACGAGACCAAGATGATGTGGTGGGATCAGGCCGAGTTCACCAGAACCGCCGACCCGCAACAGATTATCGCCACCCGCGCGGAGACACGCGTGTTGCTGCCGCTGCTCGAGGACATCGGCGGATTGGCCGGGGCCGTCCAGGCCGGGGTCTGACGGCGGTCGGATACCGGGGTGGCCCCCGACAAACCCACCGACAAACCCACCGACAAAGAGCTGCGCCACGACCGGCGGATGTCACCGATGTGCGCCGGTGTCTGCAATAGACTCTCGGCAGGCTGACCGGAGCCCGCCGGCGGCAGTGCCGAAGCGGTATCTCGGGGGCCGTGCATCGTTGGGCACCGACCAGGTGCGTCACACAGAGAGGTCTAGGTGCCCCGCAGCCTCGAACTCGTCGTCACCGCGGTCGCCACACGCCTGATCGCCGTCGACGCCGCCACCGCAACCGGCGTCAGCCAGCAGGTTCTTGCCGAACTGGTGACCTACTTCGGCGTCGATTCCAGTTTCCTGCGGCACCATGACCACACCATTCATGCGACTCGGCTGATCGCCGAATGGCCACCGCGACCGGCCGGCGCGCAGCCCGATCCGCCGGCATTGATCCACTTCGCCGACGCCGACCCGGTGTACGCGCTGGCCGAGAACCTGCAGGAACCGGTGGTGCTGCGGCCCGAGACCGGCGGCCACGCCGGAACCACGGTGGCCTGCGTGCCGTTGCCCTCCGGTGAGGTGACCACCGGGATGCTGGGCTTCGTCATGGCCGGCGACCGGCAGTGGAGCTCCGAGGAACTGCATGCGCTGGCCGCCATCGCCACCTTGTTCGCGCAGGTCCAGGCCCGGGTGTACGCCGAGGACCGGCTGCGGTTCCTGGCCGAGCACGACGACCTGACCGGGCTGCACAACCGGCGGGCCCTGATGGCCCACCTGGACGCCCGGCTCCAGCCCGACCAGCCCGGCCCGGTCAGCGCACTGTTCTTCGACCTGGACCGGCTCAAGGCGATCAACGACTATCTCGGCCACTCGGCGGGAGATCGCTTCATCCAGGTGCTGGCCGAGCGGCTGGCGCAGGCCGCCGGGCCCAGCATGATCGCCCGGCTCGGCGGTGACGAGTTCCTCGTGGTTCCCGCCTCCCCCACCGATGTCGACGCGGCCGAGGAACTCGCGGAGCGGCTGCAGCATGCGCTGTCGAAGAAGGTGCCGATCGACGGTGAGATGGTCACCCGCACGGTCAGCATCGGGGTCGCCGTCGGGGTGCCCGGCCGGGACAGCACCTCTGATCTGCTGCGGCACGCCGACCAGGCCGTGCTCACCGCCAAGAACTCGGGCGGCAATCAGGTCATCCTCTACTCGGATGCGATCTCGCTGGAGAGCGAGTTCCGCAACGACATCGAGCTACACCTGCAGAACGTCATCGAGACGGGCGCGCTGTTCCTGCGGTATCTGCCCGAGGTGGATATGCGGACCGGCAAGGTGCTGGCCACCGAGGCGCTCGTCCGCTGGCAGCACCCCACCCGCGGCCTGCTCGCCCCGGACTCGTTCATCGGAGTCGCCGAATCCATCAACCTCGCCGGCGAGCTGGGCCGCTGGGTGATGCGCACGGCCTGCGGCGAGTTCGCCCGCTGGCGGGCCAACGGCGTCGGGCTCGACGCGGTCCTGCGGGTGAACGTGTCACCGGTACAACTCGTCGCGGACGGGTTCGCCGAGTCGGTCGCCACGATCGTGGCCGAGTTCGGGTTGCCGCCCGGCTCGGTGTGCCTGGAGATCACCGAAAGCATTGTCGTACAAGACATCGAGGTCACCCGGGTGACGCTGGCCAAGCTGCACGACGCCGGGGTGCAGGTCGCGATCGACGACTTCGGGACCGGGTACAGCGTGCTGTCCCTGCTGAAATCGCTTCCGGTGGACGCGCTCAAGATCGACAAGAGTTTCGTGCGGGATCTCGGCGCCGATCCGGGCGATCTGGCCATCGTGCGGGCGATCATCGCGCTGGCCGAGGCGTTCGACCTCCAGTTGGTGGCCGAGGGCGTGGAGACCGGTACGGCCGCCGCCACGCTGCTGCGGCACGGGTGCCACCGCGCACAGGGCTTCCTGTTGTCGCGCCCGATTCCCAGTGACCAGATGGAGGCGCTGCTGCGCCGGGGCACGATACCGGTGGACTTCGCCGAGCCCTAGTCCCTAGGAATCGGCCGGGCTCAGGACTTCTACCCGACCGAACCTGCTCGCCGTCAGCCCGACCAGCCCGATCCGGCTGTCGGCGGCGAGGATCCGCTCATCGGGCGGGCACGGATTGGGCGAGGTCACCACGATGCCGACGCGGGCCTGCACCGCCCACGGTCCGTCCGGCGAATCGACCACCACGCCGGCGATCTCGCCCTCCTCGAACACGAAACGTTGCAACGGGCTGTCCGCGAGCACGTCGATGTCGCGGTCGGCGGCGAGCGCGTCCAACCGCTCGGTGAACGTCCGATCGGCCGGGCCGTTCTCGTCGAGGAGGGTCACCTCGAACGACTTCCCGCCCGCCGTCCGCATGGTGGCCGTCGGCCAGTCGTCGACCCGGGTGAACAGCACGCCGTACGGGGAGGCGATGCAGGTCGCCGCCCAGACTCCCAGTCGGGATCCGACGAACGTCTCCACCTGGGCGCGCCGGGACGTGTCGACCCGGACCTCGTGCAGGGCTCGGACCTGGAGCGCCGCGGCGTCGTCGGCCGGCGTGACCGTGGGCAGTTCGTCGGCCAGCGCGTCGAAGTACGCCTTGGTGTCGGGATCGTCGACGACCGGCAGCCAGCCGCGCGGACCGCTGGCATCGATCGGGGCGGGCGCGCCCGGACGGGCCACCAACACGTCCAGCCCGGCGTCGGCCGCGGCGATCGCGCAGGCCAGTGCTCCCGGTCCGGCACCCACCGCGACCACGTCGACCATCTCGTCCCACATAGTGCGTTAGCAACCCTTTGATAGCTGTAGATCAGCGCTCGCGCGCCTGAGGCCAGTGCCGGCAACCGTTGTCCGCGCTGATATCGACCGCTCACGTCGAATGATTCCGACTCTTCCTACCGGCAGCGAATGAAACCAGCCACCACCCAGAGACATCGCAAATTTGCCAGCACGAATCGCGGCAATGACCTCACCCTAGCACTCCCAAATCGCCACCACCTGCGGCGACGCGATTCCCGGCCGGGCCGACCGGCCGAGGGTCGGCCACGTCACAGCCGCCCCCGTGAGCGATAGATTTCACAACCCGCCGTCGAACTGCTACTTATATATCTAAGTTAGACAGCATACGGAGAGGCAGGCACTCATGGACCTGAGCTGGTCAGATGCGGACATCGCGTTCCGCGACGAGGTACGCCGGTTCCTGGCGGAGAAGATGACCCCGGAGATCGAACGCGCCGGACGCCTGATGACCAGCGTGTACAGCGATCACGAGGCGAGCTTGGCCTGGCAGGCGATCCTGCATGAACGCGGCTGGGCGGCCCCGGCCTGGCCGGTCGAGTACGGCGGCTGCGACTGGAGCCTGACCCAGCACTACATCTTCAGCCGGGAATCCCAGCTGGCCGGCGCCCCGTCGCTGTCGCCGATGGGCATCCGGATGGTCGCGCACGCGATCGTCAAGTTCGGCACCGAGGAGCAGAAGGACTTCTTCCTCCCCCGCATCCTCACCGGCGAGGTGTTCTTCTGCCAGGGCTATTCCGAGCCGGAGGCGGGTTCGGACCTGGCCGCGCTGACCATGGCCGCCGTGCAGGACGGCGACGATCTGGTCTGCACCGGCAGCAAGATCTGGACCACCCACGCCACCGAGGCCAACTGGATGTTCGCCCTGGTGCGCACCTCCCGCACCGGTAAGAAACAGCAGGGCATCACCTTCGTGCTGCTGGATATGGCCACCCCCGGGATCGAGATCCGCCCGCTGGTGATGACCTCCGGCGAAGAGGTCCAGAGCCAGGTGTTCTTCGACGAGGTGCGGGTCCCCAAGGCCAATGTGATCGGCAATATCGACGAGGGCTGGACGGTCGCCAAGTACCTGCTGGAGTTCGAGCGCGGCGGCGGCGCCACCGCACCCGCGTTGCAGGTGATGGCCGAGAACATCGCCGAGGTGGCCACCGAGCAGCCCGGCCCGAGCGGCGGCAAGCTGATCGACGATCCTGCCTTCGCCCGCAAGCTGGCCGATGCCCGGATCCGCACCGAGGTGCTGGAGATCCTGGAGTACCGGGTGCTGGCCGCGCTGGCCGGCGGCGGCCATCCGGGTGCGGCCTCCTCGATGCTCAAGGTGATCTCCACCGAGCTGAGCCAGACGCTGACCGAACTGTCCATGGAGGCGGCCGGCCCGCGCGGCCGGGCCTATCAGCCGCACGCCGCCTGCCCGGGTGGCCCGATCGCCGACTTCACACCGCCCGCAGACGACTACCTGTCCGGCGAGCCGTGGCAGGCCGTCGCACCGCTGCGCTACTTCAACGACCGCGCCGGCTCGATCTACGCCGGCAGCAACGAGATTCAGCGAAACATCCTCGCCAAAGCAGAATTGGGACTGTAGATGGACTTCAAACTGACCGGTGAGCAGGAACTACTCCGCGACGGCCTCACCAAGTTCCTGGCATCGCGCTACGGGCTGGAGTCCAGCCGGCGCGCCATCAAGCTCGGCGAGGGCTGGCAGCCCGGGATCTGGCAGTCCTTCGCCGACGAACTCGGCATCCTGGGCGCTGCACTGCCCGAGGAGATGGGCGGGATCGGCGGCGGGCCGGTGGAGATCATGGTGATCGCCGAGGCGCTGGGACACGCGCTGGTCGTCGAACCCTACGTCGACACCGTCGTGGTGGCCGGTGGCCTGCTGCAGCGCGCCGGCGGCGACATCGCCAACGGGCTGCTGGAGAAGATCGCCGGCGGTGAGGCCGTGCTCGCCCTGGCCGCGGCCGAGGCTCAGTCCGGTGACCGCTGGCAGGACGTGACCACCACCGCCCGCGCCGAGGGCGACGGGTGGGTGCTCGACGGCGCCAAGATCGTGGTGCTGCACGCGCGGCTGGCCACCCACCTGCTGGTCACCGCGAACACCCCGGCGGGGCTGTCGCTGTTCCTGGTCGATCTGGCCGGCGGCGATCCGGCCCAAGCGCCGGCCGGTCTCATCCAGCACCACTACCGCACCGTCGACGACCGCTGGGCGGCCGACATCGAACTGGCCGGCGTGCCGGCCACGTTGCTCGGATCCGATGGCGGGGCCTGGGATTCCCTGGCCCGTGCCCGCGACGAGGGCGCCGCGGCGGTCTGCGCCGAAGCGGTCGGCAACATGCGCAAGGTGGTGGCCGACACCGTCGAGTACTGCAAGCAGCGCCAGCAGTTCGGCACGCCGATCGGCAGCTTCCAGGCCCTGCAGCACCGCATGGTGGACATGCACATGGAGCTCGAGCAGTCGGTGGCCGCCGTGTACCTGGCGGTGCTGAACCTGGAGGCCGAGCCGGCGCAGCGCGCCCGCGCGGTGTCGGCGGCCAAGGCCACCGTCGGCCGGGCCGCCCGGTTCGTCGGCCAGAACGCGGTGCAGCTGCACGGCGGCATGGGGATGACCGAGGAACTCGCCATCGGGCACTACTTCAAGCGGCTGACGGCGGTGCAGTACGAGTTCGGTTCCACCGACCACCACGTCGCCCGGTATGCGGAGCTGACCCGGCCCTGACCGGCCGGCAGTTGACTTCGCTGTGAAGCGCGGCCGTCGGACGGTACGCTGATTTTCCGATGGACCTCTCGCCGCTCACTGTGGTCGCCTACCTGGTGGTGGGCGGGTTCTGCGCGGCGTGGTTCTGGCGGGTGATCCGTGCCGCCGGCCGGCCCGCGAACTTCGCTCTGATTCTGGTGAGCGCGATCTTCGGTGTGCTCTGGCCGGTCATGATGCCCGGCGTCACCGTCTACCGGTGGATGCTGCCCCGCCCCGTCGATTTCCGGGAGGACACCGCGACGCCGGTCTCCCGTTAGGAGGGACCGTGCACACCGGTACGGCCCCCATGACCGGCCCTTCGACCTCTGCCCTGATCCACGACCTGGTGGCTGCCGCGGCGCTGCGCGCACCTGACCGGGCCGCGCTCATCGCCCCGGACGGCACCGCGGTCTCCTTCGCGCAATTCGATGCTCAGGTGCGGGCGGTCGCGTCGTGGATCACCGCCCGCAGCCGGCCCGGCGATCGGATCGCCGTGCTCGCCGACAACGGCGCCGACTACGCCCGGCTGTACTACGCGGTGCCGCGCAGTGGCCGCGTCCTCACGTTGATCAACCAGCGGCTCAGCGTGCACGAGCACATCGACCAGCTACAGCGGGCCGCACCCGCGCTGGTGCTGGGCGACGCCCGGTACACCGAACCGCTGCGCGGTGTCGCCGGTGCGGTGGTGTCCTTCGACGATCCCGAATGGCGGCGGGATTCCGATACCGAGCCGGATGTCGCTGTGGCGCCCGACGATCCGGCGTGGCTGCTGTTCACCAGCGGATCGACCGGCACCCCCAAGGGTGTGTTGCACACCCACCGCTCCATCACCACCGCGGTGCGCGGGACCGTCGCCGGGCGTGCGGTGCGCTCCGGCGGGGTCTATCTGCTGCCGTTCCCGATGTGCCATATCGCCGGGTACAACATGCTGGTGCACCACAGCGTGGCCTCCACGGTGCTGCCGGTGCCGGCCTTCCGGGCCGACGAGTTCGTCGCCGCGGTCAATGCGCACGGGGTGACGTCGTGCTCGCTGGCGCCGACGATGCTGCACAGCCTGCTGGCCCACCTGGAGGCCACCGGCGCGACGGTGCCCACCCTGGGTGACATCGCGTACGGGTCGGCGGCGATACCGGCCGACCTGTTGCGCCGGGCCGTCGATCGACTCGGCGCCGGATTCCACCAGGGCTACGGAATGACCGAAACCGGCGGCAACATCACCTTTCTCGGCCCGGCCGACCACCTCGGTGGTGACCCGCAGGTGCTGCGCAGCGCGGGCCGCCCGCACGACGAGGTCACCGTCCGCATCGCCGACGACGGCGAGATCCTGGTCCGGGGGGCGCAGGTGGCGGCGCGGTACTGGCCGGACGGTCCGGCCACCGTGGACGGCTGGCTGCACACCGGCGACGCCGGGTTCATCGACGACGGCGGCCGGCTCGTGGTGACCGACCGGCTCAAGGACGTCATCATCACCGGCGGGGAGAACGTGTCCTCGCGTGAGGTGGAAGACGTGCTGAGCCTGCATCCCGGTGTCGATCAGGCTGCGGTGATCGGCGTGCCCGACGAGTACTGGGGTGAGGCGATCTGTGCGGTCATCGTCGCGCACGCCCGGGCGCGGCCCTCGGCCGAGGACCTGACCGCCCACGTGCGGGCGCACCTGGCGGCGTTCAAACGGCCCCGCCGGGTGGAGTTCGTCGACGCGCTGCCGCTCACCAGCAACGGCAAGGTCGCCAAAGAGGTACTGCGGCAGACGCTGACCGCGCCCGCCGCGGGCTAGCGTACGACCGAGACCCGACCGTCATCGCGCCGACTGGGCAGCGAGGCCGGTGGCGTGGCCGCCAGCCGCAGCGTCAGGGCGATCGAATCGTCCGGGTCGACCCCGACCAGCGACACGAATTCCTTTTGCAGACGCGCCAATTCGTCAGCGAAGTCCGGAGACAGCTGCTGTAGGTCGGCGGCGGTCCTGGCGTACAGGAACGGTGGGGACACCGGCTGTGCGCCCACACCGTGGCACCCGGCGGCGATCCACACCGCTTCCACCGCGGCGCCGCCGATGGCGTAGTCCCGCAGACCTGCGCCCGGCACACTGACCACCGCCAGGGCGGAGCTGGCCCGGATCCGGTCGCGCATGTCCTCGCCGAGCGCCGATCCCGCGTTCCACTGCGCCAGTTCGGCCATCACATCGGGGCGGCGCAGCACCCCGAGAACGGCCATGTCACCCTCGTCGAATTCCAGATTGCGCACATCGATGCCGGCGTCCGGATCGGGGTCGCCGGGCCACCGCAGTTCCGAGATCATCTCCCGATGCAGGTGCGGGGTCAGGAAACGGATACGGTCGGCAGCGGCGAATAGTGTTGCCACCCTGTCCATATCATCGCGGTCGGTGATCAGGTGCAGCCGTCCGCCTTCGCGTTCGGCGGCGTCCGTGAGCGCGGCCACCAGATCGGCGTCGATGCGTTGCGGTTCGCCGTGATGGCGGTTCGTCTCGCGGGCCACCATCGCCCCGAACAGCCCGGCCAGTTCCTCGTCGGCGCCGTCACCGATACGCAGCCGCGCCCGCAGCGGCACACCGGCGGCGTCCTCGACGAAGCTGACCTCCCCCAGCGCGCCGTGCGCCGCCGCGGCGATCCTGGTGTTCAGCAGCGCCGCGCCGACGGCCACCGCGCTGCCCCGGAAGCCGACGTCCATGGTGGAGGTGTGCGCCGGCGCGATCTCGATGCTGACCTCGTCGGCGCCGACCTCGATCCGCCACGGCTGGACGTTGCCGCCCGAGGGCGCCCGCATCGCCGCGGTGGCGAGATCGTCGAGCAGATCCCCAGGAGAGGCGGTTCGGGCCGCCGGTGTGACTTCTCCGGTGTCCTGCGAACCGTGGTGTCCCATGTCGGGTTCACGGATCTGGTCCAGCGCCGCGCCGATGTCCAGCCGGGTACGCCCCGAACGCAGTTGGGCACCGAGACCGATCCGGCGGGCGGCCTCGGTGACCGCGGAGGCACCGACGGTGACGTCTGCGGCCAGCTGCGGCCACGTCGACAGCGACTTGTCGATCTCGATCAGTGACGCGGCGGTGCGCGCCGAGAGCCGGTCGGCCTCCAGGTGTCGCAGGATGTGCGGGATCTTCTCCCGGTTGGTCATGCCGGGAAGCAGGTCGATGTCGAGCTGCCCGAGCAGACCGTGCAGAATCGGCCGGCCCGGCTCGAGGTCGAACCGTTCCACGTCGACGATCCCGCGGTCACTGGTCGCCATCAACACCGGAATCCCGCGCTGCTGCGCGGCAACCCGCAGTACCGCCTTCATGTGCAGCGAATCGCATTCCTCCACCGCGATGTCCAGGCCGTCGATGAAGGCGTCGAGGCTGTCGGCGTTCAGGCCGGTGTCGAAGACCTCGACCGCCAGGTACGGGTCGATCTCGGCGATGCGGCGCGCCGCCACGTGTGCCTTGTTGACCCCCAGGTCGAAGACCGTGGCCGGCACCCGGTTCAGGTTGGACAGCTCCAGCTCGTCGAAGTCGGCCAGCCGCAACCGCCCGCACACCCCCTGCATCGCCAGCGTGTGGGCGATGATGTGCCCGACGCTGAGACCGGCGACGCCGATGACGACCTCGCTGAGCCGGTCCTGCTCGGCGGCGGTGATGTTGTTGCGGTTGCGGTCGAGCCGCAGCGCCCGAAAAGCGCGCGGCCCCAGCACCGATATGACGGTGCGCCGCCACGGGTAGTAGGCCCACCGCCGGCGCTCCTGCACCAGTTCGTGATCCGGCGCCGGACGCAGCGCCTCAAGACTGGCCAGTTGCAGCCCGTGATGATCGAGGACTTCGATGCCCGGGTCGCGGCGGAGTTCGTCGAGAACCGCATTGTCCGCGGGCTCGGCCGGGTCCAGAATCTGTGCGCGATAAGCGATCGGCATGCTTTCCTCATCGTCGGGGGCGGTGTCCTTGGGCGCCGGAACGCCAATGGTGTCGGGTCGTAGACTAGGTCCGATTCAACGGGGACGGGGTAATCGACCCAACGGAGGTATCGCTTTGCCCGAGACCAGGCACGGCCGCACAGTCGCCGACCTGCCACTGGCCCCGCTCAATCCACTGCCCTACCGGCAAAGACGTGATGCATTGCGCAACTTCCACACCGGGACCGACATCCTGCGCGATGCGGGCGGGCCGGTCACCCGGTTCACCCTCGGCCCGCGCTGGCTGATGCCGCCCATCGTGTTGGCCACCTCACCTCAGGGAATCCGCGATATCAACAGCGTCCGCGACGGTTCCATCGACAAGACCAGCGCCGTCGCCGCGCAGCTGCGCAGCCTCATCGGCGGGAACCTTTTCGTCTTGCCACACGAGGAATGGCTACCTCGGCGACGCACTCTACAACCGGTTTTCACCAAGCAGCGCGTCGACTCGTTCGCCGGGCACATGGCCGAGGCCGCAGAGAAGATCGTCGGTTCCTGGCTCGACGGTGACGATCCGGGCGGCCGCACAATCGATCTGGCCGAGCAGTGCGGGCTGCTGTCCATGCGGGTGCTGGGCCGCTCGGTGCTCGGGCTGAATCTCGATGAGCGGGCCGAGGCCGTCGCCGAACCGCTGCGGGTGGCCACCAGTTACGCCGTGAGCCGCGCGCTGCGGCCGCTGCGCGCACCGTCGTGGCTGCCGACCCCGGCCCGCAAGCGGGCCCACGCGGCCACCGCGACCATCCGCGGACTGGCCGACGAGATCATCGCGGCGTGCCGGGCCGACCCGGACCTGGATGCCCCGCTGGTGCATGCCCTCATCGCCGCCAGAGATCCGGAGACCGGCCGGCCACTGTCGGATGCCGAGATCCGCGACGAGATGATCATCTTCCTGTTCGCCGGCCAGGACACCACGGCCACCACCCTGACCTATGCACTGTGGTCATTGGGCCGGCATCCGCACATCCAGGACCGGGTGGCCGCCGAGGTCGCGGCGATCGGTGAGCGCCGGTTGTCCACCGCCGACGTCGACCGGCTCGGCTACACCGTGCAGGTCGTCAAGGAGGCGTTGCGGCTGTGCCCGCCGGGGCCGACCGGCACCCGGATGGCGACCGAGGATGTGGAGGTTGCCGGTTACCGGGTGCAGGCCGGAACGATGCTGGTGTTCGGCCGGATGTCGGTGCAGCGGGATCCGTCGCTGTGGGAGAACCCCCTGGAGTTCGATCCCGATCGGTTCAGTGCCGAGCGGTCGAAAGACCGTGACCGCTGGCAGTATCTGCCCTTCGGCGGCGGACCCAGGTCGTGCATCGGCGATCACTTCGCGATGCTGGAGGCCACGCTCGCGGTGGCCACCGTCGTCGGGCGGGCACGAATCACCGCGCTGGAGGCCGATTTTCCGCTCGCGGTGCCCTTCACCATGGTGCCCGACGGCGTCATCGGGGCCCAGGTGACTGCGCGTTGACCCCTGGTGGGGCGTACCCCACGAACACCCGCACCAGGGATCAACGCTCGCCATGTGGTCAGTTGTCGACGGCAGCTTCCGAGATCTGGCCTTCCGAGATCTGGCCTTCCGAGATCTGGCCGTTGCGGATCAGCGCCGTCACCGCCGCATCCCAGCGTTGTAACTGAGATTGCGACCCGAACGGTTCGGGTAGATGACGTTCGATGTGCGGGCGCAGGATCATCGCGCCGACCCGCAGGATCAGCGGGTTCAACGAGCCCCACACCGGGTCGAGGTCGGACCGGATCAGCCCGGCCTCGGCGAACTTCTCCCCCTGCGCCGCGCTGATCTGTAGGAGACCGTCGAAGATGACGGAGCCGATCTTGTCGCCTTCGATGAGGGCGTGGGCGATGTAGTTGGTGAGGTCGGGATGCTCGTCGAGCAACTGCGCGAACCGGGTGCCCATGTCCTGCGGATAAGCGGTCGCCGGCTCCGGAATCGGTGTCGCCTCGATGATCTCGCCGAACACCTGCAGCACGTAGTCGTCGACGGCGGCGACCAGCCCGGCCTTGTTGCCGAAGTAGTGCTGCACCAGGCCGATCGACACCCCGGCTTCCTCGGCGACCGCGCGCAGCGAGGTCGCGGCCACACCACGGTCGGCGAGGGTCCGCACGGCCGCGTCACGGATCCGGTCGACACTCGTCGGCTCGGGCGGTACGCGTGGTCTGAGGAAGACCGTCATGGGCCATGACAATACAGCCAACTTGCAATCCAATGCGCCCCTACCGTGCAGCGGTATGCCAAGCTGGGCAGACGGTACACCCGCACCGTCGGGCCTGCGCGAGACGGACCACCATGCCCGGCGAGTCGCCAGATGAACTGGACAGCAACGGAATCACATGCCCAAGGTCAGCTACCCCGCCCCCGCCGGTGTCCTGCGCGGGTACCTCGCCGTGCCCCCGACCGACGGTCCGTGGCCTGCGGTGATCGTGGTGCAGGATGTCCGCGGGATGACCGCTGACCTGCGCCGCATCAGCGACCGCCTGGCCGCCGCCGGCTATCTCACCCTCGCCCCCGCGCTGTACAGCCGCGGACTCAGGATCAAGTGCATGGTCTCCACCATCCGCACGCATTTCGCCGGCACCGGCGACAGCTTCGACGACATCGTCGCGGCCCGGGACCATCTGCTGGCCGACCCGCGCTGCACCGGCAAGGTCGGCCTGGTCGGATTCTGCATGGGTGCGGGTTTCGTCCTACAGCTTTCGCCCAGTGGATTGTTCGACGCGAGCGCACCGAACTACGGCCTGAACCCCAAGAACATCGATGCGCTGGCCGAATCCTGTCCGGTGGTCGCGAGTTACGGGGCCAAGGACCGGATCACGCGCACCGGGTCGGCCGCCGAGCTGGAGGCCGTGCTGGCCAAGGGCGGGGTCGCCCGCGACATCAAGGAGTACGAGAACGTCGGTCACGCCTTCATGAACGACTTCGGCATACCGGCACCGTTCACCGTCATCGAGCGACTCGCGGCGATGAGCTACTCCGAACCCGAAGCCGAGGACGCGTGGCGACGGATCCTCTCCTTCTTCGAGGAACATCTGAGCTGAAGGCGCTACGCTGGCCAGCTATGGCTGAGGTGATGGATTGGGACGCTGCGTACTCCGACCACGTTTTCGCGGGGCCGCCGCCGTGGAACATCGGCGAGGCACAGCCCGAGATCGTGGCGCTGGTCGACGCCGGCAAGATCACCGGCCCCGTGCTGGACGCCGGCTGCGGCGTCGGCGACGTCTCGCTGGCGCTCGCCGAGCACGGCTATGACGTGGTGGGTGCCGACATCTCGACCGTCGCCATCGAGGCGGCCACCCGGGCCGCGGCGGCACGCAACCTGACCAATGTGCGCTTCGTCCAAGGGGATCTGCGCACGCTCACCGTCGACGGCGAGCCGTTCAACACCATCGTCGACTGCACGCTGTTCCATTCGCTGCCGGTCGAGGCGCGCGAGGATTACCTGCGCGGGGTGCACCAGGTGTCCGCGCCCGGCGCGGTGCTGCACATGCTGGTGTTCACCACCGATGCGCTCCCCCCGGACTCCCCTTTCCCGGTACCCAATCTGGTCACCGAGGCCGAACTGCGCGAGGTGGTCTCGCGGGTCTGGACCATCGAGAACGTCGCGCCGGCCTTCGTGGCGGTGAAGCTGCCCGATGTCCCGAACCTGCCGGAGCACAGTTTCGACAGCGACGACAAGGGCCGGGTCAAGCTGCCCGCGCTGCTGCTCTCGGCACGCAAGACCGGCTAGCTGTACTGACCACGGACGTTAGGTACGGCGTGGCGTGGTGACATGGAGAAGACCTCCGAGTGAAGTGCGAGCTGTCTAGGAACGCACCCACTCTCTCGGAGGTCTTCGTGTCCCACCGTAATGCCCCATTGTCAGAAACCGGTCGTCTGCGGCTGGCTCGTTGTGTTGTCGAGGACGGCTGGTCGCTGCGCCGGGCCGCCGAGCGGTTTCAGGTCGCGGTCACCACTGCCCAGCGTTGGGCCAGCAGGTATCGCGAACTGGGACCGGCCGGCATGGCCGATCGCAGCTCACGACCGCACCACAGCCCCAATCAGACACCCACCCGCACCGAGCGGCGAATCATCAAGGTCCGAGTCATCCGTCGTTGGGGCCCAGCCCAGATCGGCTATCTGTTAGGCATCCATCCTTCGACTGTGCACCGGGTGCTGACCCGCTACGGGATCGCGCGCCTGCGCTGGCTGGACCGCCCCACCGGCAGGGTCATCCGACGGATCAACACCACAGCCGTCGGTGAACTGGTCCATGTCGATGTCAAGAAGGTCGGTAAGGTCCCCGCCGGCGGTGGATGGCGGATGCAAGGGCGCAGCGTGGGCAATCGCAACGCACAGGCAAGCAGAGGGGCCGGCCAACACCGCAATCGCCGGTTGGTGCGCGGCTACCACTTTCTGCACACCGCGATAGATGCACACTCACGACTGGTTTATAGCGAGCTGCTCACCGATGAACGCAAAGAGACCGCCGCCGCGTTTTGGCTACGCGCTAACGCCTGGTTCAACGAGTGCGGGATCACTGTTCGTAAAGTGTTGACCGACAACGGTTCCTGCTACCGATCACACGCTTTCCGGGACGCACTCGGCGACGTCGAACATCGCCGCACCCGCCCCTACCGGCCGCAAACCAACGGCAAGGTCGAACGCTTCCACCGCACCCTGGCCGACGAATGGGCCTACGCCCGGCTCTACACCAGCGACGCTGAACGCTGCGCCGAGTATCCACGCTGGCTACACACCTACAATTACCACCGCGGCCACACCGCACTCGGCGGCGAACCACCTGCCACCCGCGTACCTAACCTCTCAGGTCAGTACAGCTAGCCGGTCTGCCAGTCGATCGTGCCGGCCGCCAGGATCTTCGCCATGGCGGCGGCATCGACCGGCGGGGACAGCAGAAAACCCTGGGCCTGAAAGCAACCCAGCTGCACCAGGGTCTGCGCTGCCGCCTCGGTCTCCAGGCCGACGGCGACCAGACCGAGCCCGAACGCCTCGCCCAGCGAAACGATGGCCCGGATGATCGCCAGATCGTCGGAGCCCTCCTGCAGTTCCTGCACGAAAGTCCGGTCGATCTTCAGGGTGTCGATCGGCAGCGCCTTGAGGCGGCTGAGATCGCTGTAGGCGGCCCCGAATTCATCGAGGGCCACGCTGACACCGAGGGCCCGCAACTCGGTGAGGGTGTCGCCGTTGACGTCGGCATCGTCGGTGACGAAGCTCTCCGAGATCTCCAGGCTCAACGACGACGGTTCCAGGTCGAACTCCTCGAGCACCCGGGCGACGTGGTCGGCGAACCCGTAGGCCACCCGCTGCACCGGTGACACGTTGACCCGCAGTTTGACGTCGCGGGCCAGACCCATCGAGCGCCACTGCCGCAGCTGCGCGCAGGAGTCGTGCAACACCTTGCGGCCCAGCACCGCAGCCAGATTGGAGGATTCGGCCACCGGCATGAAGGCACTGGGCAGCAGGATGCCCCGGGTGGGGTGGTTCCACCGCACCAGCGCCTCCACCGCGACCACCGCGCCGGTGCGCAGGTCCACCTCGGGCTGGTAGTGCACCACGAACGCGTCGGTCTCGATGCCGTCGCGCAGATGCAACTCGACATCGTTGAGCAGCAGGTACTTGCGCGCGATCGCATCGGTGAAGACCGCGACGTCGTTGCCGCCCGACCCCTTGGCGGCCACCAGCGCCAGATCGGCGTACCGCAGCACGTCGGACGCCGAGTCCTTACCGGGAAGCCCCACCGCCACACCGATACTGGCCGTGCGCCGGACGAACTCGCGGCCCACCGTGAACGGCTCCTTGAGCAGCAGCCGGACCCGGTCGGCCAGCTCTTCGGCCTGCCCGAGTTCCAGCGGCCCGTGCGGCACGATCACGAACTCGTCGCCGCCCTGGCGCGCGAGGAACGCGGTGTCGCCCACCGATTCGCGCAGTCGTCCGGCGAACTGGGCGATCAACTCGTCACCCGCGGTGTGGCCGAACAGATCGTTGACCGACTTCAGCCGGTCCAGATCGGTGAACAGTACGGCCACCGGGCCGTGCTGCCCGGACTCCAGCCGACGGTCCAGATGCTGGGAGAGCACCCGGTTGTTGCACAGCCCGGTGAGGTCGTCGTGTTCGGCCAGGTACTGCAGCCGGTCGATCGCCACCAGTCGCGCCTGTAGTTGGGCGAACATGGTCGCGATCGTCTTCAGCGCGTTGAGCTCTTCTTCCAGCCACTCCCGGTCGCCGTATTTGACGAACCCCAGCGTCCCGGTGGTGACGTCGTGTGACAGTAGCGGCACGCAGGCCAGCGAGATCTGCGGCACCTCGGTGCCCTGCTGAATAGTTTGCTGATATTCGTCGGTTTTCGGTTCGGGCCGGATCACCAGCGGCTCTTTGAGCCATTCGGCCATTGCGAACACCGGGTCCGCGTCGGCGAAGTAAACGACTCCGATGGGGTCCGGATCCGGGACGAAGGTCCGAATCGGCCACTGCGCCACCAGACGCGTGGCGTGAATCTCATGGTCATTGTGGCGCAGAAATGCGACGTCCAGACCGAGGTATGCGGCCAAATCGGTCAACACCAACTCGCTGACCTCGACCGCGTTCTCACTGTTCGCGGTGATCAGCCGTTTGGCGGTCAAATCCACCAAGCCATTGAGGCTGCCGGTCAAGTTATGTCACCGCCTACGCATCCCCGCCGACACGGCACACACGGCAGGAGGCAAACACCAGCAATACTTTAGCGGTCCACCCGAGAAATGTGTGTTGCGCCATTACGTCGAATTGTTCGCAGGCAATTCGCGTGAAATATGGCATAACCCGCCAGTTGTGGACTCCGCCCGCAATTTGCGCTCCCACTCAGCGGTCGCTCATTCCGAAATAAAGGGCGCGCCGACGAGAAAACCCGCCCCGGCCGAAGCCGGAGCGGGTTGTCGAAACGTGGAGCTAAGGGGATTCGAACCCCTGACCCCCACACTGCCAGTGTGGTGCGCTACCAACTGCGCCATAGCCCCGTTTGTGGTGCTGTTGAAAGGTACACCACTGCACCGTGCAGGTTCAAAACGGCTGGTCAGGGCACCTCTCCACCGGCCTCTGGGCCCAATGAGCGGGCCGGGGTGTGGCCGGCGGGCGGTTCCCGGTGGGTCTCCGGGGCGAACATCCAGCCCACCGCGGCCAGCAGCAGGATCAATCCACTGATGACAAACGCCCAGGAAAACGACAGATACTGCGCGATCAGACCGACCAGGAGGGACCCACCGATCGAGCCGACGTCGGCCATCATCTGGAAGGTGGCCACCGCGGGACCGCCGCGGGCCTTGCTGCCCACCACATCGGCGACCGCGGCCTGTTGCGGTGCGACGAAGATGCCGGTGGCCGCGCCGGCCACATAACCGGCGACGAGAAACACCGTCAGCGACTCGCTGAAGCCCACCAGACCGGTCGACACCGCGGCCAGCAGCAGCCCGAAGATCATCAGCCTGCGGCGGCCGAACCGGTCGGACAGATAACCGCTGGGGACCACCACCGAGATATTGCCCACCGCGAACGCGGTGAGCGCCAGCCCGGCCACGCCCGGACTGCGGCCCAACACCTCCACCACGAACAGCGGGACCAGGGCGATCCGCAGCCCGAACGACGCCCACCCGGTGGCGAAGTTGGACAGCAGCGCCGCCTTGAAAGCCCCGTGCCGGAACACCGTCGCGAACGGCACCGGCGGATCCACGTTCTCCTCGGCGGCGGCCAGATGCGAGTGGCGCAGGCTGACGAAGACGACGGCCGCGGCGACCAGCAGAGCGGCACCGTAGATCAGGAACGGCGCCGACAGACCGAATCCGGCGGTCAGGCTGCCCAGGACCGGCCCGCCCACCGAACCGATCATGAAGCCCGAGGAGAACAGACCCGCCACCCGTCCCCGCGCGTCGGCCGGCGAGATCCGGATCATCAGTCCCAGTGAGGACACCGTGAACATGGCCGAACCGATTCCGCCCAGCGACCGGAACAGCAGGAGCTGCCAATAGGTTTCGGCGAGCGCACAGGCCGCCGTCGAGACGGCCACGATCAGCAGGCCGCTGATGTAGACGCGGCGCTCCCCCAGCCGCTGGACCAGGAACCCCGCCGGCGGCGCCCCGATCAGCCGCATCACCGCGAAGGCGGTGATGACGAATGTGGCCGCGGAGATGCTCACACCGAAGTGGCGGGCGTACTGCGGCAGGACCGGGGCCACCACGCCGTACCCCAGCGCCACCACCACGTTCGCCGCGACCAGAACCCATACCTCGCGCGGGAGCTTCCGCTTGGCCGGGGCCGTACAGTCGCCTTCTGCACCGGCGGGGCTCATGCGCGATCCCGCTTCGCTTCTCGCTCGATTTCCCGATGCGCGATCCCGCTTCGCTTCTCGCTGGTCACCCGATGACTGTAGTCACCAGATCCTTGGCGGCTTGCTGGACCTCGGCCAGATGCGCGGGCCCCCGATAGGACTCGGCGTAGATCTTGTAGACATCCTCGGTACCCGACGGGCGGGCGGCGAACCACGCGCTCTCGGTGGTCACCTTCAGCCCGCCCAGCGCGGCGCCGTTACCGGGTGCGGTGGTGAGCTTCGCGGTGATCGGCTCGCCGGCCAGTTCGGTGGCGCTCACCTGCTCGGCGGACAGCTTGGCCAGCCGGGCCTTCTGGTCGCGGTCGGCGGGAGCGTCGATGCGCGCGTAGGTGGGCGCCCCGTACTGCTCGGCGAGTTCGGTGTAGCGCTGCGACGGGGTGGAGCCGGTGACAGCCAGGATCTCCGAGGCCAGCAGCGCCAGGATGATGCCGTCCTTGTCGGTGGTCCAGGTCGTCCCGTCGGTGCGCAGGAACGACGCCCCGGCGCTCTCCTCCCCACCGAAACCGATTGTCCCGGTCACCAATCCGTCCACGAACCACTTGAAGCCGACGGGCACCTCGACCAGTTCGCGTCCCAGCCCGGCCACCACCCGGTCGATCATGGAACTGCTGACCGCGGTCTTGCCGACGGCGATACCCGCCCCCCAGCCCGGCCGGTGGCTGTACAGGTAGTCGATGGCCACGGCCAGATAGTGGTTGGGGTTCATCAGCCCACCGTCCGGGGTGACGATGCCGTGCCGGTCGGAGTCGGCGTCATTGCCGGTGGCGATCTGGAAGCGGTCCCGGTTGGCGATCAGCGAGGCCATCGCGTTCGGTGAGCTGCAGTCCATCCGGATCTTGCCGTCGGTGTCCAGCGTCATGAACCGCCAGGTGGCGTCGACGAGCGGGTTCACCACCGTCAGGTCCAGGTTGTGGGTTTCGGCGATCGCGCCCCAGTAGTCGACGCTGGCCCCGCCCAGCGGGTCGGCGCCGATGCGCACCCCCTGGGCGCGGATCGCGTGCAGGTTCACCACGTTGGGCAGATCGGCCACGTAGGCGTTGAGATAGTCGTGGCGCTGCGCGACCTGCACCGCCCGGGACAACGGGACCCGTTTCACCGCCCGGATGCCTTCACGCAGAATCTCGTTGGCGCGCTTGGCGATCACACCGGTGGCGTCCGAGTCGGCGGGCCCGCCGTTGGGCGGGTTGTACTTGAAGCCGCCGTCGCGCGGCGGGTTGTGCGACGGGGTGACCACGATGCCGTCGGCCAGGTCGGTGTCGCGGCCCCGGTTGAAGGTCAGGATGGCGTGGCTGACCGCCGGGGTCGGGGTGTACCGGTCGGCGGCGTCGATCATGGCGACCACGTCGTTGGCCGCCAGCACCTCCAGCGCCGACACCCAGGCCGGTTCGCTCAGCGCGTGGGTGTCGCGGCCCAGGAACAGCGGACCGGTGGTGCCCTGGGCCGCCCGGTACTCCACGATGGCCTGGGTGGTGGCCAGGATGTGCGCCTCGTTGAACGCGCCGTCCAGTGCCGAGCCGCGATGGCCGGAGGTGCCGAACACCACCTGCTGGGCGACGTCGTCGGGATCGGGTTGCACCGTGTAATACGCGGTGACCAGATGCGCAAGGTCGATGAGATCTTCGGGCTGTGCCGGCTGCCCGGCTCGCGGATTGGCCACCATGGGTCCATCCTGCCTACCCGCGGCGCCGGTGTCTTGTCCTGACCCCAAGCCGACCACAAGTTCGTCGCAAGTGGGCCAGGACAAGGTGGCCGGCATGACCGACACACCACGATCAGCCCAGCCCGCCGTCTCCGCGCGTCGTCCCGGGGACCCGGACCCCGACCTCAGCGGTATCACCCTGACCCACCGCGCCATGGTCACCGATACCGCCCGGCTCGCGGACCTGACCACCGCGGTCGCCCAGCGCCGGCTGCCCTGTGCGCCCCGGCGTGCCCGCGCCATCGCCCGCTACGTCGCGCTGATGTGCGAGTCGATCCATCACCACCACACCATGGAGGACGACGTGCTGTGGCCGGTGATCCAGGCCGCGGCGGGCGACTTCATCGACCTGAGCGAACTGACCGAGGATCACGCCGCCCTGGACCCGCGGCTGGACCGGCTGCGGGCGGCCGCCGCGGCGTTCGGGCGCAGCGGCGACCCCGAGATGGCCCGGCCACTGGCCGCCGGCCTGGCCGATCTGCACCGGCTGCTGGCCGCGCACATCGCCGACGAGGAGCGCGAGCTGTTCCCGGTGATCCGGCGGTACGTGTCCAGCACGGACTGGCAGGCGGTGGAGAAGGCCGCACAGCGCACCGGGCGGCTGTCGTTCGAGGGGCCGCGGATCCTCGCGGTGGCCACCGACGCCGAACGCGCCACGCTGATCGGCGGTCTCAGTCCGGTACTGGTGGGCCTGCTGCGGGTGTTGGCCCGGCGGCACAACAAGTTCGAAGCCGCGGTGTTCGGCTGACCCTGGCGCGGCGAAACTCGCGTACCCGTCGCTCCCCTGGCAGAAATCACGACGGGTACGCGAGTTTCGCCGTCAGATCAGGGTCTGCGCCGCGCGGCTCAGCCGCTCGGTCAGCTCGGCGGCCGCCCGCCGGTACCGGGCGGCGGCCTCGGTGTCGCCGGTGGCCTCGGCCACGGCCGCCAGGGCGGCGTCCACCGGACCGGTGAGCAGCGTGCCGTTGTCCAGCCCGGCCATCCGCCCGGAGTACGGCAGCAGCTCCGCGGCGGTGGCGGTGGCGGTGGCCAGGTCGCCGAGTGCGACGGCGGCGTGTGCCCGCAGGGTCGCCGTCGCCACGAAGTAGTAGGACCGTTCGACGGGTATCCGCTGCGCCCAGATCTGTTGGGCCTGCGCGGGCCTGCCCGCCTGGTACAGCGCCAGCGCGGCACCCTCGGCGATGGTCCGCGACACCTGATGGTGCACGGCGACGAGTTCGTCGGCCATCGGGGCGAGGCTGCCGCGGACCAGGTTCGCGCTGATGCGGCCGATCAGGCCGACCAACGCTCCGTTGGCGACGCCGTACTCGGCCAGTTTGGCGGCCACCTCGAGGTAGCGCCGCTCCCCCTCGTCGGTGCGACCGGCCAGCACGGTCAGCTGTGCGGCGAACCCGTCGAGCACACCGAGCAGGAAACCGATCTGGCCGGTGCCCGCACGCGCCACGGCGGCATCGACGTGCCGGACCGCTCCGGCCAGATCCGAACGCCCGGCGGCGTCGAGGAACGCGAACCAGTGCGCGACCGCCTGATAGTCGATGGCGTCATAGGCTTCGGCCACCGAGAGCAGCTCGGCCACAATGGCTTCCCGTTGCTCGGCGTGATCCGGACCCAGACAGGCGAAGGCCCGGACATTGAGCGCGGCGCACAGCAGGCGTTGATGCGCGACCGGGTCCTGCGCGTGCAGCGTCCTGGACAGCTCGAGCGCTTCGACGCTGGCTGCCAGCGCCGTGCCGTGTTCGGCGCCTTCGGTTTCGGTGAACAGGGTCATCAGCAACCGGGCCCGGGTGTGCGGGGTCTGGTCACGCCCGAGGGCGCGCCGCAGCGGGTCGACGATGACGGGGTCGATGTGGTCACCGGCGCGGACCCGCCAGACCAGCGGGCTGTCCGAGGCGGTCAGCGCCCGCACCGCGAGTTCGTCGTGCTCCCCGACCGCGATCAGGGTGTCGTGCAACTCTTCCCGCGACGCCAGCGCGTCACCGGCCCGCGCCAGCGCGGCGATCAGGCCGCAGCGGGCCGGCACGGTCGCGGCGTGCTCGGCCCCGGCGAGCCCGAACATCCGCACCGCGGCCCGGTACTGCCGCGCCGCCTCCACCGGGGCGCCGACCGCATCGGCGTCGCGCGCCGCGGCCATCGCGAACCCGGCTGCCTCGGTCGCGGTGTCGGCGGTGGCGGCCGCGACGGCGTGATACGCCAGCGACGCGGAATCGGCGCCGCGACCGGGCCGGCGCAGCAGGTCCAGCGCGGCGGCGTGCAGCCGGGAACGCCGCAGCACCGAGGTGTCGCCGTAGAGGGTGTCGCGGATCAGGTTGTGCGCAAACCGGATCCGACCGGGTACCGGCTCGTCGAGCAGACCGGCCAGCACCGCCGGTTCCAGCGCGTCGAGCAACTCCTCGTCATCGGTGCGGCCCAGCTCACCGAGCAGGGTGATGTCGACCTCACGGCCCAGCACCGCGGCCTGGCGCAGTGCGGTCGCAGTCTGCGGTGGGAGCCGGGCCAGTCTGCGGCGCAACACGTCCCCCACCCCGGCCGGCACACCGCCGTGCGCGGCGTCGATGCCCTCGGCCACCATCAGCCGGGCCAGCTCCCGCACGAAAAGCGGGTTGCCGCCGGTGCGTTCGCGGAACAGCCGCAGGGTCTCCCGCGTCACCGCGGGCAGTCCGCAATCGGTGGCCAGCGCGGTGAGCGCGGCGTCGTCGAGGCCGGTCAGCAGCAGGTGGGCGGCGGTGTGGTTGGCCAGGGCGGCGCGCGCCTGACCGAGTTCGGCACCGGACTCCGAGGGCCGGTAGGTGCCGATGACGAGCATCCGGCCGTCACCGAGCCGGTCGGCGGTGAGCCGCAACAACTCCAGGGTCAGGCCGTCGGTGCGGTGCAGGTCGTCGAGCAGGATGAGCAGCGGCGCCTCGGCGGCGGCCTGCCCGAGCACCTCGGCCAGGGCGTGCGCGATCCAGAACACCGTGCCGTCGGCGGTCTGTGGGCCCGATGACCGGCCGTCGTGCAGCAGCGGGGCCAGCGCCTCGGCGTGGGGCGTCCGGCCGATCCGGCCGGTGAACGGCGCCAGTACTTCGGTCCAGGCCCAGCCCGGTGGGGCGCCGTCGACCTCGGGGCTGCGCCCGGCGGCCACCGTCCACCCGGAGTCGCGCAGCCGGGCGGCCGCCGTCTCGACGACCGTGGTCTTGCCGGCCCCGGCCTCGCCGCCGATCCACACCACCCGCAGTCCGCCGCGCAGCGCGGACCCGGCGGCCGCCTCGATGGCCGCGAGTTCGTCGGCCCGGCCGCGGGTGGCGTTGTCCGGGGCCGGATGCGGAGCTTCCAGCGGCGCCGCGGTCGGTGTGGGGGCCGCCGCGATCGGATCGAGGTGATCGGCTTGCCGCAGGATGTCGCGTTCCAGGTTCCGCAGCGCCCGGCCCGGCTCCAGACCGAGTTCGTCGACGAGGTAGTCGCTGGTGCGCCGCAACACCTCCAGTGCGGCGGCCTGATGACCCAGCCGGTACCGCGCGACGGCCAGCAGGCAGGCCGCGGTTTCCCGGTCCGGGTGATCGCGCACCGGCGCCTCCAGCACCCGGGCCACCACGGCGTGCCGGCCCAGCGCGGACTGCGCGGCGGCGTGCGCCTCGAGGACCGAGAGCTGCAGCTCTGTCAGCCGGGCCACCTCGGGCGCCGCCCACAGCGCATCGCGGACCTCGACGTAGGGATCGCCGGACCAGTCGGCGACCACCTCTTCCAGCATGGCCGCCCGGGCGTGGGTATCGGTGCGCTGTTCGGCCGCGGCGATCCGGGCCTCCAGCGACCAGATGTCGACGGCGTCCTCGGGCAGCCGCAGGCAGTAGCCGGGGGCGGCGCTGACGATCACGGTGGCCGCGGCGCGGCGCGCACGCCCGGGTTCGAGCACCCGGCGCAGGTGCGAGATGTAGGCCTGCAGCGCGGCCAACGCCTTGGGCGGCGGCTCCCCCGCCCACAGATCCTCGATGAGCCGGTCCACCGACACCACGTCGCCGTGGGCGAGCACCAGCCGCACGAGCACCGAGCGCTGCTTGGGCCCGGCCAGATCGACCGGCTGCCCGTTGACCCACGCCCGGACCGGGCCCAGCACGGAGATCCGCACCGCGGGCTGATCGTGCGCCATCATTGTGAGCCGACCTTACTTGTCGGCCCGTCGGCGTACATACTTTGCGGTGTGGCGCTCACGGACCGGCGGGAACTGGCGGCGGTGTTCGCCGGGGGCGCGCTGGGCACGCTGGCCCGCGCCGCGCTGAGCCATCTGCTCGCGGTGCCGCCCGGGCACTGGCCGTGGGCGACCTTCATCGTCAACATCGCCGGCGCCGCGCTGCTGGGTTACTTCACCACCCGGCTGCTGGAACGGCTGCCCGTGTCCGCGTATCGCCGGCCGCTGCTGGGCACCGGGCTGTGCGGCGGGCTCACCACCTTCTCCACCATGCAGGTCGAGACCATCGGGATGCTGGAGCACGGCCACTATCTGCTGGCCGCCGGCTACACCGTGGCGAGCGTCGGGTTGGGGCTGCTGACCATGCAGCTGAGCACCGCCCTGGTCCGACGGGCCGCACTGCGGTGACGGCGCTGCTGTGGGGTGCGGTGCTGGTCCTCGGCGGTCTGGGGGCGGTGTGCCGGTACCTCGTCGACCGCGCCGTATCGCGGCGCCTCGCGACCGGGTTCCCGCTCGGCACGCTCGCGGTCAACGTCAGCGGCGCCTGGTTGCTCGGGTTCCTGGGCGCGCTGGCGCTCGGGCCGCAGGCCGCGCTGCTGGCCGGGACCGCGTTCGTCGGCTCGTACACCACGTTCTCGACCTGGATGCTGGAGACGCACCGGCTGGCCGAGGAGCGCCGCCGCCGGCCCGCCACGGTGAATATCGTCGCCAGTGTGGCGCTGGGACTGTTGGCGGCCTGGCTGGGCCAGCTGATGGGGGGGCTCCTGTGATCGGAGTGGCACTGTGAGCACCGACCTGCTGAAGCTGACCGCCTATTTCGGGGAGCGCTCGCGCGGCGGGCGCGGGTTCCTCGCCGACGAACTGCTGGACCGGCTCGGCCGGGCCGAGGTGGCCGACAGCGTCGTGCTGCGCGGCATCGGCGGATTCGGGCCCAGCCATCAACTGCGGACCGACCGCACGCTGTCCACCTCGGAGGATCTGCCGGTGGCGTTGGCCGCGGTGGACCGCGCCGAACGCATCCAGGCGCTGGCCGAGCCGGTGGCCGCGGCGCTGTCCCGCGGTGTGGTGACCCTCGAGCGAGCCTCGACCACCGTCCCCGTCGGCACCGGCTCGGCCAAGCTGACCGTGTACGTCGGGCGCCAGACCCGGATCGCCGGCCGACCCGCCTACCGGGAGATCTGCGCACTGCTGTATCTACTCGGGTTCGCAGGCGCCACAACGTTTCTCGGTGTGGACGGGACCGAGCACGGCATCCGGCGGCGGGCCCGGTTCTTCAGCACCAACACCGAGGTGCCGGTGATGATCCTCGCCGTCGGGGACACCGCGCAGGTGACGGCGGCCCTGCCCCGACTGCGCGAACTGCTGCCGACGGCCGTGACGACCGTGGAACGCCTCCAGGTGTGCAAACGCGACGGCCGGGTGATCGGCCGGCCCGCCGCGCTGCCGGCGACCGATGCCCGCGGGGTACCGCTGTGGCAGAAACTCACCATCCACACCTTGGAAGCCCAGCGGGCCGACGGCGCCCCCATCCACCGCCGGGTGGTGGATGCGTTGCGCGCCGGGCGGGCGTCCGCCGGGGCCACCGTGCTGCGCGGGATCTGGGGATTCCACGGCGCTCACGAGCCGCACGGCGACAAGCTGTTTCAACTCGGCCGTGAGGTTCCGGTCACAACCGTGGTGCTCGACAGCGCGGACCGGATCGCGGCGCATTTCGACCTGATCGACGAACTGACCGGGGCGCATGGCCTGGTCACCAGTGAACTCGTGCCCGCGATGGTCACCATCGACGGGGGTGTGCGAAACGGTGGCCTCACCCTGGCCGACCCGACGCGCTGACGACCACCTTCGGTAAGGCTACCCTGAGTAAAATCTCCGGTGTAGGGTCGCCGACCATGGAACTGTCACAGCCCGAAGCGGTCAATCCGGAGCTCCTGGCCATCCTGCGCGACGAGCTGAACATCGATGTGAGCCGGGTGACCCGCGACTCCCGATTGGTCGACGATGTCGGCATGGACTCGGTCGCCTTCGCTGTCGGCATGGTGGCCATCGAGGACCGTCTCGGTGCGACGCTGTCGGAGGAAGACCTGCTCAGCTGCGAGACCGTCGGCGAGCTGGAAGCCATCGTGCTGGCCAAACTGCCTGTGGATCAGGCCAACTCGTGACTGCAGCACCATCCCGGTCGGCCTCGCTCGACGAATTCAACGAATTGCTGGACCGGGTCTTCGACGACCGGGTCAAGGAATGGACCGCCGAAGCCGAACGGACCGAGAAGTTCCCCCGCGAACTGCTCGAATACCTGGCCAAGGAGGGCGTTTTCACCGCCAAATGGGGTCAGGACACCCAGCCCGATGTGGCCAAGGTGATCGCCCTGGCCGAGCGGCTGGGCCGGCTGGGTTCCGGCGGTATCGCCGTCGGGGTGAGCCTGCACGACTCGGCCATCGCGCTGCTGCGCCGCTTCGCCCGCACCGACCACCTGCGCGACATCGCCGAGCGGGCCATCCACGGGGACGCGGTGCTGTGTGTCGGGGCCTCCGAGGAGTCCGGCGGATCCGACCTGCAGATCGTCGAGACCAAAGTTCGTTCGGTGCGTGACGGTTTCGAGGTCAAGGGCGTCAAGAAGTTCGTCTCGCTATCCCCCATCGCCGATTACGTGCTGGCGGTGGCCCGCAACGTCGACAACGATCCGGACAGCAAGCACGGCAACGTCGTCGTCATCGCGGTCCCGTTGGACGATCCGGGTGTGCAGGTACAGAAGCCCTACACCAAGGTCGGCAACGGGCCGCTGGACACCGCGGCCGTGCACATCGACACCTGGGTGCCCGCCGATGCGTTGGTGGCCCGCGCCGGGATCGGGCTGGCCGCCATCTCCTGGGGGCTGGCCCATGAGCGCATGTCGGTGGCCGGGCAGATCTCCGGCAGCTGCCAGCGGATCCTCGGAATCACGTTGGCCCGCATGATGAACCGCCGCCAGTTCGGGCACACCCTCTATGAGCACCAGGCACTGCGGATGCGGATGGCCGATCTGCAGGCCCGGGCCGACATGCTGCGCCACGCGCTTACCGGGATCGGGGTGGGCGGCAAGCTGGACCTGCGCACCGCGGCCGCGATGAAGGTGTGCGCGGCCCGCCTCGGCGAGGAGGTCGTCTCCGAGTGCATGCACATCTTCGGCGGCACAGGCTATCTGGTGGACGAGACCCCGCTGGGACAGTGGTGGCGCGATATGAAGCTGGCGCGTGTCGGCGGCGGCACCGATGAGGTGCTGTGGGAGCTGGTGGCCGCCGCGATGAAGCCCGATTACGACGGCTATGAGGAGATGATGGGCCTCAACGGCTGATCATCACACCGGCGCGCGGGTGGCTACCTGTGCGCCGGGATGTCCTCGGGTGTGCGCGGGAAGACGTACAGCGCCATCTTGCGGTTCGACATCTGGTGCTCGCCGAGGAACGTGCAGCCCACATACTCGACGAGCCGCCGTGCCCCGGTGTTGCGGTGGTCCGGGTCGAACATGATGCGCCGGCACTCGGGTTCGAGGTCGAACAGATCCCTCATCAGCTTGGGCAGCATCCGCGGCGCGATGCCCCGGTTGACCAGTTTGGTGTCCGCGATCGCGGCGTGGATGCCGAGATCGTGCGGGTGCGCGTCATAGCGGGTGGCGATGGAATCCTTTGCCGCCCGGTACAGCTCGATGTAGCCGATGTCCTCGCCCTTGCGGCTGGTCAGGTACGGGCGTGAGAACGTCCCGGCCAGTTGAGCTTTGAGATACAGCCGCCAACGCTCCGGGGGCCACGCGGATTCCCAGGACTCCACCAGGTGCGGCATGTTCATCCACTCCGAGATCAGCTCCGCGTGCACGTCCGGGTCGACCAGCCGGGCGCCGTACGGCTCTTCGATCACCGGAATCTGCGGCGGACCGACCCGACAGACCTCATCGGGAACATTCGTCAGCTCGCGCGGAAGAATCGGCAGCTCGTCGTCGGTCTCGGCGTCAATCTCGATCATTTGCCCCCGACCCTACCTAACCGTCCGATGCGGGAGTCCGCTACGCATGTGGGACTGCGTCACAGGTGCGATGGTAGGGACATGACCCGGGACCGGATCGAGGAATTGCGCAGGTGGGAGGACTCCGGAGCGCACTGGCAGGTGGTGGCCCGCACCCCCGGCCGGCTGACCATCGCGTTGCTGCGCTGCGACGGCGGTGAGGAGGTCGAGCGGTTCGTCTCGTCGGATCCGGCGCTGCTGGCGTTCGTGGGGTGCCGGGAGCGCTCCGACGAGTGAGCGCCGGGGATGGATGAGGCCACCTAGAGTGGCGTCTGTGCTGCAGCCCCCGTTCGATGACACCGAACCGGCCGATTCCGCCGAGGAACTGGAGAACGCCGAGGCGCACGAGGCCGAGCTGCCCTCCGCCGACCCGGCGCTGGCCTTGCAGAAGATGGAGAACCGGCTGGTCCGGCTGAACCTGGCCAACCCGGGAGTGCTCAGCGCCGAACAGCTGCGCAAGCTGCGGTACCTGATCAACTTCGCCAAGCTGTCCGACTTCGAGCCGGGCGCGGCCGGGCCGGGCGGCACCCGCGGCCGCGGCGACGTATCCGTGGGCGCCGAGCAGGCCGCCTGGCAGCTGCGGGTCGCCGACGCCCTGCACGGGCCGTTGCGCGAGGAGAAGCACGGGGTGACCGCACTGCGGGCGGCGTCCGCGGTGCTCGGCACCCTGGCCGACGATCAGGACGTGCAGCGGCGCGCGCTCGCCGAGCGGCACGCCAGTCGTTTCTCGCCGGCCGAACTGGACGCCGAGGTCGGGCACAAGAAGCTGGTCACCGTGCTCGGCGGTGGCGGCGGGGCGGGCTTCGTCTACATCGGCGGCATGCAGCGGCTGCTGGAGGCCGGGCAGGTGCCCGATTACCTGGTCGGCTCGTCGATCGGGTCGGTCATGGGGTCGGTGATGGCCCGTTCGCTGCCGGTGCCGATCGAGGAGTATGTGGCCTGGGCCAAGACGGTGTCCTACCGGTCCATCCTGGGGCCCGAACAGCTACGCCGCAGGCACGGCCTGACCGGGGTGTTCTCCCTGCGGTTCGACCTGTTCGCCGAGGCGCTGTTCACCCGCCCGGACGGGGAGCAGATGCGGATGACCGATCTGGCCATCCCGTTCGACGCGGTGGTCGCCGGGGTGCGCCGGCAGTCCTTCGCCGCGCTGCCCGCCAAGTTCCGGCACCAGGAACTCGCGGTACTCAAGCTGCGCACCCTGCCGTTCCTGCCCATCGGGGTCGGGCCCGAGGTCGCGGCCCGGCTGTGGCAGGCCGCCGCGTTCATCGACTCCCGGGTGGTCAAGGCCATCGTCGTCGGTGGGGACGACCTGACCCGCAACGTCAATGTCGTTGACGCCGCGTCGTTCTCCTCGGCGATCCCCGGCGTGCTGCATCACGAGACCCGCGACCCGCAGATGCTGCCGATCCTGGACGAGGTGATGGCGGCCAACGACGTGGCGGCCATCGTGGACGGCGGCACCGCCAGCAATGTGCCGGTCGAACTCGCCTGGAAACGCATCCGCGACGGCCGGCTGGGCACCCGCAACGCCTGCTATCTGGCGTTCGACTGTTTCCACCCGCAGTGGGATCCCCGCCATCTGTGGCTGGCGCCCATCGCGCAGGCCATCCAGCTGCAGATGGTGCGCAACCTGCCCTACTCCGATCACATCGTCCGGTTCTCCCCCACCCTGTCTCCGGTGAACCTGGCCCCCTCGCGCGCCTCGATCGACCGGGCGTGCAGCTGGGGGCACAAACGGGTCGACAAGGCCATCCCGATCACATCGGCTCTGCTGCAACCGATCTGGTGGGACGAGGCGGCAACCGCGGACCCACCGCGGCGGGTGGCGGCGGCGTCGGTGGCCTCCCCGATGAGCGAGGTGCTCTCCGCGGTTGCGCCGCCGCGCAACAAGTTCGAGCGCTGGCGCAACCGCTACATCACCTAGAGGTCGCTGGCGTCGTCGGGCACGTCCACCGCGTGCTCGGCCAGTGCCTCCAGCGGGACCACCGCCAACGTGCGTTCGTGGGTGGACGCCAGCACCACCGGGGCCGCGTACCCGTCACGGTAGGCGCGCAGCCAGTTCACCGCCGTCACGCACCAGCGATCCCCCGGCGTCAGACCGGGAAAGCGGTACTGCGGCATCGGGGTGCTCAGATCGTTGCCGATGGAGCGCTGGTGCTCCAGGAATTCGGCGGTGACCACCGCGCAGATGGTGTGCAGGCCGGCGTCCTCGGGTCCCGTCGAGCAGCAGCCGTCACGGTAGAAGCCGGTCATCGGGTCGGTACCGCACGGCTCCAGTGGTCCGCCCAGCACATTGAGTTCGGTTTCCTCGGGCATGCGCCCATCATGCTCTACTCACCGGATTCGGCGACTCAGCCCCGATACAGTGGCGCCCATGGTGTTGATGCTCGTGGTGCGCATCATCGATGTGGTGGTCCGCGCGGTCCGGCTGATGGCCGGGGGTTCCCCCGCCGGTATCGCGCTGCTGGTGCTGGTGGTCGCGCTGTTCGCGGCCGGGACGTTCGCGGTGGTGCTGGGCGGGGCGTGGCTGCTGGCCACCATGCAGAACGATCACGGCTGGATGGATGCGGTGTTGCCGTGCGCGCTGGGCGGTAGCTGCCGGCCCTAGCTCAGTCGGCCGGGTCCACGACCCAGTCGCCGCGGTGCAGCACCCCGGCCACGGCCAGGTCCTCGTCCAGCACGACCAGGTCCGCGACCGCCCCGGCCGCCAGCCCCGCCGCCGGTAGCCCGAGCGCGCGGGCCGGGTTGAGCGAGGACTGGGCCACCGCGTGCAGGAGCGCATCGTCATCGTCACAGTCCCGCCCGCAGTGCTCCACGGCGAACCGGAACACCTGATCCATGGTCGCGGTGCTGCCGGCGATGGTGTCGGTGCCCGCGACCCGGGCCACCCCGTCCACCACATCCACCCCGAGCGGCCCCAGCTCGTAGTGACCGTCGGTCATGCCGGTGGCCGCCATCGCATCGGTGATCAGCGAGACCCGCTGCACCCCAACGCTTCGGGTGACGTGACGGTAGATCGCCGGGTCGATGTGCACCCCGTCGGTGATCAGTTCGACGGTGACCCGGGGGTCCTCCATGAGGGCGATGACGGGCCCGGGCTCCCGCTGGCCGATCGGCCGCATGGCATTGAACAGGTGGGTGCCGACGGTGGCCCCGGCGTCGATGGCGAGGCGGGTCTGCGCATAACCCGCCTCGGTGTGCCCGAGCGCGGCCACCACCCCGGCGGCGGTGAATCGGTCGATGGCCGCGAGCGCGCCGTCACGTTCGGGGGCCAGCGTCACCATCCGCACGGCGCCGTCGCCGGCGGCCAGCACCCGGTCGATCTCGGCCGGGTCCGGATCGCGCATCAGGGCGGGTTCATGCGCGCCGCAGCGGCGCACCGACAGCCACGGCCCCTCCAGATGGATACCGGCCAACAGCCCGGCTCGGACGTCGACGGCCAAACCGCGAACCTGGGACAGCAATTCATCGGGGCCCGCGGTCACCAGGGAGGCGATCAGCGTGGTGGTGCCGTGCCTGCGGTGCAGCGCCACGGCCGCGGCGGTCTCCTCGGGGGAGGCGGCCGAGAAGTTGGCGCCGCCCCCGCCGTGCACATGGGTGTCGACGAAGCCGGGCACCACGGTCACCGCGCCGAGCGCCAGATCCGTCCGGGCGGCGGGCACCCCGTCACCGACCGCCCGGATGGTCGAACCGTCGACGTCAATCCAGCCGGGGCGCAACAGTTCCGTGCCGGTCAGCAGGGTGTCGGCGGTCAGCAGCATTCTAGAGGCCTTGCCATTCGGGCTTGGCCCGATAGGTCTCCCGGTAGTAGTCGACGAGCTGCAGCCGGCCGGCCGCGGCCTCGTCGAGCAGCACCGTCACATGCGGATGATGCTGCAGCACAGTGCCCGGCCACATGGCGCTCACCGCGCCCTCCACCACATGGTGCACCGCCTCGGCCTTGCGCCGGCCGGTGGCCACCAGGATCACGTGCCGGGCGTCCAGGATGGTGCCCAGCCCCTGGGTCAGACAGCGGGTGGGCACCGCGTCGATGTCGCCGCCGAAGAACCGCGCGTTGTCGGACCGGGTCTGGGCGGTCAGGGTTTTGATGCGGGTGCGCGATGCCAGCGAGGACCCGGGCTCGTTGAACCCGATGTGCCCGTCGGTGCCGATGCCGAGGATCTGCAGGTCGATGCCGCCGGCCGCGCGGATGGCGTCCTCGTAGGCCGCGCAGGCCGCCGGGATGTCCGCGGCGAGCCCGTCCGGGCCGGCCACCGCGCCGTCGGCGAAGTCGACCCGGGAGACGAATACCTCGTCGATCACGTTGCGGTAGCGCTCGGAATGGCCGGCGGGCAGCCCGACATACTCGTCGAGGGTGAAGCCGCGCACCGCGGCGAACGAGATCTGCCCGGCCGCATGCCGGTTCGCCAGTTCGTCGTAGATCACCAGCGGGGACGACCCGGTGGCCAGTCCCAGCACCGCGTCGGGTTTGCGGTGCAGCAGCGCGCCGACCGCGTCGGCGGCGAGCACCCCGATCTCGGCCGGACCCGCGGTGATGATGACTTCCATCAGCGGTTGGCCACGAACAATTCGGCCCCCGCGGCGATGGGGGCATCCGGTGCGGCGGTCACCGCGATGTTGGCGGCCTCGCGTTCGTCCATCACCACCACCGGCACGATCGGGTTGAGCCCCATGGCGACGATCGCCGGGACGTCATAGGTGATCACCGGCTGCCCGGCGCTGACCGGGTCGCCCTGCTGCAGATGCGTGGTGAAGCCCTGCCCTTTCAACGCGACGGTGTCCAGCCCGAGGTGCACCAGCACCCCCACCTTCGCCTCGGTCAGCACGACGTAGGCGTGCGGCATCAGTTTGAGCAGGGTGCCGCCGACGGGTGCGACGGCGGTGAGCACCTCGCGCGGCGGGTCGATCGCGGCGCCGTGCCCGACCATGCCCTGGGCGAAGACCGGGTCGGGCACGTCGCCGAGGACGACCATCCGTCCGGGCACCGGAGCGAGAACCTTCGTCGGCATGGTGTCCACAGTACGAGCGTTGCCGAACACGGTCTCGGGTTCGCCTGTTCTCGTTTAGGCTGCCCCGAATGAGGGGGTCCACGAAACGTCATAGCAGTACCCGCATTCCGGGATTCGCGCAGTTACAGCGCCTCGGCAAGAGTCTGATGCTGCCGATCGCGGTGTTGCCGGCCGCGGGCATCCTGCTCCGGTTGGGTCAACCCGATCTGCTGGGCCGCATCGAGGCGCCGGTGATCGGGGCGTTCTTCAAGGCGATGAGCGCGGCCGGCGATGCGGTGTTCGCGAATCTGCCGCTGCTGTTCGCCGTCGGTGTGGCCATCGGTTTCGCACGGAAGGCCGACGGGTCCACCGCGCTGGCCGCGGTGGTCGGCTACCTGGTGGTCGAGGCGGTGTTCAAGACGATGTCGCCGATCGTGCTGGCCGGTGAGGTCGACAAGAACGGCGATCAGGCGCTGATCAACTACAGCGTGTTCGCCGGCATCGTGGTGGGCCTGCTCACCGCATGGCTGTTCGACCGGTATCACACCATCGAATTGCCGTCCTATCTGGGCTTCTTCGGGGGCCGACGGTTCGTGCCGATCGTGGTGTCGCTGGCCTCGCTGTTCCTGGCGTTCGCGATGAGTTACTTCTACCCGATCTTCGATGCCGGGCTGACCAGCCTCGGCCAGTTCATCGGTGGCGCTGGGGCTTTCGGGGCGTTCGTGTACGGGTTCGCCAACCGGATGCTGATCCCGTTCGGGTTGCATCACATCCCGAACTCGTATATATGGTTCCTCTACGGCGACTATCAGACCCCGGACGGCAACATCGTCACCGGTGAGCTGACCCGGTTCGCGGCCGGCGACCCGACCGGCGGGCATCTCACCGCCGGCTTCTACCCGATCCTGATGTTCGGTCTGCCCGCCGCCGCGCTGGCGATGATCCATGTGGCGAACAAGAAGCAGCGCAAGGTCGCGGTGGGCATCCTCGCCGCCGCGGCGCTGACCGCATTCCTCACCGGGGTCACCGAGCCGCTGGAATTCGCGTTCATGTTCGTGGCGTTCCCGCTGTACATCATCCACGCGGTGCTGACCGGGTTGTCTCTGGCGATCGCGTATCTGCTCGACATCCATCTGGGGTTCTCGTTCTCGGCGGGCCTGATCGATCTGCTGCTGTACGGCACCGCCCCGGCGGCCAAGAACATCCCGCTGTTGATCGGCATGGGTGTGGTGTTCTTCGTCGTCTACTACCTGTTGTTCCGGTTCGCGATCACCCGGTGGAACATGCGCACGCCGGGTCGCGAACCCGAGGCGGAGTTCGCGGCCGAGGAGGCGGCCAACCTGGGTGAGGGTGCCGGAACCACCGCGGTGACCGCCGAGGACAGCCGCGTCGAGCAGGTGATCGCGGCCTTCGGCGGGCGGGAGAACCTGGTCAACGTCGACGCCTGCATCACCCGGCTGCGGATGGAGGTGGCCGACCCGGCCAAGGTCGATCAGGCCCGGCTGAAGAGTCTGGGCGCGGCCGGGGTGATCGAGGTCGGCAACAGCGTGCAGGCGGTGTTCGGCACCGAGGCCGAGGCGATGAAGAACGACATCCTCGGCGTGCTGTAGCTCAGCGCGCCCGTCTTTCAGCGACCACCGCGGACGAGCCGGCCCGGGCGGGCACCGGTGTCCACACCGTCGCGTCGCGTGATCACCCCGTTGACGATGGTCGCGGTGTAGCCGGACGCGCCCTGCACGAGCCGGTGTCCGCCGGCGGGCAGGTCGTAGGCCATCCGCGGGGCGTGCAGGGTGAGCGCGTCCAGGTCGATGACGTTGATGTCGGCCTTCTTGCCCACCGCGATGACGCCGCGGTCGGTGAGCCCGAACAGCTGTGCGGTGTCGTGGGATTGCTTGCGGACCACGTATTCCAGCGGAAGTTTCTCGCCCCGGTGCCGGTCGCGCGCCCAGTGCGTGAGCAGGAACGTCGGATAGGAGGCGTCGCAGATCATGCTGCAGTGCGCGCCGCCGTCGGACAGGCCCAGCACACCGGCGGGGTGGGTCATCATCTCCCGGATGGCGTCGTGGTTGCCGTCGGCGTAGTTGAACATCGGCAGCATCAGCATGGTGGCGGCGTCGGCTTCGAGCATCAGGTCGTACATGGTGGCCAACGGATCCTGGTTGCGGTCCCGGGCGATGGCGGCGACCGTCCGGTCCGGGGTGGGCTCGTAGTCCGGTGGCTCCCCCAGCGAGTACAGCCGCTCGGTGGAGTACTGCGCCAGCGCGAACATGCCGTCGAACAGCACGTTCGGGTCGAGGGGCAGATCCTGCTCGGACAGGATCGCCTGGCGCACAGCCGGTTCGGCGAGGCGGGCGGCGAGTTCCTCACGGCTGCACTCGGCCTTGAGCCGGCGGTAGGTGGGCCGGTGGGTGAAGGCGTGGTGGCCCGGGAACCCGAGCAGCATGCCGAACGGCCGGGCCGCCACCTGGGGGTAGAGCCGACTGCCCGCCTGATGCGCGGCCGCGGACAGCTCGAGTTGTTCGCGCCACAGATTCGGGTCGGCGTCGACCTGGATGAGGGCGAAGCTCAGCGCGCAGTCGATCTCCTCGCCGAGGCGGCGCATCCACTCCAGTTCTTTTCGAGGCGCGACGATGTCCTCGCCGGCCGCGCCCTGCGGGGCGAGTTCGAAGACCGCGCCGCCACCGGCGGCGGTGGCCCGCCCGAGCGCGAACAGTTCGTCCTCGGCGGCGAAGGTGCCGGGCACCGGCTCGCCGTCCATGGCCCGGTGTGCCAGCGTCCGCGAGGACGAAAAGCCCAGGGCCCCAGCCTCGATGGCCTCTTGTACCAGTGCGCTCATCGCCGCGATGTCCTCGGCGGTGGCGGGCTCGTTACGGGCGCCCCGCTCCCCCATCGCGTAGGCGCGCACCGTCCCGTGCGCGATCTGGCTGCCCATGTCGACGGCCAGTTCCCGGCTCCCGATCACGTCCAGGTACTCGGCGTAGGTTTCCCAGCCCCAGGTGATGCCCTCGGTGAGCGCGGTGCCCGGGATGTCCTCCACGCCTTCCATCAGCTCGATGAGCCACTGTTCCTGACCGGGCCGCACCGGCGCGAAGCCGACCCCGCAGTTGCCGGCGACGATGGTGGTGACGCCGTGATTGCTGGAGGGTTCCAGCAGGTCGTCCCAGCTGACCTGCCCGTCGTAGTGGGTGTGGATGTCGACGAAGCCGGGCGCGACGATCTTGCCTGCGGCGTCGATGGTCTCGGCGGCCGGCCCGGCCAGCGGCGGATCGTTGGGGCCGCGTCGGCGGACCTCGACGATCTTGCCGTCTTTGATGCCGACATCCGCGGTGAAACGGTCGGCCCCGGTGCCGTCGACGACGGTGCCTCCGGTGATCTTGAGGTCGAACACGGTCAACTCCTTCGGTCCGTTCCTCGTGTCTAACACTTGGACCACGACCGGCTAGGCAGATTTGAGAAAGTGTTCACTGCGGGCCCGCTCCGGCCGGTGACACCCCGCCAGAAACCCTAGGGCGAGATCGATCGCACGGTCGCGTGCTTCCGCCCCACAACCGATACCGACGACCCTCAGCTCGAACTCGGCCCGAGATCGACCGTACGGCTGTGTACCCGGCGGACGCCGAGCGGATCAGCAGCCCTCAGCTCGATCTCACCCTAGGGATTTCAGCCGCACCCACACAGACTCCGCCGGTTATCCACAACCCGGTGACGACGCCGCCGAATATGTCGGCACCGCACTCCACCATGGCGATATGGAGCCCTTCATCGGCAGCGAGGCCGTGGCCCGCGGCGATATGACCAGGGGTGTCCTACGGGCGAGGTATACCGCGGTCCTGCCCAACATCTACCTACCGAAGGACACCGAACCCACCCTGTTGGATCGCGCGGAGGCGGCCTGGCTGTGGAGCGGGAAGTGCGGAATCATCGCCGGCCGCACCGCCGCGGGGATCTACCGGGATCCATGGCAGATCAGCGCCCACCCCGTCGACCTGATCGCCCGCAACAGCAGACATCCGCCGGGGATCGTCCTGCACAACGAGCGCATCTGCGTCGACGAAATCACCTACTGGAACGGACTCCCGATCACCACGCCCGTGCGCACCGCGCTCGACCTGGCGCGGCACCTGCCGCGCGACGAGGCCGTCACGCTGCTGGACCCGTTCACCGCGGCCACCGGCATCACCACAGACGACATCTGGTGGCTGGCAAGGCGCTACCGGGGAACGCGGGACATCCGAACGGCGCACCGGGCGATCCTGGAAATCGACCCCGGCGCCCGGACACCGGAACAGACCCGCGTACGGCTGCTGCTGTCCGACAGTGGACTTCGCCCCACTCACAGCCAGATCCGGGTCACCGACGGCTTCAAAGACGTCCTGCTGGCCATGGGCTGGCCCGCGCTGAAGGTCGGCGTCGATTGCGATCTCACCGATGCACCCACGACGTACATCGTCGCCACGTCAGAGTTCCTGCGCAGCCAGGGCTGGCTCTACGTACCGGTGCTGCCGCAGCACACCGCCGGATCGATCAGCCACCGCGTCCGTGAAGCGGTGTGGTCGCGGATCCGGAGACGTTAGAGGTCGGCGAAGCAGGGATCGCTGTCGCCGGTCGGGATCGTCGCATCGGTGGAGGAGAACTCGCCGACGACCCCGGTGTCGGTCACCTCGATGCTGTCGGCCTTGATGCCCAGTGGGTAGTTGTCGTTGAGCGTGGTGGTCAGCTCGTTGAGCGCGGTCTGCACGGCGTCCTTGCCGAACGGGCCGGTGACGTCGAGGACCTGCAGTTCCAGATCGCCGTCGGTGACCACCGGCTTGGCGGTGATGGTGGTGTCGCCGGTGGCCTCCAGGATCAGGGTGCCCGCGTTCGCATCGGTGCGTACCGCGGTGACGAGATCCCCGACGACGGGCAGGTTGTCGGCCACGGTGCTCTTGATGCCGTCCGCGGTCCAGGTCAGGGTGGCGCGGATCGAGCCGATGGTGCCCTTGGCGTCCGCCGAGTCCTGCAGGTGGATGTCGCTGAGCGTGACATCGGCGGTCATGCCCTTGGCTTCCTGCACCCGGTCGCCGGTGGTGATCACCGAGATGTCGCTGTAGCGGTCGGTGAGGTACTGCCACAGGAACGGCGGGCTCACCGAGTAGGACACGTCGGCGGTGTCCTCGACCAGGCAGTCGGTGATCCCGGACAGCACGGCGGCGGCGCGGTTGCGGGCGAACAGCTCGGCGCCGGCAAGCCCGCCGACCAGCACCGCCACCACGATGACGGCGATCAGGACGAGGCTCTGCTTGTTGCGCGGTGCCGGTGGCGGGGGCACCGCCATCCCGGGTGAGCGCAGCGGCGGCGGTGGGATCGGCGGCGGGGGCGCCTGGATTCGCTGGGTGGCCGGGTCCGGTGCCCGCAGCCGCTCGGTGGCCGGCTCGGGCCGGCGCGGCATCCGCTCGGTCGCGGCGTCCGGGCGCGGGATCCGCCGGGTCGGTGGGTCCGGGCGTGGGATCCGCCGGGTTGCCGGGTCGCGCGGCGGTTCGGGCGGCTGCATCGGCATCTGCCCAGTGTGCCAAAACGACAGCCGGGCGCAATCACCGCCGATCCCGGCAATCCGGTGTTGGATGGCAGCCATGAGCAAGCCCGACATCGTCATCCTGATGACCGACGAGGAACGCGCGATCCCGCCCTACGAATCGGCCGAGGTGTCGGACTGGCGGCAGCGGACCCTGAGCGGGCGGCGCTGGTTCGACGAGCACGGCGTCAGCTTCACCCGGCACTACACCGGATCGCTGGCCTGTGTCCCGAGCCGGCCGACCCTGTTCACCGGACAGTACCCGGACCTGCACGGGGTCACCCAGACCGACGGGCTGGGCAAGCGTTACGACGACTCGCGGCTGCGCTGGTTGCGCCGGGGCGAGGTGCCCACCCTCGGAAACTGGTTCCGCGCAGCGGGATACGACACGCACTACGACGGCAAGTGGCACATCTCGCACGCCGACCTGGAAGACCCGGCGACCGGGAAGATCCTGGCCACCAACGATGACGACGGCGTGGTCGACGAGGCCGCGGTGCAGGCCTACCTGGATGCCGACCCACTGGGCCCGTACGGGTTCTCCGGTTGGGTCGGCCCGGAGCCGCACGGAGCGGCCATGGCCAACAGCGGTTTTCGGCGCGACCCGCTGTTCGCGGACCGGATCGTGGCCTGGCTGGAGGACCGCTACGCGCGGCGCCGTGCCGGGGACCCCGCGGCGCTGCGGCCCTTCCTGCTGGTGGCCAGCTTCGTCAATCCGCATGACATCGTGCTGTTTCCGGCGTGGTCGCGACGCAGCCCGCTGTCGGCCTCGCCACTCGATCCCCCGCATGTGCCGGCCGCGCCCACCGCGGACGAGGACCTGAGCACCAAACCGGCGGCCCAGGCCGCGTTCCGGGACGCCTACTACTCCGGGTACGGACCCACCGCGGCGGTCTCGCGCACCTACCGGCGCAAGGCCCAGGACTACCGCGACCTTTATTACCGGCTGCACGCCGAGGTGGACGGCCCGCTGGACCGGGTGCGCCGGGCGGTCACCGCGGGGTCGGCGGAGGCGGTGCTGGTGCGCACCTCCGATCACGGGGAGCTCCTCGGCGCGCACGGCGGGCTGCACCAGAAGTGGTTCAACCTGTATGACGAGGCCACCCGGGTGCCGTTCGTCATCGCCCGCATCGGCACCCACGCCACGCAGCCGCGCACGGTGTCGGCGCCGACCAGCCATGTGGATCTGGTGCCGACGCTGCTCGGCGCGGCCGGGGTCGACGTCCCCGCGGTGGCCGCGGACTTGGCGCAGTCCTTCTCCGAGGTGCACCCGCTGCCCGGGGTCGACCTGATGCCGGTGGTCGACGGCGCCCCGGCCGACGAGGACCGGGTGGTGTACCTGCTCACCCGCGACAACGTGCTCGAAGGCGACACCGGGGCGTCCGGGCTGGCGCGACAACTGGGGCGCGACGTCAATCCGCCCGCGCCGCTGCGCATCCGGGTGCCCGCGCACGTCGCCGGGAACTTCGAGGGCCTGGTGTCCCGCGTCGATGACCGGTTGTGGAAGTTGGTGCGCACCTTCGACGATCCGGGCACCTGGACCGAGCCCGGGGTGCGCCAGCTCGCCTACACGGGCCGCGGCGCGCCGCGTTACCGCAGCGATGTGCTCGACGATCAGTGGGAGCTCTACGACCTGACCGGCGACCCGGCCGAGGCCGTCAACCGCTGGGAGGACCCGTCGCTGCACGAGCTACGGGCGCTGCTGCGTACGCAGCTCAAGCAGGTGCGCGCGGCCGCGGTACCGGAGCGCAACAACCCGTGGCCGTATGTGCGACGCCAACCTCCGGAGCCGTCGGGCGGGCTGTTCGCGCGCCTGCTGCAGCGGTTGCGCCGCTGAGTCACTCCTTGGCCAGATGCACCAGGAACTCGATGGTGGCCGCCGGCTGGACCTCCAGCAGCGAGGCGGCCGGTTTCGGCGGGACGACGTCGAAGTCGGGCAGCCGGATCGCGATGGCGCCGGCCACGTCCACCCGGTCCCCGTTGCGCTGGATCTCGGCCACGGCGGTGGCGGGCCGGGCGACACCCTTGAGCGTCAGCGTCACCGGAATCTCCAGCCGCACGGGGCTGCCGTCGGCGGGCACGCCGGACACGTCGACCGGTCCGTTGCCGGTGAGCGTGGCGGTCGGGAACGTCGCCGTCTCCAATGCGTCGGCGCTGCGGAACTTCTCGTCGCGGCCCGGGCTGCCCGATTTCATGGTCGCCGGGTCGACGGTGAATTCGAGCGACGTCAGTTCGGAGCCGGTGATCTCCGCGGCTCCGGTGACGGCGTCGGTGCGGCCGTTCACATCGACCAGTTCCCACAGCAATTGCTGCTGCACCCGGTAGCCGGCCTGCGAGCCCGGCTGCACCGTCCACGCTCCGTCGACGCCGGTGCTCGCCGGCCGGGTGTCGGACGGCAGGGTCAGGGCGGGTTGCGGCGGCTCGGCGACGAACCTCGTATAGGCCCAGGGCGCCGCGGCCACCGCACCCAGGGTCAGCACTGCCAGCAACCCGACCACCACGAGCCAACGCTTCCGGTTCACGGGCAACATCCTGACAGAACCGGTCGACGGGGAGCCGCATTGCCGTGACGCAGCTAACGCCCGGCGGGTCTTCGATTATTGTTTCCCGGCCACGGCAAATACCATCGCTGTTGATATGACCGAGAATGCCCTCGACACCCGTACCGCCGGCCGCGTCGCCGCGGAGGCGGCGCGGCGCCGCACCTTCGCCGTGATCAGCCACCCCGACGCCGGTAAGTCGACGTTGACCGAGGCGCTCGCGCTGCACGCCCGGGTGATCAACGAGGCCGGCGCCATCCACGGCAAGGCGGGCCGCAAGTCCACGGTGTCGGACTGGATGGAGATGGAGAAGGCCCGCGGCATCTCGATCACCTCGACCGCGCTGCAGTTCCCGTACCGCGACTGCGTGATCAACCTGCTCGACACCCCCGGCCACGCCGACTTCTCCGAGGACACCTACCGGGTGCTGACCGCGGTGGACGCCGCGGTCATGCTCATCGACGCCGCCAAAGGTCTTGAGCCGCAGACGCTGAAGTTGTTCCAGGTGTGTAAGCACCGCGGCATCCCGATCATCACGGTGATCAACAAGTGGGACCGCCCGGGCCGGCACGCGCTGGAGCTGATGGACGAGATCCACGAGCGGATCGGGCTGCGCACCACCCCGCTGACCTGGCCGGTCGGCATCGCCGGGGATTTCAAGGGCGTGATGGATCGCCGCAAGGGCAACTACATCCGGTTCACCCGCACCGCCGGTGGCGCCACCGCCGCCCCCGAGGAGCACATCGCCGCCGAGGCCGCCCACGACGCCGCGGGCATCGATTGGGACAACGCGGTCGAGGAATCCGAGCTGCTGTCGGCCGACGGGTCCGACTTCGATCCGGACACCTTCCGGACCGGCGAGACCTCCCCGGTGCTGTTCACCTCGGCCGCGCTGAACTTCGGCGTCAACCAGCTGCTCGACGTGCTGGTGGAGCTGGCGCCGTCGCCGGGCGCCATCGTCGACGTGGAGGGCAACCCCCGGCCCGTCGATGCACCGTTCAGCGCGTTCGTGTTCAAGGTGCAGGCCGGGATGGACTCCTCGCACCGGGACCGGATCGCCTACGCCCGGGTGTGCTCGGGCACCTTCGAGCGCGGCGATGTGCTGACCCACGCCGGCACCGGCAAGCCGTTCGTCACCAAGTACGCCCAGTCCGTGTTCGGCCGCGAGCGCTCCACCCTGGACGACGCCTGGCCCGGTGACGTGATCGGCCTGGCCAATGCGGCGGCGCTGCGTCCCGGGGACACCCTGTATCGCGATGTGCCGGTGACGTTTCCGCCGATCCCCAGCTTCTCCCCCGAGCATTTCGCGGTGGTGCGCGGCAAGGATCCCAGCAAGCACAAGCAGTTCCGCAAGGGCATCGAACAGCTCGACCAGGAGGGCGTGGTGCAGGTGCTGCGTTCGGACAAGCGTGGCGAGCAGGCACCGGTGTTCGCCGCCGTCGGGCCGATGCAGTTCGAGGTGGCCGCGCACCGGATGGAAACCGAGATCGGCGCGGCCATCACCATGGAGCCACTGCCGTACCAGATCGCGCGGATCGTGGAGCCCGAGGACGCGGAGTTCATGAACAAGCAGGTGTCCGCCGAGGTGCTGACCCGCAGCGACGGGGTGCTGCTGGTGCTGTTCTCCACACCGTGGCGGCTGCAGGGCTTCCAGCGCGACCACCCGGAGATCAAGCTGCGCTCGCTGGTGGCCACCGCCGACTGAAACCCGGCCCGATCCGGGCCGCTACTTCAGCGCGCTGCCCTGGCGCCACTGCGCCCAGGGCACGCTCCAGTCCCCGTTGTTGGTCGGGGCCAGCGGTTCGCCGCCGGTGTTGCGGATCTCGACGATGTCACCGGGCCGCGAGAAGTGGTAGAACCACTCGGCGTTCTCGCCGCTGAGGTTCAGGCAGCCGTGGCTGACGTTGGTGTTGCCCTGCGCCCAGATGGTGTCGTTGAGCTGGTGTAGATAGATGCCGTCCATGCTGATGCGGGTGGCCCACGGGATGGTGTTGCGGTAGCCGAGCCGGGAGCCGACCGGCAGACCGTAGGTGGAGGAATCCATGATCACCGGGTTGGCCTTGTCCATCACGGTGTAGACCCCGCGCGGAGTCCAGAAGCTCAGCGTGGTGTTGCCGATGGTCTCGCTGCCCCCCATGCCCATCGAGGTCGGCATGGTGCGGACCAGCTTGCCGTTCTCGTAGACGCTGACCTGTTTGGTGGCGTCATCGGCGATCGAGACGTGCGCGTCGCCGATGGTGAACGACACCTTCTCGTCCTGCGCGCCGTAGAGGTCCTCGCCGAGGCGGGTGCCGTAGATGCCGGCGTCGACGGTGACCTTGGTGCCGGGGGCGTAGTACTTCTCCGGGCGCCAGTGCGCGGTCTGGTCGTCGATCCAGTTCCAGGAGCCGACGGTCTTGGGCTCGGTGGTCACCGTCATGCGCCGTTCGGCGGTGGCCTTGTCGGTGATGGTCTGGTCGAACCGCGCGACCACCACCATGCCGATGCCGTAGGTGGCGCCTTCCTGCAACGGGGCGTAGGCGGTGCTGTTGAGGTACACCCGGGCCTGGTAGGCCGGGTCCACGGTGGTGAAGGTCGAGCTCTCCCGGGTCGGCATGCCGCCGGGACCGCGTCCGTGCACGGTCAGGGTGTAGCTGCGGCCGTAGCCCAGCGGCACCGCCGGCGTCCAGGAGGTGCCGCCCTCGGCGAGCACCCCGGGGATCTCCTTACCCGCGTCGTTGACGAGGGTGACACCGGCGAGGGTGCCGCTCTGGGCGGTGACCGAGACCTCGCCGACGGGCTCCACCTCGGCGCGAGGTCCGGGGTTGATCGTGATCCGGGGCGGCTCGATCGGTGAGGCCTGCGGCAGCTCCTGCGTCGTCGCGGTCAACGTCTGGCAGTGCCCGGTGCAGCCGGGCAGCACGGTCAGGACGACCCCGCCCGCCACGGCCAGCACGGCAAATACGATCGCCAAACAGGCACGACGAACAGAGGTCAACACAACTCCAATATGGTTCGGCGAGGGCCGGTTTGATCGGGACTCCGATCGCTGTGTCCATGGTAGCCCGGTGCGCGGCTCCGGTGGGTAACGGCATGTGCTCTGCTCGGAGTCGATTCGACCAAGCGCCGGCCTACCGGAATCGGTCGGCGAACGGGACCTTGTCGAGGATCCGGTCGCGCAGCCGCGGCGGCGCAGGTGCCTGCGGCGGTGGTGCGGGCGCGGCCGGCACGATGTTGATCGTTTTCGCTTGCACGGGTGGGGTTTTCGGTAGCGGTGTCTCGGCGACCGGCTGCTGGGGCACCGGGGCGGACTCGACCGCGACCGGACGGACCGGCTGCTGCTGCTGCTCGGCCGGTGCCCCGTACGCGGTCAGGGCGAGCGACACGGAGACCACGAACACCACGGCCGCCACACCCAACGCGGCCGTGAGCACGCGGACGCGCGAGACGTGGTGGTGCGGGGCGGGCACCGCCGGGATGTTGGCGGTGTGCGCGGAGGCCAGCGCGGCGCCGCGGGTGAGCGCGAAGTCGGCCTCGGTGGCGGTGACGACGGGGCGGTCGGTCTCCTGCTGGATCGCGGCGACCAGCGCGTTGGGGTTCTCCGAGCCGAGCACGTAGACCGCGTCGGGGCTGGGCCGGGCGGCGTGCACGAGGGCACGCACCCGGTCGGTGAGGGTGGCGGTGTCGGCGTGGTCGATGCTCTCCACGGCGATGTGGAACCCGTCGATGGTGGCGACCACCGCGTTGTCGGGTTCGACCACGACCACGATGAGGAAATCCTGGCCGGCCTTCTCGGCGATGCCGCGGGCCAGGGCCTCGGCGGCGTCGACGTCGCGGACCGGGACGACGGGCGCCCCGCCGGCATAGACGTCGAGGGCCTCGCGGACCTTGATGGCCTCGGTTTCGGCGTCATGCGACCAGGTCAGGCCGATGGCGTGCAGATCCGCGTCGGCCGGGATCTCGGCCAGGAAGTCCCCGATGTGGTCGACGTCGAGCACGGCGCGGTCGAGGTGGTCCCCTTCGCCGGTCACCCCGTCGACCAATTCCCCGTGGATGTCTTTCGAGGTCACCGAAAGGCCCAGTACGAGGCTCATGATGACCCCCTCGATCCATTGACACTTGCATTCGAGATTACCCAGCGGGCGGGTCTACGAATCCAGGTAGGTACGGACCGCTTCGAAGGCGGGGGCGTCGAAGGCGACGATGCGGACCTGTGCGACCCGGGTGTCGGTGGCCGCGATGGTGTCGATGGCCGCGGCGATGGCGTCATCTCGTGGCCAACCGTAGATACCGGCGCTGATCAGAGGGAACGCCATGCTGGCTGCCCCCAGTTCGTCGGCGACCTGTAGGGAGCGGCGGTAGCAGGATTCCAGCAGGGCACGGTCGCGCTGGCCGGCGGTGTAGTTGGGTCCGACGGTGTGCACGATCCAGCGGGCGGGCAGGTTGCCGGCGGTGGTCCAGCCGGCGTCACCGGTGGCCAGACCGTCGGGGAACCGCCGGATGCAGTCTTCGAGTACCGCGGGCCCGCCGGCCCGGTGGATGGCGCCGTCGACGCCCCCGCCGCCGCGCATCCGGCTGTTCGCGGCGTTGACGATGGCGTCGACGTTCTGCCTGGTGATGTCGCCGTGCACGGCGGTGATGTCCGGCATCGGGCCAGTATGCGCTTTGGGCGCTACTCCCCTGCCTGCTCGCCGACGGTGACCGGCACCCGGCCGGTCGGATAGGGAAGGTCGATGTCGTGTTCGTCGTAGGCCTTGAGGATCTCGCGGCGCAACCGTCGCTGCACCGACCATTGGGCGTTGGGCCGGGTCTTGATCGTCATCCGCAGGGTGACCCGGTCGGGTGAAAGTTCCTGTACGCCGAGCATTTCGGGTTCACCGATCACCTTGGCCGCCACGGCCGGGTCCTTGATGGCCTGCTCGGCGGCTTCCAGGGCGACCTGTTCGGCGCGGGCGAGGTCGACGGTCAGGGCGACGGGGAGCTCGACGCGGGCGACGGCGTAGTCCTGGCTCATGTTGCCGACCCGGGCGATCTCACCGTTGCGGACGTACCAGAGGGTGCCGTCGATATCGCGGACCGTGGTGATGCGCAGCCCGACGGACTCGACCTCGCCGGTGGCCTCGCCCAGATCCACGGTGTCGCCGACGCCGTACTGGTCTTCGAGCAGCATGAAGACGCCGGTGACGAAGTCGCGGACCAGATTCTGCGCACCGAAGCCGATGGCCAGCCCGACGACGCCGGCGGAGGCGATGAACGGGGCGATGTTGACGCCGAGCACGTTGAGGATGGTCAGTGCCACCCAGATCAGCAGCACGATCGAGACGGTGGATTTGAGCACCGAGCCGATGGTCTGGGCGCGTTGTTGACGCCGCGCAGCGACCTTGGCCGCGCTGACCGAGCCCGCGCGCTCACGCAGGGCGCGCAGCAGCGGCGGGATCTTGGTTCGGGATTCGTCGGCGGTGGGCTGGGCTTCGTCGACGATCTTGGGCCTGCGCCCGGTGGTGGCGCGGTCGATGGCCCGGTGGATCAGGTAGCGCGCCACCAGCGCGATGACCAGGTACGCGACGACTCTGATCGGCACCTCGAGCAGCCAGTGCTTGCTGGTGTCGGTCCATTCGAAGGCGACGTTGTACACATCCATGCTGGGGCGCGTACCCGGTTTGGTGGGGGGTCAATCTGGGGTCGTTTGCTGCGTGAGGGGGTGATCTCGGCGTCGGTGCGGGTCACGGGCGGAACGGCGGTGCGGGAGAAAAATAGGTGTGGTCCGCCGAAACTCCGCCGCAAAACCCTCAGCGATGCCCTGGGCCCGGCGACCGTACTCGCCGACGTCGAGGTCACGGTCACCTCGCCGGTACCGCGACGCCAGCCGCGCCAGGGTGTCGGCGCCCTCGTTCAGCGGTTCGCCGCGGTGGCCGGGCGCCCACCGCACGTCGATCCGGTCGCGTTCGGCACGGATCTGTTGGCGCGCGGCCTGCAAGAAGCCACCGGCCGGATAGTCGATGGGCATCACGTCGTGACCGCGCTTCCACCGCTGCACCACGGCGACGGCATCCTGGCTGTCGGACACGATCGACAGGTGGCGCCGGGTCAGCTCGCGGACGGCGTCACCGATCGCGAGCAGTTCGGCGACGAGGACCGGTTGCTTGCCAACGATTTTCGGTACAGACCGGTACCCGGCCATCCCGTAATACGCGGTGCAGGTCAACCACGCGAAACCGGCGTGCTCACCACGCACGGATCCGTCGGTGGCCACCGTGACCGGCTCCAGGTCGACGGTCAACGGCGCCGCGGGCGCGGGCGGAGCTTGGCGCAGTTGCTCCACCGCGGCGTCGAACAGGTGTTGATCGGCGGTGTCGGGACGCTCGATCCACCAGATGCTGTGGGCACGGCCCCACACCGGGCTGGTGGTGGGCAGGTTGACCAGGAACCGCATCCGCAGGTGCTTTCCGTGCTCGGAGCGGATCCGGTCGATGGCGTCCAGCAACGCGGTGTCCTTGCCGGTCGTGGCGACGAAGCCGGACCAACACCGAAGCTCCCCGACGGCGGCGTAGCGATATCCGAAATCGGCGGCGGCAACGGCGATCGCGATCGTCTCGGGTGGGCGCGGGCGTGCGTAGACGAGGTCGACCGGTTTGGGTCGGGCTCGTGGCAGCGGGACCATCACGCGGCGTCCGGTGGGTACTGGCCGCGGTCGGCGTGCTGTAACTGCCCGTCGCGGTAGGGCCGGCCGGGCTGACCGGCCGGATGCGGGTGCCGACCGGGGGTCGTGGTCATGGTGTCCTCCGTCATTCGCTCTGTGCTCAAGCGAGCCGGACAGAATGACAGAGGGCACCGACAAATCCGGGTTGAGACTGCGCACAGGTGGTAACAAGGGCACATGCCCGACGCCGTCGATCCGCTGCTGTTGGGTCAGCGCGTGGTCGCAGTCCTGGAGACCGGGTTGCGGACCGCGACGTACAAACTGGCGACACTGATGGCACTGATCGATCACTGCATCGAGCACCTACCGGACGATCCGGCCGCTGCGCGGACGGTGCCGATCCCCGATCTGGCGCACCGCGTGCTGGAACTGTATTGGCGTCAGGTTCGGCCGTTCGAGGGCCATGAGCTCCGGCAGTCCACGGGTGAACGCGCGCGAATCCCCCGAGCCGTCACGGCGTTCCGATCTGCGGCGGGGCCGGCGCGGTCTCTTGCCGCCGCCATGAACAGTGCGCCCCCGGCCTATGAGACGGCGATCGACGAGATCACGTTGTGCCTGGCGCAGCAGCCACTCTTCCGGTTGCAGCGGGTACCGGGAGCGCAGACCGGTGACCGCTTTCTGTACGACGATTCGTTTCTGCACTCGGGTATCTCGCGTTCGGCGTTGCGTGCCCGCGGTGACGCGATCGACCTGCTGCCCGGCGTCGCGGCGGGCTTGGCCCGACTGGCCGGGCTGCTCAAACCCGCGCTGGAGATCATGTGGGTCGACGATGTACGCCGGATGAACAAGTTCCTGCACGCCGACGTACCCGATATCGCCGGGCATCTGTTCGGGCGGGACCGCACAGCACTGGCCGCGGTACGGGGACCGTTCAAGGAGGCGTTCGGTCCGCACTGCTTCTACTGTCGCGCTCGGCTGCCCGTGGACAACCCGATCGACCACGTGCTGCCGTGGTCGCTGGTCGGGATCGACGGTCTGGCGAATCTGGTGCTGGCCTGTGCACGGTGTAACACCGACAAGCGGCATGCGCTGCCCGCCGTCGACATCGTGGACCGGGTGCTCGGTCGCGACCGAGACGCTCTGGAGCAGATCGCCGATCAAATCCGGTGGCCCACCGAGTACCAACGGGTGCAGGCCGCCGCGCGCGGTATCTATCGCGGGCAGCCTCCGGGAGTCGCGACCTGGGCGGGCTACAAGTCGAGTGTGCGGTGGGATCTGGCGTTCGCGCCGGTGTGGCTGGAAGGGACGACAAGTTGACGGCGATCTACCGGGTGCGGGTCGACCTCGACGGCGCCACACCGCCCATCTGGCGGCGGCTGGATCTGCGTGCAGATCTGCCGTTGGACGTGGTACATCTGGTGGTGCAAGCGGCGTTCGAATGGGAGAACCGCCACCTGTACCGATTCGCTACGGGCGGTGGCCCGTTCGATGACGGCAGCCAACGCTATCTCTGCGATGAGGACATCGCCGAAGGCGAAGACCAGGGCGCGCCGGCATCGCAGACGCCGCTGAACGCCGCTTTGCATCGCCCCGGCGACCGACTCGCATACGTGTACGACTACGGCGACTTCTGGGAATTGACGTTCACACTCGAGCAGGTCACGACAGCACTGGACGACTCTCCTGCGGCGGCGGTCATCGACGGCCAGAGGGCAGCGCCGCCGGAGGACAGCCGGGGGTTTGTCGATACCCCATCGCCTGACACCGTTTTCGAAGTCGACGAGATCAACGATGCACTGCGCAGCCCCCTGTTTGTCGCGCTCACCGTCGGCGTGGATTCTCGGCTCGTTGCACTGCTCAGTCGGCTGCCGAATGGCCTCGGCAGCATCAGCGTGGCTCGATTGGGCTCCGCCCCCACAACAGTCGGTGACGCCGACCTCCGGGCGAACCTCGCCCCAGTCCGGTGGTTTCTGAACCGCGCGGCTGACGGCGGGATTCCGTTGACCTCGGCGGGCTACCTGAAACCCGCCGACGTGACCGCGGCGTCCGAAACTGTTCCGGAAATGGCCGATTGGATCGGCAAGAACAACCGAGAGGTGAACTGCCTTCCGCTGCTGGCTTTTCGACAGTCACTCCAGACGATGGGATTGCTGCGCAAATACAAGGGATCGCTGGTACTGACCAAGGCCGGGGCCGCGGCGCAGCGGGATCCGGTGGTGCTGTTGCAGCATCTGGCGTCGCGGTTGGTCCCCAGCGACCCACACACATTCGAGTGTCACGCCACGCTGTTGTTCCTGGCGCAGGCCGGCGGGTCCGAGGATTCGTGGGTGCGCATCGGCGAGATCGCGGAAGCGCTGACCGACCTCGGCTGGCGAACCGCGGACGGCCGGGGCGTCGAGACCTACGAAATAGCCCGGTTAGCGGTCGGCGGGGTGCTCCGGAACATCTGCAACCGGCCGCGAAAGTTCGCCGAACACAACTGGGTGAGCCCGGCCGCGGCAGCGTTGGCGCGAGCAGCACTACGACCAAAACGACCACGTCGCTAATCGGTTGGCGCGAACAGCTCAATTGGTCCTATCGTGGCGCATGGACAGCACCGTCACCGCACGCAAGCCAAGAAGCAGCTGAACCACCTCTTGGCCGAGGTCGAGCGCCCTGGCGCGTCGGTGACGATCACCAGACACGGGAGACCGGTCGCAAGGCTCGTTCCGGTACAGCCGACCCCGAGAACGTTCGGACAGCTACCGAATCTGTTTGTGCCCAACGATTTCGACGAGCCCCTGTCTGAGTCGGAAGTCACGAATTGGGATGCCGCCGAGGAGCGATGAATGTACTCCTGGACCCAGATACCCGCGTATGGGTCAGCGCCGCATCCGCCTGGGAGATCGCCATCAAGACCCGGATCGGCCGACTCGACGGCTTGGCGCTGTTGTCGGCCTGGTCAGACGTCATCGCCGGCATGAGTGCCGAGGAACTACCCATCGAATCAGGTGATGCAATTCTCGCCAGGCGCCTCCCTTGGCCACGCAGAGGTCCCTTCGACCGGGCGCTGGTCGCCCAGGCGCTTCGCCGAAACCTGACCATCGCGACCCGTGACAGCAAGATCCTCGACGCCGCGCTGGTCTCCGCACTCAAGGTGTGAGACGCGGCATCGCCGTGCCGAACCTCGATCTTCTGCATATCCGCTGCACTTGCCGATGGTCGTCGTATACGCCCACCAACACCGATGTCCGTCCACAGGCGTCATACAGGCCGCCACAGGTACCGCGCCAGGCAACGATGAGTTCGAGGAGGCGCCGCAACCGCGCGAGGTCCTCCTCGCGGCGAGCGCTCACATCGCACGATCGGCCCACATCTAGGCGCCGATATCTGGCGCCAGGGGTAGGCTCACTACATGTCTACACCAACGGCGACTATCCGGGTCCCCGCGCCGACGCGCGACCGCCTCGCCGCCCAGGCCCGGGAGCGAGGCATATCCATTGCCGCGCTACTCACGGAGCTGGCCGCACGCGCAGAGCAGGAGGCAGCCTTCAGCGCCGAACGCGAGGCCACACGGGCCGAAGCGAGCGCCCCCAACGCACGCGGCGAGGACGGCGACTGGAGCGACACGGTCGATGACGGAATCGCCTGAACCGCGGCGCGGTGACCTGTGGCTCGTTGCGCTCGGTGCCGCACGCAATGGAGAGCCCGGCAAACATCGACCCGCCGTGGTCATCTCCGTCGACGACCTACTAACCGGGGTCGAGGACGAACTCATCGTTGTCATTCCCGTATCGAGTTCGCGCGCGGGAACCCCACTGCGACCGCCAATCTCACCCGATGAAGGCGTAGACACCGCAAGTGTGGCTGTTTGCCGCAGCATCCGGTCCGTCGCACGCACCCGGTTGTTGAAACGACTCGGCACGCTCACCCCCGAGACCATGCGCCAGATCGAGCGCTCGCTCAGTCTGATTCTGGGGATTCGCATGCCGGACTGAGCTGCAGCCAGCGCCGTCACGACCATTCATGCTCGCAGTTGTCGCAGTGCCAGTCGTCAGCCCCTTCGACGCAGCCACCGAGATACACCCACGGCCCGAAGTAGTCGGGAGAAACCGGCTCCCCGTACGCGATCCGCTGGGTTCGCGCTCCGCCGCACTCCCGGCACTCGGGGTGCTGGGCGAACCGGAAGTCGATGAAGGACGAGAAGTTCCCGTTGCGCATCCGGACGTGACAGCGACGACACAGCACCGCAGGCCAGTCGCGGACCTCGTCGCGCAGCGACGCCCGGTACGGTCGATACCGACCGGGGTGGTCCACCGGCCGGATCGGTGAGTGCGGCGTCGGGCGCGGCAACGGGTCCGCGGTGTGGATATGCATCCGATCGCGGGCATCGATGCCGCGCAGGTCGATTTCTTCGTCACACGAATCGCATTTACCGTTGAAATTCAACAAGATCCGTGCCGCGGAGACCGACGAGTGTCCCCAGCGCAGGAACGGGCCGCCCCGCGCCCGGCTCTCGTGCAGCGCAAGGATGACCCGCTCGGCATCGTCGTCGGTGAACCGCCAGGTGGTGAACGCGTCATCCAGGTCGAGCACCATCGCCAGGGTGGCCAGGTCGACGAGGTTCGAGCTGCCGACCCAGTGGTCGTTGAACAGCGCCCCACCCAGACCGCCCTCGTGGTCGATACGCCCGAGCAGCGTCAGCACCGACACCGGATCGGTGCCGAGCACCATGACGGAGTAGTCACCGGGACGGGAATCACCGAAGGCGTACCGCCACGGCCGATACGGCGAATCCGGCTCGAGCAGGGTGATGACACCGTCCTTCCAGTCGGCTGCTTCCACGAGGTGAAGTCGGTGGTGAATTGTTCGCTCCATAGCAGAATTATCCCAGCAGGGTCTGACAATTCAGCGATCGTCAGAGTTGCTACACGGAGCGAGGACACACCCGTTCAGGCGCGGCGGAACAGCTCCGCCGGCCGCCCCCGGCCGGCGGCCACCCGCTCCCCGGTGGGCTCCAGATGCGGTTCCATGGCGCGCCGGAAGGTGTCGCGCTGCAGCTCCTGACCCAGGATCGCTTCGTGCACCAGGCGGAGGTCACGCAGCGTGAAGCCGTCCCCTAAAAGGCGATCGGGATCCGGCGTGGAGGCGTACAGCCGCACCCCCACGGTGGCCGCGCTGTATGGCGCACGCCGCGGCGCTCGTGCCGCCCTGGGCGAGGTGTTGGCGGTGCCGCCGGAGGCGAACCCGAACCCGGCGTACCGGGAAGCGTTGCGGCGGTTGGAAGCAGCCTAACGATCGATTGCCCGGGCACGGGTTCTGCGGCACCAAGTGTCGCTTCGTCAGCTTCCGCCGGATCGGGCCCAATCGATCTGCTGCTTGATCTCCCGGTACGCCTGCACGCGCGCCATCACCGCATCGACCGCGGAGCTCGTCGGCGTGGTCTGGGGTGCGGCCTCGATGCCGTAGAGCATGGCGCTGAGCTTCGCATGCAATTCGGCGCGCTGCTCGGCGACCTTGGCGTCATGGCGTTCGGCGCGCAGCGAGGCATCGATGTGTCTCGCCTCGATGGCGCAACTGGCGATCAACTCCACCCGCTCGATCGCGGCACATTCCAGGTTCGCGACGGTCGTCCTCGCCTCGGCCAGAATCCGGCGATCATCGGCACTGGGCTTGTCCAACGCGGCCAGCTTGCCGGTCACGGCACCCAAGGCGTGTGCTTTTGCGAAGCCGTCGGTGATCGCCTTGATGTCGGGGCTGAAGTCGACGTCGCCCAACCAGCCGGCGCGGGCGGCCTCGGAGGCGGCGACCTGCTGGGCCGCGGCGAGCGCCTCCTCTACCAGGGAAGCGTTCGACTTACCGAGCGTGTCGATGCGGTGTTGCTTCTCCTTGCGGGCCCGCTCCTCGCGTTCCCGTTGGGCGGCCGCGGCCCGCGCCGCCTTCTCCGCTTGCGCGCGCTTCCCGGCCTCGATGCGGTCCTTTTCGATGCCCTGGACTATGGCGTAGACGATCCACACCACGACGGCGATGCCCGCGCAGATGCCGAGTGCGATCCACACCGGCTTCGGGATGAGCGAGATTAGAAACAAGATGCCGAAGATCAGCCAAAACAAGGCCGCACCCACGCTGGGCTGACGGTCGCTCATCGCGTTTCTCCCCATTCGTCTACGGCCACACCGGGTGTGCTCAGGCCAGCCGGACAGAATGACAGGTGCCACCGACACGCTCGGGCTTGCGCGCCAAGGTCCCGGGCGGTCGGCATCGACTTGTCGGTGGCCGCCCTCATACTGAGCGGCTCGCTGGAGATTCCACGCCGAGCGAGAGGATCTTCGATGAGCACCGGGCTCGTGACACTCAACCTCCGGCACGGCGGCACCAAGTCCGCGGACGCGCTGGCGGTCCGGCTGATCGGCTACCGCGCCGACATCCTCGTGGTGACCGAGTTTCGCGCCAACGCGGCCGGTACTCGGTTGACGGCGCGGCTCGCGGAGGCCGGCTACGACACCTCGCATCCGGCGGTCGGGCCGACGGCGAACACTGTGCTCATCGCGGCGCGGGGTGGCATCGAACGGTCCTGGGCGTTCGACGAGTCACTCGACCCGCGGCACCTGTGGTGCGCCGAGATCGACGGTGCGTATGTGTGCGGCGTGTACATGCCGCAGGATGCGGCGAAACTGCCGTACTGGGAGGCGCTGATCGACGGTGCCCGCCGGGCCGACATCGATCTGCTGGTCGGTGACTTCAACACCGGCACCAACGATTTGGACAAGGATCCCGGCGGGACGAAGTTCATCGGTCCCGAGATGCCCGGCCGGTTGGTCGCGACCGGATACACCGATGTGTGGCGGTCCCTGCACCCCGAGGTGCGGGAGTACTCCTGGTTCAGCCGCCCCGGGGACAATGGGTTCCGGCTGGACTACATCTATGCATGCCCGGATCTCGCGGAGCGGATCCGGTGGTGCGAGTTCGACCATCTGCCGCGACTGTCGGGCGAAACCGATCATTCGGCCCTGGTGGCGATGGTGAGCTGAACATGCCGACATTGATCCGCAGTTATTGCGGACTCCTCAGTTTATGCGGTATGGTTGTCCATGCCCAGCCAGTACGAACGCATCCGCGCAGATCTCGCCCACGCCGAGAGCGCTGCATCCGCCGATCAAGCCCTCCAACATCTCCGGTCCGTCCTCACCGAGGTCAGCCGGCTTCTCGACGAGCAGTTGGCCCGTGCCGTCGTCGACGACGAGATGTCGATCGCGGCGGCCGGGAAAAGTGCCGGCCTCACCGAGAACGCGGTCGGTCCTCGGTTGGCCAAGACACCGCGCCTCCACCCCTATGTCAGCACCGGTGAACGGATCACCGCCGAAGACGTCAGACGCGCCCGCAACGACAAACACGCCGGCAACCCGCTGCCGCCGACCCCCGCCCCCGAACCGATGCGATTCAAACCGCGCCGCAACACCAAGCCCCGATAGACAACTACCGAAAGAAGGCACCATGTCGAACCCTAACCTCACCCTCATCGCCTTCCTGCTCGACCGATCCGGGTCGATGCAGTCGATCAAGTCCGACGTCGTCGGCGGCTTCGACGCGTTCCTCACCGAACAGCGCGCCGGCGACGGTGAATGTCTGGTGACGCTTGCGCAATTCGACAACGAGTACGAGGTCGTCTACCGCTCCATCCCGCTCAGTGACGTGCCGCCGTTGGTTTTGAACCCGCGCAACAGCACCGCGCTGCTGGACTCGATGGGCAAGCTCATCACCGACACCGCCGCCGAGATCGAGGCGCTCAGCGAGGAGAACAAGCCGGGCACCGTCATCGTGGCCATCATGACCGACGGCCTGGAGAACGCCAGCCGGGAATGGAGCCGGCCGGCCATCAAGTCGCTCGTCGAACAGCAGACCAACGAAAGCGGTTGGGAATTCCTGTATATGGGCGCGGATCAGGACGCCGTCGAGGTCGGTAAGGGGCTCGGTGTTCGGGCCGAACAGTCCGTCAGCTACGCCCGCGGCAAGTCGCGGGAGGCAATGATGGCGGCATCCAACAATGTGCGCTCCTACCGCACCGCCCGGCTCGACGACGCGGACGCGGCGATGCCGGCGTTCAGTGCGGATCAGAGGTCGGAGTTGGCAGACGACTGACTCGATCTGCCGCAGTCAATGAGATTCGCTGAGGATACGAACCTTTGGAGATCAGTCGCCCTCGTCCGCCAAGGCAACTTCGGCATCGGCGAAGTATCTCTCCAACGATCGCCGCCACGAGCCATCCCTGGATGTGCAGCAACTCCTTGGCTGCTTTCCGGTCCATCAGAGGGGCACCATTTCTCGACGGATATCGTCATCCAGGTTGGGCTTCAGGCCTCCGTACTCGACCAAGTCGATCTCGCGGCCGAGCACCTGTTCGATGAGTTGTTTGAATTGAAGAAACCCGAAAGAGGACGTCCCTTCGGGCGCTTCAACGATCAAGTCGATATCGGATCCTGGTCGAGCGGTGCCTCGCGCCACCGAGCCGAAGACAGCCAGCCGTTGGTACCCACGGTCGGCAGCCAGCACCTTGAGAATCGGTGTCGCTGCGTTCAGCAGGTCAGCCGGATGGACCTCGGCAAGCTCCGGAGCGAACCTGAGTTGCTGGCTCACGGCGGGTTGACTGATGCCCAGCGCCGCGGCGATCTGCCGCTGCGGCATTCCGGCTGCAACCATCGCCCGCAGCGCAAGGACACGTCGCAATCGCGCAGCGTCCTCCTCGCGACGAGCAGCCAGGTACTCCGCAACCAGCGTCATAAGGCAATCTTATCATCGTGCGAGATGCTGGCCAGGGATGAATTTCACCAGGTCACGATCCAGGCACTTCAGCAGCCGCGCGGTGACGAGTTCTGAATCTGCCGTCAATTCCAGCGATGCCGGTTATCGAACCTTCGGCGCAACGTGTGCCGTCCACCGCAGCCCGTCCCAGTAGCGGAACATGCTGGGATCGGACGGATCGTCGTACCACGCGGCGGGCGGCAACGGCGGCGGCGCCGCAGTAGCGGAGACTGAGCGTTCAGATGCGTACGTATGCCGACGATCGGGCTGCGTCGTCCCGACCACCCCAGGGGAGAGGTCGTACCCAAGCGGATCGTCCTGAAACCCAACCAGGGCCGGGAGGGTCACCGGATCACCGTCGAGGACGCTGGCATCGGCTTCGTTGGCCTTGATTCCATCGATCCGTACCTCGGCGGCGACAGCCGACCCCTTGATGTCGCCCCAGCAGGCAGTCACAAGTCCCCGAGCGTCGAGATGGCGGATCATCGGGAGGAACCGCTGACTCATCTGCGGCGTCAACTGTCCGATGCGCTCGTCGTCGATGCGGATCTCGACCACCTGCTTGGCAGATCCGGGTCGCCCCGTGGAGCATTCGTGCAGGGTCACGAACAATGCCCCGTAGCCGGCCGCCGGGACAAACCTCAGCAGGACGTCCGAATGCTCGTCCTCCTTGGTGACCTGGACGATCGCTGACCGCGGAATCAGCGTGTAGGGAACTGACGGCGGGACGTTGAGAGGCAGTGCACCGTGCGGATCACCAAGCTTGAGCTGCACTCGGGCCGCGAGGTCCTTCGGCGGGTCGTTCTCGCCATCCCACGCATCCCAGTCGGTGGCTTCGTATGCGTAGATTCGTCCGGGAACGACGGGCACCAGCCCGGAGGCGACAACGCGTCGAACGACGTTCGCCCAATGGGGAGCATCTTCCCTGCACAGATATCCAACGGTCTGTCCGTCGGCCCGCACCGAAATCGCCCACTCATCGTGGGGGTTATCCGGCTCGGGAATCAGCTCGAAGTTGCGCCGCACTTCGACGCCGTCACCTGTCCATCCGTCGGGGAGAAGTGATTGGATGTTCGCGCCGTAGAAGCTCTCCCCCACGATGTCGTAGTTGCACCAGTCGCCGCGCTGCTCGTTCCACAACAGATACTCACCCGGCACGTCGCTACTCCCCCTGTAGTTCAAGCACCGTCGGCCGCGTCGACCTGATACGCACCTCCGGAAACTTGGCCAGCAGCGCACACACGAACGCCGATCGCTTCACGTTCAGCTCATTGAGCAGGTCCTGCTGACTCAACTCCCCCTTGTCACACAACCGCTCCCAGGCCACGGCGATCATCCACGCCGGTACCAGCTGCGGCCCCGATCCCAGACCCATCGAGCGTTCGGTCTCCACCCACACGCCCTGGCGGTCCACCGCGGTAACCCTGTTGAGGTTCTTGGTCGACAGCGTCAGGATCGCCGTGCCGGGGCCCACCGCCTGCGTGACCTGGTGGAACAGCGCGTCGTCGAATTCGGCTGGGCTCATGCAGATCCGACCACAAAGATCCCTGATGGCTGTTGCCTCAGCACCCCGACGGCCAGCGCCCGCTCCAGAGCTTGGTCGAGTCTCAAGGTGACGGCGGACCCCATTCGCGTCATGCCGAGCAGGTTCATCGCCTCACGTTTGAGGTCATCAACGGCACTGCCACCGGTCTGCTCTGCCGCGACACGCATCGCATTACCGATCTCGACCAGGCTGATCTCACCGATCGGGCGCCCCTCTCCTCGGTTGGAGGTCCGCACCGTTCGCCAGGTGCCAGGGTGCACACCGTTGGGCCAGTAGAACTCTCGGTCGTCGGCTCGCGAATACTCGGCCGGAACCACCTGCTGAATCGCACGCTTACGCGATTCACTGACCTTGCCCAAGCTGAATGCACCGGCCACCAATTTGGCCAGCCGATCCCGGTGCACGGGTCCCTCGGCGTCGATGATCGACTCGACGATCTTCACCACATGCGCTCGGTTGTAGCTGGTGTGAATCTCGTCGAGCACGCTGATGCTGCCGATCACCACCGAATTCCACGGACTGAAGTCGGTGAGGTGGGCGTGTCGCCGCGGCGCCCGCGGCGTCGACGCCGCGGGCGCCGACCGGAAGGCCAGGGTCTCCTCCATCACCGGTTGCACCACCGGTGGCGGAACCGGGACCTCCTCGGCCGGCGGTTCCAACCTGCGCTGCTTCGCCGCCGCCACCGACTCCCGCAGCCGTGCGACCGTCGCGTCGCGATCTCCCAGCCATTCCGGCAGCCACACCCGCTCCACCCCGGGCCAATGCAGCAGTTTGGAGAGCACCTCGACCGGCAGGCCATCGCGGTCAGCGACGGTCCGGCGTCCGAACCATTCCGGGCCGTCCAGCAGTACCGCCACCAACGGGTGATCGGGTTCCTGCGGGTCCGCGATCACCAGGTCGACACGGAAGTCCGACAGCCCGATATCCGCCTGCACGGCGAACCCTTCGGTCCGCAGCGCCGCAGCGATGTCGTCGCGGTGCCGATCGATCACCGCATTGCGGCGACCACCCTGGGTGATGGTGTCCACACCGCGGTGCGCCAGATCCAGGTAGGCGCGCAGATGCTTGGTGCCGACCTGGGTGGTTTCCTCGGCGCGCAGATCCGCGGGGTCGAAGCTGGCGTACAACACCACTTCACGACGCGCGCGGGTGATCGCCACGTTGAGGCGCCGCTCCCCACCCGGCCGGGACAGCGGACCGAAGTTGAGCGGCACCACGCCCTTGTCGTTCTTGCTGAACGCCACCGAGAACAGGATGGTGTCGCGCTCGTCGCCCTGCACGTTCTCCAGGTTCTTGACGAACAGACCGTCCGGCTCGTCGAGGGCCTGCAGCAGCCGGTCATCACCGGCGTCACGCAACAGGTTCTCGATGAAGTCGCGCTGTTGCGCGTTGAAGGTGATCACCCCGATGGACGGCGCAACGTGAGGTGACGCGTCGAAGCGACCGCGGATGTCGGCGACGATGCGTTCGGCCTCGACCCGGTTGGTGCGCAGTGTTTTTCCCCGCCCGGACCGTTCGAACTGGCCATCGACCCGGATGAGCGAGATGCCGTGCCCGGATGTGGGCGCCAGCGGCGCCGGGAAGGACGCCAGCCGCCCGTTGTAGTAGTGGATGTTGCTGAACGCGATCAACGCCTCGTCTTGGCTGCGGTAGTGCCAGGACAACCACTGCTGCGGCACCAGCGACTGCACGCACTCGCTGAGGATCGATTCTTCATCGGCCACCACCTCGGGGTTGGTGTCCTCCTCACCGTCGTCCACGCCCGCGCTGGTCTCGGCGAAGCTGGTCGGCGGCATCTGCTTGCTGTCACCCACCACCACAACCGATTTGGCTCGACCCATCGCGCCGATGGCGTCGGCGACCCGGATCTGGGACGCCTCGTCGAAGACGACGATGTCGAAGATGTCGGGGTGCGCCGGGAAGAACCGGGCCACCGAATCCGGGCTCATCAGGGTGCAGGGCAGGATCTGGGTGATCAGCTCGCCGAAGTTCTCCATCAACGCGCGCACGCTCATGCCGCCGCGCTTCTTGTCCAACTGGCGCTTCAGCAGGCCGATCTGGCCGCTCTCGGTGAACGCGTCGAAGGTCCGCCCCTCCAACAGCCGGGCCGGGATCGACCGGCACAGTTCGTCGCGGATCGCCGATGCGCTGGTGGTGAACCGGTCGATGGCCTTGCCGTGCGCGCTGACATCGAAATCAGTCAGTCCGCTGGCCTCCAGGCGTTCGGCCACGGAGGCGACCGCGACACCGCGGTCGAATGCCAGGCTGGCGTCCTCGGCCACGATCCGGCCGGCCAGGATGTCGCGCCGCGCCTCGGGCATCTCGGCGCGCAGCAGGGGGTCGATGTGCTGCAGCAGGGCGACCCACCGTTCGATGGTCACCGCCGACTCGATCCGGCGGGTGCCGCGGGTCGCCCACCACTTCCCGATGAACGACGCGTCATCGGCCCAAGCGGCTTGGGTTGCGGCGCTGCCGGTGATCTCGATCAGCTGGCGCCAACTCGTCGCCAGCGCCTGCAGGGTGGCCGCGCACGTTCCGGTCGCGGTGTCGCTGTAGAACTTTCGCAGATCGGCGATGTGCGGGTCGGCCGGGTTGGCGGACAGTTTGTGGCCGAGGCCGCGCAACGCCGCCAACGCCTGCGCCAGGTGCGCCGCGTCGGCGTCCACGAACGGGTTCCACGGCCGGTCGAACAGCACGGCGGGCAGCGCGGCGACCCGCTGCCGCAGATCGGCGACCACGGCGTGGCTGGTCTGCAGGTCCGCGGTCAGTGCCGACAGGGTCTTGAGTTTGACCTCGGCCGGGTCGACGGCGAGGACGTCGGTGAGCTGGGCCAGCACCGCGCGGCGGCGCTTCTTGCGGCCGAACATCCCCGATTCGTCGGCCGCGACGGCCGCCGCGTGGATGGCCGGGATGTCGAGGTCCATGGCCGCCGGCGTCACGGTCGCCAGCCACTCCGGCTTCTGCTGCAGGCCCGCGAGGACCTGTTCGATCCCGGCGATGTAGGTCTGCCACTCGGCGGTGTGCAGGGCGTCGATGTCCGACAGCGGGTAACGCGGTTCCCCGGCCAGCCGCGCCCAACCGTCGACGGCTTCCGGGCTGTGGCACCGGCCGAGCGCGTCGGCGGTGATGCCGAAGCGGTGCAGCTCGGTGAGGGCGGTGTCGAAGGCGACCGCGGCGGCGTGGATCCGTGCGGGATCCAGACCGCTCGGCGGGATCGTGTCCATGAAGGCCCACGGGTGCTCCGGGCTCGGGCGGGCGTCGTCGAACTTCTCCGGCAGGGTGCGCAGGACCTGCGCCACCGCGTCGAAGAGGGCGGGGTCGGCGTTGGTGATCAGGCTGCGCGGGACCGCCAGCGGCGCGATGTCCTGGTCGGCGGCGAGCTCGAAGGACCTTGCGGTGTACAGGGATTGGCCGACGGTGTTGGCCTCGTGCAGCCGGTCGGCGTAGCGGGCCAGGCTGTGCCGGCTGGACTCGGCGACCTGCAGCTTGGTGCGCAGCAGATCCGCGTCGTGGCTCATCCGCAGTTCCAGGGCATGTTTGATCTGCGCGCGCACCGCGGCCGGGCGCGCGGACTTGTCGTGGATGTCCAGCGACAGCTCCCCCAGTCCGACACCTTCCAGCCGCTTCTTCACCACGTCCAGCGCCGCGCGTTTCTCGGCGACGAACAGGACGCGGCGTCCGCTGGCCATGGCGTGGGCCAGCAGGTTGGTGATGGTCTGCGACTTACCGGTTCCCGGCGGGCCCTCCAGGACGAAGGTCCGCCCGCCGACGGCGTCGGCGACGGCCCGCAACTGGGATGCATCGGCGGGCACCGGCACCGCGGTGCTCAGCTCGTTGAGGTCGGTGCGCGGTAGCTCGGTGACCGGGTCGACAAAGGGGTTCTGCGGGCTCTCCAGCAGGTGGCGCACCAAGCTGTTGCCGGACAGCGCCTTCCAGGATTCGTCGAGGTCCTTCCACAGCGGGAACTTGGCGAACTGCAGGATCGACAGGTGCACACTGTCTTCGACCAGGAAGGGCAGCTTGGCCTCGGCGACGGCGCGACGAACCGCGTCGAAGGTGGCCACCAGGTCGATGCCGGAGGCGTCCTCATCGGGCTGTGCCAGCCCGGGGATCTCCAACCCGAGTGCGGTGCGTAGCTTCTCGATCAGGCAGTAGTTCGGTGTCGAGGCGCCGGTGTCGTCGATGGTGAGCAGATAGCGTTCGCCGCGGTTGGTGGTGGTCAGCGACACCGGGACCAGCACCAGGGGTGAACGCAGCGGCCGGTCGTTCAGGTGCCAGCTGAGCATCCCGAACGCCAGGTAGAGGTTGTTGGCGCCGGTTTCCTCCCGGATGGTCTTCGCTTTGTTCGCGAGGTATCTCAGCTTGTTCTTGTAGGACGCCGCGGTGATGTCGATGTAGGCAGCACTGTGTTTGTCGGCGAGCAGCAGTTCGCGTTCGGCCTCGGGCAGGTCGCGGCCGAACCGCATCCCGCGCGCGACATCGACGTTCTGCACTTCGTCGGAACCGAGCAGGTTGACCCGCGCGCCGGCGTTGACGGCGTCTTCGAAGCGGCCGAGCGCGGGGCCGGGAACTTCGAGGCGGTACCCGGCGCGGTCGGTGTAGTTGATCAGCTTGTTGCGCAGGCTCAGATCCAGGAGCGCGTTCTTCCACTGCCGGACCCGCGCCGGCACGGCCTCGGCCGTGGCCGCCGGTTTCGACTCGGTGGCCTCGTACGGTTGGAACACCGGTCCGTCGCCGGGCTTGTACTCGGAGATGACGACGTTACCGTCGGCGTCGGTGCTGCGGCTGGGCAGCGGAAAGATGCGGGAGCGCCGTGCCTGTCGCACATCGGTGATGCCGAGGATGTTGGTCAGGTCCTCGGCGAGGTGCTGGATGCGCGGTGCGCGCCGGGCGTCGTCGAAGGTGGCGTCGGGCACCGACTGCGTCACCAGGGTGGTTTCGATGAGCCCGATGCTCTTGAGGTCGACCTGGTTGATCACCTCGGCGGGTTCGGTGGTCGACACGGAGGCCAGCGCGCCGTCGATGCGCCAGTAGCCGAGGAATGCGTGCTCACGCAGCAGCCAGATGGTCGAGTTGATGCCGCACTGCTCCAGCACGGCCGCCAGCGTCAGCGTGGTGTCCAGGCAGGTGCCGAGGCGGCCGTCGAACACCTCGGCGGGGGTGCGGACCTTCTGCCCGATGTCGCCCCAACTGGCGGGTGGCTCGGCGTAGCGGATGTCGCGGGCCTTCACCGCGTCGAAGACCGCGCGGACGATGGCGTCGACGCGTTCCGGGTTCTCGCTCTGGTAGCCGTCGAGCGAGGAGTTACCGGTGGCCGCGCCGAGCCGGTCGGAGACCTCGACCAGCAGCGGAGCGATGGCGGCGGCGTTGGGTTGGACGTAGGCGGCCAGGACCTCCAGGGCCAGCTGCGGCGGGGTGGCCTTCCACTGGTTGGCCGCCAGGATGGTGACTTCCTTGGCGGCCTCGGCGAGGACGTGGCCGGCGCTGTCGCGCAGCACGACGCGGATCTCGCCAGGGCGGGCTTCGTCGACGCGCCACATCGATGCCGGGTCGAGTTTGAGGTCGACGGTCTGCAGCGTGGTCGGCTGATGCGCCAACAGGTCGAGATGGATCTCGGCGGGTCCGCCGTGCGAGCCCTCGGCGCTGACGACGTCGACTTCGAGGACGGCGCCCTGTCGGTCGCCACCGGTGTTGTCGACGGTGATGTGGTCGATGACCGGGATGCGGCAGTGCGCCATCGCGTAGCTGAGGTCGGCGATCACGGAGATGTCGATGCGCGGGGCATCGGCGGGCGGCACGGGTTTCGATGCCGGAGCCGTGGCGGGTGCGGGCCGCGGGGGTGCCGGTGTCGCGGGCTGCGGTGCCGGCGCGGCCGCGATCGGGGCGACCGCGGCCTTGAGGTGGTGCACCCGTTCGGCGACGTCGGCGGCACCGATGGCCCGCAGCAGCAGTTCGGCGGAGTCGATGGCCCGGTAGGTTTCGGTATCGGTGAACTCACCGGTGTGCGCCCACTTGTTGCGGACCTCGCGCAGCTCCTTGGCGTAGATCTCGGCTTGCCGCGGCATCGCGCGGTTGAACGGGTAGCCGAGGTCGCCGAGCCGCTCGGTCATGGCGCGCAGCATGAGAGCGACGTCGCCGCTCCGGTACTCGCCGCCGCCTCGGCCATTTTGCGCATCCTTTGCTCGCAGCAGCTCGGCCCAGTCCGTACCGGGCGGAACGGCGCGGTTGAGCACCTGCGACACGAACGGGGACAGGCCGGCAGCCAGTGTGGTCAGCGTATGGCCAATGAGTTGATGACGGTCCACGTTGTTCACTTTTCACACCTCGGCATTCGGGGCGGCTTGCGGATTCTGGACAGGTGGCGTCTTTCCGGACGGCCGGCGCGGGCCCCGCGCGACAACGTCAGACATACCGCCGCGGACCCCCATGAATATCTTCGCGCACGCCAATTTGCTGTGTTCCGTACTGGCGAAGATTAGCGCAGCTAGGGTTTGGGCGGGCGTCAATCTCGGGCAGTCGGTCATCCAGGAGTCCAATCCGTCAGGTCGTGTACCCGCAGAGGCGAGCCGACCAGGATGACAGAGGGCACCGACAAAAACCCCCCGAGATTGCTCGGCTCCGCACTTGTTTTAAAGACGCAAACCATCGGATCTTTAGGCCCGCGGCGTACACAGCATCGAGAAAGAGCTGCCCACTGGATGCGCACCGCTAAGTGATCAAAGCGCTCACCCGCAAAAGTTCCGCCCCAACCTGTCGCCGTGCCACCGTATGGTCTTCTCAAGTCAGCACCGGGATCCGACGCCGCAGCATGACACCGAGAGGAACAGATCGCAGTGGTAGACGACGGCAGGACATCGCTCGCACCAGTTTGGACGTTAGCGACCCAAGAAGTCGCCGTCCCTTCGTTACTCGACGAGGCGACCATGACTCCGGAACGATTGGCGGAACTCCGCACCGTTCTGGCAGCCATGGCTGACGTACCGATCGCCACACTTGAGGTGCACCCACTACCGAAGGATCTTGACCGCAGCGGCGGTATTCACCTAGATAGCGCGAGCCCGCTCGCCCAACACCTCTCCCAGTTGATCAGCAAAACGCCAGAAGCGGCGCCCTCGGTCAGCGCGAGCGCGACGGGGGAAGCCCTTTACCGGATGGTCGTTCCGGCTAAACACGCCGCAGAAGTCAGCAGCGGCGCCCTGAAGCCGATGGCGTCAAAGGCAGCCACTGGCGGCATTCACAGCGCGTTGACTAACTCGTCTGGCATCGCAGCGCAAGCGACATTCGTACCTGTTACCCGTCAGGCGGCTGCGGCCGGCGCCGCCACGGGCTCTGCCGCCACCGCAGGGGTCGCAGCGGCAAGCGCGGGGACGCTCACCGTCGCCGCACCGTTGATTCTCATGGCGGTAGCGGTCGGAGTCAGCGCCCACGCCGAGCACAAGCGCCAACAAGCGATTGAGCGGATCACCGAGCTCCTAGAGAAAGTTCACGAAGACAAACTGGAGACCGAGCGGAGCCAGCTCGACGGTTGCCGGGACGCAATCGACAAGGCTACTGCGATCCTGCTCGACCAGGGACGGATCGGTGCTTCGCTAGGTCTCGATTCCGCCGTCCACGTCATCAGTACCGCCATGGAAGCGTCGCGCCGTCGCTTGAAGCGTTGGCAACAGGCCATCGCCGACTTGCCGAGCGAGAAAGTTGAAGTTGCAGCTTTACGCAAGAGCTTCCCCGGTATCGATGAACCTGGTGGCGAGTTCCGCGCTCACCTCGAACTTGCCACCCTTGCAATTGCTTTAAAACGGCGCGTGATTGTGCTCCAAGCTGTGGAACATTCCCAGTCCGACCAGTCAAACCCCTTCGAGAGTTTTGTAAAAGCGCTGAAAGCTGACGCGCAAAGGGTCGACGAGCTGGAGTTCGGGATCGCAGATGTCCTGCGTTCCCTGTCGCGCCTCGAGTTGACGTCTTCGCGCAGGATCTTGGACAAGATGGTGAGCGCAGGCGACGTGAACAAGTTGCTCAGCGCGTCCTACCGCTTGCGCGCTCTCGGCGACGAGGTCGAAGTCTCCCGGCGCGCGTCCGATGTTGCCATCGACATTGCCCGTAACCGCGATGGTTCCGTCGTGGTGCTGCCAGCCGTCTCCGTATAGCGATGACCGACCCGATTGGTGAGCGATGCCGACCCTAGCTATGGACAAAGGGTTTCTGTCCGATTTACTCAAGCTCGAGAAGCCCGTGGCAAAGCGCGTCACCGAAGTATTCGACGAGTTCGGCACTGCAACTCACACCGGCTTGCACCTGGAAAAGATTAACAACGCCCGCAACCCACGGTTCCGATCTATCCGGATCGACCAGTTTTGGCGCGGGGTGGTGCTCGCCCCACAAGCCGGCGACGTCTACACCTTGCTCAAGGTCCTGCCGCACAACGATGCCTATGCCTGGGCGCAACGCAGCAACATCTCGATCAATCACGCGACCGGCGGCATCGAGATCAGAGATGAAGCTGGCTTAGAAGATGCGTTGCCGGACCTGGCCGTTGCCGCGCAGGGCGCTCCAACCCTTCTGCTCGAGAGTGTTCGTGACTCCGATATGCACAAGCTGGGTATCGACGACAGCACTTTGGAGTTCGCGCGTGCGCTGACTTCGACTGCACAGCTCGATGCAGCCAAAGCGCTGCTCCCCGAGACACAATGGGATGTCCTCTGCGGCCTAGCGGCAGGGTTCAGCCCCGATGAAGTGTGGGCCGATTTGGGTGCAGCCATCCTGGATGAGCCGGTAGACACATCCGACTTCGACGCCGCAGTACTTCGCAGTAGGAACAGGGTGCTGCTCGTCGACGGCCCCGAAGAGCTCATGAAGGCCTACGAGTATCCCTTCGCAACCTGGCGTGTCTACCTTCACCCAACCCAGCGTGCCATCGCCGAGGCCACGTACAGCGGACCAGCCCGCGTGACCGGCGGACCCGGGACGGGAAAAACTGTCGTCGCCTTGCACAGGGCGCAAAATCTAGTTAACCGAGGCGAAGGCAAGGTTCTCGTCACGACCTTTACGTCGACCCTGTCCGATTCGTTGCAGTGGGGACTCGACGTGCTAAACGGCGGGACCAACACGGATGTCGAAGTGTGCCATGTAGACAAGTTGGCACATCGCGTCTTTCGGCAGAAGTTCGGCGCTCCCAAGATGTTGAGCTCGGTCGAAGAGAAGGCCATCTGGCAGAAGATCGTTCAACAACTCGGCGTGTCTTTCTCGGATGCCTTCCTTGCCGAAGAGTGGCGGCAAGTTGTGCTCGCTCGACGTATTTCAGGTGCGGATGACTACCGAGCCACGAAGCGAACCGGCCGAGGCCGACCGCTGGGTCAGAATCAGCGATCGCAGGTTTGGCAGGCGATCGCCGACTTCGAAGACACCATTGGCAAGCGCAATTGCTGGACCCATGAGACGGTCCGCCGCGAAGCTACCGCCGTGCTAGAAGGCGACACCAACAAGCCCTATCGCCACATCATCATCGATGAGGCGCAGGACCTCAGCCCCGACCAGTGGCGACTGCTGCGTGCAGCTGTACCCAAGTTGTCCGACGACATCTTCATAGCAGGCGACACGCATCAACGAATCTATGATCACCGCGTCAGCTTTCGCGAAGTTGGCATCAACGTCGCAGGCCGCTCAAGCAAACTCAATCTCAACTATCGCACGACAGCTGAGATCCTCGGATGGAGCTTGGGGCTAATGCGCGGAGCCGCGATCGATGACATGGACGGCGGCCTCGACTCAATCGCCGGATGCAGGTCGTTCGTTCACGGCATGACCCCGAGAACGGTGGGCCTGCCTAACGCTGAGGACGAAGCCCGCTTCGTAACCGCGTACATCAAGGGTTGGTTAGACAAAGGCATCACCCCATCCGAGATTGGAATTGCGACGCGCACAAAGTGGGGCGGTTCGAAGATCGAAGGCCAACTGAAAGCCCACAGCATTCCGACCATCGAGCTTTCGAATTCCACTGCAGGCGACGTAGATGCGATCAGCATTGGCACGATGCATCGGATGAAGGGCTTGGAGTTCCGCTGTGTCGTCGTGGCGGGCGTGAACGCTACACAGTTACCCCTGCCGAATGCGGTCACGCCCATCGATGAGGATGAGCTCACCCATGAACATGGAATCGAGCGGGAAAGAAGCCTGCTCTTTGTCGCGTGCACCCGTGCCCGCGAAGAGCTGCTCGTCACGTGGAATGGTGATCCGAGCCCGTTCCTCCATGCGATAAACCTCGACGCCAAACCATGATTCCAGCGCTACACGAGCTCGTACAAGCTCCCCCGCTTGCTGGCCATGGTCGACTCAATTGATGCTGCGAGACCGCTGTCGTGAATCAGCAGACCGAACTCGATGTTTCGGTTCTCAGCGTTGTACGAGAAGTTTGCACTTGTCAGCAGAACGACCTCATGGTCGACGACAATGAACTTGGTATGGCTGACGATCGGCTGTCCATTCGGCAAGTTGGCTGAGCGGTAGACGTTCGCCCGCGGGAGCCGTGCCTTGACGCCGCCAGGGTCGCCCTTGCCTGCGTCGACGTAGACACACACAACCACCTCGGGCTCCTCGGATGCTGTCTGGAGTGCGTCCCACATGCTCGATGTCGATGAGAAGTTATAGGTCGCACACGTCACCGAAATGCGGGCCGCGGCGACGACCTCGTGAAACTGATTGGTCAGATGTCCGGTCGTGGCTTCGTTTCCGGGCATCGTCCACACCGGTGTGAGGTCGCGATGCACGGACTTGGCACCTGCGATTCCGCGGAGCACCGCCACCGACAGAGCTGGTTCAGTGTGTCCGATTCCCGCGGTCTTCAACAGATTTGCGGCTCGGTCGCGACGGGAGTGGCTTATCGATACGAGTGCGTGCGCGGTATGCTCACCGGCGTCGATGAGTGCTGCCAAGCTTTCGGCCTCGGTAGCGGTCAGGTACTCCCCCAGTTGTTTCAACGGATCATCGGACATCAGGGCTCCCGAAGAACCCTGGCACCGGCTTGCCGTGCGCGCTCGGCAATGTGAGCAAGAAGCGGCGGTCGAGGAACCGGTTCGCCCTCTCGCACGATGTCTCCGAGGCGAAGGTGCAGCAGTGGCATGCCGCTCCATGCAGGAAATCCTCGGGGTCGCTCGGAGTTCGCATGGCGCACACAGGGTCCGACGAGCACCGGGCCGCCCGCCGTAGCGCGTTGATCACTAGGCCTTGCAGTCGAGCCGGCTCTGACAACGCGACGAGACCTCCCAGGGTGCCTTCGCTATCTGAGGCAGTCGTGCAGATCAGCAAACCGGCAGCGCCCTCGCGGTGCGCGGAGGCCGGCCAGCCGTAGATCCGTTCGGTAAGGCTGGCCGCACCGTAGCCACACGACATTGCCATTTCACGGATCAGTACGTGAGACAGGGTGTGCAGCAACCAGTATCGAGGTGCAGGTAGCCGAGTGTCAGGCTTAACGGCTTTGGCGGTCTCGGAGAAGCGTCGGGCGAAGTTGCGCCGGTTAGCCGCCTGGTGTGCCGTCCACAGCGGCGTCGTATAAATGATGTTCTCCCAGGCTTCGACGGCATCGAGGCTGAGCTGCAGGAAGATTCCTTCGCCGCGGTCCTCTGTCGCGGGCACCCACGTCGGCTTCCCGTTGCGGGTGAGCTTGACCAGGCGCCCAGGCAGATCGTTGACCCGGTCCATCTCATCGAGACGGGTGAACCCGATGAAGGCATTGACCTTCTTCATCTGGTTGACCGCGACGACGCGGCTGATCTGCGGGGGAAGCTCGGGGCCGCGGGCCATGTCGGTCACCATCAGCCCCGTGGTGTTCTTCTGGGAGGGGAACAGCGCAGGCTTCTGGAGATACTGCCATTCGGGGACCAGGAGTTCTACGGGATCCCAGTCGTCGCGCTTCTTCTTGCGCTCCTCGTCGGACTCTGGCGGCGTGAGCGCGTCGGCAATCGCGGTCGAGAGACTCTCATTCGAAACACCGCTCAGGTCAATATCTTTCATACTTGCCATCGCGCGGATAACGTCGAGTTGTCCAGCAAACTGCTTGACGGTGTCGACCCCGAGTTCCAGCCGGAGCAGGTCGCCGAGGGCTTCGGCTTTCTCTGCGTCGGTACGCGGCATGACGATGATCGACTGCGTGGAGGCGAACCACAGGTTCGAGGCACCCATCATGATCAACGTCGGCCGCGCGTCGCACTCTTTATCGAAAGCGTTCAAATGTGGGTGACGTCCCCGGCACGTCGGCGGCAACTTGTCGCGGCCCACCGAGCCCTGTGCCTCTGCCATGCCGCGGTTGGCCCCACATTGCGTGCATGCGATCATCGAGCCAACGCTCTTGCCGACGTTGGCATCACGCATCTTGAGGTCCGGTCGCTCCGCCTTGGGGCATCGCCGGCCGCGATGCACCCACAGTTCGTAGGGAAACTCGTCGACATGACCGTTGGTGCATGTCAGCAGATGCTGCGCGGGTACCGCGGGGCTTTCTCGCTTCCCAGTCTTCGCGCCACCGCGCTGCGCACCGCGACCCGGACAGCCCTTATGAGTGAACTGCGCGAGATCGGGCCGGAAGGGATGAGTATTGGTGTAGCTGAACCGTGGCAGCGGGCCGAGGTAGTCGCAGCCCGTGCATCGCAGCCACTGCGGGAATACCCTTGCGGGGATCCCCAAGTCGGCGCCCTCTTTGGCGAACGAATTCTGTTTCGGCTGCCAAGGATAGGGCCGCAGCGCGTCCACCTGCGGACCGAGGTGCATCCGGATCACATTGAGCAGCCGGGGCTCGATGATCGCCGGGATCTTTTCGCGCCGTTTCCAGATGGGTTCCCAGTCGTCGAGCCCCGCGGGCATCACCGAGAAACCGGGCAGATCCATAATGGCGCCCGGTCCGTAGGTGTACAGCAGCGACGACGGCCGTGACGAGCCCACTTTGGCGCGGTTCTTGACCACCGCGTCTTCGGCGTCGGTCAGCGGGTCCAGCGCCTCCCCCGGATCGTGCAGCATCACCTCTTCGGGTGCGGTGTCGGTCATCAGTCCTCGTCCCCCACTGGCAGGGTCCACCGTGGTGCTCCGTCGGGTACATGCGCGAAGAGCCGCTCTGGGATCGGGCTGACGAGGATGTTGATCTCCGGCTGCACTTCCCGCATCGAGTTCGCGACGACGAACGGCGCCTGATTCGACGACCCGACACCGGCTTTGGCGTTCTCGGGGCTCATCAGCAACGGCAGGTATTTGTCCCCTTCCCCGGTGCGCTCGTACACCAGGGTCCTGTGCATGTCGCTGGCGCGGTTGGCACGATCGACCCACCGATCGATGCGATTGACCAACCGGTCGCTGGCATACTTCACCCTGGCGTCATCCTGCGCCCCAGCCGAGATCCGGGCTTTGAGTCGTTCGGCCACCCGGTCGACCACATCCCGGTGTTCCTTGATCCGCCAGGCACTGCGCTCCTGGGAGAGCCCGTCATCGAGGGGCGCCTGCACTACGCGCGCCACGCTGACCAACAACCCGTCCAATCCTCGATCCAGCGATGTCGGCGAGTACGGGGTCACGGACAACGCTTCCACCTGAGAGTAGAACGTCTCATGGTAGTGACGGAACTGTTCGTAATGCGCCAGATCACGGGGACGCGCCCAATTGCCCAGCGTCACAATCAAACCGGGGCGTGAAGCGTCGCGGCCGACACGAGAAGACGCCTGAATGTACTCGGCGGTGTTCTTGGGCTGACCGACGACGAGCATAAGCCCAAGTCGCTGCACGTCGACACCGACCTGCAGCATCGAGGTTGCCAGTACCACGTCGAACGGCGCCTCCTTGCGGGTGGGCACCTTCTTGCCGTCGCGCTGTGCAGCCATTCGGGCCTGGAAGGCTTCGGTGGTGTCATAGTCGGGGTCGAACTCCAACCCCAACCTGTCGAGGGTGCGGCCGATCTCCGACGACGCGATCCGCGCGGTGAGTTCACCGGTGTTCAGCAGACCGAACGCGGCCCCGTGTCGGGGTGGGAATCCGGAGTCTTTGCGGGGCCGCTTGATCCGATTCTGCACATCGTCACCCATATAGCGGGTCATGCCCGCCAGCTCGCGGGTGGCGTTGAAGTATCCGACCAGCGTCAGGTAGGGGTCGGCGGCGATGCCGCTGCGGTCCAACAGCAGCTGCCCGGCCGAGAGCAGAACCTCCGAGACGCGGATCTCGGCGCTGGCCAGGCGCACACCCTGCGCACTCACCCCGATGTAGCGGCGCCCGGGGGTTGCCTTGGTGATCGGTATTTCACGGGAGAAATAGGTGTCGGCGACGTCGAGCACCTGCGGCGGAAAGATCTCCAGGCGCCGCCCGTACAGGCCACGCACCTGCTCCTGTGCGTTTCGGACGGTGGCAGTGGACGCAACGATCAACGGCCGCACTGGGTTTCCATCGGGTTTTTCCCAGGACGCGAGGGTCTCGACCGCAACCTCGAACAGGCCGACCGCTGTGCCCAGCGCCCCGGTGATCAGGTGCAGCTCGTCCTGGATGATCAGATCAGGGGGCCGGAGCCGGTTCACCGGGTGGACGGTGGCCGCGGGATATCCGGCCGCGGCCGGATGCGCGGTGGAGATGTTGCACGCCGCGTAGTCGGGATGGACGTAGCCATGGCGACCGCAGCGCCGGCCGACGTAGCCGAATAATGCCGCGGCTTCACTTTCGCGGGCCAGGCGGGCGAACTTGTCGACGGTGGCGATGACGAATGCCGGTGTCAGCCGGTAGATCTCCTCGTCCACGGTCAGAATCGGCAGACCCTCACTGACCTGCCCGCCTTTGGCGAACGGACAGCGGGCAAGGTCATCACCGCAGTAGACGAACACCCGCCGGGCCGTGGCGTCGGCTTTGACCTGTGCCGCGGAGATTGGGGTACCACACCAGGGACAGCGCTGGACCTGGAGCACGGTCAGCCGATGCGACCCGTATTCGTTGGCTTTGGTCAGCTGTTCGTCGGCTTCCTCGAAGCGTTTCGGGCTCACGTCGGTCCCCACCCACAGCCCGATCCGGAACGGTTCACTGCCCCAGGTGGCTTCGTTAGCTTGACGCGCGAGCTCGGCTGCGCACACCAGTGCGGTGGCTCGCTGGAACTGCTGGGCAGTAAGCAGCCGCAGGGTGTAGCGCATCAGCACCGCTACGCCGTCGCGGCCGTCCAGCGGGCCGTCGGTGGAATCGACGACACCTTGGCGGCGCCGGATCGCGAAGGTGTAGGCGGCCAGCCCGAGGTAGGCCTCGGTCTTGCCGCCGCCGGTCGGGAAGAACAACAACTCGACCTGCGCCAGGTGCGCGGCACTGCGCAGAGACGTAGCCGGGTCAGTTAGGGCTCCGAGTTGCATGAGGATGAACGCCAGCTGGAATGGCCGCCAGGATGCGGCTTTCGCACCCACTTCGGCGACCTTGCTTTGTGCATCGGCGATCGACAACGCGGGATCCGATGCCCGCAAGGCCGCGACCTGAGAGGCAATGCGCTGATCGCGCATCACGGCGTTCATGAACTGAAAGCAGCGCAGCGCTTCAACGTCGGCCACGACGTGTTCCAGCCCCGCTAGCAGTCGCTTGTGGGCCCGACGCGCTTCCACCAGGGCCAGGTCGGCAGTATCGCGAAGATGCGGCGGCAACTGCATGGTCGCGGCTTCTTGCGTGTCGAGCCAGTCCCCGTAGCCGTCGATCAGGGGCTGTAGTCCGGAGCGGACTCGTTCTGCTGTCGCGGTGGCTAGTGCATCCATGGATAGCAGTGCGTTTTCGACGTCGCGAGCCTGTGTCTGCGGGGTTTCAGCCACCGGCAGCCACGTGGTCCATACAGCGGTGGCGCGTCGCGAGCCCTTCTTGACGGTCCAGTCCACCGAGCAGGTCCGACCGATCGCGTACTCAAGCCTATTGCGGTACTGCAAATTTAGACGCTGCACTTCGGGGTCGTGTTCCGGCAAGTCTTGCTCGAGGACGTCGCACACCGGGAGAAATACCTCAGCTCCCCCGGCATCGACGTGGAGCTTGGTTTGGAACATCCACATCCCGATCGGGATCGGCATCGGTGTCTCGCGGTCGTTGCACAACGCGATCTCGATGAGCACCCGGCCATACGCAGCGTCGTCGTAGCGGTCCACCCGAAGACAGATGGTGTCGCGCAACGGGATCGTCGTCGTCTGCCCCGCATCGAGATCGGCAAGGCGGATCGTGCGGGGTTCTTCGACCGGAAGCCGTTGGAAAGTACGGATCGGACGCCCGGCCTTGGTGACCTTGTCGGTTTGCACCGACTCGTACGTTCCCCACGATGCCGTCACCGTGAACGCTTCCAAATCTGGCGGTACTTGAAACCGCAGACCCATCGATGAGGGAATCATCAACCCCTGCTTGGGCGCCCGGTCCTCAGCATCGTCGTCGGCAGCGTCTGCCTCACCGTCATCCGCCGCAAACGCAGGAATACCCCGTCCCTCAGCCGCGGCGTTCTCATCAGCACGGGCCTCAGCCAGCTCGCCACGCTCGGTGCCGTCGGCGGCGTCACCGTTACCGGCTGTGGCGCCGCTGAGCCGCACTGGCGCGATGTATCCGACCAAGTACTGGGAGCGTGGGCTAAAGGGCAACAACTCTTCAGGGCCATGGATCGGGCCGAGCAGCTCGCGCTCCAGAATGTCGACCAAGTTCTCTCGAACCGTGAACGACGAGCCGTCCGGCTCGAATGTCAGCTCATAGGACGACGCCGGTTCCTTCGCTTTCTCAGTGGCGCTAGTCATTACAGCAGTGTCCCTTGCTCGTCCGACAAGTTCTTGCCCCGGCGTCCCTTGCTTTTCGGTTTCGTTGCCTGCTTAGCTTCTTCGGCTGCTCGGCAATGGTTTGACTCCAACAACCGATCGAGAATCTCGACGCGTGCTGCGGTGCTCACCGTCCAGCGCTGCATCTGCCGATAAGTGTGGAAGCCGTGGTCGAGCGCGATGTCGGACCAGCCATACGCGTCCATTACCGCCTCGTCAAGTTCGACATGAATGGCCCGCATCCGGGCGATATCCGGGTCGGAAGCATCGGTGATCTGCGGATCGTTGACGAGATTATAGAGGTGCGTCAGACCAAACTCCCTGCGAAGCATCACTTCACGTCGTCTGGTATCAAGCAACTCGCCAGCCGCGGTCACTCGGTCGGTGGTTACGGGACGAGGAAAGGTCTCGAACACTGCTGATGGGTTGTAGGTGACACGCGTCTCGTGGGTAGTGCCATACCTGATGGCCCATAGGCTATGAATGGACGACGATAGAACTCCAAGAAGCGTTAGCGAATCGGACGCAAACACCGTCAAGCGGTCGCTGAATATTTGTGCGCTCGAAACTCGAATCGGCATCAGCGTGTCGCTTACCCGCGTCAACACAAGAACCGTATCGAGGTCTGCAATCGCCTTACGCATGGCTGGTCGTCTTTCACCAAACTGCCACCAATAGTCGCGGTAAACTTTTCGGTTGTTCGTCGCCCGCTCGGGCTTGACCACTTCCAGTATCCGCGAATACGGCAGTGAGAATTTCGTTGATTCTTCCTCTGGGCGATCATTAAAATCGATTATCCAACGGCGCGCGGAACAGTCAGGTCGCGAGTTCAGGTCCTCTCCGTTTAGGTAAGGGAAAAGCACGTGTGTGTTGGCTGGGTCGTCGGCGACCCACTGCTCCGCCTGCCCCGGCTCGACAATGAAACCCATTCCGATGGGTTTGCAGCCTTCGAACGCGATATCGGTATTTGTAGCCAGCCGTTGCGGCTTCCCGTCGACGCGGCCAGCGGGCTCCAACAGGGTTGAGATGCGGGGTACGGGAACATCGTCGCAGATCCGTGGCACGTCGTCCGCAATAGCAGCGAGGCTTCCCCACACCGCCGCAAACTCGAGGTTTGCGGTGGCAACAGGCCACGGCCGAGACTGAATCGCGCGCGTGATCGAGAACCCTGACGCGACCATACGGTCGAGACCAACTATTCGTGAATCACCCTGAGCCAGAGTATTAGTCGCGATCAGGCCAACCGTCCCGCGCCGGTTGATCAGCGTGTGCGCACGCAAGAAAAAGTACGCAACTAAGTCGGCCGCTCCCCGAGTTTCGCCAGCGAGTACATCGACGAGCCAGTCGCGGACGTTCGTTCCCACCGCACCCGTGATCCGGGATCCTCCGAGAAACGGCGGGTTCCCGACGATTGCATCAAAACCACCATGCTCAACGAAAACGTCAGCCGCTTCGATGATCCAGTGGTTAGGCTGCCACCGACGATAGTCGGTGGCCACGGTTGGCTTGAGACCGGCGTCGATGATCGTGTCGAGCATCGTTGAGGTCGCCACGCCGGATTCAGGGTGTGCGGCTTTGACTGCGATGCGCAGGTTTTCGTAGGCCTCGTCGAGCGCCTTGCCCGGTTTTCCGCCGAGCGGAAGACCCGCTGCAACGATGCCGTCCGCGATCCTACGCAAATTAGTTGTAACCTCACGTAATTGAGCAAGCTGGCGGCGTTTGGCTGCACTATTACGAGCCGGGTCGTTCTCGTCAATCTCGGAAGCAAGTTTGCGTCTAAGGTCAGCAGCTTTGGCGATGATGGCGTCGATATCAACGTCGAAGATGTCGAACATCTCCCCAGCGGGGACGCGTGATGGATCGATGTGCAACTTCCGGAGCTGGTCCAGGCTGGTGATGCCGAGCAAGGAGTTACCGAGGAAGATCTTGTCGTCGACGAATGAGAACGGCAGGTCTCGATCCAACGACACTAGCCATAACGAGAGCTTGCACATCTCGACGGCCATGTCGTTGATGTCGGCGCCGTAGAGGCAGTTCGCGACCACTTCGCGGATGGCTCGCCGGTGCAGGTCGCTGCGGTGGGCGTTGGCGGGGTCCTCGGCAGTCCACGCCTCGACGACTCGGTCGGCGAGATAGCTAGCGGCTGAGACGAGGAATGCTCCTGAGCCGCAGGCGATGTCGGCGACTTTCAGGCTCAGCAAATCATCTGAGGACTTGAGTCTCCACTCCGATTCATTGGCGGTCTGATAGGGACCGGGTGAGTAGCACAGTGGCTGCAGCGCGTGCAGGACGACTTCTCGGGCGAGTGACTTGGGCGTGTAGTGCGCTCCCGCGTTCTTACGGGACGGGGTTTCCTTGACCATTAGCCCGCCGTCGAGTACCACGAAAGGTCGGCCTCGGAGGTCCTGCCGCATGATTCCCAACCACGGCAGCACACGCTCACGCAACTTTGTGTCGTCGCCGACCGCTTGCGCCAGGCCGCTGATCACACTCGGCTCGATCTGGGCGCCAATGCCTTTGGTGATTGCGGCAGATGACTGAGTTTTGGCCGAGGGTTGATCACGTTCGATGTGTGCCCGGATCGCTTCGGCCAGCTTCTTCGGGGTGGTGTTAGCCTCCGCGAGCTGTTCCAGTTCAGACAGTGAGATCTCTGGTTCTTCGCCGCGGGCACCTTGCAGACCGAGGTAGATCCCATCGACTGTGACAGCGGTGTAACCCAGCAGACCCTCGTATATATAGCCGATCTGTTCGACATCGATGTCGCGGAAAGAGATTCGCCGTGCTTCACCGCCTTTGAGGACGGCCTGTTGCACCGAGCGCAACGCGTGTAACATCACCCGGTCCGACACGGTGATGGCCAAGGTGCCGTGCGCGGTGAGCGCGGTCAGGAACGGGAAACGCTCCGGGTCGAAGAGGGAACCGCCGTAGGCGGGCACCCGCATGTTCTCGAAGGACGCACCACCGTAGAGCGCCTGACTCGTGGCGAGCAGCCGATGCCACGTCAGCGAGGTGGCATCGAGGGCCTCTTCGCTTTCCTCGGCCTCGCGTGCTTGCAGTCGGTCCAGTTCGCGGGAGATTCCGTAACCTTGCTCGAACAACTCTCCTGAGGGCAGCAGGCCGCGTTCTTCGGCGAACAGCAGGAACACGATCCGCATCATGATTGTCACCGCGGCTTCATAGCTTTGGTGGGTGTCGGCGGGCAGTGGATCGGATTCGCCACGTTGTTGAGCGTCGCGTGCCGATTCGGAGAACGACTGGATGAGCAATTCCACTGCGCGACGCACCTGCGCCCCGAGGGCCTCGGTGATCTCCTCGGCAGCAGCCACGGATTCCTCGAACAGTACCGGCAGCCGCTCGTCTTCCGTGCCGCCGATGATGTGCTGACGCGAGATCAGCGTCAGGAAAGCGTCGCGGGTGCGGGTTTCCTCGACCCAGGTCAGCGCGTCGACGACACCGGAGGCGGTCATGGCGCCGGCACGTGCGCACACCAGTGCCCACCAGCGCCCGTCGGTGACGATGCCGATCGGAATGTCGTTGTCGCGCAGGAGCGCTTCCATTCGGTCGATCGGGGTGGCCGCCCAGAGGTCACTGGGGACCTGTCGCAATGAGTCGACAGGGTCGATCACCGACACGAGGGCGCCGATGGCGCCGTCGGGGTCCAGCAGGGCTGCCTCGGCGCCGACGGTGACGGCGCGGTTGGGTGATTGAGCCGTGATACCGGCGACGGGTCCCCAGGACAGGGACTCGGCCCAGCCGACGACGTCGCGCAGGACGGTTTCGACCCATTTGTCGCGGGCGATGCGGTACGCGTCGCCTGTCGTGCCGTCGTTGCCGGTGGCTCGGTCTGCGGCCTCCCATGCGGCTTCGAAGTCCTTGCGGGCGTACAGCAGTGCTTCTTTGCGTTCGTGGTCCAGGGCTGGCATGCCCTGGGGCCAGACCCGCTTGAGTGGTGCGATTGCCAGGAACGGGCCGTCGGTGTCGACGAGTTCGAGCCACGCGCGGTGCAGCTCGGAAACGTTGGGTGTCGCACGTTGTCGGGATGTGTGGGGTGCCATCAGCGCAGCCCCGCTTTCGCGTCTTCAGGGGTGAGGGCGAACACCACCGCGGCGGCGGTGGTGTGAGGTTTCACGTCGGCGTAGCGGCCGGTGATCGCGGCGATCTCGCGGGCCTCCTCGTCGTCGAGTTCATCGAGGCGGCGCTGCATTGAGTCGATGTCGCGGCGCCATTGCTTCTGCTGGTCGTCGGCCCAGAGCATGGCTTGGGCTTCGGCTTCCTTGCTGCGCAAGAGATCCAGTGATTCGCGCAGATTCGTCCGGAACGCGGCGAAGATGTCGCGGGCCCGCTGAATATCGGAACTTCGGCGTTTGTCCAGTTGCTCCAGCACGCGGGTGTGGCGGCGGTCGGCGCGGGCGTGCATGGAGTCCTCCAGTCGAGCCCGCAGTGGTGCATCTGGGGCGTTCCAGATGTCGCACAAGTCGTCGCGGACCCGGCGACTAGCCAGCGTCAGCCGGTCACCATCCAGTGCGTGGTCCAGGGCTTGTTCGGCTTTCTCCTCGGCCATCGCGCGCCTGCCCTTCAGTCGCACACCGACCAGGAACACCTCCTCGTGCAGCCGCACCCCGCCTCGGCCGACGAGCACCATACGGGTCACGGCAGCCACAAACGACTCCGCAGCATCGTCGATCACCACCGCAGTGACTCGGTTCAGGGTGGAGTCCACACTCCATAGCGAGCGGCGAAGCAGCCGTTGCGCTTTCTGCACGATCGGGTGTCCGAGGTGGACGTACACCAGGTCGGCACGTCCTTCAGCGGCGGTCGGGTCGAACGTGATCGGTCGCGGCACATCGGGTTTCAGCCGGGTAGCCAAGCCTTTGAGGGTGTCCTGCCATGCGGGACTCAGCGGCGGCATTTCGAAGACCTCGGCGTCGGTGTCGGCATCGCCCACTGGCTCCAGCGGAAGCTGATGATTGATCCGCAGTGCCGTGTCGACGACCCGACGCAGGTTCTGCGGTTCCAGATGCAGATCGGCGCGTGAGGCGTCGTAGCCGCGTTCGAGTTCGGTGAGCCGCGTATTGAGTTCGATGCCGCCGGCCAAGGCTTCCTGGATTACCTTGTTGCCGTCAAGCCCCTTGGCTTTGCGTTTGGCCGGTGCGCGTTGGGCGAAGTGTTCTTGGATCTCGTCACCGATCACCTGGTTCGCCGATCCCAGGTCCACCTCGACCTGAGCGATCTTCTTGGCGATGCGTGCCATGAAGTTCGCGTCGGCGGCGTAGGTGGAGGACTTGTCGTCGGGAACGAAGTGAAACACCTCGGGTGTTTCGGTTTGCCCGTAGCGGTCGATGCGGCCGATGCGTTGTTCGAGCCGGGACGGGTTGAACGGGATGTCGAAGTTCACCAGCCGGTGGCAGTGGTTTTGCAGGTCGATGCCTTCGCCGGCGGCGTCGGTAGCTAGCAGCACCCGCACCGGTTCCTCGGTGGGGTCGGCAGTGAACTGGGACCGGATGTACTCCCGGTCCTCGGTGGGGGTTGCGCCTTCGATGACGGCCAAACGGTCGGCGTAGCCGCGTTGTGCGAATACTCGCTGCAGCCAGCCGAGGGTGTGCGCATACTCGGTGAACACCACCACCCGCTCGTTGGACCAGTGGGTGCCGTCGGGCCGGCAGACCGCGTCGAGGAAGGTGATCAGCCGCTCCAGGCGTGAGTCGGGTCGGCTTTCGTAGCTCAATCCCCAATCGGCGAGTTTCTCCAGCTGACCGGGCTCGGCGGCGCTGAGTGGGTCCGAGGCCTTGGACTCACGCAGCCGCTCGGCCTCGTCGTGCTCCCACAGGCCTTCTTCCTCGTCGGCCTGGCCTTCACCGAAGATGTCGTCGTACTCGTCGTCGCGCAGCCCGCGCCCGGCTCGCGCGTCGCGGTAATGGCTAATCGTCATCCCGAAGGCGAACGGGCTGGACAGGAACCGCTTCTTGAGCAGCATGGTCACGATGTCGCCGCCCGGTTTGGTGCCGTTCTGCTTGGCGCTGCGGGTGACGATCTCGTCGAGCAGGGAGAACATCTCCTGTTCGCTGACCTCGGGCGTGAAGTTGAGGGTCGTTACCTGACGTTCTTTGAACCCTTTGCCCGTGAGATCGCGCTTGAGGCGGCGCACCGTCACGTCCTTGAGCGCAGCGGCGTCCAGCAGCGCGCCGCGGGAGAACCGGCGGGGGTCGATCATCTCCATCAGCGCGGTGAACGACTCCGGGTAGCCGTTGTGCGGGGTGGCACTCAGGAACAGGCGGTGCTCGCACGTGTCGGCGAGTTGGCGCACCGCGACGGTTCTTTGGGTGTCCACCGAGTAGCCGCGGCCGCCGGCAATGGTTGAGGGGCTCGACGGCGCGACGTGGTGAGCTTCATCGACGATGAGCATGTCGAAGACGAACCGCTTGCCCAGCTTGGGATTCTTTGCCTGGGCATAGACGTCGCGCAGCAATCGCTGGCAGCGCACCTGCGGCAGCCATGCCATGGACACGATCACCCGCGGATACAGCTGGAAGGGGTTGGCGTGCAGGCCGTGAGTGCGGCGCACCTCGGCCATCAGTTCGCTGTTCACGATGACGAACTGCAGGCCGAACTTGTCTCGCATCTCGTCTTGCCACTTAAGCGCCAAGCTCGGCGGGCACACAATAACTGCGGTGCGGGCTCGATGCCGCAGGAACAGTTCCTGCACCACGAGGCCGGCCTCGATGGTCTTGCCCAATCCGACGTCGTCCGCGAGCAGCAGATTGGTACGCGGGCTGGTCAGCGCACGCCGTAGTGGTTCGAGCTGGTAGGCCTCCACCGTGACACCGGACCAGAATGGCGCCTGGTAGCGGTTGGGGTCCGCCGAGGTGACCGCACCCCAGCGCATCGCGTCGATGAAGCCGGCCAAGGTGACGGGATCGTCGAAGCCTTCCGGGTTGATGTGCTCGGGTAATCCTTGCGGCGGGGTGACGGTCTTGCCGACCTCAAGCTCCCAGATCACCGACAGCTGTTCACCGAGGCGGTCCTCGTCGAGCGACTGGAGGTCGACGACGTGGTTCAGCTTCGCGGCTGCGTCGTCAGCCGGGCTGAGTGGTAGCCCCTGCGCCTGGACGTTGGCGACCGCCCACGTTGAGCCGCGCACCTCGACGACCTGACCAGGCTCGGGCAGGGACGGGGCGGCTACAGGCACAGGTGATCCTCCGGGTAGTGATGTTGCCGGCACAGTATCGCCTTCGATACCGACAACCGCCCGAATGGTGTCTTCGGACACTCCGAAGTGCTCGGCGGATCGCTTGACCATCTCGGCGACGGCGGTGTGTCTGCGGGTGGGGTCGGTGGTGGAGGTCGCGGCGCTGAAGTCCCGTCGGATCTTGTTTCGCTGGCCCGAAGTCAGCAGCTCCTCGGGCAACGCCGCCGGCAACTCGTCATGGAGCAGGTACTCGAGGGTGTCGTAGGAGATGCCGTACTTAGCTTCGAGATGCGAACAGGTGTTCCGCATAGCCCATTCGATGCCGTGTTCGTCGATCGCTTCTTGGACGGCTCGCCGGATCGTGTAGCGCTGCCCGGGTGACAGATGGTCAGCTTCGGCTCGACTCTCCCCCATTGCTCGAACCCTAGTTCCGACCAGCCGACGTCGTGGCGGTTCGCAGTGGAGACAAAGCACGCTCCTGTATGTAGCGCTGGAATGGGAGGTCGAGGACTAACGCCAGGCTAGCTGCGGTGTTGGGAATTTCCCAACACCGCAGCTAGCATGTCGTCATGGATGCGGAGCTCAAGGCGGTTGGTGATCGCATACGTTCAAGGCTCCCGCTTGGCATGAGCCAGAAGCGGCTCGCAGAGAAAGCTGGGATGACCCCAGACGCACTTTCTCGCGCCCTGAACGGACAACGAGGGTTCTCTTCCACCGAGCTTGCCCGCCTAGCCGACGAGCTAGGCGCTGACGTGTACTGGATGATCACAGGCAGAGACGATCCGAGAAAGGTAGAGATCGCCGCTCGACACAAGTGGGATCCAAAGCACCGCCGACGCGACAATCCTGGGCGCGACGTCGATGAGGCCGTTCTAGGCCAGGTGATCGCCGCCTACCAGGCAGCATTCCCTTCGGGTCCCCCAGCATCCAGGGCGCTGCCGAAGAATCCGCTAGCGCTCCGTGAACTCTTAGGCGAAGCGTTCGTCCGAGACTTCTCTGACGAAGTCGAGAACAAGCTGGGCGTGGATATCGTGCGCATCGCCGGCCTCACCACCGACTATTCGCTCAGGATAGGGTCCCGCTCGATCATTATCCTTGCCACTACGCCACGTTGGTTTCGAAGCAATTGGTCGTTGGCGCACGAGCTCGGACATCTTGCACTCGGTCATCACGATGGCTTATCGAGCACCGATAGAAAGAACGAGGGACCCGCTGACTCGTTCGCGGCCAACCTACTTCTTCCGAGTGAGGAAGTGTCCAATGAAAACTGGGACAGAAAAGACGAGGCCGGTCTCGCCCGGTACCTATGGTTCACTGGCGTCTCGACACAGGCACTAAGGAATCGCCTTGCCGCACTACAGATCAAGCCTGCCGCAGCGGTCGAGGACGCGTTAGTCCACACGACACCGAGATTGATTCGGGCTCACGCCGAAACCGAATGGATGATCGGCGGCGAAGCGGCGGTATCCCTGCGAGAACAACAAGCGTCAACTCGCCTCGTCCCCGCCGTTCTGGTGGACGCCCTTCACCGTGAAGTGGAAGCCGGTAACGCATCTCCAGAGCTCCTCGCCTGGGCTCTCGACGTTCCGGTCGACGAGATAGAATTCCCCGAGCCGGATGACAAAGCCCTCGCGGATGCCCGCGTTTCGGCGATCGAGAACCGTCCTAGCGCAGACGATTTGGCGAACTGGCTGGCGGTGAGCGAGTCCAAGTGACCGATCGCTCCCTGTCTTGGGAATGCATAGTCGATCGCGTAGCGGCGCGCGAGCTCCAAGCGTTCACCTGCACGTCCGACTTCCCCAAGACGCCAGACGGCCGCAAACTTCCCCACCCAAAGCAGTGGGAGCGCGAGGCACAAAGCCACCTCCGGGAGTGCTCGAAACGGCTCAAGAACGGGGACTTGCTCCTGGTGGGTCGAACGGACGACCAAACGATCGTCGCGGCAGCCCACCTAATCTTTGATACCGCTCCTCCACTCATGGAAGTGCATATAGGATGCCTCGCAGTCAGCGTGAGCGTCCGCGGTCAGGGCGGATCGGTAGCGAACGAGGCACTTGCGGTCGCAACTGAACTGGCCCTCGAACAAGCTAGCAGCTCAGGTCTAGATGCGGTTCTCACCGCTACCATCCATACCAAGAACAGACCGAGTGAATTACTCGCCGCCCGTGCAGGTTTCGAGCCGCTCTCAGTTCCGACCAATGACTACCAATCGTGGGCCCTTCGCCTTAACGCCTAACGGATCGCCTGTCCGTGGCCATGAAAAAGTACCCACTGGTGGCCAAGTTGAGGTATCCAGTTTTGGCCAGATAGAAGTATCCACCCCGTGTTCGTCGTTCGATCAGGAACTGCGGGCCCCGATGGTGACGGTGAAGGTGCCAACCAATCGCCATCACCACCGGGGAGTTCCATTGAAGTCTGCGAGGGACCGTATGGACATCATTTCTGCCTATCAACAACTCGGGTCGTGCCGGGCGGCCGCCGAGGAGTGTGGCACCACCCACCGGACCGTTAAGAAGGTCATCGACAAGTTCGAAGCCGACCAGTCCGGCATGCCGCCGCCACCGCGAGCAGAACGGACCCACAACTACGATTCGGTGGCCGAGTTGGTCACCGAACGCGTCGAGAAATCCAACGCTCGAATCTCAGCCGTTCGGCGCGTAACTTCCGTCGGCTGGTTGCGCAAGAGAAAGCAATGTGGCGCAGCAATAATCACTGCGGGCGCCGCCCCCGCGGTGTGTTCACCGGGTGAGTATCTGGTCTTCGACTGGGCCCAAGCCGCACCGGGACTATTCATCTTTTGTGCGGTGCTGGCGTTCTCCCGGTGGCGCTTCGTGCGCTTTGCCACCGACCAGAAAGCGACCACGACGCTGGCATTGATCGCCGAAGCCTTGGCCGCGATCGGCGGGGTCCCCGCCCGGGTCCTGGCCGACCGGATGGCCTGCCTCAAAGGCGGAGTGGTCGCCAAAGTCGTGGTTCCCACCCCGGACTAGGTACGCCTGGCAGGCCATTACGGGCTCGCCCCGGACTTCTGCCACCCCAACGATCCGCAGCTCAAGGGCATCGTGGAAAACCTGTGCGGCTACGCCCAACGCGACCTGGCAGTACCGCTGCTAATCGAAGCAGCAGTCACCGGTACCGCGGTGATCTACGGTCGGCCAACGCCGCTGCAGTGACGTGGTGCGCCGAGGTCAACGCCGCAGTGCACTCAGAGATCTGTGCGATCCCCGACCAACGCCTGATCACCGAACGCGAACTGCTGCAGCCACTACCGTCGTTGCGGCTGCAGATCGGGGCCGGCTCGGTGCTCCGCAAAGTCGACCGGCTCTCCTGTGTCCGTTACGGCTCAGCGCGCTACTCGGTGCCCACCCGACTGATCGGGCCACCGTGGCCGTGGTGATCGACCACAGCATGGTCTGCTTGGTCGAACCAACCACCAGGATGGTCGTGGCCGAACATAACCTCACCGCGCCGGGCTCGGCGTCAATCCTCGATGCCCATTACGACGGACCCCGCCCGCAATCGAGCCGCGGACCTCGCCCCAAAACCACCGTGGAAAAGCAGTTCTGTGACCTCGGCGTCGACGCACAGGCGTTCTTGGTCGGTGCAGCCGCTACCGGCAACACCCGCCTCGGATCAGAGCTGGAGATCCTGCTCGCCCTCGGTGCCGCCCACGGCGAACAGGCGCTCATCGCGGCATTGCATCGGGCAGTGGCATTCCGACGGTTCCGCGCGGCCGACGTGCGTTCCATCCTGGCCGCCGGAACCGGGGCACCGCAGCCCCGCCCGGCCCGCGACGCGCTGATCCTGGACCTGCCGGTCGCCCCGACCCGTTCCCTGGACGCCTACAAGATCAGCACCGTCATCGATGGCGAGGTGATCTCATGACCAAGATCCCACCGCTGATCACTGCGCAACCCATTGTCCCACCGTCGAGCCCGCCACTTGCTGCCGATCTGGATGCTGGGCTGCGCCGGCTCAAGCTGGCTGCGATACGACGTAGTGCACCCGAGGTCTCGCTGACCGCCAAGACTCAACGCTGGACACCCGAAGAAGTGCTACGCACCCTGGTCGAGACCGAGTTGGCCGCCCGCGATACGTCCAACATCGTCAACCATCTCAACGCTGCAGCCTTCCCAGTCGCGAAGACATTGGACTCCTTCGATGTGTCGGCGTCATCGATCCAGCCGAAGGTGTTCGACTACCTATCCAGCCTGGAATGGATTAGGGCGCAACAAGACCTGGCGATCATCGGGCCAGCCGTTACCGGCAAGTCTCACACCCTGATCGGCCTGGGAACCGCCGCAATTCACGCTGGCCACAAAGTCCGCTACCTCACCGCGGCCGACCTCGTCGAAACCCTCTACCGCGGCCTTCCTAACAACACCGTCGGCAAGACCATCGAATCCCTGCTGCGCGTCGACCTCATCAGCCTCGACGAACTCGGCTTCGCACCGCTCGATGACACCGGTACCCAACTGCTCTTCCGGCTCGTCGCCGGCGCCTACGAACGCCGATCCCTGGCCATCGACTCGCACTGGCCCTTCGAACAATATGAAGTACCCCAGGTTTTGTTCCGATCTTTATAGGAGGATCAGGAACATGCCCCGTCAGTATTCGCCGGAGTTTCGCGATCGTGCGTTGCGGTTGTTGGACACCATGATGGAAGCCTCGGATATTTCTGAGTTCGAGGCCATTAAGTCGGTGGCCAGCAAACTCGGCATCTCGGAGGAATCGGTGCGTCGGTGGCGACGCAAAGCTCAGGTCGATGCCGGCGAACGGTCCGGCACGACCAGCGCCGAGCACGCCGAGATCCGCAAGCTCAAGCGTGAAGTCGCCGAACTACGCAGAGCAAATGAACTTTTGAAGTCAGCATCCGCGTTTTTCGCAGCGGAGCTCGACCGCCCCGTGACGAAATGATCGCCTTCATCGATGCACATCGCGATCAATTCGGGGTCGAGCTCATCTGCCGTATCCTACGGGCAGCAATCCCGGGTTTCCTGACCGCCCGCGGCTACCGCGCCGCACGGACCCGCCCGGCCTCTGACCGCGAGATCCGCGACGAACAGCTGATCGCCGACCTCCGCACCGTGCATAAAGACAACTTTTCCGTCTACGGCGTCAAGAAGATGCACGCAGCGATGAAACGTCGCGGTTGGCACCTGGGCCGCGAACAAACACGACGGTTGATGCACAAAGCCGGCCTGCGCGGCATCCAGCGAGGAAGACCAGTGTTCACCACGGTCACCGACCCCGCCGATCAACGTCCAGTCGATCTGGTCAACCGCCAGTTCAATGCCGCCGCACCGAACCGGTTGTGGGTCGCTGACATCACCTTCGTGCGGACCTGGCAGGGGTTCTGCTACACCGCGTTCGTCACCGACGTCTGCACCCGCAAGATCGTCGGCTGGGCCGTATCGACCACGATGCGCACCGAAGATCTCCCGTTACAAGCCTTCAATCACGCTGTGTGGCAGTCAGACTCAGATCTATCTGAGTTGATTCATCATTCCGACCGCGGATCCCAATACCTGTCGCTGGCATACACCGACAGGCTGGCCGAGCTCGGGATCGCGCCCTCGGTGGGGTCGCGAGGCGATAGTTATGACAACGCCCTTGCCGAGGCCGTCAATGCCGCCTACAAAACCGAGGTGATCAACCGTGGCAAGCCCTGGCGCGGCGTCGACGACGTCGAACTAGCGACCGCCCAATGGGTGGCCTGGTACAACCAGGAACGCCTGCATGAAGCCCTCGGCTACGTTTCACCGGCCGAGTACGAGGTCGCCCTCACCGGCGCCTCACACCCTGCGAGCCAGCCAACCCCGGCCCTCGTACCCAACTAGGAACAAAACCTGGGGTACTTCAATAGGGACGATTCCTACCCGAGCAGACCACCGCCGTCAGCATCCTGGACCGCCTCCCGCACCACGCCACCGTCGTCATCACCGACGGCGACTCCTACCGCATGAAGGACGCCCAACACCGAAAGGAGAACCCCAAACCAACCTAGTGATTACCGCACGGGGCGGGTACTTTCATCCGGCCACCAGCGGATACTTCAACTTGGCCATTGACAATCGCCTGCACGAGGCCGTCGGCTACGTTCTACCAGCCGAGTACGAGGCCGCCCTCAAAGGCGCCTCACGCAGCGCAAGTTAGCCAGTTCAAGACAAGTCCAGTTCGGACGGCAACTGATACTCCACTTGCCAGACCTCTCGGATTGCCCAGTACATCCTGGCCACCAGCCCAGCCCTCAGCCCGCAGATCTTCCTGCCCCAACTCTCCTCGACTCACGTAGCTGGTCGAAACCCGACTCCCGCATCGGGGAATGCACTCGACAACGTTTCAAGTGCATCCACGGAGGTAGTTCCATCCCACTTTCGGAAAACTACCCACGTTCGGTCGCCGTCGATAATCGGGTACTCAACGAACCAGCTCCTCGGCTTCGCTGTCGGATGATCCGCTGCGAGCGCATCGACTAGAGCCTCCTCGTCAGTGATCTGTCCAGGAACCGACCTGAGGGCACGATTGAATAGCAACGCGGCCATCTTCTCGTACGCGACTCCGCGGTTCCCCAGCTCCGTGATCATGGTGCGCACCGCATGCCGTTTGCTCAACGGGTCAGACTCTTGTCCGTCGACGACGACGTGGTAGCGAGTAAAGTCACGTCGATCCGTCCCAATAGTGTTGCGTTCACGGGCGATTTCTTTCTTACGGAGCCGCACCTGGTAGTCGCGTGTCTCAGGTAAGGGCAGTACCTGCGTGATATCGATAAGCACCTGACCGTTGAGCTCGTAGGGAGCCATGCGGACGCATCGCACATCAAGCCCGTCAAAGTTATTAAGCCAAAGCACGGTGGTCGTAATTTCAATGCCGAAATCTGCCGCCACCAGAATAATTCGCGATTCGGATGAAATGACGACCTCATCGTCGGCGTCCTCAACGTCAAGAAACGCGACTAAGTCGTCACGGGCAGTGCCGAGATCAACGCTTTGCCCGCGGTGGCGTGCGTAAACACTGACCACCTCATCAAAGGTCATGGCCGAGACCATCGCTGCATACCGAAGCGCCTGAAGCTCCATATGCCCGCCGTCTTCAGTGCGCTTCAGTTCGATCACCACCAGCCGTCGCTGGCGATCGATCGCGAGGAGGTCGATCCGTCGGCGGGAATCCTCCCACTCCCCGAATTCCTCAGCGATGATCATCAGATCGTCATCCAGCGCCTCAGGATGTTCTCGGAGCAGACGCTGCAAGTCTGACCTCTCGCGGAGGTTCAAGGCACCGAAAGTCGCGACTTCCTGTCGCACCAACTTGCTCCCGTCAATCGCATACAACATCGTGCAGTCCTTTCGGTTGCCATAGCGTGCGGCGTCGAACTTCGGAACGTGATCGCGCAGACTTTCGTCCCGGTCCACACGTTGACTTCACCGGCGACGCAGCGCCCAACTTAGCCATCCCAACCACGGCACGACCAGCTCTCATCATTTGAGGATGCTCATCTCTTGGCCTTGCCGCCAGCGCGCTCACCCGCGCGGCCGACATCGCGTAGTTCAAAACGCACCCGGTACAGAAACCAGTCGGTCTTCACACCGAGGCGGTCCGCGTGAGCTTGTACATTCTCGGCAAGTTCCTCGTCAGGTTGACCGGTGACAATCATCAGGCGAGCCCCAGGCCGGCCCTCCAGCTCGGCGAGCTCCTTTAGCGCCTTCATGTACTTCGCCGCTTGCGCGACTATTCCCTGGTCGGGCACTTCTGCCTTGAGCTCTATTCCAACGAGCTCTCGGGTCTTCGTGTCGATGGCAACGAGATCAATCTTCGCACCAGGTGCTATGCGTTTCTCGCGGTCTCGAATACGGAGGTTCTTTGCCGCGTAAGCAAGAAAGTCTTGATTGAGCCATAAGAATCGAGACAGCTGAGCTTCGTCCTTAAACAACTCGCGCGTAGGCTGTAGTCCGCGTACGGGACGGGCAGCATCGAAAAAATAGATCCGCGACTTCGGAGTATTGGCTGGGTCCACCAGCTCGGGACTGAAACCTACACCCGCCGCGTGCAATTGATCTGCAAGTTCCAACAGGAGCTTCTGCGAAGTCCGGGCATACCCGGCCTCCCGCACCAGTACCCCTAAGGTGCTGCTGGGCATGTGGCGGAGCTGCCGAACGCTCACCGGTGTCTTCTCTACACGCTGACGCGTTTTCTCGACCAAGCGAGCGATTCGGTCAGCTCTCGTCAGTTTTGCAGCCATGGGCAGATCCTCTTCATCCAACAACTGAACAATGAGACCAACGTGCAGGATTGGGCGCTACGTTCTTATCACGGGCACCGGCATTCGCCGGGCTGTTCGAGGGGCTGGCAGTCCTCGTTCCAGATACACCACCCTGATACGTGCGAACCGTTCCGGCGGCCACTAAGACGTGCCCAACGAAGGCGTCCCCGCCGTTCACCTCGCTAAGCCACCGCCGCCCGCGCACCCAGGTACACCTCCGCCGGCATCGGCCGCTTCAGCCGCCACGTGATCGCCATCGGCCGGTCTCCCTCATGCGACACGTAGTCCGCGGGCCCGAGGAAAATGTAGGGCGCAGCCCCGAGCGCGTTGGTCTTCGTCTCCCGCACGAACAGCAGGATGTGCGAGCCCTTCGCACGGTGATTGATGTAGCGCTGCCCGGTCGGTGACGCCGAGGTGGTCGTCGATTGCGACTCCCAGTGGAACAAGTCTGAGCTGAGCGCGAAGTCGCGGTACATCGTGGTCGGCGAGTAGTCATTGTCTGACTTTTTCAGCGTGATGAGGAAGGCGTCGGCGTTGGCCGCCGGGCACCACGCCACCCCCTCCCGCATAGTCGAGGGCGTCCGCTTGTCCGACACCCAGCCGAGGCCGGCGAGAATTTCTTCTCGTGAATACGTAGCGTGCAGAGCCAACGGAACGTCGGCCAGTTCCGGCACCAGGTCTCCAAGCGCATATGTGCTGCGGTGCGCCGCTTCGAAGGCGATGTCCACGACCTGGCGCATCTCCGCCGCTACCGCTTCCCCACGGAGCGCTTCGAGTCCGGCTGCCGCAGTGTCGAATCCCCCACCGTTCGGGTAGAGCGAGTAGAACAGCATGTTCGCCAATCGCTGCTCAGTCACAGCACCACCGTCCAGCAGCGCTCGGTACGCGTCCGCTCGCTGTCGGTCATCCACGTGCGCGAGCGCCTTGACCCGCTTCACGAGCTCGGCTTCCCGCGGATCGAGCTCCTCCCCCAACTTGCCGGCAGCACGGCACAGCGTCGTCCATGACCGGTCGGTGCGCAGAATGTCCTCGAGCCCCCGTCCGGATTCCTCTAGATACGAGGCCAGCTGGTCGTTGGGGTGCGCCCGAACTTCGGAAACCAGCGCCGCTTTCTTCGGCGAAATCTGCTGACGCACGTTCTCCAACACCAACTTCTGCGCGACAGCATCCAGCACGATTTGGCTGCCCGACGGCAGGAACGGAAACCCGTGCTTGATCTCTCTTTCCAGCTGTTTCCGCCCCAACCCAGTGAGCGCTCGGAACCGCTGATCGAACCGGAACTCCTTGCGCTGATGGCCTACAAAGTCCAGCGCCGTCAGCACCGACTTGCCCGGCGCCAACCGCAGTCCGCGCCCCAACTGCTGCAGAAAGACCGTCGCACTCTCCGTCGGCCGCAGAAACAGAACGGTGTCCACCACCGGAATGTCCAGCCCTTCGTTAAAAAGGTCCACGGTGAACAACACGTTGATTTCGCGGTTGCGCAGGGCCTCCAGCGCTTCGCGGCGCTCGGCACTGTCGTCGAGGCCCACCACCGCGCGCGCCGGAATTCCCGCGACGACGAACTTCTCCGCCATGTATCGGGCGTGCTCAACGCTGACACAAAACCCGAGCGCCCGCATCGATCCAACATCGGCGATCTTGTCCCGGACCTGATCGAGCACGATGCGCGTACGGGCGTCGTCGGCGGTGTAGACCTCGCTGAGCCGGGCGAGGTCATATCCGCCGCGCCGCCATTGCAGCTTTTCGAGGTCGGTGCCGTCGTACACCCCGAAGTAGTGGAACGGGCACAGCAGGTTTTGTTCCAGCGCGTCCCATAGCCGCAGCTCTGCGGCCACGCGTCCGCCGAAGAATTCGCGGACGTCGCTACCGTCACCGCGTTCGGGCGTGGCGGTAAGTCCAAGCAGCTCCATGGGGGCGATGTGGTCAAGGAGGCGGCGATAAGACGGCGCCTCAGCATGGTGGAACTCGTCGATCACAACGACGTCGAAATGATCGGGTTCAATCGTGGAAAGGCGTCCATCCGTCAGCGATTGGATGCTGGCGAAGACGTGACGCCATTGCGTCGGTTGGTCTCCACCGACCAGCAACTCGCCAAAGGTGGGATCGGTGAGGACCTCCTGATACATCCGGCGTGCCTGGGTCAGGATCTCCTTGCGGTGTGCGACAAACAGCAGCTTCAGGTCCCGCCCGTGCACCTCGCGGGCCAGCCGGCGATAGTCCAGCGCGGCAATGACGGTCTTACCCGTGCCGGTGGCCGCAACGATGAGGTTGCGGTGACGGTTATGCAGTGCCCGTTCGGCGTCGAGCTGCTCCAACAGCTCGGCTTGGTACGGCTTGGCCGTGACCTCCAAACCGGACAGCGTGATCGCCAACGGGTCGCGCTGCTTCTTCCCCGATGCGATTTCCAGTGCGTTGCGCAGCCTCGCCCCGTCCTCTGCGGGTCGGTACCTCTCGAACTCGCGGTTCTCCCAATAGGAATCGAAGGTCGCACGGAACTTATCCAACAGGTGTGGCGTCGCGACCGCCGACAGTCGCACGTTCCATTCCAAGCCATCCACCAGAGCCGACTGCGACAGGTTGGATGAGCCAACGTAGGCGGTGTGGAACCCGGTGTTACGCCGCAAGAGCCACGCCTTCGCGTGGAGCCGGGTCATGTTGGTGTCGTAGTTGACGCGGACCTCGGCGCCGAATTCTTCGACCAGCCTGTCTAGGGCCTTCGCGTCAGTAGCACCAATGTAGGTCGTGGTGATGACGCGCAACGGGACTCCGCGCTCGCGCAGTTGGGTGAGCTCGCGCTCCAGGAGACGAATTCCATGCCACTTCACGAAGGCGCACAGGAGGTCGACCTCGTCCGCGCTGGCCAACTCGGCGCGCAGCTCAGCAGCGAGGGTCGGTTCATTCCGCGCGTTGGTCATGAGTGCGGCATCCGACAGTGGTGTGGCCGGACGCGGTGGCCGAACCGAACCCAGTGCGTCAGCCGTGACGGAGTCCAAGCGTCGAATCTTTGTCGGGTCGTCCTGGTCCGGCACATGGTCGAGGAGCTCGGGGTCGCCGAGAGCTTCCAAAATCTTCTGGGTAAGTCGCGCTCGCTCTTCTGCGCCCCGCGCAGCACGCAGCTGCCGCTCGATTAGCGGACTCAGGTGGCGGGCGAGGACCAGCGCCTGTTCAGACTCATCGACTGTGCTCAGCTCAGTGTGCAGGCCCGTATTCGCGCAGAGCGCGGAGCGAAGGCGCGACGTAAGCACTGACTCATACAGTCCGGTTTCCACGCGGTGAGGCTAGCGCGGCTATGTGACAACTTGCGCAGGATCTGTCACGCGCAGCGCGGCGTTCCGCGCCGGGGTATCCAGGTTGCGAAAGCCGCGATCCGTGTTTGCTAAAACTCTCGCGTCACCGCGCACGAGGCGTTAGGCTGCGGGATTGTTTTATCCGCGCCACCGGTGGACCACGAGGTCAGCATGTCAGACACGTCGAGTATCGTTCCCGCATTCGCGCTATATTGACGCGAACGTTTGTTTTGCAGGGGGCGTAGCTCGATGGTCGGTGTGGCGAAGACAGTGCGGACCCGTGGTGTGCACCTTCGACCCCTCACCGTGCCGGTCCGCTGATGAGCACGCCCGAGCGCCCCATGCCGCCGGCCGCCGAGACGGCGCATCGTCTGCTGCTCGAACACGGCCCGCTGTCGGCACCCGAACTCAGAGAACAGCTCCGCAAGGAGGGTTTCGCCCAAACCCTGGAGCGGCTCCAGCAGTGGCCGGATCGGTTCCCCCACCGCTTTGCCGTCACCGACGACGGGCTCCTCCACGTGGCGGTCGCGTACAAGAGCCACCCCGTCACCGACCCCAACCCCACCGACGGACCCTGGTACTCACCGCAGCCTGACCGCGTCCCGCTGGACCGAGTGGCGGTGCTGGATATCGAGACCACCGGCCTCAACAAGGCCACCGATTTCATCACCGAGATTGCCTTGGCCCGGCTGGACGGTACGCAACTGATGAGCGTCGAGGTGGCGGTACCGGACGGCCAAGTCGGCGCTGACGCCGTGACGCTGTCTCATGCCCTGGATGTCCTGGCCACCCGGTTGCAGAGTGCCGATCTGCTGATCGGGCACAACCTGCTCGCCTTCGATCTGCCGTTTCTGGTGCAGGCCGCAAAGCGTCATGGACTGTCGGTCCCCCAGTTCCCGCCGAGCGCCGACAGTCTGCACCTCTCCCTCCTCGTGGATGTGGCGCTACCCAACCGGCAGCTCGCCGACCTCACGCTCCGCTACGGCATCACCAACCAAGAGGCGCATCGTGCCCACTCGGACGCCACAGCAACCGCCGCCGTCATCCGCGCCCTACTGGCCGAGGTCGACGTTGCCGAACCCAGCTGGCAACTCGCCATCGCGACCCTGGAAACCCACCGCAATCCGCTCGCGCTGCTGCTGCCATCGCTACCCGGCCCACCCGAGTTGTCCACGCTGCACCGGGATCCCGACCCGCTGCTGAACCCGGCCGGCCCTAAGGCCTCCGATGCATGGTCGGGCACTCGGGACACCTTCCCGGTCCTGCGCGAGCTGCGCAATCTCCGGAAACGACCCGCGCAGGAAGAAATGGCCCACGCCGTCGCCGAGGTCTTCGACCGAGGTGGCAATCTCGCGGTCGAGGCACCCACCGGAACCGGTAAGTCGTTGGCGTACATGCTGCCGGCACTCGCCCGTGCATCACGTCCCCGTCAGCCCGTAATCATTGCGACTGCAACAAAAGCGCTCCAGGGACAGTTGCGCGCCGAAGCGGCCCGGCTGCAGCAGGAGAACCTCCTCGGAGCCCCGTTCCGCCAGCTGCAGGGCGTCGCCAACTATGTCTGCGCCCGGGAACTCGAAGACGCGGTCGCCGATCAAGAGACCTCAGGTCTGGCGTTGGCGGTCGCCTTCCGGGCGATCGCCGAGTCCCCCACCGGCACCTGGGATGACGTCACCGACGACGTCCTCAAGCGTTCGGACGCCCGGTATGCGCGCACCCGTGCTCGCCTGAGGACCAACGCGGCGGGATGCGACCGCGCCGGCTGCACCTGGGCCAAGATCTGCCCGGTTGTCCAGCAGAGCGAGGGTCTTGCCAGCACGCCAGGCGTGGTGTCGATCAACCACGCCCTGATGGCAGCCTGGGTCACCGCCGCCAAGGCACCCGGCGACATCTTCGCCGACCGCCGAGCCGATGTTGTCTTCGACGAGGCGCACGCCCTCGAAGATTCCTTGACCTCGGCGTGGACCGGCCGGGTCGACGCCATCGACCTCGAAATCGTCGTCAACTCCCTGAATCCCCGTGCCCGGATGATGCGCGACATCCGGAAGCGGTCGAACGGTCGTACCGAGGTCAAAGAGGCCATCGACAGCATCGCGAGCAGCTGCGATGCGATCCGCGCGGCCGGCATCGAGTTCACCCAGGCCGTCACCACCTACCTCCATGAGTACGGCGGTCGGGCGCATGCAGCAGTCCTCCAGTCCGGAATCGTCAACTCTCGCCCCGAATTCCGAGTGTTACGTCAATCGGCATCGACGTTGCGGTACGCCCTGATCCAACTGGGGAAGGCGGTGTCCGCGCTGGGGCAGTCGCTGAGCGGCGTCGAGGGCGTCGGTTCGGCGAAGCGCCGACTCAACGGGCACGCCGAGCGGATCGACAACGCTGTCTCAATTCTGGAGACACTGGGACCGCTGCCCGACAGCCACCGCTGGGTGTACCGGCTGGCCGCCGAAGAGGACGATCCGGACGCCTGGGCCTACGAGCTGCTGCCCATCCACGTCTTCCCGGAATTCCAGCAGTTCGTGGTCGACCGGATGCATTCGACCGTGTTGTGCTCGGCCACCCTCACCGTCGAGCAGCGCTTCGACTACCTCAGCTCGCGCCTGGGGATCGAGATCGATCCCACAGCGGCCGATGGCGGCTTCCGCGGCCTACGTCTGCAGTCGCCGTTCGACTACGCGAAACAGTCAAAGGTGGTCCTCACCAACCACTTACCGATCCCCATCCCGGTCAACGAGCGGGAGTTCTGTGAGGAGATGGCCGCAGACCAGGCCGGGTTCCTCAGCCTTTCCGGCGGCAAAACACTGATCCTGTTCGCCGCGCGGACCCGAATGGAGATCGTCGCCGACGGCGTCCGCGCGAAGGCTGCCGAACTTGCTGAACGCGGAGTCGAGCTTCTCGTCCAGGGTGAACACGGCCGGTCGCAGATCTCACATCGGTTCAATTCCGAGCCGGGCACCGTGCTCTACGGGCTCAAATCGTATTGGGAGGGCTTCGACGCCCCCGGCGAGACCCTGTCCTACCTGTTCATCGAGAAGCCCCCGTACCCGCATCCCGACGATCCGCTCGTGTCGGCACGCCAGCGCGCCATCGCCGAACGCGGCGGTGACCCGTTTCTTGAGTACGTTCTGCCGATGACCGCCATGCAGTTCACTCAGGGCTTCGGTCGGCTCATCCGCTCCGAGAACGATATCGGCGCCGCACTGATCTGCGACCGCCGGCTGCACTCACCGACACAGGCACAGCGGGTACTACTGGGGTCGCTGCCCGGGCCAGCAATCCATGAGGCCATCGATCGCGACGATGCGTGGACGACGGCCATCGAATTCGTCACCGGCACAGCACCCGACCTCAGCACGGCGATCTCCTTCGGCCGCGACGACGTCAGTCAACTGCTGGAGAACCTGCGGCTCCTCGAAGGTGAGGATCCGACCGCGAAGCTCATCGAAGCTGCAGAGAAACTGTTCGGCATCACCGACCTTCACCCCAAACAGCTCGAAGTGATGCGCGCGATCATCGATGGCCAGGACGTGATGGCCGTGCTGCCCACGGGGTTCGGCAAGTCCTTGTGCTTCCAGCTACCGGCACTGCTCGCCCCGCAGGCTCGCGCCACGGTGGTCGTGTCTCCCCTTATCGCACTGATCAAGGATCAGGTCAACGACCTGCGTGGCCGGCGCGGCATCCGTCCGGTCCAGGGCATCACCGGCACCACGTCGCGGGTGGTGCAGACAGACATCCTGCGCGACACCGCCAGTGGGCACGTCCGGCTGCTGTACGTCTCCCCGGAACGGCTGGCCCGAGACCCGGTGCTCCGCGGGGCTTTGGGGCGCCAGCAGCTCAACCGTGTCGTGGTCGACGAGGCACACTGCGTTTCGGTGTGGGGGCACGACTTCCGACCGGAGTTCCGGCAGGTACCCGCATCGGTGGCAACCTTCGACACCCGCCCGCCCCGCGCCGGTTTCACCGCGACGGCCACGCCCGAAGTGGAGACCGACATCGTCGGGGCCATGGACATGCTCGACCCCGCCGTCGTGCGGGAGCCCAGCGACCGCCCCAACCTTCGTTTCCGCGTCCATCGATGCGTCGACGAGCGGGACAGGGTCCGAGAGCTGCTCCGGTTCGTCACCTGGTCCGAGAAGAAGCCCGGCATCGTGTACGTCACCAAACGTGCACTCGCCGAGGAGATCGCGGCAATGCTGCGTCGCGCCGGGCACGCTGCTCGCGCCTATCACGCCGGTATGGTCCCCGAACAACGCGACGCCGTCCAGGAAGACTTCGACTCTGACACGACCCGAATCATCGTGGCCACCAAAGCGTTCGGCATGGGCATCAACAAACCCAACATCGCCTGGGTGGTCCACTACGACCTCCCGGACTCGTTGGATGGATACGCCCAGGAAGCCGGCCGTGCCGCACGTGCTCCCGATGTCACCGGCGATTGCGTGCTCTTCTACACCCGCGGCGATATCGCCCGACGTCGCCGGTTGATCAATTCGCACGAGTCGAAGGCCGACGCGCAGATCACCCAGCAGTTGCTGACGCTGCTGTGGACATGTCCCGAGCGCGGTGACAGTCGAGTATTCGACGTCGATGAGTTGGCGGACAAACTCGGCATCGACGACGACGAGGTCAATGTGCACCTGGCCCAGCTCGAGCGAGTCGGCGCGCTGAAACTCGGGCTGGACTGCTCGGCCCGCGGGACGGTGGACGTCGGATTCCGCGAACCGACCGACGAGGACGAACGCCGTCTGTTCCGGGAGTTGTTCTACAAGGCGAACCGAGCACGCCCCAATGTCCGCGTCCAGATCGACTTCCACCAGCTCCGTGATGAACGCGGCTACGACCCCGACGAACTGGAGCAGAAACTGATCGACTGGTCCCTGGACCGGTTCGTCACGTTCTCCAGCTCCCGCCGGCTCCGCAGGGTCCGTTTGCTCTCCCACCTCGCGCCGCGGGACGCACTCGAACGCGAGTCCACACGCTGGAAGCAGTGGCAACAACGCCGCCTGCAGGCAATGATCGACTACGCCGAACAGGCCTCGTCGTGTCGCCGGATCGCCATCGGCGAGCATTTCGGTGACACCGTCGCCGACTGCACGAGCCGGGACATCGTCACCTGCGACCGCTGCAACGACGAGTCCCCACCGTGGGCGGCGCTACCCGACCACATGGTCCCCGACCCGGAACTCCTTGTGAACGCCGAACTGACCGTCCTCCAGGCGGTGGGGTGGGCATCGGCCTTCAAGAAGGGTGCTTACGGTGAGGCCAGCCTGCGTGCCGCCGTGCTCGGTCTGGAATCGCTCGGCGAGGGCAGACCGCTCGGCGCGGGCGTCCTCAGTTGCCCCCAGTTCGGGGCTCTCCGCCATGTGCGCAATGGGGAGAAACGGTGGAATACCGCGGTGGAGAAACTTCTCGCCGAAGGCTTCATCGATCGGCGCACCGTGGAACGGGAGTCGACCCGCACGCCTTATCAGAGTCTCGTCTTGACCCCTCGCGGCGCCCAAACACTCGGAATCACGGTGACACAGGATGATTGAGAAGCGGATCACCCACCAGCTGTTGGAGTCGGGGGAGCTTTCGCTCACCGAACGGGAACGTGAGGCATTGGCGCTGCCCCAGCACAGCACCACGCTCGCCCTCGAACTGGACGGTGACCCTTTCTTCGCCCAATGGAGCGGCAAGAGCAGGCAGCTGGCCGGGGACATCCTCACCGAACGGTTGCAGGACTACGGCCAAGACGGTGGGCTGCTCCGCCTTCGCCTGGTCGACGGTGTCTACCGCCTGTCCATACTGCCCCCAGGCGCCGAGATGGTCACCATCTACAAGTCGCCACCAACCCCGCCGATCCACAACAAGACCGTGGCTGCGAAGGTTGCGCGACGTCGGACCGTCGACCGTCAGTTCCACGCCGACAACGAGTATGACTGGTCAGCCGGCGCGAGCAAAGCGATCGGGTTTCTCAAGGACGCCCGCGTACTGCTCGGCGAGCAACTCAAGGCCGCCGGCTTCGACGATCTCGAACTGGTCGAGCTGCGACTGCAAGGCGAAGAACTGGCCACGCTCGACGATTTCGAAGAACTGCTCGCCGTCGACGTCGCCAATGTCGACCGGATGCCACACCAGGAGGCCGTCGCGCGACATGCGTTGTCACGCTTGCGCGGGCGCGCCGTACTCGCCGATGAGGTCGGCCTCGGTAAGACCATCGAAGCCGGCCTGGCCGTCAAGGAACTGACCCTGCGGGGTTTGGCAAAACGCGTGCTCATCCTGTGCCCCGCTCCCCTACGCGAGCAGTGGCGCGAGGAGATGCACCAGAAGTTCGACCTGAACTTCGACGTCGCCCTTCGCGGTACCGACGTACACAAACAAGACAAGCTGATCATGAGCCTGCAGCTCGGACGCAATTCGGCCCCGAAGCTGACCGCGGAACCCTGGGACATCGTCATTGTCGACGAGGCGCACCGTGCCGCCGGTGCCGGCGCTCGGAAGACCCGCGAATTCATCACCGCCCTGACCACCGCGTGTCGGTATGCCCTTTTCCTCACCGCGACCCCGGTTCAGAACGACTTGCTCGAGCTCTACCGGCTGGTCGAGCTGCTGCGTCCGGGCACCTTCACCTCCGTACAGCAATTCAAGCGGCAGTTCATGCAGGGATACGACCCGCGTACTCCGAATGATCCTGCGGCACTGCGTCGTCTCATCAGCAGCGCAATGATCCGCACGACCCGCGCTCAGGCCGGTGTCGACCGTGTCACCCGCCGCGCCGTGGACGTGCCTGTGACGCTCGGCCCGCGCGAGCGTGAGCTCTACGCGCTGTGTACGAAGCTACTGCGCAGTGTCATGACCGACCCCGGGGACGCGATGCGTCGGCGGAGCCTGGCACTCCGGCTCACGGCCAGCCCGTTCTCGATGGGGACCACCGCGCTGAGGATGGCCGAGAGACATCCCGACCCGAAGGTGCGGGCGGTGCTCACAGAAGTCGGCCACCTTGCGATGGATATCGAGAAGTCCGCACGTGAGAACACCGCGATCGAGATCACCCACAAGTGGCTCAAAGAGCATGGTCGGGTACTGGTCTTCACCCAGCACACCGACACCGTGACCGGTCTCCTCCGCCGGATGGAGGTCGAGGGAATCACCGCGCGCTCGTTCCACGGATCGATGTCTGCCGGTGAACGCGCCGCTACCATCGCCGCGTTCCGGTCGGGCGAAGCCCCGGTGATGATCTCCACCGACGCAGGCGCAGAAGGTCAGAACCTGCAGTTCTGTAACTGCGTCCTCAACTTCGACCTGCCCTGGAATCCGATGCGAATCGAGCAGCGGATCGGGCGCGTCGACCGCCTCACTCAGCCCAAGGACGAGGTGTTCATCGCCAACCTGTATGCGCAGGGCACCATCGACGAAAGCGTGTATCGGCTGCTCGCCGAGAAGCTACGGATGTTCGAGCTTCTGTTCGGGCAGGTCACCACGATCCTCGGTGAACTCGACGATTCGAAATCCGCCAGCTTCGAATCCCGGATCCTCGAAGCGCTCTTCTCGGACAACGACAAGAAGATGCAGAACCTGCTCGGTCAACTCGGTACCGAGCTCGCGCAGGCCCGCGAGAGCGCATCCACGCTCATCGCTGCCGACAGCGGGCTGAGCAACTGGATGGCCTCGGCGTTCGAACATCGCAAAGGCCTGTCCAAGGCCGGAGCCACCGAACTGGCCCCCGAAGTAAGCGAGCGCGCACGCATGCGGCAACGTCGGGTGCAAACCTGGACGCGCAACGTCCTCAAAGCCCTGGGCGCAGATTTACTCCACGACACCGGGGAGGGTGACGGAGCGTTCATCACGGCACAGTTCGACGAGGAGTACGAACAGGAACTCGATGGCCGAACGCTGATGCACCTCGCGTTCGACCGCATCGGCATGGAGCACCATCCGGATGCCGAGCTGTGCGCGGTTGGCTCACCGGTATTCGACGAGATCCTCGGCCTGCTCCGTATGCGCGGCGATATGCACGCAACCGTGCCGGTGGTGCCCGACGACATCGGCGACAGCCCGCTCGAACGGGCCGACAATGTCACGCTGCTCCGCCGACACCTTGTCCCCTCGGGCTCGTGGAGCGGGCAGGCAACGTTCCGTGCTGCAGTGGGCGAGAGTGAAACAACCGAGCACCTGCTGACCGCGGATATCAACGGCCACCACCAAACTCGACTGCCTCGCCGGCCGCTGCAGGATGGTGAAACACTGCCGGCGGCGTTCGGCACCCCGTCGGAGGTCATCGCTGCGTTCGAGAAGGCCGCGACCGGTCAGTTGGAGAGACTCCGCCGCGACCTGGCGGACAAGGTGGAAGCGGACCAGGCGGCGGAACTGCAGCGTATCCGCACCGGGTATTCGGCACAGATCGACGAGGCCTCCTACGAGGACAGTGTCCGGCTGCAGCGCGCGTTGAGTTCAGAAGAGAAGCGCCTCAGCCGGGTTCCGGACGTGCGTGCGCGGGCGAAGATCCTCGCACTCACCCTCGATGAGGATGACTGGTTGGTCGAGGAGGTTTGGGCAGGCCCAAACGGTGCCGAAGCCACGTTGACCTATCCGTGGGAGGATTCGGAGCCGCCACTTTTCGTGAGCGACGCATCCGGGGACCCGATCGAAGTCCTGGCATTGTGCTCGGACTCGCACTGTGTCAGCGAAGCGGAGACGCAGTACTGCGAGTCCTGCGATCACGTCCTCTGCGGGGCCTGCGGTGAGGATGCCGTGTTCGCCGACTGCCCGATCTGCGGACTGGCCAGCTGTGGCGCCTGCCGCGCGGATGGCGGCGGGTTGTGCCGCGGTTGCGCGTTCCCGCAGCGGGTACCCGAGTTGGACAACGAATTCGCGCTCGCCTGGCGCCTGAATGGCGGAACGACCCTGCTGGTCGGCGACCGTGTTGCTGAACTGCATCGGCCGGACGGACAGTCGCACACTCTGGTGCGCGATAAGGATGCCGATGATCCGCACCGGAAGCGGATGCGGTCGTACGCCGTGAGCAATGGCCTGCCGCTGGACTGCGGTGTCACACTGCGAAATCTCATCGGGCGTCGCGATCTACAGGACGACACCCGGGCCAAACTGAAATCAGCATCAGCGGTTGCGACAGAGCTCAGCATTGCCGCGACGAGCGGTTCCGCCATCGATTCGGCAGCGATCGCCGACGTTCCGCTGCACGACGAGGCGAACGTCGTGCCTGAACGCGCAATGAGCATAGGGAAGCTGCTGCAGAAGCTCCGATCGGAGGAAACACCCCCGGCCCCGCCCATGGTGATGGTCACCCGTCGCGCCAGCTTCACGGATCTATATCTGGAAGCGGATGGTCTCGCCAAAGAGGTGTCCACGGTATGCGACGACGGCAGCATCTCCGTTGCCGATCGCCAGTTCGAACCGATGCAGTGGACGAGCCCAGCCGGCGATAGTCCGATAATCGGCAACGCCGCCCTCGATGGGACACAGATTTCGCTTCAATCTCGAAATGAGGCAGTACTTGTCTTTGTATCGACGGACGGGCAGCCACAACCCGATACGTGGACCGCATGCCCGGCCGGCAGGAACCTTGCATTCCAGATCGCCGGCTTCGACTATCTCAACTCGATCCGAATGCCGGGCGGCAAAATCGGCAAGCGCATCCACGAAATAACCACCATCACTGCGCCGTTCCCTTCGCCGAGCGAGTGCACTCTTGTTGAACGTGAGATTCGCACCGTCGCGGAACTTGTCGACTTGGAATCCGGTTTCGAGCTGGAGTCAGCCAACGATGAGTCATTGGCCGCGCTTGGCGTCCGCCCGAACCACGCAATCGCAAAGACGACTCGCCCATTACCTACGGGGTTGAGTACAGCACTGCTGACCAAGACGAGCCGTCCCTTCACCGCGTCACTGCGCAACGGATTGGAAGTCAAAGAAAATTGGCGTGGGCATGGCACCGCCGTCCACACGTACCGGACCTTTGACGGTCAACCGCTGAGCCCGTTGGGTTCGCCGGAAACCGACTTCGGTGTCTGCCGCGACGGCCACTTTTACCCCGGCGGCACCGCTGCGCTCTGCGGCTCGTGTCGTGCCTGGGCGTGCCCGTCCTGTGATGAGCTGGACCATTTGGCGTCGCTACCGTGCCCCGGGTGTTACGTCTCAGTGTGCCGGCGTTGTCTGTCAAGCGAACATGATGCACCCGCTGAACGATGCGTCGTCTGCAGAGACCACGCGTGCTCAGATTGCGGACGAGATCCCGAAGTCAATTGTTGCCCAATGTGCGACCGCACGGTGTGCGGAAGCTGCCGCGTCGAGGAAACCTGTCCTGCGTGCGCGCATCTGGCCACCGCAACCGATTCTCAAAGAGCCTCGCTGCCCCAGTCGCTGGTGCTGTCGGGCGCCGAAGTTCGTATCGGATCCGACGCCGACGCCAGCGTTGTGCTCATCAAGCGCGGCGAAACCGTCGAGCAGGCGATCGTCCGCAACGACTCGATCATCGTCTGGAAGGTGTTCGACAAGAACAGTATTGATAATGCTTACCGGCTTGCCTTGGCCGCCAGCGGCATCCTCGAAGCTCAAGTGACGCCCAAGATTCACAGTGTCGAGCCTGAACAACCCCGCGATGGCTCACGGTTCATCGTCAGCACCGAACGCTCATACCGTCCGGCCTGGTCCGTCGAGCAGCTACAGGCCTCCGGTTCTGGTACCCAATCTTTCAACGACCCCGTGGGCGATCTGATCCCCATCATCGCACCGGAGTTCCCCTCGCCGAGAAAGGAACCCACACCCGCGTCCATCGCGCCTGGACGACTGGCACACGAATTCGCAAACATGTCAACGCCGCTGACCGCCGGCCTTGACATTTTTTGGGAACGCTTCGGTTACGACATCTGCATCTCCTCGCAGGGACTGTGCAGGACCACAATTGAACGTTCGGTCGCCGAGGACACCACAGCGGGATGGGTTGCGGCGACGGCGACACCGCAGTGGGTCAGTGACGATTGGGAACCGGTCCCGGCCGTGCGGGCATATGCATCGAGCAACGGCGCTCCGACGGCAGAAGCCGCGGTCGTCCAACTGGCCTCCATGACTGCGCTCGGGGTCCGGATCGCTGGGCAAACCAGCTGGTACGCAATCAACAGATCCGAGAATGCCGCGACAGCAACCGCCTTGTCACGATGGTTGGGCCTCGGAGATGCCGACACAGTCAGCGTGTTCACCGACCCCCGACAGGTACGGCTCTCCTCCGTCACCAATGCAGTGCGATCATCCGTCACCGTGAATCCGATAGGCACGATCAGCACCGGCCCTCAGGTTGGAGCCGATGTCTCGGGGGACGCGCATATGGCGTGGAACCCACCAACGAGCGCCCGGGTGCCGCAACTGGAAAAGCTTCCAGATCGGCTACGCATCAACCTTGCACAGGCGTTCCAGCCGACAACCGCGTGGGCACAGCTGGAGGTCGGGGCGCATATCGAGCAACTTGTCACCGTCGAGGACGGCCACGATTGGCGCTACGAACGCACGCTCGCAGCCGGGCAGATGGAGGCTCGCCGCGTCAATGGCAGCACGGGCTCCCTGTTCGATTCAGGGGCAATCGACCGAGAAGGTCACTTCGGCGCAGGCTTTGCGTTTTGTAACTACTGCGGCGGGGCGACGTGTGCGGTCTGCATCGACAAGGCGGTGGCGTGCGACGCATGCGCCGTCAACATCTGCAAGCGCTGCGTGAGTCAACCGCAGGCCAACCTGTGGCTGTGCCCGGCATGCACGGCAGTGCGACCGCCGACACGGGGTGAAGCCCGCGAGCACGGGCGTCTACTGTCGACGCGGCGCATGCTAATCGGCTCCGATGCTCAGCACACCGTAGTCGTGGAGCGGTCCAAGAATCACTGGACACGCAAGGTTGCCGATGGCGAGAAGCAGGTGATAGTGAACCCGTCTGTGAACGAGTACCTGGACGGACGGCTTGACACGGCGGACTGACGGCCTCTGTTGAAGTCGACGGGGAGTTGCACATCAGCTATCTAGCGCCTTCTCGTCTGAACCAGTCTAGGTCGTCTTCCCAATCCGCGATCGCCTCTGACATGTCAGCACTTCGTCGGCGAGCAACCTCGGCGAAGTTCGATAGGCACCGTTCGATTTTGTCGGCCCGCTGCTGGCTGTTGGGCTCGCCCCACTCAGCTATGTAGGACCGGGTTTCCTTCGATACCCCAGTGAGGGTGACCGCATAGGCAGTCCGCAGTATTCGCCGCCGTTCGACCGGACCTAGCCCGTTCTGTCCAACCTTGTATCCCAGCTCCCTAAGAACCCCGTTCGACGGCCACGAACCTGTATCGAACGTGACATGTAGCTCGTGGACCGTACGAGTTATACGGTTACCAGCCAGATCATTGAACACCGATCGCGTTGGACGCGCCTCGCTGGGAGCCGATGAGTCCCCTTGCTTGTCGTGAACCCACGGGAGCACCGATACCACCCGTTGCCAGAGGCTTTTCCCCGCGCGGGGCGGGTCCTGAACAATCTCGTTCGTAGGTTCTTCGCGACGCCGATCGAGCAAGCCACCGAGTAGCCGCAAGCATTCATCACGCATGCACTTGGACTTGAGCAGGATGTACCAGTCGTAGCGGACTCCGTCAGCCGCAGGACGGAAGCTCTCTCCCCACGCCTTCACCCCGAGGCTTGTCGCGTCCAATACCTCAACGAGTTCCTCTGCATCAAACAGGCTGGCGTTGAACGCAAGCCAGTGTCCCCGCTGGTTACTTTCGAGATACCACTCATCGATTCCGAGGTCGTCGATCATGTGCAGACGCCTATCTCTTCAGATTAGAGCCCCATCATTCGAGGGTAACCTAACCGAGAATCCCCAGCCGCCGCGCCAAGTCCGCCCCACCAACCTCCCGCACAAACCCCGGATCCCCGCACACCACCAACTGATCCCGTGCCCGGGACAACCCGACGTACAACCGCTCCCGCGACCGCTCGAACGCTGACTGCTCATTGACCACCAGCACCACCGCGCGCCGCTCCAGCCCCTTGAACCCGAGGACGTGTCCGTAGAACACCTGCTCGGCGTCCCAGAAGCTGGCCCAGTACGCAACATTGCCGGCGGCCTGGCGTTCCCGCTGTTCGGGATGCCGTGTGCCCGTGGTCAACAGCGCGACATCCTCAGGCCGCCAGCCCTGCTCCAGTAGCAGCTCGACCTCGTCGTCGCCGACGTCCATCGCATCCTCGGCCGCGCACGCGACGAACTTCACCGCTGGCCCGTCACCGCCGAGAAACCGCATCGGGTGATCGACCAACGGCTGAAACGCCGTCGCGATCTGCCGAGTGTTGCGCAGGTTGTGGTCCAACACCAACGGCACCAGCGGCACCGGCGGCGAACCCTGCCGGTTGAACACCCGCTGCCCCTCATCGGTGAAGACGTACAGCCCGCCGGTCACGTCGTCCTTGAGCGCACCGAGCAGCGGATCCCACCAGGCGTCGGCGAAGTCCTGGGCCTCATCGACCACGATGGCGTCGAAGCGCTGCCCGGGCTCCAGCGCGGCCGCCAGGTCCGCCATCTGCGCCGGCAGGTCGTGCTCCCAGAACTGCACCGAGTCGTCGGTGCGCAGCGACTCGTCCGGCCCCGCCGGCGCGCCCCACTGCTTACCGAGGTCGTGGAACTCGCCGACGTAGGCCGGCCGCTGCCGGCGAGGCCACGCCCCGGTGATCCGTTCCAGGTAGGACGCCAGACCGTGCGAGTAACAGACCAGCGCCACCCGCTGCCCGCTGCGCGCCAACCGCCGCGCCTGCTCCATCGCCAGAAACGTCTTGCCGCTACCGGCGCCACCGCGGACCTCGACCCGGTGCAGCAGCCGGATCGCATCCAGGATCACCGACTGGTGCTCGGTGAGCACATCGGCAGCATCCTCGTGCTCCAGTGCGCGGGCCACCACATCACGCTGAGGCAGACCGCGACCACTGAGCGACTCCACCAGCTGATCGATTCCGACCGCGGTGAGCACCGGCCGCTCAAGTTCCTGGCTGTGCAGGTTCTGGCGCATCCGCCCCACCAGATCGCCAAGATCGTTGCGATCGAACGCTTTCCAGCGAGGGCAGTCCGCCAGCCCGAAGCCGTCGGGCAGTTCGGTGTTGGGCAGCACTATGACGTGGTCCCACCGCAGCCGGCCCTGGCTCCACCGCGGATCGTGCTCGACGAAACTGCGCAGCGCATAGCAGGCCTCGCGGGCCTGCCGGACCGGTTCGATCGCGTATGCCTTGCCGCCCCGGATCTGGCGCCAACTCTGGCCGTCGTGCCAGACGTCCCCGCCCTTGACCTCGACGCAGACGACGCCGGCACCCTCGATCGCGACCAGGAAGTCGACCTCGTGGTCCTTGAGGTGATCGGTGACCCGCTTACCCGCGATGACCACACCGTCGTCGCCGAGCTGCTCGACCAGCAGGTCGTACACGCGGCGTTCGGCGGCATTGGCCAGTTGTGGCTTTGCGGTGTCGGTCGTCATGGTTCCTTCCCGAACATTGTCCGGATGCTAGCGAGCAGCGCCGACAGCCCACATCCTTTTTGTCCAGGTGTCGTCAGCAGCACCGCGCTGAGGGAACCTATGAGGCCGAACTTCGCGTTGCATGGCGGCCCTCGATTCACCGGGTCCTGGCGGCAATAATTTGGTGCACTCGGACGAGCTGCAGCGGCAGTAGTCTGGTCTGGACAGCAGCACGTGGGGAGTAATCGGGGTGCCGGAGCGGAATCAGCCGTTGAGAGTCGATCCGACCGAGCTTCAAGTTGCGGCGGATCAGCTCGACGCTCAGGCCAGTAGTTTCGTGACGGCGCATCACGCATCCCACTCAAGGGCGGGCCACGCCGCACTTGGGGCGGGTTTATCGGCCGCCGCGCTGCCGGAGATGTTGGCCGTCTGGGACAGCAATGTTGCACGCTCCCACCAACGATTCGCCGCCCTCGCCGAAGATCACCGCATAGCGGCCACCAAGTACAGAGTGACCGACGCTCACGGTGCTGAGCACATCGACGATGCCGGCCCTGCGCGCTGAGGTGACGTCGTGTCGATGACGCTCAAGGAGCTCAAAGAGTGGGTTCCTGAGATCACCGATCTGGCCACGGCCACCCGCGAGTCTGCGACGAACCACAGTTCCTCGGCAGAGTTCTACCGCTCCCTGGCCACCGCCTCGACTTGGGAAGGCGACGGCGGCAACGCTGCCCGCGCTGCAATGGTCGCCAGCGCCTCCGACCACGACGATATGGCCGAGAACCTGGGCGCAGCCGCAACAGGTATGGAGCACGCCCATCAGCAAGCCGAAAAGGTCGCCAATGCGATCGTCGGCATCCTCAACGACGCCGCGGCGCCACCCGCAGTACTCGTCGACGAGAACACCAATCAGGTGATCCCACCAGATATCACCTATTTGGACGAGGACGCTGCAGCCGAAGTTGCCGCGAAGGTTGCCGACCTCCAGGCCCGCATTGCTGTCGCACTCGCCGATGGCCAGCAGGTCGACGCCGAGCTCGCCGGAACGATCAGCACCGCAACCGGGACACCCCCGCCCGCGACCCAGTCCCACAAGTCTTTTGAAGATCTGCTGCTTCACGGATCCCAGGAGAGCCGTGATCCGACGAAATCCGAGAGATCCGCCGGTACAACACCGGATCTCGGCGCCGCGCTGGCCGAGATCGCCGGACAACCGACAGACCAACCGATAACGCCGTCCGCACCTCCCCCGTTGGATCCGGTGAAAGTCGAGCAGTTCAAGGCGCTGGCGCGGCAAGCGATGCAACGCGACGGGGTACCGGCGGATCAGATCGAAGCGCGCCTGGACGCGATGGTCGCCGCGGCGCAAAAACCGCTACCCCGTTACACGGCACCCAAGGCCGAGTCGATGCCACCACCCGGCTTCGGCGAAGGGTTCGCCGACCGCTGGTTTTCGACCGAACAAGGCATCAAAGAACTGCTCGGGCAGGGCGGACCGGGAGCACCGGGTGTCCTCGAATCCTGGGGTGGCCTCCTCGAGGGCACCGCCGAACAGGTCACCAACCCGGTCGGCACCGTGATCGACGAAGTCAAAGATGCACTGGACTCCCCCAGCCTCGCCTACTACCTGGGCGAGAAAGCAGCCGACGGAGCGGTCGCCGCGCCCGGCCTCATCTTCGGCGGCGAGGCTGCCCTCGTCGCAAGAGCGGGAGCGCTCGGCGACCTCGGCCCGGGCGTTCCGCAGGATCTCATCGACGGCCGGGCACCGTCAGGAAGTTTCGATCACCCGTTGCCCCTCCATGGTCCCGACAGCAAGCTGCCGGCCTTCGATCCCCCGCCGGCACCAACTCCCGGCCCGGAATTCAACTTGAGCAGCCCACTCGACCACATCAGCCCAGAACTGCGCACCCTTGCCGAACAGAACCTGACAGGCAGCGGCGAAACAGTCCTCGGCCCGTACAGCCCCGCCAACGGAGGGCCGTCCTACCTCGAAGTTGCGCACGAGAACGGAGCGAGCTACTTCGACATCGGTGATGCGTGGAACGCCGCCACACCCACAGAACGCCTCGCCGCCAACCAGCACGTGCTCGACATCGCTATCGCGAACAATGACACCATCACCATGTCGGTGCCCTTCAAGGAGATTGAAGCGGGCACATACACCGCAGCCGAGATCCGCTATCTTGAATCCCATGGATATCGACGCGTCGGGGACAACACCTTAGTGCCTCCAAAGTGAAGGACGATAGATGAAGCGGCTACTCGAGTTCTTCTTGAGATATTTCCAGATCTTCTATCTTGACCCCCACTACCGAATCTCTGATTCCAAGACATCGGGCTCAGCAGAATCTGACGCCTGGATTGTCATCACGGGCTCGATTCTGACCTGGCGATTGGTCAACAACCGAGGACAGTTCCAGCTCGCCGTTGCTCCGACCGAATTGCTGTCCCGGGACAACTGGTTTTGGCTATCTGTGATCCGTCAGCACTTGGACAGCGACGAAGACACTCAGCTTGACGCCGATGGAATCACGTGGCTCTACAAGAACGTTGGCCGAATTGAGCAGCTTTTCTCAGATCGAGCAACAGCGATGCAATCATGCAGTGATCTGAATGACCTGAAGGAAGCGATAGCGGTACGACTGTTCGGACCGGGATGAAAGTCTGGGAATCGAGTTCGGTTACAGGAGCAGAATGAACTGCCTGTGAAACGTCCTGTCCATCGTCCGCGAACTCCAACCCGCTTGCACACCCGAAACTCGTGGCACTAGGTAGCCCCTCCACAGTAAGAGATCGCTTGGAAAAACTACTTGAGTTCGCTACTCAATACCTGCAAGTGCTCTATCTGAACCCTGCATACCGATTCACCGATTCAAAGACTTGTGGCCTCGCGGACATCGATGCGTCGATCTCGCTTTCGAGCGACACGCTCCGCTGGGATATCACTAACGACCGCGGCCAGATCGATGTGGCCGTCGTCCCACTGCAATTCGCAAACGACGACAACTGGTTTTGGCTCTCGCTAATACGCCAGTACCTCAACGGTAGTCAGGCCGCCGCCGAAGGAGGCTCAGATCGCGATTCATCCGCTTGGCTTTCTCTCAATCTAGACGAGGTCGAAAGGTTGTTCACAGATGCGGAAGACGCTCCTCGCGTGTGCGCCGAGTTGGTAGCGCTGAGACAGGAGATTTCATCCGGGGGAACTGGGGGTGGCCGAAGCCAAAGTCGGTTTAGGGGCACCTTGACGGCACCGATACGTCCGCCGGTCCGGTCACCATTGAAGCGGAGTAGCGACTGAACTCATTCGCAGCACGCCAACCCGACCAAGAAAGGCAACAACCGTCATGACGTTGGTCGACAACACCACTATGCGCCGCGCAGTGGCTGCCTTTGCCGCTGATCCAGGACAGCGCCTCGCCTTCGACGTGTTGCGGGAGTGCATGAACGGCGAGGTCCTCCTCGATATCACCGGCTCCGATGACCCGGTGTATTGGAGCTTTCCGGGAGGTTCACGGGTGCAGATCCGTTCTGGAACCGGGCCGGACGGCAACAGGGCACTCTTTGTGTTCACCCGCAACGAGGAAGTGGCACGCATGCACCCGCCGGGCACCCGCACGCAGTCGATGGCGACCCCGGCTACCGGCGCCCTGGAGTTGGCGCACAGCCTGGGCAGCGGCTGGCTCTATATCGATCCGGCCGGGCCGACATGCGCGCTGTCGGCGCAGGAAATCGAGTTCGCACTGCGGAATCCGCACAACGAACAACTCAAGGCGACAATCGCGGAATGGCATGCCGGGCGAGCGGACCGGCACCGCGTGCTGGAGGTGCTTCGTGAGAAAGGACCCTTATTGCTGGCCGTCGATACCACCGTCCCCGGCAAGACGACGGCCGCAACCATTGCAATGTCAGATGGCACGACCGCCTTGCTGGCCTTCACCAGCGCCCCCGAAGTCGTGGCCTACAACCCGGCGAAAGCAGTCATGGCACTAACCACTACACAGATCATCGACGTGGTCCGGACCAATGGCTACAGCGGGCTGGTCGTCAACCAGGCCGGACCGTCGATCGCTGTACCGCACTCAGCCCTCTCCTGAATTCCCCGCCGGCACTGGCTCCCTGGCCACCTCGTCGAGCGCCCTCCGATCGTCCGCCAGCTCAAGTCGACCCGGGGCTGACCTCCCCGACGACGACACTGCCATCAGGAGCGGTCTTCTTTCGCCCACAACATCCGCCATCAGACTCAGGTACAGCACCTCTGATGGGCTAGGGGTTGACCGTTAGAAAACTGGTGCTTCGACACCGTGACAGCTCCTCTAGGATTGAGCTACGACTGTCTAAGCGCGGCGGAGCTCGCGTGCCGAACGCGCCGGGGGGCCAACGAATGACAGAGCACCTGTCGGTTGATGGCGCTGGCGGACCGGTGGATAAGCCGAAAGTGGCCGTAGCAGCCTTGGTATGTGTCGGAGCCGTCGCCGCCGGATGTTCGGAGGGACCCACCGCCGACCCTTTGCATACCTCGACGGGCACGAGCCCGTCGCCGATTATGAGTCCAGCCGACGAAGCACGCTCAGCCCTGGGCTATTTCAAGGGCTACCTGGATGTCCAGCTTCCCGGTGACCTCCAAGAACTACGCGTGAACCGTCCACCGTTGCAGGACTTTCGAGCGGCCACGGTCATCAGCTTCGTCGCTCCGCCCGACCAAGTGATTGCCGAAACGTGCGGAAGCGTCGATGCCAGCGTCCGGCATGTGCCTCCGGTTCTGACCGGCTATCCGACCAAGTACATGTTCGAAAGCGTTGAGGCAACTGTCGACGCATCCGACTACCGAACCTGCGAGAAATACAACAGTGGCCGTCAAGTCAACATCTTGATCCCCAAGGCAGAGGGAGCGACGACCTACGTGCTGCTCTACCACCAGCCATACCGGTGATCAGAATTTTAGCCCACCGCCGGCAACCTGCAGCGCGTCATTGCCAAACCCCGACGGCCGACCAGACGCCGGGCGGCACCGTCCACGTTGATCACGGAACGCAATTCGTCGACGATTGGCTGGCCGGAAAATGATCGACAACATCAGTCTGATCTCAGCGGTTGCAGGACTGGCCGCGATGGCGCTCGCACCCCGCAAGAACGTCCGCGCGGGTCGAACCGTCTACTGGGCGGGGGCCGCGGTAACCGCTACCTCGGCATACTTCGTCGCGCAGCCGCAGGGCTGGAAATCAGCGCTCGGTGCAGTGGTCTTTTTCGGCGTGGCTGCCGCGTTCATTGCGTACACCTACACGCCGTTCCTCAGCATCAAAGGCCGTGTGATCTCCTTCTACAGCAGGTCACCGCAGCCCTACGGCGCCGGGGTCACCGCGAATAGATCGTGGTGGCGCCTCCTAGCTGCGATGACCGTGTTGACGATCGGGATCATTGCGTACTTCTTCGGTGAAGGCGGCCCGTGGCTCGCCATCGCTGCCACCCTCGGGATCGTCATTTCCGGGTCTTCCTTCGGATACCGTGACGCACTCCTCGGAGCCGGTTTCGCATCGGGACAGCGCATTCAGTTCTTCCTCACATCGGCCGTCACACTGGGCGTCTTCCTGATCGCCTACCTCGCCGCGTACTTCCTCAGCCCGCGACGTCTGGCTGGTCGCGAACAGTACGGCCGTCACGCGGGGCCGACCGGGCTCGGGTGAACTGACTGAAGAGATCGCGGCCGAGAGTTTCAGTCCTGACACCCACGCGAAAGCCGCGCCATGCCGACAGAACTGCCGGCCGTTCACCGCAGACGGGGTCCTGCGGATACGACTACGACATTCGTTGCCCGCCAAGCGTTGACCAGCCGTGGCGTGCCCAGGCATCGCACTTGATTTCCTACCCCGCGGTGTCCCAATACTCCTGCAACCCACTGCGAACCCGGTCCTCCACACTTTTCTGCACCTCCTGGACCGAGTCCGTCCAGCACTGATCGCCGACGGGCTGGCCGAACTGCAGGTCCGCTGGCCCAGCGTGCCGATCGTCTTCTGCGAGACCCGCCCGTTGGCCGAGGAATGGACCTACCGCTTCCTCGCCGCCGCGCACACCTGGGCCAGCACCGAAACCGCTGCACTGCAGCGTATCTCGGACGCTCGCGTCGATATCGCCACGCCCGCCCCACCAGCGGAGGGTCCGAGCACCGCCGAGGTGCGCGCCTGGGCGCGCGCCGCCGGGTTGCCGGTGCCCGACCGCGGCCGGCTGCGGCCCGAGGTGTGGCAGTCCTGGCGCGACGCCCACCCGAGCACCCCCTGACCTGTCGTACCCCTCGGCCAGACTCCAGACATGAGCCGACACAACCGCCAGAAGCGCGCGGCCAAACGGAAGGCGCGCCGCCACACATCGTCGCCGCGGCCACACCGCGACACCTATCCCCGCCACGATCGGGTCGTCCTGCTCGACCACCTGGTCGCGGCGTTGTACGACGCCGCGACGTGCCCCGAGCATGACGTCGATTTCCACGCCGCCGAACTGCTCGAAGAGTTTTCCCCTTGGGCCCGCGATCTCGCAGCGGCCGCCGACGTCGCCATGGCCGGTGCCATCCGAAGGGTATGGGAGGCGGGTTGGTCACCGAGTGACATCCACGAATTCATTGGTCGCCGGCTCGACGCGTCGGCCGCCGACTATCTGGCCGAGGCCATCGTGATCGAGTCCCAGCAGTACGCCATCACCACTTTGCACCCGCGATGGCGCGCCGACCTCGCCGAGTTGTCCGCCGGGATCGATCCGGCCACCCGGGCGCCGCAGATGTGGGCCTGGGCCGGCCGACGCGCCCTCGGCAACCGCGCGGCTTTGACGGTGGTGCTGAACCTGCTGCAGTTTCTGCGGAAGCTTCCGGTCCTGGAGCCGTTGCTGCCCTTGCCCGGCGCGATTCAACACACCCCTGTCGTGGTGGGTGAGACCGACACGAAGGCGCTCGGCCGAGTGCGCGGACTCCTGGCCAAGGCCGAGGCCACCGAGTTTCCCGAGGAAGCCGAAGCACTTTCGGCCAAAGCGCAAGAACTGATGAGCAGGTACTCCCTGCACCACGCGATGCACGAGCACCGGACCGGTCGCGAATCGACGGCAGGCGCGCGGCGGATCTGGATCGACAGTCCCTACGCCGGCGCCAAGGCGACCCTGGTGCAGGCCGTGGCGACGGCAAACCGGTGCCGCATGGTGTGGGCGGAGAAGCCCGGATTTGTCACGGTCCTCGGCCCCGACCCTGATCTGGAATTCGTTGAGCTGCTGACCACCTCCCTGTTGGTGCAGGCCAACCAGGCGATGCTGACCGCAGGCCGCCTGACCACCGGTGGGCAGGCCCGGACCAGGTCGTTTCGGCAATCGTTTCTCATCGCATACGGCATCCGCATCGGCGAACGCCTCACCGCCGCCAGTACGGCCGCCACCACCGAGGTCGATCACGACAAGCTGCTTCCGGTACTGGCGGCGCGCAGCCAGGCAACCGAGGACCTCACCAACCGCCTGTTCCCGGCGGCGGTTGCCCGTGCTGTGTCGGCGTCCAATGGCACCGGCATGTTGGCCGGGCGCTGCGCTGCCGACCTCGCCCAACTCAATGTGCGACGACCGATTGCGGGATAGCGCTTACCTGACCCGGACGTAATGCCCGGGATCGATCCGGCGCTCCCCCGACCACCGGCCCTAGAACACCGGCACGGTCCCGTCCTACACGTGGGACCGACCTCGGCCACCCAGACCTCCCCACCAGGGTCCATCCATAGGACCTTCGGCCCTGGCGCTGCGATGTCACGCCATGCGACGTTGGCATTCCCAGCGGGTAACGGGAGGCCAGATCATGGGTACACGGGGATTCGTCCGCTTCTTCGAGGACTTCGGGATCGAGGACGTGCCGCTGGTCGGCGGCAAGAACGCCTCGCTGGGCGAGATGTTCCAGAAGCTCTCCGAGCACGGTGTCCGGGTGCCGCACGGGTTCGCCATCACCGCGGCCGCCTATCGACACATGCTGGACGAGGCGGGTGCCTGGGACCGCCTGCACGCCGAGCTCGACGACATCGACCCCGACGACGTCGCCGCGCTGGCCCGCAAGGCCAAGCGCGCCCGGGAGATCGTCTACGGCGCCGGCCTCCCCGATGACCTGGCCGCGGAGATTCTACGGGGCTACCGCACCCTGCAGCAGGAGTACGGCGAGGAGGTCAGCCTCGCCGTGCGGAGCTCCGCCACCGCGGAGGACCTGCCGACCGCCAGCTTCGCCGGGCAACAGGATTCGTTCCTCAACATCAAGGGCGACGAGAGCCTGCTCGAGACATGCCGCCGTTGTTTCGCCAGCCTGTTCACCGATCGCGCCATCCACTACCGAATCGACCAGGGCTTCGACCAATTCAGGGTTTCGCTGTCGATCGCCGTCATGAAGATGGTGCGCTCGGATATCTCGTCCTCGGGCGTGATGTTTTCCATCGACACCGAATCGGGCTTCCGCGACGCCGTTTTCATCACCGGCGCCTACGGTTTGGGCGAGAACGTGGTTCAGGGCGCCGTCGACCCCGACGAGTTCTATGTCCACAAGCCGACCTATGCGGCCGGTCACCGCGCGGTATTGCGCCGACACCTCGGCGACAAGGCGGTGAAGATGATCCTCGTCGAGGGCGAGACCAAGAACACCACGCGCAACATCCCCACACCCAAATCCGACCGCGCGCGGTTCTGCCTCACCGATTCCGACATCCTGGAACTCGCCGGCTACGCCTGCACCATCGAGGATCACTACGGACGGCCGATGGACATGGAGTGGGCCAAGGACGGTCTCGACGGAAAGCTCTACATCGTGCAGGCCCGTCCGGAGACCGTGGTCTCCCAGCAGAGCGCGACCACGCTGGAGTCCTACGTGCTCCGGGGGCGCGGCGAGATTCTGGCCGAGGGGCGTGCGGTCGGCGAACGGATCGCGTCGGGCACGGTGCGACGAATCGAGAACCAGGCGCAACTCTCGGATTTCAAACCGGGTGAGGTGCTGGTCTCCGACACCACCACGCCCGACTGGGAGCCGGTCATGAAGACCGCCGCGGCGATCGTCACCAACCGCGGCGGGCGGACCTGCCACGCCTCGATCATCGCGCGCGAACTCGGCATCCCCGCCGTGGTCGGCACCGGCGACGCCACCACCAGCGTGCCCGACGGCGCGGCGGCGACGGTGTCGTGCGCCGAGGGCGACACCGGCCGGGTGTACCAGGGCGCGTTGGATTTCCAGGTGGATCGCACCGAGATCGGCGATCTGCCCCGTCCGCGCACGCAGATCATGCTCAACCTGGGCAACCCCGACCTCGCGTTCAAGACGTCGTTCCTGCCCAACGACGGGGTCGGACTTGCCCGGATGGAGTTCATCATCAGCGAGTACATCAAGGTGCACCCGCTGGCCCTGCTGCATCCCGACCGGGTCGACGACCCCGAGGCGCGCCGGACGATCGACCGGCTCACGCTGGGCTACCCCGACGGCGGCACGTATTTCGTGGAGCGCCTCTCCGAGGGCATCGGCACCATTGCCGCCGCCTTCTGGCCGAAGCCGGTCGTGGTGCGGATGTCGGACTTCAAGACCAACGAGTACGCCAGCCTGCTCGGCGGCGCCGGATTCGAACCGGCCGAGAGCAACCCGATGCTCGGCTTCCGCGGCGCCTCGCGCTATGCGCACCCAGCCTACGCCGAGGGGTTCGCGCTGGAATGCCGCGCCATGCGGCGCGTGCGCGACGAGATGGGCCTGACGAACGTCATCCTGATGCTCCCGTTCGTACGACGGGTCAGTGAGGCGGACCTGGTCCTGCAGACGATGGCCGACCTCGGCCTGCGCCGCGGCGAGAACGGGCTCAAGGTGTACGCGATGTGCGAGATCCCGAACAACGTGATCCTGATCGATCAGTTCGCCGGCCGTTTCGACGGCTTCTCCATCGGTTCCAATGACCTGACCCAGCTCACCCTGGGGGTCGACCGCGACAGTGAAATCGTGGCCTTCGACTACGACGAGCGCGATGACGGCGTCAAGGAGATGATCCGGTTGGCCGTCGAGGGCTGCCGCCGCAACGGGATTCACTCGGGGCTTTGCGGGCAGGCGCCGTCGGATTACCCGGACATGGCCGAGTTCCTGGTCCGGATCGGCATCGACTCGATGAGCCTGAATCCGGACACGGTGGTGAGGACCACCCGCCAAGTGCTGGAGCTGGAACAACAGCTGCTGCCCTCATCGGCGTCATGAAACTGCCGGTCACGATCGATCCCCGCTATCACGACGCGGTGCTGCTCGACCTCGACGGTGCGCTGACCAGCGATGTGCCGATCTTCGGGGCGACCGTCGACCTGACCCGCAAACTCCGGACCGTCGGGGTCGAGGTGGCCGTCTACTCGTCCAGCCCGCAGTGCCGCAAGGCCCTGGTGGCCGCCGGGATCGATGATCTGTTCGACGTCTGCATCGACGGCAGCGACGGCGCCCGCGGCACCGTCGAAACACCCGATCCCACAGTACTTCTGGAGGCCGCCGGCCGCCTCGGGGTGCGGCCGCAGCGGTGTGTCGTCGTGGAGAACTCGGCCGCCGGGGTGGCGGCAGGCCGCCAGGGCGGGTTCGCGCTCGTGGTCGGTATCGACGGGGCCGGCGGTCCCGACGAGTTGACCCGCCACGGCGCCGACGTCGTGCTCGACCGCCTCGCCGACATCGCCGTCCGCACCGGAGACCGGCGCATCTCGGAGCTGCCGAATGCGGTGGGTTCCTACGGCCAGTTGATCGGCACCACCACCGCACGCAAGTCGGCGCTGTTCCTGGACTTCGACGGAACGCTGTCGCCCATCGTCTCGGACCCCGCCGCGGCCAGGCTCGTCGATGGTGTTGCCGAGGCGCTCGAGCTCCTCTCCGGACTGTGCCCGGTGGCCATCGTGAGCGGGCGTGACCTCGCGGATGTCCGCGACCGAGTCGGTGTCTCCGGCCTCTGGTACGCCGGCAGCCACGGGTTCGAGTTGACGGCGCCAGACGGCGCCTACCACAGCAACGATGCCGCCGCCGTGTTCGTCCCCATCCTCGAGCAGGCCGCCGCCGACCTGGGTCAGACCCTGGCCCGGGTTCCCGGCGCGCGCATCGAGCACAAGCGCTTCGCCGTCGCGGTGCACTACCGCGAGGTAGCGCCGGAGAATGTCAACGCGATCATCTCTGCCACAAAACAACTCGGCGCGCAATTGGGGCTGCGGGTGACCAGCGGGCGGATGCTCGTCGAACTGCGGCCCGACGTCGACTGGGACAAGGGCACCACCCTGGCCTGGATCCGCGAGCGCATCGACCCGTCGGACTCCCTGCTGCCGATCTACATCGGCGACGACCTCACCGACGAGGACGCCTTCGATGCAATCCGGTTCGACGGCGTCGGGATCGTCGTCCGACACGACGAGGACAGCGACCGCAAGACGGCCGCACATTTCAGCCTGCAGAGCCCGGATCAGGTGCGCGAGTTCATCGAACGGGGTTCCCAGTGGCTGTCATTCCAGCACGAGGTGGCGGACAAGGCCTGGGACTACGTCTTCGACGGATACGACCCGCAGAACGAGAAGCTCCGTGAGGCACTGTGTACGGTCGGCAACGGCTGCTTCGCCACCCGGGGCGCCGCGCCCGAGTCGAAGGCCGGGCAGGTGCACTATCCGGGCACCTATGTGGCAGGGGTGTTCAACCGGCTGGTCGACAACGTGTCGGGCACCGAGATCGACAACGAGAGTCTGGTCAACCTGCCGAATTGGCTTGCGTTGACGTTCCGTATCGACGGCGGCGACTGGTTCGACATCGACGCGGTCACCGTCCTGTCGTACCACCAGACCCTCGACCTGCGTGCCGCGGTGCTGACCCGCGAGGTGCGCTTCCGTGACAAGGCCGGCCGGGCCAGCGCGCTGCGACAGCGCCGGTTCGTGGCCATGCACCTGCCCCACGTCGGGGCGTTGGAGACGACGGTGCGCGCCGAGGACTGGTCGGGGACCATCGAGTTTCGCTCCACCCTCGACGGCAACGTGAAGAATTCGCTGGTGGAGCGCTACCGGGACCTGGCCAACCAGCATCTCGGGTCGGTGGAAACCCGTGAGATCGCCGATGATTCAGTGCTGCTGAGCGTGCAGACCAACCAGTCCCGCATTCCGGTGGCGATGGCCGCGCGCACCACCGTCTGGCGGGACGGGGCACCGGTGCCCGTGGCCTTCGCGCTGTTCGACCAGGCCGCCGAAATCGGTCACGACATCGCGGTGCAGCTGTCAACCGGCGAGACGGTGACGGTCGAGAAGCTCGTCACCGTACACACCGGCCGCGATGTCGCCACCTCCGAACCGGGGGTCGACGCCCAGCGCGGGCTGGCTCGGCTCGGCCGGTTCGCCGAGGTGCTGGACGGACACCTGACCGCATGGACGCACCTGTGGGAGCGGTTGTCCATCGAGTTCGACGACTTCTCCGACGAAGTGCGGATCCTGCGCCTGCATCTGCTGCATCTGCTGCAGACGGTGTCACCGAACACCGCGGACCTCGACGTCGGGGTGCCGGCCCGCGGACTGCACGGGGAGGCCTATCGCGGGCACATCTTCTGGGATGAGTTGTTCATCTTCCCCGTCCTGAACCTGCGGTTCCCGATGATCACCAGGTCGCTACTGGCCTACCGTTACCGGCGCCTGCCCGAGGCCCGGCACGCCGCCCGAGCAGCCGGCCATGCGGGCGCGATGTTTCCCTGGCAGTCCGGTAGCGACGGGCGCGAGGAAAGTCAACGGCTGCACCTGAATCCGCGCAGCGGCCGCTGGAATCCGGACGCCAGCGCCCGGGCACACCACATCGGCGTCGCCGTCGCCTACAGCGCGTGGAAGTTCTATCAGGTCACCGGCGACCTCGCCTATCTGATCGACTACGGCGCCGAGCTGATCGTCGAGGTCGCGCGGTTCTTCGTCAGCCTGGCGGGTTACGACGACGAGCGGGAACGCTTCGAGATCAAGGGTGTGATCGGGCCGGACGAATTCCACTCCGGCTACCCCACGGCCCCCTACGACGGTATCGACAACAACGCCTACACCAACGTCATGGCGGTCTGGGTGATCATGCGTGCGCTCGACGCACTGAATCTGCTGCCCTTGCCCAACCGACTCGACCTGCTGGAGTCACTCGGGCTGCACAGCGCCGAGCTGGCGCACTGGGAGCAGGTGAGCCGGCGGATGTACGTCCCGTTCCACGACGGGGTCATCAGCCAGTTCGAGGGCTACGGCGATCTCGCCGAGCTGGATTGGGGCCGCCTTCGCCGGCAGTACGGCAACATCCAGCGGCTGGACCGCATCTTGGAGGCCGAGGACGACGATGTCAACCGCTACAAGGCATCCAAGCAGGCCGACGTGCTCATGCTGCTCTACCTGCTCTCGGCGGATGAGCTGCGCGAGCTGCTCGACCGGCTCGGCTATCGCCTCCTGCCCGAGCAGGTGCCGGCAATGGTCGACTATTACCTGGCCCGCACCTCGCACGGGTCCACGCTCAGCGGCGTCGTGCACACCTGGGTGCTGGCCAGGGCCAACCGCGATCGCGCCCTGGAGTTCTTCCAACAGGCGCTGAAATCAGATGTCTCCGATATCCAGGGCGGCACCACGTCCGAGGGTGTTCACCTGGCGGCCATGGCGGGCACCGTCGATCTCATGCAGCGCTGCTTCACCGGCCTGGAGACCCGGTCCGATCGCCTCATCCTCTCCCCGTACTGGCCGGAATCCCTTGGTGTGCTGGTCATTCCGATCCACTACCGCGGGCTGCACCTGCACCTGCGGGTCAGCGGTAAGGGCGTGATCATCAGCGTGGATCCGCGCCATGCGGCCGGGATCGACGTGGAGTGTCGCGGTCGGGTCGTCAAACTGATGCCCGGGACCACCGTCCGGTTCCCGGATTGACGAGGGCTGACACCGCCGACTTCTGACCCCGTCAGGCAGCCAACGCCAGCACCTCGTCGAAACCCGCGACGAGGCATTCGTGGAAGACCTCGAAATCCGGTATCGCACCGGTGTCGACGTCGATGCCCAGGGAGCAGGTGTCGACGTAACTGAGCAACGTCACGTTGACGGCCGCGCCGATGGTCGGGCCGAACGCGTACTGCATCACCAGGCTGGCGCCGCCGAGGAATACCGGCACCGGAATCCCCGGAACGTCGCTGGCCAGGAAGTCGACGTTGCGCAGGATCGAGCCGATGTACCAGCGCGGCATCAGGTTGAGCGCGCCCGCGATCCACTCGGTGTAGGGCAGCGACTTCTCCCGGCGCACCTTGGCCGTCTGCTGGTGGACCGCGGCGATGCGCTCGGCCGGGTCGACGACTCCCACCGGTACGTCGAAGCGCATCAGCGTGATTCGATTACCACCCATCTCGTCGTCCTCGGTCCGCAGGCTGATCGGCATGGTCAGATGCAGGTCGCCCACCTCGACGCCGTGCTCGTCGTGGTAGAGCCGCAGCCCGCCGGCCAGCCCGGCGACGAACGCGTCGTTGAGCGCCCCACCGCCGCGGTGCGCCGCCTCCCGCAGCGCACGTCGTGGCACCTGATGCACCCCGAGACGGCGGGTCAGCGTGCGGCCCGTCATCAGGGGTGACCCGGTGTGGGTCACCGGGCGGACGGTGCGGTAGATCGACGCGGCGGTGGCCACCGCGGATTCGACGGTCGACTTCGGGCGGCGGACGCTGTTGTACACAAGTCCCGGGGTCGCGGCCAGCGCTCCCGCCACCGTCGTTGCAGCGAGTTTCACGTCGTGGCCCAGCACGCTGCGGTACTCACCCCACCACGGCGACGCCGACACCGCCCGGGCAGGCGGAAGCGGTTCGGTGTCTGCGGGCTGCTCGGAGAGGTCGAACAGGATCATCCCGATCTGCACACCGCCCACACCGTCGGTGAGGGCATGGTGGAATTTGCACACCACCGCCGCCCCGCCGTCGTCGAGACCGTCGATCAGCATGACCTCCCACAGCGGGCGAGCCCGGTCGAAGTCCTCCATCTCGGCGACCCGCGCCAGCTCCAGCACCCCGTCGAGCGTGCCCGGTTCGGGCGAAGCGACATGCCTGATGTGGAAGTCGAGATCGAAGTCCGGGGCGTCCTCCCACCGCGGGGCCCCCTGAAGCGGAGATTCCACCACCCGTTGCCGAAACATCGGCAGCTTGCGGCTGATCAGATTGATCCTGTCGCGCACGCGGTCCCAATTCGGCGACTTCTCCAGCAGGAGCACGGTGACCACAGTCGACCGCAGGCGCGGATCGCTCTCCATCGCCCAGGTGAACGCATCAGTGCTTCGCATGTAATGGCTCATCGACACTCCCGAGTTCGAATCTAGCGGTGCGCGTCGATGGCAAGACAGGGCCAAAGTGCTCTGTTGACCGACCCATCCCCGGCCCACCCTGTGAAGGCGCGCACGCACTCCCCCGCGGAACTAGCTTCCGCCCAGCACCAACGACACACCGTTCGACTTCAGCTCCGCGAACGAGAAGCTGAGTTCACCACGGCGGCCGACGTTGACCACGTAGCGATCCTCCCCCTCGGTGACCTCGAAGGTGATCCCGAAGGTGCACATGTACCGACCGCCCCGGCCCTCTTCCAGGTACGTCGTCGTGAGGATCTCTCCCTTGCCGTTCTTGACGGTCACCGGCGTACCCGGATTCACATCGCTGTACCCGCCGGCCCCCTTGCAGCTGGATCCATCGACCTCGATCAATGGTGAGTACGTGCTGGGAGAGTCGTCGTTGAGCGTGAAGGTTCCGGTGATCGTCGCCGTCTCCAGGACGTGGAACCCTTCGACAAACTCCGGGCAGAGGTACTGCACCGCAACCTCATCGGCGGGCATGCCCTGCTGCGGGGCGCCCTCGCTCAGCTGACGGCACACCTGCTTACCGTGCGCGACGGCATTGGCGTCGGAGTTGAACTCCCCTGCATAACCGGATTGTTTCAACGCCTTGACGTACTCCTCATCGGGATTGACCTGCTCGCGGTTGACGTACTGATACACCGCGACACCCACTCCGGCGACCGCCACCGCGAGCACGGCCGCCGAGATCACCGCCCACCTCCTGCCGCCGGTACGCTTCGTCGGCTTCGAAGTCGGCGACCCCGCTTGTGCGACAGCGCCTTCCATCTGCAGCTTGCCCACCGGATCGAGGGTCTCGACGTCACCGTCCCGGGCCAGGTCCGTCGCCTGCCCGCCCACGAAGTACCGGCCTTCATGGCGCCCCGTCGGATCAGGACGCCAGCCGCTATCCCCGGTAGCACGGACGATCGGTGCCGCCGACCCATGCCAGGTGCCGCCGACCCATGCCAGGTGCCGCCGACCTTCACCGCTCCACACGAGCCACAATGCGAGTAGTCGGTCAGTGCCGCACCGCAGAACACGCAGAATCCCATGGTTGCGCCCACTCACTTCCTGTACACAGTCGTACGTTCCGGCCCGAACAGGTTGCTGAGGAATTTCGCGAAGCAGTCGTCCACGCCGAAGCCCTGGCGATCGCACCATCCGTTCGCACCCTCGGGATAGACCCAGGACGGTCCGACCACCGTCACCCACCAGTCGCTGTCGTTGAACGTCGACCACTGACCCGAGTACACGAGTCGAGCCTGATCGAATCGCTGCCGGAAATCGAGGTGATCACGCAGCACGTCGGCATTGCTGAGCGTTCGGCCATCGACGACCAACCCGGCGCGCTTCGAACTGACTTGGGGCACCCAACTATTCGCCGCGCCCTCCAGCACCACCGGGTAGTCGGCGTCCCGCAGCTCATTGAGCACCGCCTTGGCGACTCCCTCCACGCTGCCGTGTTCCGGCTCCGCCGGCCCAACCGCCACCAGCCGCTCGACGGCAGCCATCGACGCGACCGGAGTCGCCGTACGGCGTTCACCTCGATGCGCCACGAGCGTCGGCTTGCCGCTGACCATGTCCGGTGTCCGCCAGTACATGCCCTTCGGGAACACCAGCGTGCGATGCTCGGGCACGCTCCCCCTCATCTCGACCGGCGATGCGGAAAAGTCGAACTCCCCGGCTGCGATATCGCGTTCACCGTCGGCGACCGTCACCCGGACCGCCTCTCCTGCTTCGACATCGCCGCCCGGGCACCCGGAAAACAGCGCGGCGCCGACCACGAGGCCCTCGTCCGTCAGGTCAAATGACTCGGTCTCCAGAATGGGCGGTTCGGTGCACACCGGCGCCGCGGAGACCGCCGCGGGCGTCCCCGTCTCGAAACCGCCTGCGGCGCCTGCTGCCGACGTGTCACCCGACGGCCGGGAGAGCAGCACCGCGGTGGTCGCGCCCGTGACCACCACCACCACCGCAGCGGCCGCACCGATGATCCACCCGAGTCGCCGTCTGCCGGACGATCCCGTCGACTCAATATCTTCGGGAAACGGCACCACGCCGATCGGGGACCCACAGACGCTGCAGAACCGGTAGCTCGGCGAGTTCGCATGTCCCTGCGGGCACAGCACGCTGCCCGACGGTCCTCCCGGCTGACTCCACGCATCGGCCATCGCCCGCACCCCCGATCACGACATGAGGTCAAGGTACTCTGAGCTGGCAAAACGTGCTCACTATCGGCGGAAAACGTCCGCGCGGAGTCGGCTCACGGACACTCCTCGGAACCGATCCGCACCACCCCGAAATCGATGGGCGTACTCGCAGTGAACGTCGCCCCCGGCGCCGGGGTCGAACTGCACACCTGCCAGTTACGGTCACTGATCTGCGCCCGCCCCTGCCCGGTCAGGTCGGTGGAGCTGCTGAACCAGACCGCGCCCCCGCTGACGGACTGAATTCTGTCCTGGGCGCCCTGCAGATCCATCCCGATCAGATTCGGCATCGTCCACGACGGCTCCGCGGACGCCGGCGGGCTCACCGCGATCGCCGACCCCATCAACACTGCTGCCAGTACGACCTTCTTCATCACGATCTCCTTGTTCGAAGTAGCCGCACAGCATCGCATCCGGTACCGACAAGCCGACTGTCGCTCAAATGTCACGCAGACGTGGGCAACTGAGGCCACCATTTCGGCCTTCGATACTGGGTGACGAAGCGTCCTTGAACGTGCACGCTCGCAAAGGGTCAGCACGCTCTGGATGTGGCCCAGCACCCAGCACCCAGCAACGAACTTTTCGCGTATCGACCGCCGTCTGTGTGCCGGTAGGCTGTCTCACCAAGGTGTGATGGGGGAAGGACGCGGGGGTGTCGAAGCCAAGTGAACCACTAAAGGTTGATCCGACAGATCTACATTTGACCGCTGACCAACTCGATGGTCAGGCCAGCAGCTTTCGCGCCGCGCATCAAGCGACACGAGCTCGCGCCGGCCAGGTGTCGATCGGCGCAGGGTCGTCGGCGGCTGCACTCCCCATCCTCTCTTAGAAAAACTGTTTGAAAGTCCTTCTTCAGCGGCGCAATCGTGCGAGACACTCAACGCGCTGAAGGAAGCGATAGCAAAAGGTCATTCGGCCCCGCGTAAACCTTGGTCTACCCCCGCCTGAAAAGGGTTAAGCCATATCCGGTGCCGTAATCGACGACAGAACCGACTCGACGAAACCACCGCCAGTATTACGAATCGAGCCGTCAGCTGTGGCACCGTGATTCCATCAGCCCGGCGGGGCGTCCGGTACGAATCATCGGGCCAGACGGCACGTCAGCACAGGTCAATGACTTGCTCGTTTCCGACTATCTGAGGGATGTCAATGAACCAATCGGATGATGCGGGACGACTGGCCGACAATTGGTACTTCTGGTCGGCGACTTCAGGGCTCACCAGTATCGATGCCTGGGTCCAAGCAGACGGCGAGCTTCGGTTTCTATCCGATGAGTACTCGGTCCACTTGCGTCATACCGAAGACTGGTGGGTCATTGATACGGTCGATGACCGTGGCCAGCTACGCGAGAACGTTGCGAAGTTCTCGTCGCTCGAACTTGCCGAGAAGTTCCTCATCTGGCAGTGGTCGTTCGCTGCTCGAAACGTATTGCGCTTGACGCCACTCGGCCCAGACTTCTATGCACGCGGAATCGATTCCGCCGTTGAAGCGGTAGCAATCGACGCGGGAACCTACGAGGTCCGATTGGGCACCGAGCATGCAGTGCTGATGGAGCCATCGGCGACGATTTTCAGCCACCTGATGTCGAAATCCGTGGGCGAAATCGATGCGATCGTCAAGGTTGGAATCACGGAGCCACGGCCCAACAGCAACCAGTAATGCTGGTGCGGGGATCCGCCGACGCATAGCCATAGGTCGATCCGGGCTTTGTGAGAAAGCTCCGGGAACGGACCGCGGCGGCGCATACCCGCGATTTGACGCTCAGCAGACCTTCATCGCACAGGACAGCACCAACCGCCCACGCTGAACGCGAGAACTCAGCGACAAGAACTGCGCCGCCGCACCAACCGCACCACCCAGTCCGGGAACGCCAACCCATGAATGGTCCGTTGCGTCCGGAAGTACTGGCGGCCAAGCGAAGCCGAGTTGTAGGGCAGGTCGTACTTCTCACACAGTTCCCGCACCCGCACGCTGACCTCGGCCAGCCGGTTGCTCGGCAGGTCCGGGAACAGGTGGTGCTCGATCTGGTAGCACAGGTGCCCACCCGAGAGCGCCACCAGCGGGCTCACCTCGTAGTTCGCGGTCCCGAGCATCTGCCGCAGGTACCACTCGCCCTTGGTCTCGTCCTTGAGCACCGCCGGGTCGAACGTCTCGGCGCCGTCGGGAATGTGGCCGCAGATGATGTTCACGTACACCCACAGGTTGCGGACCACATTCGCGGTGAAGTTGGCCGCGAAGGTGCGCCGCCACCGGCGCAGGCTCAGCGCCGGCAGGAACACATAATCCTTGGCCAGCTGCCGGACGATCTTGGCGCGGAACTTCCGCTTCTCCGCCGCGGGAGCGTCCGACGATTCGCCCCGCAGCTTCTCCGAATGCAGGCCATGCAACGCGATGCCCCATTCGAACATGGCCGCCAGCACCAGGTTTCGCAGCGGAGTCGCCAGGTGCACAGGGCGCCACTGCTGATCGGTGGTCACCCGATGCAGGCGGTAGCCGATGTCCTCGTCCATGCCGAGCACGTTGCTGTACACGTGGTGGCGGTAGTTGTGTGAGTACCGCCACTGCGCCGAATCCCCGACCATGTCCCACTCCCAGGTGTTGGAGTGGATCTCGGGATCGTTCATCCAGTCCCACTGGCCGTGGGAGATGTTGTGGCCGAGTTCCATGTTCTCGATGGACTTCGCATAGGCCAGCGCACCCGTGCCCAGCAGCCAGCCGGCCTTGGACTTGCTACCGGCGATCGTCAGGCGCGCCGCGACGTCCAGCGCCCGCTGGAAATGGATCACCCGCCGGATGTAGGCCGCGTCCTTGGCCCCGAGCGAGTCCTCGATGTCACGGCGGATCACGTCCAGTTCATAGGCGATCTCTTCGACGTCCGCGTCGGTGAGGTGCAGGTAGCTGGGGACATCGGCGATCGCCATCAGGGTGTTCCTCGGGTGGGTCCGGTGGAGAGCGGCGATCCGGGCCACCGCGAACATTGGAGCGCAGCTTATTGCCTCCGCCTCGATGACGGCTAATCAAAGGGCGTGTGGGGTCGAACCCGGGGGCGCCGAGGACGTTTGCTGCGTGCGACGGCCGCGCCAACGGACTCGGCGAGGACCAGCGCGAACGCCCGGCCGGGGCTCAGCTCCCCCGCCGGTGCGCCTTGTCTACGCCACTGAGTGTGTTCTCAGCGACACCGCTGACCGATCCGCTCCGCCCACCCGACGCACCCCTCGAGCGCGGGCGGGCGCTGCTGCTAGATGTCGGTAGCCTCCGGGGTGAACTGCCCCCTCCGGATAAGCAACGTGACCGCGGAGTCCCATCGCTGCAACTGCTCGGCGGAGTAGAACGGTCCGGGGATGTGGCGTTCGATGTGACTGCGCAGCATGGCGGCCCCGACCCGCAGGATCAGGGGGTTGATCGTCCCCCACAGCAGATCGAGGTCGGAACGGACCAGCCCGTGCTCGGCGTACTTCTCGCCCTGCACGGTGCTGATGCGCAGGAGCCCGTCGAAGATGACGGCCCCGATCTCGTCGCCCTCACTCAACGCATGGGCGACATAGTCGGTGACTTCGGGGTAGGTGTGGAAAAGCCGGGCGAACCGCCCGCGCAACTCCACCGAATGGTCCGCAGGTGGCTCCGGGAGCGGCTCCGATTCCAGGACCTCACCGAAAACCTGCAGGACATACTCGTCCACCGCGGCGGTCAGGCCGGCCTTGTTGCCGAAGTAGTGCTGCACCAGCCCGACACTCACCCCGGCGGCCTCGGCCACCGCTCGCAACGGCGTATTGGAAACGCCCTGTCGAGCAAAAGATTTGATTGCGGCATCAACAATGCGTTCTCTACTGGTCGGCTCGACGGGAGTCACCGGACGCAGGAACACCGTGTCTGTCACCCGGCGACTCTATTCGATTCCCGAGCACCATACAAGTGTTCAATAGCGCAATATGCGCACGATGTAATGCAATATGCGTGTATGGTTTCGCTCGTCGGAGCGACCAGCTTCGGAATATCCTGCGAGCGGCCCTGTCCGAGACCGCCTGGCCTACCGGTGAGGGGGTACTGATGGCCGTTTGGGGCGAATACATGGAATCGATGCTGCGCCAACAGATCCAGGCTGCATGCGATGACGTACACCGGGACCCGGACGACAGAGCTGCGTGCGACCGCCTGCACCGGTTGCTGACCGCCGCGACAGCCAACCGGGCCGAGGTGGAGCAACCGCTGAACTGGCATCATCTGGTCAGGATGGCCTGCGACGAGGTGTACGACGCCCCAGAGGATCCCGAGGCCCGCCACCGGCTGCTGTTGCTCCTGGCCGCGCGCGGCTCCGGGACCTGTCAGTCCGCGACGTAGTAGACACGCTCCACTAGTCGAGAGCGCCGACAAGAACGGCTCCCTCGACGTGATCCTGTATGCATCCAGCATCCTGGTTCCGACTGTCACGCAACGGTTCCCGGTAGGCCGAGACGTTGAGCACCGCGAAGTTTGATGCATCGCGGTGCACGTGCACCGACATATCCTGAAGGAACAGCGTTATGGGGAGGGCATGGGGATGTCGCAGGCGAGTATGCCGCTGAAAGTCGATCCGACCGAACTTCAGCTGGCAGCAGATCAACTTGAAGGCCAGGCCGGTAGTTTTACGTCGGCACACCGCTCATCGCACGAGAAGGCGGGGCACGCCTCTCTCGGGGCCAGCGCGTCCACAGCGGCACTGCCCGCGATGCTGGCTTCATGGGACGACGACTGCGCACGCTACAGCGAACGTTTCGCCACGCTTGCCGGGCATCACCGCGTGGCCGCCGCGAAGTACTCAGCGACGGATGATCGCGGCGCAGACGACATCGACGCCGCAGGCTCCGCGCTCTAAGGCGACACCGTGTCGCTGACACTCCGGGACCTCATGGAGTGGGTTCCTGAGATTGCCGACTTGGCGGCATCGACTCGCCAGGCTGCGGCAAATCACACTGAATCGGCGGAGTTCTACCGCTCCTTGGCCGCCGCATCCACGTGGGAAGGCGATGGTGGCGCTGCCGCCCGGGCCGCGATGGTCGCGAGCGCCGGTGATCACGAAGGTGCGGCCGAGAATCTCGTTTCAGCTGCAGCAGCGATGGAACAGGCCCACGACCAAGCTGAGAACGTTTCCAACGCCATTAAAGAACTTCTCAACTATGCAGCGGCAGCGCCCGCAGTACTCATCGATCTGACCACCAACCAAGTCATCCCGCCCGATACCTCCTATCTCGACGACGAAACTGCAGCTCACGTGGTCGCCAAGGTATCCGAACTACAAGCGCAAATCGCGACGTTGCTAACCGACGGACAACAGGTCGACACTGACCTGGCGAATGCGATCGGTACTGCGACCGCCTCACCTACGCCGCCGGCCAAGACGCCAAGTTCTTTGGGTGACTTGCTATTGCCAAGTGGCGGCGAGACAAAGAAATCCAACAGTCCGAGCGAGCCCGCACCTACCGACCTCGACAGCGCGCTAACCCAACTTGCCGGCCGGCCCGGAGGTCAACCAGCAAGCCCTGCGCCCGCGCCCGCGCCCGCGCCCGCGCCCGCGCCCAGACTAGATCCCGCGAAGGTCGAGGAGTTCAAGGCGCTCGCGCGTCAGAACATGCAGCTCGACGGCGTACCGGCAGACCAGATCGAGGAACGTATCGACGCAATGGTGGCGGCGGCTCAACGCCCCCTGCCCCGTTACGTACCTCCGCAGCCTGACCCGCTGCCCGCCCCTGGGTTCAAGGAGGGATTTGCAGACCGCTGGTTCGCAACCGAACAAGGGATAAAGGAGCTCATCGGGCAGGGCGGCCCCGGGGCACCCGGAGTCCTTGAATCGTGGCGCGACCTCGCGGTCAGCATGAACGAACAACTCGCCGATCCTGTTGGCGCAGCTGTCGACGAGGTCCAACGCGCAATGGACTCGCCCAGTGCCGCCTACTATCTCGGGGAGAAGGCCGCCGACGGTGCCGTAGCCGCACCTGGTTTGGTCTTCGGCGGCGAAGGGGCCCTCATCGCTCGGGCCGGCGCCCTGGACGGAATAGGTCCAGGCATCCCTCACGATCTGATCGATAGTCCTGCGCCCAACGGAATGGTCGACCGCCCACTTCCGCTCGACGGTCTCGATAGCAGCGTCTCGCCGGTCGATTTGCTTCCGCAGACAGCCCCCGCTGGACCCGAATTCAATCTAAGCAACCCCCTTGATCAAATGACTCCTGAATTGCGGGTCTTGGCTGAGCAACATCTGACCGGCAGCGGAGAAACAGTCCTCGGACCGTATAGACCGGACGGCGGTGGCCCGTCCTACATCGAGGTTGCGAAGCATAATGGAGCCAGCTATTTCGACATCGGAGACGCATGGGACGCAGCGTCGCCCACGGAGCGACTAGCGGCCAATCAGCATGTCCTTGACATGGCCATTGGCAATGGTGACAAGGTGACACTCTCAACTACGTTCGGCAAGGTGGGCGAGAACACTTTCACGGCTGCTGAGATCCGGTATCTCGAAGCGCACGGGTACCAGCGCAGCGGCACAAATACGATGTTGCCACCCACCAACGGAGGAAGTAAGTGAAGCACCTACTCGAAGTTTTTCTGAAGTACTTTGACTTCCTCTACCTCGACCCTCAATACCGAATCGTCGACTCAAGTTCGTCCGGCTCGGCGACGACCGATGCGCAGCTGGTTGTGGCAGGCAATATTCTCAGCTGGTCCCTCACGAACGACCGCGGACAGATTGTGTTGGCGACCGCTCCGTCCTCAGCGACCGCGCCCGAGAACTGGTTCCGCCTTTCGATCATCCGGAGATTTCTTGACGGGACGCGTGCGTCGGACGCGGCCGTGAGCGTTGAAGCGGTAGATTGGCTCAGAGCGAACATCACACGGGTCGAGTCCCTCTTCGCGAATCCTCCGACCACGAAGGCGTCTTGCGAGGCTTTGATCGCACTCGAAAACAGCGTCGCAGATGAACTGTTCGGCCCAGCCAAGGACCGATGAAGTTGAACCACACACGGGGACACTCAGCCCCTCGCAAACACCGAGCACACCACCCCGCAAGCGTTCATACTCAGTCCATGAGCGACGTCATCACCGAACTGATGGAAGCCAACCTGCTGGCCGTGTTCGACGAACGCGACCCGGGCCGTCGCGCCGCGGCCATCGCGAAAACCTACGCCCCCGACGTGAAGTGGACCGATGAAGACGGCGTCAGCACCGGCCACGAGGCGCTCGACGCCAAGGCCGCCGCCCTGCAGAACGGCGCGCTGCAGGGCCTGCACTTCGTCAAGGCCGGCCCGGTCCGCCAGACCGGCGACCTCGGCTATCTGGCGTGGGAGGTGCACACACCCGACAACGTCGCTGTCGCATCGGGTTTCGACGTCGCACTGATCGCCGACGACCGTATCGCCCGCCTCTGGACGATCCTCACCGACAGCGACTAGTACTAGAGGTCGAGCACCAACGGACCGTTCGCGGACCGGGACACGCACACCAGCATCTGCCCGAGCGCACGCTGCTCACCGGTCAACGTGTGGTCGCGGTGCTCCACTTTCCCAGATACCACCCGCTGCACGCAGGTCCCGCAAAACCCTTGTTGACACGAAAAAGTCACGTTCGGACGCACCGCACGCAACGCGGCCAACGCACTCTGCCCGGCGCCGACTGCGACAACCTCACCCGAACCCGACAGCACCAACTCGAACGGCCGCCCGTGCACCACCGGCACCGCGGAGAACCGTTCGATGTGCAGTTCACAACGCTCCGGCACCCCGGCACGCACCAGATCCATCATCGGCGGCGGGCCGCACGCGTACACCGCGGTCCGCGGCGTCACATCGTCGAGAAGATCTGCCGCCGTGGGCAATCCGGACCCCTCGTCGGTCAGCACCCGCACCCGGTCGCCGAAGCCCTCCAGCTCCTCCAGGAACGGCAGGCTGTCTCGGTGCCGGCCGGTGTAGCGCAGCGACCAGTCCAGCCCCAGCCGGTCCGCCAGCCGCACCATCGGCAGGATCGGCGTGATCCCGATGCCGCCGGCGATGAACCGCAGCCGCTCCGAACGGGACCCGGAACCGGGCAGCGGCATCATGAACGCGTTGCGCGGATCGCTGATCTGCACCCGCTGCCCCACCCTCAACCCGCGCACCTCGATCGATGCCCCGCCGTGGCCGGGGACCTCGCGCACCGCGATCCGGTAGTGGTCGAGGCGGTCCGGGTCTCCGCACAGCGAATACTGCCGGGTCCGGCCCGACGGCAGGTGTACGTCGATGTGCGCGCCGGGATGCCAGCGCCGCAGCTCGGCGCCGTCGGCGGCGACCAACGTCAACGCCACCACGTCCGGATCGCGGGCCACCAGCCGGCGCTCCTCGACAATCATGGTGCGGCGGTTGCGCACTCGCGGCAGCTCGGGCAGTTCGCGATCCCCACCCAGGCGCATCACCACCGACAAGAAATGCGGCACCACCGCGCCGACGGCACGGATCAGCGCATCCGGGGATCGGCCGTACAGCCCCGGCGGCGGCTCACCGACATACGGCCGCAGCAGCCGCGACCACCGCTCACCCATGGCTTGCGCGCGCGGCCGGCGAGCCGGCCAGGTAGGCGACCGCCTGCGCGGTGCTGCCCTCGTCAGCCGGGTCGTAGTCGCGCCGCAAAAGTGTCAGCCCGGACCGGACGTAGTACGACATCGAGGGCAACCCGCCGGTCTTGCCGGAGCGCCGCAGTTTCCACAGCAGCCGCAGATAGCCCGTCCTCGGCAGCGCCGGGTCCTGGTTCACCAGATACCTGGTGCCGCGCAGCATCAGCGCGAAGAACACCACGGTGACCATCACCCCGGCCGCGGCCTGCGCGACGTAGTCCATCCCGAAGTACTTCGCAACGTTGAACGAGACGTGCCGGTGCTCGACCTCCTCGGCGCCGTGCCAGCGGTACAGGTCGGTCAGCGTCGGGTCGGCGCCGAGTTCGTCCCAGCGGTTGTTGAGCGCCCAGTGCCCCAGCACCCCGGTGTAGTGCTCGGCGGCGCTCAGCGCGTGCGTCCCGGAGGCGAGAACCTTGCGCCGTTGATCCGCATCGGCCTGCGCGACCCGTCGGTCGTACTGGCCGATGACCCACTCCAGCTGGGTGGTGAACGGGCCCGGGTCGATACCGTGCCCGCGCAGGTAGGCGTCCAGCACATGGTCGTGGGTGCGGGCATGTACCGCCTCCTGGCCGACGAAGCCGACGATCTCCTCCCGTAGGTGTTCGTCACGCACGAACTCCAAAGAATCCGAGAGCAATTTGCTGAACCACCGTTCGGCGACCGGGAGGAACAGGTTGAGCGCGGTCACCCCGTGCGAGGCGTACGGATCGCCCGGGATCCAATGCAGCGGGGCGGTTGACCAGTCGAAACGAACATTGCGCGGGCGCAGGGCTATCTCTTCCGGGGCGAAATCGTCCGCGGCGAAGACGCCGTCCGGTGGCTCGGTCATCGGGCCACCATGCTCGGCAATGGGGTTGCTCAAACGTCCACAGCGAATTGCCAGATCAGAACAGGTAGTCCGCTACTCGGTCCGGCTCCCCCGCCGTCAGACACCCTCGGTGTGCACACAGAGGAAGGATCCGACATGAACAAGCACAGGACGACCCGAGCTGCGGATCTGGCCCGGGAGCAGGAACTCGAAGTCGACGCCGCCCGGCTGCGGGAATTCGCGGGTTTCGCGAAGTTCTCCGACGCCGACGTGCGCCGCCTCGTCCGCGCCGCGCACCGCACCTCCACCTCCGGGCCGTGGCCGCTGATCCTGGAACAGACCCCCTCGGACTCCTGCTACATCCTGCTCAGCGGCCAGGCCGCGGTGTATGTCGGCCAGGACCGGGTGGCCGTGGTCGGCCCGGGCGAAGTGATCGGCGAATCCGCATTGCGTCGCGGCACCCTGCGCAACGCGACGGTGACGACCACCGGCAAGGCCGAGGTGCTGCACATCGCGCGCGACGATCTCCATCGGCTGCTGGACCAGATTCCGGCGCTGCGCGAGACGATGGACGCGACGGTGGCCAAACACGTGCGGACGGCGGCCTCCCGCTAGTCCCGCCGGCTACCCGGATTTCGGGCTGCGACCCGTCGGGGACAGCCGCGCCACCCCGCGCAGCACCCACGGCGTGCGCCGCGCCATCATCTCCACGGCCCGGTCGGTGCGGTGCATCGCGGCCCGCGGGCCGGGGGTGGGTGTCGACGCCAGCTGCGCTTCGGCCGATCCCTGGTCGCCCTGCCGGTCGACGGCCAGCAGCTGCCAACTGCCGGGCACCCCACGCAGCGCGACGATGCCGCGATCCCGGAAGCTGGTGCCCGAGCCGACCACCAGGTCGCGGACGGTGCGCGAGACCAGGATCTCGCCGGCGCCGGCCTGCCCGAGAATCCGCGCGGCGATGTGCACCGCGATCCCGGCGATGTCCCCGCCGAGCAGTTCGCACTCCCCGGTGTGAATGCCCGCCCGGATCTCGATGCCCAGCGTCTCGGCGTCGGTGTGCAGCGCCTCGGCGCAGCGGATGGCCTGGGTCGGGCCGTCGAAGGTGGCGAGATGGCCGTCGCCGGTGCTCTTGAGCACCGCGCCGCCGAAGCGCTGCACCAGTTCGGCGTTGATGTCCCCGAAGCGCATCATCACCGCCCGCCACCGCTCGTCACCGGCGGTGGCGGCGTGCTGGGTCGAGGAGACGATGTCGGTGAACAGCACGGTGCGCAGGGCTCGGTGGGACTGCGAGGGCACGGCGTGCCCGCCGGTGAGGAACTCTTCGATGCCGGTGAGGATGGTGTCGGGCCCGGTCAGCCACGGCGCGTGATCGACGCCGTCGACCTCGATGTACCTCGCGCCCGCGATGTGGTCGGCCAGATACCGGCCGCACTGTACCGGCACGCCGTCGTGGCTGGCATGCACGACGAGGGTGGGCACGGCCAGCGTCGGGAGAACCGACCGGAGGTCGATGCGGAGATTGGATTCCATTGTGGCGCGCGCCATTCCGGGACTCGCGGCCATCCGTTCGAACATGGCGAGTTGGCGCAGCGACCGCACCGACGGCGTCAACGCCTTGGCGCTCGCGCCGCTGCCCCACTGCTCACGGGCAGAACGCGCGAAAGCCTGCAAGCGGACGATCTGCTCGACCGACGGCGAGTATTGCGGACCCAATTCGGCGTGCACGCGCGCCCACACCTCGGCCGGGTCGCCCAGCACCTCGTCCCACCCGCCGCCGGACAGGTAGGCGAACGCGCCGTAGAGGATCAGCGCCCGGGTTCGCTGCGGCCGTTTCGCCGCGAAGTAGACGGATTGCGCTCCGCCCTCGCTCATCCCGAAGATCGCGGCCCGCTCGAAGCCGACGGCGTCCATCACGGCCTCGATCTCGGCGACCCGGTCATCGAGGGTGCGGACTTGGGGTACCGGATCCGACAACCCGACACCGGCCTTGTCGAAGATGGCGATCCGGCAGAAGGTGCCGAGTTGGTCGAAGAAGACCTTGAACTCGGGCATGGTCCAGAACAGGTCGACATGGGTGACCATCGGCCCGGCGAAGACAAGGTCGATCGGCCCGTCACCGAACACCTGATAGGCCAGACTCAGCTCGCCGCACGGAGCGTACGAGGTTTCAGGCACAAACTCTGAGCATAATTGTCCTGGCCGCCATATCGCCGGTTTCGGCAGATGCCGCCCGCTACCGAGCCAGCGCCGCCAGCCGCCGCCGCGACGCCTCGGTCCGCACGGTCTGCGGCCACCAGAACCATTTGCCCAGCAGCGCGGCGATCGCCGGCGTCATGAACGACCGCACCACCAGGGTGTCGAACAGCAGGCCCAGCGCGATGGTGGTGCCGACCTGCGCCATCACCTTGAGATCGCTGAACGCGAAGGACGCCATGGTGAATGCGAACACCAGACCGGCCGAGGTGACCACCGAGCCGGTGCCGGCCATCGCCCGGATGATGCCGGTCTTGAGCCCGCCGGGCAGTTCCTCCTTGAACCGCGACACCAGCAACAGGTTGTAGTCCGAGCCCACCGCCAGCAGCAGGATCACCGACATCGGCAGCACCATCCAGTGCAACTCCAGCCCGAGCAGGTGCTGCCACAACAACACCGACATGCCGAACGAGGCGCCCAGCGAGAGCAGCACGGTGCCGACGATCACCGCGGCCGCGACCAGGCTGCGGGTGATCAGCAGCATGATGACGAAAATCAAGGAGGCGGCCGCGATCCCGGCGATGATCAGATCCCACTGGGCGCCGTCGTGCATGTCCTTGTAGGTGGCGGCGGTGCCGGCCAGGAAGATCTTGGCCCCCTCCAGCGGGGTGCCCTTGATGGCCTCCTTGGCGGCCGTTCTGATCGGGTCGACGTGCGCGATGCCGTCCGGGGTGGCCGGATCACCGTCGTGACTGATGATGAACCGCACGGACTTTCCGTCCGGGGAGATGAAATTCTCCATGCCCCGCTTGAAGTCCTCGTTCTCGAAGGCCTCCGGCGGCAGGTAGAACGAGTCGTCGTTGCGGGAGGCGTCGAAGGCCTCCCCCATCGCCGTCGAGTTCTCCTGCATCGCCGAACCCTGGTCCTGCATGCCCTTCTGGGTCTGATACATCGTCAGCATCGACTCGCGCATGTTGCGCATGACGCGGATGTTCTCCGGCATCAGCGTGACCATCTGCGGCATCAGGGTGTCCAGGTGCTGCAGATCGGGCACCAGTTTCTGCACATCGGTGGTCATCGTGTCGATACCGTCGAGGGCGTCGAAGATCGACCGCATGGTCGTGCACACCGGGATGTCGTAACAGTGCGGTTCCCAGTAGAAGTAGTTGCGGATCGGGCGCAGAAAGTCGTCGAAATCGGCTATGTGGTCCCGCAATTCGACGATGTCGAGGGTCATGTCGGTGGTCTTGAGCACCATCTCGTGGGTGGTGGCCGCCATCTGCTCGGTGATCGAGGACATCGCCTCCATCGTCTCGATGTTGGTCTGCATATCGTCGGCCTGGCGCAGCATGTCGGCGAACTGGTCCTGACGGTACTTCTCGTTCATCGTCTGGGTGGCGCCCTGCTGGCTGAGCATGAACGGAATCGTGGTGTGCTCGATCGGTTTTCCGTTGGGCCGGGTGATGGTCTGCACCCGCGCCACCCCGGGGACGGCGAGGATACCCTTGGCGATCTTGTTGATGACCAGGAAGTCGGCCGGGTTGCGCAGATCGCGGTCGCTTTCCACCATCAGCAGTTCGGGGTTCATCCGGGCGGCGCTGAAATGCCGTTCGGCGGCCGCATATCCGACGTTGGCCGGCAACTCCTGGGGCAGGTACCGGCGGGCGTCGTAGTTGGTCATGTAGCCGGGCAGGGTGACCAGGCCGATGATGGCGAGCGCCAGGCTGGCCACCAGCACCGGGCCCGGCCAGCGCACCACGGTCACCCCGATGCGCCGCCATCCCTGCGAACGGATGGCCCGTTTGGGTTCGAAGCGGCCGAACCGGCTGCCGATCGTGATGACCGCCGGGCCCAGCGTCAGCGCCGCCAGCACCGCGACCAGGGTGCCGATCGCGCACGGCACACCCATCGTCTGGAAGTACGGCAGCCGGGTGACCGACAGGCACAGCATGGCCCCGGCGATGGTCAGCCCGGAACCCAGCACCACGTGCGCGGTGCCGCCGAACATGCTGTAGTAGGCGGTTTCCCGGTCCTCACCGGCGCCGCGGGCCTCCTGGTAACGGCCGACCGCGAAGATGGCGTAGTCGGTGCCGGCGGCGATGATCATCAGCGTCAACAGGTTCACCGCGAACGTCGAGAGCCCGATGACCCCGGCGTTGGCCAGAAACGCCACCACACCGCGGGCGGCGCCGAGTTCGACGAACACCATCAGCAGGATGAGGATCGTGGTGCCGATCGAGCGGTACACGATCAGCAGCATCAGCAGGATGACGCCGAGGGTGATCATGGTGACCCGGGCGATGCTCTTGTCCCCGGCATGGTGCTGATCGGAGATCAGCGGCGCCCCACCGGTGACGAACACCTGCAGGCCCGGCGGCGGCGGGGTGGACGCCACGATGTCACGGACGGCCTGCACCGACTCGTTGGCCAGCGTCTCGCCCTGGTTGCCGTGCAGGTACAACTGCACGTACGCGGACTTACCGTCCGCGCTCTGTGCCCCCGCGGCGGTCAGGGTGTCGCCCCAGAAGTCCGCGACGTGCTGGATGTGGGCGGGGTCGGCCTCGAACTTGCCGATCAGCCCGTCGTAGTAATGATGGGCCTGCGCACCGAGGGGCTGATCTCCCTCCAGCACCACCATGGCGTTGGAATCGGAGTCGAATTCGTCGAAGTTGGCGCCGATGCGTTTCATGGCGATCATCGACGGCGCGTTCTGGGCGCTCATCCCGACGGTGTGCTCCTCGCCGACCTTCTCCAGCGACGGCACCAGCACGTTGGTGGCGACGGTGAGCGCCAGCCAGCCGAGCACGATGGGTACGGCGAACAGCCGGATGAAGTGCCCGATGGTGGATCGGCCGGTGCTGGCGGTCATGTGGCGCCTATCGGATGACAGAGTCGTTATCCGGCGTAACTTACGTAGCTCGTTTAACCATCAGCAATGGGTCTGCCGGATTGACAGCAACCTCACAGGCTCACGCGAAGAGATCGTCGAGCGCGCTCTGCTCGAGCTTCACCCACCGGGCGACGTCCTTGCGGACCCCCTCGACCTGTTTGGGCGTCAGGTGCTGGGCACCGTCCTCGGGAGTGATGCGGCACAGGTCCATCGGCCCGCCGATGCTCGACGAGGAGGCGTCCAGCGCGTCGAGCACCCGCAGGGCGGCCACCAACCCGTAGTCGACGTCGCGTTCGGGCATCCGGAAATGGGTGAGCAGGGCGTGCGCCTGCTGGGCCATCGCCGCGCCGCTGCCGATCGCCTGGAAACCCGTCTCCTCGTGGTGGCCGAGCAGCGCGTTCGGGTCGAGGTCGATGATGAACGGCCGGTCCCCCGCATAGCCCGCGGCCAGGATGAAGGTGGCCGGGGTGCCGGCCTTCTCCTGCCCCGGCACGCTGGGGATGAAGTTCTCGTAGTGGTGTTTCAGGATGGGCCGGACCCTGGCCTGGATGGCGTGCCCGATGTCCTTGGCCTCGACGATCGCCTCGGCCTCCTCGGTGAAGAGCTGCTCGACGTCGTAGAGCACCGCGCGTGACCCGCTGCCACCCCACGCCGCGGAATCGCCCAGCGGATGCAGCTTCTGCGCCGGATAGGTCAGACCGCGGCCGGGATCGGTGATCTGGGAATCCGAGGCCAACACGATTCCATTGGCGCACCGCAGCGCGAGGACAACGGTCATTGCACGATCCTATGGTGGTCTCATGCCCGCGGACGAGCATCGCTCCGGAGTCGACCTGACCAACCTGGACCAGCCGCTCACGCCCGAGGCCGGGGCCACCAAGCGCGACCTGGTGGACTACCTGGACGCCGTCGCCGACCGGATCCTGCCGTGCCTGGCCGGACGCCCGCTGACGGTGCTGCGGGTGCTGCGCGGACGGGCGCCATTCATGCAGAAGAACGTGCCCAAGTACACCCCGGACTGGGTGAAGACGGCGCCGATCTGGGCCGAGGCCTCGCACCGCGAGATCCACTACGCGCTGTGCGATGACCGGCGCACCCTGCTGTGGCTGGCCAATCAGCGCGCTGTCGAATACCACCCGGCACTCGGCCTGGCCGACAACATCTACCGGCCCACCCATCTGATCCTGGACCTCGACCCGCCCGGCGCCGACGACTTCGGCGCGGTGGTGGCGGTGGCGCAACTGGTGCACCAGGCCTTGTCCGACTGCGGGCTGGCCGGCGCGGTGAAGACCAGCGGGTCGCGCGGGCTGCACATCTTCGTCCCGATCGACGACAGTGCACCCGGTGACGACGTGGCCGCCGCGACCAGGGCGCTGGCCGCCCGCGCCGCGGCACTCGATCCGGCCATCGCGACAACGGCTTTCATCGTCGAGGACCGGGCGGGCAAGGTGTTCGTCGACGCCACCCGCTCCGGCGGGGCGACGGTGGCCGCCAGCTACAGCCCGCGTCTCAGGCCCGGCACCCCGGTGTCGTTCCCGCTGGCCTGGCCGGAGTTGACCGAGGTGCACCCGTCCGACTTCACCGTGCACACCGCGCTGGAACGCCTCGGTGACCGCGACCCGTGGGCCGAGGCGATGCCCGCCCCGCAGCGGCTGCCCGCCGACCTGATCGCCCACGGCCACACCATTCCGGTCGCCCGGGTGGCCGCCATGCACGAAGGGAAACGGCGCGCCAAGGCGCGACGCGAGAGCAGCTGAGCCGCGCCGGGTTACCCCATATCGGCGCCGCGACGTCGTACCGTCGAAGCACTATGGCGAACAACGGACCTGGCGGCTACTACTCCGACGACGACCCCACCCAGTACGCGGCGAACTACAGCGACTACACCCAGCCCTATCCGGCGGGTGACCCGTACGGCGGCGGCGAACCCCCGGAGCCGCCGCAGCCCTGGTACCGCAAACCCGCCGCGCTGGTGGCGATCGGCGCGATCGCGGCGCTGGTGCTGGCCGCCGCGATCTACGGCATCATCTCCGCGCTCAGCGGCGACTCGTCGCCGTCGACCAGCACGACGACCACCACGACGACGTCCTCGCAGGCGCCGACCACCAGCGCGGTCGCCCCGGCGCCGGTGCCCACGGAGACGGTGACCGCTCCCCCGGCCACCACCACGACCGAGCCGACGACGACAACAACCACCACCACCACGCCGTCGACCACCACGACCACGACCACCACCGAGACGACGCCGTCGGTCAGCACCAGCGTCAGCACGGTCACCGAGACGCAGACCGAAACCGAGACCGTCACCCCCGAGCCGCCGGCCGAGGAGAACTGATACGTGATTTCGGCGGTTACCCCAGCTCGGCTATCAGCGCCGCGGTGACCTCGGCCGTGGACGCCGTCCCGCCGAGGTCCCGGGTGCGGGTCTGCGGCTGGGCCAGCGTCGCCTCCATGGCGGCCAGCACGTCGGCGGCCGCCTCGGGAAACCCGAGGTGATCGAGCATCATCGCCGCCGACCACACCGCCCCGACCGGGTTGGCGACCCCCTTGCCGGCGATGTCGGGGGCCGAACCGTGCACCGGCTCGAACATCGACGGGAATTCCCGGGTCGGGTCCAGGTTGGCCGACGGCGCGATCCCGATCGACCCGGCCACCGCAGCGGCAAGGTCGGACAGTATGTCGCCGAACAGGTTCGAGCCCACCACCACGTCGAAGCGCTGCGGCTGCAGCACGAATTTCGCGGCCAGCGCGTCGATGTGCTCGCTGTCCACCTGCACATCCGGGTAGGCCGCGGCCCGCTCGGCGACCACCTCGTCCCAGAACGGCAGCGTGTGCACGATCCCGTTGGACTTGGTGGCCGAGGTGACATAGCCGCGCCGGGTGCGCGCGAGTTCCAGTGCGTAGTCGGCGATCCGGCTGACCCCGACCCGGGTGAACACCGACTCCTGCACCGCCATCTCGTCGGGGAAGCCACGGTTCATCCGGCCGCCGATCTCGCTGTACTCCCCCTCGACGTTCTCGCGCACCACCACGAAATCCACCTTGTCCGCGGTGCGTAACGGGCTGCGCACCCCGTCGAACACCTTGATCGGGCGCAGGTTGACGTACTGGCGGAAGGCCCGCCGGATCGGGATCAGCAGGCCCCACAGCGACACATGGTCGGGCACCCCCGGCCAGCCGACCGCGCCGAGGAAGATCGCGTCGAATGCGCGCAGCGTCTCGATGCCGTCCTCGGGCATCATCGCGCCGGTCTGCTGGTAGCGCTGACAGGACCAGTCGAACTCGGTGTAGGACAATTCGATTCCGTGCCGCGCACTGACCGCGTCGAGCACCGCCCGCGCCGAGTCGATCACCTCACCGCCGATACCGTCGCCGGCGATGACCGCGATCCGCGCCCCCGTCATGCGCCCAGGCCCAGCACGCCGACCATCAGCGGTAGCAGCAGGATGATCAGCAGCGCACCGATGACGTCAAACGATATGCCGGACTTGATCATTGAGGTGATCTTAACCACGCCCGAACCGTACACGATCGCGTTCTGCGGGGTGGACACCGGCAGCATGAAGCCGAACGATGCCGCGAAGGTGGCGGCCAGCGCCGGCACGAAGGGATTCACCCCGGCGGCGACGGCCACCGGGATGATGATCGGCACCACCACCGCCGCGGACGCCGTGTTGCTCGTCGTCTCGGACACGATGATCGCCAGCAGCACCGCGAAGATGGTGATGGCGACGGCGCTGCCCAATCCGAGCGCGCCGTTCACCGAGCTGCCGATGGTCTCGGCCAGCCCGGTGTCGGCGATCAGCGAGCCGAAGATGATGCCGGTGCCGAAGAGAACGATGGTGCCCCAGTCGATGTCGGCGGCATCCCGCCAACGCAGCGTGAATTCCCTTTTCTCCCAGTCGGTGGGCAGCAGGTAGAGCAGTGCGGCGCCGAACACGGCGACCATGCCCTCGTCGAGCCGGTCACTGACCGCGGTGTAGATGTCGGAGTCGTTGCCGAAGACCAGCGCCAGCACGCCCGGCAGGATCCACAGGAAGACGGTGACCCCGAAAGCGATGAGGGTGTTCTTCTCGGCCCGGGACAGCCCGCCCAGCTTCTCCCGCTCGGAGGCCACATAGTCGGCGATGCCGTCGATCCGGTTGATCTCGGGCTTGTTGAGCCGCAACAGGATGAAGGCCAGCGCGACGAACATCGCGATACAGATCGGCAGCGCCAGCACCACCCATTGGCCGAAGCTGATCCGTTCCCCGGTGGCCTCCTCGATGAGCCCGCGCCCGATCAGGTTAGGCGGGCTGCCCACCGGGGTCAGCAGGCCACCGACGCTGGCGGCGTAGGCGAGCATCAGCATCAGCGCGGTGCCGACGCGCAGCCGCAGCGGGTCGAAGTCGGGTTCGACGTCGCCGCGTTGCTGCAACAGTTTGGCGATGACGCCGAGGATGCCCAGCGCGGTCGGCAGCAGCATGGCCACCGTCGCGGTGTTGGACACGAACGCCGACAGCACGCAGGTGATCACGCCGAACGCGATGATCACCCCGGTGGTGGAGCGACCCGCGCGGGGCAGCGCCAGGATGCGGAACGCGAACCGCCGCGCGACACCGTGTTTGAGCATCGCCTGGGCCAGGATGAACGCCCCGATGAAGGTGAACACCGTCGACGACCCGAAGGGGGCGAGCACGTCGTCGACCGGGGCGACCCCGAGAAACACCGCGACCGCCACCCCGAGCAGGCCACCGATCGGGATGGGTACCGCCTCGCTGATCCACAGCGTGATCACCCCGAGCAGCACGGCGGCCAGCACCTGCTGCTCGCGCGGGATGTCCAGCGGCAGCAGGAGGAACCCGATGGTGAGCGCCGGCGCCAGGAACAGTCCGGTGGTGCGGCGGCCCTTCTCGAAGCGTTCCTCCTTGGGCGACAGTTTCTGCTCGCCGAGGCTGCGGTAGGTGGCGCTGCCGAGCAGCGCCTTGTCGACGTCGGTCTTCGTGCTCGGGATCTGATCGGTCATTCGCGCGCTCCGCCCCCCAGGTGTGGCCTGCGCCACACTCTGCTGGAATGTGCCTCGTCGCCGCGGAAGCTAAACATCGACCAACGAGAAAGGCCGCAGGTCTGCTGACCTGCGGCCTTCCTGAGGTGGAGCTGCCGGGAATTGAACCCGGGTCCTACGGCATTCCCTCAAGACTTCTCCGTGCGCAGTTCGCTATGCCTCTACTTGGATCTCCCGGTCACGCGAACAAGCCGAGATGACGATCCCAGTCGCTGTTTGATGTCCCCACGGTTCCCGCGACCGAACCCGTGGGTGGGTCCCTCTAGCTGATGCCAGGGTCCGGGCCGAGGGCGCTCCCGGTCTGACAGACACGCAGTCGCTACTTAGGCAGCGAGGGCGTAGTCGCGCTGATTGGTATCGGCGCTTAATTGGTTGCAACGACGCTTACGGTGGTCTCTTGCCTGCACCGGCACGCTTCCCTTGATTCGATGCGCGAAGTCGAAACCGTTCAGCCCCTCGCACCCCCGCCGACGTTCAGCGAGAAGGCCAGTCTACCGGCCGCCCCGACACAGGCAACTGATCAACACGTCACACCGGCCTGCTCGGCACTTTCTCCATGAGCGCTCCGATCGGCACCGGCTTGGCGAACAGGTGCCCCTGGGCCAGCTCGCAGCCCGCGTCGTAGACGGTCTCGGCCTGCGCGGCCACCTCGATGCCCTCCGCGACCACCGCCAACCCGAGCGCGTCACACAACCGGATCACCGACCGGTACAAGGTCACATCCCGCGCCCGCGCGGCACCCGCGACCAGGCTGCGGTCGAGCTTGACGATCTGCACCGGCAGCACGTGCAGGTAGGTCAGCGAGTTGTAGCCTGCGCCGAAATCATCCAGTGCGACCTTGATTCCGAGCGCGTTGAGCCGGGCGATCTGGTCGGCGGCGTCGTTGAGGTCGACGATCGGGACGGTCTCGGTGATCTCCAGCACCAGCCGGTGCGGCTCGATGCCGTAGCGCTCCAGGGTCCGCATGATGCGCCGCTCGAAGGTGGGGTTCCCCAGCCGCGCCGCCCCCACGTTCACATGGATGTCGAGGTCCAGACCGGCCCCCGACACCTCCCGGCAGGCCAGGTCGAGGACCAGCGCATCGAGGTCCGCGCCCATCCCGGCGGCCTCGGCCACCGCGACGAACGTCTCCGGCGAGATCGCGATCCCGTCGGCCGTCGTCCACCTCGCCAGCGCCTCGACGGCCACCGGCGCCGGGTGCGGAAGCCGCACGATGGGCTGGTACACCAACTGGAAGCCGGGCGGCGCGGCGCCGTGGGCCCGGCGCAGCGCGGTCGGGAAGTCGACGTTGACGCCCGAGGACGGCCGGTACACCACGGCGGTGTCCTTGCCGAGACGTTTGCCGGCGTACATCGACACATCGGCCTGGCGCAGCAGATCGTCGGAGGACTGCGCGACACCGTCCTCGCCGGGCCGCACCAGACCCATGCTGGCCCGGACCCGCACCGACGATCCGTTGACCGCGAACGGTTCCCGCAGCGCGACCCGCAGCCGCTCGGCGACCGCCTCGGGTTCGTCGACGGTGCCGTCCATCAGGATCGCGAACTCGTCGCCGCCGATCCGGGCCAGCGTGTCGGCCTCGCCCACGCACCGGCCCAGCCGCTCCCCGACCGCGCGCAGCAGCGCGTCCCCGGCGGCGTGCCCGTACCGGTCGTTGACCTCTTTGAAATCATCGAGGTCGACGAAGATGAGCACGAAGTGCCCCGTCCGCATGGCCTCGTCGAGGCGCCGGGCGAACAGCACCCGGTTGGGCAGACCGGTCAACGAATCGTGGTGCACCTGATGCGCCAGCCGGCGCTGCGTCGTCAACAGCCGCTCGGTCAACTGATACTGCGCGCGGATGGCGACCGCCTGGCGGACCGCCACCATCAGCACCATCAGCACCGTCACCCAGAGGATCGCCGAATGCAGCGTCGCGCCGCGCCCGAAGTGATAGGCGTACAGCACCGCCACGCCGAGGAAGGAGATGTAGGGCAGCACGAGCTGCGTCCAGTCGAACCCGCCGGTGCGTCGCCGGGGCAGCGGACCGCGCGGCAGCTCCAGCATGGCCATGCCGGTCAGCGTCAGCCCGACGGTGAATCCGATGCCGCCCCACCGCCCGGCACCCTCGGCGCCGGCCGAGTCGAGGTAGGCGATCACCCGGTCGGACGTGATCGCGACCAGGACACCACTGCACAGCCACAGCAGGTTGGCCCGGTAGGGCCGGTCCGGCCGATAGGTCATGGCCACCACCACCGCCAGCACCACGACGAACAGCTCGGCCAGTGCGAACAGGATCTCGACGGTGACGTTGTCCGATCGGGGTAACGAGACGCTCGATCCGGCGCCGAAGCCGCCCATCGCCACCAGGATCAGAAAGGCCAGGCAGGCCACCACACCATCGATGACCGTCGTCACCGGGGTGGACCGCGCTTCGCTCTCATCCGATCCGGTCAGCCCACCACCGGACCGGGTCAGCGCCGCGATCGCCGCCAGGGCGAACACCGGGCACAGCAGGTAGGCGGCCAGACTGACCGCCGGCACCGGTTCCCCGAAACCCTGTGCCCACCACAGCGCCTCACCGACGAACATGGAGAGCAGGCCCATCGACATCAGTACCCGCCACCGCCGCGACCAGCCGGTCGTCCGGCGCGCCACCACCAGACCGCACAGCCCCCACCCGAGCGAGGTCGCCAACCCGACGGTCAAGGCGACATGGCGGGCGACCTCGTGGGGCCAGGGTGATATCGCGTTGATGAGCAGCAACACCACGAGTAGGAGCAACCAGAGGCGCCGTCGGTGACCCTTCAACGACACACGCCTCCCTTCGCGCTATCGGTGGATGGATCGTGATGCTACCGAGCGACCCACGGCGGCAGGCACGCATGAAGAAACTTCAGGAAACTACCCGAGGGCGATCATGGCCACCGCGACCGCCGCGGCCACCATGCCCACCACCTGCCATCGGGTCACCTTCTCTTTGAGCACCAGCAGCGCCAGCGCCACCGTCGACGCGGGATACAGCGAAATCAGCACCCCCGCCAGCGATAGCAGCGAGGCCTGCAACGCCAGCAGCATCGCCACGTTCGCGACGGTGTCCAGCACCCCGGCGACCAGGGCCAGCTTGAGCGGCACCCCGGTCGGTACCCGCAGCTTGCCGCCGGCCAGCGCGATCAGCACCACCAACACCGTGGCCGACGCCCGGGCGAACACCAGCGGCCACAGGCCCGCATCCACCGGAGCCTGGTCGATCAGGACGAAGTTCAGCCCGAACGCCAGCCCCGACCCGACCGTCAGCCAGGCCACCGTCTTGGTGAACCGGTGCGGCGACGGGTCCTCATCGCTCACCCCACGGGACACCAGCACGACGGCGCCCAGCGCCACCGCGATGCCCAACAGGGCCAGTGCTGAAGGCCGCTCCCCCAACGCCATCCCCACGCCGACGGGCACCCCGGCCACCAGGATCGCGGTCAACGGCGACACCACCGAGATCGGCCCGGCCCCGAGCGCGGCGTAGAACCACCACACCCCGAACGCCTGACTGATGCCGCACAGCACACCCCACAGGACGGCGGGGCTCGAAATCTGTCCACCCACAACGAAAGACAGCGCGGTCAGCAGCACCAGCGCCACGGGGTAGGACACCAGCACCACCCGCAGCGCGGCCACCCGCCGGGACGCGATGCCGCCGACGAAGTCGCTGACGCCATAGCCCGCGGCCGAAACCAAGGCGAGCAGAACGCCTATCAGCGCATGCCCTTGGCGCGCCGGCCCAGTTCGCGGGTGATCTCCCGGTCGGCGTCCCGCTTGGCCAGATCCTGGCGCTTGTCGCGGGCCTCTTTACCGCGAGCCAGCGCCAGCTCCACCTTCACCTTGCCGTCGCTGAAGTACAGCGACAACGGCACCAGGGTGAGGTTGCCGTCGCGGATCTTGCCGACCAGGTTGTCGATCTGGCTGCGGTGCAACAGCAGTTTGCGGTTGCGCCGCGGCGCGTGGTTGGTCCAGCTGCCGTGGTGATACTCGGCGATATGCAGGTTGCGCAGCCAGATCTCACCGTCGTCGACGGTGGCGAACGCGTCGACCAGGGAGGCCTGCCCTTCGCGCAGACTCTTCACCTCGGTGCCGACAAGCACGATCCCGGCCTCGTAGGTGTCCAGGATCGTGTAGTTGTGGCGCGCCTTTCGGTTGGTCGCCACCACGTGGTTGTTCGCCTTTTCGGCGGCCTTGTCGGGTTTCTTCGCCATCATCATCTTCGTACGTAGAGGCGCAGCGTCACATAGGCCGTGACACCGGCCATCGCCACACCCACGAACAGCAGGATCGGGGCGATGTAGAGGATATCGGCGAAGTCCAGCGGCGCAATCAAATTAGCCTGGGTGAACTGGCTCAGCGCCTTCTCCAGGAACAGGCTGCGCACCGCCAGCAGACCGATCAGCGCCAGCACCACACCGATGAACGCGGCCAGCATCGCCTCCACCAGGAACGGCAGCTGGGTGTACCAGCGGGTGGCGCCGACCAGCCGCATGATGCCGATCTCGGTGCGCCGCGTGTAGGCCGCCACCTGAACCATGTTGGCGATCAACAACACCGCGCCGATCGCCTGCACCAGCGCCACCGCGAACGCCGCATTCGACATGCCGTCGAGCAGCGCGAACAACCGGTCGATCAGGTCCTTCTGATTCAGCACATTCATCACTCCGGGCTGGCCCTGCATGGCAGCGTCGAAATCCATGTGCTGTTCCGGGTTTTCCAGCTTCACGATGAACGAGGCCGGGAACGCGTCCTTGCTCGCGACGTCCTTGAAGGCCGGGATCTTCTTGATGGCGTCCTCGTAGGCGGCTTCCTGGTTGAGGAAGCGAACCGACTTCACGTCGTCACGCGCGTCGATCTGCGCGCGCAACGCCTTGCACGGGTCCGCATCGCAGTTCGGGTCGTTGACCGACACGTCGTTGGTGAGGAAGACCTGGCTCTCCACCCGGTCCAGGTAGATGTCGCGGGACTGGTCGGCCACGCGCATCACCAGCAGGCCACCGCCGAACAGGCCGATGGAGATGGCGGTCGTCAGGATCATCGCGACCGTCATCGTGACGTTGCGACGAAGGCCGGTGACGACCTCGTTGATCAGGAAGCCAAAACGCACTAGCGATCCATTCCGTAGACGCCGCGCTGCTCGTCGCGGATGAGCCGGCCCAGTTCGAGTTCGATGACGCGCTGACGCATGGAGTCCACGATGTGGTGGTCGTGCGTCGCCATCAGAACCGTGGTGCCGGTGCGGTTGATCCGCTCAAGCAGATCCATGATGTCCTTGCTGGTCTCCGGGTCCAGGTTGCCGGTGGGCTCGTCGGCCAGCAGCACCAGCGGCCGGTTCACGAACGCCCGCGCGATCGCCACCCGCTGCTGCTCGCCACCGGAGAGCTCGCTGGGCAGCCGGCTGGCCTTGCCGGACAGACCGACCATCTCCAGCACGTCGGGCACCACCCGGTTGATCACGTCGCCGCGCTTGCCGATCACTTCGAGCGCGAACGCGACGTTCTCGAACACGGTCTTCTGCTGCAGCAGCCGGAAGTCCTGGAAGACGCACCCGATGACCTGGCGCAACTGCGGGATGTGCCGGCCGGACAACTTGTTGACGTGGAACTTCGAGACCCGCACATCGCCCTTGGAGGGATGCTCGGCGCCGAGCAGCAGACGCATGAACGTCGACTTGCCCGAACCCGAGGGGCCGATCAGGAAGACGAACTCACCCTTGTCGATTTTGAGTGAGACGTCATCCAGCGCCGGACGAGCAGAGGATTTGTACTGCTTGCTCACTTTGTCGAGGGTGATCATCACGGCACGCCAGTGTAGACGCGTGTCAGTACCCACTGCGTGCAGGCGGTGGCGGTGTCGCGGGTGTCTGGGGTGCCGGCGCGGGTGCCGCGCCGGGCAGAACCGGCAGCGTGATCGGGGGAAGCAACCCGTTCGGCCCGTCCGGATCGATCACCGTCGTGGTGGGCGGCGTCACCTCCGCGGGGGCCGGCGTCTGCTGCCCGGGCACCGGTGTGTCGGTCGGACCCGTCGGTTCGATCGGCGTCGTCGGTGTGGTGGTCGTCGGCGGCACGACCGTGTCGGTGGTCGTCGGAGTGGTCGTCGGGATGGTGGTGGTGGTCGGCGTCGTCGTGCGCGTCCATTCCTGAACCTGGGTGCGCGGCACCCAGGTGTACTCGGGGTCCGGCACGAAACCGGGCGGCACCGTCTGGGTGGCCGGGACGGGCTCCGGCGGCGGCGGTTTGTACGTGTTGTACAGCCAGGCGGCGAGGCAGAACGCGACGATCAGGACGAGTGTCGACGCGCGCATCCGGCCGCGCAGCAGATACACGGGCCAGCGCTTCTCGGAGTCGCCGGTGCGGCGCGAGATCAGCTTCATTCGCGGACCTCGGAGTTGGCCGCCAGCGAGGAGGACTGGGCCTTGGAGACGATGCCGGCCCGGGCCAGCGACGCGATCACCATCAGCCGCAGCTGACGGCCCACCTCGAACTGCTTGCCGGGCAGGGTGCGGGCCACCATCCGCAGGTTGACGGTGTCGAGCTGGAGGCTCTCCACGCCCATCAGCTGCGGCTGGTCGAGCAGCAGATCGTTCATCTGCGGGTTCTTCATGGCGTTCACGCACACCGCGTGCAGCAGCTCGTTGACGGCGTTGAGATCGGCCGTCGTCGGCACCGGTATGTCGACCACGGCGCGCGCCCAGTCCTTGGACAGGTTCAGCGACTTCATGATCTGCCCGTTGGGGATGGTGAAGACCTCACCGTCGCTGGTGCGCAGCTTGGTGATCCGCAGCGTGACGTCCTCGACGGTGCCGGTCGCCTCGTTGGAGGCGCCCAGCGTCAGGGTCACCAGGTCACCGAAGCCGTACTGCTTCTCGGTGATGATGAAGAACCCGGACAGCAGGTCCTGCACGATGCGCTGCGCGCCGAAACCCAGCGCGGCGCCGAGCACCGCGGCCGGCGCAACCAGCGAGCCCAGCGGGATGGCCAGGATCTCGGTGATCTGCAGCCCCACGATCACGCAGATCAGCGCGACGGTCACCCAGGAGATCACCGAGGCCACCGCCTGGCGGTGCTTGGCGGTCTCGGTGCGCACCAGCGCGTCGCTCTCCTGGAAGTCGGCGTCGATACGCCGGGTGATGCGCTGGGCGGCCCAGTTGACGAACCGCGCGATCAGTATCGCGGCGATGACGAGCATGACGATGCGCAGCCCGCGCGTGATGATCCACTCGCCGATGTCCCCGCGCCAGAACCCCTGCCAGCGGTCGGCCACTGACAGTGCGAGCACGCGGCTAGTCGTCGTCATCTTTCCTGTTACGCCATCGGATTCCGGCCTCCAGGAAGCCGTCGATGTCCCCGTCGAGCACCGCGGACGGGCTGCCCACCTCGTATTCGGTGCGCAGATCCTTGACCATCTGGTACGGGTGCAGCACGTAGGACCGCATCTGGTTGCCCCAGGAACTGCCGCCGTCGCCCTTGAGCGCGTCCATCTCGGCGCGCTCCTCCAGCCGCTTGCGCTCCAGCAGCTTGGCCTGCAGCACCCGCATCGCGGACACCTTGTTCTGCAGCTGGGACTTCTCGTTCTGGCAGGTCACCACGATGCCCGTCGGGATGTGGGTCAGCCGCACCGCGGAGTCGGTGGTGTTGACCGACTGTCCGCCGGGGCCGCTGGAGCGGTAGACGTCGACGCGCAGATCGCCTTCGGGGATCTCGATGTGGTCGGTTGTCTCCACGACCGGGAGCACCTCGACGTCGGCGAACGATGTCTGGCGCCGGCTCTGGTTGTCGAACGGGCTGATCCGCACCAGCCGGTGGGTGCCCTGCTCGACCGACAGGGTGCCGTAGGCGTAGGGGGCGTGCACGGCGAAGGTGGCGCTCTTGATGCCGGCCTCCTCGGCGTAGGACGTGTCGAACACCTCGACCGGGTACTTGTGCGCCTCGGCCCAGCGGATGTACATCCGCATCAGCATCTCGGCCCAGTCCGCGGCGTCCACGCCGCCGGCGCCGGACCGGATGGTGACGACGGCCTCGCGCTCGTCGTACTCACCGGAGAGCAGGGTGCGCACCTCCATGGCCGCGATGTCCTCGCGCAGCTTGGCCAGCTCGGTGTCGGCCTCCCCCACGGCCGCAGCCTTTTCGTCGGCGCCCTCTTCTTCAGCGGCCATCTCGTAGAGCACCGGCAGATCATCGATGCGCTGGCGCAGTTCCTCGACGCGGCGCAGCTCGTTCTGGGCGTGCGACAGCTCGCTGGTGACCTTCTGCGCATGCGCCTGGTCATTCCACAGGTTCGGGTCCGCGGCCTCGGCCTCGAGCGTTTCGATGCGGCCGCGCAGCCCCTCGACATCGAGCACCCGCTCCACGGTCGTCAACGTGGTGTCGAGGGCGGCGATATCGGCAAGACGGTCTGGATCCACGATTGTTGAGGTTACCGGCCGCTTCCCCGGACTCCGCCCTCGATCGCCCCACCGCCGCTAGCATCGGGTGCGGTAACCACCTCCGGTGACGTCGCGACAGCCCCTTGCGCGCCACCGGTCAGCCTCACGAAAAGGCAAGACATGCGCCCGTACCACGTGGCGATCGTCGGCGCGGGCCCCTCCGGGTTCTTCGCCGCCGCATCGCTGTTGAAGTCCGACCGCGACTTCCGCGTCGACATGCTGGAGATGCTGCCCACCCCCTGGGGGCTGGTGCGCTCCGGCGTGGCGCCGGACCACCCGAAGATCAAGTCGATCAGCTCCCAGTTCGAGAAGATCGCCGCCGATCCGCACTTCCGGTTCTTCGGCAACATCTCTGTCGGCGAGCATGTGCAGGCCGCCGAACTGGCCGAGCGCTACGACGCGGTGATCTACGCGATCGGCGCACAGGCCGACCGGGTGCTCGGCATCCCCGGCGAGGACCTGCCCGGCAGCGTCTCGGCCGTCGACTTCGTCGGCTGGTACAACTCGCACCCGCACTTCGGGACGATGGCACCGAACCTGACCGCCGACCGGGCGGTGGTGATCGGCAACGGCAACGTCGCACTCGATGTGGCGCGCATCCTGATCAGCGACCCGGAGATCCTGGCACAGACCGACATCGCCGATCACGCGCTGGATCTGCTGGGCCCGCGCGGGGTCCGTGAGGTCATCGTGGTGGGCCGGCGCGGCCCGTTGCAGGCCCCGTTCACCACGCTGGAGCTCCGCGAGCTCGGGCACATGGAACAGATGGCCGAGGTCGATGTGGTGGTCGAGCGCGCCGACTTCGACGCCATCACCGACGAAGACCTGGAGGCGGCGGACAAGACCGTCCGGCAGAACATCAAGGTGCTGCGCGCGTACGCGGAGAACGAACCGGCCGGCGCGAAGCGGCGGGTGGTGTTCCGATTCGCGACCTCACCGATCGAGATCCGCGGCGACGGCCGGGTGGAGTCGATCGTGTTGGGCCGCAACGAGCTCGTCGATGAGGGCGGCCGGGTGGTCGCCAAGGACACCGGTGAGCGCGAGGAACTTCCCGTGCAATTGGTGGTGCGTGCGGTCGGTTACAAGGGTGTCGCGACGCCGGGGCTGCCCTTCGACGAGCGCTCCGGCACCATCCCGCACACCGACGGCCGGATCGACGGCAGCCGCAACGAGTACGTCGTCGGCTGGATCAAGCGCGGCCCGTCGGGTGTCATCGGCAGCAATAAGAAGGACTCCGCGGACACGGTGGACACGCTGCTGGCCGATCTCGGCGAGCCCGGCTTCGGCGAGGAGCACGCCGAGGAGCTGGCGCAGTGGCTGCTGTCGCGCCAGCCGAAGCTGGTGACCGACGCGCACTGGCAGCGCATCGACGCCCACGAGCGCGCCCTCGGCGATGCCCAGCACCGGCCCCGGGTGAAGATCAGCAGCGTCGAGGAGATGCTGGGGATCGCACACGGCTGAGCGGGCCGATATGCCCGTCAAACCCCTAGGTCGAGATCGAGCTGGGGGCTGGTGATTCACCAAGATTTCGGGCGTAGTCGCAACCATCAGGTCGAACTCGGGGCGAGTTCGACCTCAGGGCGGTTCACAGCACGTTTCCGGGCGTCATCGACGACCCTGACGTGGATCTCGCCCTAGCGTTTCTGGGGGCATGTCCCCCGCGACAACGGCCTCTGCGGCTCAGTTGGTGGGCGGGTAGTCGGGGACCACCGGCGGGGGCGGCGGTGTTGCCGGGGCAAACATCCACTTGTCCGGGTTCTTCGGCGAGTAGACCACGTCGATCAGTTGACCCATGGTCGGCCACTGGTCCACGTCGACGATCATCCGTTGGTAGACGACGTGCTCGTTGACGGTCGGGCCGTTGATCACTCCGCTGATCGTCACGAACTGCTCGCCGACCTCGTCGGGGCGCGGGCTCACCCCGGTTACCAGCAGCGTGCCAGGCGCCATGTTCGCCCCCGCGCCGCCTCCGCCCTGGCGCTTCCGGATCCAGGGCATGGCTATCAGGACCAGCGCGCCCACCAACACAAGCACCATCGCGAATTCGATCACGCTGCCATGGTAGGACTGCGGACATGAGCGATGTTTCCGATGATCTGGCCCTGGCACTGCGACTGGCCGATCGGGCCGATGAGTTGACCATGGCCCGGTTCGGCGCATTGGACCTTCGCATCGAGACCAAACCGGACCTGACCCCGGTCACCGACGCCGACAAGGGCGCCGAGGAAACCTTGCGCGCCGCACTCGCACAGGCCCGCCCCGACGATGCGGTGTTCGGCGAGGAGTTCGGCGGCACCGTGGCCGCGACCGGCCGGCAGTGGGTGCTCGACCCGATCGACGGCACCAAGAACTTCGTCCGCGGCGTCCCGGTTTGGTGCACGCTGATCGCCCTGATCTCCGACGGCGTGCCGGTGGTCGGGGTGGTGAGCGCGCCCGCACTCGGCCGCCGTTGGTGGGCCGGGCACGGTCTGGGCGCACACACCTCGTTCGGTGGGACGACCCGGCGCATCCAGGTGTCCGGCGTCGACGATCTGGCCTCGGCGAGCCTGTCCTACTCGGACCTGACGACCGGTTGGGACGACCGGCGCGAACAGTTCCTCGCCCTCACCGACGCGGTGTGGCGGGTGCGCGCCTACGGGGACTTCTGGTCCTACTGCCTGGTTGCTGAGGGCGCGGTCGACATCGCCTGCGAACCGGAGGTCAAGGTCTGGGACATCGCCCCGCTGGACATCCTGATCCGGGAGGCCGGCGGCTCGTTCACCAGCATCGACGGCGAGCCCGGACCGCACGGCGGCAGCGCCTTGGCCACCAACGGGCGCCTGCACGATCAGGTGCGGGCCCGGCTGGCGCCCATGTGAACTTGGTAACAGGATCGGGCTATCTTACTCCGGAGTAAGATACGGTCATGGCGCATTGCCACCACCAAAAGAGGCTGCTGACATGACTCAGATCGAATCCCGTCCACGGCGCACCGGGCCCGAGAGCGCCGTCGGGTTGCAGAAGCACAAGCGGACAGCGACCGACATCGCACTGGCGCTGATCACCCCCATCGTCGGCCAGGAGGTCCTGGACCGCTACGGCCTGCGCGACCCGCTCAACAAGGGCATCCGGTACGGCGTGAAGACCGCGTTCTCGGCCGCCGGCGCCACCACCCGCCAGTTCAAGCGCATCCAGAACCTGGGCGGCTCCCCCACCCGGCTGGCTCCCCGGGAGTCCGACTACTTCGACCTCACTCCCGATGACGACCAGAAGATGATCGTCGAGACGGTCAGCGAATTCGCCGACGAGATCCTGCGCCCGGCCGCACACGACGCCGACGCGGCCGCGACCTACCCGGCCGACCTGATCACCAAGGCCGCCGAGATCGGCGTCACCGCGCTGAACATCCCGGAGAACTTCGACGGCATCGCCGAGCACCGCAGCACCGTGACCGGCGCCCTGGTCGCCGAGGCGCTCGCCTACGGCGATATGGGATTGGCACTGCCGATCCTGGCCCCGGCCGGGGTCGCCGCCGCGCTGACGCACTGGGGCAGCGCCGAGCAGCAGGGCACCTACCTGCCCGAGTTCGCCGGTGAGAACGTGCCGCAGGCAAGCGTTCTCATCGCCGAACCGCACGCGCTGTTCGACCCGACCGCGCTGAAGACCACCGCGGTCCGCACCCCGGGCGGCTACCGCCTCTCCGGAGTGAAGTCGCTGGTTCCGGCCGCCGGTGCCGCCGAGTTGTTCATCGTGGCCGCCCAACTCAACGGCAAGCCTGCGCTTTTCGTCGTGGAGGCCTCCTCCGAGGGCCTCACCGTCGAAGCCGACCCGTCGATGGGCGTACGGGGCGCCGGCCTCGGCAAGGTCGCCCTCGACAATGTCGCGGTGCCGCTGCACAACCGGCTCGGCGAGACCGAGCGCACCGACGCCGACTTCGCCCAGGACTACTCCGAAGCCATCGCCTACTCCCGGTTGGGTTGGGCCGCACTGGCCGTCGGCACCTCCCACGCGGTGCTCGACTACGTCATGCCCTACATCAAGGAGCGCGAGGCGTTCGGTGAGCCGATCGCCAACCGGCAGGCCGTGGCGTTCATGACCGCCAACATGGCCATCGAACTGGACGGGCTGCGCCTGATCACGCTGCGCGGCGCGTCACGGGCCGAGCAGGGGTTGACCTTCGCCCGGGAAGCCGCACTGGCCAAGCGGATCGCCGCCGACAAGGGCATGCAGATCGGGCTGGACGGGGTGCAGTTGCTCGGCGGTCACGGTTACACCAAGGAACATCCGGTCGAGCGCTGGTACCGCGATCTGCGGGTCCTCGGCGTCGCCGAGGGTGTCGTGGTCCTCTGACCAGCTGCGTCCTCTAAGCCATCACAGAAACGGAAAACCCAGTCATGGCAATCAATCTGGAACTGCCCCGCAAACTGCAGGCGGTCGTCGAGAAGGGCCACCAGGGCGCCGCGGAGATGCTCCGGCCGATCTCGCGCAAGTACGACCTCGCCGAGCACGCCTACCCGGTCGAGCTGGACACCCTGGCCCAGCTGTTCGAAGGCCTGCAGGAAGCCAAGACCATCTCCTTCGCCGGCGCCGATGCGGTCGGCGGGCGCGCGGATGACGGCAAGAAGACAAACGTCAACGGCGCCAACATGTCTGCGCTGCTGAACGCCTTGGAGGTCAGCTGGGGCGACATCGCCCTGCTGCTGTCGATCCCGTACCAGGGCCTCGGTAACGCGGCGATCTCCAGCGTGGCCACCAAGGAACAGTTGGAGCGGTTCGGCAAGGTGTGGGCCGCGATGGCGATCACCGAGCCCAGCTTCGGGTCCGACTCGGCCGCGGTCTCCACCACGGCGGTGCTCGACGGCGACGAGTACGTCATCAACGGCGAGAAGATCTTCGTCACCGCCGGATCGCGGGCCACCCACATCGTGGTGTGGGCGACGGTGGACAAGTCGCTGGGGCGCGCGGCCATCAAGTCGTTCGTCGTCCCGCGCGAGCACCCCGGCGTCACCGTGGAACGCCTCGAGCACAAGCTGGGCATCAAGGCCTCCGACACCGCGGTGATCCGCTTCGAGAACGCGCGCATTCCCAAGGAGAACCTGCTCGGGGATCCCGAAGTCAAGGTGGACAAGGGGTTCGGCGGGGTCATGGAGACCTTCGACAACACCCGGCCCATCGTGGCCGCCATGGCCGTCGGCGTCGCCCGCGCCGCACTCGAGGAGCTACGGGTGATCCTCACCGAGGCGGGCATCGAGATCTCCTACGACAAGCCCGCGCACGCGCAGAGCGCCCCCGCGGCGGAGTTCCTCCGCATGGAGGCCGACTGGGAGTCGGGGTACCTGCTCACGGTGCGGTCGGCCTGGCAGGCCGACAACAAGATCCCGAACTCCAAGGAAGCCTCGATGGGCAAGGCCAAGGCCGCCCGGGTGGCCAGCGACATCACCCTCAAGGCCGTCGAGATGGCGGGCACCGTCGGCTATTCCGAGCAGACCCTGCTGGAGAAGTGGGCCCGCGACTCGAAGATCCTCGACATCTTCGAGGGCACCCAGCAGATCCAGCTGCTGGTGGTGGCCCGCCGGCTGCTGGGGCTGTCCTCGGCCCAGCTGAAATGAGACTTCGGTGAGGTGGCGCCGTCCGGGGGGCCGGCACCACCTCACCGATCCTGTGCCGCAAAGGCCTGACACGCCCTGCCAGAAAAACGAGTAGTGCACTACTCTATGGCCGCGGTTCGGCTACCCGCAGAATCCGAGCATGGAGCTACTCGGGGAACGCGCAGTGGTGCTGGGCGCCAGCATCGGCGGTCTCCTGGCGGCCCGGGTCCTGGCCGACCATTATCACGACGTCACCATCGTCGAACGCGATGTCCTCACCGATCTGCCGACCGCACGCCGCGGTGTCCCGCAGGGCCGGCATGGTCATGTATTGCTGGCCCGCAGCTCGCAGATCCTCGCCGAGCTGTTCCCCGGATTCGCCGACGAACTGGCCGCCGACGGTGTCCCGTCATCGACTGGCAGTCAGATGTCACGGATCCGGCTCTCACTCAACGGCCATCTGATGGTGCACTCCGCGGACGGGGAGACCACCGATGATTCGACGCTGTATTTCGCGAGTCGTCCTCTGCTGGAACGCAATATCTTACGGCGGGTCCAGGCCCTGCCGAACGTGACCCTGGTGGACGGACACGACGTGACCGAGCTGACCGCGACCCCTGACGGCGACCACGTCACCGGTGTACGGATAGCCGACCAGGTGCACGCGACCCGGCACACCATCCCCGCCGACCTCGTCGTCGACGCGACCGGCCGGGGTTCGCGGACACCGGTATTCCTCGACAAGCTGGGCTACAGCCGCCCGTCCGAGGACGAACTCGTCGTCAAACTCGCCTATGCCAGCCAGCTCCTGCATATCCCGGACGGCACCCTGCCGGAGAACCTGTTCGCCTACTTCCCCGCCCCCGGCCGGCCGAGGACATGGACGCTGGTCCGGTACGAGCACGACACCTGGATGATGACCCTGGGTTCGATGGTTGGCCGGCCCGCGCCGGCCAACCGGCCCGAAATGCTGGCCTGGGGTGAGGGATTCGTCGACGAACGCGCCCTCTCGGCGGCGCGGGCGGCGACCCCGCTCAGCGACGTCGAGCACTACCGGGTGCCGTCCAACCGGTGGCGACGCTACGACAAGATGAAGCGGTTTCCGCAGGGCCTGCTGGTCTTCGGGGATGCGATCTGCAGCTTCAACCCGATCTACGGGCAGGGTATGACGATGGCGGCGATCGAGGCGACGCTGCTGAGCGAGTGCCTGCGCCGTGGCGATCAGGCACTGCCGCAGCGGTTCTTCCGCGCCGCGGCGGCCAAACTGCGGGTGGCATGGCAGACCGCGGTCGGTTCGGATCTGACGCTGCCGGAGGTGGCGGGTCCCCGCCCCCTGCCGATGCGACTGTCCAACGCCTACCTCGACTGGGTGATGACCGCCGCCGAAACCGATTCCCCCACCGCGGTCCAACTGCTGCGGGTGACCGGAATGCTGGACTCCCCGTTGCGCCTGCTCCGACCCGCATTCGTGGGTCGTGTGGCGCGGGTCAACGGGCTCGGGCGCGGGCCGCGATCAGAGGGGAATCGCGGCCCGCGTCCCATTCCGTCCCAGCCCTCGCTCGGGAAACCCCGGGCGACCCGCATCTGAACCCGCACAGGGCAACGAAAAATCCCCCGAGGCCGAGGCCTCGGGGGATTTTCGATGGCTGATCTAGCCCAGGACCCGCTGCAGGTCCGGGATCATCGCCTGGAGCTCCCGGCCCCAGTACGCCCAGTTGTGCGTGCCGTTGTTCGGGAAGTTGAACACACCGTTGCTACCGCCCGCGGCCAGGTAGTTGTCGCGGAAGGTGATGTTGGTGCGGATGGTCAGATCCTCGAGGAAGGTGGCGGGCAGATCGCCGCCGCCGAGCTCGTTCGGGGTGCCGTTACCGCAGTAGACCCAGATGCGGGTGTTGTTCGCCACCAGCGTCGGGATGTTGAGCATCGGGTCGTTGCGCTTCCAGCCGCTGTTCGGGTCCTCGGTCTTGCCCCACATGTCGTCGGCCTTGAAGCCACCGGCGTCACCCATGGAGATGTTGATCAGGAACGGCCACCAGCCCTCGGAGGGGTTCAGGAAGCCTGACATCGAACCGGCGTAGATGAACTGCGCCGGGTGCCAGGTCGCCAGGTTCAGCGCGGACGAGCCGGCCATCGACAGACCGATGGCGGCGCTTCCGGTGGGCTTGACGGCCTTGTTCGACTGCAGGTAGGCCGGCAGCTCCTGGGTCAGGAACGTCTCCCACTTGTAGGTGACGGTCGGGCCCTTGTTGCGGGCCGGCGCGTACCAGTCGGCGTAGAAGCTGGACTGGCCACCGACGGGCATGACGACCGACAGGCCACTGTCGAGGAACCACTCGAAGGCCTGGGTGTTGATGTCCCATCCATTGAAGTCGTCCTGCGCCCGCAGGCCGTCCAGCAGGTAGACCGCCGGCGAGTTCTCGCCACCGCTCTGGAACTGGATCTTGATATCGCGGCCCATACCGGCGGACGGCACCATCAGGTACTCCACCGGCAGGCCTGGGCGGGAGAAGGCACCAGCGGTGGCCGTCTCCCCTGCAACTGCGATCGCGCCCGGTACGACCAGCGCCGCCGCGGCGGCGGCCCCGATCCGGCGCATCCACCGGCCAACAAGGTTCTGCATCAAATTCAATCCCAACTCTTATCCGTCACGGTCCCGCCCGACCCTCGGTGTCGGTGAAACCCAACACCCAGAGATACCGCAGTGCCTCTTTGCACTGCGGTATCCGCGTCCGCTCGTCGATTCGGATCGTGGAGCGGATCGAGAATTCAGTTGTCCGACTTGCAGTAAAACACGCAATCTGGGGCTACAGAAAGTCCGGGGGGCGGGCGCGTCGCCGTAGGCTGCCCCTCATGTCGTCCGCCCGATCCTCGTCTGGCAACCGCCTGACCATTGACGATTGGCTCCAGGCCGGTTATGCCATCCTCGCCGAAGAGGGCATAAAAACACTCAAAATAGATCGTCTGTGCACCCGCTTGAAGGTCACCAAGGGCAGCTTTTACTGGCACTTCGACGGTATGCCCAGCTATCGGGCGGCCCTGGTGCAGGGCTGGCGGGACCTGCGCGACGAGGATCGCAGCCAGATCGAGACCATCGGAGAACTGCCGCCGCGCGAGCGGCTGGCCCAGATGATGGCCTCCCTCATCAGCCCCCGGCACTGGACCCTGGAACGCGCCATGCGCGAGTGGGCACGCACGGACGAGACCGTCGCCGAGAGTGTGCGGGCCGCTGACCGGCGAGTTCTGGCCGCGGTGCGCACCGCGTTCGAGGACTACGGCTTCGACGCCGAGGACGCCGAACTGCGGGCCAACGCGACGTTCGCGGTGGGTATCGGTTTCCTTCATCTTTCGGGCCGGACACCGAACCCCCGGCAGGCCGCCCAGAGCGAGCGTTTCCTCGAACTGATGCTCGCGCGCTGAACTTCCATACTAAAAAGTATGGTAGCTTCGTCGGCATGCCGACGATCGATGCATCCCCGCTGGTGACCGACGAATTCGTGGCTGCCCTGGCCCAGCGCGCCGCCGAGGCCGAGGAGCTGCGCCGCATGCCCGAGGCCACCGTCGCCGATCTGACCTCTTCCGGGTTCACCGATCTGTTGAAGCCGGCACGCTACGGGGGCCTGGAAGCGCCGTTCCCCGCCCTGCTGGACCCCGTACGCCGGATGGCCCACGGCTGCACCTCCAGCGCCTGGACGATCGGCTTCCTGGCGCTGCACAACTGGTTCCTGGCGCTGTTCAGCGAGCAGGCCCAGGAGGAGGCCTTCGCCGGCGCCCCGTTCCTGGCACCGGCGCCGCTGGCCCCGACCGGCCGCGGCCTGCCCGCCGAGGGCGGTGTCCGGATCACCGGCCGCTGGTCCTGGGCCACCGGCGTGATGCACGGCAACTGGGTCTTCGTGGCCGCGCTGTGCGGGCCGGACGGGGATCCCAGCGGCATCTACCCCGCGCTGGCCCTGCTGCCGATCCAGGACGTCACCGTCGAGGACGTCTGGCACACCGACGGCATGCGGGCCACCGGCTCCAACGACGTCGTCGCCACCGATGTGTTCGTACCGGCGCACCGGCTGGTCAACGTGCTGGACATCTACTCGGGCACCGCCCCCGGTGCCGGGCTGCACAACAGCACCACCTACCGCTGGCCGATGGTGCCCGCGCTGGCGCTGCTGGCCGCGATGCCCGCGCTCGGCAGCGCCGAACGGGTCACCGAGATCTACGCCGAGCGGCTCGCCGAGCGGGTGCTGGCCTACGAGGGCGTGATGCAGAAGGACAAGCCGATCGCCCAGGCACACCTGGCCGGGGCGCAGGTCCGGCTGCGCGCCCTCAACGCCCTGCTGGCCGACACGGTCGGACAGATCGAGGAGATCGTGGCCGCCGGGGATCCGGTGGCCAAGCCGGTCCGCGCGCAGGCCCGGCTGGCGGCCGCGCACATCGTGGCCGAGTCCAAGGGCGTCATAGCCGAGCTGATGGGCGCCGGCGGGGCCAGCATCCACTTCCTGGCCAACCCGATGCAGCGGTTCAAACGCGACGTCGACGTGCTGTCCGGGCACGTGGTGTTCGACTACGACACCAGCCGGGAGCTGGCCGGCGCGCTGGCCCTGGGGTGCAAGATCCCGTTCACCTCGATGATCTGATGGCCGCCCACCTTCGGCGCCAACCTGCCGACGGTGCGGGTGGAGTCGGCCGACTGATCAGGCCGGCGGCCCGGGCAGGTTGGCGGCATCGTCGCGGCGGATCAGCATCTGGGTCTCGGTGAGTTCTTCGATGCCGGCCCAGCCGTTGATCCGGCCGATACCGCTCTGCTTGACCCCACCGAACGGGGTGGTGTGATCCGAGGCCCCGGCTGCGTGCACGTTGACGAACACCGTGCCCGCCTCGATACCGCGGGCCACCGCGAAGGCGTGCTCGTCGTCGCGGGACCAGACCGAGGCGGCCAGACCGTATTCGGAGTCGTTGGCCAGCGCGATCGCCTCGTTCTCGGTGTCGAACGGCAGAATCGGCAGCACCGGGCCGAACTGTTCGGCGGCCACCAGCCGGGACTGCTGCGGGATGCCGGTGACCAGGTGTGGCAGCAGGAAGTGCCCGCGCTCCCAGCCGGCCGGATCGAGTTTGCGCCCCAATTCGGTGACGGTGCCGCCGATCTCGGCGCTGTCCCGGATCAGGGCCTGCACCCGGTCCAGCGCCGCCGCGCTGATCAACGGGCCGATGGAGCTGGCCGGGTCCAGTCCGTCACCGACGGTGAGTTGATCGGTGACCGCGGCGAGCGCCTCGACCAGATCGCCGAAGTGGCTGCGGTGCACGTAGATCCGCTTGATGGCGAAGCACACCTGCCCCGAGCAGGTGAACGCCGAGTTGCGCAGCGCGGTGACCAGCGCATCATCGACGACCGCCGACTCGAGTACCAGTGCCGGATCGTTGCCGCCGAGTTCCAGCCCGACCCCGGTGATCGACTCCGCGGCGGCGCGCATCACCTCGCGCCCGCCGGCGGTGCCGCCGGTGAACATGACCCGGCGCACCGTGGGGTGGGCGGCCAGCGCATGGCCGGTCTGCGCGCCGTCGCCGGGCACCACGTTGATCACCCCGTCGGGCAGGGCGGCAGACACCGCGTGCAGCACCGCGGTCAGGGCCAGTGGGGCCAGCTCCGACGGTTTGACGACGACGGTGTCACCGGCCGCCAGCGCCGGGGCAATGGCATTGAACGCCAACAACACCGGATAGTTCCACGGCACGATGACGGCCACCACCCCGACCGGGCGGCGGCGCCGGACGAACCGGCCGCGCTCGTCGTCGACGATCTCTTCGGCGGCCACCCGCTCGATCAGCCGCCGGCACTCGCGCAGCAGGTAGGGCGCCCCGGCGAGATCGACCATGGACTCCCACAGCACCTTGCCCTGCTCATTGGTGAGCAGCCGGGCCCGGTTCTCGAAGTCCTCCAGCGCCGCACCGGCGGCCGCCTTGAGCGCATCGCGGCGCTCGGTCACCGTCAGCGCGGCCCAGCCCGGGGCCGCTGCGGCGGCGGCCCGCACCGCCCGGTCCACCAGGGCGGCATCGGCGAGCGCGGACTCCCCCACGATGTCCCGGGCGCGGGCCGGGTTGTGGACCGCATGCATCGGGCTGCCGACCGTGCGGCCGCCGATCAGGACGTGCGCGTCATTCCCCACGGGCCCGAACGTACCTTAAGGTACGTTGACCTGGTGTCGGGTTTGATCGACGTCCACCAGCACCTCGTCCCGCCGGATTACCGGGCGGCGGTGGACGCGGCCACCGGCGGTTCGGTCGGCGGCATACCGCAGCCGGCGTGGGACGAGACCTCGATGCTGGCACGCATGGAGGCACTGCACATCGACCGGGCCGTGCTGTCGGTGTCGGCACCCGCCCTGGCCCCACTCGGCGCCGCCGACCGTCCCGCGCTGGCCCGGTCCTGCAACCAGACCATGGCCGATCTGAGCGCACGCCATCCCGGCAGAGTGGGCGGGTTCGCGCTGCTGCCGCTACCCGACGTCGACGCGACACTCGCCGAAATCGCTTATGCGCTGGACGTTCTGCGCCTCGACGGGGTCGCGGTGCTCACCAACTACGAGGGCCGCTATCTCGGCGACCGGCGGTTCGCACCGGTGCTGGCCGAACTGGACCGCCGGCACGCGGTGGTACACGTGCACCCCAACCTGCCGCCGGCGATGGCCGACGCCCGGCTGATGCTGCCCGCACCGGTCCTGGAGTTCACCTTCGACACCACCCGTATGGTCGCCGAGCTCATCCTCACCGAAACCCCGGCGCGATACCCGAATCTCAAACTGGTGCTCTCCCATCTGGGCGGCACCCTGCCGTGGGCGGCCTGGCGGCTGTCGATGCTCGACGATTTCCCGTCCGCCGACGGCGGCCGCCGCGAACCCGTCCGCGATCAGCTGCGCCGGTTCTACTACGACCTCGCGCTGTCGGCCTCACCGGAAGCACTGCAGCTGGCCGCCGAGGTGGTGGGCACCGACCGGCTGCTCTACGGCAGCGACATCCCGTTCGCTCCCGCGCCGTTCGTCGAGAAGAACACCGCGGCGGTCGACCCGAATCTGGCTGCCCGGACCCGGGATAACGCCGAGCGCCTGTTCGGCTGACCGGCCGTCATCGGCCCTTGCCAACACCCAGAACAAAAAGTAAAGTCACTTTCAGTTTTGCTGACAGACTTGCGAGGAGCGTCATGGAATCCTTCGTTCACCTGCGGAAAGGCAAGACGCCCAAACGCGTGCACGCCGACCTGGACGGCCTGAAAGACGATGAACTGGGCCGCGGCGGCTTCGTCGGCCGGACCGCGAACATGTACCGGCGAAACGATCCCACCGCCTACCGCACGGTCGGTCCCCTGCGCCCCACCGACGTGCTGTCCTCCGAGCTCAAGCCCGGCGACGCCACCGACGCCCACGGCGGCCCGCTGCTGATGTTCTCCAACCCCGACTGCCTGGTGCTGCTCAGCCGGCGCACCGAGGAGATGCCGTTCTTCGTCCGCTACGTCGACGGCGATCTGCTGATCTTCGTGCACAAGGGCGCCGGGCTGCTGGAAACCGAGTTCGGCCCGTTGCGTTACCGCGAGGGCGACTGGATCTACATCCCGAAGGCGTGCACCTTCCGCCAGGTGCCCGACAGCGAGAGCACCTGGTTGATGATCCAGGCCACCGACGACTTCCGGGTGCCCCCGGCCGGCACCCTGGGCCGGCACTTCCCGTTCGACCCGGCGCAGGTGACCATCCCCGAGCCGGCGCCGATCGACGATGACGGACGCGAGGAGTACGAGGTCCGCCTCATCCACGCAGAGATTCAGGGGGCGGGCTCCACATCTTTGTTCTACAAACACAATCCGCTCGACGTCGAGGGCTGGCGCGGGGACAACTTCCCGTTCACCTTCAACATCGAGGACTACACCGTCATCACGTCCGAGAGCGTGCACCTGCCCCCGACGGTGCACCTGTTCATGCAGGCGACCGGCGTGTACGTGATGAACTTCCTGCCCAAGCCGGCCGAGAGCGTGCCGGGCACCGAGCGCACCCCGTGGTATCACCGCAATGTCGACTACGACGAGATCGCGTTCTTCCACGGCGGGACGCTGTACGGCATCCCGATGCCTCCCGGCCTGGTTTCCCATGCGCCGCAAGGGGTTCACCACGGCGCACCGGAGAAGGCCCGGGAACGCGCCCGCCGCAAGTTCGACGATTACGACCGGGTGGACTGGTCGGTGATCGCCATCGACACCCGCCGCCGACTCATCCCGTCCGCCGAAATCCTCGCCAACGATCTGGGGCAGCACTAGAACATGACCGCAACCACCGAATCCCCCGTCAAATACGAGTACGACCGCATCCCGTACCTGGTTGCCTACCAGAACACCTCGTCGGTGCGTGACGTCTACGGTGGCGTCGCCGAACTGGTGGTGCTGGAGAGCTATCTGCTCAAGCCCAAGACCAAGCCGAGCGACACCGTGCTGGTGTTCATGCACCCGATCGGTGGCGGCGCCTACCTGCCGATGATCAATGCGCTGGCCCGGGCCGGCCACCATGTCATCTACTGCAACAGCCGATTCCGCGGCACCGACTCCGCGCTGCTGATGGAGAAGGTCGTCGAGGATCTCGGCGAGTGCATCAAGGACGCCAAGAACCGGCTGGGCTACGAGAAGGTGGTACTGGCCGGCTGGAGCGGTGGTGGTTCGCTGTCGGCGTTCTACCAGCAGCAGGCCCAGAACCCGACGGTGACCGCCAGCCCGTCCGGTGACGGCCCCGACCTGACCACGCTGGGCCTGATCCCGGCCGACGGCATCATGCTGCTGGCCGCGCACATCAGCAGGCACGGCACCATGACCGAATGGATGGACGCCTCCATCCTGGACGAGAACGACCCGTCCAAGCGGGACCCCGAGTTGGACCTGTACAACCCGGACAACCCGAACCAGCCGCCCTACACGAGTGAGTTCCTGGAGCGCTACCATCAGGCGCAGATCGCCCGCAACCGGCGAATCACCAAGTGGGTCAAGGAAAAACTGGCCGAGCTCAGGGCCGCCGGACGTCCCGATGACGAGTATGCGTTCGTCGTGCACGGCACCATGGCAGACCCGCGCTGGCTGGACCCCACCGTCGACCCCAACGAGCGCAAGCCGGGCACCTGCTACCTGGGCGACCCGCAGGTGGTGAACAACTCCCCCGTCGGCCTGGCCCGGTTCTGCACGCTGCGCAGCTGGCTGTCGCAGTGGAGTTATGACGACGCCAACGGTGACGCCCTCAAGGCCGGACCGGACATCACGGTGCCCGCCCTGGTCATCGGCAACCTCGCCGATGACGCCTGCACCCCGAGCCACACCCGCCGACTGTTCGAGGCGATCGGGCACCCGGACAAGGAGATGCACGAGATCCCGGGCGCCAACCACTACTACTCGGGCCCCGATCAGCGCGGCACGCTGCGCCAGGCCGTGGCGATCTGCACCGATTGGCTGCACCGGCACGGGTTCTCGCTGTGACGGTCACCGGACCGCTCGACGGCATCAGGGTGCTCGAGCTGGGCACCCTGATCTCGGGCCCGTTCGCCGGCCGGCTGCTCGGCGACATGGGCGCCGAGGTCATCAAGATCGAACTGCCCAGCAGCCCGGACCCGCTGCGCACCTGGGGGCAGGCCGAACTCGAGGGGCACCACTTCTTCTGGACGGTGCACGCCCGCAACAAGAAGGCCGCCACCCTGGACCTGCGCACCGAGCGGGGCCGGGAACTGTTCCTGGAACTGGTATCACGCTCGGACATCATCGTGGAGAACTTCCGGCCCGGCACGCTGGAGAAGTGGAACCTGGGCTACGACGTGCTGCGCGAACACAACTTGGGCATCATCCTGGTGCGAGTGTCCGGGTACGGCCAGACCGGGCCGGACGCCGGTAAGGCCGGGTATGCCTCCGTCGCCGAGGCGGCCAGCGGGCTGCGGCACATGAACGGTTTCCCCGGTGGCCCTCCCCCGCGGCTGGCGCTGTCGCTCGGTGACAGCCTGGCCGGGATGTTCGCCGCCCAGGGCGCGCTGGCCGCGCTGTACCGGCGCAGCGTCACCGGTGAGGGGCAGGTCGTCGACACCGCCCTGACCGAAAGCTGTTTGGCCATCCAGGAATCCACCATCCCCGATTACGACGTCGGGGGCGTGGTCCGCGGACCGTCGGGCACCCGGTTGGAGGGCATCGCCCCGTCGAACATCTACCAGAGCGCCAACGGCAGCTGGGTGGTGATCGCCGCCAACCAGGACACCGTGTTCCGCCGCCTCTGCGAGGCGATGGGCCGGCCCGAACTGGCCACCGACGACCGGTTCGCCGACCACGTGGCCCGCGGGCGCAACCAGGACGAGCTGGACAAGATCATCGGCGACTGGGCCGTCCGGCGGGAGCCCACCGAGATCATCGCGACCCTGTCCGAGGCCGGTGTCATCAGCGGGCCGATCAACACCGTCGCCGAGGTGTTCGAGGACCCGCAACTTCAGGCACGCGGGATGATCGCCGACCACTGGGATGAGCGGATCGGGCGTAACGTCAAGGGGCCGGGTGTCATCCCGGTGCTCTCGGAATCGCCGGGCACCATCCGCAACGCCGGTTCGGCGCGGCCGGGCCAGCACAATGACGAGGTGTACTCGGGTCTGCTGGGCCTGAGCGCCGAGGAACTGGCGTCCTTGAAGGAGGAAGGGGTGCTATGAAGGTCGATATCCGCGAGGTCTGCTTGCGCGACGGACTGCAGATCGAGGCGCCCATCCCACTGGAGGCCAAGATCGGCATCCTGGAGGCCATCGTCGCCACCGGTGTCCGGGAGGTCGAGGCCACCGCGTTCGTCTCCCCGTCCAAGGTGCCCGCCCTGGCCGACGCCGCCGAGCTGGCCGCCGAACTGCACCGCTTTCCGGACGTGGAGTTCTCCGCGCTGGTGGCCAGCCCCAACGGTGCCAAACACGCCATCGCGGCCGGGCTGAATTCCATCGAATACGTGGTGTCGGCCTCGGATGCGCACAGCCGCGCCAACGTCGGACGCGACACCGCCGAGGCGACGGCGGCCATCGCCGACGTCACCCGCATCGCCCATGACCACGACGCGCGCGTCGAGGTCATCATCGCCACCGCCTGGGACTGCCCGTTCGACGGACCCACCGACCCCCAGCGGGTCGTCGACATCGCCTCGGCAGCAACCGATCTCGGAGTGGACCGGATCGCGATCGCGGACACCATCGGCACCGCAACCCCGAAGCGGGTGCAGGCCCTGATCGAGCGGGTCCGCCCGGTGATCGGGGATCTGCCGCTGGGCGCGCACTTCCACAACACCCGCGGGGCGGGCCTGGCCAGTGCATACGCCGCGGTGCAGGCCGGGGTGACCCGGCTGGACGCCTCGGTCGGCGGGCTGGGCGGTTGCCCGTTCGCGCCCGGGGCCAGCGGCAACATCGCCACCGAGGATCTGGTGTATCTGCTGCGCGACAGCGATATCGAGGTCGACGTCGACCTCACCGCCGCCATCGCGGCGGCGCGGGTGGCCCAGCAGGCCGTCGGCCACGAACTGCCCAGCGCGCTGCTGCGCGCCGGGGATCGCATCCTGGGCTGACATGACCCCCGCCGGATCGCTGACCGCCAAGGGCCGCCAGACCCGGGGCGCCATCGAGCTCGCCGCCCGGAAGCTGTTCGCCGAACGCGGTTTTCACGGCACCACGCTGGCCGACATCACCTCGGCGGCGGGCAAGTCCTCGGCGGTGTTCTACCGGTACTTCGACGACAAGGAGGACCTGCTGGCCTCGCTCGCGGAATCCTTCCTGCACGACATCGTCGAACCCTCCGGCACCCGGGTGCCGCTGCCGGACTCACCGGAGGACACCGAGTACTTCACCACGGTGGTGACCGGGTACTGGAATCTGTTCAAGCAGAACATCGGCATCATGATCGCCGTCGCGCAGCTCGGGGCCACCCAGCCCAGGTTCGCTCAGGTGCAGCACGAGTTCCGGCGGTTCGGGATCGACATGGTGGCCGATTCGGTGCGCCGGGCCCGCGAACAGGGCTACGCCCAGGACCTGGAACCTGAGCATATCGCCGCCGCGATCGCGTTGTTGTTCGAGAATTTCACCGTGGTGGTGGTCGGAAACCCCGGTTCGGAACTGCAGATCAGCGACGCCGACGCCATCAAGACCTTGTCGACGATCTGGAAGAAGACCCTGTACGGCCGCTGAGCCAGAAAGAGAGATCACCGTGGATTTCGCTTTACCAGAGCATCTTCCAGGCCTGTTGGCCGAGATGGACGCCTTCATCGAGGCCGAGATCAAGCCGCTGGAACGCGAGCACATGCAGTACTTCGACCGGCGCCGCGAGTTCGCCCGCACCGACCTGGAGAACGGCGGGGTGCCGGCCCGGGAGTGGGAGGACCTGCTCGACGAGATGCGCCGGCGCGCGGATGCCGCCGGGTGGCTGCGGTACGGCCTGCCCGAGGAGTTCGGCGGCCGCGGCGGGTCCAACCTGGATATGGCCGTCATCCGGGAACACCTGGCGCACAAGGGTCTCGGCCTGCACAACGATCTGCAGGACGAATCCTCCATCGTCGGCAATTTCCCGCAGGTCATCATGATGAGCCGGTTCGGCACCGAGGCGCAGAAGAAGGACTGGGTCGAGGCGATGCTGACCGGCAAACGCTCGATGGCCTTCGGCCTGACCGAACCCAACCACGGCAGCGACGCCACCTGGATGGAGACCACCGCCGTCCGCGACGGTGACGACTGGGTCATCAACGGCGCCAAGCGCTGGAACACCGGTGTGCACCGCGCGACCCATGACCTGATCTTCGCCCGGACCTCCGGTGCGGACGGGTCGGCCGTCGGGATCACGGCCTTCCTGGTGCCCACCGACACCCCGGGCTTCACCGTCCCCTACTACTGGTGGACCTTCAACATGCCCAGCGACCACGGCGAGGTGGAGCTCAAGGACGTCCGGGTGCCCGCCGACGCGGTGCTCGGCGAGGTCGACCACGGCCTGGAGGTCGGCCAGACATTCCTGCACGAGAACAGGATTCGGCAGGCCGCCAGCAGTCTGGGCGCCGCCCAGTACTGCATCGACCGGGCCGCGCAGTACGCCGGGGACCGGATCGTCTTCGGCAAGCCGCTGTCGGTGAACCAGGCCGTGCAGTGGCCGCTGGCCGAGTTGCAGACCGAGGCACAGATGGTGCGCCTGCTGGTGTACTACGCCGCCTGGCATCTGGACCGCGATCACCACATGGAGGTCTCGGACAAGGTGTCGATGGCCAACTATCGGGCCAACCGGCTGGTGTGTGAGGCCGCGGACCGGGCCATGCAGATCCACGGCGGCGTCGGCTACAGCCGGCACGAACCGTTCGAGCACATCTACCGCCATCACCGGCGGTACCGGATCACCGAGGGCGCCGAGGAGATCCAGATCCGCCGGGTAGCGCAGCGCATGCTGAAGTTCGGGCGCAAGTGACCGACGCGTCGCGACTGGGCGCGGCCCTCGTCGATGTGCTCGCGCCGGAGCTGGGCGAGGTCACGGTGTCGGATCTGCGGGTACTCACCGGCGGAGCCAGCCGCGCCACCTGGGCCTTCGACGCCCGGACGCCGGCCGGGGTGCGGGCCCTGATCCTGCGCACCGGCCCACCCGACGACGTGCACGCCAGCATGGAGTTGGAGGCGGCCGCGCTGCGCCGCGCCGCGGCCACCGGCGCACCGGTTCCGCAGATCATCGCCGCGGACAATTCCCCTGCTGCACTCGGCAATCCGTACCTGGTCTGCGACTTCATCGGCGGTGAGACGATCGTCCGCAAGATCGCGCGCACCCTCGATGACACCTCGCGGGCACGGCTGCTGCGCCAGTGCGCCCAGGCGCTGGCCGCCATCCACCGGGCCGATCCGGCCGGGATCGGGCTCTCCAGCGCCGACCCGCTGGACGAGTGGCGCCACCAGCTCGACGAGATGGGCGACACCACCGCCACATTCGAGTGGGCGTTTCGCTGGCTGGAGCACAACCGTCCGGCGGCGACGCCGGAAGTGCTGGTACACGGCGACTTCCGGATGGGCAACCTGATCGTCGACGACAACGGGTTGGCCGCCGTACTGGACTGGGAGCTCACCCACATCGGCGAGGCGCTCGACGACCTGGCTTGGTTCTGCATCCGGGCCTGGCGGTTCGGGGCACCCGCCGCGCTCGGCGCGGGCGGGCTGGGCAGCATCGAGGACTTCGTGTCCGCCTACGAGCTGGCTGCCGGCCGGGCGGTGGACCGCGCCGCGCTGCGCTGGTGGCTGGTGGCGGCCACCCTGCGCTGGGGCGTGATCTGCCGATACCAGTACGAGCGGCACCGCTCGGGGCTGACCCGGTCGGTCGAACTGGCGGCCATCGGGCGGCGGGTGTGCGAGACCGAGTACGACCTGCTCAACCTTCTGGAGTCCGGTGGGCTGGAGCGTAGCGACCGGGGAATGGACACAGCGTGACGGACCTGCATTACAAGCCCACCGCCGCCGAACTGGTCGCCGCGGTGGCGGAGTTCCTGGAAGGCGAGGTCCGCACGGAGACCACCGGTGCGCTGAACTTCCACGCCCGGGTCGCGGCCAACGTGCTGCGCATCGTGGAACGTGAACTGGCGGCCACCGGCGAGGACGAGCCCCGCGCGGAGTTGGCGGCGCTCGGGTTCGACGAGGAGGCCGCCCTGGCCGCCGCGATCCGGGCCGGGGATTTCGACGGCCGCGGCGCCGAGGTACTGCCCGCGCTGCGGGCCCTGGTGCGCCATCGCCTCGACATCGCGCACCCGGGCTATGACCAGGAGTGAGGGTTCACAGCCGGCGTATCCGGGCCAGCCAGGCCGGCTCGTCGACGACCGCACCGACCGGCAGGCCGAGCAGCGGGGCGTGCGCCTGACCCACCACCCCGCGGTAGGTGGTGGTGTCCAGCGCCTCCAGCTCCCAGCCGTCGGCGAATGCGGACCGGATCACCTCCTCGCCGACCTGCGGGCCGAACCCGCGGCCCGCGTCGGACAGGGCCAGAAGATGCAGATACCCACCGGACCGGCAGCCCCGGTGCAGGCCGGCGACGTAGCGGGCGCGGTCGGCGGGATCGTCGAAGATGTGGAACAGCGCGCTGTCCAGGATCGTGTCGAACGGCGCGGCCCCGGCGAGGATCGCGTCCATGTCCATGGCGTCACCCACCTGGAACCGGGCGTCCACGCCCCGCGTGGCCGCGTTCTCCCGGGCCTGGGCGATGGCGCGCGGCGCGTAGTCGACACCGAGCACCGGATGGCCACGGCCGGTCAGCAGGATGGTGTGCTCCCCCAGCCCGCATCCGATGTCCAGGATGCGTCCGTGCAGCATGCCGCCCTCGGCGAGCGCGACGACCGCCGGTTGCGGTTCGCCGATCACCCATGGCGCGGTGCGTGTTTCATAGGCCCTGTCAAAGTGTTCTCTCATGTCCACCAGCTTCGGACCTGAACCATCCTTGAGGTCAACCCCAGGAGGAGATATGACCGCCGATGTGGCCGACCGACTGTTCAGCGCCATCGAGCGCGGTGAATACGACACCGTCGCCGCCATGTGGGCCGACGACGTCAAGGTGTGGCACAGCGGGGACACCGCCGACAACGACCTGGGGCCCGCACTCAAGGTGATCCGGTGGTTCATGCGGATCACCTCCTCGCGGCGCTACGAGATCCTCGATCGGCAGTTCTTCGACGGCGGCTTCGTGCAGCAACACGTGCTGCACGCCGAGGCCACCGCTGGTGCGTCGATCCAATTGCGTGTATGCATCGTGATCAAGGTGGGCGCCGATGGCCGGATCACCCGGATCGACGAATACTTCGACCCGGCCGATATGGCTCCCCTACTCACGAACTGAGGAGGACCGGGGATGGATCTGCAGGACTGGCTGGGTACCTGGCGGCTGGATCCCGGCCGCACCGAAGTCGCGTTCCACAGCCCCACGTTCTGGGGCCTGGCGCACGTCAACGGCGTGTTCACCGAGGTGGAGGGCAGCGCCGAGGCGGTCGCGGAGGGCAATGTCACGGGGCGGCTGCGCATCGCCGCCGCGTCGGTGCGCACCGGCATCGGCCGCCGCGACAACCATCTGCGCTCCGATGATTTCTTCGACGTTCGCCGGTTCCCGCTGATCGAGGTGGCGGTGGAGGCCGCGGAGGCCACCGGGCCGTCCTGGGTGACGCTGAGCGTCCAGTTGACGGTGAAGGGCAAACAGCAGGATCTGGAGTTGCCGACGCACGTGCGGGGCCTGCCCGGCGGTGAGGTCCGGCTGGAAACCACGACCACGCTGAACCGTCAGACATTCGGGGTCAACGGCAACCTGCTCGGGATGATGGGTGACGCGGTCACCATCGAAGCCGCCGCGGTTTTCGTCAAGCAGTCGTAGCATCGCCCCTGTGGCCGACACCGATGCGCAGCTACGGATCCTGGTCTACAGCTCCAACAACCGCACCCGCGAACAGGTGCGCTCGGCGCTGGGCCGGCGCCTTCATCCCGATCTGCCCGAGCTGAGCTATCTCGACGTCGCGACCGCGCCGGTGGTCGTCGAGCAGGTCGCCGCCGGCGGATTCGATCTGCTGATCTTGGACGGCGAGGCGACGCCGACGGGCGGGATGGGGCTGGCCAAGCAGCTCAAGGACGAGATCAGGGTGTGTCCCCCGATCCTGGTGCTCACCGGGCGTCCCGACGACGCCTGGTTGGCGTCCTGGTCACGCGCCGAAGCGGCGGTGCCGCACCCGATCGATCCGATCCGGCTCGGTGAGGCCGTGGCAGATCTGCTGCGCCCACGTTCTTGATCACAGCACGAAAAACGCTGTGGCCGTTGCATCTTCACCACTCTCACAGATGAGGGCGGGTGGACCCAGCTGTCGGTTCCGATCCTAACCAAAATGCGGCGCCTCGACCGTTAACGCGACTAAGCTGTGTTCTAGCTCACATCGAAAGTCCACCGAGAGAGCGGCACAGAGGTTGACACAGACATGACTGTCTACACACCCATCCTGGTGCTGGGGGCGATTGCGGCCGCGTTCGCGATCGTCTCGGTGGGCATTGCCCTCGTCATCGGGCCGCGCCGCTACAACCGCGCCAAACTCGAAGCCTACGAATGCGGCATCGAGCCGCTGCTCCCCGCCGCGGCCGCCAAGCTCGCGACCGGTCAGCGGTTCCCGATCAGGTACTACCTGATCGCGATGCTGTTCATCATCTTCGACATCGAGATCGTGTTTCTCTACCCGTGGGCGGTGACCTTCGACTCGCTGGGGCTGTTCGCGGTGGTGGAGATGCTGCTGTTCATGCTCACCGTCTTCGTGGCCTACACCTACGTCTGGCGCCGGGGAGGGCTCGCATGGGACTAGAGGAACAACTGCCCGGCGGCATCCTGCTGTCCACCGTGGAGAAGGTCGCCGGTTACGTGCGCAAGGGATCGCTGTGGCCGGCCACCTTCGGGCTGGCGTGCTGCGCCATCGAGATGATGGCCACCGCCGGCCCGCGCTTCGACATCTCCCGGTTCGGCATGGAGCGCTTCTCGGCGACACCACGCCAAGCCGACCTGATGATCGTGGCCGGACGGGTCAGTCAGAAGATGGCCCCGGTGCTGCGTCAGGTCTATGACCAGATGGCCGAGCCGAAATGGGTACTGGCCATGGGGGTGTGCGCCTCCTCGGGCGGAATGTTCAACAACTACGCGGTGGTGCAGGGCGTCGACCATGTGGTGCCGGTGGACATCTACCTGCCCGGGTGCCCGCCCCGCCCGGAGATGTTGCTCAACGCAATCCTCAAGCTGCACGCCAAGATTGCCGAGATGCCGCTCGGAGTCAACCGGGCCGAGGCGATCGCCGCCGCCGAAGAGGCCGCGCTCGCATCGCGGCCCACCATCGAACTGACCGGATTGCTGCGCCCATGACATCCGAAGACACCAGCGCGGGGTTCGGTGATCAAGAGGTGATCGGCACCCGCCGGGGCATGTTCGGGGTCACCGGCACCGGTGACACCTCCGGGTACGGCCGGCTGGTCCGCGAGGTCACACTGCCGGGCAATTCCCCACGGCCCTACGGCGGGTACTTCGACGAGGTCGTCGACGCATTGATCGCCGCGCTCGGGGACGACGTGTTCGCCGCCGCGGTGGAGCGCATCGTGGTCTTCCGCGATCAGCTCACCATGGACATCAGCCGCGAGCACCTGGTGGCGGTGGCCCGGACACTGCGCGACGATCCCGCGCTGCGATTCGAGCTGTGCCTGGGTGTCTCCGGGGTGCACTATCCGGGCGAGACGGGCCGCGAACTGCACGCGGTCTATCCACTGATGTCGATCACCCACAACCGCCGCATCCAGCTCGAGTGCGCCGCACCGGACACCGATCCGCATGTGCCGTCCCTGTTTTCGGTGTATCCGACCACCGATTGGCATGAACGGGAGACCTACGACTTCTTCGGCATCATCTTCGACGGGCACCCGTCGCTGACCCGCATCGAGATGCCCGACGACTGGGTCGGGCACCCGCAACGCAAGGACTACCCGTTGGGCGGCATCCCCGTCGAGTATCACGGGGCACAGATCCCGCCGCCCGATGAGCGGAGGGCCTACAGCTGATGTCGACCGAGACCGACCCGCCCGTCGTGATGGTCGGCGGCCAGGACTGGGATGCCGTGGTGGCGGCCGCCCGGGAACACGCCGGTGAGCGCATCGTGGTGAACATGGGTCCGCAGCATCCCTCCACTCACGGTGTGCTGCGGCTGATCCTGGAGATCGAGGGCGAGACGATCGTCGAGGCCCGGTGCGGGATCGGTTACCTGCACACCGGTATCGAGAAGAACCTGGAGTACCGCAACTGGACGCAGGGCGTCACCTTCGTGACCCGGATGGACTACCTGTCACCGTTTTTCAACGAGACCGCCTACTGCCTGGGCGTGGAGAAACTGCTCGGCGTCACCGACGACATCCCCGAACGCGCCAGCGTCATCCGGGTCCTGCTGATGGAACTCAACCGCATCTCCAGCCATCTGGTCGCACTGGCCACCGGCGGGATGGAACTGGGCGCGATGTCGGCGATGTTCTTCGGGTTCCGGGAACGCGAGCTCATCCTGAGCGTGTTCGAGACCATCACCGGCCTACGGATGAACCACGCCTACATCCGGCCCGGTGGCCTGGCCGCGGATCTGCCCGAGGAGGCGATGCCGCAGCTGCGCGAACTCATCGACATCCTGCCCGGCCGGCTCCGTGATCTGGAGAAGCTGCTCCGCGAGAACTACATCTGGAAGGCCCGCACCGAGGGCATCGGCTACCTGGACCTGACCGGGTGCATGGCGCTGGGCATCACCGGTCCGGTGCTGCGATCCACCGGTCTGCCGCATGACCTGCGCCGGGCGCAGCCGTACTGCGGATATGAGACCTACGACTTCGAAGTGTGCACCGACACCGGGTGCGATGCCTACGGCCGCTACCTGATTCGCGTCGACGAGATGAAGGAATCGCTGAAGATCGTCGAACAGTGTGTGTCTCGGCTCAAGCCGGGGCCGGTGATGCTGACCGACAAGAAGCTGGCCTGGCCGGCGGATCTCACGGTCGGCCCGGACGGGCTGGGCAACTCCGAGGAGCACATCGCCAAGATCATGGGGTCCTCGATGGAGGCGCTCATCCACCACTTCAAATTGGTCACCGAGGGTATCCGGGTGCCCGCCGGCCAGGTGTATGTCGCGGTCGAGTCACCCCGCGGGGAACTCGGGGTGCACATGGTCAGCGACGGCGGCACCCGCCCGTACCGGGTGCATTACCGGGATCCGTCGTTCACCAACCTGCAGGCGGTGGCGGCGATGTGTGAGGGCGGCATGGTGGCCGACGCGATCTCTGCGGTGGCATCCATCGACCCGGTCATGGGGGGTGTGGACAGGTGATAGCCAGATGACCGCCATCGATCTGCAACTCGGTCAGCGTCCAGAGGAGGCGGGACCACCGATCAGTGCCGGGCCACAGACGTACTCGGACGAGGTGAGCGCCCACCTGGCCGCCGATGCCGAGCAGATCATCGCCCGCTACCCGGTGGCCCGGTCGGCGCTGCTGCCCCTGCTGCACCTGGTGCAGGCCGAGGACGGCTACCTCACCCCCGCCGGGATCGCCTTCTGCGCAGACCAACTCGGGTTGACGCCGGCCGAGGTGACCGCCGTCGCCACCTTCTACTCGATGTACCGGCGCACCCCGACCGGGGACTACCTCATCGGCGTCTGTACCAACACGCTGTGCGCGGTGATGGGTGGTGACGCCCTCCTGGACGTGCTGGAGCAGCATCTCGGCATCCGTGCCGGGCAGAGCACCGCGGACGGGTCGATCACGCTGGAGCACATCGAATGCAACGCCGCCTGTGACTACGCGCCGGTGCTGATGGTGAACTGGGAGTTCTTCGACAACCAGACACCGTCGACGGCGCGGGATCTCGTCGACGACCTGCGGGCGGGACAGCCCGTCACCCCGACCCGCGGCGCCACGCTGTGCACCTTCCGCCAGACCGCCCGCATCCTGGCCGGTGTCGACGCCGGCGCCCCCGACACCTCCCCGGCCGGCGCGGCGACGCTGGCCGGACTGCGGGTGAGCCGAGGTGAACAGTGACGTCACTGACACCGGTGCTCAGCCGCTACTGGGACGACCCGCAGTCCTGGACGCTGGAAACCTATCTGCGCCACGACGGCTACCGGGCCCTGGACACCGCGCTGGGGATGACCCCCGCCGAGGTGATCGGCCTGGTCAAGGAGTCCGGCCTGCGCGGACGCGGCGGGGCCGGATTCCCGACCGGGCAGAAGTGGTCGTTCATCAACGCCCATGATCCCAAACCGCACTATCTGGTGGTCAACGCCGACGAGTCCGAACCCGGTACGTGCAAGGACATTCCGTTGCTGATGGCCACACCGCACGTGCTGGTCGAGGGCGCGATCATCGCCGCGTACGCGATCGGCGCCCGGCACGCGTTCATCTACGTGCGCGGTGAGGTGGTGCCGGTGCTGCGCAGGCTGCGGGCCGCCGTCGTCGAAGCCTACGAGGCCGGCTACCTGGGCACCGACATCCGGGGCACCGGTTTCGATCTGGACCTGGTGGTGCACGCCGGGGCCGGGGCCTACATCTGCGGCGAGGAGACCGCGCTGCTGGACTCCCTGGAGGGCCGGCGCGGGCAGCCGCGGCTGCGTCCGCCGTTCCCGGCGGTCGCCGGTCTGTATGCCTGCCCGACGGTGGTCAACAACGTCGAATCTATTGCCAGCGTGCCCGCCATCGTGTCCCGCGGGGTGGACTGGTTCAAGTCGATGGGCTCGGACAAGTCCCCCGGATTCACGCTGTACTCGCTGTCCGGGCACGTGACCCGTCCGGGCCAGTACGAGGCACCGCTGGGCATCACACTGCGGGAACTGCTCGACTACGCCGGTGGCGTGCGGGCCGGGCACCAGCTGAAGTTCTGGACCCCGGGAGGCTCCTCGACGCCCCTGTTGACCACCGAACATCTGGACGTGCCACTGGATTACGAGGGGGTGGCCGGCGCCGGCTCGATGCTGGGCACCAAGGCGTTGCAGATCTTCGACGAGACCACATGCGTGGTGCGGGCGGTGCGCCGGTGGACGCAGTTCTACGCCCACGAGTCCTGCGGCAAGTGCACACCGTGCCGGGAGGGAACCTACTGGCTGGCGCAGATCTACCAGCGCCTGGAGGAGGGTGCGGCGAGCCAGGCCGACATCGACAAGCTGCTCGACATCGCCGACGCGATCCTGGGGAAGTCGTTCTGCGCACTCGGCGACGGTGCGGCCAGCCCGATCATCTCCTCCATCAAGTACTTCCGCGACGAGTACCTGGCGCATCTGGACGGTGGCTGTCCGTTCGACCCGTATGCGTCGACGCTGTTCGCGGTGGAAGGGGCGGGGGCATGACGGTCCTGCGGGTCACCTCTTACCGGCGAGCAGTCGCGAATGGCCGCAGAAATGGGCTGTTTCGCGGCCATTCGCGTCTGCTCGCGGAGAGAAGGGGGGCGGGGGCATGACGCTTGCCGGGCCGGCCGAGGAGACCACCGGAGTCGAGATGGTGTCGCTGACCATCGACGGGCATCAGGTCAGTGTGCCCAAGGGCACGCTGCTGATCCGGGCCGCCGAGCTGATGGGCATCCAGATCCCGCGGTTCTGCGACCATCCGCTGCTGGAGCCGGTCGGCGCGTGCCGGCAATGCCTGGTCGAGGTCGAGGGGCAACGCAAACCGCTGGCCTCCTGCACCGCGGCGGTCACCCCGGACATGGTGGTGCGCACCCAGCTGACCTCCGAGATCGCCGACAAGGCGCAGCGCGGGGTGATGGAACTGCTGCTGATCAACCACCCGCTGGACTGCCCGGTCTGCGACAAGGGCGGGGAATGCCCGCTGCAGAACCAGGCGATGTCCAACGGCCGCAGCGACTCCCGGTTCACCGACGTCAAACGCATCTACCCGAAGCCGATCAGCCTGTCCACACAGGTGCTGCTGGACCGGGAACGGTGTGTGCTGTGCGCGCGGTGCACCCGGTTCTCCGATCAGATCGCCGGTGATCCGTCCATCGAAATGCTGGAACGCGGTGCGCTGCAACAGGTCGGTATCGCCGACGGGGAGGCCTTCGACTCCTACTTCTCGGGCAACACCGTGCAGATCTGCCCGGTCGGCGCGCTCACCGGCACCGCCTACCGTTTCCGGGCCCGCCCGTTCGACCTGGTGTCGACCCCCAGCGTCTGCGAACACTGCGCCTCGGGATGTGCGCAACGCACCGATCATCGGCGTGGAAAGGTGTTGCGGCGACTGGCCGGTGACGATCCGGAAGTCAACGAGGAATGGAACTGCGACAAGGGCCGCTGGGCCTTCACCTACGCCCGCCAGCACGATCGCATCGGCACTCCCCTGGTCCGCGACCCGGACGGCAGCCAGCGCCCGGCGTCCTGGTCGGAGGCGGTGGCGGTTGCGGTGCGCGGCCTGACCGCGGCGGCCGGCCGGGCCGGTGTCCTGGTCGGCGGGCGGGCCACCGTCGAGGACGCCTACGGCTACGCGAAGTTCGCCCGGATCATCCTGGACACCAACGACATCGACTTCCGTGCCCGGGTGCATTCCGCCGAGGAGGCCGACTTCCTCGCCCATGCGGTCGCCGGCCTACCGCAGTCGGTCGGCTACGCCGACATCGAATCCGCGCCGGCGGTGGTATTGGCGGGTTTCGAGCCCGAAGAGGAATCCCCGATCGTCTTCCTGCGGTTGCGCAAGGCCGTCCGCAAGCACCGGCTGCCGGTACTGTCGGTCGGTCCGTTCACCAGTCGCGGGTTGCACAAGCTGGGTGGCCGGCTGATCACGGCCGCACCGGGCGGCGAGGCCGCGGCGCTGGACGGCCTGGGCGACGAATTACCGTCCGGTTCCTTGATTCTGGTCGGCGAACGGCTGGCCGGATCCCCGGGCGCCTATTCCGCTGCGGTACGACTGGCCGCGGCCACCGGCGCCCGGCTGGGCTGGGTGCCGCGGCGGGCCGGGGATCGCGGCGCGTTGGAGGCCGGGGCCGTCCCGCATCTGCTGCCCGGCGGCCGCCCGGTGGCCGACGACACCGCCCGCGGGGAAGTCGCGGCGGCCTGGCACGTCGAACGCCTTCCGTCCACGCCGGGCCGCGACACCGCGGCAATCCTCACCGCCGCGGCATCCGGCGAGCTGCAGGCCCTGCTCATCGGCGGCGTCGAGGTCGACGATCTGCCCGACCCGGAGGCGGCGCTGGCGGCCATCGACGCCGCGCCGTTCGTGGTCAGTCTGGAGTTGCGGCGCAGCGCCGTCACCGACCGTGCCGACGTGGTGTTCCCGGTGGCCCCGGTCGCGGAGAAGGCCGGCACCTTCGTGAACTGGGAGGGCCGGTACCGGTCCTTCGGTGCGGCGCTGCCGCCGTCGGCGACCTCGGATATGCGGGTGCTCGCCGCACTGGCCGACGAGGTCGGCGTGGATCTGGGGCTCACCGACGCCGCCGCGGTCCGGGCCGATCTGGACCGGCTGGGCAGCTGGGCAGGACCACGTGCCGCCGCACCGAGTGTCCCGCCGGCCGGCCCGGCCCGGCCCGGCCCGGGTGAGGCGGTCCTGACCGGCTGGCGGATGTTGCTCGACGGCGGCCGGATGCAGGATGGCGAACCGTACCTGGCCGGCACGGCCCGCCCCGCCGTGGCGCGGCTGTCCGCGGCGACTGCCGACGAGATCGGCTGCGCCGACGGTGATCCGGTGCGGATCTGGACCGAGCGCGGTGACCTGCGGCTGCCGGTGGCGGTGACCGAGATGCCGGACCGGGTGGTGTGGGTGCCGCTGAACTCCGCCGGCCCGGTGTACCGGATGCTGGGTGCGGCCGCCGGGGCGATCGTCGGGATCTCGGCGATGAACCGGCGAGAAGCGGAGCGGGATCGCCCATGACAATGCCCGATCTGAACTCCTTCGGCCATGACCCGTGGTGGCTGATGCTCGCCAAGTGCCTGGCCATCTTCGTCTTCCTGCTGTTGACCGTGCTGGTGGCCATCCTGGTCGAACGGAAAGTCCTGGGCCGCATGCAGATGCGGTTCGGGCCCAACCGCGTCGGACCGTTCGGCCTGCTGCAGAGCCTTGCCGACGGCGTCAAACTCGCCCTCAAGGAGGGCCTCATCCCGGCCGGGGTGGACAAACCCCTCTATCTGCTGGCCCCGGTGATCGCGGTCATCCCGGCGATCATGGCGTTCGCGGTCATCCCGATGGGCGGGCTGGTGTCGGTGTTCGGGCACACCACGCCGCTGCAGCTCACCGACCTGCCGGTGGCGGTGCTCTACGTGCTGGCGGTCACCTCGATCGGGGTGTACGGAATCGTGTTGGCCGGGTGGTCATCCGGATCCACCTATCCTCTGCTCGGCGGGCTGCGGTCCAGCGCCCAGGTGATCTCCTACGAGATCGCGATGGCGCTGTCGTTCGTCGCGGTGTTCCTCTACGCCGGCACCATGTCCACCTCGGGGATCGTCGCCGCCCAGTCCGGGACCTGGTTCGTGTTCCTGCTGCTGCCCTCCTTCCTGGTGTACGTGGTCTCCATGGTCGGCGAAACCAACCGGGCGCCGTTCGACCTGCCCGAGGCCGAGGGTGAGCTGGTCGGCGGTTTCCACACCGAGTACTCGTCGCTGAAGTTCGCGATGTTCATGCTCGCCGAGTACGTCAACATGACGACGGTGTCGGCGCTGGCCACCACCATGTTCCTCGGCGGCTGGCAGGCACCGTTCCCGTTCAACATGATCGACGGCGCGAATTCCGGGTGGTGGCCGCTGCTGTGGTTCGTCGCCAAGGTGTGGACGTTCATGTTCCTCTACATGTGGCTGCGCGCCACGCTGCCGCGGCTGCGCTACGACCAGTTCATGGCGTTGGGCTGGAAGCTGCTCATCCCGGTGTCGCTGGGCTGGATCGTCGTCGTCGCCATCAGCCGCACGATGCGCAGGGACGGCTCCCCCGGCTGGGTGAGCGCGCTGATCAGCCTCGGCGCCGTGCTGGCCGTCGTCCTGGTGCTGCTGATCCGGCGGACCGTGCGGCGCAACGCGATCCCCGAGTTCAGCCTGCCCAGCGATCCGGGCGCGGTCAGTGTGTATCCGGTCCCGCCCATCCCGAGCCCACCGCGCCGGTCCGCCCCGGCGCCCACACCGAGGGAGCACTCCGATGTCTAGGATCCGCGATGCCCTGGCCGGGTTCGGTGTCACGTTCAAGACGATGTTCAAGAAGCCGCTCACCGAGCAGTACCCGGAGGAACCCGGCCCCGTCGCGGCGCGCTACCACGGCCGCCACCAACTCAACCGGTACGCCGACGGCCTAGAGAAATGCATCGGCTGCGAGCTGTGCGCGTGGGCCTGCCCCGCCGACGCCATCTATGTGGAAGGCGCGGACAACACCGAGCAGCAACGGTTCTCGCCCGGTGAGCGGTACGGGCAGGTCTATCAGATCAACTATCTGCGCTGCATCGGCTGCGGACTGTGCATCGAAGCCTGCCCGACCCGTGCGCTGACCATGACCAACGACTACGAGATGGCCGACGACAATCGCTCCGATCTGATCTACGGCAAGGACAAGCTGCTGGCCCCACTGACCGCCGAGATGACCCCGCCACCGCACGGCATGGCCGCGGGCAGCACCGACGAGGACTACTACCGCGGCAACATCACCGCGGACGGGCTGACCCGGCACCCGGAGACGACCCCATGACCCTGACCGTGCTGGCCGTCGCGATCGACGGGGAACCGTTGACGCGGACCTCGACCGGTGAGGCGGTGCTGTTCTGGATCTTGGGTGCGGTGATCCTCGGCAGCGCGATCGGCGTCGTGGCCGCCCCGAAGGCGGTGTACTCGGCGATCTTCCTGGCCATCACGATGATCAACCTCGCGGTGCTCTACATCGCGCAGGACGCGGTGTTCCTCGGTGTCGTGCAGATCGTGGTCTACACCGGCGCGGTGATGATGTTGTTCCTGTTCGTGCTGATGCTGATCGGCGTCGACTCCTCGGAGTCACTGGTGGAAACCATCCGCGGGCAGCGGATCTCGGCGATCGGTGTCGGTGTCGGGTTCGGGATTCTGCTGATCGGCGCCATCGGCAACTCCTCGGTCAGCGGGTTTGTCGGGCTCGAGCAAGCGAACGGGGCGGGCAACGTCGAGGGTCTGGCGGTGCTCATCTTCACCCGCTATGTCTGGGCGTTCGAGTTGACCAGCGCACTGCTGATCACCGCGACGCTGGGCGCGATGGTGCTCGCGCACCGGGAACTGTTCGACCGGCGCAAGTCCCAGCGCGAACTGGCCGCCGAACGCTTCGGCCCCGGCGGGCACCCGACCCCGATGCCCAATCCAGGTGTGTACGCCCGGCACAACGCCGTCGATGTGCCGGCCCGGCTGCCCGACGGGACCGCCGCGCGTACCTCGGTCAGCTCCGTTCTGATCCCCCGCGGCCACATACCGGAGGAGGGCGAGTGAACCCGGCGAACTACCTGTTCCTGTCCGCCCTGCTGTTCACCATCGGCGCCGCCGGAGTCCTGCTGCGCCGCAACGCCATCGTCATGTTCATGTGCGTCGAGCTGATGCTCAACGCCGCGAACCTGGCGTTCGTCACGTTCTCCCGGATGCACGGCCAACTCGACGGGCAGGTGGTCGCCTTCTTCACCATGGTCGTCGCCGCCTGTGAGGTGGTGGTCGGGTTGGCCATCATCATGGCGATCTTCCGGGCCCGGCGGTCGGCGTCGGTCGATGCGGCCAGTCTGCTGAGGCACTAGTGGACAACCTGACCTGGCTGCTGATCGCTCTGCCACTGACCGGCGCCGTCGTGCTGCTGCTCGGCGGCCGGGCCACCGATGCGTGGGGTCACCTGCTCGGGTTGGCCGCCGCGGCAGCGTCGTTCGTCGTCGGACTGGTGTTGTTCACCGACCTGCTGGGCCGCGAGGCCAAGGACCGGACGGTGCATCAGACCCTGTTCACCTGGGTACCGGCCGGTGAGTTGCGCGTCGACTTCGGGTTGCAGCTCGACCAGCTGTCCATCTGTTTCGTGCTGCTGATCACCGGGGTCGGGTCGCTGATCCACCTCTACTCGGTCGGCTACATGCAAGCGGACGCCGGTCGTAGACGTTTTTTCGCCTACCTGAACCTGTTCCTGGCCGCGATGCTGCTGCTGGTGTTGGCCGACAACTACCTGGGCCTGTACGTGGGCTGGGAGGGCGTCGGCCTGGCGTCCTACCTGCTGATCGGGTTCTGGTCGCACAAGCCGAGCGCGGCGGCGGCGGCCAAGAAGGCATTCGTCGTCAACCGGGTCGGCGACATGGGGCTGGCCGTGGCGCTGATGGTGATGTTCGCCTCCACCGGAACCGTCTCGTACGAGGGTGTTTTCGCCGCCGCCCCGCAGTTGTCGGCCGGGACGCTGAACGCCATCGGTCTGCTGCTGCTGCTGGCCGCATGCGGGAAGTCCGCACAGGTGCCGCTGCAGTCCTGGCTGGGTGACGCGATGGAGGGCCCCACCCCGGTGTCCGCGCTCATCCACGCCGCCACCATGGTGACCGCCGGCGTGTACCTGATCGTGCGGTCCGGTCCGGTGTTCAACCTGGCGCCCGAGGCGCAGACCGCGGTCACCGTCGTCGGTGCGGTCACGCTGCTGTTCGGGGCGATCATCGGTTGCGCGAAGGACGACATCAAGAAGGCACTCGCCGCGTCGACGATGAGCCAGATCGGCTATATGGTGCTGGCCGCCGGGTTGGGGCCGGCCGGCTACGCGATCGCCATCATGCATCTGCTCACCCACGGGTTCTTCAAGGCCGGACTGTTCCTGGGCGCCGGGTCGGTGATGCACGGCATGGACGACGAAACCGATATGCGCCGCTACGGCGGACTGCGCACCGTCATGCCCATCACCTTCGTGACCTTCGGCCTCGGCTACCTGGCGATCATCGGGGTGCCGCCGTTGTCCGGGTTCTTCTCCAAGGACGCCATCATCGAAACCGCGTTCGCCGCGGGCGGGGTGAAGGGGCTGCTGCTGGGCGGCGCGGCTCTGCTGGGCGCCGGTATCACCGCGTTCTACATGACCCGGGTCATGCTGATGACGTTCTTCGGCGAGCGGCGCTGGAATCCGCACGACAGCCATCCGCACGAGTCCCCCGCCGTGATGACCGCACCGATGGTGATCCTGGCGCTCGGATCCGTCGGCGCCGGTGCCCTGCTCGCGATCGGCGGCACGCTCGCACACTGGCTGGACCCCGTCGTGAATCCGGCCGGCACCGAGCTTCACCATGTGGTGCCGGTCTGGGTGATGACCGTCATCACGCTGTCGGTGGTGGCCGTCGGCATCGGCATCGCCTACCGCATGTACGCCGCCCGGCCTGTTCCCGAGACCGCACCGGCCGGGTCGGCGCTGACCGTGGCCGCCCGCCACGATCTGTACGGCGACGCGTTCAACGAACGGGTGTTCATGCGGCCCGGTGCGCAGTTCACCGCCGGCCTGGTCGAGATCGACGACGACGCGGTGGACGGTGTGACCCGCGGACTGGCCGCCGGTATCGCGGCGGCATCGCAGCGGATGCGGCGCTGGCAGAACGGGTTTGCCCGGTCCTACGCGCTGTCCATGCTGGGCGGCACCGTCCTGGTGATCGGCGCGATTCTGGTGGTGAGGGTCTGGTGAACGGCATCGGCTGGCTGACTGCGCTGTGGGTGGTGCCGCTGCTGGGCGCCGTCCTGGTGATCCTGCTGCCCGGCAAGACGGCGGCGAAGTACGCCGCGCTGGGGGTTTCGGTCGCGGTGCTGGGCGTGGCCCTGCTGCTGGCGGTGCAGTTCGATCCGGCCGGGCCGCAGTTCCAATTCGTCGAGGACTATCCGTGGATCCCGACCTTCGGCACCGGCTACATCCTGGGCCTGGACGGGATCGCGCTGGCGCTGGTGGTGCTGACCGCGGTGCTGGTGCCGTTGCTGATCGTCGCGGGCTGGCACGACGGTGACGGGAGGCATTTCGGGTCCCGGTCCACGCAGAGCTATCTGGCGCTGACGTTGGCCGTCGAGGGCATGGTGCTCGTCTCGCTGGTGGCTCTCGATGTGCTGCTGTTCTACGTGTTCTTCGAGGCCATGCTCATCCCGATGTATTTCCTCATCGGTGGGTTCGGCGGAGGCGCCCGCACCGGGTCTGATGTCGCCGCCGGGGCGGCTCCGCAAGCGGCGGTGAAGTTCCTGCTGTACAACCTGTTCGGCGGACTGATCATGCTGGCCGCGGTCATCGGCCTGTACGTGGTGACCGCGGGCAGCGACCTCGGGGGCACCTTCGACTTCCGGGCCATCGCCGCCGCGGTCGCCAACGGCGACCTGAACGTCGACCCGGCGCTGCTGAACGCGTTGTTCCTCGGCTTCATGTTCGCGTTCGCGGTGAAGGCGCCGCTGTGGCCGTTCCACCGTTGGCTGCCCGACGCCGCCGTGGAGTCCACCCCGGCGACCGCGGTGCTGATGATGGCCGTCGTCGACAAGGTCGGCACCTTCGCGATGCTGCGCTACTGCCTGCAGTTGTTCCCGGATGCGTCGAAGACCTTCCAGCCGTTGATCATCACGCTCGCCGTCATCGGCATCGTCTACGGTGCGGTCGTCGCGATCGGTCAGACCGATGTGATGCGGTTGATCGCCTACACCTCGATCTCACATTTCGGCTTCATCATCCTGGGCATTTTCGCGATGACCAGCCAGGGTCAGGCCGGCTCCACGCTGTACATGGTCAACCACGGCATCTCGACCGCGGCGCTGTTCCTGATCGCCGGGTTCCTGGTGTCGCGCAGGGGAACCCGGCTCATCGCCGATTTCGGTGGTGTCCAGCGGGTGGCCCCGGTGCTGGCCGGCACCTTCCTGGTCGCCGGGCTGGCGACCCTGTCGTTGCCCGGGCTGGCGCCGTTCATCAGCGAATTCCTGGTCCTCATCGGAACGTTCACCCGGTTCCCGGTGCTGGCGGTGATCGCGGCGAGCGCGTTGGTTCTGTCGGCCGTCTACATCCTGTGGGCCTACCAACGGATGATGACCGGCCCCGTCACCGCCGGCAACGAGTCGCTCCGCGACCTCATCCCCCGTGAGTTGGCGGTGGTGGCGCCGCTGATCGCCCTGCTGCTGGTGCTCGGCGTGTACCCGAAGCCGGCCCTGGATGTGATCAACCCGGCGGTGACCCACACGCTGACCACCATCGGTGTCCAGGACCCGGTGCCGGCCACGGCGGAAGGACCGACCCGATGAACATCCCGGCACCCGTCATCGAATACGGCCAGCTCTCACCGTTTCTCATCGTCCTCGGTGTCGCGGTGCTCGGTGTCCTGGTGGAGGCGTTCCTGCCGCGGCGCGCCCGCTACGGCACCCAGTTGGCGCTGGCGCTGGGCGGGCAACTCGCGGCGCTGGCGGCGGTGGTCTGGGTGCACACCGGGCTCGGTGACTCCCCCGGCAACACCGCCGCGGTGGGCTCACTCGTGGTGGACCGGCCCGCCCTGTTCCTGCAGGGGCTGCTGCTGCTCATCGGCATCCTCGGTGTGCTGCTGATCGCAGAGCGCCGGATCGGCGCCGGGGACGAGTCGGGGTTGGATGCCTTCACTCCGCAGGCGTCCGCGGTGCCGGGCAGCGTCGCGGAGAAGGTCGCCGCGAAAGCCGTTGTGGCACAAACCGAGATCTTCCCGTTGACGATGTTCGCGCTCGGCGGGATGCTGTTGTTCCCGGCGGCCGACGATCTGCTGACCATGTTCGTCGCTCTCGAGGTGCTCTCGCTGCCGCTGTATCTGATGTGCGGGCTGGCCCGGCGGCGGCGCCTGGTGTCGCAGGAGGCGGCGCTCAAGTACTTCCTGCTCGGCGCGTTCTCCTCGGCGTTCTTCCTGTACGGAATCGCCCTGCTGTACGGGTATTCCGGCGGTTTCGGTCTGGATGACATCGCCGAGGCGGTCAGCACCGACAGCGGGGACACCGCGCTGGTGCTGGTCGGCGCCGGGCTGGTCGCCGTCGGGATCCTGTTCAAGGTCGGGGCGGTGCCGTTCCATTCCTGGATCCCGGACGTCTACCAGGGTGCCCCCACCCCGGTCACCGCGTTCATGGCGGCCGCCACCAAGATCGCCGCGTTCGGGGCGATGCTGCGCATCTTCTACGTGGCGCTGCCCGGGCTGGCCGATGACTGGCGGCCGATGCTGTGGGGCATCGCGATCATCACCATGGTGGTGGGTACCGTCACCGCGGTATCGCAGACCGATGTGAAGCGGATGCTGGCCTATTCGTCGGTGGCGCACACCGGGTTCATCCTCACCGGGGTCATCGCGCTCAACGGCGCCGGAGTGGCGGCCACGCTGTTCTATCTGTTCGCCTACGGGTTCAGCACATTGGGCGCGTTCGCGCTGGCCGGTCTGGTGCGCCGCGCCGACGGCGAGGAGGAGACCACCATGGCCCGGTGGGCGGGTCTGGGACGCCGCCATCCGGTGGTGGGCGTGGTGTTTTCGCTGTATCTGCTGGCGTTCGCCGGTATCCCGTTGACCAGTGGGTTCGTCAGCAAGTTCGCGGTGTTCAAGGCCGCGGCCGAGGGCGGCGCGGCGGCGCTGGTGGTGATCGGGGTGATCGCCAGCGCGGTGGCCGCCTACTTCTATGTGCGGGTGATCGTGCTGATGTTCTTCACCGACCCGCCCGAGGACGCCCCGACGGTGGTGGTGCCCAGTGCGCTGACGAAGGGGTCCGTCACCGTCACCGCGGCGGTCACGTTCGCCCTCGGTGCGCTGCCGCAGCCGCTGCTGGATCTGGCGAACCAGGCGCAGCAGTTCGTCGGTTAGGTTCGCACGATGAGCGAAATACTCACCGCCGATCACGGTGCCGTGCGGGTGATCACGCTGAATCGGCCGCAGGCCCGCAACGCGCTCGGCCCCGAACTGATGCGCGCACTGTATACGGCACTACAGACCGCCGACGCCGACGACGCCGTGCGCGCGGTGGTGCTCACCGGGACGGACCCGGCGTTCTGCGCCGGCGTCGACCTCAAGGCCGCCGCCCGGGACGGCATGAAGTACTTCGAGGAGTTCCGGACCCGCAGTCCCATCACCGCGGTCCGGGAGATGCGCACCCCGATCGTCGGGGCCGTCAACGGCGCCACCTTCACCGGCGGCCTGGAGATCGCGTTGGGCTGCGACTTCCTGGTCGCGTCCGAGCGGGCTGTCTTCGCCGACACCCATGCGCGGGTGGGCATCCTGCCCGGCGGCGGGATGACCGCGCGGCTGCCGCAGGTGGTCGGATTGGCGATGGCGCGGCGGATGTCGATGACCGGGGAGGTGATCGATGCCGCACGCGCCGAGCGCATCGGGCTGGTCACCGAGGTCGTCGCGCACGACCGGCTGCCGGCGCGGGCGTTGGAGCTGGCCGGGCAGATCGCCGAGGTGCCGGGGCCGACGATGCGCAGCCTCAAGGAGATCTACACCGAGGGTGCCGCGGCGGTGATCGATCCGGCGCTGGCGGCCGAGCAGCGCATCGCCTACGCCCAGCAGCGGGACTTCGACGGGCTCGGGGACCGGTTCCGGGCGGTGGCCCAGCACAACAAGACCCAGATCGACGGGCGGCGAGACTGACGAAAGGGTGGGGCTTACCTGGGTCTTTTACGCCCGTTTGTTCGTTTGGGCGGGAGACAGGACGCCGTGCACCACGATCGCGGTGGTCTGATCGACCCAGGTGTCGTCGAGGTCCCGGCCGGGGGTGAGCAGCATCCGCAGCAGGGTGGCGCCGCCGATCAGTTCGATGAGGCGTTGCGGGTCGACCCCGGCGTGCACCTCGCCGCGTTGCACCGCGTGTTCCAGCCGGAGCCGCACCACGTCGAACAGTCCGCTGAACCGGCTCATCACCCGCTCGTTGAGGCCGGGGTCGGCGGCCATATCCGCGATCACCCCCGGCAGGGCGGCGCGCACCACCGGGCTGGTGAACACGGCGCCGGCGGCCGCGATCATCTCCCGCACGTCGCCGGCGATGTCGCCCTCGGGCAGCGCGAGCCCGGTCGGCGCGGCCGGGAACGCGGCCTCGTGCACCAGTTCGGCCTTGCTCGACCAGCGCCGGTACAAGGCGGTCTTGGTGGTGCCCGCCCGCTCGGCGACCGCCGCCATGGTCAGATTCGAATAGCCGATCTGCACAAGCAGTTCCGCCGTTGCGGACAGAATGGCAGCATCGATACGCGGGTCGCGTGGACGGCCGGCACCCTTGTCAACCGGTGGCAACTCTGCTTTCATAACGCTACCCACCGTATCGTAATTGGCGCCGGAAGGAACACCCGTGGCGAAGCAACCGGCGGTCGAGGACGTCAGCCGACTCCAGCATTCCAGCCGAGACACCGACGCCCTACCGGAACTGCTGTCCGGCTGGCTCGGGTCGCTGCTACCCCAGCAGCAACCCCCGGTGGTCAGCATCGAAAGCGGGGTCGACGCCAACGGCATGTCGTCGGAGACCATCCTGCTGACCGCCCGCTGGGGCGAGGATGAACAGCGCCTGGTGGCCCGGGTGGCCCCCACCGCGCAGGACGTCCCGGTGTTCTCCTCATACCGGCTGGATCACCAGTTCGAACTGATGCGCCTGGTCGAGGAGCTCACCGACGTCCCGGTCCCGCGGGTGCGCTGGATCGACGCCGCCGGCGACGTGCTGGGCACCCCGTTCTTCCTGATGGACCGCGTCGACGGAGTCGTCCCCCCGGACGTCATGCCCTACACGTTCGGCGGCAACTGGTTCGCCGACTCCTCGCCCGAAGATCAACGCAGGCTCCAGGATGCCACCGTCGAGGTGCTGGCCAAACTGCACTCGATTCCCGATGCCGCACAGCGCTTCTCCTTCCTCACCGAGGTGGACCCGCCCGGGGACACCCCACTGCGGCGGCATTTCGAATGGCTCAAGCAGTGGTACGAGTTCGCGGTGCCCGACATCGGCCGCTCGCCGTTGGTCGAGCGGGCGCTGGCCTGGCTGGAGGACCACTTCCCCACCGAGACCGCGGCCGCCACCCCGGTACTGGCCTGGGGCGACTCCCGCATCGGCAATGTGCTCTACGAGGATTTCACCCCGGTCGCGGTGCTCGACTGGGAGATGGCCACCGTCGGCCCCCGCGAACTCGACGTGTCGTGGATCATCTTCGCCCACATGGTGTTCCAGGAGCTCTCCGGCCTCGCCGGGCTCGACGGCCTGCCCACGGTGCTGCGTGAGGAGGATGTCCGGGCGACCTACGAACGGCTGACCGGCGTGACGCTGGGCGACCTGCACTGGTTCTACATCTACTCCGGGGTGATCTGGTGCTGCGTGTTCATGCGCACCACCGCGCGGCGGGTGCACTTCGGCGAGATGGAGGCCCCCGAAGACGTGGAGTCGGCGTTCTACCACGCGTCGCTGCTACGGCGACTGTTGGAGGGTCCGGCGGGCTGGAGCGAAGCGACCCGGGATAAGGAAGGTGCGTGATGCTCGGACCGATGGATGAGTTTCCGGTACACCAGGTTCCGCAGCCGATCGCGTGGCCGGGATCCTCGGACCGCAACTTCTATGACCGCAGTTACTTCAACGCCCACGACCGGACCGGGGACATCTTCGTCATCACCGGCATCGGGTACTACCCCAACCTCGGGGTGAAGGACGCCTTCTTCCTGGTGCGGCGCGGCGACACGCAGACCGCGGTGCACCTGTCCGACGCCATCGACCAGGACCGGTTGAACCAGCACGTCAACGGATACCGGGTGCAGGTCGAGGACCCGCTGCACCGGCTGCGGATCACCCTGGACGAGACCGACGGCATCGCCGCCGACCTGACCTGGACCGGTCTGTTCGACGTGGTGCAGGAGCAGCGCCACCTGATGCGCCAAGGCAACCGGGTCACCCTGGACGCTCAGCGGTTCGCCCAGTTGGGTTCCTGGAGTGGGTATCTGGAGGTCGACGGGGAACGTATCACCGTCGACCCGTCGACCTGGATCGGGTCACGGGACCGGTCCTGGGGCATCCGGCCGGTCGGTGAGGCCGAGCCGCCGGGGCGGCCCGCCGACCCGCCGTTCGAAGGCATGTGGTGGCTCTATGTGCCGATGGCCTTCGACGACTACTCCATCGTGCTGATCATCCAGGAGGCGCCCGACGGCTTCCGCTCCCTCAACGACTGCACCCGGATCTTCAAGGACGGCCGCGTCGAACAGCTGGGCTGGCCACGGGTGAAGATCCACTACCGTTCCGGGACCCGCATCCCCACCGGCGCCACCATCGATACCACTGCACCGGACGGAACGGCGTTGCGAATCGATGTGGAATCCAAACTGGCCGTACCGATTCACGTCGGCGGCGGATACGGCGGGGACGCCGACTGGATCCACGGGGTGTGGAAAGGCGCGAACTTCACCGAACGCCTCAGTTACGACATGACCGATCCGGCGATCATCGGACGTGCCGGTTTCGGCGTCATCGACCACGTCGGCCGGGCGGTGTGCACCGAGGGTGCACGCGCCCCGGTCGAGGGCTGGGGACTGTTCGAGCACGGCGCGCTGGGCCGGCACGACCCGTCGGGCTTCGCCGACTGGCTGACCGTCGCGCCCTGACCTTTCTCGCGCGATTTGCGACGCACATCCACCGGCGGTCAGCGCCGGTCAGCGTGCGCAAATCGCGGTCGCTTCTCGGGGTGTCTCTCAGGCCCCGGCGCGCAGCGCTGTCGACGCCTTGTCCGCCGATGCCTTGTCCGCCGCCGCGTCCCGGCCGGCCTGCACCCGCCCGAACACCATGGACTCCCCGATCCGGTCGAAGCGGTGATCGACGGCATCGAGTGCCCAGTTGTGCCGCACGTTCCACGGCCGCTTGGTACCGGACTTGGGCAGCGCGTGCAGGGCGCGTTTGACGTAGTTGGCCTTGATGTCCCAGGCCGGTTTCTCCGCGATGGCCGCCGAACCGAGGTGCGGGTAGGCATGGGTGTAGCCGTGGGATTCCATGTAGGCCAGCAGCTTCGCCACCGCTTTGGCGGTCATGTCGGCCCGCAGCGTCCACGAGGCATTGGTGTAGCCGATGCACCACGCCATGTTGGGCACGTCCTGCAGCAGGTACTCCTTGTAGACGTAGCGGTCGGTCGGGTCGACCCGCTCACCGTCCACGTGCAACTCGATGCCGCCCAGCGCCTGCAGTTGCAGCCCGGTGGCGGTGACGATGATGTCGGCGTCGATCCGGTCCCCGGATTGCAGCACGATGCCCTCGCCGTCGATGTGGTCGATGTGGTCGGTCACCACCTCGACGCGCCCGGCGCTGATGTGCTCGAACAGATCACCGTCCAGAACCAGACACATCCGTTGGTCCCACGGGTTGTAGCGCGGCTTGAAGTGGATGTCGACCGGATAGCCGGCGGGTAGTTCCTTCTTGTTCGCCGCCCGGATCATCTTGCGTCCGAACTTCGGCGCGGCGCGGAAGAACACGTAGTACAGGTAGTGCATCCAGGCGTTGCGCAGCCGGACGACCGGGTGGGCGAGCTTGCGCGGCAGACTCTTTCGAATGGCGTGCATCACCATCGGGACCGCGGGCATCGACATCATGTAGGTCGGTGAGCGCTGCAGCATGGTGACCGTGGCGCCGCCGTCGGCCAGCGCCGGGACCAGGCTGATCGCGGTCGCGCCGCTGCCGATCACCGCGACCCGTTTACCCGCGTAATCGAGTTCCTCGGGCCAGAACTGGGGATGCACGACGGTGCCGGTGAAGGACTCGATACCGGGGAAGTCCGGGGTGTAGGCCTCGTCGTAGTTGTAGTAGCCGGTGCCGAAGAACAGGAACCGGCAGCGGTGGGTGGTGGGCACCCCGCCGGATTCGGCGTGCACCGTCCAGGTGTCGGTGCCCGAGTCCCAGTCCACCGAGGACACCTTGGTGTCGAAGCGGATGTGGCGGTCGATGCCGTGTTTGCGGGCGGTCGCGGCGAGGTAGTCGCGGATGTCGCCGCCGTCGGCGACGAATTCCCGGCGGGTCCACTCCTGGTACGGATAGCTGAGGGTGAAGATATCGCTGTCGGAGCGTATACCCGGGTAACGGAACAGATCCCAGGTGCCACCGATGCGCTGCCGGCGTTCCAGGATGGTGTAGCTCAATCCCGGGTTGCGCTGATGGATGCGGTAGGCGGCGTTGATCCCCGAGATACCGGCGCCGATGATGAGGACATCGCTGTATTCGGGTTCAGCGCCGCGCTCGGTCTCGGCAGCGTCGTGCGGGTAGGTCATCGGACAACCTCCTTGTGGTCCTGCCCCGTACCAACCACCTTAGGTCGTCAGGTGCGCAGCGCGTCAACGATCTGGGCGAGCAGGTCCGCTTCGATCGGTCCGGGCTGGTAGATGCAGATCTGGTCGGAGATTCCGCCGACCCGGTCACGGATGTGCGCGGCCACCTCGGCCGGGCTGCCGCACGCGGCGATGGTGTGCAGCACGTCGTCGTCGATGAGTGCGCCCATCTCGGCCCACCGGCCCTGCTTGGACAGCGCGTTGAGCTCCGGCTGCAGGTCCCCCCAGCCGTGGATATCCAGGACCGGTCGGTAGGCCGGAGTGGACCCGTAGAACGCCAGCAGTCGCCGGGTGGCGGCGTGGTCGGGGTTGGCGTCCGAACTGACCGAGACGATGATCTCCGGCACCACCGCCAGGTCGGCGCGGGTCCGCCCGCCGGCGGCCAGCCCGTCGTCGACGGCGGCCATCGTCACCTCGTGCAGGAACCGCTTCGTCCCGAACGGCATCACCAACAGTCCGTCGGCGTGCTGAGCGGTGGCCTTGGTCAGCCGGGGCCCGAGCGCCCCGACAAAGATCGGCGGCGGACCGTACGGGTTGTCGCGCGGGGTGAACGTCGGGGTCATCAGGGTGTGCCGGTAGTACTCACCGTGAAACTGCAGGCGCTCGCCGGTCGACCAGGTGTCGAAGATGGCACGCAGCGCCGCGACGAGCTCGGTCATCCGCGCGACCGGCCGGTCGAACTCGGCGCCGAACCGTTTCTCGATCTGGGTCCGGATCTGGGTGCCCAGGCCAAGGGTGAACCTGCCCTGGCTCAGGATCTGGTGGTCGATCGCCTGGTGGGCGAGGTGAATCGGGTTGCGCGGGAACGCGATTGCCACGTTGGTCAGTAGATCCAGGCCGCCGACGGTCGATGCCAGGGTCAGCGGGGTGAACACGTCGTGCGGACCTTCGAAGGTGAACACCCCGGCCGCACCCGCATCCCGGAGCACGGTGGCGCGCTCGATGGCTCCTACAGGTCCGAACAATGCGGTCATCACCTTCACAGCGCCACACACTAACGCGACTTGCGGAGCGAAAACCGGACTAATTGCGGTTAGAACTCCACAAATCGCGAGAGACTGAGAATTGTGACCGATGTGATCGTGGTGGGGGCGGGCTTCGCGGGTCTGTCCGCGGCGCGGGAATTGACCAAACGGGGCTACCAGGTACTGGTGCTGGAGGGCCGGGACCGGGTCGGGGGTCGCTCGTACACCGCGACGGTGGCCGGCGTCCCCGTCGATCTGGGCGCGACGTTCGTCGGCCCCACCCAGGACGCCGTCATCGCCCTGGCCGCCGAACTCGGCTGCGAGACGGTGCCGACCTACAGCCGCGGCAAGAACCTGATCCGCTGGCACGGCCGGGTCCGGTCCTACCGCAGCACCATCCCCAAGCTGTCGCTGATCGAACTGCTCGACGTGTCGCGCATCCAGTGGCGGTTCGACCGGCTGTCCCGCCAGATCCCGGTGATCGAGCCGTGGACGGCACCGGCAGCCCACCGTCTGGACCAGAAGAGTCTGGAGGACTGGCTACGTGAGCTACACGCCAGCGCCTCGACCCGGAATCTGATGGCGATCATGGCGCGGGTGACCTGGGGGTGCGAGCCCGCGGACCTGTCCATGCTGCACGCGGTGCGTTATGTGAAGGCCGCGGGCGGGCTGGGCCGGATGCTCGATGTCGAGGGCGGCGCCCAGCAGGACCGGTTCCCGGCCGGCACCCAGCAGATCGCCCAGCGGATGGCCGAGGCGCTCGGCGACCGGGTGCTCACCGACGCCCCGGTGCACCGGATCGCCCGGGACGGCTCGGGCTTCACCGTCGACTCGGAGAAGGGCCGGCACACGGCCGCCGCCGTCGTGCTGGCGGTCGCGCCCGCGCACCGCGCCGCGATCACCTTCGACCCGCCGCTGCCCGCCGGCTACCGGGATCTGGCCGCGCACTGGCCGCAGGGCAAGCTCAGCAAGGCCTACGCCGCCTACGAGACCCCGTTCTGGCGGGCCAACGGCTGCTCGGGCGAGGCGCTGTCCGACGAGGGCCCGGTCTTCATCACCTTCGATGTCAGCCCCGGCGACGACGGACCCGGCATCCTGCTGGGGTTCGTGGACGCCCGCAACTTCGATGCCCTGGAACCGCAGCTACGTCGCGAGCAGGCACTGGCCGGGTTCGTCACGCTGTTCGGGGACAAGGCCGCACACCCCATCGACTACCTGGATCACTGCTGGGGCGCCGAGTCGTTCGCGCCGGGCGGCCCGACCGCGGCCGTCCCGCCGGGCGCCTGGGTCGCGCACGGCCGGCACCTGCGGGCCCCGGCGGACGGGATCTTCTGGGCCGGTACCGAAACCGCCGACGAGTGGACCGGATTCCTGGACGGCGCGGTGCGTTCCGGGCGCCGCGCCGCGACCGAGGTGGCCGGCTACCTCAGGAGCTGAGCCGCTGCGGCGCAATCGATTCGGCCAGCGCCCGCAGCTTCTGGTTCACCTGGTCCGGGCATTCCAGGATGGCGCAGTGCCCGCCGGGCATCTCGGCGAACTCGGCGAGATTCGGTGCGTGTTCGGCGATGTGGCGGGCCGAGTTGATGGGCAGCAGACGGTCCTTGCGGCTGCCGATCACCAGCGTCGGGACGGTCAGGTTGACCAACGAGATGTGCTGGCGGTCAAGGTTGTTCACCAGGACCCGGGCCCAGCCGCCGCGTCCCACCCGCGGCGTCGAGGTGAACAACTGATAGACGAACTCCGACACCGACGGATCGGCGTCGGGGCCCACCGCGACATACTTGACCAATCGCTTGTTGGCCACCCCGGCGGCCCCGGGCAGCGGGAGCCCGCCGAAGGTCCGGATCGCGGTGCCGGCCGCGAGGACCCGCGGGCCCGACAGCGGCTGCGGCACCGGCAGCACCTTGACGTTGCGCAACAGATCGCCGGTGGTGGTGTTGATCAGGGCGACCGCATCGGCAACCCGGTTGACCCGGTGCGGGTAGCGCTGCGACCAGGAGGTGATGGCGATGCCGCCCATCGAGTGCCCGCCGATCACAGCCTTCTCCCCCGGCGCCAGCGTGGTGTCCAGCACGGCGTCCAGGTCGGCGGCCAGATGGTTGAGGCTGTAGCGGTTGCGCCCGCGCGGCGTCTCGCTGCGGCCGTGGCCACGGTGGTCGTAGGCGATGACGCGGTAGTCGCCGGCCAGGTCGGCGATCTGGTGGGCCCAGACCTCGATGGCGCAGGTGATGCCGTGCGCCAGGACGATCGGATAGCCGTTCTCGGGTCCGAAGACCCGGGCGTGCAGCCGGGTGCCGTCGGCAGATCGGACCTCGACATCCCGGCCCGAGGGTAGCGGTGGCCGAACCATTGTCTGCTCCAATCGCCGGCGTCGTTGCCTTGTGCCGAGCTTAACGCCCGGTGACCAGAACCGGTTTGATTGCCGCGCCATTCTTGGCATCCGCCCACGCCCGGTCGAAGTCGTCGAAAGCGTAGGTGCTCACCAGCTTCTGCAGCGGCAGGTCCCCGCGCTCGAACAGCTGCACCAGTCGCGGGATGAACACGTGCGGATCGCTGTCGCCCTCGACCACCCCGCGCACCGTCAGACCCTTCGCCATGATCAGCACGACCGGCAGTTCGGCGGTCATCGCACCCAGCCCGAGCAGAGCCAGGGTGCCGCGGGCGGCCAGCACCCCGACCGCGGCGGCGATGACATCCGGGCGGGCGGTGGTGTCCACCGCGGCAGCGACGCCCCCGGTCAGCTCCAGGACCGCGGCCGCGGCGTCGGTGGCGGTCGGGTCGATGGTGGCCGTGGCGCCCAATTCGGTTGCCAAAGAACGGCGTTCGGCAATCGGATCGACGGCGATGATGGTCCTCGCCCCGGCGATCCGGGCACCCATCACCGCCGACAGGCCCACCGCACCCGCGCCGAACACCACCACGCTGTCCGGCGCGCCGAGCACGTTGAGCACCGCGCCGGCCCCGGTCTGCACGCTGCAGCCCAGCGGGGCGGCCAACGCCGGATCCATCCCGGCCGGCAGCGGCACCGCATTGCGGCTCCCGGCGATCGCGTAGGTCGCGAAGCTGGACTGCCCGAAGAATCCGCCGGTGATCGGCGCGCCGTCCAGACGCAGCGCGCTGCTCTCGTCGCGGCGGCTGCCGCGCATGTTCAGATTGGTCGACTGATCGCAGTAGGCGGGCCGGTCGGCGACGCAGTATCCGCAGGTCCCGCAGCTGGCGAAGGTGAGCACCACCGGCTCGCCGACCTGCCGGGTGGCCTGCGGCCCGACCGCCACCACGGTGCCCGCGCCCTCATGGCCGAACACCATCGGGACCTTGGCGAAGTGGGCCGCGACGCTGATGTCGGTATGGCAGATCCCGACGGCGTCGATGCGGACCAGCACCTCGTCGCCCACCGGATCCCGCAGTTCGACGTCGGTGAGCTGCGGGTCTTGCCCGGCCTCGCGGAGTACCGCGGCACGTGCCTTGATCATCGACGGATGTTAAATGGTGTGTCATGCGCGCCATACAGATACCCCGGTTGGACGGTCCCGACGCCGCGGAGCTGGTGAACATCGACGAACCCGCCGCCGAGGGTGTGGTCATCGACGTCCACGCGGCCGGTGTGGCCTTCCCCGATGCCCTGCAGACCCGCGGGCTCTACCAGTACAAGGCCCCCCTGCCCTACGTGCCGGGGGCGGAGGTCGCCGGCGTGGTGCGCAGCGCCCCGGCCGATTCCGGGTTCTCCGCCGGGGACCGGGTGGCCGGGCTGTGCATGCTCACCGGCGGGATGGCCGAGGTGGTGGCCCTGCCGGCGGAGCGGGTGTTCGCGTTGCCCGACAATGTGTCGTTCGAGGCCGGCGCGGGGGTGTTGTTCAACGATCTGACCGTGCACTTCGCGCTGCGCACCCGCGGCCGGCTGGCCGACGGCGAGACGGTGCTGGTGCACGGTGCCGCCGGTGGTATCGGCACCTCGACGCTGCGACTGGCCCCGGCGTTCGGGGCGAGCCGGGTCATCGCGGTGGTGAGCACCGAGGACAAGGGTGAGATCGCCCGGGAGGCCGGGGCAACGGATGTGGTGCTCGCCGACGGGTTCCGGGACGCGGTCAAAGAACTCACCGGCGGCCGCGGGGTGGACATCGTGCTGGACCCGGTCGGGGGTGACCGGTTCACCGATTCGTTGCGTTCCCTCGCACCGGGCGGACAACTGCTGGTGGTCGGGTTCACCGGCGGTGAGATCCCGACGGTGAAGGTGAACCGGTTGCTGCTCAACAATGTCGACGCGATCGGCGTGGGCTGGGGCGCCTGGGCGGGCACCCATCCGGGCTATCTCGCCGAGCAGTGGGCCGAGCTGGCGCCGCTGCTGGCCTCCGGCGCGGTGAGCGCGCCCGAGCCCATCGTGTATCCGCTGGAGCGGGCCGGTGAGGCCATCGCGTCGCTGGAGAACCGGACCGCCAAGGGCAAGGTCGTGCTGAAAATCCGTTAGCGATTTCGGCGCGCTCACGTACGGACAACGCACGCGGGCGCGCCGCAATCACACGGGGATGGGCAGGATCAGCCGCGAGCCCGCACCGATGGTGTGGGTGGACCGCAGCAACCGGTCCGCCGACCACACCGGTTCCCCGGTGCCGGGGTTGCGCGCGTACCGCGGGTGGCAGCCCCCGGCGATCGCCACCCGGATCCGCGCGCCGGCGGCGAACCGGTGCGCGATCGGGTCGAGATCCAACGTCAGCGGCTGCGGGTCCCCCGGGGCGCGGCTGATGTAGCCGTCGCTGACGTTGCGGGATCGTCCGTCCGGTCCGACCTCGCTGATCCGCACCCACACGTCGGCCCAGCCGGTATCGGCGCCGTGCGCCAATTCGATCCGCGGGACGCCGATCACCTCGAGGTCCTCCGCCAGCGCCGGGCCGGTGAAGGTGACCACGTCGCCGCGGGCGGCCAGCGCGGTGTCGTCGAGGTAACCGTTCGGCGTGAACAACAGCCGCCCGCCCAGCGTCGGGGTGGGGTCGTGCGGGTCGAACACGAACCGGGCCAGTGTCTGCTCCCCGGGTACGGGTTGCTCGCCGAGGCCGGCCCGGGGCCGCAGGTGCAGCACCCGCCCGGTCGCCGGGGGCGGCCAGGCGGGCAGCTCGCGCCAGCCCCCGCCTCCGGTCACGCACACCCGCACCCCGGGCCGCCGGTCCCCGTCCAGCCACCGCAGCGTCTCGCGCAGCACCTCCCCGCCGCCGTCACCGTGGGTCCACGGGCCGACCACGAGTGCGGGCTCCCGGCCGCGGTCGGCCAGCTGCCGGTACTGGTCCAGGGTCTGGGTCAGGAAGACGTCCTGCCAGCCGGACATCAGCAGCACCGGGACGTCGGCCCGGGCCAGCGCGTGCCCGAGCCGCACCGGATGCCAGTACGGATCGGCCAGGTCGGGGGTGCGCAGCCACGGTTCGTGCCAGGGGGCGCGGTCGCCGAACATCTGGGCGCCCGCCGCGCTCAGCGGCACCATCCGCAGCGGCCGGGCCAGCCGCCGCGGCATGCCGGCCATCCGGACCAGGGCCCGTACCGACCCGCCGTCCTCCTGGCGGGCCAGTTGGAAGCTCCAGGACAGGTGGTCGGCGAGGACGAACGTGCCGGTGCCCCAACCGGATTGCGCCAGATCGTGCGGTGCCATCGCAATCACCGAGGTGCTCAGTTCCGGTGGCGGGTCGGCCAGCAGCGCCCACTGGGTGAACCCGAGATAGGACGAGCCGACGGTCGCGAACTGCCCGTCGAACCATGGCTGCGCGCGCATCCAGGCCACCGTGTCGGCGGCGTCCTCGGCTTCGGAGCGCCCCGGGTCGAAGACTCCTTCGGAACCGAATGTCCCTCGCACACTCTGAATCACGACGCGGTACCCGCGCTCGGCGTAGATGCCGGCGATCACCGCCGACGGTAGGTTGGCGCGCCCGTAGGGTGTGCGGATCAGTACCGTGCCGGCCGCGTCGGCCACCGGCACGTGCAGGTCGGTGCGCAGCCGGGCGCCGTCGCGCATCGGCACCGGGATATCACGGGTCACCCGGTAGCCGGTCGTCGGCGGAGGCAGCCTCAGTCGTCGGCCCACCGCGCGGGTGGCCAGTCGGACGATCGGCCCGGGGCGGGTGTCATCGGTGCTCGGCATCGCCGTCCATTGTGACCCGAGCATTGTTGCGGAAGGAGCACGAAAGCCGGGATGGGCGGCGCACCCCGGGGCCGGTGGCATACCTTCGTGTCATGCGCAGTTCTCTGTTCGGCGGCCTGACCGCCCTCGCCGTGACCTCAGCCGCTCTGTTGGGGGCCGCACCGGCGGGAGCCGATCCGAACAACGAGCGGGCCTACCTGAATGCGCTGACCGTCGCCGGACTGATCCCGAAGTTCTATACCGAGGCCACCGCGTTGGAGAGCGCCACCAACCTGTGCCGCACCATGGACACCGGAGTGGACCAGTTGTCCGTGGTCGACGACGTGATGGCCACCGATTCGGTGCCCGAGGACGTCGCGTCGTTCGTGGTGGGTACCGCGACGGTCGCGTTCTGCCCCGAACACTCGATGAGCAGTTAGCCCGTACCGACTTCCAGGCCGCGCTTGACCTCGAGCCGGCGCAGTTTGCCCGACGAGGTCCGGGGCAGTGAACCGGGTTTGACGAACACCACGTCGGCGGGGACGACACCGCAACCCGAGGCCACCTGCTGCATCAGCGCGGCGCGGGCGCCGGGTTCGTCGGGGCCGCGGAACTCGGCGGTGACGACCAGGCCGGGGCGGATGGAGCCCTCCCCGACGCCGACGGCGACGACCGCGCCCTCCCGCACCCCGGGCACCTGCGCGGCGATCCGCTCGACCTCGGCCGGGAAGATGTTGCGCCCGGCCACGGTGATGATCTCCTTGGCCCGCCCGCAGACCACCAGGCCGCCGTCGACGAAGTAGCCGAGATCCCCTGTGCGGAACCACTCGTCGGCGCCCAGCAGGGCGTCACCGAGATACCCCGACATCATGGAGGTTCCCCGGATGGCGATCTCCCCGAGTTCACGTCCGGCGACCTCGGTGGCTCCCTCGGCCAGGTCCACGGGTTCGATGCGGACCTCCATGCCGGGGATCGCCTCGCCCAGGACGGCATGCCGGCGCGGCGCGCTGCCGTCCGCGGTGGTGAACACCGTCTCGTCCACCCGCATGCCGGCACCGGGAACCGGAACCGTTACCGCACAGGTGGATTCGGCCATCCCATAGGACGGGGACAGCGCTGCGGCGTCGAAGCCGAAGCGGGCCATCTCGATGGCGAACCGTTCGGTCAGTTCGCAGTCGACGGGCTCACCGCCGTTGAGGGCGAACCGCAGCGCGGACAGGTCGACATCGGTGACCCGGCGGGAGTACTTGCCGATCATGCCGTAGGCCATATTGGGTGCGGCGGTGACCGACGTCCGGCTCTCGCTCAGCCAGTTCAGCCAGCGGAACGGCGAGGCCTGGAACGCCGAGGTGGGCGCCTGCCAGACGTCGTTGCCGGCCAGCGCCCCGGCGAGCAGGAAGCTCAACCCCATGTCGTGGTACAGCGGCAGCCAGGAGCACCCGATGTCCCCGGGCCGGATCCCGATCCGCTCGTTGAGGCCGCTGATGTTGGCCAGCACCGAGGCCGGTGGAAGCTGCACGGTCTTCGGCGACCCGGTCGACCCGGCGGTGCCCTGCAGGATGGCGACCGGCGCCGGCAGACAGGGCAGCCGCAGGCTGCTGGAGCGGCGCGGGTGGGCGACCGCGTCGAGGTCGACGATCGCCGGGCTCTGTTCTGCCAGGGACAGTTTCTCCAGGTAGGCGCCTTGGCTACCGATCCGGCCGGCCGCGATCCCACGGAATCGGGTGACGGTGGCCTGCGCCCACTGCGCGGTGTCCGCGCCGCGGATCGGCCCGGGCAGGATGGACACCGCCGCCCCGGCCAGGAACGCGCCGATGACCGCGGCGATGAGTTCGGCGGTGGGCTCCCCCACCAAGCCCAGGCAGCGGACGTTCTCGTTGAGCAGATGGTCGGCGACGTTCTCGGCGCGGGTGTAGATCTCCGGCCACGGATGGCGGGTCCACTGACCGTCGGCCAGCAACACCAGATCGTTGCCACTGGCGGTCAATGACTCGGCCAGCGCGGACGCCAGAGGATTCACCATGAATGGAAACTATATGACCTTTGCTCGTCGTGGTTCCGCAGGTTAACGTCGGTGACAATTTGACTTTTGGACGGTGGTTGTGCGCAATTCCGCGACCTGTTGCGAAGTGTGTCGCGCCCGGCACCGGTCGCTGAGGAACGCCTCAGCAACGGTGGCGGATGCCCGGTCCGTGGTTGCCGCCCCCGGTCGCGGCGGCTCTGCGAGGCTGTACGGATGGGCACCGAATCCGGACGCGACCGCGACGAATCGGGACGGCCCCGCAATACCCGGCCTCGTGATGCTCTGGGCAGGCCGCTGCCCTACGGCGCCCCCGGCGTGCCGCGCATACCCGACGACCTGCATTTGGCACCGGCGGACAGCCTCGCCTACGCCCAGGATCTGCTCGACCGTGGCCAATCGTTCAACGCGCACGAAGTCCTGGAGTCGGCCTGGAAGAACGGGCCTGATTCCGAGCGCCTACTGTGGCAGGGCCTGGCCCAGCTGGCCGTCGGTATAACCCATGTGCGGCGCGGGAATCTCGCCGGTGCGGCAGCGCTGCTGCGGCGGGCGTCGTCGCGACTCGCCTCGGTGGTCCCGGCCCCGTACGGCATCGACACGGCCGGGCTGATCGCACAGGCCGATGCGCTTGCCGACGACCTGGAAGCGGGACGCGAGCCCAGCCCGGACCGGCTCCGGATATCACTGACCGGTACTGGTTAATCTGAGCATTCGGCACGAATAGGAGCGGCTCATGGTCACCCTGGACCGCCTGGTGAATGTGCTGGGCAGCTATGGCGTACGACTGTGCACGGCGGAGGTTTCCCGCGCCGCGGTACTGCGCAGCGTGGTGCTGCACGAACCGGCCGCCCAGCTACCCGACGGTCGTCCCGTCATCGGTGATGTGCTGTTGGCCATGGGCGCGGGCACGGTGCCCGAGGCCCTGCAATGGGCGCGGTCCAGTCAGTCGATCGCGGTGCTGGTGCGCGACGAGGACGCGACCGTCGGCCCGGAAACCGCCGACGACATCGCGGTGCTGGCGGTCGACCCGGCGGTGTCCTGGAGCGAGCTGGCCGGGGTGGTCTACGGCCTGGTGCTGGAGGGGCGCGAGACCGCCGCCGGCCGGGGTCCCACCGATCTGTTCGCCCTGGCCGACAGCATCGCCGACTCGATCGGCGCCGCGGTCATCATCGAGGACGGCCAGTCCCGGCTGCTCGGGTACTCGCGGCTGCAGGCACACGCCGATCCGGCCCGGGCCGCGACCATCCTGCACCGCCAGGTCCCCGAGGACATCCGCGAGTCCCTGCGCGCCCGTGGGGTTTTCACCCATCTCGCACATTCCGACGAGCCACTGTTCATCGAGGCCGATCCCGATCACGGGCTGACCGGGCGCACCGTGATGGCGGTGCGGGCCGGCCGCGAACTGTTGGGCTCGGTGTGGGTGACCAGCCCCGAGCCGCTGGACGACACCCGGCGCCGGGTGCTGAGCGACGGCGCGCGCACGGTGGCCATGCACGTGCTGCGGTCGCGGGCGAGCGCCGATCTGGAACGGCATGTGGAATCCGACCTGGTGACCCGGCTGCTGGACGGATCGGCCGATGCGGCGACCACCGCCAGCAGGCTCGGCCTGCGCCAGACCGGGCTGCGGGTGATCGCCGTGCACGCCAGCATCGCCGACCAGCCGCATGCCGCGCTGCTGCTGGCCTTCGAATACGCCACCTCCGGGTTCGGCTGGTCCCGGCCCGGGCGCAGCAGCCTGGCAGGCAACACCCTCTACACGGTGTTGCCCGGCGAGGAAGCCGACGCGGCCCGGCAGTGGATCGAGTGGATGCGGGTGGCGCTGCCCGCCGAGACCACGATCCACGCCGGGATCAGCGCGCCCGCCGAGATCGCCGAACTGGCCTCGGCCCGGCAGGAGGCCGACGAGTGCCTGGCCCTGCACGAGAGCCCGCTGACCCCGGACAGCGTCCCGGCGTACGACGAGTCCTGGCACGACATCCTGTTGCATCGGCTGCGCACCGCGGCCCGGTCCACCCGGGTTCCGGCCCGCGGGCCGGTGACCGAACTGCGCCGCCACGACGCATCGCATTCCACCCAGTACGTCGCGACGCTGCGGGCCTGGCTGACCGCCCAGGGCGATCTGACCCGGGCCGGGGAGCTGCTGGGGGTGCATGAGAACACGGTGCGCTACCGGCTGCGCAAGATGGCCGAGGTCACCGTGCTCGACCTCGACGATCCGTACAAGCGACTGGCGATGACCATCGAACTCGCCGCGATCCCGGACGAGTCGCCGTAACCAAAGTGTCGGATTCCGACAAAAACCGGGCTGCTGGTTGTCCCATCGGTACCAACCGCTGGTGCGCGATCCGGGCCACCATCGTGGAGACGGATCGATCGACCCCCGCCACCGCGTTCGGGTCGATCGATTTTTGCGACCCTAAGGAGTTCTCATGCGCCCGAATCATCAGGTGTGGATCAGCCGGCAGGCCCGGGACCGGATGGAAGCCGAACTGCACGAGCTGCTGGCGGTGAGCGCTGAGGACGACAACACCGACTGGGATCAGCATCAGGCCCGCAAGGCACGGATCTGGCAGATCCAAGACCTGTTGATGAACGCCTCGGTCGGCGAGGCGCCGCCGGACGACGGGGTCGCCGAGCCCGGCATGATCCTCACGGTGCGTTTCGAGGGCAGCGGCGAAACCGAGACCTTCCTGCTGGGGACGCCGATCGCCGAACTCGGTGACCTCGAGGTGTGCTCGGCGCAATCGCCGCTGGGCAGTGCGATCTCGGGCGCACGTCCCGGCGAACAGCGCAGCTACCAGGTACCCAGCGGTGCAGAGGTGACGGTGACGCTGCTGGACGCGGCCCCCTACGGAGTCCGCGAGGTCGATCCCGCGGCCGGCTGAGCGCTACTCCGGAACACACATTCCTTGTAGTTTGCCGTTCTGCTCGTCGGCGTCCTTGAGACGTTCCTGGTGGGCGGGGTCGTCGTTCGGGATCTGCGCGATGGCGGCGGCCCCGACATCCATCAGCGCGTTGCCGAAGGCCCGCGCGGCCTCCGCGAGCGCGGGTTCGGTGGCCGGGTCCACCCGGTCGAGCATGTACTGCCCGCCGCCCAGCAGCGCCAGCCGCGCGTTGGTCGCGATCGCCACCGCGCCGACGGCGTCACCGTCCTCGGCCTGCAGCCCGCTGCTGTTGGCGACCCCGGAGCTGACGACCAGGAACGCGTCGCACACCTTGGCCTTCGCCTCCTCGCGCTGGGCGTCGGTGAAGGTCGGCTCGGCGGCCGCTGCCGTCGGCGCGGTCGGGGCGTCGAAGGGGGTCATCGGGTTACGCCACATATAGGCGGACGCGCCGAGTGTGGCGATCGCCAGCAGCATGGCGCTGACGGCGATCACCACCGGGCTGCGTCCCGAGCCCTCCCGCGGCTGGGCATCGGCGCCGGTCTCGTCCTCGACCTCATCGGCACGCGCTGCGGGCCTGCCGTTCAGTTCTACGGCATCGTCCTGGCGGGCCTCGTCCTCCCGAGCGGAGTCCTCGGGCTTCGTTTCGTCGGGCACGCCGGCAATCCTAGCAACGACATGCCTGCGGGCGGCCGTTCCGCGGCGCCGACCGTGCGCTGTTTGCCCAGCTCTGCGCCACCTCGCCGGCCCCGGGGCCGGCGGGGCGCCAGCCGCGTTCGCGAGGCCCCAGCCCATACCTGTCACTCGACAGAAACATTCGCCGCACGTTGTTAACAGCATCCGAATCATCGGTTACCTGACGGCAACCACCGGCGCCCACTCGCCGCGAAAACTATCACTCGACAGAAAGCCCGCCGATCCGGCGGGCTCCGCGCGACGCGAGAGTGATCAGTGAGCAGCACCGACACAGCCTCAGAAACCGCCACCACGGCGGGCGCCCGAGCCCACGCCCGCGCCCAGCACGGGCGCAGCGCCGAGTTCATGCGCCACATCCCGCCGTCATCCTCGCCCACCGCCCCGGCGGGAATCCCCGCCGAGCGGCTGGTGTGGTCCGAAACCGTTGCCCCGGGCGGATATTCGAGTGCAGTGCTGGCCCGTGGCACCCGGCTGCGGTTCACCGACACCACCGGTGACGCATGTGCGCACCTGCTGTTGCACCGCGCCGACGCGCCGCATGAGCGGCTCAACGTCGCCGACACCGTGAAGGTGCCCTGGCAGGCCTACCTGGGCAGCGGGCACCCACTGCTCAGCGGATTCGGCCGGGCGCTGGCCACCATCGTGGCGGACACCTCGGCACACCACGACGCGCTGACCGGAACCTCCACCCGCGCAGGCAATCTGGAGCGCTACGGCGCCGCCGGCCCGGAGTCGACGGCACCCGCCGGACGTGAACTGTTCACCCTGGCCGGCCTCAAGCACGGCCTGGACCGCCGCGATCTGCCGCCGTCGGTGTCGTTCTTCCAGGGTGTGCGGGTACAGCCCGACGGCACGTTCCGCTGGCTCGGCTCGGCCGGACCGGACACCACGGTGGACCTGCTGCTGCACGTCGACGCCATCGTGCTGGTGGCCAACACCGCCCACCCGCTGGATCCGCGGCCGGAGTACACCAGCGCCCCGCTGCTGATCCACGCCTGGCCGGCCCGCGCCGAGCTGGACCGGCTCACCTCCGGAGAGCTGTTGGGGCCGTTGGGCCCTGAGCATCTGCAGGCCATCGCCAACACCGACGCCGACCTCACCGCCAGGGGGACCCTGTGACCACCACCATCGCACCGCTGATCCCGGGGACCGTCGTCCTCGACGAGCACGTCGCGGCGCGGGCCGCCTGGTCGGCCGTCGTGACCGCCGGTGACGTGCTGACCATCGTCGACCTGGCCGGCAACCAGGCCGTCGACTGCCTGTTGTACTCGGCCGCCGACACCGGGGTGCGCTACTCGGCATCCGAGACGATCCGCTGCCAGGGCCGCATCACGCTGACCACCGGATCGGTGCTGCGCGCGGACACCGGCGACGCGCTGATGACCGTGGTCGCCGACGAGGTGGGTGTGCACGACACCCTAGGCGGGGCCTGCTCGAAGGAATCCAACACCCTGCGCTACGGGCAGCACACCCGCGCCCAGCACGGCTGCCTGGAGAACTTCCTGCTCGAAGGGTCCCGGCACGGCCTGGGCGCCCGCGACATGGCCAGCAACATCAACTGGTTCATGAATGTGCCCGTCGATCCCGACGGGGCGCTGGGCATCGTGGACGGATTGTCGGCTCCCGGCAAGCGGGTCGCGCTGCGCGCCGAGATCGACACCCTGGTGCTGGTCTCGAACTGCCCGCAGATCAACAACCCCTGCAACGCATTCGACCCGACGCCGGTGCAGATGATCGTGACCCGGCCCGAGGTGGTGGCGTGAACACCGTCCTGATCGCCAACCGCGGGGAGATCGCGGTGCGCCTGGTCCGCGCCGCCCAAGGACTCGGCATGCGCACCGTCGCGGTGTTCTCCGACGCCGACCGCGGCGCCCCGCACGTCACACTGGCCGACGAGGCCGTGCGCGTCGGGCCCGCCGCACCCCGGGAAAGCTACCTGCGCGTGGACGCCATCCTGGCCGCGGCCGCCTCGACCGGAGCGACCATCCTGCACCCCGGGTACGGATTCCTCTCCGAGGACGCCGATTTCGCCGACGCGGTGCAGGCCGCCGGGATCGCCTTCGCCGGCCCGACCCCGGCACAGCTGCGCGAGTTCGGCACCAAGCACACCGCGCGCGCCGCGGCCCGCGCGGCCGGTGTCCCGATCTTCCCCGGCTCCGATCTGCTCGAGGACCCGGACGCCGCGGTGGCCGCCGCCGACGCCATCGGTTACCCGGTCATGCTCAAGGCGACCGGTGGCGGCGGTGGCATCGGCATGCAGGTGTGCCGCGACGCCGACGAGCTTCGCTCGGCCTATCAGCGGGTGGTGTCCCAGGCCGAACGCAGCTTCGGCTCCACGGGCGTGTTCGTCGAGCGCTACGTCGAGAACGCCCGCCACGTCGAGGTGCAGATCTTCGGCGACGGCGCCGGACGCGTGCTGTCCCTGGGTGATCGGGACTGCTCGCTGCAACGGCGCCACCAGAAGGTCATCGAGGAGGCGCCCGCCCCCGCCCTGCCCGACGCGGTCCGCGAGCAGCTGCACGCCACCTCGCGCGCGCTGGCCGCCTCGGTGGGCTACCGCTCGGCGGGCACCGTCGAATTCGTCTACGACGCCGCCCGCCGGGAGGCCTCGTTCCTGGAGGTCAACGCCCGCCTGCAGGTCGAACACCCGGTCACCGAGGCCGTCACCGGCGTCGACCTGGCCGCCTGGATGATGCGGCTGGCCATCGGCGACACCGCCATGTTCGACGAATACCCTTGCGCCACCGTCCCGTTGACCGGGCACGCGGTCGAGGCCCGCATCTACGCCGAGGACCCGATGCGGGACTACCGGCCCAGCATCGGCACCATCACCGCGGTCAGCTTCCCGGAGCACGTCCGGGTGGACGGCTGGGTGCAGGACGGCACCGAGGTCACCGCCTCGTATGACCCGCTGTTGGCCAAGGTCATCACGCACGCCGACGACCGGGACACCGCCCTGGACCGCCTCGGCGCGGCGCTGGCCGGCACCGAGCTGCACGGCATCGAGGTCAACGTCGGAATGCTGCGTGCCGCACTCGAACACGATGCCGTCCGGGCGGCGCAGCACAGCACCGCAACGCTGACCGAGGTCACCGACCCGCGGCCGCGCATCACCGTCGACCGGCCGGGCCTGCTGACCACCGTCCAGGATGTGCCCGGCCGGGTGGGGCTCTGGCAGGTCGGCGTGCCGCCGAGCGGGCCGATGGACGACCTGTCCTTCCGGCTCGGCAATCAGGCCCTGGGCAACCCCGAGCACGCGGCCGGACTGGAATGCACCGCATCGGGTCCCGTGCTGCGGTTCAGCCATCCCGCCACGGTGTGCGTCACCGGCGCCGAATGTCTGGTGACCGTCGACGGTCTACCCGCCCCGATGTGGGAGCCGGTGCGGATCCCCGCCGGCGGGGTGCTCGACGTCGGCACCGCCGAGACGATGGGCCTGCGCACCTATGTGCTGCTGGCCGGCGGCCTGGACGTGCCCGACTACCTGGGCAGTGCGTCCACCTTCACCCTGGGCCGGTTCGGCGGACACGGCGGCCGTGCGCTGCAGATCGGAGATGTGTTGCGCACCAAGCCCGTCGATGAGACGGCGGAGTCGGGCGCGATCGCACCGGAACTGCGTCCGGCGTTGCGCACCGAATGGGAACTCGGTGTCACCGAGGGGCCGCACGGCGCCCCGGAGTTCTTCACCCGCGAGGACATCGACACCCTGTACAGCTCCGCCTACCGGGTGCACTTCAACTCCGCCCGCACCGGGGTCCGCCTGGAGGGCCCGAAACCGCAGTGGGCCCGGCCCGACGGCGGCGAGGCCGGACTGCACCCCTCCAACATCCACGACAACGCGTACTCGGTCGGCGCACTGGACTTCACCGGGGACACCCCGATCCTGCTGGGACCCGACGGACCGAGCCTCGGCGGGTTCGTCTGCCCGGTCACCGTGGTGTCGGCGCAGCGCTGGAAGTTGGGTCAGCTGCGCCCGGGTGACACCGTGCGGTTCGTCCCGGTCCGCGCCGCCGAGGCCGGGTCCCGCACCGACCTGGGCCCCGGCCGGGCCGCCGCGGCGCCCGGTCTCGTCCGCGCCGGCGGGGACGGGGACGACGGCGTGCTGCGCCGCCGCGCCGGGACCGACGGAGCACCGGCGGTCACCTACCGGCGCAGCGGCGATGACAACGTGCTCATCGAATACGGGGATATCGTCCTGGATCTCGCGCTGCGCGCCCGGGTCCACGCGCTGCACACCCGGCTCGACACCGGGATCAGGGGAATCCTGGATCTGACCCCCGGTATCCGGTCGCTGCAGGTGCACGTCGACCCGGATGTGCTGCCGGTCCCCCGGCTGCTGGAACTGCTGTCCGAGATCGAGGACGACCTGCCGGCCTCCTCGGAGCTGGTGGTCCCGAGCCGCCGGGTCCGGCTCCCGCTGAGCTGGGATGACCCGGCCACCCGGGAGGCCATCGCCCGCTACACCTCCGGGGTACGCGATGACGCGCCGTGGTGCCCGTCGAACATCGAATTCATCCGGCGCATCAACGGTTTGGGCGGCCAGGCCGACGTCTATGACACGGTGTTCGCCGCGGAGTACCTGACCCTGGGGCTCGGCGACGTGTATCTGGGCGCCCCGGTCGCGACCCCGCTGGACCCCCGCCACCGGCTGGTCACCACCAAGTACAACCCGGCGCGTACCTGGACCGCGGAGAACTCGGTGGGCATCGGCGGCGCCTATCTGTGCATCTACGGCATGGAGGGCCCCGGCGGCTACCAGTTCGTCGGCCGCACCACCCAGGTGTGGAGCCGCTACCGGCACACCGCGCCGTTCGAGTCCGGCAGCCCCTGGCTGCTGCGGTTCTTCGACCGGATCTCCTGGTATCCGGTGTCGGCGGAGGAACTGCTGGACCTGCGCGCGGACATGGCCGCCGGGCGGGGTTCGGTGGACATCAGCGAGGGCACCTTCTCCCTGGCCGAGCATGACCGGTTCCTGGCCGAGAACGCCGAGGACATCGCCGCCTTCCGCGCCCAGCAGGCCGCGGCCTTCTCCGCCGAACGCGACGCCTGGGAGCGGGCCGGGGAATTCGACCGCGCCGAACGGGCCGCGAGCAATGCCACCGTCACCAGCTCCGAGATCGTGCTCGGCGACGGCGATCACCGCGTCGACGCACCGTTCTCCTCGAGTGTGTGGAAGGTCGACGTGGCCGTCGGTGATCCGGTGGTGTCCGGCCAGCCGCTGCTGGCGCTGGAGGCGATGAAGATGGAGACCGTTTTGCGCGCACCGTCCGACGGTGTGGTCACCCAGGTCCTGGTCTCGGCCGGGCATCTGGTCGATCCGGGTACCCCGCTGGTCGTCGTCGGCACCGGGGCATCCGCATGAGCCCCGCCATGACCGCGGTCGAGCGGGTCCGTGCCGCCTACGCCGCCATCGACGCGGTGGATCGCCCGGAGATCTGGATCACGTTGCGGCCCTTGACCGATGCTCTGACCGACGCCGAGGCGGTCGACCGGCTGGATCCGGCCCCGCCGCTGGCCGGGCTGGTCGCGGCGGTGAAGAACAACATCGACATCGCCGGTATCGCCACCACCGCCGCCTGCCCCAGTTACCCCGGCGGTCCGGCGGTCACCGACGCAGGCGTGGTCACGCGGCTGCGGGCGGCCGGCGCGGTGATCATCGGGGCGACCAACCTGGATCAGTTCGCGACCGGTCTGGTCGGCGCCCGCAGCCCCTACGGTGCGGTGCGCGACGCGCGGCGCCCGGACCGGATCTCGGGCGGTTCCAGTTCGGGCTCGGCCGTCGCGGTCGCCCTGGGCCTGGTGGACATCGCGTTGGGCACCGACACCGCCGGGTCGGGCCGGGTGCCCGCCGCGCTGCAGGGCATCGTCGGGATCAAACCGACCGTCGGCGTGGTGCCCACCGACGGGGTGGTGCCGGCCTGCCGGTCCTATGACGTCGTGACGGTGTTCGCCCGCGACCTCGACACCGCCGACACCGCGATGGGTGTGCTGGCCGGGGGCGCACGGCCGTTCCCGCCGGACGCACCGCTGGCCGCACCGCCCCGGCCCCGGGTCGCGGTGCCACGCGCACTGCCCGGGTTGTCCGCGGAGTGGGAGCGGTTGTTCCGGGCCGCCGCGGATCGGTTGGCGGACACCGGTGCCGAGATCGTCGAGATCGACCTGAACCCGTTCCTGGAGGCGGCCCGGCTGCTCTACGACGGCGGGCTGGTCGCCGAACGCCATGAGGCGGTCGGGGAATTCGTCGACGCGCATCTCGGCGAGCCGGAACTCGATCCGACCGTGGCGGGCATCGTCTCCGCGGCCGGTTCGGTGCCGGCCACCCGGCTGCTGGCCGACCGGGTCCGGCTGGCCGAGCTGACCGCCGTCGCCATGGCCGAACTCGGTGACCGCGACGCGCTGCTGATCCCGACCACCACCGGCCATCCCACCATCGCCGAGGTGAACGCCGACCCGGTCGCCGCCAACTCCCGGATGGGCGTCTACACCAACTTCTGCAATCTGATGGACCTCTGCGCGGTCGCGGTACCGTCCGGAATCGATGCGCAGGGCACCCAGTTCGGGGTCACCGTGGTGGCCCGGGCCGGCGCGGATGCGCTGGCGCTGGATCTGGCCCGGCTCGTCACGCTGCCCACCGACGGCGTCGCTCAGGCCGGCGCGGTGTCAACCCCGGCGCCGGATGCACCCTGGCCGGCGCGGGCCGGCCTGGACACCACCACGCTGCTGGTCGTGGGTGCGCACCTGCGCGGTCAGCCGTTGGCCTGGCAGCTCGATGACCGCGGGGCACGCTGGATCGGACCGGTGCACACAGCACCGCAGTACCGGCTGGCGCGGCTGGACACCGAGCCGCCCAAACCCGGCCTGGTCAGGGTCGCGCCCGGTGGTGGCGGCGCCGCGATCTACGGCGAGGTGTGGCTGATCGGCACCGCGATGCTCGGCGACTTCCTGGCCGCGCTGCCCGCCCCGATGTCGCTGGGCCGGGCCACCCTGGCCGACGGCACCGAGGTGGTCGGGTTCGGATGCACCGCAGAGGCATTCGAGTCCGGTAAGGACATCACCCATCACGGCGACTGGCGCGGCTACCTGCGCCGTATCGGTACCGGGACCGCCGCGACCCGAGCCGACCTCAGCGGTCGGCGTTGGAGCCGGCGCGCGCTGGTCGTACCCGGCACCACCGTGGACACCGGTACCGAGGTCGACTGGTTGCAGGCAGGTGAGCTCTACCTCGACCTGCGGACACCGGCCGACATGCCGGTGATCGGTGCCGACGGGCCCGACGAACTCACCCGCGAGGATCTGCTCGCGCTGTGCGGGCAACAGGCCTTCGCCGGCCGACTCGAGGAGCGTGACGGGGAATGGACCTGGTGGCGGGAGGTGGACCTGCATCCGGCCGATCCGCTGCCCGACCGCGGACTGCTGCACTTCGCCGACGGCATCCTGGTCGAAACCGGCATCGGCCGTGACTATTTCGAGGACTGGATCGCCACCGACGCGGCACCGGACGGGCTGGAACTGGCGCTGGCCGGTGCCGACGGACGGCCGGGCATGCTGCTGCGCGTCGGAGACCAGTTCGGTTATCTGCGCGGACGCAGCGCCGATGTGACACCGGCGCCGGGCATGTCACTGCGCGAGGCGGTCGCGGTCGCCGATCTGGCCACCGCGCGCGCCCTGCTCGATCTGGAGATCTCGCTGGGCACCGTGACCGACGGCCGATGGGTGATCACCCGGTCCACGCTGCCGTTCCGGATCGGCGACGATCTGGCACCCGAGTTCGGTGACGGCGAGATCACCGTCGCCGACCACGGCGGTGCCCCTCGGCGCCGATGGAGCATCGCGCGCGACCATTCCGAAACCCAACTGGCACTACAGGACTGATCATGACCACCGACTTCACCTCCATCCCGGTACTGGACATCTCCGCACTGCGCGATGAATCCGGACCCGGCTACCGCGATGCGGTGGCCGCGCTCGGCGCGGCCGCCCGCGACATCGGCTTCGCCCAGATCGTCGGACACGGTGTGGACCCGGCGCTGTTCGACGGTCTGCTGGAGCGCACCACGGCCTTCTTCGCGCTGCCCGAGGCGGAGAAGCAGAAGGTGTACATCGGTAACTCCACCAACCACCGCGGCTACGTACCACCGGGTGAGGAGGTGTTCTCGGCGGGCACCGTGGACACCAAGGAGGCCTTCGACCTGTCCTTCGAACTGCCCGCCGGCGATCCCCGCCACCTGGCCGGGCACCCGCTGCTGGGGCCCAATCAGTGGCCGGAGCTGGACGGGTTCCGGGAGGCCGTGACCGCCTGGTACGACGCGGTATTCGCGCTGTCGCGGGTGCTGCTGCGGGCCTTCGCGGTGGCGCTCGGGGAACCCGCCGACCGTTTCGACCGGCACGTCAGCGCGCCACCGTCGCAGCTGCGGCTGATCCACTACCCGTTCGACCCGGCCGCCGCCGACCGCCCCGGCATCGGCGCGCACACCGATTACGAATGCTTCACCCTGCTGCGCCCCACCGCGCCGGGACTGGAGGTGCTCAACGCCGCCGGGGACTGGGTCGACGTCCCGCTGATCGACGGGGCGTTCGTGCTCAATATCGGTGATCTGCTGGAGATCTGGACCAACGGTGAGTTCGTCGCGACCAGCCACCGGGTCCGCAAGGTCGCGCAGGAACGCTACTCCTTTCCGCTGTTCGTCAACGTCGATGCCGACACCGTCGTCGCGCCACTGGACGCGTTCCGCGGCAGCGGCGCGACGAAACCGACGGTGGTCGCCGGTGAGCACCTGTTCGCCCAGACCGCCCAGAGTTTCCGCTATCTCCAGGACCGGGTCGCGCGGGGGGAGGTGACGATGCCCGAAGGCGCACAGCCTTTGGACAGCTTCGGGCGAGACGCATTGCTGCACCGCTAGTTCTGCTTTCGCTCTGCAATCCTCCGGCAACGGCGCCGGGGCAACCGAACGCCCCTACTCCCCCTATGGAGTCCCGCCATGATCATCACCGGCGTAGCCATCTTCCTGCTCATCCTCACCATCAGCGGTGTGGTCTCCGCGCGCCGGGTGCGCGGAGACTGTTCGAACTACCTGGTCGCCGGGCGCGCACTGCCCGCCGTCCTGGTCACCGCGGTCCTGATCGCCCAGCCCGTCGACTCGAACGCCACCATCGGAAATGCCGACCTGTCAGCCGCTTTCGGCTTCTGGGCCGGTGCCGCCCTGCCGATCGGATTGGCCCTGTGCCTGCTGCTGATGGGCTTGTTCTTCGCCAAGCGGATGCGCGCCGCCGATGTGGTGACGCTGCCGGAGTACTTCCGCAACCGGTTCGGCCGGTCCACCGAGGTCGCGTCCTCGGTGCTGACCATCGCCAGCTTCATCATTCTGCTGGCCGGCAACCTGGTCGCCGTCGGCTTCCTGCTGGAGCGTTTCCTCGGCGTCTCCTACTGGTTCGGCATCCTGCTCACCGTCCCACTCGCGCTGCTCTACACCATTACCGGTGGCATGTTCGCCTCCGTCTACACCGGGGTCACCTGTGTGGTCGTCAACATCATCGGGGTTGTGTCGCTGGTGATCTGGGTGGCCGGCACGCACGGCTTCAGCGCCCCCGAGGGCATGGGCGCCGGCGACCTGAGCCAGCTGACCTCCAGCGAATCCGGTGCGGTCATCAACTGGGCCACCATCATCGCGCTCGGCCTGGGCAACCTCGTCGCCATCGACCTGATGCAGCGGGTGTTCTCCGCGCGTACCCCCGGCGGCGCGCAGAAGGCGTGCTTCTCCGCGGCGGCGGGCATCCTGCTGCTGTGCCTCCCGCTGTCGTTCGTGGCACTGGCGGCGGTCAGCATCGTCGGTGACGCCGCGGCCGACGGGCCGATCCTCTACACCCTGCTGGGCCAGTACGCGCCGGCCTGGCTGGCGATCATCGTCATCTCCGGTCTGCTGGCGGCGACCCTGACCACCATCAGCGGCATCCTGCTGTCGACCGCGGCGGTGCTGATCCGCAATGTACTGCAGATCGACGCGGCCGCGGTGATCATGACCCCGCGGGTGCTCACCGCCACCCGGTGGGCGACCGTGCCGATGGCGGTGCTGGCCGCGGTGGTCGCGCTGCGGGTGCCGCAGACCGGCATCCTGCTGACCCTGGCCTTCGACCTGCTGCTGGCCAGCCTGGTGGTCCCATTCGTCCTCGGGCTGTACTGGTCCCGCGGTGGGGCCGCCGCGGCCTGGGCGGCGATCCTGATCGGCATCGGGGTGCGGATGACGTTCTTCGTGCTCACCCCGACCATCTACGGGGTGGACAACACGCTGTTCTACATCCCCAACGAGTGGGTCGGCCCGGGGGCCGACGGCTGGACCACGCTGCTGGCCGGCGCCGTGTCCCTGGCCGCCTACCTGGTGGTCGCCGCGTTCACCGAGAAGCGGGCCGCGCCCGTCGAGGTGGAACCCGACGCACAGCCCGCCCCGGCCGTACTCACGACGGCGCAGCCCTGAGCCGCACCGACAGCAGCGTGGTCGCGCACGTGTCGGCCCTGCCCGCCTGGGAGGATCGACACGTGCGCACCCCCTCGTCCGGACGGCCCCGCCTCCAGCGGCGTAAACGGCCGGGTGCCACTGCCCGCGACGAGGTACTCGACGCCGCCGCGGAACTGTTCACCACACTGGGCGTCGCGGCCACCTCGACGCGGCAGATCGCCGAGGCCGTCGGCATCCGGCAGGCCTCGCTGTACCACCACTTCCGCACCAAGAACGACATCCTGGCCACGCTGCTCAGTGGCACGGTGGAGTCGTCCCTGCAGGCCGCCCAGCAGTTGGGCGGCCGGCCCGAACCCCCGGTGGTGCTGTTACATGCGCTGAGCTACCTGGACTGCAGGCTGCTCTGGGACAGTCCGTGGAACCTGGGCATCCTGTATCTGCTGCCCGAGGTGCGCGATCCGCACTTCGATGACTTCCACCGGCAGCGCACCGAACTGCGCAAGGCCTATCAAGATCTGAGCCACCGGGTGATCGCCGGGCTCAGCCCGACGGGACCGGACACGCTCGATGTCGGGATCGACGAGGACGCCGTCTTCCGACTGGTCGAGTCGCTGCCCAACCTGCGGGCGGACGGTCTGGGCGCACCCGATCAACCGGCGCGCACCGCCGACCTGGCGATACATCTGCTGGGTTGGCGGGGTGACTGGGCGGCGCTGCGTACCGCGTCGATGGCCGTGGCGGCCGAGATGGCGCGCGACCGGGCCGCCGGGTAACGGTTCCCCTGCGTCCGCATCGTCGGCGCTATAGTCCCTTGCATCCGCATTTGCGGATCCAGGGCGGCTAGGGAGGCGCAGATGCCTGAGATACGGATCAAGGATGCGGCCGCCCTGCTGGGCGTCAGTGATGACACCGTGCGCCGCTGGATCGACGGCGGCGCGCTGGCGTCCCACAAGGACGAGGCCGGCCGCAAGGTGATCGCCGGTGAGGTGCTCGCCGAGTTCGCCCGCGAGCAGGCCAACCCGCCGGCGGACCCGCTGGGTGTCGGCAGTTCGGCCCGCAACCGCCTCGTCGGGCTGGTCACCCAGGTGACCTCGGATCAGGTGATGAGCGAGGTCCAGATGCAGTGCGGTCCGTTCACGGTGGTCTCCCTGATGAGCACGGCCTCGGTACGCCAGCTCGGCCTGGAGCCCGGTTCGCTGGCCGTCGCCGTGGTCAAGGCCACCAACGTCATCGTGGAGACCCCGGCGGGGACATCGTGAAAGCGATCCTCGGGCTGCTGGGTGTCGCGCTGCTGGTGGCCGGCTGCTCCCCGCCGGCCGCCCCGGGCAGCGGGCTCACGGTGTTCGCGGCGGCCTCGCTGAAGAAGACGTTCACCGAACTCGGAGCCCGCTTCGAAAAGGACCATCCCGGCACGAAGGTCACGTTCAACTTCGCCGGCTCGTCGGATCTGGTCGCCCAACTGACCCAGGGCGCCCCCGCGGACGTGTTCGCCGCCGCCGATACCGGCAACATGGCCAAGGCGGTGGACGCGGACATCGTCGCCGGCCCGCCCGTCGATTTCGCCACCAATACGCTGACCATCGTCACCACGCCCGGAAACCCCAAGGGCATCACCTCTTTCGCCGACCTGGCCGCACCCGGCACCCAGCTGGTGGTGTGCGCCCCACAGGTCCCGTGCGGGGCGGCCGCCGCGAAGATCGAGAAGGCCACGGGTGTCGAACTGTCCCCGGTGAGTGAGGAATCCGCGGTCACCGATGTGCTCGGCAAGATCATCACCGGACAAGCCGATGCGGGGCTGGTGTACGTCACCGACGCCGCGGCCGCCCGGGACCAGGTGGCGGCCATCGCATTCCCGGAGGCCGGCGACGCCGTGAACACCTACCCGATCACCGTGCTGAAGGACGCAGCCGACCCGACGGCGGCCCAGCAGTTCGTCGACCTGGTCAGGAGTGCCGACGGTCGCGAGATCCTTTCCGCGGCGGGCTTTGCCGCGCCGTGAGCAACTCCCCACACAGCGTGCCGGGGTTGCCGGCCTGGATCTATCTTCCGGCGGCGGTCGGCGCACTCTTCGTGCTGGTGCCGCTGATCGCCCTGCTGGGCAGGGTCGACTGGCCCAACTTCATCCCCCTCATCAGCTCCGAATCTTCGCGCGCGGCCCTGATATTGAGTGTGCAGACCGCCGCGACCAGCACGCTGGTCTGCGTGGCACTCGGGGTGCCGATGGCGCTGGTGCTGGCCCGCGCCCGGTTCCCCGGACTGCGCGTGCTGCGGGCGCTGGTCCTGCTGCCCCTGGTCCTGCCGCCGGTGGTGGGCGGCATCGCGCTGCTCTACACCTTCGGCCGCCAGGGCCTGCTCGGCCACCACCTGGAGTTGTGGGGCATCCGGATCGCGTTCTCCACCACCGCGGTGGTGCTCGCGCAGTCCTTCGTGTCGCTGCCGTTCCTGGTGGTCAGCCTGGAGGGCGCGCTGCGGACGGCGGGCACGGGCTACGACCGCATCGCGGCCACCCTCGGCGCCCGGCCGAGCACCGTGCTGCGCACCGTGACGCTGCCGCTGGTGCTGCCCGGGCTGATCTCCGGGGCGGTACTGGCGTTCGCCCGCTCCCTCGGTGAGTTCGGGGCGACGCTGACCTTCGCCGGGTCCCTGCAGGGGGTCACCAGGACGCTGCCGCTGGAGATCTACCTGCAACGCGAAACCGATGCCGACTCCGCGGTCGCGCTCTCACTGCTGCTGATCGTGGTGGCCGCGGGCATCGTGATCGCCTCGGCCGGAAGACGTTTGGCGGGTCCCCTGTGAGCGGAGCGAACGATCCGGCTCAAGTGAGTGGTGTCGCTGTGCAGGCCCGGCTGGAGCAGCGCGGTGTCGAGCTGGAGGTGACGCTCGCCCACGGTGAGGTGCTCGCCGTGCTCGGGCCGAACGGGGCCGGCAAGTCGACGTTGCTGCAGTTGATCGCCGGCCTGCTGCGGCCCGACGCCGGACGCATCGCCGTGGATGACACCGTGCTCACCGACACCGCCACCGGCACCTTCCTGCCCACCCACGCCCGGGGCGTGGCGATGCTCTCGCAACAGGCGATGCTGTTCCCGCACCTGAGCGTGCTGGCCAATGTCGGCTACGCACCACGGTGCCGGGGAATGCCGCGGCGGGCCGCCAACGCGTCGGCGCGGCACTGGCTCGACGCGGTCGACGCCGGCGACCTGGCCGATCGCAAACCCGCCCAGCTCTCCGGCGGGCAGGCGCAGCGGGTCGCCCTGGCCCGGGCGCTGGCCGCCGAACCGCGTCTGCTGCTGCTCGACGAGCCACTGGCCGCCCTCGATGTCACCGCCGCCCCGGCGATGCGCCGCCTGATGCGCGACGTCCTGCGCACTGCCGGCCGCACCGCGATCGTCGTCACCCACGATCTGCTCGACGCGCTGACCGTCGCCGACCAGGTGGTCGTCATCGACCGCGGCCGGGTGGTGGAGAGCGGGCCGGTGCGCGAGGTGCTCAGCACTCCGCGCAGCGACTTCGCCGCCCGGATCGCCGGTGTCAACCTGGTGCCGGGTGTGCTCGGCGCCCAGGGCACGCTTCGGACGGCTTGGGGCACAGAGATTTCCGGTATCTCGACCGTGGCACCCGGCGACGGGGCGGTGGCGCTGTTCCGGCCCGCCGCGGTCGCAGTGCATCTGACGCCCCCGCACGCGAGCCCGCGCAATGTCCTCGCCGTGCAGATCGCCGAGGTGGACATGCACGGCAGCACCGTCCGGGTACGCGGCACCGAGCAGCCCGACGGGTCGGCCGGTCTGGCCGCCGACATCACCGCGGCGGCACTGGCCGATCTCGACCTGCAGATCGGCCAGACCGTGTTCTTCGTGGTGAAGACCCAGGAGGTGGCTCTGCACCCGGCGCTGGACACCCACGGGTAGCAACCGATCACCGCGAAACCGCCGGCGATCAGCGGCGGCACCCCATGATTGGGGGCATGCTCGAAGACAAACCGGTCCAGGCACCGCACACCGTTCGGCCGCTGCGCCTGGCGATCATCGTCGGCGCCCTGGGCGTGGTGTTCGGCGATATCGGCACCAGCCCGATCTACACGCTGCAGACCGTCTTCAACCCCGCCGATCCGCACCCGGTGCCGCTGACCGAGGCCAACCTGTACGGCGTCGTGTCGCTGATCTTCTGGTCGGTCATGGTGATCGTCACCCTCACCTACGTCGTGCTGGTGATGCGCGCGGACAACCACGGCGAGGGTGGCATCATGGCGCTGATCACCCTGCTGCGGCGCGGGGCCGCCACCCGCGGCCACCGCACGTCCATCATGCTGGGCTTCCTCGGGCTCTTCGGCGCGGCACTGTTCTTCGGCGATTCCATGATCACCCCGGCGATCTCGGTGCTGTCGGCCGTCGAAGGACTCAAGACCCTGGAGCCGGATCTCGCGGACTGGGTGGTGCCCATCACCGCGGTGATCATCGTGGCGCTGTTCTGTGTGCAACGGCAGGGCACCGCCGTCGTCGGCCGGTTCTTCGGGCCGGTGATGATTCTGTGGTTCCTCGCGATCGGGGCGTGCGGGGTCGGCGGGATCGCCTCCAACCCGGGCATTCTCGCCGCGCTGTCCCCCACGCACGCGATCTCGTTCATGGCCGGGCACTTTCATATCGCGTTCTTCGCGCTGGCCGCGATCGTGCTGGCGGTCACCGGCGCCGAGGCGCTCTACGCCGATATGGGCCATTTCGGCCGACGTGCCATCGTGGTCGGCTGGCTGGGTCTGGTGCTGCCGGCCTGCACGCTGAGCTATTTCGGGCAGGGCGCGCTGCTCCTGCTCGACGAGAACACCCACACCGCCCCGTTTTTCCTGCTGGCCCCCCAGTGGGCTCGATTGCCGTTGGTGCTGCTGGCGACGGCGGCCACCGTGATCGCGTCCCAGGCGGTGATCACCGGGGCCTTCTCGGTGGTGTCCCAGGCCGTCCAACTGGGTTACCTGCCGCGGCTGCGGATCACGCATACCTCCGCCCGCGCGATCGGCCAGATCTATGTGCCGTGGATCAACTGGGTGCTGATGGTGGCGGTGTTGACGCTGGTCTTCGCATTCGAGACCTCCGCGGCCCTGGCGTACGCATTCGGCATGGCCGTCAGCGGCACCATCACCATCACCACCCTGTTGTTCCTGTATTACGCACGCCAGCAATGGAAGTGGCCGCTGTGGTTGCTGCTCTCCGGAGGCGGGCTGCTGTTGACGGTCGACCTGATGTTCCTCGCCGCCAACCTGACCAAGCTGGTACACGGCGCCTGGCTGCCGCTGGTGATCGCCATCTTCATGTTCACCGTGATGACCACCTGGCAGCGCGGCCGGCATCTGGTGACCGATGCCCGGCGCGAGATCGAGGGCCCGCTGCGGCCGTTCATCGCCGAGCTGGCCACCCGGCGGCCGGCGCTGACCCGGGTGCCCGGGACCGCGATCTTCCTCAACCGCCACGATGACACCACCCCACTGGCCATGCGCGCCAACGTCGAGCACAACCATGTGCTGCACGAGCACGTGATCATCGTGTCGGTGGAAACACTGCCGGTGCCGCGCCTTTCCGATGAGGAGCGCATCGCCGTGGATGCGCTGGGCTACCGCGATGACGGCATCGTGCACGTGCTCGTCCACGCCGGCTACATGGAACGGCCCGACGTCCCCGCGGCCCTGCACATGCTGCCCGCCGAAATCACCGAGGGCGGTATCGATCTGGACCGGGCGTCGTTCTTCCTGTCCCACCTGGAACTGGTGCCCGGGGACAACACCGACATGGTGGGGTGGCGGAAAAGGCTCTTCGTCGCGACATCGTTGCTCACCGCCGACGCCGCCGGGTACTTCAACCTGCCGCAGGACCGGACCATCCTGGTGGGCTCCCGGATGGAGGTCTGAACACCGATGGTGATCTATGTCACTCCGGAGACTGGTCGACTGATCTTGTGGGTAATCCCCTGCCAGCGATCAACATCGACCGAGAGGAACCATGATGGCTGACACTGGACCCGAGAATGCCGTGAGCGGTGTGGTCGAAGACGTCAAGGGCAAGGTCAAGGAAGTGGCGGGGATCGTCACCGACAACGACTCCCTGAAGGAAGAGGGCAAGGCCCAGCAGGACAAGGCCGACGCCCAGCGTGATGTGGCGAAGAAGGAAGCCGAGGCCGAGGCCGCCCGAGCGGCAGCAGGTGCCGCCGAGGCCCGCCAGGAGACGGCCGAGAACGCCAAGTAGTCCCGACACCTCATCTGTGGGTCTCGCCCTTGCGGCGGGACCCACAGTTGAGTGCGAAACCCATTCGTCGAGCGCGATTCACCCGCAGCACACGAATCCCAGATCTTTACGGAGCGGGAAGCTCCATCCCCACGGAACGGCCCCGGTGTGTCCTCCCGGGGCCGTTCCGATATTTCATCCGCGATTGCTCCCGCAGCGCCGTGGGTATGAAACGGCCCATTGCCACCGACTCATCCGATCCCGCACCGCACGGCACCATCCCCTACCCGGGGCACACCGACGAGATGGACCCTCAGCCCCGCGATGAGATGGCCGACTACGTCGGCCGTGACCTGTTGGCCGGGAAACGTGCGCTGATCACCGGCGGTGACTCCGGCATCGGCCGGGCGGTGGCGGCGGCCTTCGCCAAGGAGGGCGCCGACGTGGCGATCGCCTACCTCGACGAGACCGACGACGCCGAGCACACCGTCGGCCTGATCGAGGCCGAGGGACGCCGAGGTGTCGCGCTGCCCGGCGACCTGGCAGATCCGGCACATTGCCGACAGGTGGTCACCGACACCGTCGCGGCGTTGGGCGGCCTCGACATCCTGGTGAACAACGTGGCCTACCAGTCCCCCGTCGAGGACACCGCCTCCATCAACGGATTACGCGGCAACAAGACATTGATCGACTACTCGGCGACCAAGGGCGCCGTCATCGCATTGACGTACTCGCTGTCCCAGGCCCTGCGCGATCGCGGTATCCGCGTCAATTGTGTTGCACCCGGTCCTGTTTGGACGCCGCTGATCCCCGCGACGATGGATGCGGAGAAGACCGCGAGCTTCGGGGAACAGGCCCCGATGGGCCGTGCGGCCCAACCCGACGAGATCGCCCCCTCCTACGTGTTCTTCGCCGCCGGCCGGCTGTCCTCCTACTACAGCGGCGAGGTGCTGGCGCCGATCGGCGGGGAAACGCTGCCCGGCTGACCGCTCGACCGTCGGTACCGTCGAGGGATGACCGACAACCCGGCCGAGATCGTCGAAGAAGCTGCGCATCCGCCCCGCGGTGGCCGGTGGCGCCGCACCGTCGTCGTGACCGCCGTGCTGGCCCTGTTGTTCGGCGTGCCGTGGTGGACGCTGCTGATCGCCGGCGCGGCTTGGCCGACCGCTGTGGTGGTCGGGGGCACCGCGCTGTTCGTCGCGGCGCTGATCGCCCTGCCGACGCTGCTGTTCACCGGGCACGGGCGCCATCGTGATCTGCCCGCGGCCGTGGGTGACGCGCTGCTCGGCGTGATGTGGGTGCTCTTCGTCTGGTCGGTGCTGGGCAATGTGGCGCACCTGGTGCTGCTGGCCGCCGGCGTCGAGGACCCGGTGCGGTCCCGCGTGATCGCCGCGGCGGTGCTCGTGGTCTCGGCCGCGCTGCTGGTCTGGGGCTACGTCGAGGCGATGCGGGTGCCGCGGGTGCGGCCGATCGAGGTGCAGATCCCCCGGCTGGGCCGCGGGCTGGATGGTCTACGGGTCGCGATGATCACCGATACCCACTACGGACCGCTGGACCGCGCGCAGTGGTCGGCGGACATGGTGGCCCGGGTCAACGACCTCGATGCCGACGTGGTCTGCCACGTGGGTGACATCGCCGACGGAACGGTCCAGCGGCGCCGCAATCAGGCGAGCCCGCTGGCGTCGGTGCGGGCGAGCGCGGCGCGGGTCTACGTGACGGGCAACCACGAATATTTCAACGAGGCGCAGGGCTGGCTGGACTACATGGAGAGCATCGGCTGGTCGGCGCTGCACAACCGGCACCTGGTGATCGAGCGGGGCGGGGACCGGTTGGTCATCGCCGGTGTCGACGACGCGACCGCACAGGGTTCCGGAGTGCACGGGCACGGCGAGGATCTGGCCACCGCATTGGCGGGCGCCGACCCGGCGCTGCCGGTGCTGCTGCTCGCCCATCAGCCCAAGCAGATTCCGCAGGCGGTGGCCGCGGGGGTGGATCTGCAGATCTCCGGGCACACCCACGGCGGGCAGATCTGGCCGTTCAACGTGCTGGTCCGCCTCGATCAGCCTGCGGTGCAAGGGCTGAGCCGCCACGGTGCGCGCACCCAGCTGTACACCAGCCGCGGAACGGGGTTCTGGGGACCGCCTTTTCGGGTGTTCGCCCCCAGTGAGATCACACTGCTGACGCTGCGCTCGGTGTGACGCGGCGCACTCCATACGCCGCGAATGGGCTTCTGTTGTATCCAAACTCACACCGATTAAGTTGCTTTACCCAGAATTAACACGGAGCATTGGGTGTTGATCAAGTCGGGTGACCCCCGCTTGACGACCAGTGAGACCAACCAAATGCCCTGTGATCCAGGGCACTCAAGGAGTGAGAAGAATGTCTTTCGCGCAGTTTCGCGACAACATGAAGCGCGCCAACAATCGGCGTCGCCTCTACGCGCGGATCAACGCCATGCCCGACTCGACGGTTCGTGAAGAACTGATCGCGGTGGCTCAGCGCTACGAGTTCCAGGACTCCGCTCGCTGATTTTGATCTCGACGATCGCGCAGACCAGAGCCGGTGGCCCCAACGGGCCCCGGCTCTGATTCATTTCCCGGCCTGCTCCCACAGGTCCGCGCCGCGCTGCGCTCGCGGCAGCCATCCGAACGGGTCCGCGCCGTCATCCCGGTATTCCAGGCTGACATTGCCGCGGTAACCGCGCCGATGCAGGTCCGCGAGGTGGCGGCCGAAATCCACGGTGCCGGTGCCCGGGGCACCCCGGCCGGGCGCGTCGGCGATCTGCACGTGCCCGATCCGATCGCCGTACTCGTCGATGACTGCGCTGATGTCGTCGCCGTTCACGCTCAGGTGATACAGGTCGGCCAGCAATCGCAGCGACGTCACACCGCTCACCCGCTCGATCACCGAGATGACGTCGCGGGCGGTCCGCAACGGGTAGGCATCCACCCCGCTGAGCGGCTCCACCAGGATCACCGCACCGGCCCGCTCGGCCAGTCGCCCGATGTGCTCAAGATTCTCGGCCGCGACCGTATCCTGCTCGGACGCCGGGACATCGCCGAGCCGGTTGCCGTAGAGCGCATTGAAGGCCTTGGTACCCAACCGATCTGCGATACCGAACGCGACGTCGACGTTGTCACGCAGCTCCTGGCGGCGGGCCGGGAGGGACAACAGTCCGCGCTCCCCCGCCGCCATGTCGCCGCCGGCGAAGTTCAGCGCGCTCAACGCCACACCGGCGTCGGTCACCGCACCGATGAACGCCTCGACCTCGCTGTCGGCCGGGACGGCGCGCTCGAAAGGCCACCAGAACTCGACCGCGCCGAAACCGGCGTCGCGGGCCGCCTGCGGACGGCGCAGCAGCGGCAGTTCGGTGAGCAGGATCGAGCAGTTCACGACATAGCGCGGTGCGCTCATCTCAACCCCGCCCGACATAGGGCATCCGGCGCGCCATCACGGTCAACGTGGGCACGTCGACGTCGAGCGGCAGATCGATGATGTGCGAGATCATCTCCCCGACGTGTTTGACATCGAAGCTCGCCTCGGTGAAGCCGCCGGTCATCTCGGTGGCGGCATTGCCGATGTCGATCTGCGTGACGCAGATATCCAGGTCGCGCAGGTCGAGCAGCATCGAGGCGGTCAGTCCGCTGATCGCGTGCTTGGTCACCGCGTAGGCCAGGCTGTTGGGGCGCGGACGGTGCGCGGCGATCGATCCATTGTTGATGATCCGTCCGCCGCGCGGGGACTGGGCGGTCATGATGCGCGCGGCCTCGCGTGCGCAGAACACCGCGCCGTCGACGTTGGTGCGCCAGACGGCGTGCCACTGTTCGTCGTCGATATCGGCGATCGAGGCCGACGGACCGAAGGTGCCGGCATTGTTGAACAGCACATCGACCCGGCCGAATGCCGACACGGTCTGCTCGAACAGCGCGCGCACCGAGCCGGAATCGGTGACGTCGGTGGGCACCACCAGCGCGGCGGACGCGCCGTGCGCCGTCTCGGTCAGCTGTTCGGGGCGCCGGCCCGCCAGGACCACCCGGTGCCCCGCGTCCAGAAGTGTTCGCGCGGTCGCGCGGCCGATGCCGCTGCCGGCGCCGGTGATGATGACGACTTTGCTCACGGGTCTGATTCTGCCGTGCCGCCGGCCGGCGGAGGTACCGGTTCATGATCTGCCGCCACTCGGTCCGGATCGCCGCCGGATCGCTCATGTTCCGGCATCTTCGCAAAAGCCGTCGACAACGCCATTCCACATCTCGTGTGCGCTGGCCGGGAGTACGGTAAGGCGCAGGCCGGTACCCGACGGGAAGCCACGGCGTTGCCGCATGACGTTGTTGCGCACCGTATTTGAGGTGTAGCGCGGCTGCCACTGGTAACGTGCTCTCGAGTCGCACGCCCGCGCTAGGGGAAGGATGTCTGGTCATCGACGTTCATTTCTCGACCTCCGCAAGGGGCCGGTTCCGCAGCGCCGACGACCGTGGACGCACCTCCTCGGGACGGCTCGCCCGCGCGTCCGTCGCGGTGGTGGCCGTGCTCACGATGTCCTGCGCCGCGACCACCTCGGAAAACGCCGACCCGTTCACCGTCGGCGGCATGCCGGTCACGGACGGCCCGTCGGGCCTGCGGCCGGGCGCGAGCATTCCGTCGCGGGCCGTCGCCAACACCGACAACGGACCCATCGACCGATTGGCGGTGGCCGCCGTCAGCGACGTCGAAGACTATTGGAACGGCGCCTTCGCCGAAACCTTCGACTCCCCTTTCCGGCCGGTCCGCAAGCTGCTGTCCTGGGATGCGAGGAAGACCCGCTCCGCCATCACGTTCTGCGGGGAGAGCACCGCCGGCCTGGTCAATGCTGCGTTCTGCCCGCCGGACAATTCCATCGGCTGGGACCGCGGCGTGTTACTGCCCGCCCTGGAGAAAACCTACGGCGAGATGTCCGTCGGCATGGTCCTCGCTCACGAGTACGGCCATTCGGTGCAGTACCAGGCCGAACTGAACCAACCGAACACACCGGTGTTGGTGGCCGAGCAGCAGGCCGACTGCTTCGCCGGCGCGTATATGCGCTGGGTGGCCGAGGGCGATTCACAGCGCTTCAGGCTGTCCACCGGCAACGGACTCAACGCCCTGCTCGCCAGCGTGATCTCGTTCCGCGACCCGATCTTCACCCGCGATCGCGTGATGGCCGCCGGTGGAGAACACGGTTCGGCCTTCGAACGGGTGTCGGCGTTCCAGTTCGGCTTCACCGGCGGCCCGGCGACATGTCGCCAGATCACCGTCGAGGAGGTCCGGCAGCGGCGCGGCGACCTGCCGGTTGCTCTGCAACGCGGCCAGACCGGTAACTGGCCGGTCTCGCGGGAGTCGGTGAAATCGGTTGTCGCCGCGATGAATATCCTGTTCGCGATATCCGAGGAACCGAAGCTCGTCTTCGACAGCGCCGTTGCGGCCAAGTGCGCGGGAGTGCGGGCGACACCGCCGGTCTCCTTCTGCCCGGCCACCAACACCCTCGCGGTCGACCTCGCCGGCCTGAAGAAACTCGGCGCGGCGTCCGCGGGCCCGGCGGGCCTGACCGGTGACAACACCGCGTACTCCGTGCTGATCTCACGCCAGATGTTGTCGCTCCAGAATGCACGCGGCCTGGCCCTCGACGGCGCCACGGCAGGCCTACGCACAGCCTGCCTCACCGGAGTCGCCACCCGAAAGCTCGCACGGGAGGTGCGCACCCCCGACGGGAACACCGTGGCGTTGACTGCGGGCGACCTCGACGAGGCGGTCGCGGGGCTACTCACCAACGGCCTCGCCGCCAGTGACGTCAACGGCAAGGCCGCACCCGCCGGCTTCGCCCGGATCGACGCGTTCCGTACCGGCGTGCTCGGCGATGAGGACTCGTGCTCGGACATGCTCGCCTGATCGCCCGCGTCGGCGTCCGACACCGGTCAGGTCATCGTCGGTGGACGGTGCCCCGCGTGCTCAGTCCGGGACAGCATCCGGGGACCAGGGCGCCGTGTCTCGGCGGTGCCTGACGGCGAGGGCCGCCGCGGTGCCGACTGCCGCCCCGGTCACGATCAGCGTGGGCCACACCAAGGCCTGCACGATCACGATCCGACGCTGAACCTTCACCCCGAAGCGGGTGATCGACCGGGCACGACTGGTGACACTCACGCGGATTCCCCTCTCTCACGGTCAGCTTCGGCGGTACCCTCGCCGCGCCCGGGGCAAACGTTGTCCCCCGGATCGTTCGCGGTGCCGGGTTCGTCGAAGCTGACGTCGACCCGCTGAAATCCCTTGGCCTGCTGGGCTTCGGCCTGTCCGGTATATACGCGGCGGTCGGCGACGGTCAGGTCGACGTTGTCGGTGAACGGCGTCAGCAGCGCCCGCGGGTGCAGCCGGTCCACGCGCACCGCGTTGATCTGGGCGCACACCAACAGTGAGGTGGCCACCAGGTACAGGAACGCGAGCAGACCCAGCACGATGGCGAACACGCTGTTGGTCACACTGGCCGACGCGACCACGCGGGCGACGTAGGTCGCGCCGAACCACTGCAGCAGCTGCCACAACACCGCGGCGACCACCGCCCCGGGCAGTACCTGCCGGATGCTCAACTCCCGCACCGTGGACACCCGGAACACGGCGACGCAGACCGTGGTGTTGAGGACCAGCGAGGCGAATACGACGGCTCCGGTCCCGACAATGCCGAGGGCGGCCCAACTCCGCCCGATCGCGGTGAGCAGGGTCGTGGCGATCAACGCCGACCCGAACACGATCAACAACATCAGGCTGCGCAGACGGGCCTTGATCGGGTCCGGCCGTACGTACCGGGGCACCGCCCACACGGTGTCCATGGCGTTCTGCACCGCCGTGCCGACGCCGAGACCGCCGTAGAGCGCGCCGGCGATGCCGATCACCACCGCGGCCGTGCCGCCGCTGAGCGCGTTGGGCTCACTGAGCTGGTTGCCGAGCAACGGCAGCTGGCTGATTGCGGAGTCCACGATCTGCTCACGCCACTCGGGCCGTTCCCGCAGTAGCACCCCCAGCGCCGTGGTGAGCAGCAGCAACAGCGGGAACAACGAGACGAATGCGTAGTAGGTGATCAGCGCGGCCAGGTAGTTGGACTGGTCGTCGACGTACTTGTAGATGACCGCGATGACGAAGCCGGCCGCCCGGCTGCGCTGCTGCACACGATCGAGCCAGCCCAGCATCGCTTCCTCCCGCCCTCAGCGGCCCTGCCGCGGGCACGGGATACCCACAGCTGTCAGGACACGAACCTGCGGACCCGGTCGGCGTCGACGGGTGGCAGGTAGTCACCGATGAGTTCGCGGTGCCACCACGCCCGGTCGCCCAGCAGTTCTTTCCCGGTGGTGAACCGGTACTCGTACAGGAGCGCCCGCACGTGGGTGGGTGGTTGATCGGGAAACGGGTTGTGGCCCAACAGTTTCACGATGTCGCGGTTGTTCGAGAGCAACCCCTTCAGCAGCTGGCCGATCCAGGGCCGGGCGTAGGACGAGGACAGCGCCGCGAACCACATCAGCCAATCCAGGCGCAGGTGATAGGGAGCCCACTGCCGCGGCATCCGGGCGGGGTCCCCGGGCTTGCCCTTGAATCCGTATTCGCGCCATTCGGTGTGCGGCGAGATGACCGTGTCGGCGGTGCCTTCGATCACCACCTCGTAGCGGGTCTTGCCGACGCTGCCGAACGCGCCGTAGGCGTTGACCAGGTGCAGCGGATCGAAGGTGCTGTTCATCCGCTGGTGCGGGGAGAACAGGTTGAGGGCGGGCCGCCAGCTCAGCACCAGGACCAGCGCGGTGAACCCGAGGACGAGGACCCCGAACCAGGTGGGCACCGAGGTCGGCGCGTCCGCGGGGGTCGTCACGCCCAGCACCGCGGCGAACATGGTGTCGTCGAGAACGCTGCAGGCCAGGACGATGGTCAGCCAGTTGAGCCAGGCGAAGTTACCGGAGGCCACCAGCCACAGCTGCGTCACGATCATGATGGTGGCCGCGATGCCGGCCACCGGCTGCGGCGCGAACAGTCCGAACGGGACGATCAGCTGGGTGATGTGGTTGCCGAGCACCTCGACGCGGTGCAGGGGTTTGGGCAACCGGTGGAAGAACCAGCTCAGCGGCCCGGGCATCGGCTGGGTCTCGTGGTGGTAGTACAGGCAGGTCAGGTCGCGCCAGCAGCGATCGCCGCGGATCTTGATCAGCCCGGCGCCGAACTCGAGACGGAACAGCAGCCAGCGGGCGAGCAACAGCACCAGCAGCGGGGGTGCGGTCTCGTCGTTGCCGAGGAACACCGCGAGGAAGCCGGCCTCCAGCAGCAGTGACTCCCAACCGAAGGAGTACCAGCACTGCCCGACGTTGACGATGGACAGATAGGCGACCCACAGCCCGAACCACAGCAGCATCGCCGCCCACAGCGGCACGGCGTCGCCCAGTCCGAGGACCAGTGCCGCCGACACCGCGGCCCCGGCCCAGCACACGGCGGCGAAGAAGCGGTCCGTGTAGTGCCAGTGAAAGATGCTGGGCTTGGCACGAAAGGAGCTGCGGGCCAGGAACTTCGGGATCGGGGTCATGCCGTTGCTGCCGAGCAGGCCGCGGAACTGCAGGGCCGCGCACAGGAAGGCGACCAGGTAGATGGCGGCGATCCCTCGGGTGAGGGCGAATCTACCCCACCATGACTCCGTTGCCGCGAGCCAGTCCATCGGTCCACCTCCCAGCGCGGTGATGACCATGACCTACGTCTTGGGTGTGATTGTCCTCGCTGATGTGTGCGGTCGTCAGTCGGGCGGGTACGGCAAGCCGAATTCGTCGGCCAACAGGCTCTGCACGACGATCATCGCGGTCTGCGAGCCCGCCGCGATCGCCCCGGCGAGGTGGGGTTGTTCGGCGCACAGGTCGCCGGCGGCGAATACGTGGGGGACCTCGGTGCGGTGCAGCGCGTCGATGGCCAGCACGCCGGCGTCCGGGTTGGGTGTGCATGCAGCGCCCAGCTGCTCGGCCAGCGGGGAGCGCTGCCGCAAGGGCGCCTCCACCAGCAGACCGTCGCGTTCCAGCCGGTCACCGTCGGTGAATCCGATCGCCGACAACGTGCCGCCGCAGTGGTGCAGTTCGGCGACCCGGCGTTGCTCGACCGGCACCTTCGCCCGGGCCAACAGCTGCAGACCAGCGGGATCCAGGTCCGCCGGGCCGTCGGTGAGCAGCACGACGTCGTCGCTCCAGCCGCGCAACATCAGCGCCGCGTGGACGCCCTCCGCCCCCGAGGCCAGCGCGGCCAGACGTTTGTCCCGCATCTCCCAGCCGTGGCAGAACGGGCACTGGAACACCGATGCGCCCCACAACTCCGCCACGCCCGGCAAGTCCGGCGGCGTGTAATCCATTCCGGTCGCGAGCAGGACACGGCGGCCGTAGACCGTCTGCCCGTCGTCGAGATCGAGCGCGTACCCACCGTCGACCGGCATCCCGCGGCGCACCTCGGTGTTCCGGTAGCGGACGGTCGGATAGGCGGCCAGTTCCTCCCGCCCCTTGGTGTACAGCTCGGCCGGCGGCCGCCGGTCGAAACCGAGGACACCCCCCATGGTCTGGGCGGCACGGTTGCTCTGCCGGTCGGCGTCGACCACCAGCGTCCGGCGGCGGGCCCGGCCGAGAACCAGGGCAGCGCTGAGTCCGGCGGCGCCGCCGCCGACGATCACACATTCCCACTCACTCACGAGCGCTTGGATTGCCCGGGTGCGGCGCCTCAAACGTCGACTACGAAAGCAGCAGGTTTGGCAGGGCGCCGAGCGGGCATTTTGAAGCCGTGTCCGGAAGCGAGCGTCCCCCTGCCGTGCTGTTCGACGTCGACGGAACCCTGGTCGACTCGAACTATCTGCACGTGCACGCGTGGCACCGCGCGTTCAGCGAGCTGCGAATCCCGGTGCAGAGTTGGCAGATTCACCGGTCGATCGGCATGGACGGCGGAAAGCTCCTCGATACGTTGGCTGCCGATGTGGACGACGACGTCCGCAAACAGCTCAAGGAGCTGCACAGCCGGCACTACGAGGAGACCTCCTCGTTGTTGTCTCCGTTGCCGGGCGGGCGGGAGATCCTGGAGCGTATCGAGGCGCTGGGCCTGCAGGTCGTGCTGGCGACCTCCGCGCCGGAGGATGAGTTGGCAATGCTGCGTGAAGTGCTCAACCGTGACGACCTGATCTCGGTGGTCACCTCGGCAGAGGATGTGGAGACCGCCAAGCCCGAACCCGACATCGTCGAGATTGCTTTGGACAGAGCCGGAGTCGGTCCGAAGCGTGCCGTGTTCGTCGGCGATGCGGTGTGGGACGCCCGGGCCTGCGTGGCCGCCGGGGTGACGTGTATCGGCGTGCTCAGCGGCGGCGTCTCCCGCGGCGAGTTAGAGGAGGCCGGCGCCGCCGCCGTGTTCGACAACGTCCTCGACCTGGGCTCGCACCTGACCGAGAGCCCGGTGCAGCGCCTGATCGATCTGCGCTGAGCATCAACGCGGCGGATGGAAGGGGTGTCGAACTAAGCTGCCGTCACGGACTCGCCGGCCGACCTTCGAGGGTGCGATGAGAGATCGAGTACAGGTGCGCCGCATCTACGACGACCCACTGCCCGACGACGGCGCCCGGGTTCTGGTGGACCGATTGTGGCCTCGGGGCGTGAGCAGGAGCCGGGCGCACCTCGATGAGTGGTGCAAGCAGGTCGCACCCTCACCCGAGCTGCGCACCTGGTATCACCATGACCCCGACCTGTACGAGGAATTCAGCCGGCGGTACACCGCCGAGCTGGATGATCCGCAGCCTGCCGCCGCCCTGTCCCATCTGAAGGACCTGGCCGCCGAGGGAACACTCACCCTCCTCACGGCCACCAAGCGTCCCGAGATCAGTGAGGCCGCCGTACTGGCGGCGATTCTGACGGCGCACTGACCGGCCGGCCGGTGATCACCTGCTGCCGGTTCCGCCGTCCGTTCGAATAGGCCGCCCACCCGACCAGCGGAAACCCAGAATTCCGAGCGGAATGACGGCGATTCGATCCGAACCGGGCAGCGACCCACCGGCAGACAGTGGACAACATGTCAGAGACGTCCGGAAAATAGTCGACAGTCAGCCCTTCGATTCCCGACGAGCCCTTGGACACACTTACGTCATGTCGCCAGATTCGGGAGATGTGCAGACCGGTACGGCGCGGGTGAAGCGCGGTATGGCCGAAATGCTCAAGGGCGGCGTCATCATGGATGTCGTCACCCCCGAGCAGGCCCGGATCGCCGAGGCCGCCGGTGCGGTCGCGGTGATGGCGCTGGAGCGGGTACCCGCCGACATCCGCGCCCAGGGCGGGGTGTCGCGGATGAGCGATCCGGACATGATCGACGGCATCATCGCCGCGGTCACCATTCCGGTGATGGCCAAGGTCCGTATCGGGCACTTCGTCGAGGCGCAGATCCTGCAGTCCCTCGGGGTGGATTACATCGACGAGTCCGAGGTGCTGACCCCGGCCGACTACACCAACCACATCGACAAGTGGCGCTTCACCGTGCCGTTCGTGTGCGGTGCGACCAACCTGGGCGAGGCGCTGCGCCGGATCACCGAGGGCGCGGCGATGATCCGTTCCAAGGGTGAGGCCGGCACCGGGGACGTGTCGAACGCGACCACGCACATGCGCCAGATCGGTGCGGAGATCCGTCGGCTGACCTCGCTGAGCGAGGACGAGTTGTTCGTCGCCGCCAAGGAACTGCAGGCCTCGTACGAGTTGGTGGCCGAGGTGGCCCGGGCCGGCAAGCTGCCGGTCACGCTGTTCACCGCCGGCGGCATCGCGACCCCGGCCGATGCGGCGATGATGATGCAACTCGGCGCCGAGGGTGTGTTCGTCGGGTCGGGCATCTTCAAGTCCGGCGATCCGGCGGCGCGTGCCGCGGCGATCGTGAAGGCCACCACCTGCTACGACGATCCCGACGTGCTGGCCAAGGTGTCGCGCGGACTCGGTGAGGCGATGGTCGGCATCAACGTCGAGGACATCGCGGCACCGCACCGCCTGGCCGAACGCGGCTGGTAGACAAAGCGTCACGGATATGGCGAGTGCCAGCATGACCAAGGTGACCGAAAGCCAACTGGCTTGGGAGTTGGCCGACCGAGTCGGCGCCCGACTGAGTCACGAAGACCGCACAGCGGTGTTCGTGGACCTGGGCTGCGGTGATTTCCTGTCCGCCATCCACCGAATCCTGCATATCGTGGTGCAGAACCAACACCGCCTGCCCGCGATGAGCCTGGAACGACTGCACATCTGGTCGCGGATCTACGGTCGCGAGCCTGAGTACGCGCCACTTCTCGCACGGGTAAAGAAGGCTCCCCCGCGGTGAATCAGCCCATCCTCAAGGAGGATTGAGGACGAGTATCCACCCGGGTGGATGTCATCCGGGTGGATACTCTGCGTACCGGTCTCCTTGCCGAAAGTCAGGCCAAAGCGACAATCGCGTCGATCTCGACAGTTGCGCCCATCGGCAGTGCCGCGACTTGAATCGTGGTGCGGGCAGGGACCTCTCCGTCGAAGAACTCCGCGTAGACGGTGTTGATAGCCCCGAAAGCGCTCAGGTCGGTGGTGTAGATCGTGGTGCGCACGGCGCGCTTCAACGCAGTCCCGGCTTCGGCGCACACCGCGGTCAAGTTTGTCAGGCATTGCCGCGCCTGGTCCGCCGGGTCGGTCACGTCGATCGATCCCGTGCCCGGATCGATAGGTAACGCTCCCGAACAGTAGAGCAGTCCGGCATGGGCAACTGCCTGCACATACGGACCGATTGCGGCAGGCGCATTTGCAGAGGCGATACGGGTGAGTTCGGTCATGGTCTTCTCTCTCGTCAACGGAGCGGATCTACTGCGCGAAGGGCCTCGGGTGTCCGGCCCGTGGTGATCATCTCGGCGATCAACTTTCCGGTCACGGGGCCGAGGGTGATCCCCCACATTCCGTGTCCACCGGCGGCGAAGACACGGGGACTCGATGTGCCGCCGATGAGCGGCAGACCGTCGGCCGTACATGGACGCGCCCCTACCCACTCATCCTCGCGAACGTCGAGGTGCGCTCCGTTCAACAGTTCGCCGGCCGCGTTGCGCAACACGTGAATACGCCGGGGATCCATCGGCGCGTCCACATCGCGGAACTCCATCATTCCGGCGATGCGCAGCCGGTCACCCACCGGTGTACAGGCCACACGCTGTGTCGGGAAGTACACCGGCCCCTTCGGGAGATGGTCCACCTTGACGGTAAAACTGTATCCCCGGCCCGCTTGTACCAACCGCTTCACCCCAAACGGCCGCAGCAAGGTGTTCAACCGTGCTCCGGTCGCGGCCACCACGGCGTCGAACTGCTCGCCCGCGACCACAACGGCCGTCCCGGTATCCCGGATTTCGTCGACCGTCCGCCCGGTCACGATCCGTGCGCCACGCGCGCGGACCTGATCGGCGAGAGCATGCACGTATGCGGCGGGATTGAGGAAACGCTCGTCGAGGATCTTGATCGCCGCGTTCACTTCTGACGACAACGCAGGCTCCTCGGCCCGGGCGGTATCACCATCGAGGATCTCGAAGTTCACGTGCTGGCCCGCGGCCCGGATCTCGTCGAACTCATCGAGGAGCGTTTTCCGGTCCGCGGTGGTGCGGTATGCCGCGATGAACGGTGCGGCGGGCGCGGACTTCTCCGCCGAATCGACTTCCATCTCGTCGAATGCGGCCAGTGCGTCCCTGTTGAGCGGGATCAATGCCTGCATCGCCTTGTGCCACCGTGACGCGGTGCTGTTACGCACGAATTGCAGAAGAAAGCGGATCAGACGCGGATTGGCAGACGGCGGAACATAAACGGGCGAGGCATGACTCACCAACGCACGCACGCCGTATTTGAGAACCGCGGGCTCAGGTAGCGGAGTCGCGATACTGGGCGTCAGCCACCCGGCGTTGCCCCAACTCGACCCTGCCGCCACACCGTCGGCATCGATCACCGTCACCTCGACGCCACGTTCCTGCAGGTACCAGGCGGTGCAAAGACCCACCATGCCCGCGCCGATGACAGCCACCCGCTGTTGATGTCCGAACTGTCGACCATTCATGAATCCATGGTGCAGCCCGACCATCTCTGGATCGCTGTCCGAGCCGAACAACGATTCAACCGGTAGCGATGTTGTTCGTACAATGAAGGACGTGACCGGTGGCGTAGACCTCAGTGAGTTGACGGCCGCGGGAGTAGTCTCGGTGGTTTCGTACGGCCGCCGCACCTCGGTGTCTTCAGTTCACTTTCATGGCGATTCGGCGCAACCGAAGCCTGGATCGCTGATCGCGGCTCCGACTGCGGCGAACTCCGATCAGCAAGCGGAGGCGGTGACACTTGCCGCATCCGCCGGTGCTGGAGTCGTGGTTGTCCGCGAAGTTGCCTCGGCGGCCACGGGTGCGCTCTGCCAAGAACTGGGAATCAGCCTGGCCGAGCTTGCCCCGCAGGCCGAATGGTCCCACCTCGTCTGGCTCGTGCACAGTCTGATGGATCGTGATGAGCCGGGGCTGAAGACGGAATCGACTGCGCAACAAGAATTGTTCGCGGTCGCCGACGCTCTTGCGGCCACGCTCGGCGCACCGGTGACCATCGAGGACGCCCATAGTCGAGTAGTTGCCTATTCGGCGACAACCGACGGTGTCGACAGCACGCGGACCTCTACGATCATGCGTCGCGCGGTACCTCCCGCCGTGCTGGGGCGATTGCGTGCCACCGGTGTATTGAAGCGGTTGACCCACGACGTACGGCCGTTCATCGTCCCTGCTCTCGAGCCCGGATTTCTTCAGCGTCTCGTCGTTCCACTACGTGTGGGTGGCCAAGCCGTGGGCTCCATCTGGGCGATATGGGACGGCACGCTCGACGCGCAGTTGGAAATGCAGCTGAGAACAACCGGAACTGCCGCGGCCGTGAGTTTGGTTCAGCTCATCGCCAGCCGAGATAGGGCCGGACGTCATACCCTCGCAAGCGTCCGTGCGGCGCTGAGTGGCAGCACCGGTGATTCGTCCAGCGGGTGGGAGCCGCCTTCGCAATCCAAACGAGTTGTCGCACTGCAGAGCCTGTCTGGGGCAACGTCGGCCGACGATGTCGCACTTTGGCAAACCTTCTTCCGCAAGAGGTCCTGGCCGGATCCGATACTCGCAGATCTCGACGGCGCGACCTTCGCGATAGTGCCGGAACGACCTGGGCCCGGCGGATGGGAGTGGCTCCGCGGCCTCGGGGCCGCATCCGCACCGGGCCGGATGGCCGCGAGCAGAACCATATCGGACAACAAGTCACTGCCGGCAGCCCGACTGGAGGCCACTGAGGCACTGCACGCGGTGTGCGCTCTCGGTCGTTCTGTCGGAACCTACGACGAGGTGTGGGACACGGTCGTCTTGCGGCGTGCCGCTGCGGCGGTCGCATCTATCGAGCACGACGAGCTACGGCAGATACTTCGCGAAGAACACTGTGGCAGAATACCTCTGGCGTCTACGTTGCGCGCCTGGCTCGATTGCGGCGGCGATATCAAAGAGGCTGCCGTCATCCTTCACACGCATCCCAACACCGTTCGACACCGCCTGAGGAAAATCGACCAACTCGTCGGCACCAGTTTGCAGACCAACTCGCAGCGGTTGGCCGCGCTGCTCCTGCTGCGAGGTTGGGATGACCCACCACCGGCGTGATGCGATATGTGATGCAACACGTCTCTACGTGCGCGCGCCGATACTTCCCCACAACTGAGCCACGCATCCGGGCTGCACCTTGTCACGGCTGGCTGTCCGGTACCACAGTGCTCCCAGCAGCGGTCGAGGATTTCTTGATGAACAGCGGCGAGATCGCACACAACACCACGGTTGCGACGGTGAGCGCAACGAATCCCGCGCCATGTAGTCGACGGACAGATTGGCCCACCTGTTACTCGACATACCGCTCCCCCGCGACTCAGATCGGTACCGGGTTCAGTTCTCGTGCACGGCCCCTGCTGGCCGGCAGGTCGCCTCGTGCCGAACAAGAGTGCTGCGCCCTGGAACACGAGCCATATCGGCAAACTGTCACATGCGTCCGTGCCATGGCGGACAGAACGTAAAGTGCCCGACTGTCCAGATGCGGGTGCCAAGACCTCGGGTCACACTTCACCGCCCATTCGCCGTCGCCGAGGTGTCCGACGACATATGCCGGCTGGCGACTGCCGCCAGGACGCTCCGCAACTCCACCAGTACCGGGCGCGTCTCTGCACCCGTACGTACCGCGGTATACACCTGGCGGTCTGGCCGGCCCGGTAGATCGACGAGTTCGGCCTCGGGTCGGCGCGTCTCCCAGACCAGGTCGGGCAGAACCGCGACCGCATGGCCGGTCTCCGCCAGTCTCGCGTGTACCAACAGATCAGCCGATTCGTAACGCACGTTCGGCTCGAAACCTGCCGCTTTGCAGGCGGATTCTGCCCAGATGCGAGCCGGCTTTCCCTTCGGTTCCAGAACCCACGGCAGATCCGCGAAGTGCGCCAAGTCCAATCGTGTCGTAACTCCTCGCAGTCGCGGACTCACATAGAGACGCAAAGCATCACTCAGTAGCGGACGTCGGTCGATGCCGGCGTCCGGCGGCGACTCATGACCTGGGTACTGCTCACCGAGCACGAGGTCGAACTCGCGCGCCAGCAGTGCCGCGGTGCCTGAATCCGGCTGGATCTCGGAAAGATAGATCGTGAGTCCGGGATGCCGCTCCCCCATGATGTGCAACACATCCGGGAGCAGCGAGATTGCGGCCGTCTGGAAAGTGGCCACTTTGGCGACACCGACGATCTCCGATCGGGTGGCCGCCAGGGCCGCCTCGGCCCGGTCGATCTGGCGCAGGATCACCTCGGCGTGCTCGACCAGGATTTCGCCGGCCACGGTCAACCGCACTCCTCGGCCCACCGGCTCGATGAGCTGCGCGCCCGCCTCCTTCTCGAGCTGGCTCAACTGCTGGCTGACCGTCGAGGTACTGAACGACAACGCCTGCGCCACCCTCGCCAAGGTGCCGCGCCGGCTGAGTTCGACCAAGAGGCGCATTCGGTGCAAGTTCAGCACGGCCGGTTCCAATCATTCGAAGTAATCGATGATTATACGCCGAAATCTATCGCTGGACCGATTGATCAACCGGTGCCAAAGTAGGCGTGTCGAGTTCGAGGCGCCCATTTTGTCTCGAAATTCCCGGCCACCCAACCCTTTCCGGCTACGCCGAGCCTTTGCAGGAGTCCCCATGAGTGCACGCAAAGATTTCCTCTTCCTGTCCGAACCGGACTGCATCGACGCCGGCGTACTAGACGCCGGCCGCTGCGTCGACGTGTGCGAAGAGGTGTTCGGGCTACTCGCGCAGGGCGACTACCTGATGGGTGGGCCCAACCACAACAGCCACGGCATGGGCGTCGTCTTCCCGAAGTCCAGCCCCTTCCCGAACATGCCCGTCGCCGGACCGGACCGACGCTTTGTCGCCATGCCCGGCTACCTGGGCGGACGGTTCGACGTCTGCGGCAACAAGTGGTACGGCTCCAACCACGCCAACACCGCCAAAGGGCTACCACGGTCGGTCCTGACGCTGATGCTCAATGACAAGGAGACCGGCGAGCCGCTGTGCCTGATGTCGGCGAACCTGCTGAGTTCCGCACGCACCGGCGCCGTCCCGGCAGTTGCAACACGCCACCTGGCCAGCGCCACTGCGGGTTCGGTTGCCGTGCTCGGGTGTGGCCCGATCAACAAGGCCTGCCTCAAGGCGATTGCAACTCAGCTTCCGCACCTCAAGCGGGTGTACTTCTACGACATCTTCGAGGCCGCCGCCGAGAAGCTGGCCGACTGGGCCCGCCAGACCCTGGGCGTCGACGCCATCGTCGAGAACGACCTGCAGACGGCCCTGTCCGGCGCCGAGGTTGTCACGGTGGCCGCGTCACGCGTGAAACCTCTTGTCGTCCAGAATGACTGGCTGCACCCCGAGGCGACAGTCCTGATCTCCGGGCCGATCTCGGCAGACGATGCGTTTTGGCTGGAGAACCGCGTGGTGCTCGATCACGTTGCCTTGCACGAGGCCTACGTGGACGAGGCCGTCGCCTCCCCCGACAAACAGGCCGCTTATGACGGCGTCATCGGCGGTCCGCTCTATCGACTCATCGATGACGGAAGGCTGCCGGCGCTCAAGGACTTCACCGACCTCGGCACGGTACTGCAGGCACCCGCCCAGCGTGCTGACACCGGGGCCCGGCGCACCGTCTTCGTCGCCTGCGGAATGTCCGTTTTCGACCTCGCGTGGGGCTACGAGATTTACCGCACGGCCCAGGACAAGGGCCTCGGCACGCCCCTCGCGTTGTGGGACACACCGTACGCGGAATAGCCGCCAATCACCTTTCGGAGACCAAGAAGTGAACAAGATAAAGAACTACGACGACCTCATCCGCCTGGGCGACAGCGAATCCCGGTCGGTCGTGCTGACCATCGCCGATCGGGTGCTGACCCGGCTGGACGCGTACCACCGGATCAAGGCGATCACCCGCCTCGACGGTGACATTCTGACCATCGGTACCCGCAAATGGGACCTGTCGAGCAAACGCAACGTCTACCTGGTCGGTGCCGGCAAGGCCTGCAACCACATGGCAATGGCCATTGACGAGATCCTCGGTGACCGCCTCACTCGCGGGATCGCGATCGTCAAGATCGCGGAAGACAGTGACCGGTTCCACCGCACAGAGGTCCACGTCGGCGGGCATCCGATTCCGGATGAGACCGGCCACCGGGCGGCCCTGGAGATCCTGTCCCTCGCCGATCAGGCTGGTCCCGAGGACCTGTTCATCGCCGTCATCTCCGGCGGCTCGTCAGCGCTGATGAGCTGTCCCATCGACGGAATCACCCTTCAGGATGAGATGGACGCCACCGACGTTCTGCTCAAGAGCGGCGCCGGCATCTACGAGATCAACGCCATCCGCCGACACATCTCCCAGACCAACGGCGGCCGCCTCGCCCAGCGCATCGCCCGATCGGGCGCTGAACTCATCGGCTTCGGCATCTCCGATGCAGTGGGCAATCCGCCTTCCGGGGACATCACCCGGCCCTACGCCGACTATGCATCCACACCGATCGGCCCGGACAAGACCACCCTCGCCGATGCGCGGGCCGTCATCGCAAACTACGACCTCGCCGACCGACTGCCCCGATCGATCGTCGACTACCTCGAGTCTGCGGGCGAGGAAGACGAGACACCGAAGGCCTTCCCGGACAACACATACTTCCTACTCAACACCCTTCCCGACTCCTGCCTCTATGCCAAGGAGGTCGCCGAACAGATGGGCCTGCCGGCGATGATCGTGAGCTCTTTTCTGGAAGGTGAGAGCAGCGACGCCGGAACGTTCTTCGCTTCGATTGCCCGCGAGGCTCAGGCAAGCGGAAACCCCGTCGCACCACCGTGCGTGCTGATCGCCGCCGGGGAGACCACCACCCACATCCCGGACAACAGCATCATCGGTGGTCATGGTGGACCTGGTCATGAACTGGTCACCGGCTTTGCCCTGACTGCAGCCAAAACCCACGGCGCAGCCATGATCTCTCTCGACTCAGAGGGCACCGACGGCACCACCACGGCGGCCGGCGGGCTGTGTGACTCGACCAGCCTGGCCCGAGCCGATCAATGCGGTGTGAACCTGCACGAGGCACTACGTACCCACGCCACCCACGAAGCACTGTCGGCAATCGGGGACGCCGTCTTCACCGGCAACACCGGGACGAACCTGTGTGACCTGAACATTCTCTACATCCCCGCGCGACCGGCCTGACAAGCCCCGATCCGAAAGACATCATGAAGATCACATCAGTGACTGCACGCCAGCTACTCGATTGCAAGACAAGACCGTTGGTCGAAGTCGAGATCACCACGGACAACGGCTACGTCGGCCGGGGCGCCGCTCCGACGGGCAGCTCCGTCGGAGCGCATGAGGCGTTCATCCTGCGTGACGGCGACCCCACGGAGTACAACGGTTTGAGCGTCCACAGGGCTGTCGACGCGGTGAACAACGAGATCGCACCGGCTCTGGTCGGCACGCAGCTGGACCTCGAAGCCAACGACCGGTTGATGATCGACCTCGACGGCACTCCCAACAAGAGCCGCCTCGGTGGTAACGCCATCTACTCGACGTCCATAGCCCTGCTACGCGCGGCGTCCACCGCCGCCGGTCTGCCCACCTACTCGTGGATCGCCGAGCATTTCGGCCCTGGACCCGTAAGCCAGGTCCCAGTGCCGAGCTTCAACATGATCAATGGCGGACGGTACGGCGATGTCGTGCAACCGTTCAACGAGTTCATCGTCATGCCCTACAAGGCCTGCTCGATTCAGGATGCCGTCGAAAAGAGCGTGAAACTGTTCGGCGTGCTCGAAGAGGTTCTCACCGAATATCTGGGACGCAAACCGCAGGTGGCCTCGTCATACGGTTTTGCCAGCCCGTCCTCGGACCCGCGGGAAGTGCTGAAACTGTTGATGACCGCCGTGGAGCGCGCCGGTGTCGCCGAGACGATGGCTTTCGCCCTCGACTGTGCATCCAGCGAAATGTTCGACGCCGCCACCGGCAGCTACGAACTCAACGGCGACCGCGTCACATCCGACGATCTGATCGACTACGTCCGCGAACTCAGCGACGAGTTCCCGTTCGTCTTCATCGAGGATCTGCTCGACGAAGACGACTGGGCCGGGTACCCGAAGGCCGTGGCGCAAATCGACAAGTCGATCATCCTCGGGGACGATCTGGTCGTCACCAACCGGGACCGACTGCAGCGCGCAGTGGAATCCTCCGCGGTGGGCGGGTTCATCCTCAAACCCAACCAGGTCGGCACGATCACCGAAGCGCTGGACTGCTACCGCTACGCAGTCGCCCACGATCTGTTCACCATTCCCTCCGGTCGCTCCGGTGGTGTCATCGACGATGTCGTCATGGACCTGTCGGTGGGTCTGTCGGTGCCATTTCAGAAGAACGGCGCACCCCGCTCGGGCGAACGCATCGAGAAGCTCAACTTTCTCCTGCGGGTGGCCGACTCGACACCTGGGTGTGTTCTCGCCGACGTGCCCGCCATCGTCAAGTTCTAGCAAGCCGCAGCCCCAACCAATAGGAGTGACCGTGACAGATCTCAAGATGACAGCAGCCGAACGAACAGAGTTCCTGGCCGACAACCATGTAGCGATCATCGCCATCGAGCGGGGGAACAAGCCGCCACTGACCGTCCCCATCTGGTACCGCGTCGATGAGGCCGGCGATATCGAGATCTGGACCGAGCTCGGATCGATGAAGGAGCGGTTCATCCGCGCCGCCGGCCGGTTCTCCCTCGCGGTACAGCAGGAGACCACGCCGTACCGCTACGTCTCCGTCGGCGGACCCGCATCCATCCGGGAGGACATCCCTCGCGAGGGCGTCCTGCCCATCGTCCGCCGCTACGTCTCCGATGAGGAGATGGAGGAATACCTGGACGCGAACTACACCGACAAAGCGGTGTTGATCACGATGCGTCCCGAAGTCTGGAACTCGGCCGACTACAGCAAGGAGTAGCGCCACCGGGCATCATCACCTGCGACAGCACGTCGCCGGTGATGATGCCCGAACTCGCAGCGGTCCACTTGGTCGGGAATCAGTAGGTTTTCGCCAGCAATCGGAGGCCAGAAACACCGCCGCGTTGGCGACATCGCCCGGCTTGAGGATTCGCTTCGTCGGGTACAGCGCCTCGAACTCCGTCCGCGCGGTAGCGGGATCGCTCGCGCCTGCCAGGAAGGCATCGAACATCGGCGACTCGAAGTCACCGGGACACAGAGCATTACACCGGATCCCCTCCGCCGCATAGGTGAGAGCGATCGCACGGTGAGCCCCATGCCGCCGGACTTGCTCGCGACGTACGCGGCAGTATCGGCGGTCGTGGTGAAGGCGGCCACCGAGGCGGTGTTGACGATCGACCCACCACTGCCCTGCTCGCGCATCGCCAACACTGCATGCTCACTACCCAAGAACACCGAACTCAGGTTGGTCCGCAGCGAACGGTCCCAGTCCTCGGTCGGCGTCCACAGGGTGTCAACCGCACAGGGCCAACGAGACTTTCGGGTCTATGCGTCGTTGTTGACCCACCACGTGCGGGCATTGACAAACTCCCGAATTCCGGCGTCCGCCAACTCACGGCCGAACCCACTGCGTTTGGCGCCACCGAACGGAATGCGGACGTCCGAGGCGACCGGGGCGTTGATGAAACAGGCCCCCGAAACCACCTGCCGTCCGATATGGGCGGCCTTGTCGACGTCTGCACCCCAGACGCTGGCTCCCAGTCCGTATCGAGTGGCGTTCGCGATACGCACTGCTTCGTCCTCACTGTCGAAGGTCAGAACCGCCGCCACAGGACCGAAGATTTCCTCCTCGTAGGCCGGGCTGCCCGGGCGCACGTCGGCGATGAGAGTCGGGTGGAAGAACCAGCCTGGGCGCCCGGTCACCAGGTTACCGCCGGCGATCAGGTTCGCACCTGCACGCAGTGTTTCGGCCACCTGCTCGGTGACGAGGTCGCGGAGATCGCGCCTGGCCATCGGCCCGATGTCCGTTGCGGGATCCTCCGGATCCCCGACCGTGAGCGCGGAAACCGCCCGCTGCATCCCGGCGATGAAGTCGTCGGAAACCTGCGCATCGACGATGAATCGCTTTGGGGAGATGCAGCTTTGGCCGGCGTTGAGGAAACGTGCCTTGACCGCCTGTGCCACGACGGTGTCGATATCGGCGTCGGCGAGGACGATGAACGGGTCCGATCCGCCGAGCTCCAGCACCGATTTCTTGATGGACCGTCCTGCGCACGAGCCGACGGCTGCACCGGCGCGTTCGCTGCCGGTCAAGGTGACCGCGGCGATGCGGTCGTCGTCGATCAGCCGTGCGGTGACATCGGCGACGTCGTTCTCGGCCACGATCAGCGCAGTCAGCAGCCCGGTTGGGGCGCCGGCCGCCTCGATGATGCGCTCTGCCGCAAGTGCTGCCCCCGTGGTGTTCGGGGAATGTTTCAGCACGGCGGCGTTACCGGCCATCAACGCCGGGCCCGCAAACCGGAACACCTGCCACAGCGGGAAGTTCCACGGCATGACGGCAAGCACGACGCCGAGTGGCTCGTAGGACACCCAACTCCGGTCCGCGGCGGTCTCGTAGGCGGTATCGGCAAGCAGCTGCGACGCGTTCTCGGCGTAGTAGTCCAGTCCGAGCGCACATTTGCTGATCTCGGCCCGCGACTCGGCAAGGGGTTTACCCATCTCCCGGGTGATGAGCAGTGCGAGCTCTTCGATCTCGCGGCGCAGCAGTTGCGCGGCAGCAGCGATGACGGTGGCGCGCCGGTCGATGGTCCATGTCGCCCATTCCCGGTAAGCCCGCTCGGCACGACTCACCGCCGCGTCGATCTGGGCGTCCGTCATGGCCGCATAGCCGGCCAGCGGCTGTTCTGTTGCGGGGTTGGTTGTCTCGACGTTGACCATTGGTGATAGGCCCTCTCAGTTCTGGCAGGTTGCGTGCAGGAGAATTCACCGTGGCACCCTCGGATGACACGGAGGACGATCGGCGCTTGCCGTTCGATCTAGACCCTGTCGGAGACGTATGCCTCGAGTACGTTGCGCGTGATGCGTGATACGTCGTTGTCATATCCGTTGTAGGACAGGCATCCGCTCCATGCGATGGAGCTCACCGCGAAGACAGCCCCGCCGGCGGGGTACTTCAACAGCGTCATGTCGGCCCGCACCAGCGGGCTTTGGGTACCGCCCTGCATTGAATCGGCCAGCAGAACATCCTCGATGGTTCCCTGTGCGTCATCATCGAATCCGTCAGCGGTGGCCAGGATCATGGTCTCGACCGGGGTACCGACGGCCACGTCAGCGCGGTCGAACTCGAAACCGGCCGCGCCGTATGAGTTGACCAGACAGGGGATGTCGCCGATCGTGTCGCCGTCGACGCCTTCGAACACGAAAGAGACTGCCGGATCGTAGCTCTGCTCTGTGCGCCGGTAGGGCCGCCCGGTGCCCGCCGTTTCAGCGGTGTGCCCGGCTCCGATCCAGGTGTGTGGTCCGCGTCCCCGAAAGCGCCAGAGTCCACCGAGTTCACCGGTGCTACTCAGATGCGCCTCGCCCGGTTCGGGTTCCCACATGCGGGTTGCCGGTCCGCGGCGGCGGATCTCGATGCTTGTGCCGGTCTCCGGATCGAGTTGAGTCACCCAGTACATTCCGTTGCCGGACAACGACATCAGCCGTCCGCCCCCGCGTAGATACTGTTGAGTGGCGTCGAGCATCTCGGCTGACCAGTACTCGGCGTGGGTGCCCGTCAGCACGGCCTTGTACGGCTCGAGCAGCGCACTGCCCTCTCGATGCAGATCCTCGTCGGTGTAGATGTCGACGTCATAGTGGTTTTCGTACAGCCAGTCGACGATATGTAGGTCGGCGTTGAACTGATGCGGCGATCCCTTGCCGCCGTCGAGCCAGGCCATGTTGCACTTGGGTCGCATGTTGACCACGGGCCGCAGGCGCGATGAGTAGCAGACTCCGGTCCCGTCGCTGTGCTTGTCGTAGAGGCTGAGCAGACCATTCTCGACGATGTAGCGATCTTGTACCTGTGAAGGGTAGTCACCCTTGTCCGTCAGTAGCGGATTGTTGAGCAGCTGCTCATTGGCATAGGCGAGGTAGCTGAAAGTCGGCATGAGCAGGGCGATCTTGGCCGTCGGTGCACCCCGGCGGGGCCGGACGAAGACCGGGACGTAGTCCTCAGCATCGCCGGCTCGCACATGTGCCGCATAGACCGCACTCGGTAGGTCCTCGGGGACCGTCCACTGAAACGTCGTCGCCCAACCCGCGTCGGCAAGGTCATCGTCGTGAAAGTGGATGGCGCCGTATTGCGCCGGCGCGTGCGGCCACGCCGTCTCCGTGCCGTCCCAGTTGTGGCCGGTGGCACCCCGCATCGGCTTGTTGACGGTATGCCCGTGAAAGTCACCCGCGGTGTCGGTCACTGTCCAGTTGCTGATATCCAGGGAGAAGTCCCATGCCGCCAGCTGGGAGACTTGAGCGTCCAGTGCGGCGTCCCGGCTGATCGCCTCCAGCGCGGACTCGCTCAACGCGGAGTCGTAGATCCGCGGCGCGTCGATCTTGCCGTTGTAGTAGTTACCGGTCACAGCGGAGTCGAGTTGTTCGGCTGCGATGAGCACGTCGTCCTCACCACGCGTTGACATCTCGATCGCACCGACCACCCGATGATGTTCGGCCGCCCGGTTGATCGCCTTGGTCACCACATCGAGTCGAACCTCGCCTGCGGTGACGTCAACCACTGCCGCCACCGAGTACCACCTGCGGGCAAGCAGCACATGCGGAACCGTGAGTATTTGGCTGCCCACGCGAAACGTGACCTTCCCCTCCTCAAGCCCCAACGCGTAGCCACCATCACTCACGCGGCCCTGGGAAAGAAGGGTCTGGCGACCACCTGTCGGCAAGGTCGGCCAGATCCAGAGATGGACAGTGAAGCTGTCGGCCGGAGTCAATCCGTTTCGGTACGGCACTCGAACATACGAACCCGCAGACAACGCCTGGTGTTGACCGGGATGGGTGCCCTCGATGCTGGACGCGATGTGCTGGGCTTTGAAGCCCGGTCCCGCCGGATTGGCGTCGCCGTGGATCAGGCGCACCAGCGACGCGGTGAATGTCGGAGCGTCACAACTGATCTTGAAGTCAACCGTCTGGCCGGGCCCAACAGTGAGGCGATCGGTATAACCGACGATCGGCATGCTCATCAGCAGGCTCCTTACCCGTTGCAACGACAGACGTACCGCCCGGACAGACGGTAGCCCCGTAATCGTGCTGTACAGGTCGTGTGAAGCCGCACCCCCGCGCTGTCATGCATCTCGCACCGCCGTACGACAGAGTGTCAGAAGCTCGCCTTGGGCCCGCGTCCACAATTGACGGGTCAGCCACAATAGTTCTGTGTCGGAATCTCTAACTGTTCGTGAAGCACTGGCGTTGCCCGCGCTGCGGGGCGGTGCCCCTGAGGTGGTGGCGGGCCACGCCAACCTCGATCGCCCGGTCCGCTGGGTACATGTCGTCGAGGTCCGCGATATCGCCTCGGTCCTTCGCGGCGGTGAGCTGATACTCACCGAGGGCCGCATGTTTGCCGGGCCGGAATCCGCCGATCGCCGTCTCATCGTGGAGTTGTCCGAACGCGGTGTCACCGCGATGGTGCTCGAGCTCGGCTCCCACTTCCGCAGTGTCCCACGACACATCATCGATGAGTGCCATAAGCGTGACTTCACACTCGTTGCCTTGCACCTGCCGGTCGCCTTCATCGAAGTCACCGAGGCGATCCACACTCAGATCGTCAACCACAAGATCACCATGCTGGATCAGGCGCAAGAGATTCAGTTGCATCTCACGGACCTCGTCCTCGGCGGGGGCGGTATCGCGGAAGTCCTCGATGCGGTGGCTGCTGCCGTCGGGAACCCCGTCGTCTACGAACGGGCCGACGGTGGATTCGTCTATCGCGCGCTCAATGGAATGACCGACCGCGATGTCACCGCAGGCTGGGAACTGATCACACGTGCTGTCGACACCGCACCACCGTGGATCGAACGGCATCTGACCATCGACGGAGCCCGCGACGGCCGACTCGTCGCTCTGGGCATCAGCGGAAAATTCGACGAGGCGGCGACCGTCGCGTTGGAACGCGCCGCCCAAGTGGTGAGCCTGGTAGTGATCGGCAACCGACGACGAGACGCCGTGTTCGCCGACCACGGTCGCCACGGCGGCGTACTGACCTCGCTTCTTGCCGGCTCGATTGAACCGTTGGCCGCCGAAGCGCGCGCGGTCGCGCTCGGGTTCACCGCACCGGTTCTTGTCTCTCTCGCAGTTCGGCGGGCGCGCCATCACCGGGCCGCGACGGTTGCATCTGAGGACCATCAGTGGCGCCAGGTCTGGCGCGACGTCAAGACCGATCTGGACGGCATCGGCATACCCGCGCTGATCGATGAAGCCTCCACCGCCAACCCGACGCTGATGATGATCGGTGTCGAAGATGTATCCAACCGCGGCCGCATCGCCGACCGAGTCGCCCAGGTCATCCAGGATGCCGCCAAGCGTCATCTCGGCGAGCCGCAGTCAGCCGTATTGTCGGTCGGTCCGGCGGTACACACCTGGCAGGCCGCAATCGAAGGCCTGGCCGTGGCGGTGGACGCCCTGGACGGCGCGCTGCACAGCCCGCCGCGCCCATGGCACGACGCCACCGACCTCGATCTGGATCGGCTGATCTGGAGTCTGCGAGACAACCCCGACCTGGAACGTTTCGCCCGGCTGCGGCTGGAACGATTGGTCGCCTACGATGCGCAGCGACGCACTCAACTGGTCAAGACCCTGCAGGTCCTGCTGGAGCAGCACGGCCAGAAGACCGAGACCGCGCGGGCTCTGCACCTGGAACGGCAGTCACTCTATAACCGGGTGGAGCGCATCCAGTCCCTGCTCGGGGTCGATCTGGACGACTCGGACGTCCGACTGGGATTGCACCTTGCGCTGCGTGTACTCAGCCACTTCCCCACCGGTCAGATCTGACGCCGGCCTCCGAAACGACGGCTGCCGCCGTGGGCAGAAGCCCACGGCGGCAGCCGATTCGGAAGTGTCACAACAGGTTGATGTAGGTCGACTTCAGCTGGGTCCAGTTGTCGAAGGCGTGATGCGAGTAGTCGCGGCCGATACCGGACTGCTTGAAGCCCCCGTGCGGCAGCGTCACGTCGAAGAGTTCATCACCGTTGACCAACACCGCGCCCGCGCGCAGCTCCCGGGAAATCCGGTGGGCTTTCTTCAAGTCGCCGGTCCACATCTTGGCGGCCAGCCCGTAGGAGGTGTCATTGGCGATGCGCAGACCCTCTTCATCATCGGAGAACGTGATGACCGAGAGCACCGGACCGAAGATCTCCTTGCGGGCGATGTCCATATCGTTGGTGACTCCCCGGATGACCGTCGGCTCCACATAGAACCCGCCGGTCTCCTGGCGAACTTGGTTGCCGCCATGGGCGATTGATGCCCCACCGGGCTCAGCGCCGGTGATGAAGCCCATGATGCGCTCCAGCTGCCGGGCCTCGATGATCGCCCCCATGGTGGTGGCATCGTCGAAGGGATCACCGGGCTGCCAATCGGCCGCCACGGCACCGAGTCGTTCGACGACCTCGTCCGCGAGGGATTCGTGGACGATCAGGCGTGTGCTGGAGTCACACATCTGCCCCGCGTTTCCGAAGACGGACTCCGCGGTTTTCGCGGCAACCAGGTCGAGCATGTCGGCGGCGTCGGCGAGCACCAGCGCCGGCGACTTGCCGCCGAGCTCAAGCGAGACCTTCTTCAGATTGGATTCGGCGGCCGCTTTCATGACCAGGCGGCCCACGCTGGTCGATCCGGTGAAGCCGATCGCATCGACATCCAGATGTTCGGCGAGGGCCTTTCCTGCCGTGTGACCGAGTCCGGGGACGACGTTGAGCACACCGGCGGGCACGCCCGCCTCCAACGCCAGTTCTGCCACCCGCAACGCGATGGCCGGCGTCTGCTCGGCCGGCTTGAGGACCATGGAGTTGCCCGACGCCAGGGCCGGTGCGAGCTTCACCGCCGCCATCAGCAACGGGTAGTTCCACGGAATGATGGCGCCGGCGACACCCACGGGGACCCGGGTGATCGTGGCATGACCGACCTCACCGATGGGCGCGACCTCGTCATACAGATGGTCGACAGCCTCACCGAACCACTCCAGCACCGTGGCGCTGTAGTCGACCTCCCACCGGCCGTCCTTGATCGGTTTGCCCATCTCGACGGCCAGCAGGGCGGCGAGTTCCTCGGTGTTGTCGCGGAGGGTACGTCCGAACCGTTGCAGGACGATCTTGCGCTCGCGCGGCGTGCGCCGCCGCCAGTCACCCATCTCGAAGCTCTTGCGGGCCGAAGCCACCGCGGCATCGATATCAGCGCTGTCACCCGAGGCCACATCGGGCAGCCGGTCACCGTTGACGGGACTGATGTTCTCGAATGTGCCGGACGAGCGGGCGTCGACGAAGCCGCCGTCGATGAACGGCCGCGTCAGGCGTTCCAGGCTCGGAACGCGTTCGATGAGTGAGCTTTTGGTGGTTTCCGTCATGTTCTTTCTTTCCGTTTGCCGTGCAAAACGTGCTCAGTCGGGGTGGTCGGTTGGCGTTGCCGGCCTATGGCCGGGTGACCTCCAGCGCGGCCGCCATGCGCCCGGTGATGGCATCGACGTCCTCGGTGCTCAGCGTCAACGATGGCAGCAACCCGATGGTCTGATTGTTGCGGTAGGTGCGCACGAAGACGCGCTGGTTGATGAACTCGGCGTGCAGGGCCGCACCGTACCCCGGATCGACGGCGTCAGGGTCGAGGTCCACCGCGTGCATCATCCCGATGCCGCGGATGCTGCTCTTGTCGAGTACCGGGTAGGTGTCGGCCAGGGCGTGCAGTCGGGTCGAGAGGTACTGCCCGGCCGTGATGCTGTGGGCCAGGACGTTCTCGCGCTCGTAGATGTCCAGGGTGGCCAGCGCGGCGGCGCAGGCAGCGGGGTGCCCACCGGCGGTCACGCCGTGGACGAAAGCGTCGTCGCTGGCCGACAAACGCTCCCGGAGTTCGCCACTGATCGCGACGACCGCCAGCGGGAAGAACCCGGCGGTGATTGCCTTTGACATGGTCAGGATGTCGGGGCGCAGATCCCAGTTCTCCACCGCGAACATTTTTCCGGTGCGTCCGAATCCGGTCAGCACCTCGTCGCTGATCAGCAGAACGTCGTAGCGATCACAGATTTCGCGGATCTGGGGCCAGTAATCGTCCGGCGGCACGACGATACCGTTCGGGGTCGAGATCGGCTCGGCCATGAACGCGGCGACCTTGTCCGCACCGATGCGCAGAATCTCGTCCTCCAGCAGGCGTGCGGCGCCCACGGAGTCGGCCTCCGGCTGGTCTATATGGGAGAACCCTTCCAGCCTGGGCCCGATATTGCGCCACATCGCCGGATCGCCGGTGAGGCTGGCCCCGCCATAGGTGACCCCGTGGTAGCTGTTCCACCGGCCGATGATGTGGATCTTCTCCGGCCGGCCCGCGGCGATGTTGGCGAACCGCGCGATCTTGATCGCGGTGTCCACCGCGTCGGAGCCACCGAGCATGAACACGAACTGGTCGAGGCCCTCCGGGGTCACCTGGGCCAGCCGTTCGGCCAGGCGAGCCGCGCCCACATGGCTGCGCCGCTGGTAGAAGTGCGTTCCGAAGGTCAGCTCGCGCAGTGCGTCGGCGACCACGTCGGCCAGGTCGGTGCGACCGTATCCGAGGGCGACGTTGGCCTGTCCGGCGCAGGCGTCGATCCAGTCCTGACCGTTCACATCGGTCAGCGTGATCCCGCGCCCGGACGCGAAGACCGGGCCCGGAGTTCGGTCACCGAACGGACTGAAGCCGTGGATGACGTGCCGCGAATCCGCGGCCATGAGATCCGCGGCGTCCGGGGTGCTGGCGGGGGCAAGAGTGGCATCTGTCAGTGACGAACTCATAGGCCCTAGTTTGGTCAACCCGGGGTGGCCGCGTCGAAGGGCGAAACGTCGGCAATGCCGACGTGCGGGTCGACAGATTGTCCATATCGACGCGGACGGATGAAATTTGCCCTGAACAGCGGAATGCCCGCCGGCGTGTGGACGCCGGCGGGCATTGTGGATCGACGGATGCCGTTCAGAGGGGGACGACGGTGTCCTCATGGTCCACGGCGCGATACGTCGACGTTCCGACCTCCGAGAACGCGAAGCCGTGGTAGCCCTCGCTGGCGACTCGATTGACGATATCGACGTATGTCGACCACCCGCCGGCATAGGGAATGAAGACACGGGACCCGTCGTCGTTGACGTGAACCATGTAGTTCTTCACCTCTTTGCGCAGCAGTCCGTCCGCGGCACGTTGGGTCTCGATATGCCAGCGTCGCTGAGCCTCGGCGGTCGGTTGCACCGCGTCGTAGTCGTGGCTGCTCATGTAGGCGATCAAATCAGCCACGTAGTCGACGTGGAACACATTGTGCACGTTGAAGTTCACCAGCACCGACGGGGAGCCCGGGCCGGTGAGGACGTACATGTTCGGGAATCCGTGCACCATCAGACCGAGGTGCGCCTGCGGTCCCCGAGCCCAGTCCTCGGTCGGCCGCCGGCCGTCGGCATTACGGATGTCGATCGCGTCCATCGCCCCGCTGAAGGCGTCGAATCCCAGCGCCGAGATGATCACATCGACTTCGTAGAACCCCTCATCGGTCTGTATCCCCTGCGGCGTGACCCGCGTGATCGACTCTTTGCGCAGGTTGACGAGGTTGACGTTGTCCCGGTTGAAGGCTTCGTAGTAGCCGTTGCACACCACCAGCCGCCGGGTACCGATCGGATAGTCGCGCGGTTCGAGGGCATCAACCAACGCAGGGTCCTGGACGACGTCCCGAATCTTTCCACGGACGAAGTCGGACACCAGGTCCGCGGTCTTCCAATCAGTCCGCTGATCGGGAAACGTGAACGTCATCGCCAGGCCGCCGAAGTTCCACTGATCTTCGAGGCGCCGGAGCTGCTGTTCGGGATCCATCGCCGAGGCCGGCACATCGCTGGTCGGGGCCAGGTAAGCCACCCCCGTTCGCATCACCTGATCCCACAGCTCGCCGAGATTTTGACTGTACTGCCGGTAACGCTCCTGATCCATCGGAGCGTTCTGGGACGGAACCACGTAGTTCGGGGTTCGCTGGAACACGTGCAGGCTGTCCACCTGGTCCGCGATAGCCGAGATCACCTGTGCACCTGAGGATCCCGTCCCGATCACGGCGACCCGTTTGCCCGCCAGGTCCACCGGCTCGGCGGGCCACTGCGATGTCTCCAGCCACTGACCGGCGAAGTCCTCGACACCTTCGAAGGGCAGCTGACGCCCCTTCGAGAGCTGGCCCGTGGCCAGCACCACGTGGCGCGCGTATACGGTCGCGCCGGTATCGGTGCGCACCCGCCAGCGCTTGGTCTCGGGCTGCCAGTGCATCTCCTCGACGCGGGTGGAGAACTGGAAGTACCTCCGCAATCCGTAGTGCTCTGCATAGTGCTGCAAGTACGCCAACAGCTCCGACTGCGGTGGGAACCGCTGCGACCACTGCCAATCCCCATAGATCTCGGGATCGAAGAAACAGTAGTAGTACGCCTCGATGTCCACCCGCGCCCCGGGGTAGCCGTTGTGCAACCACACGCCCCCGACGTCGGTGGCGCTGTCGAAACCGATGACATTCAGCCCGTCGGCGGCCAGCCGGCGCACCGCGTACAGACCGCCGATACCGGCGCCGATGACGACTGCGTCGACGTCGCCCGTCTCGCCATTGTGCTGCTGCCCCAGAGGCTTCGGATCCATGTGGCATACCCTCTCGATGGTGATCACCGGACGCATCGTGGCCGGCTCCGCTGCATTGCTTGCGCAACCAATCTCACTCCGCATGAACGGATTTCGACAGCCTCCGGGTGTCAGCCATTTCGGCGCCCACCGAGGCGTTTCGTCAAGGTCGCTGCACGCTCAGGATCGGCAGTTCCCTGGCGATGGGGCGCTCCCGCAGGTACGGCAGCGGCATCGACGGGTCGGCGGAATCGATTTCGCGTGCCAGCCGGTGCCCGTCGAAGACGGACTCCGCGACAATCCGCGGCGCCACGCAGTCCCCGATCCGGTACACACCCGTAATACCTTCTGCGGATAGCTTGTCCGCGCCGAAGCCGTCGACGATACCGCGGTACAAAGTGGTGTCGGAGACCCGTTGGGTCACCAGAACCACGGCGTCCGCCTCGATGAGCTTCGCATCGTCAGAGTCGGCGTAGGCGTAGTGCGCCCACACACCCTCCGGGGCGATGCGGGTGGGAATCATGGATGCCGCCACGGTGACTCCCTGCGCGTACAGCTTTCTGCGCAGATGGGTCGCTTCCAGCGTGTAGTGAGTATAGGGAGCAAGCTCGCCGAGGTGCGTCAGCACCGTCACCGCCTTGCCCGCAGCCGAAAGCCGGTCGGCCAGTGCCGCGCCCACGTTGTATCCCTCTGCTTCGATGATCACCACACGCTCACCGGGCACGGGCTTGTTCTCCACCATGATCTGCTCAGGGGTGAGAACGTATGGCAACTGGGCGTCCGCGCCCGGGATCCCTTCGCGGGTAACGGGGCCCAGCCCGTGGCCGGACCAATGCGATCCGGAGGCGATGACGACCAGGCCGGCGCCGTAGTCGACGATGTCCTGGGGACTCATCCGGGTGTTCGGAATGACGGTGACGTTGTCGAGCTTGTCGAACTGGGTCAACCGGTAATCGATGACTCGGCTCCATTCACGAAGCCCGGGCAGGTTGGCCATCCACTTCAGGTGCCCACCGAGTTCGGCGTCTGCGTCGACCAGATGCACGTTGCGCATACCGCGCTCACCGAGCACGCGCGCACATTCCATGCCCGCGGGACCCGCGCCGACGATCAACACATCGTTCTCGGCGTTGGCCGCCTTGGAGAATCGCTCCGGGTGCCAGCCGCGCCGGTACTCCTCCCCGGACGTCGCGTTCTGGGTGCACACGATCGGCGGCCCTCCGTGCTCGAAGCGTGAGACACAGATGTTGCATCCGATGCACTCACGGATGTCTTCGAGTCGCCCCTCCCTGATCTTCGCGGGCAGGAAGGGATCGGCGATCGACGGCCGGGCGGCACCGATGATGTCGAGCACGCCGTCATTGATGACCCGGGCCATCTCGTTGGGATCGGTGAAACGCCCCACGGCCACGACAGGTTTGCGCGTCGCGTCCTTGACCGATTTCACCCAATCCATCGCGCGACCGCTCTTGAAGAATCGCGACGGCGTCGCGTCATCTCCCCAGTCGACGCCACCGATGTGCACATCCCACAGGTCGACCACGTCGTCACACATCTCGACGAAGGGCAGGACGTCGCGTTCGAGTAGCACGCCCTCTTCACCGCGCATGGAATCGGCCGACAGCCGCACGGACACCGCACAATCCGATCCCACAGCGGTCGAGATTGCCTCGACGACTTCCCGCCACATCCGGGTCCGGTTGGCCAGCGATCCGCCGTATCCATCGGTGCGCTTGTTGTAGTACGGCGACAGGAATTGCTCCAGCAGGCCCTCGTGGCCACCGTAGATGCAGATGATGTCGAATCCGGCATCGCGTGAGCGCAACGCAGCATCCACGTAGAACCCCTGCACCGCTTTGATGTCGTCGAGGTCCATCTCACGGCAGGGGGACATCGGCAGCGCATCACTGGCGATCTGCGACGGTGCCCGCTGCACGGCCCTGGACTCCATGCTCAGACCGTGAACGCCGCCGTACCACAGCTCGATACCCGCCAAGGCACCGTTCTCGTGAACGCTGTCCGACATGAGCGACAGGTTGGCCGCATCATCGTCGTCCCAGAGACGGGCCAGCACCATCGGCATCTGGTCGGCCTCCGGATGAATGGAGCATTCCTCGGTGCATACCGCACCCCATCCCCCCTCGGCCTTCATCCCGCGGAAGGCGGCCTGTGCGCGCGGCCGGACGACCCCGAAACTCGTGCAATGCGGGACCTGATAGAAGCGGTTCGGCAGAACCTTCGGTCCGATCGCGATTGGTTCGAACAAGATCGCGTGCCGCGGATCCATCACGGTGATCACCTTCCTCTGAAACTTCGTGTCGTATCGACACGATGCATCGCGTGTCCCTCACTCCACTCTGCCCCGCTTGGGCAGGAGACTGAGGGGCGAACGCATCGTGCTCGATTCCTCGGCGGCGCCAATTCCGCCGGGCCGGGCGGTGTGTCCGATCGGACCGCGGTAGCGGCCGCGAGCCGATAAGTACTTGGTGAAACCACCGTGTTGATGAACAGTGCTAGATATCCGTTCGCGGCCACACACGCGAAGTGTCAAGTACCCAGACGTCGCCGTCGACAGTACGTAAAGTACCTGGTCCCACCCACCGGGGTCACGCGACGATGGCGCATACTCGGCCACATCGGCGGCCACGATGTGACGCACGCCGACCCTTCCGTGAACACACGAGAGCGAGGTAGATCGGTGCCCAATGACAACCCCGTGACAGCGACAGCACCCCAGCACGGCTTTCCCCCGCCCGCCGATTTCGCGGCCAACGCCAACGCCACCAGCGCCCTCTACGACGAAGCCGAGCGCGACAGGCTGGCCTTCTGGGCCACACAGGCCAACCGGCTGTCCTGGCAGGCCCCGTTCGACGAGGTCCTGGACTGGTCGAACGCACCGTTCGCGAAGTGGTTCGTCGGCGGGAAGCTCAACGTCGCCTACAACTGCGTGGACCGCCACGTCGAAGCCGGCAACGGCGACCGCGTCGCCATCCACTGGGAGGGGGAGCCCGTCGGTGACGCCCGCTCCATCACCTACGCCCAACTCCAGGACGAGGTGAACCAGGCCGCCAACACCCTGACCGAACTCGGCCTGACCGCCGGCGACCGGGTCGCCATCTACATGCCGATGGTGCCCGAGGCCATCATCGCCATGCTGGCCTGCGCCCGCCTGGGCGCCATGCACAGCGTCGTCTTCGCCGGCTTCTCCGCCTCCGCACTCAAGGCGCGCATCGAAGACGCCGCGGCCAAGATCGTCATCACCTCCGACGGCCAGTTCCGCCGCGGCAAGGCCGCCCCGCTCAAGGCCGGTGTCGACGAAGCGCTGCACGCCCTCGGCGAGGCCAGCCCCGTGCAGCACGTTCTGGTGGTGCGCCGCACCGGAATCGACGTGCCCTGGCAGCAAGGCCGCGATCTGTGGTGGGACCAGACCGTCCCCAAGGCCTCCACCGAACACACCCCGCAGGCCTTCGATTCCGAGCAACCGCTGTTCCTGCTCTACACCTCGGGCACCACCGGCAAGCCCAAGGGCATCGTGCACACCTCGGGCGGCTACCTGACCCAGGCCTCCTACACCCATTCGGTCGTCTTCGACCTCAAGCCCGAGACCGACGTCTACTGGTGCACAGCCGATATCGGCTGGGTGACCGGGCACACCTACATCGTCTACGGGCCGCTGTCCAACGGCGCCACCCAGGTGGTCTACGAGGGCACCCCGGCCTCCCCGACCGAACACCGCCACTTCGAGGTCATCGAAAAGTACGGTGTCACCATCTATTACACCGCGCCGACGGTGGTGCGCACCTTCATGAAGTGGGGCCGCGAACTGGCCTTCGAGCACGACCTGTCCAGCATCCGGCTGCTCGGCTCGGTCGGCGAACCGATCAACCCCGAAGCCTGGCGCTGGTACCGCCTGGTGTTCGGCGCCGACACCGCCCCCATCGTGGACACCTGGTGGCAGACCGAGACCGGCGCGGCGATGATCAGCCCACTGCCCGGGGTGACCACCTGCAAACCCGGCTCGGCCATGACCCCGCTGCCCGGCATCTCGGCCAAGATCGTCGACGACGACGGCAACGACCTCAAACCCGCCATCGACGGCGAAGAGCACACCACCGGCTACCTCGTCCTGGACAAGCCGTGGCCGGCCATGCTGCGCGGCATCTGGGGTGACGACGAACGGTTCAAGGACACCTACTGGTCCCGGTTCGCCGAACAGGGCTGGTACTTCGCCGGTGACGGCGCCCGCTACGGCAGCGACGGCGAGATCTGGGTACTCGGGCGCATCGACGACGTCATGAACGTCTCCGGGCACCGGATCTCCACCGCCGAGGTCGAATCCGCTCTCGTCGGGCACGCCGGAGTCGCCGAGGCCGCCGTGGTCGGCGCCACCGACGAGCAGACCGGCCAGGGCATCTGCGCCTTCGTCATCCTCAAGAGCCACGCCGCCCAGATGAGCCACGAACAGATGGTCGACGAACTGCGCGCCGAGGTATCCAAGGAGATCTCACCGATCGCCAAACCCCGTGAGATCCATGTCGTTCCGGAACTACCCAAGACCCGCAGCGGCAAGATCATGCGCCGCCTGCTGCGCGACGTAGCCGAGGGCCGCGAACTCGGCGACACCTCAACACTGTTGGACCCCAGCGTGTTCGAGGCCATCCGCGCCAGCAAATAGCGCCGGCGGTTCGGCGTGCGACGCGCTGGTTCGTCCAGGGACAGGTGCCTAAAGAGCCAGCTTCAGCGTGTGAGGTAGTCGCGGTCGGGCTATCTCAGCTCGGTGCCACCGGAGCGACGCCGCACGTTGTTCACCCTCGACGCGTCAAATCGGAACAAACGATCGGTTCTTGCTGCAGACAATCCGTTTCGGCCAAGTGAATTCACGGTCGAGACGACGAAGACCTCCGAGTTGAAGTGCGTGTGCGTTCGGCGATCAGTTCGCACTTCACTCCTCACTCGGAGGTCTTCGTTTTGTCATCTCACCGCGCCGTCATGACGTCGGCACCTTTGCATAGAACTTCCGAAGCGGCTCGACGATCTCCCACTCACCGACGAAGCCATCCTCCATCAGGAACGACACTCCGGGAGACAGGTCGATCGAACTTCCGTCAACGGACCGCAACACCCCTTTACCGCTGACGATGTGGATCACTTCGTCGAACCCCTTGGGAGCGGTTGTGAATCGGCCCGGTGTCACCTCCCAGAGCCCAGATTTCAGGGTGTCGCCGGCAACGCCTTCGGCCAGCCGTGTAGTGGGATGTCCTTCTGTAACACGTTCGGGCGCCACGGCCTCGAAGGGCGTCCAGTTGAGTTCGAACTTCTGCATGATGCACCTGCTCTTCCAGAATTGAGGTCGACCTACGGGAAAATTGCCGGGGTGCAATGGCACTCACCGGCTGTCGGGGTCGAACGGCGGGTCGGGATAGTTTGGTCGAGCCCAGCGCACGGGGTAGCGCTCAGCGCTACCCCGTGACGCACGAGTATTACGGCTGCGGTTCGAGATCGTGTCGATCCGTGCCGCGCAGGTCGCCCGCACCGGGCTGCTCTGCCTGTTCCTTCTTCTGGCTGAACAAGGGAGCTATCGCACAGAGGATGAATGTCGCGACAGTGAGCGAGTAGAACCCGACGGCGTAGTCGCCGGTCGCGTCCTTGATACTGCCCAGCGCGAGCGGGTAGATGAAGCCACCCACGATGTATCCGGAACCCAGCACCAGGCCGTTGGCGGCGCCGACGTATTCCGGCTCGGTGGACTCGACGGCGAGCGCCACGGCCACCGGGAAAGCCAGATAGATGCCCAGGCCGATGATCGGAATGCAGACTGCGACCATCGAGTAGTTCCCGGCGACCAGAGCTACAGCGGTACCTGCCACTCCCAGGCTTCCTGCGAACCCGCCCGCGACCAACACCGGTTTGCGACCAATACGGTCGGAGACGAAGCCTCCCAGTAGCGCGGTGCTGATACCGACTACGGCGAACGAGGATGCAACCAGACCCGCGGTTGACTCCGACCAGCCGGCGCCCTCCACCAGTACGGCAGGCATCCAGGCAGCGAGGAGAGTGAACAGGCCCGTGGTTCCGATAGCGAAGATTGCTGCGACTATCACGCCGCGGCGCATAACCGAGGCAAACAGCCCTGGACGCGGGGACGTCCCGGTCGACACAGCCTCTTCGGCCTGCACGCCGGCTTCCGACCGCACGCCCCCTGGGACGACAAAGAGAACGACCACAAACACCACGACGAGACCGATTGCGCCGGCCACAAGTCCGCTACGCCAACCCAACAGGGTCAGCACCGACGCGAAGATGTACAGCGCGAACAACAGCCCTGTCCCGTCACCAGTCGCCATGATGCCGAGTGCCCTACCGGTCTCTTTTGACTGCTGAAACCAGTTGACCGCGACGGTGTAGGTTCCGACGAAAAGGAATCCGGCTGCGGCGCCGCTGATGACACGAGCGATCATCGCCACCGTGTAGCTATCCGCGTATGCGAACAGCAGTAGACCGATCACTCCACCGGCCAGGCCCCACAGAAGGACGTTCTTGGGTCCCCACTTCGACGTGATCACGCCACCGCAAAGGAGGGCGATGCCGGAAGCAAGCCCCGCCACTGATGAAAGCGCACCTGCCTGCGTGTAATTCAAGGACAGGTCTTCCATGACGCTGGTGAGCTTGGGCGTCCATCCGAGGAATGGAACGTACGCTGCCAACAGCACTAGGTAGGCAATTCCGAGGATTACCCATTTGCTCGGTGACGATCGCGGCACATTCACTCCTTGAAAGGTTTGGTTGTCACTTACACGCGCGCCGAAGGTGTCTGAGCGTCCGACATTGGACCGCTGAACACGCAAATGAAGTGTGTGCTTGTGACGAGCACAACGCGAGATGGCAAGTTGTCAGCTGTTCACCCGAGGTGCCTTACGATTTGTCAACGCGCCGATGAACTGGTTCCGCCGCCAGACGTCAGCACTCAGATCCCCGTCGACGTGCAGGCGCGCGAGAACCTCCCATGTGCTGTCCTGCGGGAGACCGCCGGGGAGGCCACACCGCGGGCCTGGCAGGGCAGGGCAAAACTGTCACCTGCTCGCGCAGCAGACCCGGACGATGTCTCGCGAACCAGGCAGGAACCGGACGCTTCACGAGCTGCTGCCCGCATCGACCGCGGCGACGACAGCTTGGCCGAAGTCGTGGGCGGAGGCAGGATTCTGGCCGGTCACGAGTCTTCCATCGGTGACGACCCGATTCTGGAAGGCCGGCGCACTCTCGAATACGGCACCGCGATCTTTGAGCGCGGTCTCCAGTTCGAAGGGCACCAATTGGTCGTAACCCCGAGAGACTTCCTCTTCGTTGGTGAAGCCGGTGAGATGCCTTCCGGCGATCAGGCTCTCACCATTGCTCAAGGAAATATCGAGCAATCCCGCCGGGCCGTGGCACACCGCGCTCACCACCCCGCCATCCTCGTAGATCCCGCGCACGATGTCATTCAGGTCAGTGTTCTGGGTGAAGTCCCACATGGGCCCATGACCGCCCGTGAGTTGAACGGCGTCGTACCGCGAGGGGTCGACTTCGGAGAGCTTGAGCGTGTTGCCCAGCTTGTTGCGGTATTCCGGATTCGTCCAGAACCATTGATTCACAGGGTCTTGCAGGTCGAAGCCATCGAAGGGCGCGAGGCCACCTTGCGGGCTGGCAATGTCCACCTCGAAGCCGGCTTTGTCGTAGACCTCCACCGGATGCGTCAACTCGGGGAACCAGAAACCCGCCACCTGCCCCGCTCCCTTGGTGTCGTGGCTCGACACCACCACCAGGACCCGTTCGGGCGCATCGGGACTTGCTGATGACTCCACGGACGTGCACGCGACAGCGCACACGGCCGACGCCACAGCGGCCGCGAACGCCAACAGGGGCTGACCTCGTCGATTCATAACTTCTCCTCATGACAGAACCAATTATTGACTTAGACGATGCAATCGTACACCTATTGTTCATTTTTACTATCTAATCGACAGGAATCAATAGGCTGGGCTGGACACCGCCACGACCGGACGCGACATGATGTGGAAGCTGCGTGCGCACCACCGACCAACCTGGAGTGTTTGATGTCTCGCCTCGACCCGCTCGACCACCTCTCGGTCTTCTTGGAAGTCGCCAGGTTCAAGAGTTTCCGCGCGGCAGCCGACAGCTTGGGCGTAACCCCTGGGGCGGTCAGCCAAGCGATCGCCAGCCTGGAGCGCCGAGTCGAACTTCCGCTCTTCCACCGGACGACGCGGCATGTCTCTCTGACCGATGAGGGCCAGTTCCTCCTGCAGCAAATCAGCCCCGCCATCGATACGATCGGGTCCGCCCTCGAGGAACTGTCGCAGTGGAGTCGTCAGCCGACGGGGACCCTGCGATTGATCATCGAACCTGTCGCTGCGAAACACGTTTTCGAACCCGTGTTACCGATGCTCAGGGAGGGGTGGCCTGGCCTTCGGCTCGATGTCACTGTTGCCGAAGTTCATTCCAACTTTGCCGCGGCCGGATTCGACGCGGGCATCAGAATCGGGTCATACATCGATCCCGATATGGTCGCCGTACAGGTGTCACGACCTTTCAATTGGGTCGTTCTCGGTTCCACCGAATACTTTCAGGCTCACGGAGAGCCACAAACACCCGAGGAACTCCCGCAACATCGTTGCATCGGTCTCCGGCGCGATGAGCAGGGTGATGTCTATCGGTGGGAGTTCGTCAGCCACGGACAGAGTGTGCGGATCTCGCCCAGTGCGGAGATCACCGTCAACAGCGGCGCCCTCATGCGGCGCCTGGCGGTGAAAGGTGAAGGGCTGATCTACTCCTCGATGCTTCACGCGTCGGACGAGATCGAACAAGGCCTTCTCCATCCGACCCTGAGCAGCTACACGCCAGGCGGAGAATGCCTGTACCTGTACTTCCCGGAAGTCAACCGCAACCAACCCAAGCTGCGCGCTCTCGTCGAGTGCTGTGAGCGGTTGGCAATCCGCGAAGAGGCCTGAATCCGCCCCAGGAGAATGTAATTGGCCGAACAGCGCTGTGCGCTGCCAGGCGTCCCGGCGAGCCCCGAAAACAGTCTCACCGCCACCGCGATCGACGCCCTCGACGAGCAAACGGCCGCGTGGCATCCGTCGCGGCAGCAGGCCGCTTCTTCAAAGACGCCTACCCAACAGACGCGCCATCTGGCAATATGACGAACCGTCCGTTCACTAGACAGTCCGTCCAGCGAGGAGTCGCCAGATGTCCCTCGGCCCCCCACCTGCGGAGTACGACGCCGACTGGGTCCGCGCGAAGTACCAGACCGAACGCGACAAACGCCTGCGCGCCGACGGCGTCGACCAGTTCGTCGAGGTCACCGCCGGCTTCTCGCACTACGCCGACGACCCCTACACCGAACGCCTGGAGCGCGACCCGGTCACCGATCACACCCAGGTGCTCATCATCGGCGGCGGGCTGGGCAGTCTGATCGCGGCGGCCCGGCTACAGGAAGCGGGCATCACCGACATCCGGATCGTGGACACCGCCGGCGACTTCGGGGGCACCTGGTACTGGAACCGCTACCCCGGCGCTCAGTGCGATATCGAGTCCTACATCTACCTGCCGCTGCTGGAGGAGCTCAACTACGTCCCGACCGAGCGCTACGCGCACGGCCCGGAGATCCGCGCGCACCTGCAGGCCATCGCCCGCCACTACGGGCTGTACCGAAACGCCCTGCTGCAGACCACCGTTACCGGCATGACCTGGAACGAGATCACCTGCCACTGGGAGATCGGCACCGACCGGGGCGATCGGCTCACCGCCAATCTGGTCGCCGTCTCCCCCGGATCGCTGACCAGGCCCAAACTTCCCGGCATCCCGGGCATCAACGAGTTCGGTGGCCACACCTTCCACACCAGCCGCTGGGACTACGACTACACCGGCGGCGACGAATCCGGAAACCTGACCCGGCTGCGGGACAAACAAGTCGGCATCATCGGCACCGGCGCGACCGGCCTGCAGTGCATCCCGCACCTCGGCCGAGACGCCGCGCAGCTCTATGTCTTTCAGCGCACCCCGAGCACCGTCGCCGAACGCGACAACCGCCCGACCGACCCCCAGTGGGCCGCCGGCCTGCAGCCCGGGTGGCAACGGATGCGGATGGAGAACTTCACCCGCGTCACCTGCGGCGTCGAAACCGACCTCGATCTCACCGACGACGGGTGGACCCGCAACGCGCTCGCTCTCACCGAGCCCGCCGTCATCCGGGAAACCGCCCGCCTGGGCCGGGAGATGACGCCTGCGGAGATCACCGAGTTCCTGTACCGCGCGGACTGGGAGGCCATGGAGCGCTTGCGCCAACGCATCAGCGACGTGGTCACCGACCCGAAGACCGCCGAAGCGCTCAAGCCCTGGTTCAAACTCAACTGCAAACGCCCCGGCTACCACGACGACTACCTGCCGACCTTCAACCGGCCCAACGTGACCCTCGTCGACACCGACGGCGCCGGCGTGCAACGGTTCACCGAGACCGCCGCCGTGGTCGCCGGGGTGCACTACGAACTCGACGCACTGATCTTCGCCACCGGCTTCGAGGTCGGCACCGAATTCACCCGCCGCCTGGGCTTCGAGATCGTCGGCCGCGACAACGTGCGCCTGTCCGACAAATGGGCCAAGGGCATGCGCACCCTCCACGGCCTGCAATCACACGGCTTCCCGAACTGTTTCTTCCTCGGCTACACCCAATCCGGGGTATCCCCCAACTACACCCACACCGCCGAGGAACGCGCGCGGCACTTCACCTATCTGGTCAGCACCTGGGCCCAGCGCGGCGCCGCCACCGTCGAGGCCACCAGCGACGCCGAAGAAGAGTGGCTGGCCGCGATGACCGCGGCCTCGGAGAAACCCAAGGCCTTCTACGCGGACTGCACGCCGAGCTACCTGAGCTCGGAGGGCGAAAAGGACAATCCACACGGCATGCTGGCCAACAACTTCGGCGGCAAACCCACCGACTTCTTCGATATGCTGAGCGCCTGGCGTGCCACGGGCCGCCTCGACGGGGTCGAGATCTCATGAGCGCCGACGCGGCACCGAAGCTCACGATGCGGGACCGGCACCGCATCATGACCCGTGACCAGATCATGACCTCCGCACTGGAGGCGTTCGCCGAACGCGGTTATGTCGCAACGACGGTCGATGACATCGTGGGGCGCGCGGGCATCGGCCGGGCGACGTTCTATCTGCATTTCGACAGCAAGGCCGCGGTGCTGCGGGAGCTGCGCAACACCCGGATGACGGTGTGGACCGAGCAGGACGCGCCGCGCGGCGGCCCCAAGGGTCGACCCTCGGTGCGATCGTTCTTCGAAAAGGTCGTCGACTTCTACACCTCCGCGCCCGAGCTCTACACCGCGCTGCACCAGGCCCGGGCCGCGGACCCGGAGTTCGCCGCCGCGCACCGCGCCACCATGGAAGCCGATGTGGCCGAATGGATTCGCTCCGATGCGATGCCCGGTGCCGGCGAAGCCCAACTGCGCCTGGCCATCGCGATGATGTACACCATGGTCGACTCGTTCATGCACCTGTGGCTGGTCGACGGGTGGCCGCTGGACCGGGACGCCGCCATCGAGGCCATGACCGACGCGCTGTACTCCACCATGCGCTGAACGACCATGCGCTGAACGCGCCAACCCTTGTTAGGAGCCCGATGAGCCCGCGGCGGTACATGCATCTGAACCTGGTGGCCAACGACATCAACCTGCACCAGGGTGCCTACAAGTACGAACAGGCGCACGGTATCCCCGAGCGCAACACCTTCGAACGGCTGCTGGAATACGGCCGATTCGGTGACGAGGGACTGTTCACCGCGCTGTTCATCGGCGACATTCCCGGTTTGAACGGGTCACCGGCCTTCGACGGTGGCCCGGCCGAACCGATCACCGCGCTTACCGCGATCTCCCAGCACACCCGCCACGTCGGGTTGATCGCCACGGCTTCCACCACCTTCTACGACCCATACAACCTGGCCCGGCTGCTGGCCTCACTCGACCAGGCGTCGGACGGCCGCGCCGGCTACAACGCGGTCACCTCGGTGATCGACCAGTTCGCGCAGAACTACAGCCTGGAAGAACATCTGGACCGCGAGGCCCGCTACCGGCGTGCCGACGAGTTCCTCGACGTGCTGCGCGCGCTGTGGGACAACCGGACGGTGCGCCGCGACCCCGACGGCCTGACCCGGTTCTACGCCGAGCCGATCAACCACCGCGGCAACCGGTTCCAGGTGGCCGGCGCACTCAACATCGCGCCGAGCCGGCAGGGCCGCCCACTGATCGCCCAGGCCGGCGGGTCGGGCCCCGGCATCAAGGTCGCCGCCAAGCACGCCGAGATGGTGTTCACCAACTCGTCCACCCGCGAGGGCGCCGCGGCCTACCGCGAGTCCCTGGACAAGGCGCTCGTCGAGCAGGGCCGCGCCCCGGGTTCGGTCCCGCCGATCCCCGGCCTCATCCCCTACCTCGGGCGCACCGCCAAGGAAGCCGAGGAGAAACTGCACGAACTGGACAGCCACGTGAACTGGGAACCGATCGCCCCGTTCGCATTGGGGCAGTTCGGCATCGAGGTCCCGTTCGAGGACATCGACGACGCGTTCCCCACCGAACTGCTGCCCCGTCCCGAGGACGTCGAGAAGACCATCAAGAGCACCTTCGGTAATTACGTCGGGCTGTACAACTGGATCCAGGAGCGTCCTGAGGTCACGGTCCGCGAGGTCGTCGCCCAGGCCGTCGGCCGCGGCGGTGCGACGCACCGCAAGTTCGTCGGCAGCTACGACGACCTGGTGGAGGACTTCGCGGCCTGGCATGCGGACGGCAACGTCGGGGGCTTCAACCTGATGTTCTCGGCGGGAGCGCAGGCCATCCGCGAGTTCATCGACGAGGTGGTGCCCCGTCTCATCGAGCGCGGAATCTACCGCTCCACGCCGCACGACCGGCCACTGCGGGAACGATTCTGAGCCGCGGCAGCGTTAGCCTGAGAACGGTGCGATGGCGGAGGTGGGGAGACAGCAGGTGAAGATCCGATTCGGTGTCAGTCTGAGCGCGGACGCGTCCCCTGCTGGACTGGCTGACACCGTCGACCACCTGGAAGCCTCCGGGGTCGACTCGTTGTGGTTCTCCGAGCTGATCTACTCCCCGTCGGTGGACCCGTTCATCGGCATGACGTTCGCACTGGCACGCACCGCACAGTTGAAGGTGGGCACCTCGGTGGCGGTGCTGCCGGGCCGGCACCCGGTGCTGGTCGCAAAACAGCTGGCCTCGCTGGCGGCACTGGCGCCCAAACGCGTGTTACCGGTGTTCGGTCTGCGTTCAGCACTGGCTGCCGAGCGCGACCTGTTCCGGGTCCCCGACGGCCGGCGCGCCGAGGTGTTCGACGAGGCGCTGCAGTTGTTGCGCACCGCGCTGCGCGAAGACGACCTCACCTTCCACGGATCCTTTTACTCTGCCCGCAACATCCAGATCCTGCCGAAACCGGCACCACCCCTGGATATCTGGCTCGGTGGCGCATCGACACCCGGATTCGAGCGGATCGGCGCGTATGGGGATGGTTGGCTGGGCAGCTTCGTGACCCCGAGCGAAGCGCGCCGGGCCCGACTCGCCATCAGCGCCGCCGCGGACAGAGCCGGACGCGTCATCCCTGCCGATCACTACGGCATCAACCTGGCAGTGGGTGACGGCGCACTGCCGGAACCCGTCATCGCCGCGGTCCGCACCCGCAGACCCGACCTCGACCCGACGGAACTGGTGGCGCCTGACTGGGCGCGGTTACATCGGCAGATCGACGAATACATCGAGGCCGGGCTGACCAAGTTCGTGATCAGACCCGCCGCCGGAATCGGCACCGAGGCGTTCATCGACACGTTCGTCACCGAGATGCTGCCGCGGCAGAACTGAATCAGCGGCGCGGATCGGCCGGCGTTGTCGTCGAGATGAATTCGTCGACCAGGTCGATCACCTCGGTCGGAGCCTCCACCTGCACGAAATGCCCGACTCCGGGCAGGATTTCGAGTCGGCAGTCCGGCCGGACCTGCAATGCGGAGTAGGCGTGGTCGACCGGGATGATCTTGTCCTGTTCACCCCAGATCGCCAGTACCGGCAGACCTTCGCGCAGATTCAACCGATTCAGTGCGCTCACCGCCTGGCCCCGGTAATCGACCACCGACCGCAGGGTGCGCAAGAACGCCGCACGCGCCTCACCGTCGGCGAAGGACGAATACGCGGCCCAGACCTCCGCGCCACGCGGCGAGCGCAGCCCCGCAGAACTCAGCCGGGATCGCACGGCGTTTCCGGCACGCACTATCGGCGACGGAGCAATCACCGGCATCACGAACTCCGCGCCGGGCACTGCGAGCAGACGCAAGATCCACCCGACATCGGGACCGAGTCCACCACTGCCGATCAGGACGAGTCGCCGGCAGTAGTCCGGGTGCTGATAGAGGAACTGCATGGCCACCCCGCCACCCAGGGAGTGACCGACGACCGTCGCCGACTCGATGCCGAGTTCGTCGAGCAGATCCCGCAGACCGACCGCGAAGGCGCCGAGCGAATAGTCCGTACGCGGCTTCGACGACTGGCCATGGCCGAGCAGGTCAGGCGCCACTACGCGGTACTTCTTCGCGAGTTGGGGCAACACCGCCCGCCACGTGTGGGCGCTGCCTGCCATACCGTGGATCAGCAGCAGGACCTCGTCACCCTCACCCTCGTCGATGATCGCTTGCCGTACGCCGTGAATGTCGATGAACTTCGTTTCCGTCACTGCGGCTCCCGCCCCCTCGAATCGCAAGCCTACTGATCGGTAACTTCTGCTGGCAACAGTACGCGTCAGCCGATCCGATAGCTGGGCAGGTTCTCGGACAACTCGTCGAACACCGCCTGGTTCAGGCCGAACGCAACCTTGACCTCGTCCACCACCCGGTCGACATCGGCGGCCCCCAGACCCAGCCCGTCGAGTCGATCCCGGTAGCCGTCCTTGTAGGGCTTGACCCGCAGCGGGAAGTCATAGAACGCCAAACCCGCGCCGACGAGCCCGAATTCGCGGTCCAGGATCCTGCCGATGGCCTGCCCGCCGGACAGATCCCCGAGGTAGCGGGTGTAGTGGTGGGCCACAAGCGCGCCGCCCCACCCGGCCGCGGCGATCCGGTCCCGGTAGGCGTTCGCGGCCGGTGAGTCGGGCCCGCCGGCACCCTCGGGGGCCCAGTACGCCAGATCTGCATCCAGCGCCGCCGTCCGCTCCAACGCCGGGTCGTATACCGCGGCGACCAACGGATCGTCCCGATGTGCGCGGACCGCGTCCTCCAGGGCGGAGTAGATCACCCGCAACCGCAGCAGATAGTCGGTGTAACCGCGGGCGCCGACCCGCCCGGCCAGCAGTTCGGCCACGAACGGCGACTGCTCGGCGGCGTCGTGTTCGGCCGCCGAACCTTCCTTCAGCGCGACCGACAACGGCCGGATGGCCTCGGCGGTACTCGGCATACTCAGCTCCAGACTGCGGTGCGAGACGGTGGCTACGACCATACCCAGGGGCTCGGGCAAAATACCTGCGATGTCCTCCTCCCTGAGCGAAGTGCTCGCATCCTTGCAGCTCGAACAGGTGAACCCGGCGCGGTTCACCGGCGTCCAACTCGCCGCGCCGGCGAACCACATCCTCGGCGGCCACATTTCGGCTCAGGCGTTGATGGCGGCCAGCCTCACCGCGCCGGACCGGGCACCGCACAGCGTGCACACCTACTTCCTGCGGCCCGGGGATGCCCGCCATCCGGTCGACTTCGAGGTGACCGAACTGCAGGAGGGCCGCACCTTTTCGGCGCGCCGGGTCACCGCCCGCCAGGGCGGGCAGATCCTGCTGGAGGCGATGTCCTCGTTCAAGGCCGGCGGCCCCGAGACCGGCGGGTATCAGCCGACCGTCCCGCGGGTTCCGGCGCCCGACGATTTGCCTTGGGTGGCACCGCATTTCGCCGAGTCCGCGGAGGCCAATGAAGGCATGTGGGCCAGCCTGCGCTGGTTCCAGCGGCGGATCGTGGACGCCGACCAGGCGCCACCGGCCCGGTCCCGGATCTGGTGGCGCCCGGACGGCGAGGTACCCGACGATCCGGTGCTGACCGCCTCGCTGGTGGCCTACCTGTCCGCGGTGACACTGACCGAGCCGGCCTACGCCGCCCGCGGCAAGATCGGCGCCTCGGCGCAACGCGATCACTCGGTGTGGTTCCACGGCCCGGCGAACCTGTCGGATTGGCTGCTCTACGAACAGTCTTCGCCGAGCAGCAGTGACACGCTGGCCCTGGCACGCGGGACGATGTTCAACCGCGACGGCTCACTGGTGTGCACCGTCGGGCAGGAGATGTATTTCCCCAACCACCACTGACCGCTCGGGGATGACTTTTCCGACCGACGCGCGTTCGACCGGGCAGAAGGGGCAGCGGAGCACCTTCGTCGGACACGGTGTGCAGGAGGAACAGGACATGAGCGTGGACAACATCACCCATCTGGGTGGCACGGGAATCGACGAGTTGGTGCCGTCGCGCTACGCGCTGACCGTCGGCGATATCGAGGTATTGGTGATCAGCGACGGGGTGCTGCCGATCACCGCGTCGACGATGGCGACCAACGCCGAACCCGCCGCGTACTCGGCCTGGCTCAAGGAGATGTTCCTGCCACCGGAGATCCTGGACTGGCCGCTGAACGTGGCCGTGGTGCGCAGCGCCGGCAAGACCATCCTCATCGACTCCGGCCTGGGCACCGAGTTTCCGGATTTTCCGCGGGCGGGGCAGCTGGGCCTGCGCCTGGCGGCCGCCGGGATCGACCCGGCTTCGGTGACCGATGTGGTGCTCACCCACCTGCACATGGACCACATCGGCGGGCTGCTGGTGGATGGCCTGCGCAACAAACTACGCCCGGACCTGCGGGTGCACGTCGCGGCGGCCGAGGCCGAGTTCTGGGAGTCCCCGGACTTCAGCCGCACCGTCATGCCCGCGCCCATCCCCGACGTGCTGCGCCGCACCGCCACCGCGTTCCTGGACCTCTACCGCGGCCAGTTGCGCGCCTTCGACGAAGAGTACGAGGTGGCGCCCGGCGTGCTGTTACGACGCACCGGCGGGCACACCCCCGGCCACAGCATCGTCCGGATCGAATCCCGGGGTGAGGCCCTGACCTTCGCCGGAGACGCGGTGTTCCAGCCCGGGTTCGAGCAGCCGGGCTGGCAGAACGGTTTCGAGCACGACCCCGAGGAGTCTGCCCGGGTGCGGGTGCGCCTGCTCGGTGAGCTGGCGGCCAGCGGCGAACAGTTGGTCGCCACGCATCTGCCCTTCCCGTCGGTGTGTCACGTCGCGGCGGCCGGCAATGCCTTCCGGGTCGTCCCCGCGGTCTGGGACTACTGACCTCATGTCCGTGATCGGCCTCGTCGCCGCCCGTCCGGCGACGAGGCGCCCGGATTCACGTCACAGTCGGTTTCGACCCGCACCTCGGCGGGGTACAGGGCAGGCAACAGAGGCGCGATGCTGCGCCACAGACCCGACGTGGAGGTGCCAACCGTGATTCCCTTTATCTGCACGAGCTGCGGTCAGATGGACATCGATTCCCCCGAGTGCGCCTCGTGCGTGCAATCGCCGGCCGCCGGCGTGCGCGACGCGGCGGTCGCCTGACCCGGGCGCGCCGACCGTGACCCGCCGCGGTGGACGACCGGTGTACCACCTGGTCACCTCTGATTCTGCGGCAGTGCACGACGGGTAACCAAGATATGGGTAACCAAGATGCAGGACTTGTGCTTCGAGAGTGATGACCTCGGCGAGACCGAGGATTTCCTGGTCCGGGCGTACACCAAGATGAGCATCGGTGGCGCGGGCGACCCGGCGCGGACTCAGGTGGTGCGGCGCACCCTGGGGCCGGTGAGCCTGGATCGGCTGTCCGTCACCTACGACATGAGCTATGACGCCGACCCGCTCAGACGCATCGTGTTGTGCGAGGTGCACAGCGGCCATATCGAGGAGAAGTTCATCGGCGAGCCCGACGATGTGTTCGCCCCCGGTGACCTGACCCTGTACAGCCCGCCTGAGCTCCCCTATTCCGGCCGGGTCTGCGCGGCGGAGTATGACCTGACGGTGTTCGACACCACCCTGTTCGAGCGGGTCGCCATGACGCCCCATGATCGTGCGGGACCCGTGAAACTGCAGGGCCACCGTCCGGTGTCGCAGGCGGCCAAACAACGGCTCAGCTCGTTGATCGCCTACCTCCGTGACCACGTCCTGCCCGATGAGCAGGCCCGCACCTCCCCGCTGATCGTCGACTCCGTCGTCACCCACCTCGCCGCGGCCACACTGCAGGCCTTCCCGAACAATGCGCAGCTCGAACCCACCGCGACGGATCGGCGCGATGCCGCGCAACCGGTGCTGCTACGGCGGGCGATGACCTACATCGACGAGCACGCGCACGAAGACATCACCCCGCGCGATATCGCCGACGCGGTGTTCCTGACACCCCGCGCCGTGCAGTACATGTTCCGTCGCCACCTGGATTGCACGCCCACCGAGTACCTGCGCAAGGTCCGACTGGACCGAGCACACCAGGATCTGTTGGCCAGCTCTCCGGCCGACACCGCGGTCAGCACCGTCGCCAAGCGGTGGGGTTTCGCCCACGGCGGTCGGTTCGCCGCCTACTACCGGCAGACCTACGGGCGGTCACCGATGTCCACTCTGCGTCACTAGCCGGATCGAAGGAATTCGCTCAGCGGCTCGGCGCCCGGAAAAGCTTGCGCTCACCGGCCCGCAACGGCCCGGTCAGGCGCGCGCGGTGACCCGCACGGGCAGTGCGTCGATGCCGATGCCGACGTTGTGGACCGGCCCCCCGCCGGACCAGACCGGGGGCCCGGCCAACTCGACGTCATAGCCGGCCGCGATCGCCCCGAACACCGCTTCGACCTCCTTGCGCGCGAGATTCGCGCCCAGGCAGTAGTGCACACCACCGCCGCCGAAGGACAAGTGCGGGTTGGGCGTCCGCCGGATGTCGAACCGGAACGGATCTGCGAACACGGACTCGTCCCGGTTGCCCGACGGGTACCAGAACAGCACACGATCGCCCGCCTTCACGTCCTGTCCGCCGATGGTGACGTCGGTGGTGGCGGTCCGGCCGAAGAACAACACCGGGCCGGCCCAGCGGATGGCCTCATCGGCCGCGGTGAGGGCCGCACGCGGGTCCGCCCGCAACTCGGCCAGCTGCTCGGGACTGTCGAGCAGCGCGATGAGCCCTTGTGTCAGCGCGTTTCTGGTGGTCTCGCTGCCGGCGATGGCCAGGATGAGGAAGAACATCTCCAACTCGAAGCCGTCGAGCTGACCGGCGAGCTTGGTCCACACATCGTCGGTCGGATTGGCCCGTTTCTCGACGGTCAGGCGCTGGGCGTACTCGAACAGCTCGACCTGCAGTCCGAGCCGCTGCTCATCGGTGTAGCCGTTGTACGGGTTGCCGCTCTTGAGCAGCAGATCGGTGCGCTCGAACACCCAGGGCCGGTCGTCCTCGGGGATGCCGACGATGTCGGCGATCACGTGCATGGGTACCTGATAGGCGATGTCGCTGACGAAGTCACAGGTCTGCCCCGCAGTGGCCTGCAGGATCTGCTCGGTGCGGCTGGTGATGCGTTCTTCCAGCCGGCCGATCATGCGCGGGGTGAACTCCGAGGTGATCTTGCGGCGCATCTCGGCCTGCTCGGGCGGATCCATCGACACCAGGGTGGGCCCGGCCGACAACAGCGGATCGGGCGCCATCATCGGGCCGCCCTTGGCCTCGAACGTCTTCCAGTCGCGGTTGGCTTGCTGGATCTCGGGATGGGCGACGATGGACCAGAACGGAATCGGCGGGATCGCGGGACGCCCCTGCACCGCTTCATGGCGGTGCACCGGGCCGCGGGCCCGCAGTTCGGTGAACAGCTCGTGCGGGAAACCCTGCGTGTAGAGCTGCGGGTCGGTGAGATCGACCTCCAGAACGTTGGTCAACGTTGTTCCCCTTTCCCGATATCTGTGGAGCAGCTCTGCACTGCCTGGCGGATGAGTGCCCGCACCGCCGCCGCGTCGGTGGTCTCACCGAGCAGCAGCCGCCGGTAGACGAGCCCACCGGCCAACATGTCCACCAGCGCGTCGGCGTCGGTGGAGTCCGGGATGTCACCGCGATGCCGGGCCCGGTGCACCGCGTCGATCGCCTGCCGGCGGCACCGTCCGGCGAAGGTCTGCACCGTCGTACGGATCGCATCGTCGTTGGCCGCCTCGGCGAGCAGCGAGGGCAGGATGGCCGCGAGGTCGGGCCGGGTCAGCATGTCGGCGATGGGTAGCAGCGCGGCGAAGAGGTCCTCGACGAAGGAGCCGGTGTCGGCGGCCTCGGATTCCTGGGTGATGGCCCGCGCGACGTACTGGAACAGCTCGTACTTGCTCGACCAGCGGCGGTAGATCGATGCGCGGCCGACCCCGGCGCGGGCGGCGATGCCCTCGATGGTTGCGCCACCCCAGCCCTTGGCGGCGGTCTCGGCGATCGCGGCGTCGATGATCGCCGCGTCCAGCCGGTCGTCACGGGGCCGCCCCCGCGTGCGCGCTGCCCGCACCTTCGGTGTGCTCGCCGTCACACTCCCGATCCTGAACCAATGAGTTCCGGAAATCAAGAGTCTCGTAAAGCGTCGGCCGCCCGACGGGTCATCCCGGATGCGGCCGGTGACGCTGCCGTGCCGTCAGTGAGCCGTGCGTGCGGCGCCGGCGCGACCTGTGCCGGCATCCCGCCAATTCGCCAGCAGTCGCAGCGCGGTCTCATCGTCCGACCCGGCATCGGTGCTGTAGACGAACAGGATCTGATCCGGATCACCGGCGGGGTTGAGCGCCTGATAGTTCACCGTGAGCTCCCCCACCAGCGGATGGTGGTAGGTCTTGCGTCCGGTGGTGCGTCGTTCGACCTTGTGTCTGGACCACCAGGTGCGGAATTCGGTGGAGTGGATCGACAACTCGCCGATCAGCTCGGACAGCCGCTCGTCGTCGGGATAACGCCCGGCGTCCAGCCGCAGCATGGCGACCGTATCGGCGGCCACCTCGGCCCAGTCCGCGTACAGCTCACGGGCATGCGGATCGAAGAACACGAAGCGGGCCTGATTCCGCAGTTTGGCCGGCAGCTCCCGGAATTCGGTGATCAGCGCTCCGGCGAGCCGGTTGTGCGCCAGCACGTCGAGGCGACGGCCGAGCACGAACGCCGGCGACCACACCTGATCGAGCAGTTCCAGCAGCCGCAGGGTGGCCGGATCCACCGATTGCGGTCGGGATCGTTTGCGCCGCTGAGCCGTCGGCGGTTTGGCCAGTCGGTGCAGGTGCTGGCGTTCGGCGTCATTGAGTTGCAGGACGGTCGCCAACGCATCCAGCACCTCGGCCGAGGCGCTGGGACTGCGCCCCTGTTCCAGCCGGGTGTAGTAGTCGACGCTGACCCCGGCCAGCCGGGCCAGCTCCTCACGCCGCAGACCGGGCACGCGCCGACGCCCACCGGGCTCCTCCAGACCCGCGTCCTGCGGGGTGAGACGCGCCCGCCGGGCACTGAGGAACTCGGCCAGCTCCGTCGGTTTGCGCTCGGACATGGAGACCAGTCTGCCCCGGCACCGGCGCGAGCCGGGGCCCGAAGGTGGCCCAACGTGTCCCCCGATACACCGGGCCGGTTTGACGGCCCACGACCGGCGCCGGGCGCGGTTGTGTGAAGGAGGAACCAGAACCGCGAAAGCGAAAGGAAACACACATGTCCACCGTCCTCACCACCGCCCCGCTGACCGGACGCGTCGCCGTCGTCACCGGAGCATCCAGCGGCATCGGCGCCGCCACCGCCGAAAGGCTGGCCACGCTCGGGGCCACGGTCGCCGTGGCCGCCCGCCGCGCGGACAGCCTCGACGCGTTGGTCGCCCGGATCACCGAAGCCGGGGGCGCCGCGCTGGCGCTGCCACTCGATGTCACCGACCGGGAAGCCGTCCTCACCGCCGCCGGGAAGGTGGCCGACACATTCGGCCCCGCGGACCTGGTGTTCAACAATGCCGGGGTTCAGCTCATCTCGCCGGTCGAGGACGCCCGGTTCGACCAGTGGGACCGACAGATCGACCTGAACATCACCGGGGTCATGAACGTGATCGGGGCGTTCGTCCCGCAGTTGATCGAGTCGGCCGCGCACGGGAAACCGGCGGACCTGATCACCACCTCGTCGATCGCGGCGACCCGGGTGTTGGAGAAATTCTCGGTGTACTCCGGGACCAAGGCCTACATCAGTCAGCTCACCCGGCTGCTGCGGGTGGAGCTGGGCCGAAAGAAGGTGCGGGTCAGCACCATCGAGCCGGGCATGGTCGACACCGAATTGCCCTCGCATGTCACCGATCCCGACGCGACCCGGCTGATGGCCGATCTGATCCGGGAGATCGACGTGCTCACCGCGGCGGATGTCGCCGAGACGGTCGGCTTCGTCGCGGCGGTGCCGCGGCACGTCAACCTCACCGAGATCACCATCCTGCCTACCGAACAGGCGGTGTAGCGCCGGACTGTTGAGCCGGTGCGACGTGATCCTCGCGGCGGACGGTGCCTGCCGCGAGGACACACACCGCCCCGGCCACGACGGGGATGAACAGCGCGGTGTTCAGCGACGTGACCTCGCCGATCCACCCCACCAGCGCCGGTCCGGCCAGGAAGGCCAGGTACCCCATGCCGACCACGCGGCTCAATACCCGTCCCGAGTCCGGCCCGAGATTGCCCGCGGCGCTGAACACCAGAGGGGCACTACCGGCCAACCCGAGGCCGAACAAGGCCCACCCCAGCATGGTGAACGGCAGCATGGTCGCCGTCACCACCAGCAGTGCGCCGGCGACCACGAGCACGCTGCCGTAGCGGACCACCGCCACCGCACCGACGCGATGGGCGATCCGGTCCACGACGAGCCGACCGATTGTCATCGACGAGACGAACGCCGCGAACGCCATCGCACCCTGTGCCGGGGACGCACCGAGATGCTCTTGAGCATGCAAACTCGACCAATCCATGGCCGAGCCTTCACACAGCAGGCACAGGAACGCCAGCGCGCCGAGCAGCAGCACACGGCTCTTGCCCGACTTCCGCGGCGACCGTTGCCCCGACACCGCGGCGGCGTCGGGGGCCTCGGGGGCGTCGGGGGCCTCCGCAGCTTCGGCCAGCATCGGATGGCGTAGCCAGGTCGATGCCGCCACCATCAAGGTGATGCCCACGGCGGCCATCAGCCCCGTCATCACCACGGTCGACGCCTCGACCAGGAAACCTATTGCGGCGATGCCGGATCCGATCACATTGCCGATCGAGAACATGCCGTGGAAGGAGGACATGATCGGGCGTTGGTACACCCGCTCCAGGGCGACCCCCGCAGCATTCATGGAGACCTCGGCTCCGCCGGTGGCGATGCCGAACGCCAACGCCCCGCAGAACACCCATCCCACGCTGTCGGTGAGGAACGGCAGTGGCATGCATGCCGCCATCAACGGGGCCGTCCCCAGGGCGAGCCTTCCCGAGCCCCACCGGTCGGACAGCGGCCCGGAGACCTGCATGCCGACCAAGGCGCCGAGCCCGTGCAACAGAATGACGGTACCGAGCATGGCGGTGGAGATTCCGGTGGCACGCTGCAGCGAGGGCAGGTGCACCGCCCAGGCGGCAATCGAGATCCCGAAGGTCATGAACACCGCGATCACGGCCAAGCGCACCCGCACCAGGTCCCGCCGGGAGCAGCCCGATACCGCAGACGACGACGCGCCGCGGTCACTTACCGAAGACGAAGACATGCCTCACGTTTCCCTATTGCCGGTTGGGGCTGTCGAATCCTGCCAGCCCACACCGGCCCGCGTCCATTCGCAGGGAGGCCCGCGACAGGGGGCACCGTCCGAACCGCGAGCGCCGGATCACCCGCCGGTGACCACCACCACAACCTTGTCACCGCGGCGCTGCGCGGCGGCGTCGAACGCGTTCGCCACCGCACCCAGACCATGGCGCGCGGTGACCAACCCGTCGAGGTCCAGCCCGCCGGCGGCCATGGCGATCGCCCGCGGGTAGGTGTCCTTCATCCGGCGCACCATCGCGAACGTCAGGCCCTTTCGCCGTGCCGCCGCGGCCGGGAACGACGAGGCATCGTGTGCGGGGATGCCGGCAAGTGCCACCCGACCACCCGGCCGAACGGCAGCCACCGCGGCGGCGATCGCCGCATCGGTGCCGGCCAGTTCGATCACCACGTCGACGCCGCGTCCGTCGGTGGCATCGCGAACAGCGTCGGCTCCCCCCAGCGGCGACCACGCCGCCGCCGCACCGTGACGCAGGGCGGTTTCGCGCCGGTGGGCCAGCGGTTCGGTCACGAACACTCGGGATGCACCACGCCGAAGAGCCACCTGGGTCGCCAGGACACCGATCGGGCCGGCACCCACGATCAGCACATCGGCCCCGGGCCGCAGGTGGGCGACGTCGGCCGCGTGGATGGCCACCCCCAGCGGTTCCAGGAGCGCCCCCGCATCGTTGCTCAGTTCGTCCGGGAGTGGATGCAACAGGTGATCCGGCCACACCAGGTACTCCTGCAACGCCCCGTCGACCGTGCCGTGTCCGGCGAACTGCACTGTTGGACAGAGATTGTGGTGGCCCATCCGGCAGAGTTCGCAGATGTCACAGGGGATGGCCGGATCGACGGCCACCCGTCGGCCCGCATGGGGACCTGTCAGCGCACGCGCCGCGAACTCGTGCCCCGGCACCACGGGACGTTCGATCCGGTTCTCCCCGATGCCGCCGTCGGTGAACCAGTGCAGATCGGAGCCGCAGATGCCGACCGAAGTCACTGCCAGCAGCGACCACCCCGCCGGTGCGTCCCCGGGGTCGGCTTCGGTCGCCACCCGCAGGTCACCGACCGCGTGCAGCCTCGCGGCCAGCATCAGCCCGACTCTCGATCAGAGGCCGGCAGCAACATGGTGGTACACGTCGTTCCACTTCAGCTCGTGCCCGAAGCCCCGCACCGTGGTGGTGTCGTCGATGACGAGCAGTTCGGTGTCGGTCATCGTGGCGAAATCCTCGATCACCTCGGTCCCGACGGCGGTCGTCAGCACGGTGTGGTGCGGGGCGCCCGCCATCAGCCACGACTCGGCAGATGTCGACCAGCACGGCTTGGGCTCCCAGACCGCGCACGCCACCGGCAGATTGGGCAACTCCTGCTCCGGTTCGGTGACCCGAACTTCGTTGGCCACCAGACGGAACCGGGTGCCCATATCGCAGATGCCCAGGATCACCGCGTCGCCGGGTGCGGCGGTGAACCGCAACCGGACGGGATCCTCGCGATCACCGATCGACAGTGGGTGCACCTCCAGCGTCGGGGTGGCCGCGGCGATGCTCGGGCACACCTCCAGCATGTGCGCACCCAGGATCCGCTCGCGGCCGGGCGTCAGATCGTAGGTGTAGTCCTCCATGAACGACGTGCCGCCGGGCAGGCCTTCGGCCATCACCTTCACGGTGCGCAGCATCATCGCGGTCTTCCAGTCACCCTCGCCGCCGAAGCCGTAGCCGTCGACCATCAACCGCTGTACCGCCAACCCCGGCAGTTGCCGTAACCCGCCGAGGTCTTCGAAGTTGGTGGTGAAGGCATGGAAACCACCGTCGGCCAGGAAGTTTCGCAGACCGAGTTCGATCTGGGCGCCGTGCCGCAGCGACCGATGGCGGTCACCACCACGCAGCAGTTCACCAGCCACCCGGTAGGTGTGCTCGTACTCGCTGATCAGTTTGTCGACCTCGACGGGCCGTACCCGTTCGACCGCCTCCACGAGGTCGTTCACCCCGTAGGTGTCGATCGATGCGCCGAAATGCGCCTCTGCCTCCACTTTGTCGCCTTCGGTGACCGCCACGCCGCGCATGTTGTCACCGAAGCGGGCCACCCTGAGCGTCGACAACTCGGCTGTGCCCAGCGCGGCGCGTGCCCACGACCCGATCCGCAGGCGCGTCCGTGGATCGCTGACGTGCCCGGCGATCGTCTTGCGCGAGGTGGACAGCCGGGACTGGATGTAGCCGAATTCCCGGTCGCCGTGCGCAGCTTGGTTGAGGTTCATGAAGTTCATGTCGATGCTCTGCCAGGGCAGTTCGACGCCGAACTGGGTGTGCAGGTGCAGCAGTGGCTTACGCAGCGACTTGAGCCCGCGGATCCACATCTTCGCCGGGGAGAAGGTGTGCATCCAGGCGATGACGCCGATACAGCCCTCGGCGGTGTTCGCGGCACTGAGGACCCGCGCGATCTGCTCGGCGTCGGTGACGACGGGCAACCAGCGCACCTCCACCGGGATCTCGCTACTGGCATCCAGTATTTCGGCGATCTGCCTGGACTGGTCGGCAACCTGGTCGAGGGTGTCGGGGCCGTACATCGACTGACTGCCGGTGATCAGCCAGACCTGGCTGGTGACGAGGCGGGACGAGATCATCGGTTCTCCTGGAGTACATCGGAGGGCCGGCCGGTCTGGCCGTATACGTTCTGGTAGCGGTCGAACAACGCGCTCACATCGGCGGCGTCGAGGGCCGGCGGGACACCGAGTTGCCGGCTGATGTGCACGGTGCGCGCCACGTCTTCGACCATGACCGCGGCCTTGACGGCGTCGCGTGCGGTACGACCGATGGTGAACGGCCCGTGATTGCGCATCAGCACCGCCGGGGATCGACTGTCCCGCAACACCTCGACGATGCCGCGGCCGATGGAGTCATCGCCGATCAGCGCGAACGGACCCACCGGGATCTCTCCCCCGAACTCGTCGGCGATCATGGTCAGTACGCACGGGATCGGCTCACCACGGGCCGCCCACGCGGTGGCGTAGGTCGAGTGCGTGTGCACCACTCCCCCCACCTCGGGCATGTGCCGATACACGTAGGCATGCGCGGCGGTATCCGAGGACGGCGACAGTGCGCCGTCGACCAGATTCCCGTGCAGGTCGCAGACCACCATGTCCTCGTCCCGCAGCGAGGCGTACTCGGCGCCCGAGGGTTTGATGACCATCAGGTCCCGGCCCGGGACCCGGGCCGAGACGTTGCCGGCCGTCCAGATCACCAACTCGTACCGGGTGAGCAGCGAGTGCAATTCGCAGACCTGCCGGCGCAGTTGGGCGACGACGTGGTCGATGTCGGATGTGATCGTCATTGCAGTGCTCCAACGGGTTCCGGGGTGCCGATGCGCCGGAGCCGGCGCATCATGTCGTTGCCGCGGCCGAACCACTCGTAGGCTGCGACGTATTCGCGGTAGAGCCGGTCATAGGCCTCGACGTTCTCCGGCACCGGCAGGTAGGCGTTGCGGGTCCGGCTGCCCATCGCGGCGGCGGCGGTCCGCACATCGTGGTACGCACCCGCGGCCACCGCCGCATGGATCGCCGCGCCGAGCGCCGGTGCCTGTGCGGACGGCACCGTGGACAGCGGCAGCCCGACCACGTCGGCGTAGATCTGCATCAGGAGTTTGTTCTTCAGCAGGCCCCCGGCGACGACCAACTCCTCGACCGGGACGCCGGAGCCGATGAAGGTGTCGACGATCATCCGGGTGCCGAACGCGGTGGCCTCCAGGAGCGCCCGGTACATGTCCACGCAGGTGGTGTGCAGGGTCTGGCCGATCATCACGCCGGACAGCTCGTGATCGACCAGTACCGAACGGTTTCCGCTGTGCCAGTCCAGCGCCACCAGGCCGTGCTCCCCGACCCGCTGCCTGCCTGCCAGATCGGTGAGGTGCTCGTGCAGGGAGATTCCGCGCCGGCGGGCCTCGACGTGGTAGCTCTCGGGCACGCAGTTCTCGACGAACCAGCCGAAGATGTCCCCGACGCCGGACTGTCCGGCCTCGTATCCCCAACTGCCTTCGGATATCCCGCCGTCGACCACACCGCACATGCCCGGCACCTCGCGCAGCACCTCTCCGTTCATCACGTGGCAGGTGGAGGTCCCCATGATCGCGACGAGCTGACCGCCCTCCAGCGCATCGGCGGCCGCGACGGTCACATGTGCGTCGACGTTGCCGACCGCCACCGGGATGCCCTGCGGCAGGCCGGTCCACCGGGCCGCCTGTGCGGTCAATCCCCCGGCCCGGTCGCCCAGCCGGCCGATCGGGGCGTCCAGCTTCTCGGTGACGAAATCCTGGAATCCGGGCCGCAACTCGGCGAGGAATTCCCGAGACGGGTACCGGCCGTCCTGCCGGATGCCCTTGTAGCCGGCGCTGCAGGCGTTGCGGACATAGTTCCCGCAGAGCTGCCAGACGATCCAGTCGGCGGCCTCGACGAAGTGTTCCATCGACCGATAGACGTGCGGGTCCTCATCGAAGATCTCCAGCCCCTTCGCGAACTCCCACTCACTGGAGATCAGCCCGCCGTACCGCGGCAGCCACTGCTCTGCGCGTCGGGCGGCGACGGCGTTGATGTGATCGGCTTGCGGCTGCGGGGAATGGTGGCGCCACAGCTTGCCGTACGCGTGCGGCCGGTCGGCGAATCCGTCCAGTTGGTACAGCGGGGTCCCGTCCCCGTCGACCGGAATCATGGTGCACGCGGTGAAGTCGGTACCGATCCCGATGATGTCGCCCACGTCCACCCCGGCGTTCGCCACGGCCTCGGGGACGGCGTGCCGGAGCACGTCGAGATAGTCCTCGGGAATCTGCAGGGCCCATTGTGGGGCGAGGCGACGGCCGCCCCCGGGCAGCGTGTCGGTGATGACGCCGTGCCGGTAGGCGTGCTCGGCGACGGCGATCTGCTCTCCGTCGCTGACTCGCACCACCAGCGCACGGCCGGACAGGGTGCCGAAATCTACTCCGACGGTGTACTTCTCGGCACTCATCGGGCCTCCTTCGGTGTGCTTGTGCTCTCGCGGATGATCAACTCGGGGGCCAGCAACGAAACGTCGAGGGTCGCTCCTTCCAGGGTCGCGATCACCAGTTCGATCGCGCGCTGTCCGACCGCCTTGAAGTCCTGCCTGACGGTGGTCAGGGCCGGATTCAGATAGGCCGACTCCGGGAGGTCGTCGAACCCGACCACACTGACATCCTCGGGGACCCGTAACCCGTTGCGGGCGAACGCATGCAGTACCCCGATCGCCATCTGGTCGTTCGCCACGAAGACCGCTGTCGCATCCGAACGCCGCGCCAACTCGCAGCCGATGGCGTATCCGCGGGCCGGTGTCCAATCCCCCACCGGCGACTCGCGGACCTCCAGACCCGCGTCGCGCATCGCCTCCTCGTATCCGATTCGGCGGCCCCTGGCCTCGGTCCACGTCCTCGGACCGGCAATATGATCGATCGCGCGGTGTCCCAGGCTGATCAGGTGTCGGGTTGCCTGGCGCGCCCCGTCGATCTGGTCGACGCCGACGCTCAACCCGCGCCCGGACAGGTCGCCCTCGACGACGATCATCGGCACCCCGGAGTCGGCCGCGTGCGCGACGGCCAAGGCGTCCTCCTGGGCCGCGATCATCACGATGGCCTCCACCGATTGCCGGGCCAGGTGGTCGAGCGCGTCGGCGAGCGCCTCGCGGGTGACCTCGGCCAGCGGCACCATGCTGGAGAAGTAGCCGGCGGCGCGGGCCGCCTCCTCCACCGAGCGCTGGATGCTCGACGGCCCGTACAGCGCGCTGTTGCTGCCGACGATGCCGATGACGCCGGAGCGTCTGGTGACCAGCGCCCGGGCCGCTGTGTTGGGCCGGTAGCCGAGTTCCGAGATCGCCTGCTCCACACGCGCTTTGGTTTCCGGCCGGATGCTCGCAGAACCGTTGATCACCCGGGACACCGTCTGGTGGCTGACGCCGGCCAGACGTGCGACGTCGGCCATCACGGGCTTCCCGGTCGTGGGCTGGTTGGACTGACTGCTCATCCGGTCTTCCTCACCACTAGGCGTTGTACGAGAACAAATACCAGCAGCAGCGCCCCCGTCATGATCCGCGTCCAATATGAGTCGAGGTTCGCGGCCGTGACGAACGTCTGGATCGTACCGAGCACCAGTACCCCGATCACCGATCCGAGCACGAAACCGACACCGCCGGAAAGCAGTACCCCGCCGATCACGGCTGCCGCGATGGCGTCGAGTTCCAGGCCCACGCCGTTGAGGCTGTAGCCCGACAGTTTCTGCACGGCCAGCAGGAGTCCGGCCAGCGCCGCGCACAGACCGCTGATGGCGTACACCGACACCCGCGTTCCGGCGGCGTCGAGCCCCATCAGCTGGGCGGACTGCCGATTGCCGCCGACGGCGTACACGGTGCGCCCGAATCGCGTCTGATGCAACACGTAGGCCCCGACCAGGGCAGCGGCAAGTGCGAGGACGACGGTCCAGCGAATGAACTTGTCCTCGTACAGATACACGTAGTTGAGTCCGAATGCGCGCAGCGCCGGATCCTTGATCGGCAGCGAGTCGACGCTGAGCACATAGCACAGTCCGCGGGCCAGGAACATCCCGGCCAGTGTCACGATGAACGGCTGAACATCGAAGTACTCGATGATCAGGCCCATCAACAGCCCCAGCGAAGGCCCGACCGCCAGCACCACACCGACGGCCACCGGCATCGGCCAGCCTGCCCGCAGCGTGGTGGCCAACAGCACGGTGGACAGCGCGACGACCGCACCCACGCTGAGATCGATTCCCCCGGTGAGGATCACAAAGGTCATGCCGACTGCCAGCACGATCAGGTGGGCGTTGTCCACCAGCAGGTTCAAGAACACCTGGGCCGGGCTGGCGAATGAATAACTGCCGACGACGGCGACGAACATGGCGACGAACAGCAGCAGCGACGCGAGCGGCGACAGGTAGCGGCCGTGGGCCCGCCGCACCAACTCGGCACCCACGGTGGATGGACGGACCGTGGTCTGCATGTTCATTTGGTCACCATCGCCGTGTTCGGGGCCCCCGAGGTGGGTGCCTGCTCGGGAGCCGGGCCGGCGGCGGGCGCAGGTGCGGAGAGCGCGTCCGGTGGCCGACGCCTCGACAGCAGCGCGCGGAACTTCGGGGCCTGCAGCAGACACACGGCGACCACGACCAGTGCCTTGAACACCAGCGTGGTCTCCGGGGTGATGCCCGCGGTGTAGACCGTGGTCGTCAGCGTCTGGATGATCAACGCGCCCAGTATTGTTCCGGTCAGGCTGAATCGACCACCCAGCAACGATGTTCCGCCGATCACCACGGCCAGGATGGCGTCCATCTCGATCCACAGCCCGGCGTTGTTGGCATCGGCGGCGGAGATGTTGGACGCGATCATCAGGCCGGCGATACCGGCGCACAGGGCACTGAACACGTACACCGCGAACACGATCGAGCGATACCGGACTCCGGCCAGCCTGCTGGCCTCGGGGTTGATCCCCACCGATTCCAGCAGCATGCCCAGTGCGGTGTACCGGGTCAGCAGACCGACCACCACGAACACCGACAGGCTCACCAGGACGGCCACGGGGAGCCCGAACGCGTAGCCGGCCCCGAGCACTTTGAATGCAGGACTGGTCACCGTGACGATCTGTCCGTCGGTGATCAGCAGTGCGATCCCGCGACCGGCCGTCATGAGTACCAAGGTGGCGATGATCGGCTGGACGCCGAAAACCGAGACCAGCACGCCGTTCCACAACCCGAGGGCCACGGCGACACCGAGCGCGATGCTCATGGCGGTGATGACCGTGCCCGGACTTGCGGGGTCGGCGGACGAGGCGATGTGGGCGCAGCCGAGCGCCCCGCTGATCGCGACCACCGCACCGACCGACAGGTCGATGCCGCGGGAGGCGATCACCAGTGTCATGCCGAGGGCGATCAGCATGGTGGGGGCGCCGTTGCGCAGGATGTCGATCAGGCTGCCGAAGAGATGCCCGTCCTGTACCCGGATGGTCAGGAAACTCGGGGTGATGACGACGTTGATCAGCAGCAGCACGATCAGCGCGACGGTGGGCCACAGCAGGGGTGAGGCCAGCAGTCGGCGCTTCATCACGCCCCCACCCCGGCGATCAGTTCGGTCAACGCCTGGACCGAGCAACCCGCGCCGACCTCGTCGATGCAGCGGCCGTCGCGCAGAACCAGGATCCGGTCGCTGATCCGCGTCACCTCCTCGAGTTCGGCGGAGATGAACACCACTGCCGTGCCGTCCGCGGACAGGTCGGTGACGAGTTTCTGGATCTGCGCCTTGGCCCCGACATCGATGCCACGGGTCGGCTCGTCGAGGATGAACAGTCGGGGCTCGGTGATCAGCCATCGCGCCAGCAGCACCTTCTGCTGGTTGCCGCCGCTGAGATTCTTGACCAGCGCGGCGGGGTCGCGTGGCCGGATGTCCAGGGCGTCCAGGTAGCGGGCCACCAGCTGCTCGGTGGTCTTCTTCGACAGGGGACGGGCGAACCCGCGGCGGGCCTGCAGGGCCAGGATCATGTTGTCGCGCACCGACAGTTCGCCGATGATGCCCTCGGCCTTGCGATCCTCGGAGGAGAAGGCGAAGCGCTGGGCGATCGCGGCACGCGGTGAGCGGATCGCCCGGGTCTTACCGTCGACGGCGGTGCGTCCGCTGGTGGCGTGGTCGGCGCCGAAGAGCAACCGCGCCAGTTCGGTGCGGCCCGAGCCCAGCAGACCGGCCAGACCGATCACTTCGCCGCGGTGGATGTCGAGGTCGACGGGGCGGACGGCGGGGGCACGTCCGAGTTGGCGCGCACTGACGACGACGTCGCGGGCGGCGGCGCCGCGGCCGTCGGCCACCGCGTCCTCCAGGCTCTCCAGCAGATCGAGTTCGTGGCCGAGCATGGCCGCGATCAACGTCACCCGGTCGAGACCTGCGGTGGGATACTCACCGACCAGACGCCCGTTGCGCAGCACCGTCATCCGGTCGGAGATCTCGTAGACCTGGTCGAGGAAGTGCGATACGAACAGGATCGCCACCCCGGCGTCGCGGAGCCGGCGCATGACCCGGAACAGCTCGGCGACCTCGTTGGTGTCCAGGCTGGACGTCGGCTCGTCGAGGATCAGCACCCGCGCCGAGATCGCCATCGCCCGCGCGATGGCGACCATCTGCTGCAGCGCGATCGGATGCCTCCCCAGGGTGGACCGGGGATCGAGTGGCACGTCCAGTTCGCCGAGCAGTTCCTGCGCGCGACGGTTCATCGACCGGTGGTCGATCCGGCCGAAGCGGCGCGGCTCCCGCCCCAGCAGGATGTTCTCGGCCACCGTCAGATTCGGGCAGAGATTGACCTCCTGGTACACCGTGCTGATGCCGGCCTCCTGCGCCTGACGCGGACTGCCGAACCGGCGCTGCTGCCCGTCGACGGTGATGCTGCCCGAGGCGATGTCGTGGACACCGGTGAGCGCCTTGATCAGGGTCGACTTCCCGGCCCCGTTCTCTCCCATCAGCGCGTGGATCTCTCCGGGCAGCAGCCGGAAGTCGACGCCGTCGAGGGCACGCACACCCGGGAATTCGACTGTGACACCATGCAACTCGATCCTCGGCGTGACACCGATGTGCGCGACCGAGGTCATCATCAGTACGCGCGGTCCGGCAGCACGGCCGCGGCCTGCTGCTGATCGAAGGCCTCGTCCGGGGTGACGACGCGCGCCGGCACCGGCTCCCCCGCCACGACCTGCTCGGCGAGTTCCATGAGTTGCGGCCCGAGCAGCGGGTTGCACTCCACGATGAAGTTGAACTTGCCGTCGGCCAGTGCCTGCATCCCGTCGCGGGTGGCGTCGATGGTGACGATCTTGATGTCCTGTCCGGGCTTGCGGCCCGCAGCTTCGATGGCCTCCATCGCGCCGAGCCCCATATCGTCGTTCTGCGCGAACACCAGGTCGATCTTCGGGTTCGCCTTCAGGAACGCCTCCATCACCTGCTTACCGCCGGAACGTGTGAAATCGCCGCTCTGCGAGGCGATCACCCTCAGATCGGGATCGGCGGAAATGGCCTCGGCGAAGCCGGAATTGCGATCGATGGCGGGATCGGCACCGGTCGTTCCCTCCAGCGTGACGATGTTGACCGGTCCGGGCGTCGACGCGTACTCCCCGACCACCCAGTCACCGGCACGGCGGCCCTCGTCGACGAAATCGGCACCGAGGAAGGTCTTGTAGACGTCGGGTTCGTCGGTGTCGACGGCGCGGTCGGTGAGGATGACCGGGATGCCGGCATTCTTGGCCTCCAGCAGAACCGCATCCCAACCGGTGCGCACCACCGGGCTGAACGCGATGACGTCGACCCGTTGCTGCACGAAGGAGCGGATGGCCGAGATCTGATTTTCCTGCTCGCCGTTGGCGTCGGAGAACTTGAGGTCGACGCCGGCGTTCCCGGCCGCATCCTGGATGGACTTCGTGTTCGCGGTGCGCCAGCCGCTCTCGGCACCGACCTGGGAGAAGCCCATGGTGATCTGCCCCGGATCGGCGTCGGACCCCGCGCCACTGCCCGCGGCCGGACCGCTGCCACAGCCGGCCAGCAGTGTCGCCGCGGCAGCGGCCGTGACCATGGTGCGAAGCTTCATCTTTGCTCCTCGATAGTGGCTGTCTGCCCAGATCAGGCCGTGCTCCGGCGGATATGGGGGCGGTTTCTGCAGAGCCGCGTCGGATGTGACCGGCGTTACACAGTCCGAATGTTAACGCTCACATCTGGCGGATGTCAATCATTTCCGAGCGCTCACCGAGACGGTCCGCGGGTCTTGACAAAGCCGTGAGCACCGTCACACACTTTCTTATGTTAGCGCTCACATCCCGTGGTCCGGCCCCGCTCCGACCGCGTTTTCGGGGCGGAAGACAATCCGGAGGAATTTGATGCGTAAGAGCTTGGGTCGGATGGTCGGTGCACTGGCCGTGGTGACGGCATTGACCAGCGCCGGCTGCGGCCGCCCGGACACGACGGACGCGACCGGCGGTGGCGAACGGACCGGCACGGTGGGTATCGCCATGCCCACGAAATCGTCCGAGCGCTGGGTCGCCGACGGCGACAACATCGCCGCGCAGTTCCAGAATCTCGGGTACCAAACCGACCTGCAGTACGGCGATGACGTCGTGCAGAACCAGGTGTCCCAGATCGAGAACATGATCACCAAGGGGGTGAAGGCGCTGGTCATCGCTCCGATCGACAGCTCGTCGCTGACCGACATCCTGCAGCGCGCCGCCGATGCGGACATCCCGGTGGTCAGTTACGACCGACTGATCCGCGGTACCGAGAATGTCGACTACTACGCGACATTCGACAACTTCAAGGTCGGGGTCCTGCAGGCGGACTACATCGTGGACAAGCTCGGTGTCGCAGATGGCAAGGGCCCCTTCAACATCGAACTGTTCGCCGGCTCCCCCGACGACAACAACGCGACATTCTTCTTCAACGGCGCACTGAGTGTGCTGCAGCCCTACCTCGACAGCGGCAAGCTCGTCGTCAGGAGCGGTCAGACCTCGTTCGGCCAGTCGGCGACGCTGCGCTGGGACGGTGGGCTGGCCCAGTCGCGGATGGACAACCTGCTGAGCAGGGCCTACACCAGCGAACGGGTCGACGCCGTGCTCTCCCCCTACGACGGCATGTCCCTGGGCATCATCTCGGCGCTGAAGAGCGCGGGCTACGGCACACCCACCAATCCGCTCCCGATCGTCACCGGCCAGGACGCCGAGCTGGCCTCGGTGAAGTCGATCATCGCCGGCGAGCAGACACAGACCGTGTTCAAGGACACCCGGGAACTGGCGAATGCCGCTGTGCAGATGGTCGATTCGCTGATGACCGGCGCGACACCGGAGGTCAACGACACCACCACCTACGACAACGGGGTGAAGGTGGTCCCGTCCTTCCTGCTCAATCCCGTCAGTGTGGACCGCGGCAACTATGAAACGGTGCTCGTCGGCTCCGGCTACTACACCCCGGCGCAGCTCGCGTGACAGGCGCGACGGCGGCGCCGCTGCTCGAAATGCGGGACATCACGAAGCGATTCGGCAATGTCACCGCGCTGCGGGACGTCAATCTCACTGTCCGGCACGGCGAGATCCACGCCATCTGCGGCGAGAACGGCGCCGGGAAATCGACTCTGATGAAGGTGCTCAGCGGGATCTACCCGCACGGCAGCTATCAGGGTGAGATCGTGTTCGACGGTCAGCCCGGCGAGTTCAAGGACATCCGCAGCAGCGAGCGCCACGGTATCGGGATCATCCATCAGGAACTTGCGCTGGTGCCCGTGCTGTCCATCGCCGAGAACATCTTCCTCGGTAACGAACACGCCGCCGGCGGAATCATCAACTGGCACGAAACGATGACCCACGCCCAGACGCTGCTCGACCGGGTGGGTCTGGGAGAGAACCCGCAGACCCGGATCTCCGATATCGGCGTCGGGAAGCAACAGCTCGTCGAGATCGCGAAAGCCCTGTCGAAGAAGGTGAAGTTACTCATCCTCGACGAGCCGACCGCGGCGCTCAACGACGAGGACAGCCGGCACCTGCTCGACCTCATCGTGGGTCTCGCGGCCCAGGGCCTGGCCTGCATCATCATCTCGCACAAACTCAATGAAGTGATGCGGGTGGCCGACCGCATCACCATCCTGCGCGACGGACAGACCATCGAGACCCGGCTCGTCGAGCCCGGACTCACCGAGGAACACATCATCCGCGGCATGGTCGGGCGCGATATGAGCGACCGGTTCCCCCCGCGCGGCACGCACCCGATCGGTGATGTCACCTTGGCGATCGAGGACTGGACCGTGTTCCATCCGCTGGATCAACAGCGCAAGGTCGTCGACCGCATATCGATCAACGTGCGCCGCGGCGAGGTGGTGGGCCTGGCCGGCCTGATGGGCGCCGGCCGCACGGAACTCGCCATGAGCGTCTTCGGCCGCAGCTACGGAAAGAAGGGCGCCGGGTCGGTCTTCAAGGATGGCATCGAGATTCACACCCGGACGGTCCCCGAGGCGATCGGCCACGGTATCGCCTATGCGACCGAGGACCGCAAGCACTACGGGCTCAATCTGATGGACGACATCGCGCGCAGCGTGACGCTCGCATCGCTGCCCAAGGTCAGCAGGGCGACCGTCATCAACGAGCACGAGGAGACCGTCGTCGCCGAGCGGTTCCGCAAGGACATGCACATCAAAGCCCCGTCGGTGCGGGCGACGACCGGGAATCTGTCCGGCGGCAACCAGCAGAAGGTCGTGCTCAGCAAGTGGATCTTCGCCGACCCCGATGTGCTCATTCTCGACGAGCCCACCCGCGGTATCGATGTCGGCGCCAAGTACGAGATCTACACGATCATCAATTCCCTTGCTTCCCAGGGTAAGTCCATCATCGTCATCTCGTCCGAACTGCCCGAGCTGATCGGCCTGTGTGACCGCATCTACACCCTCAACGAGGGGCGGCTCACCGGCGAGGTGGCCCGTGCCGATGCCTCACAGGAAACACTGATGCACCACATGATGAAGGGACCGAACACATGACCACCAGTTCCACGGTGGACGCGGCATCGAACACGCCTGCGCCGCCGCCGGAATCAGGGGCCACCCGACTGCTGACCGCGATCCGCGGCAACTTCCGCCAGTACGGCATGGTCGTCGCGCTGATCCTGATCGTCATCCTGTTCCAGATCTGGACCAGCGGCATCCTGCTGAAGCCTCTCAACGTCACCAATATCGTCCAGCAGAACGGGTACATCCTGATCCTGGCGATCGGGATGGTGATCGTCATCATCTCCGGGCACATCGATCTGTCGGTGGGCTCCATCGCCGGGTTCATCGGAGCCATGTCTGCGGTGTTGATGATCCGACAGGACATGCCCTGGCCCGTGGCGGTCTCGCTGTGTCTGCTGCTGGGCGCGCTGATCGGGGCCTGGCAGGGATTCTGGATCGCCTACGTCGGCATTCCGTCGTTCATCGTCACCCTGGCCGGCATGCTGGTGTTCCGCGGGGCCACCCAGTATCTGCTCGAAGGCCAGTCGATCGCGCCGTTCCCGCGCAGTTTCAGCCAGGTCAGCAGCGGGTTCCTGCCGGAGGTGGGAGGCAACGCCCTCTACCACTGGCCCACCCTGATTCTCGGCGCGCTGGTGATGCTCGCCGCGGTGTGCCAGCAGGTCCGCCAGCGAAACGCTCAGACCCGGTACGGCTTCGAGGTGTTGCCGCTGCAGTGGTTCATCTTCAAATGTGCGGCCACCGTCGCCGCATTGGCGGCCTTCACCCTGCTGCTGGCCAGCTACCGCGGCGTGCCGGTGGTCGGCATCATCCTTGCGGTGGCGTTCGTGGTCTACGCCTTCCTGATGCGCAGCAGCGTCTTCGGAAGGCAGGTGTACGCGGTCGGCGGCAACGTCGCCGCCGCCCGGTTGTCCGGGGTGAAGACCAAGCGCGTGACATTCCTGGTCTTCGTCAACATGGGTCTGCTGTCCGCCCTGGCCGGTCTGCTGTTCGCCGCGCGACTCAACTCGGCCACCCCGCAGGCGGGCATCGGGATGGAACTGGAGGCGATCGCGGCGGCCTTCATCGGCGGAGCCTCCGCCAACGGCGGCGTGGGCACCGTATTCGGCGCCATCATCGGTGGTTTCGTGCTGGGTGTCCTGAACAACGGCATGTCGCTGGTCGGCATCGGCAGCGATGTCCAGCAGGTGATCAAGGGGTTGGTGCTCCTGGCCGCGGTCGGCTTCGACGTCTACAACAAGAAGAAGAGCGGAGCGTAACGAAATGGACCGGTACGACCGCGAGATTCTCGATTACGTCCGCAGCTGGTCGCCGTACGGAGGTCCGCCCGCAGCCGAACTTCTCCAGGAGTTCGGGCTGACGCCGGGGCAACTCACCACGCGGGTCGAGCACATCATCGCCGCCGAGAAGCGCCGGCGCGAGCAGGAACTGGCCCGGCCCTGGCTGCGGGTGACACCGCCGCGGGCCAGGACCGCCGACGCGAAGCGCGTACGCGCCCGGACGATCGGAGCATGAGGATCGCACCGCTGCGCCGGCCGCTGGCCGACGGCCGCGAACTACTGTTCTTCTCCCTGCCCGGGCGCACCCCGGCACCGGTCCCCGACCGCCGCCCGTTGCCCACCCGAACCGCGGGCGCGACACAACTACGGCGGGACCCTCGTACCGGTGAGTGGGTGATCGTGGCGGCGCTGCGCCAGGACCGCACCTATCACCCCGCGCCCGACCGATGCCCGCTGTGCCCAGGGCCTTCCGGATTGACCAGCGAGGTTCCCGCGTCCGACTACGACGTCGTGGTGTTCGAGAACCGATTTCCCAGCCTGGTCGCCGACGGTGCCGATGGGCTGCCCGACGGGACGGATGGATTCCCGGCCGCCCCGGGGTACGGACGCTGCGAGGTCATCGCCTTCTCAAGCGACCACACCGGCAGCTTCGCCGGCCTCGATGAAGCCCATGCCGGGCTGGTGGTGCGCACGTGGCAGCACCGCACCGCAGAGTTGATGACGCGGCCGGGCATCGAACAGGTCTTCTGCTTCGAGAACCGCGGCGAGGAGATCGGCGTGACACTGACCCACCCGCATGGCCAGATCTACGGTTATCCGTATCTGACACCGCGCACCGCGGCGATGCTACGGCGCGCCACCGCCCACCGAGCCGACCACGGCACCAATCTTTTCGCCCGGATCCTGGCCGACGAAATCCGCGACGGCACAAGGGTCGTCACCGCCAACGACGCTTTCACCGCCTTCGTACCCTTCGCGGCACGGTGGCCGGTCGAGGTGCACATCTACCCCCACCGGTTCGTGCGCAACCTGACCGACCTCGACGACGCCGAGATCGACAGCTTCGCGCGGATCTATCGCGACGTGCTCGGTCGCTTCGACCGGTTGTACGACGCCCCCCTGCCCTACATGGCGGCGCTGCACCAGTACTCCGATGACGACGCACAACGTGAGGGGTACTTCCATGTCGAGTTGCTCTCGACACGACGCAGCGCCACCAAACTGAAGTACCTGGCGAGTTCGGAGTCGGTGATGGGAGCGTTCATCAACGACACCACACCCGAGGCCGTCGCCCAGCGACTCCGGGAACTCTGATCATGCCCTCAGCAGGACACGTCGTCATCTACAGTGCTCCGGGCCGGATCAACCTGATCGGCGAACACACCGACTACAACGCGGGTTTCGCCCTGCCCATCGCACTACCCGAACGAACGACGGTGGCCTATCGACCCGACGACAGCACCGCCCTGGTGGTACGCAGCGACCGGGAGGACGAACCCGTCCGGATTGCGCTGGACACCGTTCCCGGGGATGTCGACGGTTGGGCCGCCTACGTGGCCGGTGTGGTGTGGGCCCTGCGGGAGGCCGGTCACCGGGTACCCGGCGGCGCGATGGCAGTCAGCGGCGGCGTCGAGACCGGATCCGGGCTGGCATCGTCGGCGGCACTGGGGTGTGCGGTGCTCGGGGCGATCCTGTCGGCGACCGGGACGGAGCTGGATCGTGTCGGGCAGGCCCGTATCGCGCAGCGAGCCGAGAACACCTACGTCGGGGCGCCGACGGGCTTGCTGGATCAATTGGCGATTCTGTTCGCGCAGCGCCGACGCGCCCAACTGATCGACTTCCGTGACCTCACCGTCGACTCGGTGCCCTTCGACCCGGGGGCCGCCGGGGTGGCGCTACTGCTCATCGATTCCCGTGCGGCACACCGGCATGCCGGTGGCGAGTACGCGGACCGCCGTGCCTCCTGTGAACGCGCCGCGGCCGCGCTGGGCGTACCCTCCCTGCGCGATCTGCCGGGGCCGCAGGCCCTGACGGCCCTGACGAACAGCGTCGACGCCCGCCGCGCCAGACACGTCCTCAGCGAGAATCAGCGCGTGCTCGACGCCGCCGCGGCGCTGGGCGCGGCCGACTTCGCCGCAGTCGGGCAACTGCTGACGGCATCGCAGCAATCGATGCGCGACGACTTCCAGATCACCACAGATCACATCGACCTGATCGCCGAAACCGCCGTCCACGCAGGCGCGCTGGGGGCACGGATGACCGGCGGCGGCTTCGGTGGCTGTGTGATCGCACTGGTGCAGGCCTCCCGGGTGGGGGCCGTCGGCGACGCGGTGCGCGCGTCGATGCGCCGCTGCGGTCGCCGCGAACCCACCATCGCGGTGACCCATGCCGGGCGAGGTGCCGGTGACTGACCGCGTGGAGAGTCTGCTGGGATCGCAGTACGAGCTCGCCCTGCGGGCGGGCGCACGATCGGTGCACGCGGTCATCACCGAGGTGGGCGCCGCGATCCGGCAACTCTGCGTCGACGGCGTGGCGATCACCCACACCTTCGACGAGCACCATGTCCCGCCCTTCTTCTGCGGTGCGGTGCTGGTGCCGTGGCCGAATCGGGTTCGCGATGGCCGGTGGGTGCATGAGGGGTGCACCCACCAGCTGGAGGTCAACGATCGGTTGCGCGGCAACGCATTACACGGTCTGCTGTGCGATGTCCCGTACCGGGTGGTGGCACGGTCCGGATCGTCGATCACGCTCGGGGCGCAGGTGATGCCGCGGCCCGGCTATCCGTTCCATCTCGACACCGAGGTCTGCTACCGGCTGACGCCCGACGGCCTGGCGGTGACGCACACCGTGCGCAACATCGGGTCGACGCGTGCCCCGGTGGCCATCGGCGCACATCCGTTTCCGACCATCGGCGGTGTGCCGGGTGATTCCCTGCGGCTCACCGTGAATGCCCTGCAGCACATCGACACCGACCACCGCCTCATCCCGATCGGCCTGCGCACCGTGCCGGGTACCGATTGGGATCTGCGTGGTGGACGACTCGTCGCCGACCTGAACCTCGATGACACCTGGACCGACCTGTGCCCGACAGGCGGCGGGAGCGTGCACAGCCTGCGCGCCCCGGACGGCCGCACCGTCTCGCTCTGGGCCGACGCAGGTTTCGGCTTCGTCCACGTGTTCATCACCCGAGAATTCCCCCGTGCCGGAGAACTCGTGACCGCCGTGGCCCTGGAACCGATGACCGCTCCGGCCAACGCGCTCAACACCGGGGACGGTCTGCGCTGGCTCGCGCCGGCACAGGACACGGTTTCCTCGTGGGCGATCCGGTACGACGATGGCGCCGGCGTTCGGGGATGAACCTGCTCTCACCCGATCCGCGGTAGCGGGACCCGCTCCCCCACTTCACCGTTCGCGTCGCGCAGCGCCGATCCGGCGAGCCCCTCGCGCAGCAACCAGCGGGCCAGCTCCAGGGTCTCGGCGATCTCCTCATCGGAGATCCGCAGGCCGTCGGGCTGCAGGCCGAGTGCGATCACCCCGTTCCACGCGCCCCACAGGTAGCGGGTCAACCGACTCGAATCCACCGGGCGGGCCTCCCCCGCGGCGATGGCCTCGTCGATCTGGGCGGCGAACCGCTCCAACAGGACTCCCACCCGATCCCGGATGCGGGCCTCGACGTCCGCGTCCGCCGACAACGGCACCGAGCCCGGGCTGCGGTAGGCCAGGAACTGGAAGGCCCCCGGGTGGTCGAGATGAAAACGCAGGTAGGCATCGCCGCCGGCCAGCACCCGCTGCAGGGGGCTCAGCGCCGGGTCTTCGGCGCGGGCCATGTATTCGCCGAAGAGCTCCAGCGCCCGGTCCACCAGGTGCAGATACACCCCGCGCTTGCCGTCGAAGTGGGTGTAGATGGTGCCGACGGACACGTCGGCGTCCTCGGCGATGACTTCGATGCGGGCACCGTCGAAACCGTGCCGGCTGAAGACGACTTCGGCGGCGTCCAGGATCTGACCACGGGTCCGGGCCCGCCGACGGTCCGCGCGCGCGGCTTGGGTCGACATCGCGCCAGCATAGACGATAGAAGTCCGTTCATTTTTTGAATCGTCTTCTCAAACCGTTTCGATCTGCAACGATCCATCTATGACCGAAGAAACCGAAGTGATCATCGTGGGCAGTCGGTGCGCCGGATCGGCGGCCGCGATCGCCCTGGCGCGCCGCGGCCGCGCCGTCGTCGCGGTCGACAGCGCCGCGTTCCCGTCCGACACGTTGTCCACCCACCTGTTCTTCCCCCACCACTGGGCCGAGCTGGAGCGGTTGGGCGCCCGCGAGCGGGTACTCGACCTGGCCCCACCGCTGCACAGCCACGGCGGGTTGGGCTCCCCCGGGGTTGACGTGATCGGGCGCTACAGCCCGTATGAGGGCTTGGATCACGGGTCTTGCGTCCGCCGTCCCGGACTGGACCTCGCGCTGGTCCAAACGGCCCGCGAGGCCGGCGCGGACGTGCGGGAACACACCCGGGTGACCAGCCTGCTGCGCGATGGGGCCGGCCGGGTCAGCGGCGTTGCGCTGCGCAACCGACAGGGTGAGCAGACCAGCATCACCGCCAAACTTGTGATCGGTGCCGACGGTCGGCGCTCCACGGTTGCCCGCCTGGTCGAGGCCCGTGAGCACCACCGCTGCGAGAACCGGCGGATGATGGCGTACGCCTACTACCTCGACGCCCCGGACGCCCGCCGCAGCCTCGCCATGCAGTGGCGCGAGGGCGACGACCTGGTGACGGTATTCCCCTGTGACGGTGGACAAGTCGTCGCGCTGCTGATGCCGCCCGTCGGCCGCGCCGAGGAGTTCCGGGCCGACGCCGAGGCCGCCTTCGCCGCGGCCATCGACCGCGTGCCCGCGTTCGCCGAACGCCTCACCGGTTGCACCCGGCAGAGCCGGGTGTACACCTCGGTCTCCCACCCGTCCTACTTCCGGCATTCCCACGGCCCGGGCTGGGCACTGGCCGGGGACGCCGGGCACTTCAAGGACCCGGTGACCGCCCAGGGCATCCGGGATGCCCTGCGGTTCGGCCGGCTGCTCGGCGAGGCGGCCGCACCACATCTCGACGATCCCGCCGCACTCGACGCGGCACTGGCCGGCTGGGAAGCCGACCGTGACGCCCAGTGTCTGCCGATGTACCAGTGGGCCAACGGGTTAGGCCTGGCCGAGACCATCTCCCCGATCGAATACACCGCCTACCGCTGGTTCGCCGACGATCCGGCCCGGGCCACCGAGTTGCTCGACGTGTTCAGCCGGCGCCGCGAGCCGACCCGGGTGTTCACCCCGGCGCGCCTGTTGCACTGGGTGGCCACCGCCGCGCGTGACCCTCGGGTGCAGAACCGGGAACTGTGGCGGACGCTGCGCCGCGATCTCGGGCGCGAGGCCGCCCGGGCATACCAGGCCGCGATGTTCACCCGGCGGCGGGCCGCCTCCGCCCGAGACGTGCCGACGTGTGCCGGCACGAGTTAGCCTGCGCGGCAACCGCTACTCAACGCCGGTGCAGACGACCCACTATCAGCGCTCTGACCTGTGGGGACAGGTGTAACGCATGTGAACCGCCATTCACATCGGCAAAATTGTGGGATAGCCTCGCCGTAATGGCCACCGACTCCGGAGATCGGGTTACCGCATGACTCTGACTGGCGAGCGAGAAATCCTGCTCGAGGACGTCGATTTCAATCGACGGGATCATCCCGATCGACCGTGGCGGCCCATCCCGCCGGGCCGTGACCACTTCGCCGACCAGTGGCGGTACATGCGGAAGTTCATGTTCGGTGAGTGGATCGATGTCGACAAAGAGGTCGAACCCAACGACATCACCCGTCTGCGCGACGACTACTTCTGGCAGGCCGACGAGCACATCATCGGCGTGGTCGATGCGTTCGAGCGCCTCGGTCATGAGCAGGGCCGAGCGCTGTTCGAGCAGGCCCTGACCCAGGGCATCGACACGCTGACCGATCCCCCGCAGGAGTACGTCGACTTCTTCGAGCACCTGGACAACCTGCCGAGCCAGTTCGATCTGGTCGCGGCCGAACGGGGCCGGATGCTGGCGATGTCGAGCAGCCGGGCGGCCAGCACCATCATCCAGGCGTGGGCGTTCTACGAGACGGCGATGACCGGCGACATCTCCGCGGCCACCGGTGCCACCGGCCGTTTCGCGGACGACGGTCCGCGCCGCTTCATCGAGACGGCACGGGTGTTCGCGGAGTTCACCTTGCCCGACATCTTCGACCGGCGCTCCGTTGCGTTCCAGGATGTGGTGCGCGTGCGGTTGATGCACGGACTGGTCAGTCGCGGGTTGCGGCGCAAGTGGGGCGACGACCTTTACCTCAAGTTCGGCGAGCCGATCCCGGTGACGTCGCTGCTCGGCTTCGGCAGCGGGATGCTGCTCGGCCGCCTCGTCGACCACGCGTTCGGGCGCAAGCTGACCCGGCGGCAGCTCGAGGATCTCGCCGAGTACTCCTCGTACTCGGGGCGGCTGTGGGGTGCGCCCGAGCGCCTGCACTCCGCCGACGGCGTGGAGTTGATCAAATCGTTGAACTACGTCCTGGCCAGGGGCGGCAACCCGTCGCCCTGGCGGGCCGAACTCGTCGATGCCATCGCGGGTCCTGCCCACATCGCGACGTTGACCGACACGCTGCCCGGCTGGGCCAAGAAGGTGGTGGCCACCTACGCCAACCAGCTCATGGCCAGCCTGGTGCTCGCCCCGGCCGGAGTGGTGTTCGGCTACAAGCAGATCGAGGCCATGATCGCCGGCACGCTGTTCGAGCCGCTGGGCTACAACATCGAGCGCCGGGTGCGCGACTTCGAGCGGATCGCCCGGCTCAACGTCGGCCTCGTCCGGGTGGCCGATCTGCTGCCATGGTCCAACCCGATCAGCGAGCGCAAGAAGCGCAACGGCGACGCGACGCGGAAGCGGATCGCGATGCTGGACAAGATCGCCCGCGGTAAGCAGATCCCGGTGACCTACTCCCACCACGACCGTTCGACCTCGGGAGAGGGTTTCACCGGCTGAACCGGTCACCGAGTCCGCACGGAAATGCTTGAGCACCTGCGGGTCCCGGTCGTCGGTGCGCTTGGCCTACTGGTGGATCGTGGCGTTTCGGGCAGTGGCCACCGGCTCGCCGGTGTTCTGCGCCATCTCGGCCATCTCGGAGAACTCGCGCTGGATATCGTCGTCCTCACGCGCGGTCATGAGCGATACGGCCACGGCGAAGGCGAAGCATGCGATGAAGCCGGGCACGATCTCGTACATGGCGCTGGACAGCGCATCGGTCTGCCCCCAGATGCCCACCACCACGGCGCCGGCGATCATGCCGGCGATCGCCCCGGCGGAGGTGAGCTTGCGCCAGAACAGCGACAGCAGGATCAGCGGGCCGAAGGAGGCACCGAAGCCGGCCCACGCGAAACCGACCAGATCGAGGATCGTCCCATCCGGGTTGAGCGCCAACAGGACCGCCACCACGGCGACCGTCAGCACCCCCACCCTGCCGTAGGCGACCAGCCGCGTCTGGCTGGCCTCTTTGCCGAACGCCCGGTAGATGTCCTCGACCAGAGCCGACGAACACACGATCAGCTGCGAGGAGACCGTCGACATGATGGCCGCCAGCACTGCGGCCAGCACGATGCCGGCGACGAAGGGATGGAACATCACCTGCGCCAGCTGCAGGAACACGGTCTCGGGGTTGTCCAATGTGACGCCCTCGCGGTAGAAGTACGCCAGGCCCGCGAACCCCGTGGTGATCGCCCCAACCGAGGTGAGGATCATCCAGCTGATGCCGATTCGACGGCCCGCCTTGGCATCCGCCGAGGAGCGCATCGCCATGAAGCGGACGATGATGTGGGGCTGGCCGAAGTAGCCCAGCCCCCAGGCCGCCGCCGACACGATCGCGAGGAAGCTGCCGCCGAAGAACAGTGAGGTGCGCTGAACTTCGTCACCGGCGTTGGCGGCGTTGTGCGCAGCGTCGGCGGCCTGCACCAGATTGACCATCTCGCCCGGGCCGCCGGTGGCGATGATCGTGGCGACGGGGATCGTGACGAGCGCGGCGAACATCAACAGCGCCTGCGCGACGTCGGTGAGCGACGCGCCGAGGAATCCGCCGAACAGCGTGTAGCACAGGGTCACTCCGGCGACCAGCAGCATGCCGGCAAGATAGGACGACCCGAACGAGGACTCGAAGAACACGCCACCGGCGACCATGCCGGAGGACACGTAGAACGTGAAGAAGACCAGGATGATCGCGCCGGCGGCGATCCGCAGGACGTGCGACTTGTCCCGCAACCGGTTCTCGAAGAAGCTGGGCACGGTGATCGAGTTGTTGGCGATCTCGGTATACGCCCGCAGCCGCGGTGCGACGAACTTCCAGTTCAGCCAGGCGCCGATCACCAGGCCGATCACGATCCACGACTCGACCAGGCCGGAGGCGTAGATGGCGCCGGGGACACCGAGCAGCAGCCATCCGGACATGTCCGATGCGCCGGCCGACAGCGCGGCGACCGCCGGCGGCAGCTTGCGGCCGCCGAGCATGTAGTCGTCGAGGTCACTGGTTCGCCGGAAGGCGTAGAAGCCGATCGCGAGCATCAGGGCGAAATACAACCCGATCGCCACCATCTGAAACGCGGAGTCGGACATGAAATTTCTCGTTCCGTCGAAGGTTCCTGTGTGCCGTGCTCGTGGTTCCGATCATGAAATCACCGACCGCGCCTGAACTTCTTGGCCGATCGTATGGGAAATGGGCCCGCTCTTTATCCGGTTCGACAGAGCGCCCGGGGGTGGGGTGCCACCAAGGCAATGAAAACGGCCCCCGGAGAAATCTCCGGGGGCCGTTCTACCTAGTAGCGGGGACAGGATTCGAACCTGCGACCTCTGGGTTATGAGCCCAGCGAGCTACCGAGCTGCTCCACCCCGCGTCGGGTAAGGACAACATTACCCAAGGGGACGCAAGGCGCCAAATCGGGTGCTCAGAGCCGTTTTTAGGCGGAAAACCGGACCGCTTGACCGGTCTTGAGAACGCCTGCCGGGTCATATCGGTCGGCCAGCGTGGCCAGCCAGTGCCGGGTGTCCTCGTCGTACACCCGCGCCATCCGCGCCGCATCCGCGGCGGGCGCGAAGTTGGGCAGCAGACCGCCGGTGGACCACGGCTGCAGGGCACGCGCCAATGCACGGGCCTGTGCCGGCACCAATTCCGCGGCCGGCCCCATCGGCACCCCGATGGTCGTCACCGCATAGGCGGCCTGGCGGTTGCAGAACGCGCTGGAATGCTCTGCCTGGCGGGCCATCGCACCGCCGAGCAACCGCACCTCCACGACTGTCTGCACCGACGCCGAACCCGGGCCCGCGGCGGCCAGCAGGATATCGACTGCCTCGGAACCGAATTCACCCAACAGCACCTGCCCCTCGTGGCACGGCATCGGATCCACCGGGTCGGCATGCACCGCACCGATCGCCGCATACGGCAGCACACCGACGGTGTCCAGGATCGGCATCGCCGCCTCCCGGATCGGCGCCAGAAGCGCTGCGCCCTCCGCGAAATCGTCCAGCGCGGTGTAGCGCACCGCCACCGTGAGCCGGCCGGCCAACGGCTCGGGGACCCCCGGCAACGGCGGCAACTGCTGGAGGGCAATGGAGGTGTTGATGGTCTCCGGCAGGCTCAGGCTCCACTCCTGCCAGGTACGCAACACCGCAGGAGCATCGACGCCGTCGAAATACAAGGCACCGCCGTAGAACTCGGAGACGGGCAGCAGCTCGAACTCCATCGCGGTGACGATGCCGAGCGTGGACTTGCCCCCACGCAGACCCCAGAACAGATCGGGATGCGCCTCCGGTGTCACATGCAGCAACTCCCCGGTGCCGGTCACCAGATCGAAGGAACGCACGTAGTCCGAGGACACGCCGACACTGCGGACCAGCGGGCCGACCCCACCGCCGGTGAGGAATCCGACCACACCCACCGACGGCGAGGAACCGCACAGCGGGGCGAGCCCGTGCGGGGCGGCGGCGTCGAGGACGTGCTGCCACCGCGCACCCGCGCCCACCCGGGCGACCCGGGTCTGCAGATCCACCACGCAGTCGGTCATCGCGCCGGTCTGCACCAGGATCGCGTCCTCGCCGACCGGGACGGCGCCGTGACCGGTCGCCTGCACCGCCACCTTCAGACCGTGCGCCGCGGCGAAGCGCACCGCCTCGGCGACATGGTGCGCCGAGGTCGCGAACACCACCGCCGCCGGCCGCACCGGCACGGCCACATTCCACGGTGTGCAGCGTTCGTAGCCGGGCTCGCCGGGCAGCGCCACCAGGGCGCTGACGTGGTCGGGCAGCGTCGACAGCGCGCGCTCGTCGACAGATTCGGCCAGGGTCATCGAGGGTCCTTCCGGGCAGAGTTGACTCATTTGAGTCAAGACTCCCCGGGACCACTTGGCGTCCTCTTGTAACCGACCACAAGTGGACCTACCTCGCCGCGAACGTGCGCTGAATCAGGTTCGGGTGCGGCGTGTCCACCGCAGACCCGCACGCTCGCGGCGAGGGAAGGTTACTTGGCCTGCCTATCGGGCCAATCCGCTTCGCTACTTAGCCTCGCGATACTTGTTCATCGCGTCGTCGAGGCGCTGCAGCGCCTCACCGAACTCGGCGAAGTTGCCGCCGGTCTGCGCCTGCTGCATGTTGTCCAGCGCGGCGTTGACCTCTGCCAGCGCAGCGGCCTTCGCACCCGAGAGCTCCACGGGCCCGGACGGGACCGCGGCAGCCGGCGGCGGCGCGGCGGGCGCGGTGCCCTGCTGCGGTACAGCCTGCGGGTTGGCCGTGGACTGGGCGGGCGGCCGCGCGGCCGGCTGCCCGGGCGCGGGCGCGGGACCCGTGGCCGTGGCACCCGCTCCGGCGCCGAAGATCTCATCCAGCGCGTCGCGGACCGTCGGGCCGTAACCGACCTTGTCGTTGTACATCATCGCCACGCGGATCAGACGCGGGTAGGACGAGGCCGCGTCGCTGCTGCCCGGCGATGCGTAGATCGGTGCCACGTAGAGCAATCCGCCGTTGCCGATCGGCAGCGTGAGCAGGTTGCCCCACCGGATGCGGTTCTGGCCGTCACGACCGATCTGACCCAACTCGGTGGAGACCGCGGTGTCGGTACTGATGGCGTTGAAGGCCAGCTTCGGACCGTTGACCTGACCGGGCACGGTCAGCACCGTGAGCTTGCCGTAGGTGTCCGGATCAGAGCTCGCACTGATGTAGGCCGCCAGGAAGTCTCGGCGGATCCAGTTCATCGCGCTGGTCAGCTGGAACGAGGCCGAGCCGTTCTGCTCCACCAGATCCTGCGCGACGATGTAGTACGGCGGCTGGAAACTGCTGGCCGTCGGGTTGGGATCCAGTGGCACGTCCCAGAAGTCGGCGTTGGTGAAGAACTTCACCGGATCGTCGACGTGGTACTTGGCCAGCAGCGCGCGCTGCACCTTGAACAGGTCCTCCGGGTAGCGCAGGTGGGCCTGCAGATCCTCGGAGATCTCGGACTTGGGCTTCACCGTGCCGGGGAACACCGACATCCACGCCTTCAGGACCGGATCGTCCTCGTCCTGCGCGTACAGCGTGACGGTGCCGTCATAGGCGTCGACGGTGGCCTTCACCGAGTTGCGGATGTAGGACACCTGCTTGTCCAGCAGCAGCCGGTTGACCGCCACCTCGTTGGAGTCGATGGTGGCGCTCGACAGCGTGGTGAGCTCGGAGTACGGGTAGTTGTCCAGCGTGGTGTAGCCGTCGACGATCCACACCATCCGCTTGTTGACGATCGCCGGGTACATGCCGTTGTCGGTGTCCAGCCAGGGCGCCACCGCCTCGACCCGCTTCGCCGGATCACGGTTGAACAGCAGCTTGCTGTTCTCGCCGATCACGTTGGACAGTAGGAAGTTCCGCTCGGCGAACTTCGCCGCGAACACACCGCGGGCGAACCAGTTGCCGATCGGCACGCCGCCACTGCCCTGATAGGTGTAGTTCTTGGTCTCGGTGTTGGTCTCGTAGTCGTACTCACGGTCGACGTCACCGTTCTTGCCGACGATCGCGTAATCGTCGGTCGCGCTGGCGATCACCGGGCCGAAGTAGATGCGCGGCTGGTCCAGCGGAGCCGGGCCCGGGGAGACCACGGTGCCGTTGGCGCCGACCACACTGGCCAGGAACTCCGGGTAACCGCCGTTCTGGTTCGGATCGTTGGCGATGCCGCGCACGGTGTTGGCAGGCGAGGCGACGAACCCGTTGCCGTGCGTGTACACCGTGTGCCGGTTGATCCAGTCCCGCTGGTTGTCGATCAGCCGGTCCGGGTTGAGTTCACGGGCGGCCACCACGTAGTCGCGGATCTGACCGTCCGGCCCGACGTAGCGGTCCATCGAGAGCTGGTCGGGGAAGTTGTAGAAGTTCTTGCCCTGCTGGAACTGGGTGAACGCCGGGCTGACGATCGTCGGGTCCAGCAGACGGATGTTCGAGGTGGTGGCCCGGTCGGCGGCGACCTGCTGGGCCGTGGCCGCGGCATCACCGCTGTAGTCGCGGTAGCTGACCACATCATCGGTCAACCCGTAGGCGTGTCTGGTCGCCGCGATACTGCGGCTGATGTACTCGCTCTCCTTCTGCGCGGCATTCGGCTTGACGCTGAACTGCTCGACGATCAGCGGCCAGCCCGCACCCACCACCAGAGAGGACAGCAGCAGCAGCACCAGGCCGATGGCCGGGATCCGCAGATCCCGCAGCACCAGCGCGGAGAACACCGCCACCGCGCAGATCACCGCGATGGCCAGCAGGATCAGCTTGGCGGGCAGCACCGCGTTGATGTCGGTGTAGCCGGCACCGGTGAACGGCTTTCCGGCGCGGGTGTTGCTCAGCAGTTCATAACGGTCCAGCCAGTAGGCGACCGCCTTGAGCAGCACCAGGGTGCCGGCCAGCGCGATCAACTGGATACGGGCGGCCCGGCTGAGCGCGCCGGTGCGACCGGACAACCGGATACCGCCGAACAGGTAGTGGCCCAACAGGTTCGCGACGAAAGCCAGGAACACCGCCACGAACAGGTAGGTCAGCACCAGCCGGTAGAAGGGCAACTGGAAGGCGTAGAAGCCGAGGTCGATCCCGAACTGCGGGTCGGTGATCCCGAACTCACCGCCGTGCAGGAACAGCTGCACCTGCGGCCAGTAGCTCTGCGCCACGATCCCGGCCAGCAGGCCGATGAACGCCGGGATGCCGATGCCGAACAGCCGCAGCCGGCTCATCACGGTGGTCCGGTAGCGGGCCACCGGGTCGTTGGGCCCGGCGGTCGGCACGAACACCGGGCGGGTGCGGTAGGCCAGCGTCATCGCGCCGAACACCACCGCGGCGATCAACAACGCCACCACCAGGAACAGCACGATGCGGGTGAACAGCACCGTGGTGAACACCGAGCGATAGCCGAGTTCGCCGAAGAACAACCAGTCGACATAGCCGTCGATGAAGCGTGGCCCCACCAACAACAGCAGGACAACAGCTACCGCGACGCCGATGAGAACCCGGCTCCGACCTGTCAGCTGCGGCATTCTCGCCGCGGGCCGCATACCCAACTCTTCAACTCCAGTCCGTGGTACGTGGCCCCAACCAATCCGATCCGGGTCGAGCTGCCACAACTTGCCCCAACTCTACGCAGTGCCTGCCAAGGAATCTCTCAGCATGTCGGGGGTTCGCCGCCGGCGGAGATCGCGTTCAGCGCGTCCACGGCGGTGGTCAGCGTGTCCACCTTCACCAACTGCAGGCCATCCTCGTGCGCGGTGAGTGCTTCCGAGCAGTTGTCGGCGGGCACCATGAACACCGTCGCCCCGGCATCGCGGGCGGCCACCATCTTGTGGGTGATACCGCCGATGGAGCCGACCTTGCCGTCGGCGTCGATGGTGCCGGTGCCGGCGACGAACTTGCCGTCGTTGAGTTCCCCGGTGGTCAGCTTGTCGATCACCGCCAGGCTGAACATCAGGCCGGCCGACGGCCCGCCGATGTTGGCCAGGTTGAACTCGATCTCGAACGGGGCCCACGGCGCATCGAGCACGCCGACCCCCAAAAAGCCCTGCTCCCCCTCGGGATGCTCGCCCAGGGTGATGGTGGTGGTGCCCATCGGACCGTTCTTGCGGCGGTAGTCGATGACGATCTGTTCGCCGGGGCGGGTGGCCTTCACGATGTCCTGGAACGCCTTGAGGTCGGGCACCTCGATGTTGTTCACCATGTCGATGGCGTCGCCGCGCTCCAACTTGCCCGCCGAGGGCCCCTTCTCGTCGACCGACTCGACGGTGACGGCCTTCGGGTACTTCAGATAGGACAGCGCCGCGAACTCGGCGTCGTCCTCGGAGCGCTTGAAGTCCGCGGAGTTGCTCTTGTCGATGTCGTCCTTGGACTTGTCCGGCGGATAGACCAGCTCGCGCGGGACCAGTTGGTCGCGCCCCGACATCCACAGCACCATCGCCTGCCCGAGGGTCAGCCCGTCGCGCTGCGACACCGTGGTCATGTTCAGGTGCCCCGACGTCGGGTGGGTGATGTCCCCGGCCACCCCGTCGGTGCTCTTGATGTCGACGACCGGCTTGCCGTTCACCTCGCCGAGGGTGTCGAACGTCGGACCCGGCCCCAGCGCGACGAAGGGAACCGTCACCACCGAGAGCAGCAACCCGAATGCCAGGATGGGCACCAGCGCGACCACCAGCGTCAAAATCCGCCTGTTCACGCCGCCCACAGTAGAGCGCGTTCACCCACAGCGTGACCCGCGGCCCCACCGGCCCTTCCCTCGGTGGGTACCGTTGACGGCATGGCTGACCTGCCCTTCGGCTTCTCCCCAGGAGATGACCCGGATCCGGACAAACGCAAGAAAGATCCCTCCGGGGACCCGTTCGGGATGGGCGGTGGAAATTTCGACATGTCCGACCTCGGACAGATCTTCACCCGGCTCGGCGAGATGTTCAGCGGTGCAGGCAGTATGGCCGCCGGCGGCCAGCAGACCGGCCCGGTGAACTACGACCTGGCCCGCCAGTTGGCATCGAGCGCCATCGGATTCGTCGCCCCGATACCGGAGTCGACCAGCAGCGCCATCGCCGATGCGGTGCGCCTGGCCGAGACCTGGCTCGACGGCGCCACCCCGCTGCCGGCCGGGGCCACCCGCACCGCGGCCTGGACGCCGACCGACTGGATCGACAACACCCTGGACACCTGGAAGCGGTTGTGCGACCCGGTGGCCGAACAGATCTCCACGGTGTGGGCCTCGGCGCTGCCCGCGGAGGCTCAGGCGATGGCCGGCCCGCTGCTGGCGATGATGTCGCAGATGGGCGGCATGGCCTTCGGCAGCCAACTCGGCCAGGCCCTGGGCAAGCTCTCCAAGGAGGTACTCACCTCCACCGACATCGGATTACCGCTGGGCCCCAAGGGTGTTGCCGCGCTGATGCCCGAGGCCGTCGACGCGCTGACCGAGGGCCTGGAGCAGTCCCGCAGTGAGGTGCTGACCTTCCTGGCCGCGCGCGAGGCTGCCCACCACCGGTTGTTCAGCCACGTGCCGTGGCTGTCGAGCCAGCTGCTCAGTGCGGTCGAGGCGTTCGCCAAGGGCATGAAGATCGACATGGCCGGCATCGAAGATCTGGCGCAGGGTTTCAACCCGGCGTCGATGGCCGACCCGGCCGCCATGGAACAGCTGCTCAGCCAGGGCATGTTCGAACCCAAGGCCACCCCGGAGCAGACCGCCGCACTGGAGCGCTTGGAGACCATGCTGGCGCTCATCGAGGGCTGGGTGCAGACCGTGGTGACCGCCGCGCTCGGGGACCGGCTGCCCGGCACCGCGGCGCTGAGCGAGACGCTGCGACGCCGCCGCGCCACCGGCGGCCCGGCCGAGCAGACCTTCGCCACCCTGGTCGGCCTGGAGCTGCGGCCCCGCAAGATGCGCGAGGCGGCGGCGCTGTGGGAGAAGCTCACCGACGCGGTCGGCGCGGACGCCCGCGACGCGGTCTGGCAGCACCCCGATCTGCTCCCCGGCGCCGAGGATCTCGACGAGCCGGCCGCGTTCATCGACCGGGTGCTCGGCGGGGACACCAGCGGGATCGATCAGGCGCTGGCCGACCTGGAGAAGAACGAGGGCACCGACGGCAAGCCCGAAGGCCCTGTGGATAACTGAGGCGGGCCGCGCGCCGGCCGTGACACAGTCATGGCATGCGGCGCTACGCACTCAACCCGGCGATGCCGGTGTTGTTGCGCCCGGACGGCAGCGTGCAGATCGGCTGGGATCCGCGGCGCGCGGTGCAGGTGCACCCGCCGGCCGGACTCACCTGTGCGGCGCTGGCCGGCCTGCTGCGTTCCCTGCAGGCCCCGGCCACGGCCGACGAGTTCGCCGACCGCGCGCAGGGTCTGGGGCTGAGCGCGGACGCCGTCGCGGATCTGCTGGACACCCTGGTGTCCACCGGGGCGGTGACGACGGCACCGGTGCGTCCGGCCGCGCGGTCGGTGTCGGTGCGCATCCACGGCCGGGGACCGCTGTCGGACCTGCTGGCCGGGGCGCTGCGCTGCTCGGGGACCCGGGTGAGCCGCAGCAACCGGCGGCACGCGGTGGTGACGGCCGAGCACACCGATCTGGTGGTGCTGGCCGACACGCTGGTCAGCGATCCACGGGTACTGCGCGATCTGCACGCCGCGCGGGTGCCGCATCTGCCGGTCCGGGTGCGCGACGGCACCGGCCTGGTCGGGCCGCTGGTGATTCCCGGCGTCACGTCCTGTCTGTCGTGTGCGGACCTGCACCGCAGCGACCGCGACGCGGCCTGGCCGGCGCTGGCCGCCCAGCTTCGCCACGCGGTGACCACCGCCGACCGGGCGACCGTGCTCGGCACCGCGGCGCTGGCGCTCACGCAGGTGAACCTGGTGGTCCGGGCGATGCGCGACGCCCCCGCCGGCACCGACGCCGGGTCCGCCCCGATGACGTTGGACACCACCGTGGAGTTCGATGTCGGCACCGGATCGGTGGTCACCCGGCGCTGGTCGCGGCACCCCGCGTGTGCCTGCTGACATCAGATGTTGCCAGTTCGTTGCAGCTAGTTCAGCCGCGTCATGGATGATGGATGGGTGTCTGAAATCAAACGGCGCAGCGTTTCCCGTAACGCGAAGCTGGCCACCCTGCCCGTCGGGTTTGCTGGACGAGCCGCTCTGGGCTTCGGCAAACGACTGGCCGGTAAATCCAAGGACGATGTCACCGCGGAGCTGATGGACAAGGCCGCCCAGCAGCTGTTCACCGTTCTGGGTGAACTCAAGGGCGGGGCCATGAAGGTCGGCCAAGCACTGTCGGTGATGGAAGCCGCCATCCCCGAGCAGTACGGCAAGCCCTACCGGGAGGCGCTGACCAAGCTGCAGCGAGAGGCTCCCCCGCTGCCGGCGGCCAAGGTGCACCGCGTGCTGGACGGCCAGCTCGGCACCAAGTGGCGGGAACGGTTCCTGTCCTTCGATGACAAGCCGATCGCGTCGGCGAGCATCGGGCAGGTCCACAAGGCCGTCTGGGCGGATGGCCGCGAGGTCGCGGTCAAGATCCAGTACCCGGGCGCCGATGAGGCGCTGCGCGCCGATCTGAAGACCATCCAGCGTCTGACCGGCGTGTTCAAACAGCTCGCCCCCGGCGCCGATATCGAGGCCGTGGTCGCCGAGCTGATCGAGCGCACCGAGATGGAACTGGATTACCGGCTCGAAGCCGACAACCAGCGCGCCTTCGCCAAGGCCTACGAGAACGACCCGCATTTCGCGGTGCCGCACATCGTGGCCAGTGCACCCAAGGTGGTGATCGCCGAGTGGATGGACGGCATCCCGATGTCGGTGATCATCCGGGAGGGCACCCCCGAACAGCGCGATCTGATGGGCACCCGGCTCACCGAGCTGACCTTCGGCGCCCCCAAGCGCCTGGAGATGATGCACGGCGACGCGCATCCCGGGAACTTCATGCTGTTGCCCGACGGCCGGATGGGTGTCATCGACTTCGGGGCGGTCGCCCCGCTGCCCGGCGGATTCCCGGACTCGCTGGGCAAATGTATCCGGCTGGCCCGGGACAAGGACTACGACGCACTGCTGCCGGTGATGGAAGAGGCCGGGTTCATCCAGAAGGGTGAGCAGGTGTCGGTCGAGGAAATCGACGACATGCTGCGCCAGTACGTGGAGCCGGTACAGACCGAGGTGTTCCACTACACCCGGCGCTGGATTCAGCGGATGGCCGCCGGCCAGATGGACAACTCGGTGGCGCAGATCAAGATGGCCCGCCAGCTGGATCTGCCGGCGAACCTGGCCATCCCGCTGCGGGTGATCGCGTCGACCATCGCGATCTGCTGCCAGCTCGATGCCCACGTTCCGGTGAAAGCCATTGCCACCGAACTGGTTCCGGGCTTCACCGGCTAGCCGGTTCCGCGCCGAGACTACGGGCGGTGGCGGGTTGACGTTGCGATCCGGCCACCACCCGTAGTCTCGCGTGCCCTCATCACGCCGCCCGGCCTTCGCGGCCGTGCTTGCGCGGACGCCCCCGTGGCCGCTTGCGCGCCACGATCGTTCCGCGTTCGAGGATCTCGCCGCCCCAAACACCCCATGGCTCTTGCCTTTCCAGGGCTTCGTCGAGGCACAGACTGCGGATCGGGCAATCTGCGCACAGCGCCTTGGCCCGTTCGAGTTCGGTCGGGCTTTCGGCGAACCACAGGTCGGGATCGGCCTCGTGGCACGGCACCGCGGGCAGTGAACGTTGCAGGCATGCCTGGACGGACATGTCGTTCCCTACTTCCTGGTCGTTGATTCGGTGTCGGTGTATTGACCGGACCGGGCGACCAGAGTGTTCGGGTGTTCCGAAAGACAATGGCCACGGATCCGGTTGTCGCGGGTCCGTGGCCTTTTCGGCGGTGCTGGGGTTACCTAGGAGGTACCCCGTTTCACGGACGCAGGGATCGCGTTGCGGCGCTTATGCTGCGGCGCGGCGGCAGCGGGCGCCCAACCGGCTCGATGCATGGCGGGGATGATGCCGGCGGCACGGATGGGCAGCGGCATGGCGCCGACGTTTACGCCGTACTGCATGGTGATGATCGCCATGATGCCGAGTCTCCTCCCGTGTCGATGTAGCCGACCGCTCGTGCCAGCCGAAAGTTGCGCATAACGTGCGTTCTTGAGGCTAGAGCCTAACAGGCAAAACCCGCAAGCAATTTTCTGACCAGCGGTTTTGGCGGTATTTGTGCGATACATGGCCGAATTCGCCGGGTTGGTTCAGGACCGGGCTTTCACCAGTGCCAGCACATCCGGGCCGTACTGCTCCAGCTTGCGGGCACCGATGCCGGGAATGGCGACCAGCGCCGCCGCATCCACCGGCAGGGTTTCGGCGATGGCGATCAAGGTGTTGTCGGTGAACACCACGAACGCCGGCACCTTCATCTCCTGGGAGACGCGCAGCCGCCAGTCCTTGAGTTCGGCCAGCAGTTCGGTGTCGATGTCGGACGGACAGCTCTCGCACCGGCGCAGCATGATCGCGGTCGGACTGTTCAGTGCGCCGTTGCAGACCCGGCACCGCGGTGCCGCACCGCGGGCGCGCTTGGGCCGGGCCGGACCGGCATCCGAGGAGGATTGCGGCGCCACGCCGTTGAGGAAGCGGGAGGGCCGCCGGCTCTGCCTGCCGCCGGGGGCGCGGGCCAGCGCCCAGCTCAAGGTCAGGTGCACCCGTGCACGGGTGACGCCGACGTAGAGCAGTCGACGCTCCTCCTCCACCGCCTCGCTGTCGGGGCCGTGGGCCAGGGCGTGCGAGATCGGCATGGTGCCGTCGGCCAGTCCGACCAGGAAGACCGCATCCCATTCCAGGCCCTTGGCCGCGTGCAGCGAGGCCAGCGTCACGCCTTGCACGACCGGCGGGTGACGGGAGTCGGCGCGCTGACGCAGCTCGCCGAGCAGGGTCGGCAGGTCCAGCGAAGGTCGTTGCGCCACTTCGTCGTCCACGAGTGCGGCGAGCGCGGCCAGCGCCTCCCAGCGTTCACGGGCCTTGGTGCCCGCCGGGGGTTCCTCGGTCAGCCCCAACGGTTCCAGCAGGATCCGGACCAGATCCGGAAGCGAATCGTGGGGATGATCGACATTGCGCTGCAACGCGATCAACGCCTGCCGGATCTCCTGCCGGCTGAAGAAGCCCTCACCACCACGCACCTGGAATGCGATACCGGCTTCGGTGAGCGCCTCTTCGTACGCCTCGGATTGCGCGTTGATCCGGTAGAGCACCGCGATTTCGGATGCCGGCGTTCCGGATTCGATGAGCTCCTTGACCTTCTTGGCGACGCCGGCGGCCTCGGCCACCTCGTCGGGATAATCGGCGAAGGACGGTTTGGGCCCCGGCGGGCGCTGGCCGATCAGGTGCAGTTTGCTGCCGGCCATCCGGCCGCGGGCTGCCGCGATCACCCGGTTGGCCAGCGACACCACCTCGGGCGTGGACCGGTAGTCGCGTTCCAGCCGCACCACGGTCGCCTCCGGGAACCGGCGGGAGAAATCCAGCAGGAACTTCGGGGTGGCCCCGGTGAACGAGTAGATGGTCTGGTTGGCGTCCCCCACCACGGTCAGGTCGTCACGCTGCCCGAGCCACGCGTTGAGCACCCGCTGCTGCAGCGGGGTGACGTCCTGGTATTCGTCGACCACGAAGCAGCGGTACCGGTCCCGGAACTCCTGCGCGACGGCCGGGTCGTTCTCGATCGCGGCCGCGGTGTGCAGCAGCAGATCGTCGAAGTCCAGCAGCGCGGTGCCGTCCCGGTGCGTCTTGAGCCGCTCGTAGTTGTTGTAGACCTTGGCGACGGTGCCCGCATCCATCGGGATGTCGCGGCGGGCCCGGGCGACCGCGTCGGCGTACTGCTCGGGGGTGATCAGCGACGCCTTGGCCCACTCGATCTCACCGGCGAGGTCGCGCACGTCATCGGTGCCGGCCTTGACGGCGGCCTTGTTGGCGGCCTGCGCCACCACCGAGAACTTGCTGTCGAGCAGCTGCCAGCCGGTGTCGCCGACCACCCGCGGCCAGAAGTACTGCAGCTGACGCCTCGCGGCGGCGTGGAAGGTGACGGCCTGCACCGCGGCGGTCGGCACCCCGGCCTGCTCACCGAGGGCGCGCAACCGGCTGCGCATCTCCCCGGCCGCCCGGGCGGTGAACGTCACCGCCAGCACCTGACCGGGCGCGACATGGCCGCCCACCACGAGGTGAGCGATGCGCCGGGTGATGGTGCGGGTCTTACCGGTGCCGGCGCCGGCCAGCACGCAGACCGGCCCGCGGGGCGCGAGGACGGCCTCGCGCTGTTCGTCGTCGAGGTCGCCGAGCAGACTGTCGACGGACGGCATGCCGTCCATCATGGCAGGAGCGTCCGACAGTCGTGTTACCGCTGCTGACTCAGCCACCGGTCGAAGGTCGTCGACGCCAGCCGCGCGTCCGGTCCCGGCAGCAGCGCATTGCCCGCCATCTCCAGACCGAACACCGACGACCAGGTCGGCACCAGCGTGACGGTGCGCCCGCGCGCGGTCAGGGTGCGCCGGGCCATGTCGACCAGATCCTGCGTCTCGGGGCCGGCGACGTCGGCGTGACGGCCCTGCGGGCGGCCCACCGCCACCTCGGCGAGCACCGCGGCGACATCGTCCGGGGCGATCGGCTGCACCAGCAGCGGCGCGATCTCCGCGGTCCCGTCGTGCTCGGTCCAGCCGACCACCATCTCGGCGAAATCGTGGAACTGGGTGGCCGGCACCACGGTCCAGGGCACCGGGCCTTCGGCGATCAGCCGTTCCTGTTCCCGCTTACCGGCGTAATGCGGATTGCCGTGGATGCCGTGGATGCCGTGGATGCCGACGATCGAGAGCAGCACGTGGTGGCCGACCCCGGCACGCTGCTCGGCGGCCAGCAGGTGGGCGGTGGCCGTGCCCAGATAGTCGACCGTCTGGTCCCGGGACTGCGGTGGCGCGCTGATGACGTCGATGACCGCGGCGACCCCGGTCAGTGCCTCGTCCAGGCCGGCTCCGGTGCACAGGTCCACCCCCGCGGACCGGCTGATCGGCACCACGTCGTGGCCGTGGGCGCCCAGGGCGGCCACGGTGCGCGACCCGATGTTCCCGGTGGCCCCGGCTACTGCGATCCGCATGCTCTCCCCCTTGATCCGTCCCTGCACCCAGAAGTCTCCTCGGGGTCTTCTAGGGTTTGTGGGGAATACGCACCGACGTCGATAGGTTGACCGCGCCATGAGCAACGCCCAGCTGACCATGTACACCACCACCTGGTGCGGATACTGCAATCGGCTCAAGACCGCACTCAGGGCCGAGGGCATCGCCTGGACCGAGGTCGATATCGAGGACGACCCGGCCGCCGCGGATTTCGTGGGCTCGGTCAACAACGGCAATCACGTGGTGCCCACGGTCAAGTTCGCCGACGGGTCCACCCTGACCAACCCGAACATCAAGCAGGTCAAGGCCAAGCTGGGTTAACGCTTCGCGCCGCCGTCGCCGCGCCGGATCCGGATGACGCCGGCGGCCACCGAGGCCACGCCGAGCGTCAGGAAAAGCGCCGCCATCACCAGGTAGACGATCCCGCCGTGGTTGGCGAAACCGGTGGCGCGGACCACGCCGACGATGATCGCGAGACTCCCGCCGGCGACGTACCAGCGCGCCTGCCTGACGGTTTCGGGTACGAGTGATTCCACGATCAGTCCTGCGCTGCCCAGGATTCGATGATCTCGCGGGCGATGGAGATGGAGCCCGGCAGCAGCAGCCGCGACGACGAAGTGCTGCTCCAGTCGCCGTGCTCGAGCGCCTCCCGGACCTCGGCCCGGGTGAACCACTGGGCCTCGGCGATCTCGCCGTCGTTGAACGCGAACGGTTGCTCCGGATCGCCGAGGGCGTGAAAGCCCACCATCAGCGATCGCGGGAACGGCCACGGCTGGCTGCCCAGATATTGCACATCGGTGACGTCGAGGCCGACCTCCTCGGCGATCTCGCGGACCACACAGGATTCGAAGGACTCCCCCGCCTCGACGAAGCCGGCCAGGATCGAGAACATCCGGTCCGGCCAGACGCCCTGGCGGGCCAGCACCGCACGGTCATGCCCGTCGTGCACCAGGCAGATGATGGCCGGATCGATCCGCGGGAACTCCTCGTGCCCGGTGACCGGGTTGAGCCGCGCCCAGCCCGCCTTGATCGAGGTGGTCGGTGACCCGTCGACCGGACTGAAGCCGGCGCTGTCGTGCCAGTTCAGCAGGGCCGTCGCGGTGGCCACGAGTTGCGCGCTGGCGTCGTCGAAGATGGAGCCGGCCCGGCGCAGGTCGAGCACCGAGGCCTCGACCGACGGATCCTCGGGTGCTTCCAGCGCGGCGCGGATCGCCCACACATGCCGGCCGTCGCCCAGCCGGCCCAGGAACACCGCGTGCTCGGGCGGCGCGTCACCCAGGCTGGTGGCGCGGCCGAGCACGACGCTGTCACCGGCGATCAACACCTGGTTGCGGCGGTCCACCCGCAGCACCAGCGCATCGGACCAGCCCGCGATGGCGGCGTCGATGTCGGTGCGCAGCGTGTCGGCGCGGTCGGCGCCGATGCGGGACAGCAGCGGAACATTGCGGAGCGTGAAACCCATCAGTGCTTCCTGTTCTTCGCGCAAGCGCTCATCGAAAAGTCACCGGTCTTCCTTCGAGCGGACGTAGAGCAGCCGGTCGGTCAGCTCCAGGGCGTCGACGCGTTCGTCGTCCACGCGCAGCAGCTGACCTTCGCGCACGACGCCCAGCACGATGTCGGTGAGGTGGCGTGGCGAACCGCCGGCCTCCTTGATGTCCACCGGTCGCTCGGCGATCGCGAACCCGGCGTCGGGGGTCAGCAGGTCTTCCATGATCTCCACGACGCTCGGGGTCTGGGTGGCCAGGCCCAGCAGCCGGCCCGCGGTCTCGGAGGTCACGACGGTGGTGGTCGCGCCGGACTGCTTCAGCAGGTGCTGGCCCTCCGATTCGCGGACCGCGGCGATGATGGTGGCGTTCGGGTTCAGCTCGCGGGCGGTCAGCGTGACCAGGACCGCGGTGTTGTCGTCATTGGCGGCCACGATGACCGACTTGGCGTGCTGGGTCGAGGCCAGCCGCAGGATCTCCGAATCGGTGGCGTTGCCCCGCACGGTGACCAGCCCGGCGTTCTTGGCGCGCTCGAGGGCGGCCGGATTGTTCTCGACCACCACGATGTCGGCGGGCGCGACGTCGTCGCCGATCATGGCCGCGACCGCGGTGCGGCCCTTGGTCCCGTAGCCGACGACGACGGTGTGGTTACGCACGCTTTTCCTCCAACGCTGGATCTTGAGGGCCTGCCGCGACTGGGTGGTCAGGGTTTCCACCGTGGTGCCGATCAGCACGATCAGGAACGCCACCCGCAGCGGGGTGATGACCAGGACGTTGACCAGTCGCGCGGAGGGGGTCACCGGGGTGATGTCGCCGTAGCCGGTGGTCGACAGCGACACCGTGGCGTAGTACAGGCAGTCCAGGAACGACAGCGGGTCATCCGGGTTCGGGGTGTCCCGGAGGTCGCGGTAGCCGTGCCGGTCCAGGTAGACGATCAGCACCGCGGCGAACAGCGCGCCGAGTGCGTAGAGGACCCGGCGGAAGATACGGCGGCCCGGGCTGACGAACTTCTCCGGGATGCTCAGTACGTCGACAAGGTCGGCGTCATGACGCGACGTGAGGTTCTGGTTGACCGCCGCCAACCTCCGGCGCAACCTACCTCTGGCCACGATTCACCAATCGGTGCGGGGTCGGCACGCCACAATGTAACCATGACAATGCCCCCAGCCGGAGATCAGCAACAGGCAAACGCGCGCCGCGCCGTCCGGATGGGCGGGCTGCTGGTCGGCATGGGCATCCTGCACTTCGTGGCGCCCAAGCCGTTCGACACCATCGTCCCGGCGGAACTGCCCGGCAGCGCACGGCTGTACACCCACGGCTCCGGAGTGGCCGAGGTCGCGGTCGGCACGGCACTGATCGTCCCGCGGACCCGCAAGCTCGGCGCGCTGGCCGCGATCGCGCTGTACCTCGGGGTGTTCCCGGCCAACGTCAACATGGTGCGGTTGTGGAAGAACAAGCCGGCCATCATGCGTGCCGGCCCGCTGGCCCGGCTGCCGCTGCAGATCCCGATGATCACCCAGGCCTACAGGGTCTATCGCACCTCCTGAGCGGGCGCGCCGTCTGCCGCGGCGGCGGTCAGGATGTCGGCCAGTTCCTCGGCGCCGGGCAGGTCCTCGGGCATGACGGTCACCCCGCTGCGCACGTAGTGGAACGCGGCCCGCACCGATTCGGGTCGGCAGCCCTGCAGGCCAGCCCACGCCAGCCGGTACACCGCGAGCTGAATGGCCGCGTGGCGCTGGGCTTCCGGGGTGCTCGGCGGCTCCCCGGTCTTCCAGTCGACCACCACCGCGCCGCCGTCCGGTTCGGCGAAGACGGCGTCGATGCGTCCGCGCACCACCGTGCCGCGTTGCGGATCGAGGATCATGTCGAAGGGCACCTCGACATCGGTCGGGGTGCGCGACGCCCACGGCGAGGCGGCGAACGACGCCTGCAGGTCGGCCAACGCCTCGGCGTGCGCGCGGCCGGCCTCACCGTCGACGGCACCGGGCAGATCCTCCAGGTCAAACAGCCGCTCGGCGTGGAAGTAGCGCTGCACCCATTCGTGGAACGCGGTGCCCAACAAGGCATGTGGTTCGGGACGCGCCGGCAGCCGGCGGCGCAGCCGGGCGACCGCCGCCGACGGATCCTTGCCCAGTTCGACCAGCGTGCTCACCGAGAGCTGCCCGGGCAGCCGGACCGGCGCCGGTTCGGCGACCCGTTCCCGTTCGGCGAGCAGTGCGTCGACGTCGGCCGCCCAGTTCTCCGGGTCCGCACCGGCACCGACGGCGCCGGCCGCCGCCCGCGCCACCAGTTCGGCGCCGCGTTCGATGTCGGCGTGCCGACCGCCGTCGGACCGGGTCGGCCAGACCGCCTCGACCACGGTGCCCCGCAACGGGTTCAGCTCCCCGTCGGGCGGATCGGGCGCCCATTCGTCGATGGTGCCGCAGAGTTGTCCGGCCTCGGCGGAGTCGTCGATGACCCGCTTGAGTTCGGTGAGGAACTCCGAGGGTCCGCGGGGTTTGGATTCGGTGGCGCCCCAGTGGTGCCCGGTCAGCAGCAGGGTGTCCTCGGAGCGGGTCAGTGCCACGTACAGCAGCCGGCGTTCCTCGTCGCCGCGACGCTGGGCGAGCACATCCTTGTGGTCACCGATCTTGTCGGCCAATGCCTTTCGGTCGTTGACGTCGGAGGTGTCCAGCACCGGGACGCCGTGCTCGGAGACCGTCACCCGGTCCCCGCGCAGCAGCGGCGGCAGGTCGCCGGCATCCGAGAGCCAGGTCCGCGCCATCGCGGTGGACGGAAACACCCGCCCGCTCAGGTGCGGTACCGCCACCAGTTGCCATTCCAGCCCCTTGGCGGCGTGCACCGTGAGGATCTGCACCCGGTCGGCCGACACCGTCACCTCGGCCGGAGCCAGACCGTTCTCCACGTCCGCGGCGGCATCCAGGTAGGCCAGCAGCCCGGCCGGTGAGCCGTCGGAGCGGGCCGTGAAGTCGGCCACCACGTCACCGAAGGCATCCAGATGTTCGGTTCCGCCCCAGCCGTTGGCGACCGGGCGCGCCGCGCGGACCTCCACGTCGACGCCGAGCACCCGCCGGACCTCGGCGACCAGATCGGGCAGCGGATGCGTGAGATGGGCACGCAGCGCGGTCAATTCGCGACCCAGCGCGACGATGCGGTGATAGCCCTCCTCGGAGTACCGGTCGGCCGGACCCGGATCGCAGATCGCGTCGGCCAGGCAGGCGGTGTCCGCATCCGGGGCGGCCTGGGCCGCGATGCGTTCCATCGTCCCCTGCTCGCCGGGCACCGGCACGTCGATGGCCACGGCGCGCTGCCACAGCGCCGTGATGTCGCGGGCGCCCAGGCGCAGCCGCGGACCGGTCAGCACCCGCATGGCCGCCGCCCCACCGGTCGGGTCGACCACCAGCCGCAGCATGGCGACCACGTCGGCGACCTCCGGGATCGCCAGCAGCCCGGCCAGTCCGACCACCTCCACCGGCACCCCGCGCGCGGTCAGCGCCTCCGCCATCGGCGCGGCGTCGGCGTTGCGCCGGACCAGGACCGCCGCCGTGGGCGGAGTCGGGTTCTCCAGGTAGCGCGCGGCGATCTGGTCGGCCACCCAATTACGCTCGGCTACAACATCGTTCAGCAGCGCTGCGCGGATGGTGCCCGGCTCGGCGTCCGGGCGGGGCAGCAGTTCCCGCACATTCACCGAGCGCCTGCGGGCCGCCTCAGACGTCGCGTTCGCCAGGTGCAGCACCTCGGGCGGGTTACGCCAACTGGTGCGCAGTTCCAGGGTCGGGGCGGGGCTGCCGTCGGCGAGCGGGAAATCGGTGACGAACCGCGGCAGGTTGGCCGCCGAGGCGCCGCGCCAGCCGTAGATCGACTGGATCGGGTCACCGACCGCGGTCAACGCCAGCTCGTCGTCGACCCCGCCGCCGAACAACGAGGACAACGCGATTCGCTGGGCGTGCCCGGTGTCCTGGTACTCGTCGAGCAGCACCACCCGGTAGCGCTGCCGCAGCTGGGCGCCGACCTGGGGCGCGGACATCGCCAGCCGGGCCGCCGCCGACATCTGGGCGCCGAAGTCCATCACCTTCTCCGCGCGCATGCGGCGGTGCAGCTCGTCGATGAGCGGCACCAGTTCGGTGCGTTCGGTCTGGGTGGCCAGCAGTTTGAGCAGCCACTGGGCGGGACCGCGGTCACGCTGGTTGCCGCCGGCGGGCAGGTGATGGATGAGCCGTTCCAGCTCGACGTGGGTGTCCAGCAGCGCCGCCGTGTCGACCAGATGCTCGGACAGCGCACCGGAGAGCCGGAGCACCAGCGCGGTGACCGCGGCCGGGGATTTGTCGGTGTCCAGCTCGCGCGGGTGCTCGCACACCACGCGGTAGGCCAGCTGCCACAACTCGGTCTCACCGATCAGCCGGGTGTCCGGCTCCACCGGCAGCAGCAACCCGTGATCGCGCAGCAGTGCACCGGCGAAGGCGTGGTAGGTGCTGATGGTGGGCGGGTCGTCAGTACCGATGTGCGAGCCGCGGACCTCGGCGCCGATCCCGGTGCCGGCCAGCCGGGCCAGCCGGGTGCGTACCCGGCGCAGCAGCTGCCCGGCGGCCTTGCGGGTGAACGTCAGGCCGAGGACCTCGCCGGGACGGGCGTAGCCGTTGGCGACCAGCCAGACCACCCGGGCCGCCATGGTCTCGGTCTTGCCGGCCCCGGCGCCGGCGATGACCACCAGCGGGCCGGGCGGGGCGGCGATCACCGCGGCCTGCTCGGCGGTCGGGGTGAACAGACCGAGCGCCTGGGCCAGGTCTTCGGGGCTGTACTGCTGCTGGACGATCACGTCGGGGTCTCCGGGTTCTGGGCGGGGCAGATGGCCCGTACCGGGCAGTGTCCGCATCCATCATTGACCCGGGCCACGAACTCCGGTCCCCGGGTGGCCGCCGCGGCCGCCACCACGGTGTCCTGCCACTGCTGCGCGGTCTCCGGGGTGAGCGCGTCCTGGGTGCGTTCGGTGACGCCCCCGGCGGTGCTCTTGCCCGGGTAGACCAGCAGCCCGCCGCCGGGCTCATCGCCTTCGGGCAGCACACCTTCGGCGACGGCCAACTGGTACATGGCCAGCTGGGCGTGGCGCTGGGCGTCGTCCTTGGTGGCCGGGCTCTTGCCGGTCTTGACGTCGACGATGACCAGGCGGTCGGCGTTGTCGCGTTCCAGCCGGTCGATGCGCCCCCGCACCCGCACCCCGGGCGCCACCATGCCGTCGACCGCGACTTCGGTGCCGACCTCGGTCAACTGCCCGCGGGTGGACTCGCGCCAGCGCGCGAAGGCGGCCAGCATCTCCCCGTGCCGGGCCAGCTCGTTGTCGGCGTACCACTGCGATTCGTACGGCATGGCCGCCCAGATCCGTTCCAGGTCGGCGAGCATCTGGCTCTCACTCTTCGCCGAGTCGGAGACGATGGCGTGCACCAACGACCCGACCGCCGAGCGCACATCGCGGCCGTCGCTACCGCCGTGGCGCTCCAGCAGCCAGCGCAACGAGCAGTCGGTCAGGGTCTGCAAGGTGGACGGCGACAGGGTGCTGACGTGATCCTCGCCCGACCACAGCGGCTCCGCGGTGGACGGCGTGGTGCGGGGATGCCACTGCGCCGGGTCCGCACCGGGCACGCCGGCGGCCGCCAGCCGCGCCAGTTGCGTCGCGGCGGTGGCTCTTTCGTCCTCATCGACCTCACCGTCGGGCGCGCACACCACCGCGCGCAGCCGCCCGACCAGCGCGGCCGGGGTCAGCACCCGGGGCTGGGGCAGCGGGGTCATCTGGCGATCCGGGTCGGCGTCGGGATCGGTGTCCGTGCTCAGGGCTGCCAGTTCGGCGCAGAACGGGGACGGCAGCAGTGCGGCGTCGCCGGTGTCGCTGTCCACGGCGGTCACCAGCAGTCGGTGCCGGGTGCGCCCCATCGCCGCGATCAGCAGTCGCCGTTCCTCGGCGAGCAGCGGCGCGCGGGTGGACAGCCGCGCCGTCGGGCCGGCCTCGGTGTCGACGACCCCGTCCAGGATGTCGACCAGATGCTGGGTGCCCAACACCCCGCCGCGCGGAACGGTGTTGGGCCACAACCCTTCCTGCAGACCGGCGAGGACCACGAAATCCCAGTCCCGTTCCAGGGCGGCGTGCGGGCTGCAGATCGCCACCGTGTCCGGGCGTTCCGGGTGGGCACCGGCGGGCGGCAGTTCCAGAGCGTCGACGTGGGCGACCAGACCGGTCAGCGTCGCCCCGGTGGTGTTGGTGACGTACTGGTCGGCGACGTCGAACAGCGCTGTCACCGCGGCCAGATCCCGTTCGGCGGCAACGCTTCCGGTCCCGCCACGATCGGCCAGGGTGACCCAGCGGCGCTGCAGGCCGCTGCGGTTCCAGGCCTGCCACAACGTGTGTCGCGGATCGTCGCCACCGCGGTGGCTCTGCCCGGCGGCACGCAGCACCGCCTGCACGCGTTGCAGGCAGCGGGCCAGATCGGCGGACAGATCGTCGGGGACACGCTGCACGGCCCGCACCAGCAGGGTGGAGAACTCGTCGCGCTGCCCCATCGTGCGGCGCAAGGCACGCCGCAGCTGCCGCAACGACACCGGGTCGACCCGGCCGATCGGGCCGGTGACCAGTTCCAGCGCGGCCGGACCGGTCAACCCGTTGGCGGTGGCGTCGAGCACGGTGAGCAGTGCGCGCACCGCGGGCTGCTGTGCCAGGCCCGGATCGGCGGGCGGCAGATCCACCGGGACCCCGGCGGCGGTCAGCGCCCGGCCCAGCGCCGCGCCGACCCGCGGCACCGACCGGACGATCACGGCCATCTGGGACCACGGCACCCCGTCGACGAGGTGGGCGCGCCGCAGCGAATCGGCGATCAGGGTGGCTTCGGCGTGCGCGGAGGCCGCGATCCGGACCGTCACCGAACCCCGGCGGCCGGAGGCTCCGGTGAATGCGCGCAGCCCTTCGTGGCCGGGCAGCCGGCGGGCGATGCCGGTGACCGCCTCGGCTACCGCCGCCGAGCAGCGGTGCGATTCGGTGAGCACGACCGCGGGGGTATCGGTGCGCAGTAGCGCGGGATCGCCGCCGCGGTAACCGAACACCGCCTGATCCGGATCGCCGGCGAGCACCGCCAGGTCGGCCCCGGCCGCCAGGACCCGTACCAGCAGCGCGGCCTGCGGATCGAGTTGCTGCGCGTCGTCGACCAGCAGCACCCGCACCCGGGCGCGTTCGGCGGCCAGCAGGGCAGGGTCCAGCGCGAAGGCGTCCAGCGCCGCACCGACCAGTTCGGCGGCGCCGAGCGCCGGCACGGTGGCCTGCGGCGCGGCCATGCCCACCGAGGACCGCAACAACATCACCTGCTCGTAGGTGGCGGCGAACCGGCCCGCGGCCACCCATTCCGGGCGACCCGACAGCTTGCCGAGGCGCTGCAGCGCCTGGGCGTCGACCCCGCGCTCGGCGCAGCGGGCCAACAGGTCCCGCAACTCGGTGGCGAACCCGGCGGTGCCCAGCGCCGGATGCAGTGGCAGCGGCCAGTTCTCGGCGCCGTCGGCCAGATCACCGGCGAGCAGCTCGCGGATGATGCCGTCCTGTTCGGCGCTGGTGATCAGCCGCGGCGGCGGATCGCCGTTGCGCTGCGCGGCCAGCCGCAGCACGGCGAACGCGTACGAGTGCACGGTGCGCACCACCGGCTCCTGGATCACCCCGCGAGACCCGGCGTTGAGCAGCGCGGCGGTGATCGCCGCGCGTGACTGCGCCCCGAGGCGCGCCGAGCCCGTCAGCAGCAGAACGGATTCCGGGTCCACCCCGGCGGCGATGTGCCCGACCGCGGTGTCGACCAGCAGCGTGCTCTTGCCCGTGCCGGCACCGCCGAGCACCCGCACCGTGCCACGCACACCCGGCCGGGTGAGCGCCTGCGGAGTCAGGTCGGTGTGCGGTGCGGACATGGACGCAATGACATCACGGGGGTCCGACAACTGGCGCTGACCTGGGCCGGCACCGCCGCTCTCCGCCGTCCCACCTAGCATCGAAGGGTGACCGACAACCTCCACGTGTATCGCTACGGCCCGTCCCGTCCGCCGCAGATTCTCGCGGTGCACGGACTGACCGGGCACGGCCGGCGTTGGGAGACGTTGTCCGCCCGGCACCTGCCCGAGTTCTCGATGCTCGCACCGGATCTGATCGGGCACGGCCGGTCCAGCTGGGCGGCGCCCTGGACGCTGGACGCCAACGTCGACGCGCTGGCGGCACTGCTGGACGCCGAGGCCGATGGGCCCGTCCTGGTGGTCGGGCACTCGTTCGGTGGCGCGGTGGCGCTCAACCTGGCCGCGGCCCGGCCCGACCTGGTCTCCGGTCTGGTGCTGCTGGATCCGGCGGTGGCGCTCGACGGCGCCTGGATGGCCGAGATCGCCGATGCGATGCTGTCCTCCCCCGACTACCCCGACCGCGACGAGGCGATCGCCGACAAGCTGTCCGGATCGTGGGGTGAGGTCGCCGCCGAGTTCCCCGACGAGCTGGAACGCGAACTCGACGAGCACCTCATCGAGTTGCCCGACGGCCGTCTCGGCTGGCGCATCAGCATCCCCGCGACGATGTCGTACTGGAGCGAGCTGACCCGTCCGATTGCGTTGCCGCGCAGCGGAACACCCACCACCCTGGTGCTGGCGACCCGCACCACCCCGCCGTATGCGACCGCCGAGCTGATCGGCGCGCTGCGCGACGCACTGGGTGCGGCGTTCACGCTGACCGAGGTGGACTGCGACCACATGGTGGCCCAGGCGCGGCCCGCCGAGACCGCCGCCATCATCCGCGCCCATCTGATCTGAGCCATGGCGCCCATCACCGAGGATCAGGTCGAGAAGGTGCGGGCACTGGTGGCCGCCATCCCGGCCGGCCGGGTGAGCACCTACGGTGATCTCGCCGAGGAGGCGGAGTTGTCCAGCCCGCGCATCGTGGCCTGGATCATGCGCACCGATTCCTCGGATCTGCCGTGGCACCGGGTGATCCCGGCGTCCGGGCGCCCGGCGCCGCACCTGGCCACCAGACAGCTGGAACGACTACGCACCGAAGGGGTGCTGGCCCTCGACGGCCGGGTGGCGCTGCGCGAGTACCGCCACCGCTTCCGGTGACTTGTGGAGCGAAACCCGGACTCATTCCGGGAAACACTCCACAAATCGCACGGACCTAGAGGGCGAGCCGGACCAACGCGGCGGTGCGGGCCAGGCCCGGGAACGCCGACGCCGTCGAGCGCGGATGCAGCGCGTGCACAGCCAGCCGGAACATCAAGGCCCGCAACAACATCTGCGGCCACTCGGGCAGCGGCGCCCACCGCTCGACCAGACCGTCGTCGGCCTCGCCCCAGGCCAGCGCGTCGACCACCACGACCCCGGCGGCCCACGATGCCGGCCGCCAGTACGGGGTGATGTCGGTGATGCCGGGCGCCGCGGTACCGGCGAAAAGCACTGTGCCGTAGAGATCTCCGTGCACCAGCTGGCTCGGGCTGCGGGTCGGTTTGCGCAATGTCGCGAGCTGATTAAGTAGCTCGGCGGACTTCTGGCCGTCCGCCGATCCCGGTGACACCCGGGCGCCCGGCGGCAGGCCGTGCAACGGCCGGTCCTCCCAGGCCGCGCGGTCGGCGGCGATGAAGACGTCGACGTCGGACCACGGGGCCACCGGCGGCTGGGTCAGGAACCGCGGGCGCTCCAGCTTCGCGGTGGCCTCGTGCAACCTGACGGCGGCCGAGACGACCTCGTCGTGGCGGGGTTCGGGGGTGCCGGCGACGAAGGTGTCCGCACGCCACCCGGCCACCACATAGCGGCCGTCGGTGGAGCGGACCGGGCGGGCCAGCCGGATCCCGTCGGCGAACAGCGTCTCGCGGACCTTGGCAGACCAGGCGGCGCGGGCGTGGTCGGCGACCATCGAGAGCACCACCTCGCCGCAACGCCAGCCACCCTCCCAGCTGGACCCCAGCGGCACCGGCGACAGGCCGGTCAAACCGAAGGCCGCCATCACATGATCGGGCGGCAGATCGTCAGACACGCACGTCAGCCTAAGCGGTGCGGAGGTCGACACGCGGTCAGTACATGACCATGTCGGGCTCGAGTTGTTTCGCCCACGCCACAATTCCGCCCTGCAGGTGCAGCGCGTCGGCGAAGCCGGCCTTCTTCAGCACGGCCAGCATCTCCGCCGAACGGACCCCGGTCTTGCAGTAGAGCACCGCGGTCTTGTCCTGCGGGACGGTGGCCAGGCCGGCACCCGCCTCGATCACCGACTTGGGGATCAGCGTCGCGCCCTCGATGTGGTTGATCTCCCACTCCACCGGTTCGCGGACGTCGATCAACGCCACCGGCTTGCCCGAGTCGAGGAGTTCGCGCAGTTCACGCGGGGTGACGGTGGCGCCGGCCGACGCTTGGGCGGCTTCGTCGGACACCACACCGCAGAACGCCTCGTAGTCGATGAGTTCGGTGATCTTCGGGGTCGACGGATCCTTGCGGATCTTGATCGTCCGGTAGGTCATGTCGAGCGCGTCGTAGACCATGAGCCGGCCCAGCAGCGGATCCCCGATGCCGGTGAGCAGCTTGATGGCCTCGGTGCCCATCACCGAGGCGATCGACGCACACAGGATGCCGAGCACACCGCCCTCGGCGCAGGACGGGACCATGCCCGGCGGCGGCGGTTCGGGGTACAGATCGCGGTAGTTCAGGCCCAATCCGTCGGGGGCGTCCTCCCAGAACACCGACACCTGGCCCTCGAAGCGGTAGATCGAGCCCCACACGTAGGGCTTGCCCGCCAGCACCGCGGCGTCGTTGACCAGGTAGCGGGTCGCGAAGTTGTCGGTGCCGTCCAGGATCAGGTCGTACTGGGAGAACAGCTGCACCGCGTTCTCGGGTTCCAGGCGCACCTCGTGCAGCACCACGTTCACCAGCGGGTTGACCTCGAGCACCGAATCCCGGGCGCTCTGCGCCTTCGACCGGCCGATATCGGACTGGCCGTGGATGATCTGGCGCTGCAGATTGGACTCGTCGACGACGTCGAACTCGACGATGCCGATGGTTCCGACACCCGCGGCGGCCAGGTAGAGCAATGTCGGCGAGCCGAGCCCGCCGGCGCCGATGACCAGCACCTTGGCGTTCTTCAGACGCTTCTGACCGTCCACCCCCATGTCCGGGATGATCAGGTGCCGGCTGTACCGGGCGACCTCCTCGCGGGTCAGTTCAGCGGCTGGCTCCACCAGCGGTGGCAACGACGTCACCGTGCGCTCCTCGAATCGACGACGAATTTCTCCGGCCCATCAGACCAGGCACACGTACTCAACAGCAATTCAGCCCAATACGTTCCCGCGCCCATGACCAGTGTGCGCTTCTACTCACCGCTCGGCGACGAGCCGGACGCGATGCGCACGCCCGGGGCCCGGGACGTCAGGCGATCGGGTACGGCCAGGGATTGAAGCGGCAGGTCAGGCCGTCGGCCTGGACGGACTCCGCGTCGAAGCGGGCGCCGTCGTTGTTACTGGTCGAGAATGTCTGCTGCATCATGATCGGCGCCAGCGCACCGTTCTCCGGGCACGGTTCGTGCTGGCGGTAGCCGATGGCGTGACCGACCTCATGATTGATCACGTACTGCCGGTAGGACCCGATGTCGCCCTGGAACGAGGTGGCCCCGCGCACCCAGCGCGCTTCGTTGATGAACACCCGGGCCTGATCGCCCAGGTAGGCCGGGTTGTAGCAGGACGCCTCCAGCGGGATGTCGTAGCCACACCCCTCGCGGATGGTCTGCGGCGAGGTCAGCGACACCCGGAAGTCCGGTGGGCCCTCGCTGTCGTTGTCCACCCGCAGGAACGCGAACTGCGCGTTGTGCGTCCAGCTCTTCGGGTTGGCCAGGGTTTCGCTGACCATCCGGGCGAATCCCTCGTCACCGCCGAAGGAGGCGGTGTCCAGGCCGTCCTCGACCTCGACGGTGTAGGTGAAGGTCTTGTCGGTGCCCTGACCGATCTTGGGTGAGGTGCCCGGCACGATGTGCCAGGTCTTGGCACCGGCCTGGGTGAACGGTCCCCCGCCGGGCAGGATGCCGGTGGGCAGGTTGGCGTCGAACTCGGTCAGTCCCTTGGGCGGTGCGCCGACGATGGCGGTGCTCGGGGCGTCGATCGTCGGCGGGCCCTGCACCGGGCCTTCCGCGCTGACCGAGCTGGGCGCACCGGTGCCGGTCACCGTCTGATACAGCACGATGCAGGTCACCACGGCGAGGACCGGCAGCGCATAGGCGCGCCACCCGTAGGTCGAGACGAACCGGCCCAGCCAGGTCTGCTTGCGCCACTGCTGGTGCTCGTCGCGGTTGGCGCGGGGCCGGCCGTGGTCCTCGGCCAGCGGATCGCGCTGCGCGCGCAGCGGCTCCCGCATGTCGTCACGCCGCACCGGTATCCGGTCCGGGTCGTCGAACTGCCGGGCACGCGGGGGTGCTCCCCCGGGCACGCTGCGTGGATATCCCGAGTCGCTGCGCTCCCGCCCGCGGTTCTGATCCCCCGAGTCGCTGCGCTCCCGCCCGCCGGACCGAACTCGGTCGCCGACGCGACGCCCCGGGTCGTAGGTCACCGAACCAGGATGGCACAAGGCGCGGCGCATCCCATTCCGGCACGCCACCGACACGTCGAGGTAGGCCTAACGGCCTACACCCGACTCTCTGCCTGGGTGCGGTAGTAATGTCGTGGCGATCAGCAGGTGGAAGCTGCCGATAAACGGCCCGAGTAGTGCCTCAGCGCACACTGCACAGATTTTGAGATTGAGGACGTGATGAGCGATCTCGCCAACGCCGCCGGAGCGCGCGGCACCAAGGCGGGCACCGGCAATCGGCGCGGCAACCGCCTGCCCCGCGACGAACGCCGCGGCCAACTGCTTATCGCGGCCAGCGAGGTATTCGTCGACCGCGGTTACCACGCCGCCGGCATGGATGAAATCGCCGACCGCGCCGGCGTGAGCAAGCCCGTTCTCTACCAACACTTCTCGTCGAAGCTTGAGCTGTACCTCGCGGTCCTGCAACGGCACGTCGACAATCTGGTCTCCGGGGTCCGCCAGGCCCTGCGCACCACCACCGACAACCGGCAGCGGCTGCGCGCGGCGGTCCAGGCGTTCTTCGAGTTCGTCGAGCACGACAGCCAGGGATACCGGCTGATCTTCGAGAACGACTACGTGACCGAGCCGCAGGTCGCGGCCCAGGTGAAGGTGGCCACCGAATCCTGCACGGACGCGGTGTTCGACCTGATCAGCCGGGATTCCGGCCTGGAGGCCCACCGGGCCCGGATGATCGCGGTGGGCTTGGTGTCCACCAGCGTCGACTGTGCGCGCTACTGGCTGGACAACGACCGCCCGATCTCCAAGGACGCGGCGGTCGAGGGCACGGTGCAGTTCGCCTGGGGCGGACTGTCGCACGTGCCGCTGACCCGGTCCTGAGGACCGGGCCAGCTGACAACTAGCTGGTCTTGATGGCCTCTGCGCCGACCCCGAAACCGACCCGGCGATTGTCGGCGGCGCCGATCTCGACGTAGGCGATCTTCGCCGACGGCACCAGGTAGCGCCGGCCCTTGTCGTCGGACAGCGCGAGCAGCGCCGAGGCGTCGGACAGTGATTTGACGATCGCCTGCTCCACCTCGTCGGGTGTCTGCGCGGTGCTGATGATCAGCTCTCGCGGGCTGTCGGTGACCCCGATCTTGATGTCCACGCTGTGGCCTTTCGGTTGGATGGCGATGCGTGCAATCAGGCTAGTACGGCGCACCCGTGCACAACGACCAGGGGGATCGCTTCAGCGCCGCCCCGGGCGCCTCCACGCGCCTTGACCTGCGCGTTGCGCCGGCAGTGAAGCGTCCTGACCAGACCGAGTCCGGACCGTGACCGGACCGCGACCGCGTCAACATCAGCTGTCACTTTTGCACCACTAGCATCGACCAGGTACGTGCCGGAACGATCTGGGAATTACGTTATGAGCAGGCAATATTCGCCATATTCGACCACCCGCAGTCGCTATTCGGGCAGCTACCGATCGGAGTACGCCACCGACACCTGGGACGCTGCGGACGGGTTCGACCCCAGCTTCGACACGGGGGATGCCTACCGCACTCCGCGCGACCATGACGGTTACGACGGGTACCAGCCCCGCGACTACGACCCGAACAGCGGCGAGTCGAACGACACCCCGCGCTACCCGGCCGATGTCGACACCGACTACACCGACTACCAGTACCCGGCGGACTACCACGACCAACTCGACCGGCGCTGGATCTGGGTGGCCGGCGTCGCCGGCGTCATCCTGATGGTCGCGGTCATCTGCACCGGCATCATCCTGGGCGACGGCGACAGCGGCACCGTCTCGGCCGCCGCCTCCTCGGCGACCACCGAGCCGGCCGTGCCGTCGGCGCCCGCGACGCCGACCGCGTCGGCCCCGACCCCGACCGCCGGGGTCCCTGCCCCGCCGCCGCCCGTCCCCGGCGGCGCCACGCTGCCCGAGACTGTCACGACCGTCACACCCACCCCGAGTGCGGTGCTACCGGCCCCGGAGCCCGCCCCCGTGGTGCCCGCCCCGGTCGTCGTCCCGGAGGCGCCGGTGGCCGACCCGGCGCTGGCGGCGCGCACCGTCACCTATCACGTGACCGGCAACCGGCCGTTGCTCGATCTGGTGACCGTCATCTATACCGATGCGCAGGGTGCCCTGCGGACCGACGTGAACGTCGCGCTGCCGTGGGTGAAAACCGTCACCCTGGACCCGGGTGTGACGCTGTCGTCGGTGACGGCGACCAGCGTGGGCGGCCAGCTCAACTGCTCGATCGTCGACGGCAGCGGCGCCGCGGTCGCGGTGCAGGCCAACGACTCGATGATCGCCACCTGCACCCGGTAGAGGATCAGGCCAGGCCCAGTTCCTGCATGCGGCTGGCGTGGGTGCGCTGCAACCGGTCGAAGAACTCCGGTAGCTGGGCCAGCCCCTGACTGCTCATCACCAGGTCGACCAGCTCATCGTGGTCGGCGAGCACGTACTGGGCCTGGGTGATCGCCTCGCCGAGCAGCCGCCGCGACCACAGTGCCAACCGGTGCTTCTGCCGGTCGCTGGCGGTGACCGCCGCCCGGACCTCGGCCACCACGAATTGCGAGTGCCCGGTCTCGGCCAGCACCGACCGCACCACATCGGCGACCTCGGGAGGCAGCGCATCGGCGATCTGCAGGTAGAAATCGGCCGCCAGCGCATCACCGATATAGGTCTTGACCAGCGCCTCCAGCCAGGTGCTGGGGGTGGTCAGGCGGTGGTAGTTCTCCAGCGCGGGCGCGTACTTCGTCATGGCGGGCACGGTGTCGACATCGCGGGCGGCCAGCGCCTCGTGCAGCACCTCGTAATGGCGCATCTCGGCGGCGGCCATGCTGGCCATGTTGATCCGGCCCGACAGATTCGGCGCCATCCGGCCCTCTTCGGTGAGCCGATAGAAGGCCGCCACCTCGCCGTAGGCCAGCACCGCGAACAGCTCGGTGACACCGGGATGATCGGCCGAGACACCCGGCCGCACAGCTCCGTCAGCGGGGCCGGCGGGTTGCGCTGACGACGTCTGAGGCGGCAGTGAAATCATGGCCCAACTCTAGACTCCGGGCCGTCCGGCAACCGAGAACCGGTATGACCAGCTATCATGGACGACAGGTAGCGACTTCGATGCGCAAAACGACCGAGTTTTTGTGACCTGCCGCTACCTGAGAAATGTGCGTGCACGTGGTTCGGCCCGCCCCTCATTGGCAGGGCCCGACGGAGCGGTATCGCCCGCCTACCTGGGGATATCCGCCTTTTACTCGTCATCGTCGTGCGCGCGTGGACGCGACGAGGATTGACACCGAAAGGCTGACGGCATCGCAAGCGACGCCGACCACACTATGACTGCACTTGACAGCAAACCGACCATTTCATTCGCCGAGCTCGGGGTCCGGGACGAGATCGTCCGGGCGCTCGCCGAAACCGGCAAGGAACACGCCTTCGCCATCCAGGAACTGACCCTGCCGCTCGCGCTGGCAGGCGACGATCTCATCGGTCAGGCCCGCACCGGCATGGGCAAGACGCTGGCCTTCGGCGTGCCGCTGCTGCACCGCATCACCAGCGACGGCACCCGGCCGCTGAACGGCACCCCGCGCGCCCTGATCGTGGTGCCCACCCGTGAGTTGTGCCTGCAGGTCTACAACGACCTCGAACTCGCCGCGAAGTACCTGCGGGCGGAGTCCCCCGACGGCGACCGCAAGTTCGTCGTCACCTCCATCTACGGCGGCCGCCCCTACGAGCCGCAGATCGAGGCGCTGCGCAAGGGCGTCGACGTCGTCGTCGGCACCCCGGGCCGGCTGTTGGACCTCGCACAGCAGGGCCACCTGCAGCTCGGCAGCCTGTCGGTGCTCGTCCTCGACGAGGCCGACGAGATGCTCGACCTGGGCTTCCTGCCGGACATCGAGCGGATTCTGCGCCTGACCCCCGACGACCGGCAGTCGATGCTGTTCTCGGCGACCATGCCGGGCCCGATCATCACGCTGGCCCGCACCTTCATGAACCAGCCGACCCACATCCGGGCCGAGTCGGCGCAGTCCTCGCAGACCCACGACACCACCGAGCAGTTCGCCTACCGCGCGCACGCGCTGGACAAGGTGGAGATGGTCGCCCGCATCCTGCAGGCCGAGGGCCGCGGCGCCACCATGATCTTCACCCGCACCAAGCGCACCGCGCAGAAGGTCGCCGACGAGCTCAGCGAGCGCGGCTTCAAGGTCGGCGCCGTGCACGGCGACCTCGGCCAGATCGCCCGGGAGAAGGCCCTCAAGGCCTTCCGCACCGGTGAGGTCGACGTGCTGGTCGCCACCGACGTGGCCGCCCGCGGTATCGACATCGACGACATCACGCACGTCATCAACTACCAGATCCCCGAGGACGAGCAGGCCTACGTGCACCGCATCGGCCGCACCGGGCGTGCCGGCAAGACCGGCATCGCCGTCACCCTGGTGGACTGGGATGAGCTGCCCCGCTGGACCATGATCGACAAGGCGCTGGGCCTGAACAATCCCGATCCGGTCGAAACCTATTCCAGCTCTGAGCATCTGTACACCGAGCTGAAGATTCCTGCCGGCACCACCGGGTCGATTTCAGCACCGCGAAAGAGCAAGCCGCGCACCGAGGGCGAGCGCGTCGAACGCGCCGAGCGCACCGAACGCCCGGTCCGTACCCGGACCCGCACCCGCACCCGCGGAGGCCAGTCGGCGACCGGACATCCCGAGCAGAGTGACGGCGCGAACGCCTCGGACGCCACCAGCGCGCCGGCCACCGACACCGCGCCCGAGACCGAGAGCGGCGACGCCCCGGCCAAGCGCCGCCGCCGGCGTCGTCCGCGCAAGACCGGCACCCCTGCCGCCGGCTAGTCCCGCAGCGATGGTTCAACCGGAACGCCGCACGCGCGGCGATCTGATTGCGGCCGGGGTGATCGCGCTCGTGGTCGCGGTGACCGCGGCGCTGATCTGGTGGACCAGCGACGCCCGGGCGACCATCAGCAAGCCGGCCGCCGAACCGGTGCCGAGCCTGACCCCGGCGCCCCAGGTGCCGACCGGCCTCAAGCAACTCTGGTCGGCGAACAGCGCCAAAACCACGGCGCCACTGGTGGTATCCGGGGCGGTGGTGACCGGCGACGGCGGCACCGTCATCGGGCGCGACCCGGTCACCGGTGCCGAACTGTGGAGCTACAGCCGGGATCTCGAGCTGTGCGGGGTGACCTCGGTGTACCAGTACGCCGTGGCGGTCTACCCCGATGCCCGGGGCTGCGGCCAGGTCAGCACAATCGATGCCGGTACCGGTAAACGCGGCCCGGCCCGCACCGGCTACGCCGACCCGGAGGTGCGGCTGTCCACCGACGGCAGCACGGTGCTCTCGGCCGGGGACAGCCGTCTGGAGTTGTGGCGGTCGGACATGGTCCGGATGCTCAGCTGGGGCGCACTCGATGCCCGGGTCAAGCCCGATGTGCCGCAGTCGCCGCTGTGCCGGCTGGTGTCCGCGGCGGCCAGTTCGGCCGCGGTGTCGGTGATGGAGTCCTGCCCGCAGCAGTCCGAGATGCGACTCACGCTGTTGCGGGTGTCCGACGAAGAAGACGTTCCCGAAGTCAAATACGAACAGCAGCCCGGTGTTTCGTCCGACGCCGACGCCCGCGTCATCGCGGTCTCGGACACCACCACCGCGGTGTATCTGCCCTCACCGCACCCGGTGGTCAACATCGTCGACGACACCGGCACCGGCACCGTCACCGCCAGCACCCGGCTGGACACCGCCCCCTCCGAGCACGCGACGATGACGCGCGCCGGTGACGTGACCACCTGGTGGACCGGGGATTCGGTGCTGGTCTTCGACTCCAGCGGCCTGCACTACAAGTACACCGTCGCTCCGGCGCCGAACGGCGCGCCGGTCGGCCCGGCCACCGTGATGGCCGGCGAACTACTGGTTCCGGTGACCGACGGCTACGACGTGTTCGACGTCAAAACCGGCAGGGGCATCAGGCATATCGACCTCGACCGGCCCGCCCAGAGCACCGCCGTGGTGCCCGCCGTGGCCGGTTCCACCGTGATCGAGCAGCGCGGCGACACGGTCGTTGCGCTGGGCTGACACCCGCCGATCACGGGAACGAGTTCTCGATGTGCTCCCCTACCCGCCGTATCAGCCCGTCGGGTAAATCCATCGACAGCGTCGCGGTCTCGAGCGCGATCGGCCTCCCCGCGGCGTAGGGCAGCAGATCGCGCATCTCCTCGACGCGCGTGCACATGGTGGCGATGAACTCCTCGTACCCGGCCAGCGGACACAGTGCCACGGCGCCGGCGTCCTGTACGAACACCAGGCTCTCGGTACCCACCGGCGTGCGCAGACAGCGCTCCGCGCAGTCGAGGAACTTCTCGTGGTAGTCCATCAGGCGGTGGGCATTGTCGGTGATCGCCTCGGCATCCGCGGTCCGGTCGGCGGCATCGACGTCGCCGAATGCGCCGACGAAGCCGGGGCTGAGCATGAACCCTTCGAGTTTCGCGGCCAGGTCCCCGATCTCTTCGAGGACCTGGCCCACGAGCCGGGCATATTCACCGCGCCCGACCGGTTCACCCGGGCGCGGGTGATGTCCGGAGACGCAGTAGCGCAGCCGGGGCTGGACCGCATTGCGGCGCTGAACCAGTACCGAGGCGAACAACGCCCACGGCCAGGCCGGCGGCCGCTGCTGCAGCAGGGTGGTCAGCCCCTCCGGTGTCACTTCCAACCTGGCGATCTCCGGTGCCGGCGTGGCGAAGACCGAATCCGGCGCGGGCCGGATCTGTCGCGCCATCCGCGCCAGCGAAGCATGCAGGGTGGCGGGCAACTCCAGGGGCTCGGGATCGACCTGACGTCGCGCCGGGGCCCGGAGACCGAACATCGCGACCGCACCCGCGGCGACGCCGAGCAGACCCAGCAGCCAAGAACCTGCGGACAGTGCGGCGATCAGCAGCACCGCAGCGAGAGCGCAGATCCCGACCGCCACCGGATGCGCCCGCCATTTCGAGCCGGCCATGACGCGATCGTAGGTGACACCTACGACAGGCTCGTCGAATCAGATCTCGGGGGTGAAGGTGGCCAGCGCCCGGCCGGTCTTCCAGTGCTTCATCAGCGACTCGGCGAGTTCTCGATATGCGTTGGCGCCCTTGTTCTTCCGGCCGGCCAGCACCGACGAACCGGACGCACTGGCCTCGGCGAACCGCACCGTCCGCGGGATGGGCGGTGCCAGCACCGGCAGGTCGTAACGGTCGGCGACGTCGAGCAGCACATCGCGGCTGTGGGTGGTGCGCGCGTCATACAGCGTGGGCAGGGCACCGAGCAGCTTGAGATCAGAGTTGGTGATCTGCTGGACGTCGTTGATGGTCCGCAGGAACTGCCCCACACCGCGATGGGCCAGCGTCTCGCACTGCAGCGGCACGATGACCTCCTGCGCCGCGGTCAGGCCGTTGAGCGTCAGCACACCCAGAGAGGGCGGACAGTCGATGATCACCACGTCGAAGTCGTCCGTCAGCTTCGCCAGGGCGCGCTTCAGCGCGTACTCGCGCCCGGCCCGCATCAGCAGCATCGCCTCCGCACCGGCCAGATCGATGTTGGCCGGCAGCAGGGTCATCCCCTCCACCGTCTGGATCAGGGCGGCGCTCGGCTCCACATCGCCGAGCAGCACCTCGTGCACCGATACCGCCAACTTGTCGGGATCCTGGCCCAGGGAGAACGTCAGACACCCCTGCGGGTCGAGGTCGACGAGCAGCACCCGCCGACCCTTCTCCGCCATCGCCGCGCCGATCGACGCCACCGTCGTCGTCTTGGCGACCCCACCCTTTTGATTGGCGACCGCTAGTACTCGCGTCACATGGCCATCCTGACACGTGGATGCGGCGGATGGCTGCCCTGTGCGGCAGAATCGCCCGGGTGAGCGTCCACCAGCATCGGCTGCTGCTGCTGCGGCACGGTGAAACCGAGTGGTCACGTCTCGGCAGGCACACCGGCCGCACCGACATCGAACTGCTCGACATCGGTCGGGAGCAGGCCACCCTGGCCGCCGGTGCGCTCGGCGATCTGCAATTGCGCACTCCCCTGGTGATCAGCAGCCCGCGCAAACGCGCGCTGGTCACCGCGGAACTCGCCGGGTTGACGGTCGACGAGGTGTCACCGCTGCTCGCCGAGTGGGATTACGGCGACTACGAGGGGCTGACCACACCCCAGATCCGCGAGACCGTGCCGGGCTGGACGGTGTGGACCCACGGATGCCCGGGTGGCGAGACGGCCGCCCAGGTGTCCGACCGCGCGGATGCGGCCATCGCCCTGGCCCTGGAACACATGGCTTCCCGGGATGTGGTTTTCGTCGGGCACGGGCACTTCTCCCGCTCCGTCCTGAGCCGGTGGATCGAACTACCGGTGTCCGAGGGTGTCCGGTTCTCGATGGCGGCCGCGTCCATCGCGGTGTGCGGGTTCGAGAAGGGCATCCCCCAGTTCAGCGCGCTCGGGCTGACCGGGCACACCAACCCATGTCTTCCGCCGGCGTGACGCCCTCGTTCGTCCTGTCCGGACCGTCGGGCACGCTGCTGGCCGACGGTGTCGCCACCGGCTTCTCCGAGGTGGCCGCCGCCCAGCACGCCCTGCGCACCGGTGCCGCGCCGGTGGTGTTGGGCGCGTTGCCCTTTGATCTCGACCGTCCGGCGGCCCTGCACCGGCCCGGCGCGGTCCGCCGCGGTGCCGGACTGCCCGACTGGCCGGACACTGCACCACCGGCGATCCTGCACCGCGAGACCCTGCCGGCCGGGGCGGTGCACCGGGAACGGGTGGCCGAGGCGGTCCGACGACTGCGCGCCCCCGGATCGCCGCTGGACAAGGTGGTGCTGGCCCGCGCGCTGCGATTGACCGCCGACGCCGCGTGGGACCCGCGAGCGGTCCTGCGCCGACTGGCCGGCGCGGATCCCGCGGCGACGGTGTACCTGGCCGATCTGTCCCCGGCCGGTCCCGAGTACACCGACCGGGTGCTGGTGGGGGCCAGCCCGGAACTGCTGGTCGCCCGCGTGGGAGACACTGTGGTCTGCCAGCCGTTCGCGGGTTCGGCGCCGCGCTCGGCCGATCCGACGACCGATGCCGCCAACGCGGCCGGCTTGGCCGCATCGCAGAAGAACCGCCACGAGCACGCCCTCGTCGTCGAGGTGATGCGGGCGGCGCTGGACCCGCTGTGCGCGGACCTGGAGATCGCCGCCGAGCCCGAACTGCACGGCACCGACGCGCTCTGGCATCTGAGCACCCCGATCCGCGGGCGGCTGCGGTCCCCGGACACCACCGCCCTGGACCTGGCGCTCACGCTGCACCCCACACCCGCGGTCGGCGGCGTGCCCACCGATCTGGCCGCCGAGCTGATCACCGAACTGGAGGGCGACCGCGGTTTCTACGCCGGTGCGGTCGGCTGGTGCGATGCGCACGGCGACGGCCGCTGGGTGGTGTCGATCCGGTGTGCGGTGCTGGCCGCGGACCGGCTCAGCGCGCTCGCCCATGCCGGCGGCGGGATAGTCGCAGAATCCGATCCCGATGACGAGGTCGACGAGACGACCACGAAGTTCCGCACGATCCTGACAGGGCTGGGGGCCACATGAGTTCCACCGAGTTGATCCGCCGGGCGCAGCCCGGTGACGAGGCCGAGATCGTGGCGATGATCGAGGAGCTGGCCGCCTTCGAGAAGGCCTCCGAGGAGTGCACCGTCACCGAATCCCAGATGCGCGCCGCACTGTTCGCCGATCAGCCGATCGCCTTCGCGCATGTGGTGGAGGTGGACGGCCGGGCCGCCGCGACCGCGGTGTGGTTCCGCAACTTCTCCACCTGGGACGGCGTGGCCGGCATCTACTTGGAAGACCTGTTCGTGCGGCCGGCCTTCCGCCGGCGCGGTCTGGCCCGGAAGTTGTTGTCGGCGTTGGCTGCCGAGTGCGTGGCCAGCGGCTACACGCGGCTGAGCTGGGCGGTGCTGAACTGGAACGTCGACGCCATCGCGCTGTATGACGCGGTCGGCGGAAAACCGCAGACCGAGTGGACCACCTACCGGGTGTCCGGTGACGAGCTCAGTGCGCTGGCGTCGGCCGCCGACTGAACGGCTCAGAGCGCGAACGAATATCCGCCGTTGACGCAGATCGTCTGACCGGTGATCCACGCGCCCTGGTCACTGCCGAGCAGCAGCGCGAGATTGGTGACGTCCTCGGGCAAACCCGGCCGGCGAATCGCATAGTTCTGCAGAATCGCCTTGGCCTGGGGGGAATCGGCCTGCTCGGCCCACAACGGTTCGGTCAGCGGGGTCCGCATGGTGCCCAGCGAGATGTTGTTGGCGGTGATGTTGAACCGGCCGTTCTCGATGGCCAGCGATCGCGTGAGCCCGGCGGCCCCGGCCTTGGCTGCGCCGTACACCGCGCCGCCGGCGTCACCGGTGCGGGCGGCGTCGGACACGATGGTCAGGACGCGCCCCCACCTGCCGGCGATCATGGACGGCAGCACGGCCCGGGTGCAGTGCAGGACGCCGTACAGATTGACCCGCAGGAACATGTCCCAGTCGGCCGGGTCGGAGTCCGCGAAACGGGACCGGTCACCGAACCCGTCGGCACCGGCATTGCCCGCGTTGTTGACCAGGATGTCGACCCCGCCGTGCTCGGCGACCGCCCCGGCGACCGCGCCGTAGTCGGTCACGTCGAACGGGACCGACGAGGAGGCGCCACCGGCGGCCCGGATCTCCTCGACGACCTGCTCGGAGCGTTCGGCGCGAAGATCGTTGACCAGGACGTGCGCCCCGGCGCCGGCGAAGGCGAGCGCGAGCCCCCGGCCCACCCCCTGACCCGCGCCGGTGACGAGCACCTTGCGGCCATCGAGCTGCGGGACTGTATTCATCTGGCTACCTCCGGATTCGACGACATCATGGGACAACCGCACATGGCCGGGCGGGTCACTCGGGCATCCCGATGGTCTTGATGTGCAGGTACTCCAGGTAGCCCGGTGCGCCGTTGCGGTAACCCAGTCCGGATTGTCCCGTGCCGCCGAACGGGCTGTCGATGCCGAAGTGACTCTTACCGTTGATCGTGACGTTGCCGGTACGCATCCGGGTCGCCACCGAGAAGGCGCGCTCCACATCGGCGCCGCTGACCTCACCGGACAGTCCGTAGATGGTGTTGTTGGCGATGGCGATGGCCTCGTCGACACTGTCGTAAGGGGTCACCGTGAGCACGGGACCGAAGATCTCCTCCTGGGCGACAACCGAATTCGGGTCCACGTCGGCCAACAGCGTCGGTTGGACGTAGTACCCCACCGGGAGGTTCTCGGGCATCCCGCCACCTGTCACCAGCCGGGCCCCCGAGTCCGTCCCGGCCTCGATCAGGCCGAACACCTTGCAACGCTGCGCCGCACTGATCTGCGGGCCCTGCATGACGCCCGGTGTCCACGGGTCGCCCATCGGGAAACCCTCCATGCTCGCCTTCAGGATCGCCAGGCCGTCCTCGTACCTGGACCGGGGCAGCAGGATTCGGCTTGGCAGGATGCAACTCTGCCCGGACATCACGCACGCCATCATGGCCGCGAGCGGTAGGCACGCGGAGAGGTCGGCGTCGTCGAGCACGATGTGCGCCGACTTGCCGCCCAGTTCCAACAGGTTCTTCTTCACCGTCGCCGCGCCGGCGGCCAGGATGGCCCGCCCGGTGGCGGTCGAACCGGTGAAGGTGATCATGTCGACCCGGGGATCCGCGGACAGGGCCGCACCCACCTCGTTGGCGTTCGACGTCACGACATTGAAAACCCCTGCCGGGATGTCGGTTTCCTCCGCGATGATCCGACCGAGTTCGGTTCCCGACCACGGGGTCAGCTGCGCCGGTTTGAGCACCACGGTGTTGCCGGCCATCAGTGCCGGAATCGTCTCGGCGATGTTGAGATAGAACGGCACATTCCACGGGGTGATCGCCCCCACCACGCCCAGCGGCTCGTGATGCAGCTTCCGCCGTGCCGGTCCGAGCGGGGTGTCGTGCAGGCCGGTGTCCACCAGATAGTCGAAATCCCGGCCGTACTCGGCCCAGTGCCGGACCTCGTCGATGGGTGATTCGATCTGACTTCCGGTGACCGAGATCGGGCAGCCGACCTCGGTGACCAGGATCCGGCGCAGCCGTTCCTGGTTGCGCTGCAGCGCCTCGTGCAGCTGGGTGAGGCAGTGGAATCGGAAATCGGTGTCGCGGGACCAGTCCGTCTCGTCGAACGCGCGTCTGGCCGCGCCGACCGCGCGTTCCATATCGTGCACGCTGCCGTCGGCGACATCGCCGACCACGGTTTCGTTGGCCGGGTGCTCCACCCCGAACGTCGCGCCGCTCGCGGCCGGTTGCAGTTCCCCGTCGATGAGCATCCGCTGCTCGCCGGCGAGTATGCCCGTCTCGGTCTGCACGCTGGTCACGGAGAGCCCCTTTGGTTGGTGATTGACGAGATTCGCTAGCCCACATCGGATTTTGTGGATGAGAACTGACTGCGACTCTACTGTCATAGAGAAAGTTTAGGCGCACTTTCGCGACACCCGACCGGCAACGACCAATTCGCTCGGGGATAACGGGTTCAGCTACCGAGGCCACGGACGATGCCGGCGATGAGCACGTCCAGCTCGTGCGCGGTGTGCGCGGCGCGATGACCGGTCACCGTGGCCAGCATGACACCGCCGATGAACATCGTGACGGCATAGGTCTGGGCGTCGATCGAGGCCGACTCGCCGCCACGCCGACGCGGCTGGAGCTGCAGTACAACGTCACGGATGAGCGCGGAGAACTCGTCGGTATAACCGCGCAGCGCCTCGGCAAGAGCCGGGTCCCGGGCGGCCTGTAACCCCAACTCGTTGCGCGCTTTGGTCCGAACCAGCCGGACGCCGCTGCCACACCGGACCACCAGGGTCGCCAGTCCCGACGCGCGGGCGGCGTCGCCGGGATCCCTGGTCGCCGCGCGCAGATCCTTGCGGTCCAGCTCGGCGACCCGTTCGGCGACCGCACACAGCAGCGCCGAACTGGTGCGGAAGTAGAACGACGTCGTCCCGTCGGGAAACCCGGCCGCCCGGTCCACCTTCAGATGCGTGGCACTCTTGAGTCCACCCTCGGCCAGTAGGCGAATCGCGACGTCACAGAGGGTTCGACGACGCTGCTCGGGGTTCGGGCTATTTCGCATGGTGGGCAAGGAGTTTAGCGCGATCCGGGTAGACAGATCCCGAGATCGCGGTTTCGGTCCGCAACCGGCGAACGCACTCTATGGTCATAGAGTCGTCCATCCACTCAGTGCTGCTTGACCACCGGGAGCCTCAGCGTGCAACTTGTCTTTCCCCTCCCCCACATGATGCGACTCAAGGCGCTCAGCCAGCCGTGGGAGGGCACCGTGACCGGCGCCGACCAGACCCGGATGGCGCGGTGCGCCGACGAGTGGGGATACGACATGATCGCGATTCCCGAGCATTTCATCATCCCCAACGAGCACCTGGAACTCTCCGGTCCGCACTACCTGCAGTCCACGGTGGCCCAGGCCTATCTGGCCGGCGCCACCCAGAACATCAGACTGAACTCCTGCATCACCGTGCTACCCCTGCAGCATCCGGTGGTGATGGCCAAGGCGCTGGCCACCGCGGACTGGATGAGCAGCGGCCGGATGATGGTGACCTTCGGTGTCGGCTGGCTGCAGAGCGAATTCGAACTGCTCGGCGTGCCTTTTCGGGAACGCGGCCGCATTGCCGACGAGTACCTGGCCGCCATCAAAGAACTATGGACCAGCGACGACCCGAGTTTCTCCGGCAAGTACGTGTCCTTCGAGAACGTGGGCTTCGAGCCGAAACCCGTGCAGAAACCGCATCTTCCGATCTGGATCGGCGGTGACGCCGACGCCGCCCTTCGCCGCGCGGCCAAGTACGCATCGGGCTGGTGGTGCTTCCTCACCCCGCCCGAGCAGATCGCCGAACGGATCGATTTCATCAAGTCCCAGGACGGCTACGACGGCCGGCCGTTCGACGTGGTGCACGGCCTCGGGACGAACCGGGTCGGCGAGGGACATGTGGTCCAGAAGGATCCCCACGCCCGGCCCGGGATGAGCGAGGCCGAGATCGTGGACCGGCTCAACTGGCTCGGCGCTCAGGGGGTGACCGTCAGCTCGGTACCGACCCCGCCGGTCAGCGGGGTCGAGGAGTACCTCGACTACACCCAGTGGGTGATCGAGACGATCAAACCTCAGTTGGACTGAGCGCCGTCCGGGGGCTCATGCCGGCCCGCCATCCACTGCACCGCCGACGGACTCAGCAGCATGCTCAGCGCACTCAGTGCCAGCAGGCCGACCAGGATCCCGTACACCACATGGTGGCTGGTGATGACGTACCAGGCCACCGGCAGCAACAGCAGGTTGGTCGGCACCGCGATCCCGCGGCCCCAACGCCGGCCGGTGATCAGCGCCCAGCCACCGGCCAGCACGCCCGCGCCGATCAGAAGGAACCAGAGCGCCGTGCCCCAGCCGCTGACGATGCGCTGATCGGCGCCCAAGGCCGCCCGCACCAGCAGTACGGCGGCCATGATCAGCGCCGCGACTCCCTCGGCCGCGACCAGGAAGCCTGCGTAACGGACGATCGGTGGCTGGATCACGACAGCCGACCGGCCAGGTGCGCCACGGCGAACCGGTAGCCGAGCGGGCCCGCGCCCGCGATCACCACCTCGGCGACCGCCGACACATAGGAGTGATGTCGGAACGGCTCACGGCGGTGGACGTTGCTCAGATGCACCTCGACGACCGGCAGCTCCACCGCGGCCAGCGCATCGGGGATGGCCACCGAGGTGTGGCTGTAGCCGCCCGGGTTGATGATGATGCCCGCACAGTCGGCCCGCGCGGCGTGGATGGCGTCGATCAGCGCGCCCTCGTGGTTGCTCTGGACGGCGCGCAGGTCAAGGCCGTGTTCGGCGGCCGTCGCGGCCACCTGCTGCTCGATCTGGGCCAGCGTGGTGGCCCCGTAGATCTCCGGCTGGCGGGTCCCGAGCAGATTCAGGTTGGGGCCGTTGAGGAGCAGCAAGCGGCGTTGGGTCACGTCAGTACGGTACCGACGCCGCCGCGCCGGCGGCCACGCCACACCGGACCCGGTCCGAGGTAGCGTTTCCCAAACGGAAACGTGTCGGTGTCGACATCCGTGATTTACACGGCCGCGCGCACCACGAAGCATGGGATCCCGACAGCCAGGAAGGGCGGTAGAGCATGACGATCAGCGTGGCCGAACGAGCGGAGTTGAGATCCGCGGTCCGCGACCTGCTGCAGGAGAAGTGTTCCGAGCAGGATGTGCGGCAGGCCATGGAGTCCGAGGATGGCTTCGACCGGGAGCTGTGGGGCCGGCTGGCCGAGCAGGGCGTGCTCGGCATGCTCGTCGGCGACGAGCACGGCGGCCTCGGATTCGGCCCGCTGGAACTGGAGTCCGTCGCCGAGGAGACCGGTGCCGCGCTGCTGCCCGCCCCGTTCATCTCCAGCGCGGTGCTCACCGTCGCACTGATCCAGGCGGCCGGCACCGATGCGGACAAGCAGCGCCTGCTGCCGGGTCTGGCCGACGGGAGTTCGATCGGCACCGTCGCGGTGACCGGCGCCCGCGGCACCTGGACCGCCGAGGGCGTCGACGTCACCGCCGGCGCCGACGGCACCCTCAACGGCGCCGCGCACTTCGTCACCCACGGCCAGGTCGCCGACGTCATCCTGGTCGTCGCCGACACCGGCGACGGGGTCGGTGTCTTCGAGGTCGCCGCGGACGCGGCCGGCTTCCAGCGCACGGCCGTAACGGTTTTCGACCCGACCGTGCCGCTGTCGACCTACACCTTCGCCGACACCCCGGCCCGGCGGCTGGGCACCGCCGGCTGGGAAGCCGTGCAGCAGGCGCTGGACCTCGCGGTCGTCGCGCTGGCCGGTGAGCAGGCCGGTGGCACCCGGCGCATCTTCGACATCACCATCTCCTACCTCAAGACCCGCTTCCAGTTCGGCCGCGCGATCGGCAGCTTCCAGGCGCTCAAGCACATGGCCGCCGATCTGCTGCTGGAGGTCGAGTCGGCCACCTCGGCGGCCCAGAACGCCGCGGCGCAGATCGCCGCCGTCGACAGCACTGCCGAGGCCCGCGACGGGGCGGTCGCGCTGGCCGGATTCGCCTGTGCCGAGGCCTATGTGAAAACCACCATGCAGGCGGTGCAGATGCACGGCGGCATCGGCTTCACCTGGGAGCACCCCGCTCACCTGTACGTCCGCCGGGCGCGTAGCGGCCTGCAACTGTTCGGCGATTCCGGGTCGCACCGCGAACGCTACCTGCTCTCGAAAGGCGCTTGAGTCATGAGCGACAACAATCTGCCCAGCGCCGAGGAACTGCGCACCGAGGTCCGCGAGTGGCTGGCCCAGAACTGGACCGGCGTCACCCTGCCCAAGTCCGATGACCCCTGGGTCAGCTCCCCCGAGCGGATCGCCTGGCTGGACAAGGTCGTCGCGGCCGGCTACGGCGCGCCCACCTACCCGAGGCAGTGGTACGGCCGGGCCTACCCGAACAAGCTGGCCAAGGTGATCGCCGAGGAGTTCCGCGCGGTCCGCGCCCCCGGCGCCTGCCAGGACAAGTTCAGCATCCCGGCCAACACCACGCTGGCGTTCGGCACCGAGCAGCTCAAATCCGATCTGCTGCACGAGTTCCTGACCGAGAAGTCCCGCACCTGCCTGCTCTACAGCGAGCCCGGCGCCGGTTCGGATCTGGCCGGCGTGCGCACCACCGCGGTGCGCGACGGCGACCAGTGGATCATCAACGGCCAGAAGGTGTGGACCTCGGGCGCCCAGACCTCCCAGTACGCGCTGCTGATCGCCCGTACCGACTGGGATGTGCCCAAGCACAAGGGCATCACCTTCTTCATCGTGCCGATGAAGCAGCCGGGCATCGAGATCCGGCCGCTGGTGCAGATCACCGGCGACTCGCATTTCAACGAGGTGTTCATCACCGACGCCAAGGTGCCCGACGCCTACGTCGTCGGCGGCGTCGGCAACGGCTGGCGGGTGCTGCAGACCGCGCTGGCCTACGAACGCTCCATCATGGGTTCCGGAACCAGCCTGCACCGCAAGCAATCCCGCGGAAACAGCCTGGTCGAGATGGCTCGCGCGCACGGCAAGCTGGAAGACTCCGCAATCCGCAGGTCGCTGGCCGATGTGCTCGCGCTGCGAGAGCTGAACAGCCTGAACAACGCCCGCGCCAAGGCCGAGGCCAAACAGGGCACCGCCAGCCCGGTCATGTCGCTGGGCAAGCTGGCGACATCGGGCATCCTGCACGCCGAGGCCCGGCTCAAGACCGACATCATCGGCGCCGACGCGCTGCTGGCCGGACCGGACAACGCCGAGGCCGACGAGGTGAACTTCCTGACGCTCAATGCGTTCTTCACCTCGATCGGCGGCGGCACCGATCAGATCCAGCGCAACATCATCGGCGAGCGGGTGCTCGGGCTGCCCAAGGAACCCGAGGTCGACCGCGACATCCCGTTCCGCGAGATCCGGAAGAACTAGAGCAGCATGGGCAGCCCGAAACATTACGACCCACCGCTTTCCGGTGTCCGGATCCTGGATCTGAGCACCGGTCCGATGACCGCCGTCGGTCGCCTGCTGGCCGATCTGGGTGCGCAGGTGACCGTGGTACGGCTCGCCGGTGTCAACGACGACACCGGCGCGCCGGCACCCGATGTGCTGGACACCGCCATCAACCGGCGCGGGCTGGAACACGTCGACGCCGACGCCGGACAGTGGCAGCCCCTGGTGGCCGGCGCCGACATTCTCATCGAGAACACCCGACCGGGATCGGTCAATGAAGCGGCACTCGATGTTCGGCGTATCCGCGCCGAGCATCCGGGTCTGGTCGTGCTGTCCATCAGCGATTTCGGCCGCGACAACGACTTCCGCGAATGGCAGGCCACCGCCCCGGTGCTGCACGCGCTGAGCAGTGAGCTGACGCGGTCCGGCATTCCCGGCCAGGTGCCGCTGGTACCACCGGCCCGCCAGCTCCCCTACTCCGTGGCGGCGGCACAGGCCGCGGTGATGGTCGTCAGCGTCTTCCTGGACCGGTTACGCACCGGCGAAGGCGATCTCGTCGACTTCTCGGTCCTCGACGGCGCCATGCAGACGCTGGACCCGCCGTACGGCAGCGCCGGCACCGCCTCGGTCGGGGTCGCGGTCAGCAAGCAGGAGCGCAACTGGATCGCCGAGCAGTTGCGCTACCCGATCATCAAGTGCGCGGACGGCTACATCCGGATCTGCCTGCTGGCCAAACGCCAGTGGCACGGCATGTTCGAGTGGATGGGCCGGCCCGAGGAATTCGCCGACCCCAAGTACGACAAGCTGCGTGAACGCTTCCTGTCCCCGACACTGATGCCGGCGATCGCAAAGTTCTTCCGGGACAAGACCCGTGCCGAACTGGAAGCCCAGGCACAGCAGTACCGGGTGCCGGCGGCCGCGGTGCTGACGCTGCCCGAGGCGCTGCGTACCGATCAGATCCGCGAGCGCGGCTTCCTGCGCGAGGTCGAACTCGAACCCGGGCTGACGGTCCCGGTGCCCGCGGGTGTCGCCGAGATCGACGGTCACCGGGCCAGCACGCTCACCGAATCCGTTGCCCCGCAGCCCCGCCCGGACACAGCGGCCATCCTGGCCGCCCGGCCCCGCCGCAACGAGGGGCTTCCGCTGGAAGGCCTGCGGGTGCTGGACCTCGGCGTGATCGTGGTGGGCGGGGACACCGGACGGTTGTTCGGCGATCTCGGCGCCGACGTCGTGAAGATCGAGAACTCGGCGTTCCCGGACGGCCTGCGCGGCAACCTGACATCGGTGTCGCAGACCTACGCCGCCGGGCATCGCAACAAGCGCTCCATCGGCATCGACCTGCGTTCGGCCGAAGGCCGCGCACTGGCCCACCGCCTGGTCGCCGAGGCCGACGTGGTGCTGACCAACTTCAAACCCGGCGTGGCCGCCACGCTGGGCATGGACCACGACACGCTCAAGGCGGTGAACCCGGGCATCGTCGTGGTGGACAGCTCCGCATTCGGCCCGACCGGCCCGTGGGCCACCCGGATGGGATACGGCCCGCTGGTCCGTGCCGCGGCCGGCTTCACCGACCTGTGGGTGTACCCCGATGGACAGCAAGAGTCCCGCCGGAAAGCCTTCTGCGACACCGTGACCGTCTACCCCGATCATGTGTCGGCACGGATCGGTGTGCTGGGCGCGCTGGCGCTGCTGCTGCGCCGCGAACGCAGTGGGACCGGTGGTTCGGTGAGCATCGCGCAGTCGGAGGTGATGCTCAGCCACCTGGCCGCCGAGATCGCCGAACAGGTGGTGGCCACCCCGCTGCCGCCCACCCACGACGCGCCGTGGGGCGTGTTCGGATCCGCCGGTGACGACCAGTGGGTCGCGGTGACCGTACGTGACAACGACGACTGGCGGGCGTTGTGCTCGGTGATCGGACGCGCCGACCTGGCCGCCGACGACGCGCTGAGCACCCGGGCCGGTCGCGCCCGGGACCGCGCCCGCATCGACGACGCGGTCGGCGAGTGGACCGCAGGCCGGAGCCCGACCGAGGCGATGACGCTGCTGCAGCGGGCCGGGGTGCCCGCCGGTGCGGCGTTGCGCGCGGCCGAGTTGCCCGGCTGGGACTACTACGTCGCCCGCCGCGCGTTCCGCGAGGAACTCCATCCGCTGTGGACCACGCCGTTCGTGATGGAGAACGTGCAGATCCATTCCGAGCGCATCGCGGATCCGCCGCTGGGACAGGCACCGCTGCTGGGCGAGCAGACCCGGGAGCTGGCCGCCGAACTGCTCGGACTCGACGATGCCCAGATCGACGATCTGCTGGCCCGCGGCGTGCTGGAGCGGTTCACCGCGCCGGTGGAGGCGGCCCCGTAGCCGCGGCGACCTCCGGGCGCCGGGTGGCCGGCGGTTAGGATCGAAGGCCCCACCAGCCTCGAACCGTTTCGGACGTGCCCGCATGCAAGTCGACTTCACCAGACTCCGGTACTTCGTCGCGGTCGCCGAAGAACTGCACTTCCGGCGCGCCGCCGACCGGCTGATGATCACGCCGCCGCCATTGAGCAAGCAGATCAAGTTGCTGGAGAACGAACTCGGCGGCGCCCTGTTCGAACGGGACTACCACAACGTGCGCCTCACCCCGCTCGGTGAATCCCTGCTCGAACCGGCCCGCGACATCCTGACCCGGGTCGACCAGTTCGCCTTGTTGGCCACCCGAATCACCAAGTCCGCCAATCCGATCCGTATCGGAGCCACGGCGTATGCACCCTCGGATTTCCTGGCCAAGCTGGAAACCGCGGTCGGCACGCTGCCGGCCGCCACCGAGTTCAGCGTCCCGGGTTCGGCCGCCGAGGTGACCGCCAAACTGGTGTCCGGGCACCTGGACATCGGCCTGATCCACCTGCCGACCTCGGACAAACGACTGCGCCACCGGGTGGTGGCCAGCTATCCGGGTGCCATCGCCGTGCGGTACGACGATCCGCTGGCCGCCGCCGACCGGGTCGGCATCGAGGCGCTGCGGGACCGGGACGTGGTGATCGACTTCGCGCGGCCGAATCCGGTGGTGCTGGCCGGGCTGACCCGCAGCCTGCACGCCCGCGGGGTGGACCGCATCGTGCGCACCACCAATCAGCTCGGCGGTGAGCTGGAGATGGCCACCCAGGTGTTCAACCGGCATCTGGTCGCGGTGGTCACCTACGCGCCGGCGTCGGCGATCGGCCGGATCTTCTCGCCACCGGAGTTCAAACTCATTCCGATCGACGAAAGCAATTGGGCCCCAGTGCGGATCGCGCTGGCCTGGGTACCGGACCGGCAGACCCGCCCGGCCGAGATCGCCGAGGCCGTCGAGCAGATCGCCGACGCGGTGGGAGCTCCCGATGCCGCCGGTTGAGGACGCCGTCTGTCCGTGCGGGACGGGCCGGGCCTACGCCGACTGTTGCGGCCCGCTGCACGACGGCACGTCCCGCGCCGACACCGCCGTGGCGCTGATGCGCTCGCGGTTCAGCGCCTTCGCGTGTGCACGCACCGACTATCTGATCCACAGCTGGCATCCCGACACCCGGCCCGCGGAACTGGACCTCGACGACACGATCACCTGGCGACGCCTACAGATCGTGGACACCGAGGCCGGTGGCCCGGCGGACGCCACCGGCATCGTCGAATTCCGAGCCCAGTACGTGCAGCACGGGAAACGCCACATCCTGCACGAACGCAGCCGGTTCCGGCGCGTGCGGGACGGCTCCTGGCGCTATCTCGACGGGGACTTCGGGGACCGTCCGTAAACTGGCCGGATGCGTAACCTGGCTGCCACGGCGACCCTGGCGGTCGCGGCCGTCCTGTCGGCGCCCGCCGCCCAGGCCGATCCGACCGGCACCGCTGCACCCCAGCCGCAGCCGCTGACCGCCTACGACGTGCACGATCCGGCGATCGCCAACCTCGATCCGGTGCTGCGCAGCGCGGTCCAGAACGCCACCTCGGCGGCGGCCACCGAGGGGGTCACCATGACCGTCACCTCCGGGTGGCGCTCACCGGAGTTCCAGCAGCAACTGCTCGATGAGGCCGTCGGCACCTACGGCACCTACGAGGCGGCCCGGCGCTACGTCCAGACGCCGGATCGGTCCCGGCATGTGGCGGGGGCGGCCGTCGACATCGGCGGCCCGGGCGCCGATCAGTGGATGATCACCAACGGGCCACGGTTCGGGCTGTGCCAGATCTACGCCAACGAGCCGTGGCATTTCGAGCTGAGCACCGACATGTTCGGTGGCTGCCCGCCGCTGCTACCCGACGCTGCCGACACCCACTGACCTCGGTCGTGACCCCGATCACCGAACGGGTTGAGCGGCAACGCCATCGCCGCACGACTCGGCCGGCCGGTTCGTCGCCGGCCGATTCGCGGTTAGGCTGATATCCCGTGCGTGCCGTGCTGATCGTCAACCCCAACGCGACATCGACGACCCCGGCCGGGCGTGACCTGCTGGCACACGCGCTGGAGAGCCGGGTCGATCTGACCGTGGTGCACACCGACCATCGCGGCCATGCCATCGAGATCGGCCAGCAGGCCGCCCGGGACGGGATCGACGTGCTGATCGTGCACGGCGGCGACGGCACGGTGAACGAGGTGGTCAACGGCGTGCTGTCGGAATCGTGCGAACGCGCCCCCGCGGTCGGGGTGGTCCCCGGCGGCTCGGCCAATGTGTTCGCGCGTTCGCTGGGCATCAGCCCGGATCCGGTGGTGGCCACCAATCAGCTCGTCGACCTGCTCGGCGACCACCGCCGCGGCGGGCAGTGGCGGCGGATCGGCCTGATGAACTGCGGTGAGCGGTGGGGCGTGTTCACCGCGGGCATGGGCGTGGACGGTGACGTGGTGGCCGCAGTGGAGGCCCAGCGCGCCAAGGGGCGCACCGTGACGGCGTCCCGGTACATCCGGGTGGGCATCCGCGAAATGCTGGCCAGCGCGCGCCGAGAGCCCCTGCTGACCCTCGAACTGCCCGGCCGCGAGCCCGTATCGGGTGCGCATTTCGCCTTCGTGTCCAACTCCAGCCCGTGGACCTACGCCAATGCCCGGCCGGTGTGGACGAACCCGACCACGACCTTCGACACCGGGCTCGGCGTCTTCGCGATCACCAGCATGAACATCTGGCGCAATCTCGCGCTGGTGCGAAGGATGCTGTCCTCCAAGCCGGATATCAAGGCCCGCCACCTGATCCGCGAGGACGACCTGCCGTGGCTGCGGGTGAGCAGCGACACACCGGTGGCCTGCCAGATCGACGGCGACTACATCGGTTTGCGTGATGTGATGACTTTTACTTCGGTTCCGAACGCGCTGTGCGTCGTGGCGCCCCTACCGAAAATGGCGTGACCTGGGGGTTGACCCTCGCCTACCGGGATTTAGAGCGCAAGTGAGTGTGAGTGTAGTACAAACAGGTGAGCGGTCCGGTAACCCGGTACCTCAGTGACATTGCCCACGTGTTAACGCACTTCTATTGACATCTGTTCAGCCTGTGAAAGCATTGTTGCAACAGTGCAGAAACATTCCTGTGCACGCGTTAACAGCCGAGAAAATGTAGAGCGTCTTTGTGGCGCCTTTGCAACGATTTTACGAGGAGATGGAAGCTATGGATTGGCGTCACAAGGCGGTCTGTCGCGACGAGGATCCGGAACTGTTCTTCCCGGTGGGTAACAGTGGCCCGGCCCTTGCGCAGATTGCTGATGCGAAGCTCGTCTGCAACCGTTGCCCGGTGACCACCGAGTGCCTGAGCTGGGCGTTGGAGTCCGGCCAGGATGCCGGCGTGTGGGGCGGCATGAGCGAGGACGAGCGCCGCGCCCTCAAGCGCCGCAACGCCCGGACCAAGGCGCGCACCAGCGTCTAGCGATCCATCGCACACCACCAACTGCGGCCCCGACAATCATGTCGGGGCCGCAGTTTTTGTCCGAAAGCGCTCGGGTGTGGCGTGAATCTCTGTGCATCACATCACATTTGGCTGGGAATTCGCTGTGCGGCAATCCGATGCGCTAGAAGGCGGCCCTGCGGTGGCGTCCGAGCGGCACCCGCAACACCACGTCGGTGCCCCCGGCATCCGAATCGTGCATGCCCAGTGATCCGTCCAGCTCTGCCGCGACCAGGGTGCGCACGATCTGCAGCCCGAGCCGGTCGGATTTCTCCAGACTGAAACCCTCGGGCAACCCGCGGCCGTCATCGTGCACCACGACGTCCAGCCAGCGGGCGGACCGTTCGGCACGGATCGTCACCGCGCCCTTGGAGACGTCCCCGTCGAACGCGTGCTCCAGGGCGTTCTGCACGAGTTCGGTGATCACCATGATCAGGGCGGTGGCCCGGTCGGCATCCAGCACACCGAGGTCACCCTCGCGAGTGATCCGGATGGGTGTGTCCACCGAGGCGACGTCGTTCATGATCGGCACGATGCGGTCCACGACCTCGTCGAGATTGACCTCTTCGTCGACCGACATCGACAACGCGTCGTGCACGAGAGCGATGGAGGACACCCGGCGCACCGACTCGATGAGTGCCTCCCGGCCCTCGGCATTGTTGGTGCGGCGGGCCTGCAACCGCAGCAGGGCGGCCACCGTCTGCAGGTTGTTCTTCACCCGGTGGTGGATCTCCCGGATGGTCGCGTCCTTGGACAGCAGCGCGCGGTCGCGCCGCTTGATCTCGGTGACGTCGCGGATCAGCACCGCGGCACCGGCGGCCTCCCCGCTGGTCAGCAGCGGGATGGTGCGGATGAGCACCGCCGCGCCGCCGGCTTCGAGCTCCATCCGGGTGCTGGCACCACCGGACACCGAGACCCGCACATGGTTGGCCAGTTCCTGGGCCTCGAACGGGTCCGACATGAGTGGGCGGGTGATCCCGATCAGGTTGTGCCCGGCCAACTCGGCGTTGAGCCCCATCCGGTGATACGCCGACAGCGCATTCGGGCTGGCGAAGGTGACATCCCCGTTGACATCGAGGCGGATGAAGCCGTCACCGACCCGCGGGCTGGAACGCGACATCGCAGCGTCACCGACGTTCGGGAAGGTGCCTTCGCTGAGCATCCGCAGCAGGTCCGCCGCGCAGTCGAGGTAGGCGCGTTCCAGCGGGCTGGAGGTGCGTTCCTCGGCGAGTGCGGTCTGGTGGGTCAGCACGGCGACGACCCGGTCGGCGTGCTGCACCGGCACCGCCTCGACCTCGTGCCGGTCCGGGCCCGGTCCCGGGTTGGGCCACTGCCCCTGGGTCAGGTGTGGCCGCTGGACATCCTTTTCCCGGCCGATCGCGCCGGAGTCGAAGGCCGCCCGGACCACCGGCATCTCCTCGGCAGGCGAGGACGTGCCGACCGCGTCGGACAGCAGCACCGTGGGGGCGGTGTTGGGGCGCACCTGCGCCACACACACCAGGATGTCGTCGTCGCGCCGCACCCACATCAGGTAGTCGGCGAACGACAGGTCGGCGAGCAGTTGCCACTCGCCGACCACGGCATGCAGATGGTCGACGGCGTTACCGGGAAGAACGGTGTGCTCGGCGAGCAGATCGCCGAGGGTCGACATGGGCCGCTACCGCAGACGGGCTAGCTGATCACCGCGATGAGATCGCCGGCCTGGATGACGTCACCCACCGAGACACTCACCTCGCTGATGGTGCCGGCCACCTCGGCCAGCACCGGAATCTCCATCTTCATGGATTCCAGCAGGACCAGGGTGTCGCCCGCATTGATCTGGTCGCCCTTGTTGACCACGACCTCCAGCACGCTGGCCACGATCTCGGCGCGAACATCCTCGGCCATCTTCACCCCACTCACGTTGCTCGTCGGCGGACAGCTGTCCGCCTACCGGGCTATATCGAACCACAACCCCGGAGGACCCACCGAATGTGACGCGGGAAAAAGCACTCCCCGCGGCATGAGATACTGATAGCCACGTATTCACCTGAATCGGAGGTTCACCATGGCCAAGCGAGGCCGCAAGAAGCGCGATCGTAAGCACTCGAAGGCCAACCACGGCCGTCGTCCCAACGCCTGACGCGTCACCAGACGCAACAAACCGCCCGTGCTCTCGAAGAGCCCGGGCGGTTGTTTTATCTGCGGGTATGGGGGCGTCAGCCCCGAATGATGGTGGTCCGGCTGATCTCCAGGCGCAGCCGGGCCCGCAGGGACTCCGGGGCCTTCTCCCCGCTGCACTTGCTGGCGATCAGCTTCTTCACCCGTTCCTCCATGCCGTAATGGCGCAGGCAGGTCGGGCATTCCTCGAGGTGCTGCTGGAGCTTGACGCGGGTGTCGGCGGTGCATTCCCCGTCGAGCAGGGTCCAGACCTCGGCGATCACCGCCGCGCACTCGGGGTGCTCGGGGTCGATCGGTCCGACCGGCGGCGACCAGCGCTGCTCATCAGACGACTGAGTCATGACGACACCTCCTCGGGCGCACCGACCTGTTGATCTCGGATGAATCCCCGGTCCCTGGCCACATCTGTGAGCAGCTCACGTAGTTGTTTCCTACCTCGGTGCAGCCGTGACATCACGGTGCCGATCGGCGTGTCCATGATCTGGGCGATCTCCTTGTACGGGAATCCCTCGACATCGGCGTAGTAGACCGCCATCCGGAACTCCTCGGGCAGCGCCTGCAGCGCCGCCTTGATCTCGGTGTCGGGCAGCGCCTCCAGCGCCTCGACCTCGGCCGACCGCAGGCCCGTCGAGGAGTGCTCGGCGTTGGCCGCCAGCTGCCAGTCGGTGATCTCGTCGGTCGGGTACTCGGCGGGCTGACGCTGCTTCTTGCGGTAGCTGTTGATGTAGGTGTTGGTCAGGATGCGGTACAGCCAGGCCTTCAGGTTCGTGCCCGCCCGGAAGGAGCGGAAACCGGCATAGGCCTTGACCATCGTCTCCTGCAGCAGGTCCTCGGCATCGGCCGGATTGCGGGTCATCCGCAGCGCACCACCGTAGAGCTGATCGAGCAGTGGGATGGCATCGCGCTCGAAGCGCGCCGTCAACTCGGCATCGGTCTCTGCGGCCGGCGCGGGAGCCTGGGCTCCGATATCGGTCATCGCGGGAAGCACCGTCCCTTCTGTTGCGGCATCACCGAGCAGCTCCGGTATGGGTACCGGACGATCCAGGCAGGCCGTTGGCACAAAATCCCCTATCCGTCGATCCTAAAGGCAATGACCGACATCGCCGGGGCGTAGGGCCGTCCACGGGTGTCGTCCAAGAGAACAACGGCAGGTCGGGCCAGGGTATTTCCCGGGCTAATCTGATCTGCGTGGCACGAGCAGCAACCCCGGCGATCGCCGCCCTGGTGGCCGACGGTGCGGCCCACGAGATCCTGCGCTACCAGCACGACCCGCGCGCGGACTCCTTCGGCGACGAGGCGGTCGCGGAGTTGGCCGCCGCGCACGGGCTGGCGCCCGAGCAGATCTTCAAGACGCTGATCCTGGCCGTTCCGCACGGGCTGGCGGTCGCGGTGCTCCCGGTGCCCTCGAAGCTGTCGCTCAAGGCCGCCGCGTCCGCGCTCGGGGTGTCCAAGGCGGCGATGGCCGACCGGGCCGCCGCCGAACGTTCCACCGGGTACGTGCTGGGTGGCATCTCCCCGCTGGGCCAGCGCAAGCCGTTGCCGACGGTGATCGACTCCTCGGCGCTGAAATGGGACCGCGTGCTGTGCAGCGCGGGCAAGCGCGGCTGGGATGTGGCGCTCGCCCCAGCCGATCTGGTACGGCTTACCGTTGGCGTTACCGGAGACATCCGGGCCGCGTAGGCTGGCCGCATGTCTCTGCACGGGAAGACCATGTTCATCTCCGGCGCCAGCCGGGGAATCGGCCTGGCCATCGCCAAGCGGGTGGCCGCCGACGGCGCCAATGTCGCGCTCCTGGCCAAAACCGCCGAACCGCACCCCAAGCTGCCCGGCACCGTCTACACCGCGGCCAAGGAGATCGAGGAGGCCGGCGGGCAGGCGTTGCCGATCGTCGGTGACGTGCGTGACGGTGACGCCGTGCACGCTGCGGTGGCCGCGGCCGCGGCACAGTTCGGCGGCATCGACATCTGCGTGAACAACGCCTCGGCGATCAACCTCTCCCCCATCCTGGACGTCCCGCTGAAACGGTTCGATCTGATGAACGGCATCCAGGTGCGCGGCACATACGCCGTGTCGCAGGCCTGCCTCCCGCACATGATCGGGCGGGACAACCCGCACATCCTGACCCTCTCCCCGCCGATCCGGCTGGAGCACAAGTGGTTACGCCCCACCGCGTACATGATGGCCAAGTACGGGATGACGCTGTGTGCGTTGGGCATTGCCGAAGAGCTCCGTGATGCGGGAGTCGCATCCAATACTCTGTGGCCGCGCACCTCGGTGGCCACCGCCGCGGTGCAGAACCTGCTCGGCGGCGACGAATCGATGCGGCAATCCCGCAAACCCGAGGTGTACTCGGATGCCGCGTACGCGGTGCTGACCAGACCGGCCCGCGAATTCACCGGCAATACATTGCTGTGTGAGGACGTTCTACTGGAATCGGGTATCACCGATCTGTCGGTCTACAACTGCACCCCGGGATCGCAGGATCTTCGGGTGGATCTGTGGGTCGACTCCGCCAACCCGCCCGGCTACACCGGACCATGAGGAGCACGATGACCGAGATCGTCAGGAACGCACCGGCACTGAATCGCTTCGAGATCTACGAAGGCGACGAGATCGCCGGCTTCGCCGAGTACGTCGACCACGAGCAGCAGCGTATCTTCCACCACACCGAGATCGGCGAGAAGTTCGGCGGCAAGGGCCTGGCCTCCCAACTGATCAAGACCGCGCTCACCGAGACCACCAACGCCGGCCTGCGCATCGTCCCGGTCTGCCAGTTCGTGCAGAAGTTCCTCGACAAGCACGATGACTTCGCCGCCGATGTCGACGAGGTGACCCCGGCCGTGCTTGGGCTGCTGGACAATTCCTGACGTGACATAGGCTGGCCAGGTGTCCATCTGGTCAGCCGGACGGTATGAGGCCGTCGCCCAACGCATCGCGCCGATCGCCGCCGAGCTGGTCGAGACCGTGGACCGGCTACGCCCGCTCGACGGCGCCGCGGTCGCCGATCTGGCCTGCGGCACCGGAAACGCCGCACTGGCCGCCGCCGCGGCCGGGGCGCAGGTGACCGGCCTCGACGTCACGCCCGAACTGCTGGCCATCGCGGCGGCCAAGCCGGGCGGGGACGCGGTGCAGTGGGTGGCCGCCGACGCCGCGGCCACCGGCCTGCCCGATCAGGGGTTCGACGCGGTGCTGTCGAACATGGGCATCATCTTCGTCGAGCCGGTCAGCCAGATCGCCGAGGTGGTGCGGCTGCTGCGACCCGGCGGGTACTTCGGCTTCTCCACCTGGGTGCGCGACGCCGACAATCCGTTCTTCAACCCGATCCTCGATGTGCTGGGCCCGCCACCCGCGGCCCCCTACACTCCGGACCAGTGGGGCCAACCCGATGTCGTCACCGCCCGGCTGACCGACGATTTCGACGAGATCTTCATCGAAAACGGCAAGCACACCTGGCGATTCGCCTCGCAGCAGGCAGCCGTCACGTTCGTCACCGATGAGTCGCCGATGCACGTCGACGTGCTGGCGCGACTGGACGTGGGCACCCGCAGTCGGCTCGTCGAGGCGTTCGCCGCCTCGTTCGAGAGGTACACCAGCCCCGACGGCGTCGCCTTCGACGCGTCCTACGCGGTGGTGGCCGCCCGGCGGCGCTGAGCCGTCATGCCGTTGCCTCGCGGGCCCGGCTCCGCCATGTCGATTCCATGATCCGCTCGCTGCGCTCGCTCAGCGGGCCTGGTACAGGATTCCGCGCCCGATCGCGGCACGGACCTCCGGCAGCGTCACCTCGGCGAGCGCATCGGCGTCCACGCCGTGGTGCGCGGCCAGCAGCGCGATGAGGGTGCCCAGCGCCACCTCCCCGCGACACCCCGCCAACAGCGCGGTGAGCACCTCGTCGACGCCGAGGACCGCACCCGGCCCACCCGGGCGGCGCACCGCCGCGCCCACCTGCTGCCAGCCGTCGGGCCCGGGCAGCGACTGCTGTTCCAGGAACACCGGCGCCGTGGACAGCCGGGCGGCCAGCAGCGCATCGTCGGTCGTATCGCGCAGATAGGCTCGGCGGGCGAAGAACGCCTCCACCTCGGTGCCGGTGACGAGTTCGTCGGCGCCGGTGATCTCTTCGAGGATCTGCTCGGGCGCTTCGCCCTCGCTCGGGCGGCGCAGGCAGATCAGCCCCATGCCGATGCCGGTGATGCCCTCCGCGGCGAACCAGTCCAGCCATTCGCCGCCCCGGCGGGCCGTCTGCTCGGGTGACTCCCCGGCGTCGGCCAACCACAACGACACATAGCTGACCGGGTCGGCCAGCTCGCGCTGCACCACCCAGGCGTGCAGTCCGGTACCGTCCAACCACTCCTGCACACGCTCTCGCCAGTCATCTTGGCGGACAATCCAGTTGGCCATGATCTGCGCCGTGCCGCCGGGGTTCAGGTGATCCCCGACCTGCTCTATCAGCGTGCGGCACAGGGCGTCCCCGGCCATACCGGAATCCCGGTAGATGTACTCGTCTGTCCCGGCGCCGACCACGAACGGCGGGTTGGACACGATCAGGTCGAACCGCTCCCCCGCCACCGGTTCGAACAGGCTGCCGCGCCGCAGATCCCAGGACATCCCGTTGAGCCGCGCGGTGGCGCCGGCCAGCCTCAGCGCCCGCTCGTTGACGTCGGTGGCGACGATCTCGGCGCAGTGCCCGTCCAGGTGCAGCGCCTGGATGCCGCAGCCGGTGCCCAGGTCGAGCGCGCGGCGCACCGGGGTGCGGATGACGGCGCGGGCCAGCGACATCGCCGCACCGCCGATCCCGAGCACGTGGTCGCGGCGCAGCGGACCGTCCCGCAGCGCGGCGTCCTGGTCGGACACGACCAGATAATCGCGGGCGGTGTCGCTGTACGGGCGGATGTCCAGCACCGCCCGGAACGCGCCCGCCGGCGTCTGCTCCAGGACGCCGCCGGCCACCAGCGCCTCCAACGGCACCGTCACGAACACCTCGGCCAGCCGCTCCCGGGACACCTCGGCCCCGAGCAGGAACAGCCGCACCAGCGCCGCCAACGGACCGTCCGCACGCTGGGCCACCCGGGCGGCCGGCCACCACATCCCGCGCCCCAGCGCGGCGTTCGCGTGCTCGCCGAGCAGTTCGGCCACGCCGTCGACGGTGTAGCCGGCCGCACGCAGATCGGCGCCCAGGGCGTCGCATACCACCGGACCGAGGGTCAAAACAGGCCCGCCTCGGGTGCGACGGCCTCGATGAGTTCGGGGCCGTTGTTGCGGACACTGTTGACCAGCCGCGACACCTCGCGGATCTCGATGCGGTCCAGATCACCGTGCCCGCGCAGCAGGCCCTCGTCGATGGGCGCGTCGGGGTCGAGCCAGCGGTCCCAGTCCGAGGCGCTGATGGTCAGCGGCATCCGGTCGTGGATGCCGGCCAGCTGGGCGGCCGCATCGGTGGTGATGATGGTGCAGCTGAGCAGCGGCCTGCTGTCCGGACCGGCATCCTCCGGTCGCCAGGTGGACCACAGGCCGGCCATGAACAGCGGCTCACCGTCGGCGGCGTACATGAAGTACGGGGTCTTTGCCGGCTTCTTGGCGGTGCCGGTGTCGGCACCGGGTTTCCATTCGTACCAACCGTCCATCGGGACCAGGCAGCGCTTGGTCTTGGCCGACCCGCGGAACGCCGGGGAGGTGGTCAGCGTCTCGGCGCGCGCATTGATCAGCAGCGGGCCCTTCTTGAGGTCGGGACCCCCGTCGGACCCGGTCTTCACCCACGGCGGGATCAGGCCCCACCGCATGGACCGGATCCGGCGGGTCGACTCGTCCTCCGGTTCATCATGTCGTTTCACCACGGTGCTGATGGTGGTGGTCGGGGCCACGTTGTAGTTCGGGCTGCCCCCGCCGGGGGTCTCGACCGTCTCATCGAGGGCCTTGATCTTCTCCGCCAACAACGCCGGGTCGGTGGTCACCGCAAATCGCCCACACATACCAGGCAGGATAGAGGCTGTGAGTAACTGGCCGGCACCGTCGACATCCGCCCCCATCCACGCCACGGTGGCCGTACCGGGTTCCAAGTCGCTGACCAACCGGGCCCTGGTGCTGGCCGCGCTGGCCTCCCGCAACGGCACCTCGACCATCAGCGGCGCGCTGCGCAGCCGCGACACCGACCTGATGATCGCCGCGGTGCAGACCCTGGGGCTGGCGGTCGACGGTGCGGGCACCGAACTTTCCGTCAGCGGCGCCATCGCCCCGGCGCCCGGCAGCCGTATCGACTGCGGACTGGCCGGCACCGTGCTGCGCTTCCTGCCGGCGGTGGCCGCGCTGAGCACCGAGACCGTCACGTTCGACGGGGACGAGCAGGCCCGCGCCCGGCCGATCGCGCCACTGCTCGACGCACTGCGCGGGCTCGGCGTGGCGATCGACGGTGACGGCCTGCCCTTCGAGGTCCGCGGGCAGGGCTCGGTGGCCGGCGGTGAGGTCCGCATCGATGCGTCGGCGTCCTCGCAGTTCGTGTCCGGACTGTTGCTGGCCGGCGCCACCTTCGACGACGGTCTGACCGTGCTGCACACCGGCGACTCGGTGCCCTCGGCGCCGCATGTCTCGATGACGGTGTCGATGCTGCGCACCGCCGGCGTCACCGTCGACGCTCATGTGCCCAACCGCTGGCAGGTCTTTCCCGGCACCGTCGCGGCCCGGCACTGGGCCATCGAACCGGACCTGTCGAATGCGGTGCCGTTCCTGGCCGCCGCGGCCGTCACCGCCGGAACGGTGCGGATCGAGCGGTGGCCGGTGGACAGCATCCAACCCGCCGGCGACATCCTGGACCTACTGAGAAGATTGAATGTCGATGTCCGGCAGACGGATTCATATCTGGAGGCCCGGGGCTCGGTGAGCTACGGCGGCATCGACATCGACCTGCACGATATCGGCGAACTGGCGCCGTCGGTGGCCGCGCTGGCCACACTGGCCGCCCCCGGATCGGTATCGACCCTGCGCGGCATCGCCCATCTGCGCGGCCACGAAACCGACCGGCTGGCGGCGCTGAGCGCCGAGATCAACGGCCTCGGCGGGCAGTGCGCCGAGACCGCGGACGGCCTGCAGATCACCGCGACGCCGCTGCACGGCGGGGTCTGGAAGTCCTACGCCGACCACCGGATGGCCACCGCGGGCGCGATCATCGGACTGCGCGTGCCGGGCGTGCAGGTCGAGGACATCGCCACCACCGCCAAGACACTGCCGGACTTCCCGGGCATGTGGGCCGACATGCTGGGCCGACGTTGAAATCTCGCGAGTACGACGAATCCGATGTCCGGGTGCGCCCGGGCAAGGGTTCGCGGCCCCGCACCAAGAACCGCCCCGACCACGCCGATGCCGCCGAGGCGATGGTCGTCACCGTCGACCGCGGCCGGTGGGGCTGCGCGCTCGGCGGCGACCCCGACCGCAACGTCACCGCGATGCGCGCCCGCGAGTTGGGCCGCACACCGATCGTGGTCGGTGACGAGGTCAGCATCGTCGGCGACCTGTCCGGGCGCCCGGACACCCTGGCCCGGATCGTGCGCCGCGGTGAGCGTCGTACCGTGTTGCGCCGCACCGCCGATGACACCGACCCGAGCGAGCGCGTGGTGGTGGCCAACGCCGATCAGTTGCTGATCGTGGTCGCACTCGCGGATCCCCCGCCGCGCACCGGGTTCGTGGAGCGCGCGTTGATCGCCGCGTACACCGGCGGCCTTCGACCGATCCTGTGTCTGACGAAATCCGATCTGGCGCCGGCGGAGCCGTTCGCCGCGCAGTTCGCCGACCTGGACCTGCAGGTGCTGACGGCCGGCCGCGACGATCCGCTCGACGTGGTGGCTCCGCTGCTGACCGGCGATGTGACCGTCCTGCTGGGGCATTCGGGAGTGGGTAAGTCCACGCTGGTCAATCGCCTGGTGCCCGATGCGGATCGGGCCACCGGGTCGGTGACCGGCGTCGGCAAGGGCCGGCACACCTCCACCCAGTCGGTGGCGCTACCGCTGCGCGAATCCGGCTGGGTGATCGACACTCCGGGCATCCGGTCCTTCGGGCTGGCGCATGTGAAACCCGACGATGTCGTACAGGCATTCTCGGATCTGGCCGAGGCGGTCGACGGATGCCCAAGGGGCTGCGGCCATATGGGCCCACCCGCCGATCCGGAATGTGCGCTGGACACCCTGACCGGGGCCGCGGCGGCCCGGGTGGCGGCGGCCCGGCGGCTGCTGAGCACGCTCGGCGAAGCGGGCTACTGAACTGCCCGAGCGTGAATCCGCTGCGGCGCTCGACCGAAATCACCGCAGCCGATTCACTCTCGGCGACAGATTCGGGCCGGTGACACGAAATGCGCCCCACAGCACGTGCTGTGGGGCGCATCCGGTGATGCTCTAAGCGGCGACAGCAGCCTTGGACTTGGACTGACGCCAGCCACGCACGGTGGCGATCGCCGTCTTCAGGCCCCGGCGCTTACCGGTGACGGGATCGGTGACACCGAAACCCTCCAGCTCGTCGAACATCCGCTCACTGCGCGTTTCAGGCGCATTGTCGCGGGTGTCCTTGAGGAACCGGTCCGGCAGCGACAACTTGGCGATGGTGCGCCAACTCTTGCCGTACTGCACGAGGAACGGCCCCGTGGTGTAGGGCAGGTCGTACTTGTCGCACAGCGCGCGCACCTTGATCGAGATCTCGCGGTACCGGTTGCTCGGCAGATCCGGGAACAGGTGGTGCTCGATCTGGTAGGACAGGTTGCCGCTCATGAAGTCCAGCACCCGGCCGCCACTGATGTTGGCGCTGCCCAGCATCTGGCGCAGGTACCACTGGCCGCGGCTTTCGCCGACCATGTCGGTCTTGGTGAACTTCTCTGCACCATCGGGGAAATGGCCGCAGAAGATGATCGCGTTGGTCCAGATGTTGCGGATGATGTTGGCCAAGATATTGGCCTTCATCGTCGACTTGTACGTGGCTCCCGGCGACAGCGAGGTCAGCGCGGGCCACAGCACGTAGTCCTTGACGACCTGGTGGCCGGCCTTGACGCCGAACTCCTTGACGCGCAGCATGGTCGCCTTGCGGTCATCGCGGCCCTTGAAGATCTTGCCGAGTTCCAGGTGCTGCAGACCGATACCCCACTCGAACAGCACCGCGAGCATGGTGTTGTAGAACAGGTTCCCCAGGTTCATCGGCTTCCACCGCGCGTCGCGGGTGACCCGGATGACGCCGTAGCCCACATCGTCGTCCATGCCCAGGATGTTGGTGTACTTGTGGTGCATGAAGTTGTGCGTGAAACGCCAGTGCTTGGAAGCCCCGGTGGTGTCCCACTCCCAGGTCGAGGAGTGAATCTCGGGATCGTTCATCCAATCCCATTGGCCGTGCATGACGTTGTGGCTGATCTCCATGTTCTCGATGATCTTGGCCACGCCCAGAGTCGACGCTCCCGCCCACCAGAAGGCCCGCTTGGAGCTTCCGGCGAGCAACAGGCGGCCGGTGATCTCCAGCGCACGCTGACCCGCGATCGTCCGGCGGATGTAGCGCGAATCGCGCTCCCCCCGGGAATCCTCGATGTCTCGTCGGATCGCGTCCAGTTCGGCACCCAGCGTCTCGATGTCCGCCTCGGTGAGATGTGTGAACGCTTGTACGTCGGTGACAGCCATGTCTCGGCCCTCCTTTCGTTGGCTACGATAGCGTAACCTACGGCACCGTAGGTTACTTGTCAGTAAAAGTTAGGCGTCCAGCACGCAATCGCCGGAGGCCGCGGACACACAGGTCTGTACCCGCGTTCCGGGCTCGTGTTCCTCCCCGGTCCGCAGATCCCGCACGTGGCCCTCGACCAGACCCACCACACACGACTGACAGATGCCCATCCGACACCCGAACGGCATCTGGATACCGGCGTTCTCGCCGGCTTCCATCAGCGAGGTGGCGGCGTCGGCGTCGACGGTCTTGCCGCTGCGCTCGAAGGTCACCGCGCCACCGGTCCCGTGCGGTGCGGCACGCGTGACCGCGAACCGCTCCAGGTGCAGATGCGAGCGCACCCCAGCCTCGGCCCACGCCCGTTCGGCGTCGTTGAGCATGGCCTCCGGACCACAGGCCCAGGCCTGCCGCTCGCGCCAGTCCGGCACCACCTCGGCGAGGCGGTCCAGATCCAGGCGACCCTGGGTGCGGGTGGTACGCAGCACCATCCGGTAGCCCGGATGCGCCTCGTGCAGGGCGGCCAACTCCGCACCGAACATCACGTCGGACTCGGTCGGCGCCGAGTGCACATGCACGATGTCGGTGATCTGGTCGTGTCGCTGCAAGGTACGCAGCATGGACATGACCGGGGTGATCCCGGAGCCGGCCGTCAGGAACAGTACCGACGCGGGAGCCGGATCCGGCATCACGAAGTTGCCCTGCGGCGCGGCCAACCGGACGATCGTGCCCGGCTCCACCCCGCCGACGAGGTGCGTGGACAGGAAGCCTTCCGGCATCGCCTTCACCGTGATGGTGATGGTGCGCGCGCCACTTCTGTTCCGCGCGCCGCGCACCGGGGCCGAGGTCAGCGAATACGAGCGCCAACGCCAGCGACCATCGACCAACAGGCCGATGCCGATGTACTGACCCGGCTCATAGTCGAAGCTGAATCCCCACCCGGGCTTGATGACCAGCGTGGCCGAATCCTCGGTCTCGCGCCGCACCTCCAGCACCTTGCCGCGCAGCTCACGGGCCGACCACAACGGGTTGACCAACTTGAGGTAGTCGTCCGGCAGCAGCGGGGTGGTGATCCTGCCCGCAACCGTACGCAGAGCATGCCAGCCGGGGTGGCGGTCCGCGCCCGCGATGGTGGGACGCACTGTCTCGGCCACTTTTGCCGAGAACTTGATTTCACTCTTCGCCACGCAACCTACGGTACCGTAGCTTACGGGGGCGTAGTCAACTTCTGAGAACGATCGATGCGACCTGCGTCACAGCAGCTCGAGCAGGAACGGCAACTCCTGCGACGCATACCAGGCCAGGTCATGGTCCTGGGCATCCCCCACAGCAAGCTCAGCGTCCTCATCCCCGAGGTCCGCCTCATCGATCCGTTCGACGGCGACCAGCACCGCCGACTCGGCCGCCGCATTGTCCACGTACGCCGCGACGACGTCCTCGAGCGCCACCGGCGCGGCCAACCGGACCACCGCATCGTCGAGGTCCGGGCGCAGCGTGACGGCCTCCTCGTCACCCTCGGTTCCCCCGACGTCGGCGACCAGTACCGCCCGGCGCGGCGGCAGATCGGTCTCGCCCTCCCCGGCCAGCAGCCGCAGCGAGGCCAGCGCCGCCTCCCGCAGGGCGACCTCGGCCAGCTCGTCGTCATCGCCCTCGGCGTAGGACTCCCGCAGCGCCGGGGTCACCGCGAAAGCCGTACCGCTGCGGGCATGGATCAACCGGTCGGCAACCAGTTGCTGCAGCATGGCCAGGGTCACCGGTATGTAGACACGCACCAGCCGAGATTAGCCCGGGGAGCCCGCTGTCGGCGCCGCTGTGCCGTCGGTGTCGGTCCCGGGGTCGCCCTCGGTGTCGGTCCCGGCGTCCGGAATTTTCTCCACCGAGATGACGAAGTCCTCGCCGTGCTGTGTGACGCCGGCGATCACCGCCGATTCCACCGCCGCGATGGCGTACCGGCGGCGCACCATCATCGGGTCCTGACGGAGGTCTTTGACCAGGGCCACGGCCAGGCCGAGCATCACCAGCACGAACGGCAGCGCCGCCACGATGGTGATGGACTGCAGACCGGTCAGCGCATCCGATCCGCCGACGAGCAGCATCACCGCGGCGACCGCCCCGGTGGCGACGCCCCAGAAGACGACGGTCTTGCGGTGCGGTTCGATGGTGCCGCGCTCGGACAGCGAACCCATCACGATCGACGCCGCATCGGCCCCGGAGACGAAGAACACCGCGACCAGCACCATGACCACGATCGCGGACACCGTGGCGAACGGGTATTCACCGAGCAAGCCGAACAGCTGAGCCTCGGTGCTGCCCTCCCCCGCCAGGTTCGCACCGTCCTGCTGGGCCTTGATGGCGGCGCCGCCGAAGACACAGAACCACACCAGCGACACCAGGCTGGGCACCATCAACACCCCGGTGACGAACTGTCTTATGGTGCGCCCCCGCGAGATTCGCGCGATGAACATGCCCACGAACGGCGTCCAGGAGATCCACCACGCCCAGTAGAAGATGGTCCACGAGCCGAGCCAGGCCTCGGCCTCAGCACCCTCGGCACCGGTGCGCGCCGCCATCATCGCCAGGTCCTGGAAGTAACTGCCGATCGAGTTCGGGATCAGGTTGAGGATGAAAATCGTTGGCCCGGCAATGAATACGAACGCCGCCAGCACCAGGGCGAGCACCATGTTGATGTTGGACAGCCACTGGATACCGCGCGCCACCCCCGACACCGCAGACAGCACGAAGGCGCAGGTGAGTACCGCGATGATCCCGATCAGGACCGCGTTGCCGGCCTCGCCGATACCCCCGACGATCTGCAAGCCACTGCGAATCTGCAAGGCGCCCAGACCCAGTGACGCCGCCGAGCCGAACAGCGTGGCGAAGATGGCGAGCATGTCGATGACCTTGCCCCAGCCGCCGTGCGCGCGGTCCCCGAGCAGCGGTTCGAAGGCCGCGCTGATCAACTGGAACCGGCCCTTGCGGTACACGCCGTAAGCAATGGCCAGCCCGACCACCGCGTAGATGGCCCACGGATGCAGCGTCCAGTGGAACAGCGTGGTCGCCATCGCCGTCTGCACCGCGTCCGGGTTTCCCGCGGCGCCGGCCCCCGGCGGGGGCGCCACCAGATGAGCCAGCGGTTCGGCCACCCCGAAGAACATCAGGCCGATGCCCATCCCGGCGCTGAACATCATGGCCATCCAGGACACCGTGCGGAATTCGGGCTCCTCATCGTCGCGGCCCAGCGGGATGTTGCCGAACCGGCCGAGCGCGATCCACAGCACGAACAGCACGAAACCCGAGGCCGCCAGCGTGAACAGCCACCCGGTGTTGGTCATCACCCAGCCCAGTGCGTCGCCCGACGCGGACGCCAACGCGGCGGTGTCGATGAACCCCCAGATCAGGAATCCGACCGCGATGGCGGCAGTGACGCCGAAGACCACCAGGTCCAGCCGGCGCCCTTTGACCAGTGCATCTTCATCGATCGGAACGTCGAGCACGGGGTGCGGAATGACATCCGGACCGGGTTGTTCGCTTCGCGAATGATTTGACATGGTCAACCCATGAGATCGTGATCGGCGGGTCGAGTCAACAACCCCCGCCCGGGCTCAGCGCGCCGATTCCAGCAACTCGTCCAGGGCTTCGCCCAGCAGGGACGGCAACACCTCGACGTCACTCATGGCGTCGCGGTCGGCGTTGATGCCGAAGTACATACTGCCGTTATACGAGGTCACCGCGATCGCCAGAACCTGATTGGCAAGCAGCGGCGGCACCGCGTAGGACTCCAGCAACTTGGTGCCCGCGATGTACATCTGCTTCTGCGCGCCCGGCACATTGGTGATCAACAGATTGAACTGGCGCGCCGAGAAACTGGTGGCCACCCGGGTACCCATGGCGTGCAGGGTCGGCGGTGCGAACCCCGACAGCGTCACGATGGTGCGGGCGTCGACCAAACTCGCGGCGGTGGAATGCGATTCGGTGGCGTGCGCGATCTGGGACAGCCGCACCACGGCGTTGCCCTCCCCGATCGGCAGGTCCACCAGGAACGGCGAGACCTGGCTGATCGCCTGGCCGGGTCCCGCGGAATCGATCTCCGCGTCGGGGTACACCGAATTCGGCGCCATCGCCCGCACCGTCGAGGTCGCGGTCACCGGTTCCCCACGGGACAGCAACCAGTTGCGCAGCGCACCGGCCACCACCGCGAGCACCACATCGTTGACATCGCATTCGTAGCGCGCCCGCAGCGACCGGTAGTCGTCGAGGCGGTGGGCGGCCACCGTGAAACGCCGGCTGCGCGACACCGTGGCGTTCAGCGGGCTGCTCGGGGCGGCACCGCGCGCCAGCGTGCGCGCCACACTGGCGACCCGGCGCCCGGCGTCGACCAGCACCCCGGCGTTGGTCGTCGCCTCCTGCACCGCCGAACGCACCGCCGCCAGCTGGACGGTGGGCCGGGTGATCCATTCCCCGACGGCCGCAAAGAACAGCTCCGACTCGCCGGGTTCGCGCGCCGGAATCCAGATGTCCTCACCGAACTCGGGTGGCTTCTGCGTGCGGTCGGCGATGACGTGCCCGATCTCGAGGGCGGACATACCGTTGACGAGGGCCTGATGGGATTTGGTGTAGATGGCGATCCGGTTGCCGGTCAGCCCCTCCACGATGTACATCTCCCACAGCGGCCGGGACTTGTCCATCGGCCGGGACCCGATCCGGGCGATCAGATCGTGCAGTTGGGTGTCGCTGCCCGGGGAGGGCAGCGCCGAGCGCCGGACGTGGTAGGTGATGTCGAAGTCGGCGTCATCGATCCACACCGGGCGGGCCAGGCCGAAACTGACGTCGCGGACCTTCTGCCGGTACCGCGGGATCTGCGGCAACCGCTGTTCCACGGTGGCCAGCACCGTGTCATAGCTCAGCCCGCCGCGCGGCTTGCGCACGATCGACAGCGACCCCACGTACATCGGGGTCGAACTGTTCTCCAGTCGATAGAACGCCGAGTCGGATGCCGACAACCTGGTCACCATCGAGACAGCGTCCCCCTCACTCCCGGCTGCGACTACCCGACACCGTAGCCGGGAGTACCCGGTACGCGCACGATGTGTGCATCCGGGCCCGGCGAACCCGTGCGATCATCAAGGGGACTGTGCCTCTCCAGCAGCCGTCCCGTCCGTTTCGCTGTCCGCTGGAGTGCCTGTGTCCCGAGTATCAGACCCGTCCCACCGCCCCGTCGGCGGCGCCGCCGCCGGACCGGTCCGCACATCCCCGATCATCGACTACGAGCCGCCGGCACACGGTGCGGCACAGGGGCCTTCGGCGCATCCGGCGACGCTGCGCCCGCGCAGATCCCGCCCGCCGCGACCGGCCGCCGTCGCCGGTGAGGCACCCGTACCGCAGGCCGCGGCGGCGTTCGCCGACGCTGCCCTGCGCCGGGTGCTGGAGGTGGTGGATCGTCGCCGGCCGGCCGCCCAGCTACGCGGATTGCTGGCGCCGTCGTTGATCGACATCACGCAAACTCTGGCGCGGTCCCCGCAGCACGGCGGCGCCGCCGTGCTGCGCCGGATCCGGCTGCGCAGCATCGGATGCAGCGCGGCGGCCGACCAACCGGTGACCGTCGCCGAGGTGTTCGCCACCTACACCCGCGGGTCGCGGGTGCGGGCGCTGGCCGCCCGGATCGAACTGGTCGATGGGCGCTGGCAGATGGTGGCGCTGCAGATCGGCTGAGCAGAGCCCGATCTGTCGGACTCCTCCCCGACGCGGCTCGTTCCTCGCCGCTGGGTCGTCGTCCGACTAGCGCGTCTTGTTGCGGCGCGCCGCCTCTCGGCGTTCCTTGCGGGTCCCGCCGCCCGCCGGGGCCGACGCCCCACCGGAGCGTTTGACCTCCGCGGAACCGTCCTCGGCCGGGCCGGAGTACGTCAGCTTGGGCGCCCCGCCCTCGTCGATCCCCTTGGCCTGGATGCCCGGGCGTTCCTTGGTGGCCACCTGGCCCTGGGGCTGTTCGGCGTTCTGGGCGGACGCCTTCGCCGCCGCGGCGGCGGCGAACTCGGCCAATCCGGACGCCATCGGCGCCACCGTAGGCGCGGCCGGCGCCGGCGCGGCCTCGACCGCGACGTTGAACAGGAAGCCGACCGACTCCTCCTTGAGACCCTCGAGCATGGCGACGAACATGTCGTAGCCCTCCCGCTGGTACTCCACGAGCGGGTCACGCTGCGCCATCGCGCGCAGGCCGATGCCCTCCTTGAGGTAATCCATCTCGTAGAGGTGCTCACGCCACTTGCGGTCGATCACGTTGAGCAGGACATTGCGTTCGAGCTGACGCATCGCGCCCTCGCCACCGATGGCGTCGATCTGTGCCTCACGTTCGGCGTAGGCGCGCTCGGCGTCCTTGATCAACGCGTCGAGCAGTTCTTCGCGGGTCAGCTCACCGGGCTCGCCGATGGCATCGGAGTCGATCAGGTCGTGGTGATCGATGCCCACCGGGTACAGCGCCCGCAGCGCCTCCCACAACTTCTCCAGATCCCAGTCCTCGGAGTAACCCTCCGCCGTCGCCCCGTCGACGTAGGCGGTGATGACGTCGACCATCATGTCGTGCGCCTGCTGCTGGAGGTTCTCGCCCTCCAGGATCATCCGGCGCTCCTTGTAGACGACCGTGCGCTGCCGGTTCATCACCTCGTCGTACTTGAGGACGTTCTTGCGGACCTCGAAGTTCTGCTGCTCGACCTGGGTCTGCGCGCTCTTGATGGCGCGGGTCACCATCTTGGCCTCGATGGGCACGTCCTCGGGCAGGTTCAGCCGGGTCAGCAGCGTCTCCAGCGTCGCACCGTTGAAGCGCCGCATCAGCTCGTCACCGAGGGACAGATAGAAGCGGGACTCGCCCGGGTCGCCCTGGCGGCCCGAACGGCCGCGCAGCTGGTTGTCGATACGCCGGGACTCGTGCCGCTCGGTGCCCAGCACGTACAGACCGCCCGCGGCGATCACCTGCTCGGCCTCCGCCTTGGCCTCGGCCTTCATCGCGCTGACCGTGGACTCCCACGCCGCCTCGTACTCATCCGGCGTGGTGACCGGGTCCAGGCCCTGCTCCTTGAGCCGCTTGTCGGCCAGGAACTCGACGTTGCCGCCGAGCACGATGTCGGTACCGCGGCCGGCCATGTTGGTCGCCACCGTGATCGCCCCGCGCCGCCCGGCCTCGGCGATGATGTTCGCCTCCTGCTCGTGGAACTTCGCGTTGAGCACGTTGTGCGGGATCCGGCGCTTGGCGAACTGGCGCGACAGGTATTCCGAGCGCTCCACCGAGGTGGTGCCGATCAGGACCGGCTGGCCCTTCTCGTAGCGCTCCACGACGTCGTCGACGACCGCGATGTACTTGGCCTCTTCGGTCTTGTAGATCAGGTCGGACTGGTCGGCCCGGATCATCGGCCGGTTGGTGGGGATCGGCACCACACCCAGCTTGTAGATCTCGTGCAGCTCGGACGCCTCGGTCTGGGCGGTACCGGTCATGCCGGCGAGCTTGTCGTAGAGGCGGAAGTAGTTCTGCAGGGTGATGGTGGCCAGCGTCTGGTTCTCGGCCTTGATCTCGACGTGCTCCTTGGCCTCGATGGCCTGGTGCATGCCCTCGTTGTAGCGCCGGCCCACCAGCACGCGGCCGGTGAACTCGTCGACGATGACGACCTCGCCGTTGCGGACGATGTAGTCCTTGTCCCGCAGGAACAGCTCCTTGGCCTTCAGGCAGTTGTTCAGGTAGCTGACCAGCGGGGAGTTGGCGGCTTCGTAGAGGTTCTCGATACCGAGCTGATCCTCGACGAACTCGACACCCAACTCGTGCACACCGATGGTGCGCTTGCGCAGGTCCACCTCGTAGTGGACGTCCTTCTCCATCAGCGGCGCGAGCCGGGCGAACTCGCTGTACCAGTGCGAGGCCCCGTCGGCCGGGCCGGAGATGATCAGCGGGGTACGGGCCTCGTCGATGAGGATCGAGTCGACCTCGTCGACGATGGCGTAGTTGTGGCCGCGCTGCACCATCTCCTGCACCGAATGGGCCATGTTGTCGCGCAGATAGTCGAAACCGAACTCGTTGTTCGTGCCGTAGGTGATGTCGGCGGCGTAGGCGGCGCGGCGCTGGTCGGGGGTCAGCCCGGACAGGATGACGCCCACCTCCATGCCGAGGAAGCGGTGGATACGACCCATCTGCTCGCTGTCGCGTTTGGCCAGGTAGTCGTTCACGGTGACCAGGTGCACACCCTTGCCGGACAGGGCGTTGAGGTAGGCGGGCAGCACACCGGTCAGGGTCTTGCCCTCACCGGTCTTCATCTCGGCGACGTTGCCGAAGTGCAGCGCCGCGCCGCCCATCAGCTGGACTCCGAACGGCTTCTGGCCGAGCACCCGCCAGGCCGCCTCGCGGGCCACCGCGAAGGCCTCGGGCAGCAGGTCGTCGAGATCTTCCCCGCCGTCGATACGTTTGCGGAACTCGTCGGTCTTGGCGCGCAGCTCCGCGTCTGACAGCTTCTCGACGTCGTCGGACAAGGTGTCCACATAGTCGGCGACCTTCTTGAGGCGCTTGACCATGCGGCCTTCACCGAGACGGAGCAACTTATCGAGCACGCTGTTTCCCCTGTGGGTTGATGAATAGAGTCGGCCGGTTCGCGCAACGCTGGCCGGCCTGCCAACAATCCATCGTAGGCGACTCTTCGAGGTACCCGTCTGAAAGTGTGCTCCCGAGCGCGCCCGGGTGTCGCCGCACCGGCATGCAACGAGCCCCCGGCGGGACGCCGGGGGCTCGCGCAGTGAAGGGCTGACTCAGGCCAGCCGGATCAGTCCGTAGTCGTAGGCGTGCCGGCGGTACACCACCGACGGCCGGTCGGTCTCCTTGTCCTGGAACAGGAAGAAATCGTGGCCGACGAGTTCCATCTCATAGAGCGCGTCATCGACGGTCATGGGAGCGGCCTCGTGGTCCTTGACGCGCACGATGCGGCCGGGTTCGGGACGGGGCTCGACCGCGAAGGCATCGTGCGGCACCGGCTCGGCGACCGCTGCCAGTTCCGCGGTGGCTTGGTGGACCGAGACAGGCGTCTTGTCCCCGTAGTGGATCTTGCGGCGATCCTTGCCGCGACGCAACCGTGCTTCGAGTTTGCTCACCGCGGACTCCAGCGCCGCGTAGAAGCTGTCCGCGCAGCCCTCGCCACGCACCACCGGGCCACGCCCGCGTGCGGTGATCTCGACGTGCTGACAGTTCTTGCGCTGGCGCCGGTTCTTCTCATGGTCGAGTTCGACATCGAACAGGTAGATGGTCTTGTCGAAGCGCTCCAGGCGCGCCAGCTTCTCGGCGACATAGACCCGGAAGTGATCGGGCACCTCGACATTGCGGCCCTTGACGACCACGTCGGCGTTGAGCACCGGCGCTTCGGCCGACGGGTCCCGATCATCCATAACCATGGTGGAGCTGGTGGTTTCCACGGAATTCGTTGACATGCTTGACAACTCGTTTCTCTCGGAAGTCGCACGCGCATCACGTGCCCGGTTGGTGAGTAATACGCCGACGGCTCGTTGCATGTCGCTGCGCCCGGCGGCGTCAGGTGTCGAGTAATCACCTCCTACCGCACTCAGGCAGTCCCGATTCCGCACGGGCGCCCGTCTACCAGGTGCCGCCGTGAGGGTCACGGGGTCGTTGGTCCCGACGGTAGTCGTTGTTCACCTGACTGTGCCACCAATTTCGCAGACGTGTTTTTAGTTCTTCATCAGAGCGCAACAGAGCGCCCCGAAATCCCGTCGATTTCAGGCGTCAGCCAGCGCCAACACCGCGTGCACCGGCACTCCGGCGGTTTGCAGCGCGCGCACCGATTCACACGCGGTCGCCCCCGTGGTGACGACGTCGTCGACGATCAGCGCCGCGCCGGAAACCGGCCGGATCACCCGGACCCGATCGGCCAGATTCCGCTGACGGTCGGCGCTGGACAGGCCGACCGAATCCCGCGCGAAGCCCGTCAGCCGCAGCGCCTGGACCACCGTGACACCGGCCAGCCCCGGCGCCCGGACCGCCTCGACGGCCACCCGGGTCACCGGGTCCCCACCGCGCCGACGCGCGGCCAGCCACCGGGTCGGGGCCGGCACCACCGTCAGCGGCGTGCCCAGCAGTCCCCATCCCAGCAGCCGGGACAGTCCGAGGTGCAGCGCGCCGGCCAGCGGACCGATCAGATCGGCGCGGCCGCGTTCCTTGACCGCCACGATCGCCTGGCGGCGGGCTGCGGCGTAGCGGCCCAGCGAGAACACCGGCACCCCGGGATCCAGCCGCGGGGTGACCAGCCGCGGTTCGGCGGCGCGGGCCACCAACTCCCCCGCGCAGGTGGCACACCACCGCGTCGACGGTGCGCCGCAGCCGCCGCACTCCAACGGCAGGATCAGGTCCAGCACCATGTCTGCAGTGTGGCGCCGGGGTGTGACAACCTCCGGCGACTACCGTCCCTCTTACCGTTGCAACGACAGGAGAGACGTGGGAACGTTCACCGGCCGGCAGGCCATCGTCACCGGCGCCGGGTCCGGGATCGGCGCGGCGCTGTGCCGCGCGTTGGCCGGGGCCGGGGCCGACGTGCTGTGCACCGACGTCGAGGAAACCGCGGCGCGGGCCACCGCCGAACCGCTCGGCGCCCGGTGGCGCCGGCTCGACGTCACCGACGCGGCCGCCGTCGCCGACTGCGTCACCGAGGTGGTGGACCGGACCGGGCGGCTCGATCTGATGTTCAACAACGCCGGTATCACCTGGGGCGGGGACACCGAACTGCTGACCCTGGACCAGTGGAACGCGATCATCGACGTCAACATCCGCGGCGTGGTGCACGGGGTCGCCGCCGCCTACCCGGTGATGGTGAAACAGGGTCGCGGGCACATCGTGAACACCGCCTCCATGGCCGGGCTGGCCGCCGCCGGCCAGATCACCAGCTACGTGATGACCAAACATGCCGTCGTCGGGTTGTCGCTGGCGTTGCGCAGCGAGGCCGCCGGACGCGGGGTCGGGGTGCTGGCGATCTGCCCGACCGCGGTCGAGACACCCATCCTGGACAAGGGTGCGGTCGGCGGGTTCGTCGGCCGCGATTTCTACCGAATGGGCCGGCGCAGTGCGACATTCGCTTCCGCCGACGACCTGGCCGCCGATACGCTGCGCGCCATCGAGCGCAACAAGGCGCTGCTGGTGTGGCCGCGGCAGGCCCGGATGGCCTGGCGGTTCGCCCGCTACGCGCCGGGACTGTTGCAGCGCATGTCCATCCGGTTCGTCGCCCAACAGCGCGCGGCGCAGGGCCCGCGCTGACTCAGCCGGGCAGCACCGGTTGGGCACCGGCGACCATCAGCGGCTGGACCTCCGACCAGCTGAGGTCGTTGTCGGCCGCCGACCCGGACAGTTGCAGCACGCCGCGGCGATCGGCGACGTACACCGTCGACGGGTTCGCGGCAACGACGGTCACCGGTCCCTGGAGGTTGCCGCTGGGTCCGTCGGAGTTCACCCCGTCGAGGTTCACGTAGGACACCGGATGGGATCCGTCGGTGCGGCTGACGACGATGTCGTCCCCGGTGCGCCAGGACAGTGACACCGCCGTGGCGCCCAGCCCGAAACCGAGCCGGCGCGGGTAGGTCAGCGCGTACTGCCCGCCCGGTGTCTGCTCCACCCCGGCCAGGATCACCTTGCCCTCGATCACCATCGCCGCGCGGGTGCCGTCCCGGGAGAGCTGCAGTTCGGTGATGGCGCCGGGGAACTTGGCGGCCAGCGCGGTGGAATCCACCGGGATGCGGGCCGGTTGCCCGGACGCGGTCTCCTGCAGTACCCGGACCACGTTGACCCCGTCGACGACGATCCAGATCGCATCGTCGAGTGACCAACTGGGCCGGGTCAGGGTGCGGCCGTCCAGCGCCTGACCCGCGTCGCCACCGATCGGCCCGATCCACAGCGAGGACGCCATGTCCGGCGCCCCGGCGCGCAGCACCATCACCGAGGCCACCTCGCGCCCGGTCCGCGACAACGCCGCCGACACCTGATCGGGCATCTGCCCGAACGGCCCGGCCACCCGGGGCGCACGCTGACCGTCCAGGGACACCAGCGAACCACCCACCAGCGCATGCAATCCGGCTCCCGCGCCGTCGGCCGCACCCGGGTCGCTGGCCGCGACGTCCGCGGTGTTCCAGCCCTCGGCGAACCGCTCGTCGAGCGGGGCACCGTCGACGTTGATCACATAGGGGCCGTTGATGCCCGCCCGCGACAGCGTCCAGATGATCTGTGCGGCAAGCAGTTGGCGGGTGTGCGGATCGGTGCTGGACAGGTTCTCCAGCTCGATGCGGGTGCCGCCGTACCCGCGCCCGACCCCGGTCTTGCCGCCGTCCGCACGGGTCACCGGCCCGCGCAGCCGTAGCGGTGCCGCCAACAGGTTGCGCACGGTGCGCGCCATCTCCGGCCGTGGCCCGGCGATCAGCTTGGTCACCAGCTCGGTGGCCAGTTGGTCGGCACCGGAAACCGCGACATAACGCGGATCGGGCACCACGGTGCGGCCGGTGGGATCGGTGAAGTACAGGGTGTTGCGCTTGTAGGTCTGCTGAAACTGCTGCCAGTCCAGGAAGACCCCGTTGGGCAGCCGGTCGATACGCCAGCCGCCCGACGTCTTCACCAGCTCGATCGGGCCCGGATCGGGCAGCGCACCTTCGGCCGTCTCGAACACCCCGAGTTCGGAGAGCGAGCCCAGGATGTCGGCCTGCATGCTCACCGTCACCAGTTCGGGCCGGCGGGTCTCGGTGAAGACCACCCGGTCGATCAACAGGGCGCTGCCGGCGTCATCCCAACCGCGCGAGGCTGATTCGGTGAGGAACTGGCGCGCGGCCAGGTGCCGGTTGGCGGGATCGGCAGTGGCCTTGAGGAATTCGCGCAGCAGCACATCGGGTTCCATGCCCGGCGTCGGGGTGGGCAGGCTGGGCGGCGCCGCCCGCTCGACGGTCCCGATGGCCTGCGGCGCCGAGGATGTCGGCACCCCGGCGCAACCGGCGACCACCACCGCGGCGGCCATGGCCGCTCCCAGCGTCTTGCGGACGTGGCTCATACGCCCTCCGACTCCCGATCACGGCGCAGCGGCCCGGAATCCCGGACCCGCGACTGCGGTCCGGTGGCGGCCCCCGATACCCCGGCCGGCTTGAGCGGCAACGGACTCGTCGTCACCTTGTGCCCGCGCACCAACGGCAGGGTCAGCCGGAAACAGGCGCCCTTGCCGGGTTCACCCCAGGCCTCCAGCCGGCCCTGGTGCAGCCGGGCGTCCTCGATGCTGATGGCCAGACCCAGCCCGGTTCCGCCGGAACGGCGCACCCGCGACGGGTCCGAACGCCAGAACCGGCTGAACACCAGCTTCTCCTCCCCCGGCCGCAGCCCGACCCCGTGATCGCGGACGGTGACCGCCACCGTGTCCTCGTCGGCGGCCATCCGGATCTCCACCGGTTTGTGTTCGGCGTGATCGATGGCGTTGGCGATCAGATTGCGCAGAACTCGTTCCACCCGGCGCGGATCGACTTCGGCGATCACCCCGTCCGACGGCATGTCCACCTCGAGCGCCACCCCGGCGTCGGCGGCCAGGTGGCCGACGTTGTCCAGGGCGCTCTGCACGGTGGAGCGCAGATCGACCGCCTCCACCGCCAGTTCGGCGACGCCGGCGTCGTGCCGCGAGATCTCCAACAGATCGGCCAGCAGCGTCTCGAACCGGTCGAGTTCGTTGACCATCAACTCGGTGGACCGGCGCAGCGCCGGGTCCAGGTCCTCGCTGTGGTCGTGGATCAGGTCGGCGGCCATCCGCACGGTGGTCAGCGGGGTGCGCAGCTCATGGCTGACGTCGGAGGTGAACCGGCGCTGCAGGTTGCCGAACTCCTCCAGGTTGGTGATCTGGCGGGACAGGCTCTCGGCCATGTCGTTGAACGACACCGCCAACCGGGCCATGTCGTCCTCACCGCGCACCGGCATCCGCTCGGTCAGATGTCCCTCGGCGAACCGTTCGGCGATCCGGGACGCGGAGCGCACCGGCAGCACGATCTGGCGGGCCACCAGCAGCGCGATCGCGGCGAGCAGACCGAGCAGCACCACGCCGCCGGTCGCCATCGTGCCGCGCACCAGCGAGATGGTGGACTCCTCGTTGCTCAGCGGAAAGATCAGGTAGAGCTCAAGATTGGGGACCGAGGGCGTCGACGACCCGGTGGGGCTGCCCATGATCAGCGCGGGCCCGGAGAACCCGTCGGTGTGCACGGTCGCGTACTGGTAGCTGACCTGACCGGCCTTGACGAAGTCGCGCAGGACATCGGGGACCTGCTGGATCGGGCCGGCCGATGTCGCCGCGCGGGGGCCGTCACCGGGCACCACGAGGACGGCGTCGAAGGCACCGGCCAATCCCGAGCCGACGTCGGCCTTGCGGTCGATGAGCGTGTTACGGGCCAGCTGCAGGCTGGCGTCCAGCGACCGGGCCTCCTCGCCACCGACGATGCCGCTGACCGTGCCGCGGGCCTGCTCGATCGCCTCGGTGGCCGCCCGGACCTTGACCTCCAGGATGCGGTCGGTGATCTGGCTGGTGAGCACGAAGCCGAGCACCAGGATGACGGCCAGCGACAAACCGAGCGTCAGGGACACCACGCGCAACTGCAACGAGCGGCGCCAGGCATAGCTGATGGCGCGGCCGACCGCCCCCAACCCGCGCAACATCGGCGACGGGCCGCGGAAACGGCCACGGACCCGGCGTCGTGAACCCCAGATCACGAACGCCGCCCCACCGTGGACGAACCGATCACGGAGGTCCGGCCTTGTATCCCACTCCTCGAACGGTCAGGACCACCTGCGGGTTCTCCGGGTCGGTCTCGACCTTGGCCCGCAAGCGCTGGACATGCACGTTCACCAACCGGGTATCGGCCGGATGGCGGTAGCCCCAGACCTGCTCGAGCAGCACATCACGAGTGAACACCTGACGCGGTTTACGCGCCAGCGCCACCAGCAGGTCGAACTCCAGCGGGGTCAGCGAGATCTGCTCACCGGCACGGGTGACCTTGTGTGCGGGCACATCGATGTCGATGTCATGGATGGCCAGCATCTCGGCGGGCTCGTCGTCGTTGCGCCGCAGCCGGGCCCGGACCCGGGCCACCAGTTCCTTGGGCTTGAACGGCTTCATCACGTAGTCGTCGGCGCCGGATTCCAGGCCCAGGACCACGTCGACGGTGTCGGTCTTGGCGGTCAGCATCACGATCGGCACGCCGGAGTCGGCGCGCAGCACACGGCACACGTCGATGCCGTTCATGCCCGGCAGCATCAGGTCGAGCAGCACCAGATCGGGCCGCAGTTCACGGACGGCGGTGAGCGCCTGGCTGCCGTCTCCGATGACGGCGGTGTCGAAACCCTCCCCACGCAGCACGATGGTGAGCATCTCGGCCAGCGAGGGGTCGTCGTCGACGACCAGGATCCGTTGCCTCATGGTGACCATGGTGTCACCACAAGGCGATAAAACCCGGGTGCCACACGCGGGTTTCTCGGTTTGGGCTCAATGACGAGGGCCACAGGGCCCGAGCGGGCCGGCGCGCAGCGCGCGCTCAGAGCCGTCCGGCCAGGGCCGCCGGGTCACTGTCCGGGGGCACCACCACCCAGTCTCCCGCCCAGTTCGCGGCGGCCAGGTCGGCATAGGCCGCCGCGGTGCGCTCCTGCAGCCCGCGATCACGTTCGTAGGCGTCGCGCGCCCGGTCGGCGTCCTGCTCGGCGCGCTGCCGAGCTCGGCGGTCGGCCAGCTCAGGCGAAACATCCAGCAGCAGTTGACGATCCGGCTTGGGCAGATCGAACCTGCCGAACTCCAGGGCATACACCCACCCCACGACCTCACCGTCGATGCCCTGGTTCAGCCGGGCCGCGCTGTAGGCGGCGTTCGACGCGACATAGCGGTCCAGGATCACCACGTCGTGCGTGCGCTGCAGCTCCTCGATCTCGGCCTTGGCCCCGGCCCGGTCCAGCGCGAACAGGGTGGCCATGGCGTACACCGAATCGGTCAGGTCGCCGTGCGCACCGTGCAGCGCCTCGGCCGCGATGTCGGCGTGCACGGACGCGCCGTAGCGCGGGAAAGCCAGGGTGGTGACCGTCTTGCCGCCGGCCTCGAACGCCGTGCGCAACCCCTCGGTCAGGGTTCTCTTGCCGGCACCGTCGAGGCCTTCGATCACGATGAGCACCCAGCGAGCCTAGCCGCCGGTCGGCCCACTGCCCGACGATCCGGTGTCGGAGTCCTCAGACCTGTCCGCAGTTCGGTGCGGTGGGCACTCCGTTGAAGCGATCGGCCAGCCACTGCATGGCCGGTTCGCCGTCGACGAGCATCGGCAGGGCGTGGTTGACCACTGCCTTGTTCAGAAAGGGTGGCTGCTCGTTGGTGCGCATCTCGATGTCGCTGCCCTTGGCACACCAGTCCCGGGCCAGTTGCACCACCGGCGCGTAGGGCACCAACGGGTCGTAGCGGTTGCTGTTGAGCAGCACCGGCGCATTGGGTTTCAGCGTGCCGAGCTTCTGCAGCTCGAAGATGCCGCGAAACTGCGGGTCGTGCAACAGCTCTGAGATCGGTTGATTGAAATAGGGCTGCAGGTGCCGGAACATGAACTTGGTCAACGACTCCCCGACGCACTGGTCGCGGGTCTTGTCGACGAAGTCCTGGCCCCGCGGGGTCAGTACCGAACGGATCTTGGGTTCCGCCTCCGGGTAGGTCTGGAAGACGCTGTTGAGCGCGTAGCCGATGACCCCGACGAGCGCGCTGCCGTCGGCATAGGGGATCAGATCGATCAGATCGGCCGGCGGCGCACCGGCGAAGGTGCCGACCACGTTCACATCGGGTGCGTACGACGACGCCAGCTCGGCGGCCGACGCGGCCGCTCCCCCGCCCTGCGAGTAACCCCAGAAGGCAGTGGGCCCGGCGGGTGTCAGCGAGGTGTCCGGCAGCAGCCGCGCGGCACGGGCCGCGTCGAGCATGGCATGCCCCTGGGAGAGCCGGTTGACGTAGGTGTGCGTCACCCCGATGGTGCCCAGGCCTTCGTAGTCGGTCATCACGATGGCGAACCCGCGCGCCACCAGGGTGGCGACGAACAGCTCTTCGTAGTTGAACATGAAGTCCAGGTACGGCGACCAGTGGATGCCCTGGTTGAACTGCCGCGACGGTGCGCACTGGTCGCCCTGGCCCTGGGTGCCGGGGCCGTACACGATCAGCGGCCGCGGGCCCTGCCCGGGCCAGGCGTTCCACGGCTCAAAGTAGGTGCCGGTCACCACATTCGGGTTACCGCGACCATCGGTGCTGCGGTACATGATCCGGGTGCCGTTGGCCATGATGTGGCCCAACTGCCCGGACGGCTCCAGCACCAGCCGCGAGGGTTCGGTGCGGATGAGGTCCCCGGGCGGTACGTCCGGCAACGGATTCGGTGGCGTGTAGAACTCGGTGTACTCGTCCTCGTTGTAGTACGGATACCAGTCGTCGGCATGCGCGAAACCGCTTGTGAGACAACTGATGACGAAACCAAAAGACACGATGGCAAGCAGAGCCCCGGCCCGAATCACCACCGGACAGTAACAAACAGGTCGCCGTTTGGACACGGATTCATCACATGACATACGGGGGCCGAGATGTCACGTGCCCACCCGCACTGCCCGGCGGGATTTGCTCGACGGCGGGGCGGTCAGCCGATGCTGGTCGCCTGCAACACCAACGTCGCCTGTCCGCGATCCAAGAACGCGTATGTGCTCGTCGAATCGGAGGAGAAACCGGCGTCGAGAAGTTCGCCGGTGAGGAACGGCCCGGCCGGGATCTCGGCCGAAAGTGCGTCCTGCACCTGGGGCCGGCGGCCGGTGTCGGTGGGCTCGAACTGGGCCGCCATGGCGTCGGCGACCGCCGGGTTCAACCGGACGACGGCGTCGGTCCAGCGCACCGCCATACCGCCATCGGCGGGCTCACCCCACTGCAGCCAGGCCACCGACTCCGGCGCCCCGACGCCGGGGAACACCTCGACCAGACCGGCGATGTCGTGGCGCACCTCCGCCGGCGCTGCCGCGTCGGTGGGCCCGGAGCCCTGCGAGGCGTCCGGAGAAGTGCCCGAACAGCCGATCGCCACGGCGGCACACAGTGCCGCCGTGGCGATTCCACGCAGATTCCGCACGCTGATCAGTAGCGGTAATGCTCCGGCTTGTACGGGCCCTCGACGTCGACGCCGATGTACTCGGCCTGCTCCTTGGTGAGCCGGGTCAGGGTTCCGCCGAGCGCTTCGACGTGGATCTTGGCGACCTTCTCGTCGAGGTGCTTGGCGAGGCGGTAGACCTCGTTGTCGTACTCGTCGTTCTTGGTCCACAGCTCGATCTGGGCGATGACCTGGTTGGAGAAGCTGTTGCTCATCACGAACGAGGGGTGCCCGGTCGCGTTGCCGAGGTTGAGCAGGCGGCCCTCGGACAGCAGGATGATCGACTTGCCGGTGTCACCGAACGTCCACTCGTCGACCTGGGGCTTGATGTTGATCCGGGTGGCACCGGACCGCTCCAGGGCGGCGATGTCGATCTCGTTGTCGAAGTGGCCGATGTTGCCCAGGATGGAGTGATCCTTCATCGCCTTCATGTGCTCGAGGGTGATGATGTCCTTGTTACCGGTCGAGGTGATCACGATGTCGGCGTTACCGATCGCCTGCTCGACGGTCACCACGTCGTAGCCGTCCATCAGCGCCTGCAGCGCGTTGATCGGGTCGATCTCGGTGACCTGCACGCGCGCGCCCTGGCCGGCCAGCGACTCCGCGCAGCCCTTGCCGACGTCGCCGTAGCCGCAGATCAGCACCTTCTTGCCACCGATGAGGGCGTCGGTGCCGCGGTTGATGCCGTCGATCAGCGAGTGCCGGGTGCCGTACTTGTTGTCGAACTTGCTCTTGGTGACCGAGTCGTTGACGTTGATGGCCGGGAAGGCCAGTTCACCGGCGGCGGCGAACTGGTACAGCCGCAGCACACCGGTGGTGGTCTCCTCGGTGACCCCCTTGACCGACTCGGCGATCTTGGTCCACTTGTCCTTGCTCTTTTCGAAGCCGGCGCGGACCAGGGCCAGGAAGACCTTCCATTCGGCGGAGTCGTCGTCCTCGGCGGGCGGCACCACGCCGGCCTTCTCGTACTGCGCACCGCGCAGCACCAGCATGGTGGCGTCGCCGCCGTCGTCGAGGATCATGTTGGCGGGTTCGCCCGGCCAGGTGAGCATCTGCTCGGCGGCCCACCAGTACTCCTCCAGCGACTCACCCTTCCAGGCGAAGACCGGGGTGCCCTTGGGCTCTTCCGGGGTTCCGTTGGGCCCGACGACGACCGCGGCGGCGGCGTGGTCCTGGGTGGAGAAGATGTTGCAGGAGGCCCAGCGGACCTCCGCGCCGAGCGCGGTCAGCGTCTCGATCAGCACGGCGGTCTGGACGGTCATGTGCAGCGAGCCGGAGATGCGCGCACCCTTGAGCGGCTGGACGTCGTGGTACTCGCGGCGGAGTTCCATCAGACCGGGCATCTCGTGCTCGGCGAGGCGGATCTCCTTGCGGCCGAACTCGGCCAGGGAAAGGTCGGCGACCTTGTAGTCGATGCCGTTGCGTACGTCGGCGGTCAACTCAGTCATATGGATAGGGCCCCTTAAGTCATCGTTCTCGAACAGGCCTTCAACAGGCTTTGCCTAGGAGCGCACGAGTGTGCGCACGCGACACCGGTGGCCTGCGGGCTCGCGGGACAGGCGCTTGTGCAGCGCTCTGCCAGCTACCGGGTGTCTATGACACCGTACCGTTCGGCGAACGGCGTCATAAGCCTAGCCAAATCCATGGCCACATCGTGGTCGGCTTCCGGGGGCATCGAGACGTAGCTCATCGCCAGCCGGACGATGGCGCGGGCCAGTACCCCGGAGTCCTCGTCGGAGGCCTTCATCCAGCTGTCCTGGAACGTCGCGGTCAGCCGCTGCGAGCAGCGCGTGATGATCGGGCCGCTGCCGGTGGTGATGATCTGCAGCAGATCCGGTTTGGCCTCGCCGCCGAGCAGCGAGATCACCAACGGATCCGAGGCCGACTCGAGGAAGAACGCCCGGAACCCCTCCAGGAAGGCGTCGTAGACCTGCCCGACGTTGTTGTTGACCGCCCGGTCGACGGCGTCGACCAGGCGGTCGGCCAGCCGCAGCGCATAGCCCTCGGCCAGTCCCTGCCGCGATCCGAACTCGTTGTAGATGGTCTGCCGGCTGATCCCGGCCGCTCGGGCCACATCGGTGAGGGTGATCGAGGACCAGTCCCGCACCAGCAGCATCTCGCGCATGCCGTCCAGGATCGAGTCGCGCAGCAGCACCCGAGACGCCTCGGCGTACGGCACGCGTGGTGCCGTACGCCGAGGTCCGGGTCCGCTCATAGCCGCGACCCTATAACTTCGCCGCGCCGTGGGGGCGGATGCTCGCGGGGCCGTCCGGACGCCCGAGACGACCGTCACGGCCTGGCGATCTCGACCATGTCGAAGTCGGACTTTGCTGCGCCGCAGTCCGGGCAGCTCCAGTCCTCGGGGATGTCGGCCCAGCGGGTGCCCGGGGCGATCCCGTCCTCCGGCCAGCCCTTGGCCTCGTCGTACTCGAATCCGCACTGCACGCAGACGAACAGTCTGTACTCGTTCTCGCTCATCGGGACGTCCCCTTCTCGATTCCCGTCGCTTCGCCGGCCCCGGCGGGTTCGAAGTCGACCTTCTCGCGGACCGCGCAGTCCGGGCAGCACCAGTCGTCAGGCACCTCGGCCCAGCCGGTGCCGGCCGGAAAGCCCTCGCGCGGAGCGCCTTTCGCCTCGTCGTAGACGTAATCGCAGCCGGGGCAACGGTAGGCGCTCACTTCACCTCACCGCTTCCGTACTTGGCCAGCACCCGCTCGCGCACCCGCGGGTGGATGTTCACCCGGCTGATGTCGCCGTTGTAGTGCGCCAGCACCCGGTGATCCATCACCTTGCGCCACAGCGGCGGGAAGTAGGTCAGCCCGATCATCGAGGCGTAGCCACTCGGCAGGTTCGGCGCGCCCTCGATGCTGCGCAGCGTCTGGTAGCGGCGGGTCGGGTTGGCGTGATGGTCGCTGTGCCGCTGCAGGTGGTACAGGAACAGGTTGGTGACGATGTGGTCGGAGTTCCAGCTGTGCACCGGGGCGCACCGCTCGTACCGACCGCTGTCCAGCTTCTGCCGCAGCAGGCCGTAGTGCTCCAGGTAGTTCACCGTCTCCAGCAGCGCGAAGCCGTAGATCGCCGAGATCAGCATGAACGGGATGACACCGAGGCCGAAGACGGCGATCAGCGCGCCCCACAGCACCACCGACATCGCCCAGGCGTTGAGTACGTCGTTGGACCAGTGCCAGGTGGGCTTGCCGGCCCGCTCCAGCCGCTTGGCCTCCAGCTCCCACGACGATTTCAGGCTGCCCCACACGCTGCGTGGCAGGAACTCCCAGATGGTCTCGCCGAACCGCGAGGACGCCGGGTCCTCCGGGGTGGCGACGCGGACGTGGTGGCCACGGTTGTGCTCGATGTAGAAGTGCCCGTACCAGGTCTGGGCCAGCGTGATCTTGGACAGCCAGCGCTCCAGTTCGTCCTTCTTGTGCCCCATCTCGTGGGCGGTGTTGATCCCGACACCGCCGAGCACACCGACCGAGAGCGCCAGGCCGATCTTGGCCGGCCAGCTCAGCCCGCCGTCATACCCCAGCCAGCTCAGGTCCGACGCGGTGAAGGCGTAGGCGCCGAAGATGACGCTGGCGTACTGGAACGGGATGTACAGGTAGGTGCAGTAGCGGTAGTACCTGTCGTTCTCCAGCTGTTCCATCAGCTCGTCGGGCGGGTTCTGGCCGTCCGGGCCGAACTTGCGGTCCAGGATCGGCAGCAGCACGTAGACCAGCAGCGGACCGATCCAGAACAGCACCTGCGAGGCGGTCTGCCAGCCCCACTGGTTCATCGCCCAGACCACCGGCAGGATCACGAACAGCGCGGTCGGCGGGATCAGCCCCATCAACCACAGGTATCGCTTGCGGTCCCGCCATTGCACGGCCGGCGCGTTCGCGTCCGCATCCATGTGCGTCGTCATCCGACAACCTCCTGTGAGTGCCATCACTGCTGCGGTTGACTATAGAACGTAGTTTGTCGCGTGTCTAGACAAAACTAGATGTTTTGTAAACGACGCTGGGCACGACGGTGCGCTCAGAGCGAGAAAAGACGCGAAAAGTAGAGCTCAGCGCACCGTCGGCGCGCGGCAGCGAGCCTCAGAGCCCGACGGTCACCCGGAACATCCGGGCCGGTTCGTCGGCCAGCAGCCGCACCGGGCCGTCGCCGGCGGACACCCAGGCGGCGTCACCGCGGGCCAGCGACACCGCACCGGACGTCGACTGCACCTTCACGACACCCTCGATGCACAGCAGCACCTGCGGGCCGGCGTGCTCGGCGGGCGCATCGATCTCGCGGCCCACGTGCTCGTCGGTGACCTGCAGCAGCGACACCGCGAACTCCGGGGCCGGGGTGTCATAGACCAGTTCCAGACCGCCGCGAGTCGAGCGCGCCACGATCGGCGCATCATCGGTCGGGGTGAAGTCGAGCACCCGCAACAACTCCGGCACGTCGACGTGCTTGGGTGTCAGACCGCCGCGTAACACGTTGTCGGAGTTGGCCATCACCTCGAAGCCCACGCCGTGCAGATAGGCGTGCAGGTTCCCGGCGGGCAGATAGATGCCCTCCCCGGGCGCCAAGGTGATCCGGTTCAGCAGCATCGCCGCCAGCACCCCGGCGTCACCGGGATAGCGCTCCCCGAGCTCCAGGATCGTCTTGGCCTCGGCCTGGAAAACCGTTTCCCCCGACCGGATGTAGTTGATCGCGCCGTCGAGCACCGAGGGCACCAGCACATCGAGGTCGGGCTGCGGGAACGTGATCCAGGTGGTGAACAGCGCCCGCAACCCGTCGGCGTCGGACTGCCCCTTGAGCAGCGTGATGAACGGGTCCAGGTCGGCCACCGACAGCGCCCGCATGAACTCCACGCTGCGCGCGGCCGGCCGGAAACCGGCCAGCGCCTCGAACTGCCCCAGCGCCACGAGGAGTTCCGGCTTGTGACTGGCATCGCGGTAGTTGCGGGTCGGCGCGCTCACCGGGATGCCCAGATGCTCCTCGCGCTCGAAACCGTGTACCGCCTGCTGACTGCTCGGGTGCGCCTGCAGCGACAGCGGCTCGTCGGCGGCGAGCACCTTGGCCAGGAACGGCAGCGCGTCACCGAACCGGTCCCGCGACGCGGCGCCCAACTGCCCGGCCGGGTCGTCGGTGATCATCTGCAGCAGCGACTGTTCGCCTTCGTCGGTCTCACAGCGCGCCGAATCTCCCGGATGTGCGCCGAGCCACAGCTCCGCCTCGGGATGCTGTGTCGGACTTGGTCTTCCGGTGAACTCGGCAATCGCGGTACGCGACCCCCAAGCATATTTGCGGATGGCTCCACGGAGCAGGTTCACGCTCTCAACCTCGCACCAGTCGTAGGTACACGGCGGTCATCTCCAACCGCACCGCCACCGTCGCCAACTGCTGCTCGGGGCGGACGCCGCTGATCGTGGTCGCAAGATCGGGCACATCGTCGGCGCTGACCACATCGAGGTCGGCGAATCCCTCGGTACGGGTGACCACCGCCGGCCGTTGTTCATCAGAGGTCAGCACCACGGTCCGGGTGCGGGCCGGCAGCGGTCCGTCGAGTTCCTCGTCGTGGAACAGCGCGGCCTCGTAATCGACCGGTGCGGCATCCGTCCGGCCCAGCGCCGCCAGCGCATCGGAGAGCCCGACCGCGGCCACGACCTGACGGGCGACCCGCAGCAGCACCGCGGCGCTGTGCTGTGCCAGCGCCAGCGTCGCGTCGTTGTCCCCGGCCAGCACCACCTCCCGCCCGGACAGCCGATCGGCCAGGCTCTTGGCCGGGTTGGTGAACAGGTCCCGGGAGGCACTGTTACGCAGGGCCTCGGCGTCCAATCCGTCGGCCAGCGCGGCGATGTCCACCCGGACACCGGCGTCGACGACGGCCAGTATGGCGACCCCGGCCGCCAGGTAGCGGGTCAGGCCGAACTCCTCGGGCACCGGCAGCCGCGGCGCCAGCACGGCGGCCCGGCCGGCCGTCACCTCGCGCAGCGGCCCCTCGTGCGGCGCGGCCACGACGACACGCGCCCCGCGGCGCACACCGGTCGCCGCGGCCGAGACCAGCACCGGGTTCCCCGCGTCGGCGCCGGCCACCACCACGACATCCAGCGCCCCGGTCCACGGCGGCAGTTCGGCGGCCACCACGATCGGGACCGCACTGGCCGGGCCGAGCACCGCCGCCAACAGGGAGCCGGCCGCGCGGGCGGGCCCGCCGTCGGCGACCCAGATCAGGGTGCGGGGCGGGACGTCGGCGCGCAGCGGATCCAGCGCCCCCTCGTCGACGGCCGCCGCGGTGGCACGCACCTGCGCGCCGGACATCGCCGCCGCCCGCAACAAACCATCCCGGTCGGCAGCCAACAGCCCCTCGACGTCGTCGAGGTCGATGATGGCGGCCCGGGAGGTCATGGCGCGGGCTCGTTACGCGCGGCGATCAGATTCGCCACCTGCTCCACCACCTCGTCGACCTCTTCGGTGGTGCGGGCCTCGACGTTGAGCCGCAGCAGCGGTTCGGTGTTGGAGGTCCGCAGGTTGAACCAGCGGCCGTCGCCGAGGTCGACGGTCACGCCATCGAGATGGTCCAGGGACTGGATGCGGCTGCTGAGCGTGGTGAGCACCGCATCCACGCAGGCCGGGGCGTCGGCGACGGTGAAATTGATCTCGCCGGACGCCTCGTAGCGCTGGTAGTCGGCCATCAGGTCGGACAGCGGGCGCTGCTGTTCGCCGAGCGCGGCCAGCACGTGCAGCGCGGCCAGCATGCCCGAGTCCGCACCCCAGAAATCGCGGAAGTAATAGTGCGCGGAGTGCTCACCACCGAAGATCGCCCCGGTCTCGGCCATCAGCCCCTTGATGTAGGAGTGGCCGACCCGTGAGCGCACCGCGGTGCCCCCGCGCTCGGTGATCAGTTCGGGCACCGCCCGCGAGGTGATCAAATTGTGGATCACCGTGCCGCCGATCTCGCGGCCGAGTTCGCGGGCGGCCACCAATGCGGTCACCGCCGACGGCGACACCGGCACGCCCAACTCGTCGACCACGAAACACCGGTCGGCGTCACCGTCGAAGGCCAGGCCGATATCCGCCCCGGTCGCCACCACATGGGCCTGCAGGTCGACCAGGTTGGCCGGGTCCAGCGGGTTGGCCTCGTGGTTGGGGAAGGTGCCGTCCAATTCGAAATACAGTGGCAGCACCGTGATTCCGGGGATCGCACCCAGCACGGCGGGGGTGGTGTGCCCGCCCATCCCGTTGCCGGCGTCCACGGCCACCCGCAGCGGGCGCAGCTGCGCCAGGTCCACCAGGGACCGCAGGTACTCGCCGTACTCGGCGAGCACGTCGCGGTCTTGAATGGTTCCGCTCGTGCCTCCGTACTCCGGCACCCCGTCGATGACCTCTTGCGCGACCACTGCCAGACCCGTTTCGCGCCCGACCGGCAAGGCGGCGGCGCGGCACAGTTTGATGCCGTTGTAGGCGGCCGGGTTGTGGCTGGCGGTGAACATGGCGCCCGGGCAGTTCAGCATCCCCGAGGCGAAGTACAACTGGTCGGTCGAGGCGAGCCCGATCCGCACCACGTCCAGCCCCTGGGCCACGACGCCCTCGGCGAAGGCGTCCGACAGGGTCGGCGAGCTCGCGCGCATGTCGTGCCCGATCACCACCCGGGTCACCGGGTCGGTGCCGGCGGGCCGCTGCTCGTCGCGGACCAGGCGGCCGAAGGCGCCGCCGACGTCGCGGACAAAGGCCTCGTCGATCTGGTCTCCGACCAGGCCCCGCACGTCGTATGCCTTGATGACAGCGTGGACAGCCTCAGCGGGCCGAGACATGGCTCTCCTCGCTCTCTGTGTGTACGGGGAATTCGGGACTGCTCTGGCCACTCAGCCTAGTGTCTCGGCACGATGACCGTCGGAGGTCCCGTGACCTATGTCGGGAACCGGACAAGGAGCGCACGGCCACGGCCGCACGATGACGACCCGGAAGGGCTATTCGGAACCGGGTTCGGGATCCGGCAACACCCGCAGGTGACCGCGACGTCGACCGTTGGGTTCGGGACGACGGACCGGGGGCGCCATCAGCGATCCGCCGGACGCGCCGGTGGCCGGGTCGGAGAATCCGGCGGTCACGCCGGTCCCGCCGTTCACCATCGACTGCGATCCGTCGCGGCCCTCACGGACCGCGTCGGCGAGCGCCACCAGGTCGTCCTCGTCGGGATGCGTCGGCAGCGGACCGGCGTGGCGGACCAATTCCCAGCCGCGCGGCGCGGTGATCCGACCGGCGTGCACGACACACAGATCCCAGGAATGCGGCTCGGACACCGTGGCAAGCGGTCCGACGACGGCTGTCGAGTCCGAATAGACGAAGGTCAGCGTCGCCACGGCGTAGTGCGGGCACCCTGGCCTGCAGCAGCGACGGGGAACGTTCACGCAGGGAAGATTATCGTGCGGCGACGCGTCGGGCTCCCGGACACGCGCGTGATCCGGTGGCCGATCTCCAACCGTTACCATCTGTCCTGTGGTGCAGCGCAGCCATCGGGGCTCCCGACGCGGACGTGGAATGCGGGGGTCGCTGTTGCCGCCGACGGTTCCCGGCTGGCGCAGCCGAAGCGAGAAATTCGACATGGCGGTGCTGGAGGCCTACGAGCCGATCGAACGCCGATGGCATCAGCGGGTGTCCAATCTGGATGTGGCGGTCGACGAGATTCCGCGCATCTCCCCCAAGGATCCCGACAGTGTGCAGTGGCCGCCGGAGGTCGTCGCGGACGGCCCGATCGCGCTGGCCCGCCTGATCCCGGCCGGGGTCGATGTCCGCGGAAATCCCACGCGGGCGCGAATTGTGCTGTTCCGCAAGCCGATCGAACGGCGCGCCAAGGACACCGATGAACTCGCGGATTTGTTGCATGAGGTACTGGTGGCCCAGGTGGCCACTTATCTGGGCGTCGAGCCGTCGGTCATCGATCCGTCGCTCGACGACGGATAACGCGGCCGGAGCCGGTCAGATGATGCCGCGCTTGAGGCGGCGGCGCTCACGCTCGGACAGGCCGCCCCAGATACCGAACCGCTCGTCGTTGGCCAGTGCGTACTCCAGGCACCGGTCGCGGACCTCGCAACCCTGACAGATGCGCTTGGCTTCCCGGGTCGAGCCGCCCTTCTCCGGGAAGAAGGCCTCGGGGTCGGTCTGAGCGCACAGACCGCGTTCCTGCCACTGGTCATCCTCGTCGAACGAACCGTCGATCGGATCCAGTGCCAGTTCGATACGTTCGGGTACCAAGCTCAATTGCGGGCGCGTGACCGCATCGCTTGTCGTCGGGCCGGTAGTGGTGTGCGGTGCGCTGTCCACTGAACCGAGCATCCGGTCTTCGAACCGGAGCGCGCGGTCGAAATCGACCTGCTCAAAAGACATGTTCCGCCTCCTCACCTGATTGGTTTTCCCGTTGTTGCCGTTTGGGGCCCCTGCCGAAAGATCTTGTCAGATCCAGCAATTGCGGATCTGAAAAAGCCCTCGGCACCACCCCAGCTATCACTATTGTGATGTCAGGCCATCCGGATTCGAACAGATGATCGAATCCCGGTCTGCGGCACCGAAACCGGCGGGCGAACCACGAAATGACACTGATGTGATTAGACACGTGTTAGCTGCCACGGTCAAGCTAAAGGGCCGTTTTTCATACCATCTCGTGACGTAGATCCGGCGTGTCCTTGCTCCGGCGTGTTCGCCACACCCGGGTGGGGAACACCTCACCGAGCCGGCTGGCCTAGGGTCTGAGGGCGTGAAGGTGACAGTTCTGGCCGGCGGCGTGGGCGGCGCCCGATTCCTGCTCGGCGTCCAGCATCTGCTGCAACTGGGGCAGTTTGCCGACCCGTCCGCCGATCCCGAGGGGCCCACTCAACACGAACTGACCGCCGTGGTCAACGTGGGCGACGACGCCTGGATGTTCGGCGTCCGGATCTGCCCCGACCTCGATACCTGCATGTACACCTTGGGCGGCGGCATCGATCCGGACCGTGGCTGGGGCCACCGTGACGAAACGTGGCATGCCAAGGAGGAACTGGCCGCCTACGGAGTGCAGCCCGACTGGTTCGGGCTCGGCGACCGTGATCTGGCCACCCATCTGGTGCGCACCCAGATGCTGCGGGCCGGCTACCCACTGTCGGCCGTCACCGAGGCGTTGTGCTCCCGTTGGGCGCCGGGGGCACGCCTGCTGCCGGCCAGCGACGAGCGCAGCGAGACCCACGTGGTGGTCACCGACCCGGACGGGGAACGCAAGGCCATCCACTTCCAGGAATGGTGGGTGCGCTACCGCGCGAAGATTCCCACCCACAGCTTCGCCTTCATCGGCTCGGACAAGGCCACCGCCGCACCCGGCGTGACCGAGGCCATCGCCGACGCGGACATCGTCTTGATCGCCCCGTCCAACCCGGTGGTCAGCATCGGCTCCATCCTCGCCGTCGGCGGTATCCGCGGCGCGCTGCGCTCCACCGCCGCCCCGGTGATCGGCTACTCCCCCATCGTCGCCGGCAAGCCGTTGCGCGGCATGGCCGACGAATGCCTCTCGGTGATCGGGGTGCAATCGTCCTCCGAGGCGGTCGGTAGGCACTTCGGCGCCCGCAGCGGCGTGGGCATCCTGGACGGCTGGCTGATCGACGAGGGCGACACCGCCGCGATCGAGGGCCTCGACGTCCGGGCCGCCCCACTGCTGATGACCGATCCGGCCACCACCGCCGAGATGGTCCGGGCCGGCCTGCACCTGGCGGGCATCTCGCTGTGACGGCCGAGCAGCGGGCCACCGAGCACGGCACCGCGAAACCCGTCGAGATCATCCCGGTCACCGGACTCGGCGAGTTCCGTCCCGGCGACGATCTCGCCGCGGCGATCGCCGGCGCCGCACGCTGGTTGCGCGATGACGACGTGGTGGTCATCACCAGCAAGGTGCTGTCCAAGACCGAGGGCCGCATCGTCGCAGCACCCACCGACCCCGAGCAGCGAGACCTCCTGCGCCGCAAGCTCATCGACGACGAGGCCGTACGCGTCCTGGCCCGCAAGGGCAAGACGTTCATCACCGAGAACGCCATCGGCCTGGTCCAGGCCGCCGCCGGCGTCGACGGCTCCAACATCGACTCGGGCGAACTCGCGCTGCTACCGGTGGATCCGGACGGCAGCGCCGCGGCGCTGCGCGACGGTATCGCACGGCAGCTGGGCGTACGGGTCGGCGTCGTCGTCACCGACACCATGGGGCGGGCCTGGCGCAACGGCCAGACCGATGTCGCGATCGGCGCGGCCGGTCTGACGGTGCTGCACGGCTACGCCGGGGCACACGACGCGCACGGCAACGAACTCTTCGTCACCGAGATCGCCGTCGCCGACGAACTCGCCGCCGCCGGGGATCTGGTGAAGGGCAAGCTGACCGGCGTCCCGGTGGCCGTGGTGCGCGGACTCGAGCTGCACGACGACGGCTCCAACGGTCGCACCCTGGTGCGCGGCGGCGAGGACGACCTGTTCTGGCTCGGCACCGCCGAGTCCATCGAGTTGGGCCGCAGGCAGGCACAGTTGCTCCGCCGTTCGGTGCGCCACTTCAGCTCCGAACCGGTCCCCGCCGACCTGGTCGAGGAAGCGGTCGCCGAGGCGCTGACCGCGCCGGCCCCACATCACACCCGCCCGGTGCGCTTTGTGTGGGTGCGCGATCCGGATACCCGAATCCGGTTACTGGATGCGATGAAACAGCAATGGCAGGCCGACCTGTCCTCCGACGGCCGTCCGGCCGAGGAGGTGTCCCGCCGGGTTTCACGCGGCCAGATCCTCTACGACGCACCGGAACTCGTGATCCCGTTCATGGTTCCCGATGGGGCACACAGCTATCCGGATCCGCAACGCACCGCGGCCGAGCACACCATGTTCACCGTCGCGGCGGGGGCGGCGGTGCAGGGCCTGCTGGTGGCTCTGGCGGCCCGCGCGATCGGCAGCTGCTGGATCGGGTCGACGATCTTCGCCGCCGAGGTCGCGCGCCGCGAACTCGCCGTCGCAGATGACTGGGAGCCGTTGGGCGCCATCGCGATCGGCTATCCGGCCGACCCGCAGGGTCCGCGCGACCCGGCGTCCACCGACGGTCTGCTGATCCTGCGATGAGCCTGCACGCCTCCGTCGTCGACACCCTGTCGGGCTGGGATGCCCCCAGCCCCGAACAGGATTCGCTGCGCCACGCCGTGCTGGCCTTCGTGCTGGGCCGCCCCGACGCGTGCCGGCGCGCCTGCGAGCCGGGGCACATCACCGCCTCGGCGCTGGTGCTCGATCACCGCCGGACCCATGCCCTGCTCACCCTGCATCCGCGCGTCGGGCGCTGGCTGCAACTCGGCGGGCACTGCGAGGAGTCCGACGCCGACATCCTGGCGGCCGCGATGCGGGAGGCCACCGAGGAGTCCGGCATCCCCGGACTACGGATCGAACCGCACCTGGCCGCGCTGCATGTGCACCCGATCACCTGCTCGTTGGGTCTGCCGACCCGCCACCTCGACATGCAGTTCGTGGTGGTCGCGCCCGAGGGCGCGGAGATCACCCGCAGCGACGAGTCGCTGGATCTGCGCTGGTGGCGCCTCGACGCGCTGCCCGGAGACGATCCGGCCCTGCTCGCGCTGGCCGCCGCCGCCCGCCGCTGACGGGCCCCGGAGCGCTCAGACGTCGGTCGAGAACCGGATGCCGCCGTCGGGGATGGTGACCCCCGGCCAGACCCGGGCCCCGCGCAGCAGCTCGCAGCGTGCGCCGACATCGGCGCCGTCGCCGATGACGCCGTCGCGGATCAGTGCCCGCGGGCCGATCCGCGCACCGAACCCGATGATGGACCGCTCGATCACCGCACCGGCCTCGACCCGGACACCGTCGAAGATGACCGCGCCATCGAGCCGTGCGCCGGCGCCGATCTCGGCGCCCCGGCCGATCACGGTCCCCCCGATCAGCAGCGCCCCGGGCGCCACCGCCGCGCCGTCGTGGATGAGGAACTCGCCGCGCTCGCCCTGCAGGTTCGGCGACGGCGCGATCCCGCGGACCAGATCGGCCGAGCCCCGCACGAAGTCCTCCGGGGTGCCCATATCGCGCCAGTAGCTGGCGTCGACGTAACCGCACACCTTGCTTCCCTCGGCCAGCAGCGTCGGGAAGATCTCCCGCTCCACCGACAGCGCCCGGCCCTTGGGGATCGCCTCGATGATCTCGCGACGGAACACGTAGCAGCCCGCGTTGATCTGGTCGGTCGGCGGATCCTGGGTCTTCTCCAGGAACGCGGTGACCCGGCCGTCGGCATCGGTGGGCACGCATCCGAAGGCCCGCGGATCCCCCACCCGGACCAGGTGCAGGGTCACATCGGCCTGGTGCTCGGCGTGCCGGTTCAGCAGCGCACCGAGGTCGGCGCCGGAGAGCACGTCGCCGTTGAACACCAGCGCGGTGTCATGGCGCAGCTTGTCGGCCACGTTGGCGATGCCGCCGCCGGTGCCCAGCGGCTCGGTCTCCACGACGTACTCGATCTCCAGGCCCAGCTTGGAGCCGTCCCCGAAGGCCGCCTCGAACACCTCGGCCTTGTAGGAGGTGCCCAGCACCACGTGCTGGATGCCGGCCGCGGCGATCCGCGTCAGCAGATGGGTGAGGAACGGCAGACCGGCGGTCGGCAGCATCGGTTTGGGCGCGGACAATGTCAGCGGGCGCAGCCGGGTGCCCTGCCCGCCGACCAGGATCACCGCATCCACGTCCGAGGGTTTGAGTGTGCTGGCCTTTTCGCCACCGACCATGTCAGCGCCGCCCTTTCGCCTGTTTACGTCGAGAGTTCCGGACCACCAGACCGGCGCGGGTCGCCAGTGCACCCTTGATCGTCCACCTCAGTGGAGCCTGCCACCAGCGCGGATGCCGGTCGGCCAGGAAAGTGTAGGTGCTGCGGTGATGGGCCGCCAGATTCGTGGCGGGATCCCGGCCGGTGGAATGCCCCTTGTCGTGCAGGATCTCCGCGCCGGGCACGTAGATGTTCTGCCGGCCCGACCGGGCCAGCCGATCGCCGAGGTCGACATCCTCCATGTACATGAAGTAGCGCTCGTCGAACCCGCCGATCTGGTCGAACGCCTCCCGGCGCAGCAACAGGCAGGCCCCGGACAACCACCCCACCGGGCGTTCGCTGGGCGCCAACCGCTCCTGCCGGTAGGCCGCCGTCCACGGGTTGGCCTTCCACACCGGCCCGACCACGGCGTGCATGCCGCCGCGGATCAGGCTGGGCTGATGCCGCGCCGACGGGTACACCGAGCCGTCCGGGTCCCGGATCAGCGGCCCGAGCGCGCCGGCCTGTGGCCACCGCGCGGCCGCCGCCAGCAACTCGTCGATGCTGCCCGGTCCCCACTGCACATCGGGGTTGGCCACGATGAACAACTCGCCGTCGGTGACGTACCGATCGACGGCCCGGTTCACCGCGGTGCCGTAACCGAGGTTGCCGCCGGTGTGCAGCAGCCGGACGTTCGGATACCGCTGCACGGCCTCCTCGGGCGCGCCGTCGGTGGAACCGTTGTCGGCCATGATGACGGTGACCGGCCGTTCGGTGGCGTGCGCCAGCGAGGCCAGGAAGCGATCCAGATGCGGGCCCGGTGAATAGGTCACCGTCACGACCTTCAGTTCGTCAGTCACCGCACCCAGCCAGTTCGTCGCCCACGCTGCTAGAGGGTAGCCAGTCCGATGTCCGGTCGGTTCGGCACCGTCACCGCAACGCCGCCAGCGCGGCGGCCAACCCGTCCTGCCAGGACCGCAGCGGCCGATACCCGGCCGCCTCGTAGCGAGCCGTCGACAACGCCGAGTACACCGGCCGGGGCGCCGGACGCGGATGCCGGTCGCTGGTCACCGGCCGGACCCGCCCGGGATCGGCGCCGATGCCGGCGAACACCGCGCGGGCCAGCTCGTAGCGGCTGGCCGGGCCGGTGTTCACCACGTGCAGCAGCGCCGGCGGCGCCGGGTCGTCGGCGATCTGCAGCAGGGCCGCCACCAGGTCGGCGACGTAGGTCGGCGAACCGGTCTGGTCGGCCACCACCTCGATGGTGTCGCGCTCGGATTCCAGCCGGCGCATGGTGCCGACGAAGTCGGCGCCCACCCCGGTGTACACCCACGCGGTGCGCACCACGGTGGCGTCCGGCAGCGCGGCGTGCACCTGCTGCTCACCGGCCAGCTTGCTGCGGCCGTACACGCTGCGCGGACCGACCGGATCGTCCACCTCGTAGGGGCGCGGCGACCCGGTGAACTCACCGCTGAACACGTAGTCCGTGGAGATGTGGATCAGCCGGGCGCCGACCGCCGCGCAGGCGCGGGCGATGTTCCCGGCACCGGTCGCGTTGACGGCGAACGCGCGGGGCTCATCGGCCTCCGCGGCGTCGACGGCGGTCAGCGCGGCGCAGTTGATCACGACGTCGCCGGGGCCGACGATCTCGGCCGCCACCGCCGGGTCGGTGATATCCCACTGGGCCGATGTGCAGGCCAGCAGGTCGCGGCCCCGGGCAGTCAGCTCGTCGGCCAGGAAGCGCCCCACCTGTCCGCCGGCGCCGGCGATGACGATCCGGTTCGCCACGGTCTCGATCGGGGTGGTCACTGTCGGGCCAGGACCGTGGCGGCGTACTTCGGCTGCCAGTCGCTGGTGAGCAGGGCGCCGAAGTTGGCTTCCCGGTCGTCACGGTTGGCGGTGTCCAGGTCGCGCACGGCGTGGATGAAGGCCGGTCCGGTCCAGCCGACCGCGGCCGCCGCGCCCAGCACGTCGACGATCTGGCGGGCCTGCTCCTGCTGGCTCACGCCCTCGGGGGTGTCGTTGGTCGACGCGCCCATCTCCGTCAGCCAGATCTTCTTGCCCGCGTCGCCGTTGGCCACCATCACCTCATTCATGCGTAGGACATCGGACCAGCCGTTGTCGCTGTCGGCGGCCAGCCCGCCGGGGAAGACATAGGGGTGCGCCGCCGCCGCGTCGAAGGAACCCCGGGCGCCCGCGGCGTACATCTGCGCCAGGAATCCGGGGGGTGAATCATCACCGAGCAGCGGGCTCAAGCCGGCGGCGATAACCGTGGCCTTCGGGTTCGCGGCCTTGATCGCCGGGTGGACGGCCTGCAGCATCTCGGTGAAGCGGACGGCCTTGTCCTGCACGAACCCCATGAACAGCGGCAGGTTCGGTTCGTTCCAGATCTCCCAGGCGTTGATCCGCCCGGCGTACCGCTTGGCGGCCGCGGCGGCGAAGGCCGCGAAGTCGGCCGGGTCGCGCGGCGGTGCGGACGGGAACAACAGCCGGGCGCCCTCGCCCCGCGCCCACAGCGGCGTGTTGTAGATCAGCCCGAGCGCGCGCAGCCCCTGGCTGTCCGCGGTCTTCACCAGATTGTCGAAGTAGCCCCAGTCGTACCGGCCCGAATGCGGCTCGACCACCGACCAGTCCAGCGGCAGCCGGACCCAGGAGGCGCCGGTCCTGCCGACCGCCGCGATCTCCCGGCGGGCGTCGTCCGGATCGCCGGTCGCCCAGGTGTAGCCCTGCGCGAAGCCGTAACCGTCTGCCGGGGCCACCACCGCATGCGCGGTGACCGGGGTCGTCACGACCATCGACAACACCAGCGCGACCAGGGCGGCCGCACGCCCGAGAGATCTGTCCAGCCTCCTTCGCATATGGGTCAAGTTACTGGACCCCTGCCCGCACCGGCCGAACTCACGGCGCGGCCGGCCCGCAGGAGTTAGGTCACTCGTGGTTGGCACGCCGACGCGCTTCGGCGGACATCGCAGCCGCGGACAGTAGCCTGGGCTGATGCAAAATCGGCTGACCAGGACGGTCGGCGTCATTGCCGCGGTGGCGGTGGTGGTGTCCACGGGCGTGGCCTGGAGCACGGTGCGTTCGTTCGAGGGCGGCATCAACCACGTCAGTTCCGCGGCACTCGGCGAGGGCGGCGAGGACGGCGCCATCGACATCCTGCTGGTCGGTGTGGACAGCCGCACCGACGCGCACGGGAACCCGTTGTCGGAAGAGGAACTGGCCACCCTGCGGGTCGGCAATGACGTGGCGACCAACACCGACACGATCATCCTGATCCGCATCCCGAACAACGGGCAGTCGGCCACCGCCATCTCCATCCCGCGTGACACCTACGTCGAACTGCCCGACGACCAGGGCAAGATGAAGATCAACGGGGTGTACGGCGACGCCAAGCTCGCCACCATGAAGGAACTCATCGAGGTCCAGGGCATGGACCCGGCCCAAGGCGAGAAGGAAGGCACCGAGGCCGGCCGCGAGGCGCTGATCGAGACGGTCGCCCATCTGACCGGAGTCACCGTCGACCACTACGCCGAAATCGGGCTGCTCGGCTTCAGCCTGATCACCGACGCGCTCGGTGGCGTGGACGTCTGTCTCAAGGAGCCTGTCTACGAACCGCTTTCGGGAGCCGACTTCCCGGCGGGCTGGCAGAAGCTGGACGGCCCGCGGGCGTTGAGTTTCGTTCGGCAGCGTCACGACCTGCCGCGCGGCGATCTGGACCGGGTGACGCGTCAGCAGGCCGTGATGGCATCGCTGGCGCATGAGGTGATCTCGGGTAAGACACTGTCCAGCCCGTCCACCCTGGGCCGCCTGCAGACCGCCGTGCAGCGGTCGGTGGTGCTCTCCGAGGGTTGGGACATCATGGATTTCGTCACCCAGCTGCAGGAGATCGCGGCCGGGTCGGTGGCGTTCGCCACCATTCCCATCCTGCGCGAGGACGGTTGGAGCGACGACGGCATGCAGAGCGTCGTGCGTATCGATCCCACCGCCGTCAAGGAATGGGTGCACGGGCTGCTCGAGGAGCAGGAACAGGGCAACACCGAGAAGGTGGCCTACTCCCCGCACAAGACCACCGTCGACGTCGTCAACGACACCGACATCAACGGTCTCGCCGCGGCGGTGTCGCAGGTGCTGAGCGGTGGCGGATTCACCGCCGGTAACGTCGGCAACCATGAGGGTGAACGCGTCGCGCACAGCCAGGTACGTGGGCCCAGCGTCGATGATCTTGGCACCCAAGCGGTTTCGAAGCAGCTCGGCAATCTGATGATGATCGAGGATCCCTCGATGGCGCCCGGCACGGTCCAGGTGGTGCTGTCGGACGACTACACCGGGCCCGGTTCGGGCCTGGAGGGCACCACGTCGGCCGACCCGGCCTCCACCGAGTGGTACCAGGGCTATCAGGGCGACGATCTGGTCTCCTCGGAGCCGGCCGCCCCACCGCCACCGCCGTCGCCGATCATCACCGCCGGTTCCGACGACCCGCAGTGCGTGAACTGACGTGGCGACAGTCAGTGCGGCCCTGCTCGATCCGATCATGAAGCGCGACCCGGTCGGCCCGCGGATCACCTACTACGACGACGCCACCGGCGAACGCATCGAGGTGTCGACCGTGACGCTGGCCAACTGGGCCGCCAAGACCGCGAACCTGCTGCGCGACGAACTCGGCGCCGGGCCCGGCACCCGGGTGGCGGTCCTGCTGCCCGCGCACTGGCAGACGGCCGCGGTGCTGTTGGGTGCCTGGTGGATCGGGGCCGAGGTGTTGTGGGGCGCCGAGGACCCAGCGGCCGAGATCGCGCTGTGCACCGCCGTCCGCATCGACGAGGCGGACGCCGCGGTCGGTGCCGCGATGGGTGAGGTGGTGGCGCTCTCGCTGGACCCGTTCGGCAAGCCGGTGCCCGACCTGCCGATCGGGGTCACCGACTATGCGACGTCGGTCCGGGTGCACGGGGACCAGATCGTCCCCGAACGCTCCCCGGGTGCGGCGCTGAACGGCCGCACGGTGTCCGGCCTGCTGGCCGCGGCGACCGCATCGGCCGCCGAGCAGGGGCTGACCGACGCCGACCGGGTGCTCTCGACCGCATCCTGGGACACCGAGGACGACCTGATCCGCAATTTCCTCGCGGTGCTGGCCGCGGGCGCCTCGCTGGTGCAGGTGTCCCATCCGGACCCGGCCGCGCTGGACCGGCGCCGGGAGATGGAGAAGGTCACCCGCGGCTAGGCGCAGCCGCGGACCGGGGCGTCACTTCAGCAGCTGACGCGACATCACCACCCGCTGGATCTGGTTGGTGCCCTCGTAGATCTGGGTGATCTTGGCGTCGCGCATGAACCGCTCCACCGGGAAGTCGACGGTGTAGCCGTACCCGCCGAACAGCTGCACCGCGTTGGTGGTGACCTCCATCGCGACATCGGAGGCGAAACACTTCGACGCCGAGGCCAGGAACTGCAGGTTGGGTTCCTCACGCTCGGCGCGGGCGGCGGCGGTGTAGACCATCAGCCGGGCCGCCTCGATCTTCATCGCCATGTCGGCGAGCATGAACTGGGTGTTCTGGAAGTCGGCGATGTTCTTGCCGAACTGCTTGCGTTCCTTGGTGTAGGCGATCGACGCGTCCAGGGCGCCCTGGGCGATGCCGACGGCCTGCGCGCCGATGGTGGGCCGGGTGTGGTCCAGCGTCGCCAGCGCGGTCTTGAAGCCGGTGCCCGGCTCACCGATGATCCGGTCGCCCGGGATCCGGCAGTTCTCGAAATACAGCTCGGTGGTGGGCGAACCCTTGATGCCCATCTTGTGTTCCTTGGGTCCGGCCGAGAACCCCTCGTCGTCCTTGTGCACGATGAACGCCGAGATGCCGTTGGCTCCCTTGTCCGGGTCGGTCACCGCCATCACGGTGTACCAGGTCGACTTGCCGCCGTTGGAGATCCAGCACTTGGTGCCGTTGAGGATCCAGTCGTCACCGTCGGCCACCGCGCGGGTGCGCATCGCCCCGGCGTCGCTGCCGGCCTCGCGCTCGGACAGTGCGTAGGAGGCGGTGGCCTCGCCCGCCGCGATCGAGGGCAACACCTTGCGCTTGAGCTCTTCGGATCCGCGCATCAGCAGCCCGGTGGTGCCGAGTTTGTTGCAGATCGGGATGAGTGAGGAGGATGCGCAGACCCGGGCGACCTCTTCGATCACGATGCAGGCCGCGACCGCGTCGGCGCCCTGGCCGCCGTACTCCTCGGGGATGTACACCGCGGAGAACCCGGAGCCGTCGAGCGCCGCGAGCGCCTCGTCGGTGTAGCGCGCCTGCGCATCGACTTCGGCGGCGTAGGGCGCAATCTCCTTCTCGCACAGCGCACGCAGCACCGTGCGCAGTTCGTTGTGCTCGTCAGAGAGCTTGAACAGGTCGAATGAAGGGTTGGCAACCATCGGAATCTCCTCGCTACTCGCCGGTAACTTTAGCGCCTCCCGGGCACTGTGCCGCAAACCGCCAGTAAGTCGCCAGGGCCGACGGCGCCGTATCGGGTGCCGCGATTCCGGATGCTACCCCGCGGTCGGATCGGCCTCTTTGACCGTCTTCCCGATGATCCTGGCGGGCACGCCACCCACGATGACGCCCGGCGGGATGTCCTTGGTGACAACAGCATTGGCGGCCACGACGACGTTGTCACCGATGGTGACGCCCATCAGGATGGTGGCCTTGGCACCAACCCAGACGTTCTGTCCGACAATGATCGGCGCCGCATCGCGCGGGCGGAAGTGGAACGGGACGTCGTTCTCGGCGCCCAGGTGGGTGTTGTCATGGATGGACACACACTCGGCGAACTGCGAGTTGTCACCCAGGACGACCTTGCTGTGCACCGACAGGGTGGCCTTGGGCGCGAACCGCACGTTGTCACCGACGATCAGTTCACCCTCGATCCGCCAGTCGTTGTAGCGGTCGATGAACAGGTGATTGCAGCCCCGCAGCTTGGCGTTCGGTCCCACATGGAGCTGAAAACCCTGCCCGATCCAGAACGGCGGGGCCTGCATGTCCTTGACGCGCACCCGCATCAGGATCCACCGCATCAGCGCCAACAGTTTCGGCGGCGTGAACTTCTTCAGTAGCTGCACCAATGCACCCTGCGAAGGCTCGGTCGGAATCACGGCGCGAATACTACCGGTCACCTCTCAGCAACGTTGGCCACCGAGCCCGGCGCGTTCGTCCGCTACTTGGCCAGCACGCTCGCGGTGTACTTGGGCTGCCAGTCGGTGGTCAGCAACGCACCGAAATTCGATTCGTTGTCACCGCGGTTCCCGCTGTTGTTGTCGCGGATGCTGTAGATGAAAGCCGGCCCGACGTAACCCAATCCGGCGGCGGCGGCCAACACGTCGGTGATCTGCTTGGCCTGCTCCTGCTGGCTGACCCCCTCGACGGTGTCGCTCGTCGGCGCGCCCAGTTCGGTGAACCAGATCTTCTTGGCACCGTCACCGGCGCCGTTCATCACCCCGCGCATCGCGCCGACCTCGGACCATCCGCCCTCCGGATTGGCGGCGATGCCGCCCGGAGTCACATAGGGATGCGCCGCGGTGGCGTCGAAGGATCCCCCGACACCGAGGTCGTAGAGCTGACGCAGGAAGCCCGAGGGCGAATCCGGTCCGAGCTTGCGGCTCAGCCCGGACAGCACCACCGTCGCGCCCGGATCGGCGGCCTTGATCGCCGGGTACGCGGCCTTGGCCAGTCCGGCGTAGACGGCGGCCCGGTTCTCCGTGAAGCCCATGAAGATGGGCAGATTCGGCTCGTTCCACATCTGCCAGGCCTGCACGCGGCCCGCGTAGCGCTTGGCCGCCGCATTGGCGAACGCCGCGTAATCGGCCGGGTTGGCCGGCGGCACGCTCGGCAGCAGCGAGTTCAGCGCCGGCGGGCGCGCCCACGCCGGGGTGTAGAGCAGCACACCGAGGACCCGCAGGCCGTTGGCGTTGGCGGTGTTGACCGCGTTGTCCAGGTAGCCCCAGTCGTACTGGCCCTTGGCCTTCTCGATCGTGCTCCAGTCGACAGCGACCCGGTACCAGGAGGCGCCGGTGCGCGCGACGGCCTCGATCTCGCGGTTGGTGTCTGCGAACGACGACCAGGTCGGTGCGGCGCCCTGTCCGAAGCCGTAGCCGTCGGCCGGGGCGACGACGTCGGCGGCGTGCGACACCGCAGGCGCGGCGGACACCAATGCGGCGACCAGAGTGGCGATCAAGGCGCTCCGACGAAATGTCCGGCCCAGCGGCTTCAGCATGGACGGCATGTTATCGCACCTCTTTTTCCTGGACACGGACGATTTCCGTGGGCTGACTGACCGCCTTATCGGCGCGTGGGCGCCGGGCGTTACCGCGGACGGCATCGCCGGGACGGCTCAAGCCGGCTCAGTCACCGAGCAGTTCGGCGCGCAACCGCGCGTCCTTCTCCAGCACGGTGGCCTCCAGATCGGCCTGGAACTTCTCCACCCGGGCCCGCAGCGCGGGGTCACCCGCGGCCAGGATCCGCACCGCCAGCAGCCCGGCGTTGCGGGCGCCGCCGATGGAGACGGTGGCCACCGGTACGCCCGCGGGCATCTGCACGATGGACAGCAGTGAGTCCAGTCCGTCGAGGCGGGCCAACGGCACCGGGACGCCGATCACCGGCAGCGGGGTGGCCGAGGCGACCATCCCGGGCAGATGGGCCGCGCCGCCGGCACCGGCGATGATCACCTCGATGCCGCGCCCGGCGGCGTCGCGCGCATAGTCGAGCATCCGGCCAGGGGTGCGGTGTGCGGACACCACACCGACCTCGAAGGGGATGTCGAACTCGGCGAGCGCGGTCGCGGCATCGGTCATCACCGGCCAGTCGCTGTCGCTACCCATGATGACCCCGACCCGGGGCTGATTAGTCATCGGCTGTGTGCTCATTCCAGTCATCGGTCCACTGCGCGTGCGACAACCAGTGTGCCGCGCGGTCGGCGCGTTCCCGCAGGGCGGCCACCCCTTCGGCGTCGGCACGATCGCCGATGCCGCCGACAACATTGACGTGACCGAGTTTTCGGCCGGCGCGCTCGCCCTTGCCGTACAGGTGCACCTTCACGTCGGGCATCCGGGCGAACAGGTGGTGCAACCGCTCGTCCACGCTCATCGCCGGGATCTCCGGGGCGCCAAGCACATTGGCCATCACCGTGACCGGCGCACGGGCCGTGGTGTCGCCGAGCGGGTAGTCCAGCACCGCCCGCAGGTGCTGCTCGAACTGGCTGGTCACCGAGCCGTCCATGGTCCAGTGCCCGGAGTTGTGCGGGCGCATCGCCAGCTCGTTCACCAGCAGGGCACCGTCGGTCGTCTCGAACAGTTCGACCGCCAGCACCCCGACCACGCCCAGCGCGTCGGCCAGCTTCAACCCCAGCTGCTGGGCCTGGGCCCCCAGCTCGTCGGACAGATCCGGTGCCGGGGCGATCACCTCGACGCAGATGCCGTCGCGCTGCACCGTCTGGACCACCGGCCACGCCGCGCCCTGCCCGAACGGCGAGCGGGCCACCAACGCCGACAGCTCGCGCCGCATCGCGACCCGTTCCTCGACCAGGATGGCGACACCGTCGGCGAGGTAGCGCTCGGCGGCGGCGACGGCCTGTTCGGTGTCGTCGGCGAGCACCACACCCTTGCCGTCGTATCCGCCCCGGATGGTCTTGATGACCACCTGGCCGCCGACCTGATCGGCGAAGCGGGCGACATCGTCGACGGTCTGGACCTCGGTGAACCGCGGGACCGGCGCCCCCAGCTCGGACAACTTGCGCCGCATGACCAGCTTGTCCTGGGCGTGCACCAGCGCCTCCGGGGGCGGCGCCACGTTCACGCCGTCGGCGACGAGCTTGTCCAGCAGGTCGGTGGGCACGTGTTCGTGGTCGAAGGTCAACGCGGTGGCACCCTGAGCGACCTCGCGCAGGGCGGCGTAATCGGTGTGCGACCCCAGCACCACATCGGGGCTGACCTGCGCGGCCGGGTCACCGGGGTTCTCCGCCAACACCCTCAGGGTCTGCCCCAGCGCGACGGCGGCCTGATGGGTCATGCGGGCGAGCTGCCCGCCGCCGACCATGGCCACCACGGGCATCGATCGAGTTTCTCTACGCGGTTTTGGCACGCCCACCATGGTGGCATGACCTGCGACGAACACACGATTCAGCACCTGGGCGGCCAGTTCCGTACACTGGCTATCCGTGTCCTTTGCAGATGCCACGATCGCGCGGCTGCCACGCGTGATCCGACCGTATGCCGAGCGGCACCATGAGCTGATCAAGTTCGCGATCGTCGGCGGGACGACGTTCATCATCGACTCGGCGATCTTCTACACGCTCAAACTCACCGTGCTGGAACCCAAGCCGGTCACCGCCAAGATCATCGCCGGCGTGGTCGCCGTCATCGCCTCCTACATCCTCAATCGCGAGTGGAGTTTCCGCGACCGGGGTGGGCGTGAGCGGCATCACGAGGCCCTGCTGTTCTTCGGGGTGAGCGGGGTCGGCGTGCTGCTGAGCATGGCCCCGCTGTACTTCTCCAGCTATGTGCTGCAACTGCGTGTGCCCGATGTGTCACTGACGGTGGAGAACGTCGCCGACTTCATCTCGGCCTACATCATCGGCAACCTGCTGCAGATGGCCTTCCGGTTCTGGGCGTTCCGTCGCTGGGTGTTCCCCGACGAGTTCGGCCGCGCCGGCGATCAGGCCCTGGAATCGACGCTGACCAGCGGCGGGCTCGCCGAGGCCCTCGAGGACCACATCGACCCCGCGCAGACCGACCCCGCGCAGAAAGATCCCGCGCAGCCGGACCCCTCCGGCACGGTCACCCCGTTGCGTCGCCGGCCCGGACGCAGCAAGCGCGCCGATCAGCTCGGCGATTCCTCGGTCCCCAGGGTGTCGAAGACTTCGTGATACAGCAGCGAGTGGACCTGCTCCACCCGCGGGATGTCGTAGAACTCGAGCGGATCCTGCGACGCTGATTCGATGATCAGGGTGCCGGTGCGCAGGATCCGGTCGGCCAGCCCGTGCCGGAACTCCACACTGTTCACCCGCGCCAACGGGATGTCGATCCCGCTGCGGGTCAACAGCCCGTGCCGGAACATCACCCGCCGGTCGGTGATCACGAAGTGCGTGGTCCACCAGGTCAGGAACGGCCACACCGTCAGCCAGCCGACGAGGATCAGCCAGCCGGCGGCGATGACCAGTTGCACCACCTGTTTGGCCGTGGGGTCCCAGTCGGTCTCGGCGACCACCGCCGCGCCGAAGGCGGCCAGCGCCGAGGCGACCAGCAACACCAGGACCGGGACGATCAGCCGTTTCCAGTGCGGGTGCCGGTGCAGCACCACCTGCTCGTCGTTGGCCAGCACATTGTCCGGATAACCCACAGCGCGACTTTACTGCCCGGACTGCTCCGGCGCGGGCCGCAAATGCACAATGTCGCCGGCCGCCACCGTCATCGCCGTGCCCGCCGACTCGATGGTCAACTGACCGCGATCGTCAACCCCGGTGGCGGTGCCGACGAACTCCCGGTCCCCCGGCAGCAGCGCCCGGACCCGCGCGCCGATGGTGGCGCTGTGCCGCCGATAGTCGGTGAGCAGATCGCGTCCGGCACGCCAGTCCGCGATACGGGCGCCGAGGTGTCCGAGCATGGCCAGCACCAGGGCCTCACGGTCGGTGTCGCCGCCGGCGGCGAGCACCGAGGTGGCCCCCGGCTGATCGATCTCGTCCGCGCCGACGGTCACATTGAGGCCGATCCCGACCACCACCACCGGCTGCGGGGAGGCCACCTCGGCCAGGATCCCGGCGATCTTCGCCCCGTCGACGAGCACGTCGTTGGGCCACTTCAGCGAGGCGGCCACGCCGGCGTCGGCGAGGGCCTGCACCACGGCGACCCCGGTCAGCAACGGCAACAGGGCCCAGTTCTGCTCGTCCACCCCGGCCGCCGAGACCCCGACCGACATCGTGATCGAGGCCATCGGGACTCCCGACCACACCCGGCCGCCGCGGCCCCGCCCCGAAGCCTGATGCTCGGCCACCAGCACCGCGCCACCGATGTCCTCGCCGCCGGCCGCGCGCGCGACGAGGTCGGCGTTGGTGGACCCGGTCTCCTCCACGACGTCGAGGCGCCGCCATGACGTGCCGGCGATCCGCGCACGCAGGCTCGCCGCGTCGAGCGGCGCCCGACTCGCCTCAGCAGTCATTGCGCACCGGCTGCCCGGCAAAACGGTCGAGCAGCCATGTCAACTGCGACCCCAGATCCACGTCGCTGTGCCCCTTGTCCGGTTCGAGCTGAACCGTCACCGTACCGCCCATGGCGCAGGCCTCGGCGATCGCGGCGCGCGTCCACTCCTCGTCCAGGTAGCCGTCCGCCCCGCCGTACCACACCGACAGCGGACCCGACAGCGCACGCTGCGGAAGTGCCCACTGCTGCAACAGCTTCCGTAGCGCTTCGGCGGCTTGCGGGGTACGCGGCACGAAGTCGTCCCCGGTGAGTTTGCCCGCGGCGGCCGAGCGCTGCAGCAGCTCGTCACCCTGGCAGGCGGTCAGCACCGCCCAGTGCTCGGCGGCCGCGCCGCGGCGGAAGTCGTCGCGATCGATTTCGGGGTGCCGGCGCGCCGCCGACTCGACGATCATCGCCATGCTCAACCGCTGCTCGTTGTTCAGGGCGCCCGCCTCGGCCAGGTCGACCAGCCCGGCGACGTCGGCGGCCGGTGCTGCGGCGACGGCGCCGATGAACCGCATCTCGGCGGCGTAGTCGGCGGCCTGTTCGTTGGCCGCCCAGGCCGCCGCGCCGCCCTGTGAATGGCCGAACGCGGCCCAGGTGCTCGACACCTGTCCCGGGAAGGTGTGCCGCAGCGCGCGCACCGAGTCGATCATGTTCAATCCCGCGGTGCGGGCGTCCAGATACGGGTGCACGCCCTTGACACCCAGCCCTTCGAAGTCCGCCACCGTGACGGCATATCCCCGGTCGACCAGCGGCGCCACGAAGCTGAGCGCCCCCTGCAGCCACGGGGACAGCGACGGCCCGCACGGCCCGTCGATACCGACCGTGCCGTGACCGATCGCCACCACCGGCCAACCTCGGGCGGGCGGCTCGCCCAACGGGGTGAAGACCGATCCGGAGACCACCGTCGGGGCGCCCGTGTCCCCGGAGGTCGAGCGGTAGACGACGCGGGCCGCGCGCACGTTGCGCCCCTCCCAGGTCTGCGTCACCGCGGGCATGGTGGTGGTGGAGATCAGCGAGCCGGGGCCGCTGCCGGACAGGTCTGCGGTCTGTACGGGTACCGGCGGGCCCTGCAGCGCCGAGAACGAGTTGTACGTCGCGCTGAGAAGCCATGTGGCGGCGGGGATCGCCAGCGGCAGGAGTTTGAATCCGGTGAACACCAACGCCACCGCGGCGACGGCCGCGAAAATCTTGGAGGCCCATCCCGCCGGACTGGTCACCGACGAGCGCCGCATGGCGGCAACATTACCCGAGCCCGCGCGGGACGACCTGCGGCGCAAGCCGAGTCAGTACGCGCCGACCGCCCCGAGCACCGTGCGGATCGTCTTGAACGCGATCAGCACATCGCCGCTGATCGACCAGTTCTCGACATAGGACAGGTCCAGTCGCACCGCGTCGTCCCAGGACAGATCCGCGCGGCCGCTGACCTGCCACAGTCCGGTGATGCCGGGCAGCACGAGCAGACGACGGCGGATCTGGTCGGTGTAGGCGTCGGTCTCACAGCGCAGCGGCGGCCGCGGACCGACGACGCTCATCTCTTTCTTGAGCACGTTGAAGAACTGCGGCAGCTCGTCGATGCTGTAGCGCCGCAAGATCCGGCCCACCGGCGTGACGCGGGGATCGTCGCGCATCTTGAAGAGCACGCCGCCGTCGAAGTCGTTCTGCGCGGTGAGGCGATCGACCTGCTTGTCCGCGTCGACCACCATGGTGCGGAACTTGATCATCTTGAACGGCTTACCGTCGATGCCGATGCGTTCCGCGCAGTAGAAGACCGGGCCCCGGCTGCTGAGCTTGATGGCGATCGCGGCCAGGATCATCAGCGGTGCGGCCGAGATCAGCACCGACAGCGACAGCACCACGTCGAAGACGCGCTTCTGCAGTTTCTTGGTCCCGCTGTACTGCGGCTTCTCCATGTGGATCAACGGCAGACCGGCGACCGGCCGCATGGTCAACCGCGGCCCGGCGACATCGGCCATGCCCGGAGACACGACCAGGTCGACCCCGAGTCGATCCAGGTCCCAGGACAGTTCCCGCAGACCCGCCGGGCCCAGATGATCGGTGGTGGTCAGCGCGACGGTGTCCGCGCCGGTGGCCGCCAGGGCGGCCTCGACGCCGTGTTCATCGCCCAGGACGGGAAGGGTGCCGACGCCCGGGACCTCCATGGTGCCGCCGGCCGACTGACCGGTCAGGCACACCCCGACCACCGAATAGCCGTAATCCCGCGCGCGGGAAAGGGATTGCACCAGGCTGTTGACCGCGGTCGGGCTGCCGACCGCGAGCACCGAGTTCATGCACCGGCCGTCCTTGCGGTACCAGCCCAGCACCCGGCGCGCCGAACTGCGGCTGATCAGCAGCAGGACGAGACCGAGCGGGAAGGCCACCGCGAGATACCCGCGGGCGTACTCCGGCCGGAAGATCATCACCGTGACGGCGACGACGCCGATGGTGGACATGGTTGCCGACAGCACGCGCCGGTACTCCTCGGTGCCCGCGCCGACGATCCGCGGCGAGCGGGTCCCGTACGCCGCCAGCATGCCCAGCCACATCAGGCCGAAGATGACCGACAGCAGACCGAAGTATTTCGTCAGCGGGTCGAACTGGGTGACGGGGCGTCCCAGCCGGACCATCTGGGCGCAGGCCATGGCCGCGCTCACGACGACGACATCGGAGATGAGAAGCCCGAAGACGTATCGGCGTTGCCAATCCAGTCCTTGGGAGCGGTCAGCAACCGCGACCAACGGTTGAGATGAATCATCTTCTTCTGGCGCCGCAAAGTCCCCGAGAGCGCTCGCGTCACGAGAAACTAGTGTCACCGCTGATTCCCTCTCATTGTGGGACGGAACCCACGAGAATCCACATATTACACACGATCCGAACCCACGGAGCAAATTAGCGAGTTTGCTGGCGGACCGGCGGCTACCAATAACAATTGGACTGAGTACGAACAGCCCAGCCGATCCACGCGACCCGCAACGACAAGGCATGTTGCCACAAACCTCAGCTGCCACAGTAATTGACCCCCGCGACAAAGACGGTACTGTGAGGCTTACGAGAACGCCCCGCTCAGCAAGCAAAATGAGCGAGCGTGTCCGGGTCGGACAAAAACCCGGACAACCTGCCGGCCATGCGCCGACTCATCAGCCGCAAACGTCGGCCGGGGGCTGCCGCGCAATGCCGATCGGCGGCGGATCACGGGGTGGCGAGGCAACCGTTCTGCGCCGGCGCGCCGGCGAAACGCTCGGCCAGCCATTCCACCCGGGTACCGAATTCGAGGTCGCCGTGACCCTTGTCCGGCTGGAAATCCGCGGTCACCACACCGCCGAGGTCGCACGCCCGCCGGATCGCCCCTTCGGTCCAACTCGGGGCGATGTATTCGTCCTCTCCCCCGTAGACCACCGACATCGGCGCCGCCGGCCGTTGCTGCGGCAGCGCCCACGCCGTCAGGTATGCGCGGAGCCGGTCGGCGGCCTCCGGGGTCTGCGGCGCGACGTCGGCGGGCTGCAGCTGCTCGATCACCGCTTCCCGCTCGTGGACCAGGTTCCCGCTGCAGGCGGTGAGCACGTCCCACTTCTCGGCGGCGAGTCCACGCCGGTAGTCGTCCCGGTTGATCTCCGGGTGCAACCGCGCCAGTGATTCCACGATGATGACCAGCGTGGGCATCTGCTCGCGGGTGAGTTCGTGCCGCTGCGCCAGGTCGACCAGGCCGGCGACATCCGCGGCCGGCGCCAGCGCCACCACCCCGACGGGCAGCATCTCCGGGGAGTAGGTCGCGGCCTGCTCCCCCGCGGCCCATGCCGCCCCGCCGCCCTGTGAGCCGCCGAGCGCGGCCCAGCGCGACGAGACGCCGTCGAAGGTGCGCGTCAGCGCACGCACCGAGTCGATGAGGTTCAGGCCGGCCGTCCGGGCGTCGAGATAGGGATGCACCCCCTCGATGCCCAGGCCCTGGTAGTCGGCCATGGCCACCGCGTAGCCGGCGCCCACCAGATTGGTCACCCAGGTCACGTTGCCCAACAGGGTCGGTGACAGCGAGGGTCCGCACGGCTCGTCGATGCCCAATGTGCCGTGGCCGTAGGCGATCACCGGCCAGCCGCCGGGCGGCGGTGGATCGCTGGGCATGAAGACCGATCCGGACACCACGGTCGGTGCCCCGGTGTCGCCCTCGGTGGAGCGATAGACCACCCGGGCCGCGCGCACCGCCGACCCGGTGAGGCGGCGGTCGAATTCGGGCATGGTGACGGCGCTGACCAAGGTGCCGGGGCCCGAGCCGCTGAGGTCGGCGGTCTCGATCGGCTGCGGGTCATCGGCGACGGCGTCGATCCCGACGAACTGCCGCGCCGGCGGGGACACCACCAGCACGAACCCCGCGGTCAGCAGCACGACCGCGGCAATGACCGCCGCCCACAACAGATTCCGGCGCATCAACGCTTCCGGAACTTCTTGGCCAGATCCAGGCCCGGCTTCTCCACGGCGTAATAGGTGATGGTGGACAGCACCAGCGTGACCACGGTGACGACGCCCATGTTCTGGAGCATGCCGCCCCAGCTGTCACCGGCGTTCAGGTCGAACCGGCCCAACAGCAGCAGCACCGGGTAGTGCCACAGGTACACCGACATGGAGATGAGCCCGACGAAATAGAACGGCTTCCAGTCCAGGCCCCGCGCCAGCCATGACGGCGTCCCCCAGGACAGCGGCAGGATCACCAACACGATGAACAGCGCCGAGACGATGCCCAACGCGGCGTAGCCGAACGCGTTCTCGGCCTGCAGCAGCGCAATGGTCAGCACGCCGAACACCGGTAGCAGAAGGATGTCCACCCGATGGATCCACTTGGCGGCCCGCCGGCTGATGACCGCCTGCTCGATCGCGACGAACAAGATCGCGGCCAGCATGCCGTAGGCGAACAGGTCGGCATTGGTCAGGAAGCTGCGACTGAACACCGCCGCCAGGTTCGGGCCCCAGTTCTGCAGCCAGATGTCGGGCATGTACCCGCTGGCCGGCGGCTCGTAGTTGTGCACGTTGACGTGGCTGTAGACGTACGGGGTGAGCAGTCGGCCGGCATAGGCGATCGCCAGCAGGATGGCCGGGGCCACCAGCGCCAGTTTCAGCGGATGCATGTTCACCCGCCCGCGCAGCGCGAACACCAGCACCCCGAGCAACGGCAGGGACAGGTAGAACGCGATCTCCAGCGTCAGCGACCAGGACGGGTTGATCCCGGTCTGCACGTAGTCGGGGATATAGGTCTGCATCAGGGTCAGGTTCGCCAGCAGCTTGCCCGGGTCGGTGATCATCCCGGTGCCGTCCCCGCTGCCGGGCACCTGGGTGATCGGATTCTCGACGTACACCGCCTGGAAGACGAAGTTGGCGAGCAGGAAGATGGCCAGATAGCCGGGGAACACCCGGAACACCCGGTGCAGGAAGTACTGCCGGGTGTCGGGCATCGCGGCGTCGGGCTTGGTCAGCTTGCGCACATAGGGCAGGAACAGCAGGAACCCGCTGAGCACGAAGAACAGGATCAGCGCCAGCCCGAGCACATCGAGGAACGCCTTGGAATGGGTCTCGGGCGTGTAGAACTCGCCGACGTGGCCGACGACGACCGCCAGACAGCCGAGGCCGCGGATGCCGTCGAGACCGACGACTCGTCCACGCGTCGGCGAACTCGCGATCACCTGGGATTCGATGGGCAGCTTGGCTGCGGCTTTATCAGTCATCATTCCGGCAATGTCAGTTGGGGCACTTTACGGATGGACGGACCCCCCTCGACGGCGCACGTACTGGCCGGCGGATCCCCCCGGAACCGCTGCTGCATCCAGTCCAACGCCTCGGTCGGGTCGAAATCGCTGTGGCCGCGCCCCACCGCCACGAAGGACGCGATGTCGGCGCCCATGTCGCAGGCGCGCTGCACCGCGGCATCGGTCCATGGCACCGGGATCAACTGGTCCTGGTCCCCCTGCAGCACCAGCGACGGTGCGCTGGCCGGCGAGCGGGGCAACCCGCTCATCTGGATGAGGTAGTGGCGCAGGAGATCGGTGGCCTCCTGGCTCACCGGGCGCAGGTCATCGGGTGACAGTGCGTCGGCCACCTCGAGTCGCTCATCGGTCGAGTCGGACGAACAACCCGACAGCAGCGCCCAGTTCTCCTGCGCGGCGCCGCGGCGGTAGTCGTCGAGGTTGAGCTCGGGATGTTCGATCTTGAGCGTGGCGAGGATCAGGACCATCGCGATCGACTGCTGCGGCGTCAGCTCCCCGGCCCAGGCCAGGTCGGCCAGACCGGCGATGTCGGCGGCCGGTGACACGCTGACCGAACCGACCAGGAACAGGTCCGGGCTGGAGTACGTGGCGTTGAGTTCGTTGGCCGCCCAGGATGCCTGGCCGCCCTGGGACACCCCGAAGGCGACCCACTTGTCCGAGGCGTTGGGCAGCAGCTTCCGGGTCGCCCGGGCGGCATCGATCATGTTGTAGCCCTCGGTCGAGGCATCGAGGTACGGGTGATAGCCGGTGTCGGTACCCAGGCCCTGGTAGTCGGGCACCACCAGGATGTAGCCCAGCGACAGCAGGGCCCGGATCGCGTCCGCCGCACCACCCAGCGACGGCGACAGCGAGGGTGCGCAGTCCGAATGGATGCCGACGGTGCCGTGCCCGAACACGATGACCGGCCAGCCACCATCGGGGGGCTCCCCGAGCGGTTCGAAGACACTGCCGGTGACGGTCTGCGGGCTGCCGTCGATGCCCGAGGTGGAGTCGTAGGTGATGCGGGCGGCCTCCTCGGCCACCCGCACGATCCGGCGGTCGACGATCGGCAGGTCGACCGCGGAGCGCAGGGTTCCCGGGCCCTCGCCCGAGTAGTCCGCCGGCAACAGCAGCTGCTGGTCGAGCGACGACGGCTGGGCCGGGGTGTCGCTCTGGTCGCTCTTGTCCCCCGCGCAGCCCGTCAAGGCCACCGTGGTGGCCAGCACGCCCGTCATCAGGACACGCGCAGCGGTCCTCGTAGTTTCCACGAAGCTCCTACGTTTCCCGTTGCGTCGTAGCCCGGACAACCTGATCGAGTTGGCTGCGGGTCACCAGGGTGTCCCGAGCGATCCCGACGCCCAGCATGATCAGCGCGCTGACCGCGAAGCCGAATCCGGCGCCGATCGCCAACGGCCCGGACATCGGGGTCGGCACCTCTCGTGCCGTCTTCGCCGCGTCCACGGGCAGCAGTTCGGCCAGCGGCCCCTTGTACTGGACGTCGTCGGACACGGCGGACTCGTACCATTCCAGGTCCTGCGACAGTTTCACCAGCGCGCTGCCCACCGCATTGACCTCCTCGACGGCGAGGTCGGGGTTCTCGTTGGTGACGGTGATCCGCAGCAGCACCGAGTTCGCCCGGCCGCGCAGATCGGCCCCTCCCGGCTCCCATTCCGCCGAGATCCTGGAGGCCAGGTCCTCGGCGGCGGTGTCCTCCCCGATGGCGTCGATCGCGTGCTGCGCCACCAACCGGGACTTGGCCAGTTCGGCATAGCCGGGCATGCGCAGCTTGGCGCCCATGCCGCCGTAATACTGCGAGAAGGTGCTCGGGTCATTCGACACCTTGGCGAAAGCCAGCGCCGACGCCGTGTAGGTGGGTGCCTTCTGCGCCACCACGAAGGCGGCGGCACCCGCCGACAACAGGGTCGCCACCAGGATCATCGGCCACGCGCGCAGCAGGAGCGACAGATAGTCGCGGACTCTCGGGACGTCTACCGGAGCTCTCATTTCAGCAGCTCCCGTTCTTCCCATTCCGCGCAGTTGCTCGGCGGGGCGGGCACTCCGGCCAACCGGTCGTTCAGCCAGCCCATCACGAACGCCTGGTCCAGGTCGGCGTGGCCCTTGCCCGGTTCCTTCTTGATCTCCAGATTGCTGCCCAGCGCACATGCCCTGCTCAGCGCTCGTTCGAACCACTCCTGGTTGTACAGCTCGTCATCGGTGCCGTACGCGACGACCGTCGGGGTGTCGATGCGCCGCATATTGGGGATCGCGCGGGAAGCCAGCCGCTCCCGCAGCCACTCCACGTTCTCGTAGGTGCGGGGTTTGAGATCCTCGTTGACCATGGTCTCCCACACCCTGGCGACCTCGTCGAAGTCGGTGGGGATGCAGTTGAGTATCAGATCCCAGTTCTCGGCGGTGACCCCGGACCGGAAGTCGTCCAGGTTCATCTCCGGCTCGAACCACGACAGCGACTGCAGGGCGTACACCAGGGTGACGCGCTGGGCGTTGGTCAGGGTCCCGTTCCACGCGGCATCGGCCAGTTCGGAGATGTCCGCGGCCGGGGCCATCGAGATGGTGCCCAGCAGGTCGAGGCCCTGTCCGTACTCCGGTTCCACCTCGGCGGCTCCCCAGACCGCCAGCCCACCGGCCGAGTGTCCGTAGGACATCCACTTGTCGCTGATGTCGGCGCCCACCCGGCGTGCTGCCCGCACCGAGTCGATGACGTTGTAGCCGTAGGTCTTTGCGTCCAGGAACGGGTGCGAATAGCCCTTCACCCCGGAACCCTGGAAGTCGCTGGCGGCGACCGCGTAACCGTTCTTGATGAACTGGGCGATGGACCACGCCTGCTTCGGCAGGTTCGGGAACAGGCTGGACGCGCACTTGTAGAGCACGCCCTTGGTGCCCTGCCCGAAGCCGATGACCGGCCAGCCGCCCGGAGGCGGTGTCCCTGCCGGGATGGCGATCGCGGCGGACACCTCGGTCGGCGTCCCGTCGATGCCCGAGGTGGACCGGTACACCACCCGCATGTAGGTGGCGCCATCCTCGTCGAGCAGTTCGGCCCCCGAGGAGATCGGCTCGACCGAGACCAGCGAGCCCGGCCCGTCGTCGGTCATGTCCGGCGGCGCCAGGTGGGGCTTGCCCTCGAAGGGCGCGGCGAAGGTCTTGATCGTGGGTGGGACGTAGGGCGCCGGCTGAGTCTGGGTACCACTGGTGCAGGCACTGACCGAGGAGGCCACCGCGAGCGCGGCAAGAGAACCGGCCAGCAGCGCGGTCACCCGTCGCGGGCGCAGCGACTGCACCGGACTACTCCGGGTGTCCCAGTTGAGCCCGGTGGCGCGGCTGACCGACTTCCTGGTCCGCCTGAACCGACGGCAACTGCCCGATCACCTCGGGGCCCGACCCGTTGCGCTCCGCACTGCTCTGCACGCGGGCCTCCTGTTCGAGAGCCTTCTTCTCGCCGGCCTTGAACTCGGACCGATCCTTGCGCTGCTCGTGCTCGCCGGTGGCGGCCACCCCGATCAGGTTGACCCGGGCGGCGGACAGCACCGCCAGGCCCTTACGCAGTGCGGCGGCCCTGGTGTGGCCGATCCGGCCCAGCAGCACCGCGCCGTCGCCGAGGCCGGCGGGCACCGCGCCGTCGGAGTACTTGAGCAGCGGCGGGGTGTCGACGATGACGTAGTCGAAGTTCGCGCGCAGATCATCGAACACCTGACCGGCCGCGTCGTCGCCCCACAGCTGGCGGCGGGTGGCCGGCAGCGGACCGGCGGGCAGGAAGGTCAGGTTGCCGAGCCGGATGGTCGAATCGGCCAGGGTCGACTGGCGGGCCAACAGCGTGGTCAGACCCTTCTGGGACGCACGGACCTGATCGGCCGACGACAGACCCAGCACCGACGGCAGCGTCGGATCGACCAGGTCACCGTCGACCAGCAGCACCGAGTGCCCGGATTCTGCGAAGGCCGCGGCCAGGTCGGCGGCCGTGGTGGACCGGCCGTCCTGCGGCGACGGGCTGGTGATGGCGATGACGTGCGGACGGCCCCCGTCCGGGGTGCGGGCGAACTGGATGTTGGTGCGCAGTTCGCGCAGCCGCTCGACCGCGGGCCCGCCGGCCGCGAGGTCCAGGACGCCTTCGCGGCCCTTGTTCTGCAGCAGCGACCCGATCAGCGCGTTGGAAGTGACGTCCTCGAGGCGCTCGCGGCGGCGCACCCGGGTGTCGGAGACGCCGAGGATCGCGGCCAGCACGATGCCGATCACCAGACCGGCCAGTGCGCCCAGCAGGACGCGGGTGACCAGGCCCATCGATTCGACCCGGGTGCCGAAACTCGCGTCGTCGACGACGATGGCGCCCGCTGCGGACTCGCCGCCGCGTCGCGAGGTCTCCAGTTCGGTGGTGACGTTGACGAGTTGGTCTGCGACCGCGTTGGCGTAGAGCTGGGCGGTGGCGGGGTCCGAATCCGTCGCGGTGATGTCGAGCAACACCGTCTGAGGTAGCGGGACCGCAGTGATCTTGGCCCGCAACTCATCGACGGTGATCGAGGCCTTCGCCTGGTCGATGGCGCGTGCGGCGACCTGCTCGCTGGTGGCCAGGCCGGCATAGGAGTACACCCGCTCCTGGGAGAACAGGTTGTTCTGGTAGGCGTCGCCGACCGATGTGCCGCTCTGAGTGCTGACGAAAAGCCTTGCTGTGGAGGTGTACTCCGGCTTGTCGAATTGCTGTGACACAGCGCCGGCGCCGGCACCGATCACCACCGCAGCGAGGACCACCCACCAGAGCCGGCAAAAGATCCGCACGTAATCACCGACGGCCAACTGGGCACTCCGATCGCTGTTGGGTCACCATGACGTCCTCACGATAGCGTCTCCACCTTGCCCTACACACCAAAGTCATGTGCATGGGGAAAAAGAACGTGTGGCGATCCCAGCGAAGACAATGCGAGGATAGTTCAGTGCGCGAAGGACCGCCGATCCGGCAGCAAAGGAGTTCGTCTTTGAGGCTGCCCACATACTCACGGACCGAGATCTGGGCGGGAGCGGCGGCCTGTGTGCTCGGGCCGTTTGCGGCGGTCGCCGCCGCCCTGGGTGGCAAACCCGCCACCATCGCGATCGCCGGCCTGATGGCCGCGGTGGTCGGGGTGTACGTCGGTTTGCGCCACCCACTGTGGTTGTACTACGGCACCGTCGTCTTCGTCACCACGTTCCCGTTCGGCTATTTCCCCGGTGTGCACGTGCCGATCTACCTGGTGTTCGGATGCGGGTCGATCCTGGCGTTGCTGATGCATCCCCGCGCGGTACGGCGGTCCTCACCGCTGATGTCGGCGGTCCTGCTGCTGATCGTGATGTCCGGACTGTCCATGGCGGTGACCTTCTCCACGCCGCTCAACATCATGGACTTCACCAAATGGGCGGTGGCCACCGGTTTCCTGTTCGCGCTACTGGCGTTGCCGAACGACCAACTATGCCGCGTCGGTAAGGTTTTCGTCTATTCGGCCACCTTCAGCGCGCTCTGGGGCATGGCCGCGGTGGCGCTGGGTTCCACCAAGTACATCGTCAAGCCGTTCGAGATCATCGGCTACTACGCGGTCGACAAGTTCTACATCACCGGCGGCACACTCACCACGCCCAGGACCGGCCGGTTCGACGTCGGTCAGGACAGCGAGACCTTCCAGCGACTGGGCGGTCTGTGGGTGGACCCCAACGCCGCCGGCATCGGCCTGGTGATCGCGCTGGCGATCACCGGCATCCTGTTCACCGGTTGGCAGCGGGTCACCCTAATGACCATCCTCATGGCGGCCATCGTGCTGACCCTGAGCCGCGCGGCACTGGCCAGCGTCCTGGTCGGCGCGCTGCTGGTCTTCGTCTTCCACAACATGCGCTCCCGGGACCGGATGTTGATGATCGGCACGCTGTTCGTGGGCGGTACCACCGCGATGATGATTCCGGCGGTCCGCAAACGGTTGATGGGCTCTCTCGGCGAGAACGACGCCGGCGCGTCGGACCGCATCGCGGCGATCCGCGAATTCCCGTGGCGGATGGGCGACAACTGGATCTTCGGAAACGGTTGGTCCCTGCGCGAATTCAAGGACGGCCCCTACGCGTTCACCGAGAACTTCGTGTCCAACGCGCCGCTGATCGCGGTGCACCGCGGCGGGCTGGTGGCCGGCCTGTCGTTCCTGGCGGTGATCGTCATCGGATGCGTGGTGGCCGCCAAGCTGATCCGCACCGACTCACTGCCGCATGCCTTCTACGGCGGCGTGTTCATCGCCTTCTCGACCATCACGCTGAACCTGGATCACCCGGTCGTCGTGATCGCGCAGATGACCTTCATGTACACGTTCTTCCTGGTGTTCCTGCAGTACTCCGACGAGCTGCGCAGACAAGGCGCCCTGACGGCACCCAAGGGCGGGGCGCTGTCCCCGGACACCCCGCCCGGGCCGCCACGCTCCGGTGAACCGGACAGCGTTGCCGCGCAAGGGCCGCCGCTACCCGCCGCAACCGCCTAGCAGGTCGGTGACCGCCCGGTGCGGCCGGCGGTCCCGCCAGTATCCCTCGTTGAGCCGATACAGCCGGTCCCCCGCCTCAGCGGCACCGGCGCTGTCGAGCAAGTACTTTCGGCACTGTTCGATGAACGCCGCGTCACCGTCGAACACTCCCAGGCCCAGCAGGTCCCCCAGCGAGCCGACGGCCGCCGAGGTGCCGACCACCGGTAACCCCATCCGCGCGGCGTCCAGGATCTTCACCCGCACTCCCCCACCTGTCCGGATCGGGGCGATCATGGCCCGGCAGGTTCCCAGGAATGCGGGCAGATCATCGACGAAGCCCAGATCCCGTACACCGGCCGGGTACTCGGGCTCGGGGGCCTTGGCGGCCTTGGCCCCGATCACGCACAGTTCGGCGCCGTCGATCCCCTCGGCGATCCGCGGCCACAACCGCAACGCCTCTTCGAAGGCCTCCTGGTTCGGCGGCCAGTCCCGGGTCCCCATCAGCACCAGCCGTCGTGGCGTCGAGGCCACCGCAACCTGCTCGGCCGGTGGCAGCGTGATGTCCATCCACCGCGCGTTTCGCACCCCGCGGGCGCGGTAGAACTCCGCTTCCTCGGCGTCGAAGGTGCCGACCGCGTCGGCGGCCCGAGCCACCCGCAGCTCGTCGCGGAGCAACCGGCCGACCTGCAACCGGCCGAGCACGCCCCGGGTGGCACGCCACACCAGGGACTCACTGACGTGGGTGTTCACCACGAACCGGGACTTGCCCAAACGTGAGCTGCGCAAGAAGGACTCGGCCATGTAGCTGTGCTCGGCCACATAGATGTCGGCACCGGCGGCATCGATCGCCGCGACCAGGTCGTCGTTGTCGAACCGGGCGTGCACCAGGCTGCGTCCGGTCCGGGCGACGTCGAGCAGCAGCCGCAGCGGCTGCACGCCCGCCTTGTCGACCCGCACCAGTGGCACGGGACCGAAGTCCAGCCGGCCCGCCGGCTCGCGGGACAGACAGATCGCCGACACCTCGAAATCCTGGGCGGCCAATTCCAGGACCAGGCGCGACAATTCGACGTCACCCCCGTGATCGGCCGCCGGATCCTTGGACAGCAGGAAACAGACCGTGGGTTTCACCCGGCCGGCGTTCATGTCGCGGGCTCTTCCGAGACCGGTTTGCGGTAGAGCACCCGCAGGTAGATGGCCATCAACAGGGCATCGCCGATGACGGAGGCGATCGCCGCACCCACGGCGCCGAGCCCGTACAGCGCCAGCACCAGGCCCAGCTTGACCGGGACGATGACCGAGTTGGCGATCAGCCGGACACCGTCGCGGTGCTGGTTGTAGAGCACCGCCTGGAACACCATGGCGACGGTGCGCATACCGCAGAACAGCGACATGATCGTCATCGCGACCGCCAGCTCCTGCGGCACCACCGGCACCACCATCATGACCAGGCCGGTGATGAGCACCAGCGCCCCGGCGGCCACACCGAGCAATATCGTGCCCTTCAGCGGCGGTCCGGCCGCCACATTGCCCTCTCCTTCGCGCAGCACCTGGTTGTAGGACATGCCGAAGGTCTGGCCGACCGCGACGATGGCGAGGGTGACCGTGGTGCAGATGCCGTAGTAACCGGCGACGGTGTCGTTGGTCAGCCACCCGAGCAGCAGCAGATCGCCCTGCACACCGGCCATGATCGAGAAGGTCTCGCCGACCAGGATGGCGATCACCCGCGGAGATCCCGGCATCCCGGGCCGGTGCCGCAACGCCATCGGCCCCACCCCCAGCGCCACCAGCGCGTAGGGCGCGACCAGGATCATCGTCGCGGTCTGCAGCGTCGGATCCGGGACGACGAACAGGTAGATACACGCCGGCACCACGCTGGCGAACTGTCGGCCGGTGTCGATCTGGGCCGCCCGGTGCGGCCGACCGTCCCGCAGCGGGCGACTCTCCCAGGCTTTCAGGGTCAGCTCGCCGCCGGAGACGAACAGGCCGAACGCCGCGACGTAGTTCACCTCGAGCAGGGCGAGGCCCACCAGCATCAGCGCGACACCGAGCAGATACCGGGTGGCCCGGTCGGCCAGGAAGTGTGCCTCCGACTCGCGCACCGACCGGACCACGAACACGTTGTCCAGCGGCGACCCGATCAGCGAGTAGACCGCGTACGCCATGGCGTACTTGCCGTAGTCGGCGATACCGAGCTGGGCGACGATGGCCAGCGTCCAGACCATTCCGCAGGCACGTCCGCCGTACATCCAGAACGCCGCCCACAGGGCGCGCGACAGATGTGGCGAACCAGGCTTCGCGACCGCGGGTTCGGTCGACTCAGTCACCGGCCGGCCCACGTTCGATCAGCTGTTCCCAGACCGCCACGAACGCCGCTGCGGTACGTGCGGGCGAACGCTCCTGGCGGGTGCGCTCGGAGTTGGCGCCCAGTTCGGTCAGCCGGGCCTCGTCGCCCAGGACCGCCGTGATCTCGGCCGCCAGCCCGGCGGCCACGCCGGCGCCCGGATCGGCCGCCGGAGGCACCGCCACCACACCGTGTTCGGGGGTCAGTTCGGCCAGCGACCCGTACCCGGTGCAGATCACCGGGGTGCGGTAGGCCATCGAGTGCGCCACCACGCCGGAGGCGGGATACGTCTCGGCGTAGAAGTGCCGCTTGCCGTAGGGCACCACGATGGCCCGGACGGAGGCGAAGAACGCGTCTTCGGCGGCGCCGTCGACACCGCCGAGGATCTCGATGCCCTCGGCCCGGGGCAGCTCCTCGGTGCCGCGGCCGGCGACCCGGATCTCGATGTCATCGGGCAGCTGGGCACGGATCTCGGCGATCTGGTCGAAACCCTTGCCCCGGTAGACGAATCCGAAGAAGCCGACCGCCTTGGGGCGGTCCTGGGCCGGCACGATGACCGGCCGCTCGCGCACCAGGTGCGGGATGTATGCGGTGTGGGTGCGCGGGTAGGTCCGTTCGATCGACCGGCGCCCGGTCTCGGTCAGCGCGATCAGGGTCCGGTTCCCGTGCACCCGGCCTTCGATGGCCCGCGACAGCGGACGCAGCGGGTAGTGGATGCCGTGGGTGAGCAGGCGGGACCTGGCGATGAACCGGGGACGGGCCAGAAACCACAGGCCCTGCGGCGGGTCGTGGATGGTGGCCGTCACGGGCACCCCGGACAGGCCGGCCACCGCCCAGAAGGTGGGCATCACGCCGGTGGACAGTTCGGCGTGCACCAGGGTGCGCCCCGGCGGTCCGTCGGCGACCAGTTTGCGCACCCGGGTCCGGTGCCGACGGATGTCGGCGAGGGTGTCCAGGCCGGGGCCGGCGGTGCGAACTTCGGCGATCTCACCGAAATGCGGGCGCAGCGCGTCCACCAGATCCTGCGCATAGTCACCCACCGCGGTCTGCCCGTCGTCGGGCGCGACGAAGACCAACCGGTTCTCGCGTAACCGATCAGCCATCAGTAGAACGGCGGGGGTCGACGAGTGTTGGTGTACAGCAATACATCTGGATCACGTTTACCGATCACCTTGGCCGGCACGCCGCCCACGATGCTGAGTTCTTCGACGTCCTTGGTGACCAGCGCCTGCGCGGCCACCACCGCGCCGCGGCCGACGAGGGACGGCAGCACCATCGCCCGGCTGGCGATCCACACGTAGTCGCAGATCACCGTCGGGATCGGCACCGGCAGGAAGTCCGGGTGGTTGACGTCGTGGCCGCCGCCGATGATCTGCACATCGCTGGCGATGGTGACCTGGTTGCCGATGTAGATGCCGGCGCGCGCGTCGAGCATGCAGCGGAAACCGATGGCCACGCCGTCACCGATGGTCAGGTACGCCGGGTCGAGCACCGTGGTGCCGCGCAGGATCGAGCAGTGCTTACCGATCTTGGCCCCGCACAACCGCAGGAAGCCCTGCCGGATCCGGTGCGACGGGATGTAGGTGACCAGAAGGTTGAAGACCAGTTCACCGATGCGGTTCTTCGCCTTCGGGACGAACCCGAGGCTCTGCATCTTGTAGTGGGTCACCCGGTTGTTCTCGTCGAGAACGTATTCCGACTTCGGCGCCATCCTCAGCGCCGGAGCGGCGGCCTTCTTCCGGGCTATGTCAGCCGGATCTGCCGAAGCCGGTTCACGAAACATGAATCATCGCTCCTTGTTGAGGAATCCGCGTAAACGATAGCGACCGGTGTGCCGATCCGGTGGCCACATGCCCTGAGTCGCCCGGCCCGAGTACAGAATCGTCTCCGAATCCGGCCGGCCCCCTCAGCACGGTGCAACGAGTCCGTCGACCGCCTCGTAGAGACGTTGCGAATAACGCTGCTCGGTGAACTGGTCCGCGTGCTTGCAGATGAGCTGCGGGTCGAAGCTCAGGGTGGCGAAACGGTCCAGGGCCGCGGCGATCGAATCCGCTTGCGGCTCATCGAAGAATGTCCCGGTGACGCCGTCGATCACGGTGTCCAGGAAGCCTCCCCAGCGCAGCACCACCGCGGGTTTGCCCCACACCGCGGCCTCGATCGGGGTCAGGCCGTAGTCCTCGTAGCTGGCCGCGATCAGGGCCCGGCACGACTGATACAGCCAGGCCATCTGCGCGTCGGTCAGGTCCGAGAGCAGTGCCACGTTCGGGGTGCGGATCGACTCGATGTGACCGGCCTCCGGGCCGCGGCCCACCACCACCAGCCGGCGGTCGCTGCCGGCGAAGGCACGGACCACCTTGTCGACGTTCTTATAGGGCATCAGCCGGGACACGCACAGGTAGAACGGCTGGTCCTCGGTCGCCCACTCGGCGACGGCCGGCACCGGCTCCACCTCGACGTCGGTGCGCATCGCCACCGGCGAGGGCAGCACGTCCGCCTCGATGCCATAGGCGCCCTCGATGCGGTCCTTGATCATCGTCGAAACCGCCAGATACCGGTCCACCGTCCGCGCGGCGCGACGGTCCCACGCCTTCAGCGCCGGTCCGGCCACCTTCAGCAGGCCGCGTTTGATGCCGTCGCCCTGGTCCTTGAGGTACATGTCCGGGGTGTAGAGCCAGTGCGCCGGGGTGTGGCAGTGCACCAGCTTGGCGCCGTTCGTGCGGAAACCGTGCGCCCAGCCGCTGCTGCTGGTCACCACCACATCGGCGTCGACGAACATCGACGACGCGGCCGCCGGCAGGAGCGGCAGCGCCGCGCGGTGCTGCTTGCGGAAGAACGCGAGCCGGTTCAGCGGCGACACCCGCACATCGCGGTCGGCGAATTCGGGGTAGGTGCCGGCCGGGTCGTAGAGCAGGGTGTAGATCGGTGCATCGGGAAACGCCTTGCTCATGGACAGCACGACCTTCTCGGCGCCCCCGCGCTGGGTCAGGTAGTCGTGTGCGATCACCACGCGGGGACCGTCCACGCCGTCGTAAGCGCGCTGAGTCGTCACACTGCCGTTCCTCTCCAGGCCGTCGGTCACCGCTCGACCCGCGCCCACACCGAACCACACCACGCTGCCGGCTGCCAGCAATCGTCTTTCGGCTCAGCGAACTATATTGCCAACGCACCGATGGTGGCCACCGGACCCGATCGCCGAATCGTCCGTCACGAGCGCAACGTTGCAGTTATTTCGCAATAACTCTGTTTAGTCGGTTCCGCGCGCGAGTGCCACCGGACGAATACCGCCGGCAAATGTCTGAGCGGAATGCCTCGGCCACCCGCCCGAGCGCACGGCAAACTACGGGCGCAGCGGCGGAAACACCCGGTGAGCACGGCCGTCGATGGCGCAGGGTCCGACACAAACCACACCCAGCTGTCCGACTTCTTAGAGAACCGTTAACATCGACGACCATGACGAGCACTATCGAGCCGGCGGCAGAGCACGTACCGGACATTCACACCACGGCCGGCAAGCTGGCCGACCTGCGCAAGCGCGCGGAAGAGGCGCTGCACCCGGTGGGTGAGGCGGCGGTCGAGAAGGTGCATGCCAAGGGCAAGCTGACCGCCCGCGAGCGCATCTACGCACTGCTGGACGAGGGCTCGTTCGTCGAACTCGACGCGCTGGCCAAGCACCGCAGCACCAACTTCGGTCTGCAGAAGAACCGCCCGCTCGGCGACGGTGTGGTGACCGGCTACGGCACCATCGACGGCCGCGAGGTCTGCGTGTTCAGCCAGGACGCCACGGTGTTCGGCGGCAGCCTCGGCGAGGTCTACGGCGAGAAGATCGTCAAGGTCCAGGAGCTGGCCATCAAGACCGGCCGCCCGCTGATCGGCATCAACGACGGCGCCGGCGCCCGCATCCAGGAGGGTGTGGTCTCGCTCGGGCTGTACAGCAAGATCTTCCACAACAACATCAAGGCCTCCGGTGTGATCCCGCAGATCTCGCTGATCATGGGTGCCGCCGCGGGTGGTCACGTGTACTCCCCCGCGCTGACCGACTTCATCGTCATGGTCGACCAGACCAGCCAGATGTTCATCACCGGCCCCGATGTCATCAAGACCGTCACCGGCGAGGACGTCACCATGGAGGAGCTGGGCGGCGCCCAGACCCACATGGCCAAGTCCGGCACCGTGCACTACGTCGCCTCCGGTGAACAGGACGCCCTGGACTACGTCCGCGACCTGCTGGGCTACCTGCCGCTGAACAACTACGCCGATCCGCCGCGGTACCCGGTGCCCGCACCGACGGGTTCCATCGAAGAGAACCTCACCGGCGAGGACATCGAACTCGACACGCTGATCCCGGATTCGCCGAACCAGCCGTACGACATGCACGAGGTCATCTCGCGCATCCTCGACGATGACGAGTTCCTCGAGGTGCAGGCCGGGTACGCCCAGAACATCATCATCGGGTTCGGCCGGGTTGACGGTCGTTCCGTCGGCATCGTCGCCAATCAGCCGACCCAGTTCGCCGGCTGCCTGGACATCAAGGCCTCCGAGAAGGCCGCCCGCTTCATCCGCACCTGCGACGCCTTCAACATCCCGATCGTGCTGCTGGTCGACGTTCCCGGGTTCCTGCCCGGCACCGGCCAGGAGTTCGACGGCATCATCCGCCGCGGCGCCAAGCTGCTGTACGCCTACGGCGAGGCGACCGTCCCCAAGATCACCGTCATCACCCGCAAGTCCTACGGCGGCGCGTACTGCGTGATGGGTTCCAAGGACATGGGCGCCGACGTGGTGGTCGCCTGGCCGACCGCCCAGATCGCGGTCATGGGCGCCTCCGGCGCGGTCGGCTTCGTCTACCGCTCCGAGCTCAAGCAGGCCGCCGCCGAGGGCCAGGACGTGGACGCGCTGCGCCTGGAGCTGCAGCAGACCTACGAGGACACCCTGGTGAACCCGTACATCGCCGCCGAGCGCGGTTACGTCGACGCGGTCATCCCGCCGTCGCACACCCGCGGCTACGTGGCGACCTCGCTGCGCCTGCTGGAGCGCAAGATCAGCCAGGTACCGCCGAAGAAGCACGGGAACATTCCGCTGTGAGCGAGCCGAAGGAGACGGTGGCTGTGCCTGATACGGAGACCGCGACCGCGGCGCACGAGCCGCACATCAAGGTGCTCAAGGGTGAGCCGACCGCCGAAGACCTGGCCGCACTGATCGGTGTGCTGTCGGCGGCGGGTGGCGGCCCGGGTGAGCCGGCCGTCACCGAGGCGAACCTGTGGGGGCATCCGGTGGACCGGCTGCGCTACCAGAGCCACAGCTGGCAGCGGGTGACCCTGCTGGAGCGGACCCACCTGCGGAGGTGACGCGGCTCGTTCTCGGCTCCGCGTCGGCAGGTCGACTCAGTGTGCTCCGCGGAGCCGGGGTCGATCCCCTGGTCACGGTGTCCGACGTGGACGAGGACGCGATCATCGCGCGGATGTCCGAGGACCCTCCCGCGACGGTCGTCGCCGCGCTGGCCGGGGCCAAGGCCGGCCGCGTCGCCGAGCTTCTCGGCGAGGACGTCCGCGCCGACTGTGTGGTGGTCGGCTGCGATTCGATGCTGGAGATCGACGGCGAGCTCGCCGGCAAGCCGGGCTCGGTCCAGGCGGCACGGCGTCGATGGCAGGCCTCGGCCGGACGCACCGGGATGCTGCACACCGGGCACAGCGTGCTGCGGGTACGCGACGGTGTGGTCGTCGACGAAGCGAACCGGACCGGCAGCACCGCGGTGCACTTCGGCACGCCGTCCGAGGAGGACCTGGATGCCTATCTGGCCGGCGGTGAACCGCTCCACGTCGCAGGCGGTTTCACCATCGACGGTCGGGGCGGCTGGTTCATCGACCGGATCGAGGGCGACCCGTCCAACGTGATCGGTCTGAGCCTTCCGCTGTTACGAAAGCTGCTGGCGCGCATGGGGATCTCGGTCGCCGCGCTCTGGCAGGCCAACGGCGTCGCCACCGACGTGTAGGCCGAGGATCGCAGCCAACACGTATCGAAACTCCGGTCTCCGGGTACTCCGGCGCCATGGCAGACACCGCGTTACTGGTTGTGGACATGCTCAACGCCTATGAGCACCCCGATGCCGAACAGCTCACCGCCAGCGTGGCCGACATGGTGGACCCGTTGGCCGACCTGATCACCGAGGGGCGCCGGCACGAGGACGTGGACGTGATCTACGTCAATGACAACTTCGGCGATTTCACCGGCACCTGGGACGACATCGTGGCCAAGGCACTCGACGGGGCACGCCCGGACCTGGTGAAGGCCATCCTGCCGACCCCGGATTGTCTGCGGCTGACCAAGGTTCGGCACAGTGCGTTCTTCTCGACACAACTGGACTACCTGCTGCAGCAGCTGCAACCCGAACGCCTGGTGATCACCGGTCAGGTCACCGAACAGTGCGTGCTCTACACCGCCCTGGACGCCTACGTCCGGCACTACAACGTGGTGGTCCCACCGGATGCGGTCGCCCACATCGACGCCGACCTGGGCAAATCGGCGCTGACCATGATGCAACGCAACATGCGGGCCGACCTGATCCCGGCGGCGGACTGCCTACCCTAGGCCCCCCGCCCGGCGCCGGGCCGAGACTCTCGAGCGGCAGGTCAACACCGATGGGTACGCTCGTCGTGTGTCGCTTCCTGCCGATCCAGACCCTGCCCTCGCCGCCTACGCGCACCCGGAACGGTTGGTGACCGCGGATTGGCTGTCGGCCAACCTCGGTCGCCCCGGACTTGCCATCGTCGAGTCCGATGAGGACGTACTGCTCTACGACACCGGTCACATCCCCGGTGCGGTGAAGATCGACTGGCACACCGACCTCAACGATCCGACCGTCCGCGACTACATCGACGGGGCCCAGTTCGCCGCGCTGATGGACCGCAAGGGCATCTCCCGTGACGACACCGTGGTGATCTACGGGGACAAGAGCAACTGGTGGGCGGCCTACGCGCTGTGGGTGTTCACCCTGTTCGGCCACCCGGATGTGCGCCTGCTCGACGGTGGCCGCGACCTGTGGGTGTCCAACAGCCGGGACACCACCCTGGACGTCCCGACCCGGACGAGCACCGGCTACCCGGTGGTGGAGCGCAACGACGCCGCCATCCGGGCGTTCCGCGACGACGTGCTGGCCGCGCTGGGCGACCAGCCGCTGATCGATGTCCGCTCGCCGCAGGAGTACACCGGCGAGCGCACCCACATGCCCGACTACCCCGAAGAGGGCGCTCTGCGCGGCGGGCACATCCCGACCGCGGTGTCGATCCCGTGGGCCAAGGCCGCCGAGGACAGCGGACGCTTCCGCAGCCGTGCCGAACTCGATGCGCTGTACGGGCACCTGAGCGCCGACGACAACACGATCGTGTACTGCCGTATCGGCGAACGCTCCAGCCACACCTGGTTCGTGCTGACCCATCTGCTCGGCCTGCCGAATGTGCGCAACTACGACGGGTCCTGGACGGAGTGGGGCAATGCCGTGCGCGTCCCGGTCGCCGTCGGGCCCGAGCCGGGCGAAGCACCGTCGAAGTGATCTCGTCATGACGATGCCCGAGGCCCTCGCCGAGGTCGTCAGCGACTTCCAGGACGTCACCGGCCAGGACAAGCTGCAGCTGCTGCTGGAGTTCGCCAATGAACTGCCCGCGCTGCCGGCCCACCTCGAGGAAGCGGCGATGGAGCCGGTTCCCGAGTGCCAGTCACCGCTGTTCCTCGACGTCGACGCGGCCGATCCCGAGCACGTCCGGCTGTACTTCAGTGCGCCGGCCGAGGCGCCGACCACCCGGGGTTTCGCGTCGATCCTGGCGGCCGGCCTGGACGGCCAGTCCGCGGCGGACATCCTCGCGGTGCCCGACGACTTCTACGCCGATCTCGGCCTCGCGGCGCTCATCAGCCCGCTGCGGTTGCGCGGGATGTCGGCGATGCTGACGCGGATCAAACGGCGGTTGCGCACGCAGTAGCCGGCGGCCGCCGATGGCAAGATCATTGTCTGGCCCGTCAATTTTCGGCCTATAGCGAAATTTGTGGCAAACCCTGCCAGAATGACGGTGTCGCGCGGGCCGGTGGGCCGGCGGGCGACGCTTTACCCACGTGTCGAGGCACTGGTGTGACCACGCGCGGCGATTCGGACCATGGAAAGGGGGGCCCGGCTCGATGAACCAGCAAGCCCGGGACGTCATCCTCTACGAGCTCAACGAAGTGCCGTGGGATGTCGTCGACATCTACGTCGAGAACCGGCCCGGTTCACATCTGGCTGCGCTGCTCGCCGAGGGCCAATCGCTGACCACCGTGCACGAGGACCGCGAGGAACTGCAGGGGCTGCAGCCCTGGCGTACCTGGCCGACGCTGCATTCGTCCACCTACTCCCACAATTCCTTCGATCTCGGTCAGGATCCGACGACCTTCCGCGGTGACCCGATCTGGACCGTCGCCGAGAACGCGGGGCTGTCCGTCGGGATCTTCGGACCGATGCAGAGTTGGCCGGCCCGCGAATTCCGGCACGGAGGCTTCTACGTCCCCGACACCTTCAGCCAGGACGCCGTCGCCTACCCCGTGGCAGTGCAACGCTTCCAGGCGTTCAACCTCGCGATGACCGGCGAGAACGGTTTCTCGCCGAACGCCGCGCTGCACCCGAAGACGCTCGCCGGCACGGGCTTGAGCCTGTTGCGCCAGGGCCTGACACCGCGCTCGATCGCGACGATCGGCACCCACCTGGTCAAGGAACGCCGCGATCCGCGGAACAAGGCGTTCCGCTCGGCCATGCAGGCACCGCTGGGCTTCGATCTCTACTGGGCTCTGCACCGCAGGCACCGGCCCCGGCTCAGCGTCTTCTTCACCAACCACGTCGCCGGCATGATGCACCGGTTCTGGGGCGACGGGATGCCGGGTTACACCGACCGATACGAGTACTCCCCCGACGATGTCTACGGCGAATTCATCGTCGCGGCAATGGATATCGCCGATCGTCAACTCGGCCGGATCCGCCGGTTCATCGCCAGGAACCCCCGGTCGATGCTGGTCCTGTCGGCCAGCATGGGCCAGGGACCGGTCGAGGTCGTCAAGTCCGACGACACCTGCCTGGTGCTCGATGACCACACCAAGCTGGTGGCCGGGCTGAACGCGGCGGCGACCGGACTGGGCCTGGCGATGTACCCCATGCTGTCGCTGGTGTTCGGCTCCGAGGCAGACGCCAAAGCCGCCACCGGACCGCTGGAATCGGTGAGTGTGGACGGCGGCGGCCCACTGTTCGCGCGGGTGCGGGTGGAGGGCCGAACGGTCACGTTCGGCACCGACTACGCGGTCGAGGCCGGCTCCGATCCCGTGTTGCGGTTCCGCCCGGTCGGCGCCGATCAGGAGTCGACCGCGCGCGCTTCCGATCTCGGGTTCGCTCCGCACAGCCGGGTCGGTGGCGTGAACACCGGCTATCACATCCCGGAGGGCATCCTGCTGGCCGCGGGCGCCGGGGTGCGGCCCGATCCCTCACGCAAGGAAGTCGACGTCCTGGACGTGGCTCCTTCGCTGCTGGCCAATGTGCTCGGGGTGGAACCCGGACCGTCGATGGAGGGCATTCCCACACTGTTCGGTTGAGCCGCGCGTCCGGTTGAACCGATGTCCGGTGTCGTGTGTGATGGTCTGGCAGCATGTCGACCGGCGGGCACGCATGCCGGTGCGGTGGCCGGGTCTCGCCCGTTCGCCCAGCACACATCACCTGTACCGACCAGTAACAAAAGCGGCTTACCGGAAGGTCGACGGTATCTCGCCGGAATTTCGGGGGTCCGACTCGCCACCCCCGGAATTGGACGCTTAAACTTCGCCCGATACATTCTTAAAGACGTTTCTTAGAGAACATGCCATTCAGGAGGCCCAGTGCCCAGTCACGCCAGCTCGAAGATCTCAAAGGTGCTCGTCGCCAACCGCGGGGAGATCGCTGTCCGTGTGATCCGAGCCGCGAAAGACGCCGGGCTGGCCAGCGTGGCCGTCTACGCCGAGCCGGACGCCGACGCACCCCACGTGCGGCTCGCCGATGAGGCGTTCGCGCTCGGTGGTCAGACCTCGGCCGAGTCCTACCTGGTGTTCGAGAAGCTGCTCGAAGCCGCGCAGAAGTCCGGCGCCAACGCCATCCACCCCGGGTACGGGTTCCTTTCGGAGAACGCCGAGTTCGCCCAGGCCGTCATCGACGCCGGGCTGATCTGGATCGGCCCCAGCCCGCAGTCCATCCGTGACCTCGGCGACAAGGTCACCGCCCGCCATATCGCCGCGCGGGCCGACGCTCCCCTGGTCCCGGGCACCCCGGACCCGGTCAAGGACGCCGACGAGGTCGTCGCGTTCGCCAAGGAGTACGGCGTGCCGGTCGCGATCAAGGCCGCCTTCGGCGGCGGTGGCCGCGGCATGAAGGTGGCGCGCACCCTCGAGGAGATCCCCGAGCTGTTCGAGTCGGCCACTCGTGAGGCCGTCGCCGCCTTCGGTCGCGGCGAGTGCTTCGTGGAGCGTTACCTGGACAAGCCGCGCCACGTCGAGGCTCAGGTCATCGCCGACACCCACGGCAACGTGGTCGTCGCCGGTACCCGCGACTGCTCGCTGCAGCGCCGCTTCCAGAAGCTGGTGGAAGAGGCCCCGGCCCCGTTCCTCACCGACGCGCAGCGCAAGGAGATCCACGAGTCGGCCAAGCGCATCTGCAAGGAGGCCGGCTACTACGGTGCCGGCACCGTCGAGTACCTGGTCGGCCAGGACGGCCTGATCAGCTTCCTCGAGGTCAACACCCGCCTGCAGGTGGAACACCCGGTCACCGAGGAGACCTCGGGCATCGATCTGGTGCTGCAGCAGTTCAAGATCGCCAACGGTGAAGCCCTCGACATCACCGAGGATCCGGAGCCGCGCGGCCACTCGTTCGAGTTCCGGATCAACGGTGAGGACGCCGGCCGCGGCTTCCTGCCCGCCCCCGGCCCGGTCAGCAAGTTCGAGCCCCCGACCGGCCCCGGCGTGCGGATGGACTCCGGCGTGGAGACCGGTTCGGTCATCGGCGGGCAGTTCGACTCCATGCTGGCCAAGCTGATCGTCACCGGCGCGACCCGCGACGAGGCCCTGGCCCGTTCGCGCCGCGCCCTGGCCGAGTTCAACGTGGAGGGCCTGGCGACCGTCATCCCGTTCCACCGCGCCGTGGTCTCCGATCCCGCTTTCATCGGCGACGGCACCAAGTTCGACGTGCACACCCGCTGGATCGAAACCGAGTGGGACAACACGGTGGAGCCCTTCACCGGTGGCGAGCCGCTCGACGAAGAGGACAACCTGCCCCGGCAGAAGGTCGTGGTCGAGGTCGGCGGTCGTCGTCTCGAGGTCTCGCTGCCCGGTGACCTGGCCATCGGTGGCGGTGCCGGCGGCGGCGGCGCGATCCGTAAGAAGCCCAAGGCCCGCAAGCGTGGCGCCGGCGGCGCCGCGGCCGCTTCCGGCGACTCGGTGACCGCACCCATGCAGGGCACGGTCGTCAAGGTCGCGGTGGAAGAGGGCCAGCAGGTCTCCGCGGGTGATCTGGTCGTGGTCCTGGAAGCGATGAAGATGGAGAACCCGGTCACCGCCCACAAGGACGGCACCATCACCGGGCTGTCGGTGGAGGCCGGCGCGGCCATCACCCAGGGCACCGTGATCGCCGAGATCAAGGACTAGCCGAAACCTCTGTCGAGTGGCCGCTCATTGCACGTGATGAGCGGCCACTGGCCATTCTGGAGACCTGATGGAACCGGTAGAGATCAACAACGGCCAGTGGTACCTGCGCGGACTGCGCTACGACGATCGCGTCGACGACCGGCCGGCGCTGGCCGATCTCGGCGAGACCGATCTGGACTACATCGACGACGCGGCCGACGGCTGGGAGTCCGATACCCGCTACACCTGGGCGGTGTGCGAGCCGTCCACCGGTGAACTGCTGGCCGAGATCACCCTGGACCGCACCACCGGATTCATGGCCAGCCGGGCACGTCCGGGGTTCGAGGACGCCGCGGCCATGTCCGAGGACACCGTGCGGCGCTACGCGTCGGCCCAACTCGGCCTGCACGTGCACACCTGATTCTCAGGCCGGCGTGTCGATATCGGCCCCGGTGGCCAGATCCCCGCATTCGACGGCGATGACGTCGGCGCGGGCCCGCAGGAACGGCCCGGCTCCGACATCGCCGCGCAGTTCGCCCAGCAGCGCCGGCCAGTGTCGGCGGGCCAGCACGACCGGATGTCCCGGTCGCCCTAGGTAGACCGCTCGGGCCAGGCCCGAATCCGATGCCCGGGCGGCCTGCAGGACCCGGCTCACCACCGCCGCCCCGACGTCGGGCGTGTCGACCGGATGCGCGACGGCAAAGACAGCGCCGGAGTCGACGGTCAATGCCTCTAGCCCCGCCCGCAGGGACGCCGACAACCCGTCCGCCCACCCTCGGGCGTGCACGGCCCGCGCGGGCGCGGGAAGGTCCACCCGGTCCGGGCCGGCCGCACCCAAGACGACGATCACCTCGTCGCACCCGCCGCCGGCCAGCGCCGCCACCGCCTTCTGCAACCAAATGCCGTTCTCGGCAAGGACTTTCGGCATTCCATACCGGGTTCCGGCGCCGGCGGCCAGCACCATGCCGGCCGCGGTGGCATCACTGGTCATGGCATCAGTGTGTACCGGCGTCCGTCCGCCCGGATGCCCGGGTGGCGGACGTTCGCGCCAAAAATAGCCGGCGTGGAGACCCGCGCCACCTGATTCGTCAGGCGATTGTCCTGACGGGTGATGTGGCGTAGGGTCGAGAACAGGTTGAGTTCACAGCCGGGCAAGACGCGTCATTGCCATCGACCGGCATTCAGACCACGTGGTTCAGCACTGACAACGTGGTAATTATCTCTCGCTCATGGCTACGAGCGGCTTTCATTCTCCGGACCGGAACACGTCGACGCGTCCCAGCACCATCAGGTTCATCGGAGTGCTTTCCGACCGAGGGAGTCACAATGACGTATTCCACCCACAATCGCGCACGTTACGATACCCAGGCCTGCCCGCCGTCAACGGTGGTCGTGACCGTGGAAGGCGAGCTCGACGCCGCCAACACCGACGAGTTCAGCGCCCACATCCAGCTGCGCCTGCGCAACGCCGACAGACTCATCCTCGACCTCAGCGGCGTGACATTCTTTGCCGCAGAAGCTTTTTCGGCCATCCACAAGGTGGGCGTGCAGGCTGCGGCCGAGGGTGCGCAGTGGAGCATGCTGACCAGCGCCGCAGTCGAACGGATGTTGCAGATCTGCGACCCCGATCATGCACTGTCCGGTCTGCGCGAAGCGAGCTGAACCGCTACTGCAGCTCGTCACGCAGGCGCGCCAGCGATTTCGCCAGCAGCCGCGACACATGCATCTGCGAGATGCCCACTCGCTCGGCGATCTGGGACTGGGTCATCGATTCGAAGAACCGAAGTATGAGCACGGTCCGCTCGCGTTCGGGCAGGGTCGCCAGCAGTGGGCGCAGCGCCTCCCGATTCTCGATCTGGTCCAGCGCGTCGTCCGGGGACCCGAGCGTATCGGCGATCGCCGGGGCCTCGTCGTCGCCGGAACCACCGCTGTCGATGGACAGCGTGTTGTACGAGCTGCCCGCGATCAATCCCTCGACGACTTCCTGCCGGTCCATACCGAGTTCGGCTGCCAGCTCCGAGGCGGTCGGTGCGTGCCCGAGCCGTTGCGACAGCTCCGCGGTGGCAGCGCCGAGCCGCAGATGCAGCTCCTTGAGCCGGCGTGGCACCTTGACCGACCAACCGTTGTCCCGAAAGTGCCGGCGCACCTCGCCCATGATGGTCGGAACCGCGTAGGAGGCGAAATCCGAACCGGCATCGACGTCAAAACGGTTGACCGCGTTGACCAGACCGACGCGCGCTACCTGGACCAGATCGTCGCGGGCCTCACCACGCCCTTCGAATCGGCGCGCGATGTGGTCCGCCAGCGGCAGGCACCGCTGCACGATCTTCTCCCGTTGACGCGCGAATTCTGTTGAGTCAGCGGGAAGTTCGCGTAGTTCGCGGAACATCTCCAGGACATCGGCGTATTCCGAGGTCACTGCAACAGGCTCGCTCGTCTCGCAGTGAGCGAAATCCCGAAGACCCGTCCGGCGCCGTTGAACGTGCTGACCTCGTCGGTGAGCGAGCTGAGGACGTGCCAGCTGAAGCTGCCGGGAGACACAATGGTGTCCTCGTCGGTCTCGCACTTGGTGGAGGCGTGCACGACAACCGCGTCATCGCGCGGTTCCACCCGCACGACCAACGCCGACCCCGCGGCGGCCGACCGGATCAGGCGGGTCGCCGCCTCATCCACGGCCAACCGCAGATCGGAGACCGCATCGAAATCCAGATCCTCGAACGTGGCAACGGCGGCGACCAGCGCACGCAACACAGCCAGGTTCTCCACCGTGGCGGCCACCCGAAATTCGACCGATCTGTCTCCGACGACTGCGCCGTCGTACGTGCCCGTACCCTGCACCATCTGACCTCCCGCTGAGTCCGCTCGGAGGTTACCCCACATCTGATCGTCGTTAACCAACGGTGCTGCACCGCCTCGCTGGTGTGTCACCCCGACCCACATGGGGTAATCCTGCGGCATGAGCAACCACACGTTGCGCGGAATACTCATCGCGGTAGCCGTGGTCCTGATCATTGCCGTTCTGTTCGCCATCGGTGTGTACGGCGCCGCATTTCTGATGCTCGGTCCGATGATGGCCTGATTTCTGCACGAGACGCCCTGTACCCAGAACCATGGGATGCTCAAACATGGCGGTCGTCCGCGCCGTTTCGGCCGCCCAGACCTGGGTAATCACCCGGCTATGACAAGCCAGGACGTACCCGACGATGTTCCGGCGGCCGACGCCGCCGAACAGTTTCGCCAGGCCTCCGAAGTCGTCCCCGATGAGGAGGCGCCCAACCTCGGGTCGGTCGGGCCGCCCATGGAGGCGCCGGAAGCGGATTGGCAGGAGCAAGACGAGGATGCCGCCGCGGGTTTCGACGCGGATGACGCCGACCGCCGCGACTGACCGCCATCGGGATTCGGTCGCCGGTCGGCCATCCTTTTCTAGATCAGATCCCGCCCCGAACTGGTTTGCAAAGTCCGCCCGGCGGGCACTCCTGGCCCATGTTGGTACGCAGAATTGCCCGCCCGCTGTTGTCCGCCGCGTTCATCGGCCAGGGAATCGAAGCCCTCCGAGACGTCAAGCCCGCTGCCCAGGTGGTGCAGCCGACGCTGGATGCCGCGCAGTCGCTCCCGAGTCCGGTGGCCGATCAGATCCCGGACAACGCCGTCACCGTTGCCCGGATCAATGCCGCCGTGCAGATCGGCGGTGGCCTGCTGCTGGCCACCGGCCGCATCCCGCGGGTGGCCTCGGCACTGCTGGCGGCGACCGTCGTCCCGGGCAATCTGGGCAAGCACATGTTCTGGGAGGAAAGCGATCCCGCGCTCAAGGCAGAAAAACGCCTGGGCTTCCTGACCGATCTGAGCTTGATCGGCGGCCTGGTACTCGCCTCCGCCGACACCGCCGGCAAGCCGTCACTGGGCTGGCGCGGCCGCCGCGCCGGACGTCGGGTGGCCGAGAAGGTCTCCGCGGTGCTGCCCTCGTCGAACGACGCCCTGATCGACGCGGAACTCACCGAGAAACTGAGCCACGGCGTCCAGGTCGGCGTCGAGCGCGGACGCGAACTTGCCGAAACCGCACTCGACCGGGCGGCACCGTTGGCCGCCACCGCATACGAGCGCAGCGCGCACGCGTTGCGCAAGGCCGAGGACCGGGCGGCGCCGTTGGCCGCCACCGCCTTCGAACGCAGCGCACTGGCATTGCAGAAGGGCGCCGACAAGGCCGCACCGCTGGCCGCCGAGGCCTACGAGCGCAGCGCACTGGCATTGCAGAAGGGCGCCCACAAGGCCGCACCGCTGGCAGAGCAGGCGCGCCGCCGGGGCACGGAACTGGCCGAGACCGCTCTTGAGCAGGGTGGCGAACAGCTGTCGTCGCGGTGGCGGAGAGTGCGCGGATAGGCGCCGTCCAGGCCACCCGCGACCGCGCCGCCGTGACGCCCAGCAAGAGCCTCTCCCCTGCCCTACCCGCCGCCGCCGGCCCCACGTCGGCGGCGGTGACGGCTCATCTGGCGGGGCGGGTGCAGGATCTCACCCGGGTCCGGCCGGGGGCGGCGGATCCGCTGGGACTCGACATCCAGCTGACGCTGTATGTGTGCTACGAGCTGGCTTACCGCGGATTCGCGGGCGTCGACCCGAGTTTCGAGTGGGACGCCGACCTGATCGGCCTGCGCGGCCGGTTGGAGCGGGTGTTCCTGGACCACCTGCGCGACCGGGTTCCGGATGTGCACGGGGTGTCCGCGGCCGACGAGATGCAACGGGTGGCGGCCGAATCCGAGCACGGCAGCGGTCCGGCACAGTTCCTGCTCAGCGGCACCTGGCAACAGATGCGGGAATACTTCGTGCATCGCTCACTGCACCGCCTCAAGGAGGCAGACCCGCAGGCATGGGTGATACCCCGGCTCACCGGACAGGCCAAAGCATCCTTCGTGGCCATCGAATTCGATGACTACGGTTCCGGGCACGCCTCGCACATGGATCAACGACTGTTCGGCGAACTCATGGCCGCCGCCGATTTGGACGACGCCTACCTGGCCTATCTGAATGCGGTGCCCGCGGAATCGCTGGCGGTGGTGAATCTGATGTCGATGTTCGGTCTGCACCGCAGTATGCGTGGTGCGGCAGTCGGCCATTTCGCGGCCGCCGAGATCACCTCCCCGCCCTACTCACAACGGCTCGCTGATGCGTTGCACCGATTGGACGCACCGCCGGCGTGCACCCGGTTCTACCGCCAACACGCCGAAGCGTGGTTGGACGACGGTGGGGCCATCGAGGTGGTGCGGGACCTGCTGGCGGCCGAGCCTGAACTCAACGACGACATCGTGTTCGGAATCCGCGCGTACGATCTCGTGGAGGGCCTCCTGGCCGAGCACCTGGTGAAATGCTGGTCGGCAGAACACAGTTCACTGCTGCACCCGTTGGCCTGAGCCACCGGCGCCCGGACCGCTCACCCGAGTTCGGAGCGCAGCGCGTTCAACAGGGGTTCGGCCGCCTCGGCCAGGAACCGGTCCTGACTGTCACCCCCGATCTGGACCAGCGCGATGTCGGTGAATCCGGCGTCGCGGTATGGCTTCACCGCCGCCACGACGGCGTCCAGATCAGGTCCGCAGGGAATCTCCGCGGCGACGTCCTCGGGCCGCACGAACTCGGTGGCTGCGGCGAAACCGGCCGGAGTGGGCAGGTCGGCGTTGACCGACCAGCCCCCGGCGAACCACCGGAACTGGTCATGAGCCCGGGCAATCGCGGTGTCGCGGTCGGGATCCCAGCAGATCGGCAGCTGGCCGATGATCCGGCCCTCGGCCAGCCCCATACCCTGACGAGCGGAGTGCCAGCCGTGGATGACGTCGCGGTCCGGGGCGGTGTTGACCAGGTGGTCCGCCAACACGGCCAGTTGTTCGAGCGAGCGGTCCCCGGTCATCGACACCGCCAGCCCGACCGGCACGTCGGGCACGTCCCACACCCGTGCCGAGTCGACGCTGAAGTACTCTCCGTGGAAGTCCACCAGATCGCCGCTGAGCAGTTCACGAATGAGCCTGATCGCTTCGGCGAGCATGTCCAGCCGGCGCCCGGCGGCGGGCCAACCCTGCCCGACGACATGCTCGTTGAGGTTCTCGCCGCTGCCGAGCCCCAGGGTGAACCGGCCGTCGGCCAGGATCTGCACAGTGGCGGCCTGCTGGGCCACCACCGCGGGGTGGTAACGCATCGTCGGACATGTCACGTAGGAGAACAGGTCGACGTTCGAAGTCGCGTGGGCCACCGCGCCCAGCACCGGCCACGCATTGGGGGCGTGCCCCTGGGTGGCCAGCCACGGCGAGTAGTGGTCACTGCAGACCTCGAAGTCGAAACCCACCTGCTCCGCGGAAACAGCATGGCGAACAAGATCTTTGGGACCAGCCTGCTCGGTCATCAAGGTGTACCCGAATGCGGTCATGACCTCGGCATACCCGATCGAGGGGCGGACAAACGCCGGCCCGTCACCGCGCCGGGTCCGGGTCCGTGTCCGCCGGTTGCGAGGACTGCGGCGGGCCGGCGAGCGCCCGCAACCCCACCGGCAGCACCAACCAGCAGAGCACGATGCCCAGCGCCGTGCAGAGACCTGCCACGATGCCGGCGTGCAGATCGAGCACCGCGCCGAAGATCAGCACCATCACACCCGAGAGGGTCAGCCCGAGCAGCAGAATGCCCGCGTTGGCGAGGTGGTGCGCGGTCGTCACGACCACGTCGAGCCGGTGCCGGCGAAACATCGACCGGTGGATGCCGATCGGAGCGATCAGCAGAGCGGTCGCCCCGATCGAGCAAGCGACGGTGTAGAGATAGACGATGCGCAGTTCGGCGCGCAGATCCTCGAAGCCGTCGTGGAACGGCAGCGTCAACAGCAGACCGGTCAGCAGCTGGACGCCGGTCTGGACAACCCTGAGTTCCTGCAAAAGGCTGGACCAGTTGCGGTCCAGCCTTTGCGTGCTCGTCTCATGACGAGCCTTCTCGTTCCAGCGCCGGTCAGGCTCCAGCCGGTCCACGTCGACCTCGCGGCCGATTGTGAACGGCGCAAAGCCGATTACGGTCCACTAGAACCACGCGCGGCGACCGGCGACCGGGCGCCCGATGGCTCCGAGTGCCCAGAACACCGCCCCGACGACCAGGAGAACGACGCCGACCACCCAGAGCAGATAGACGTCCAGCACGAAACCGAGAATCAGCAGCAATGCTCCGAGCAGTATCACGACACCCTCATTTCCATCGATCCGATCGCACTGGGTTCTGGCAGTTTGCAATCCGTCACCTTCGGGTTCACCCCCGCATAGTTCAGTGGCCCGGCGACCACGGTCAGTGCGATGGTTCCCGCGGTCGCGCAGTTGGTGGCTCCACCGGCGAAGTAGTCGCGCTGCCATGCCGCGAACACCCCGATCAACAGCCAGATCAAGACGAGCGTGCCGATGAGTCCGCGTCCCATGAGAGCCCTCCGTAGCGTCGATGATTGCAGCCGGGGTGTACCCCGTTTACGGAGGCGTCAAACCTGATCTTTGCGGCCTGCAGTTCGCGGCGGCGAGTCCGTGGGGCGTTGCGCCCCACTGCGATACATCCGGCCCGGGTTTCGGGCTGTTAGCTGAAAATCCGTCGTGTTGCCGAGGTTTGGCCGGCGGGCGCATCGGGAAACCTCCGCTGCGTGAGGGAACGAGCCCTCCGTGTACGCCACCAATCCACTCGTGTAGCGGAAAGGTTCGACAATGTCTGACAAGAACTCTGGACCCGAAGAGGGCATTCGCGGCGTCGTCGAGGACGTCAAGGGTAAGGCCAAGGAGGCCGTCGGCACCGTGACCGGTCGCGATGACCTTGTCCGGGAGGGCGAGGCCCAGCAGGACAAGGCCGAGGCTCAACGCGACGCGGCGAAGAAGGAAGCCGAGGCCGACAGCGCCCGAGCCGGCGCGAAGGCGGCCGAAGAACGCCAGAAGTCCGAACAGTAGGGCGATTTCGGCAAACTTGGATCGGCCCAGCCCAGCTCCCCCGCAGGGCTGGGCCTTTCCGTGTCTGCGGCCCCCTACTCCGCTACGCGAGCCCGGTTTCAGCTGGCGGGTCGCTGCCGTGCCGCCTCGGGATGCGCGGCGTACCAACGTTCTTCGATGCGGCGCACCCGGATGTGTTCGACCGCCATCCACAACGCGCCGACCAGGAAGCCGACCGCCGAGAGGGAGCCCAGCAACAGGCCGACAGCCTGATTACCGGTGGCGAACGCGGCCAGGCAGCCGACGAACATCACGAGAGCCAGACCGATCAGGATGAGGGCAGGCATGATCAGGTTGTCTTTCATGGACTCGCCGGCGTGCGTGCGCGTCGTGCGGGTGTGATCGACAGGATCCTTGGGGCCTTTCATGGCCACTCCTTCCGCCATCACCCGAAATCGGGCTAGCTCCAGAGTAGGTCCGTATCCGGCGAGCGGGGGCCGAACCGCCTCATCCGAGGTAACCGGCCAGCGCGGGCATGCTCATGGTGAGCACCGTCAGCATCAGCAGCATCAGGAACCAGCCTGCTCCCTGCCAGGCCCACCACACCTGCCGGTTCTTCCACGTCCGATAGGTGCGCACAAACGCGTAAACCCCACCGCCGAACAAGATCACCGGCGCACCCAGCGCCAGTACCAGCCGTTCCGGCCGGCCGCACGAGGCCGAATCCACCACGGCGTCATCACAGGAACGCGCCAGGACGGCGGCCACAATCAGGAAGAGCACCCCGAGCACCGCCGTCACCAGTCCGAATCGGATGGCGGAGCGCACTTCGGGCTCGTCGCGGTGGATCCGCGGTTCGGTACGCATCGAACTACCCTTCACTCTGCGGCTGCCGGTCGACCAACGTGTGCTCCCCGGCGGCACGGCTGCAGTGGGCGCAGCAGTAGATCGCGCCGCCGGCCTCCAGCCCGTGCCCCAGGATGCGGCAGCCACAATGCGCGCACTCCGGCGCGATCTGGACCGCTGCGCATTCCACGCTGTCGAAGGTGGCGGTCTGCCCGCCCCACTGCACGGTGAAGGCCTTGTCGTAGTCATTGCCACAGGTGGCGCAGGTAGCCATGGCGGTTGGGTGCCCGAGCAGGTCGGGCGGTAAACGTCAGGGCTCGACGCGCAGATGCGCCGTCAGCAGCAACCGGTCATAGACGCTGCGGTGCGGCAGCAACTCCTGGTAGTCGAGTTCGAGAAAGTCCTGGCGGATCTGTTCGGAGAGGGCCTTGAGCTTGGTGTTGGTCTCCTGCGATCGCCACTTGAGCAATTCGAACGCCGCATCGGAGGTGATCCGGTAGACCAGCATGAGCATGCCCTTGACCTGCTCGATGGCGCTGCGCGCCGCCGCGATCTCGGCCACCGCCTCGCTCACCCGATCCTGCTGTTCACGAGCACCGGTGTGCGTGGTCGGCGTCGTGTCGATGTAGAAGCCGTGGGTCCCGATGACCGCGCTGCCGGCATCGTCGAACAACCGGTCGGCGACCACCAGGACGTGACGTGTCCGTCCCCGGGTGTCGACGATGCGGTGCCGGGTGCTGAATGCCGATCCGGTCCGCCTGATCTCCTCCAGCGTGGCGGCCACCTGTCCGTAGTCGTCCGGATGTTTGTGCGACAGCACAAGTTCGGTGGTGGGTTCTACCGCACCGGGGCGGTAGCCGTGGATCCGCGCCACTTCGTCGGACCATTCCCAACGCTCGTCGGCGAAGTAGAAGCGGAACCAGCCGACATGATGATGTCCGCTACCGGCGAGGGGAGGCTCATCCGGTGCGTGGTTGCCGACATATTGTCCATCAGTCATCTCACGATGGATTATGCCCGGTCATCCATGCTTTCGGCGATGTGCTTGATAGCCAGAAGGCGACGATCCCATTGCTGCGCGATCACTGTGAGCTGGCTGCCGAGGGCGCTGAGCCGGGCGCCGATCGCGCGGTAGCGAACCTCGCGGCCCTCCCGGACCGATTCGACCAGACCCGCCCGGGCGAGTACCGCCAGGTGTTTGGCGATCGCCTGCCGCGACACCGGGAGCCGGGTGGCCAGCGCGCTGGCCGACAGCTCCTGGGCGCCGAGCTCGGTGAGGATGCGCCAACGGGTTTCGTCGGCCAGCACCGCCAGCAGCGCCGGCGGGGCGGTCACGGCGCGGCTGCCAGAAATTCGACCAGTTCGCCGAGTTCGGACGTCCAGCCGCCCTCGTTCTCGGCGTGCGCGACCGACGGGTTGTCCAGTTCCTCGAACCCGCTCTCCAGCAGTGCGAGCCGGGTCCCGCCGTCGATCTCGGCCAGTTCGATCCGGACCACGGTCGAGTTCCCCGCCACCGGGTCGGTATCGGCTTCGCGTGCCCACCGATAGACCAGCAGCCGGTGCTTGTCGACCTGTTCCACCCGCACCCGGAACTTTCCGTGTGCAGACCAGCCGAAGAATCCGCCGCCTCCTGGGACAGCGTCCAACTCGGCGCTGTCGCCGAACCACCGGGCGATCAGGTCCGCCTCGGTGAGCGCGGCCCACACCGTGGTGATGGGCGCCGCGATGTCGATGTGGCGGGTGATCTCAAGTGCGGTCATGGTCTTCTCCCCGTTGACTGGTTTCTGCAACCCCAGAGTTGCACAACAACGCCGGTTGTGCAACTGGCTGGTTGCAGTAACGGTGCCGACCTCGTGTCGGAGTCGCCGCTTACCATGCGTGGGTGCGGATCAAGATCGCCCTTGCGGTGGGCATCACGGCCGGCGGCGCCGCCTACGCAATGGGTGCCGACTGGCAGTTGGCCCTGACCGGCGCACTGGCCGCGCCGGTGCTGTTGGCGGCGGTGCCGCACTTCCTGACCGGTCTGCGCACCCCCGCCCCGAGCGAGAACCCGATCGACCTGATGTCGGGCACCGAGTTCGAGGACTATGTCGCCCGACTCGCGCGCTCCTGTGGAGCTCCGGTGATCATGACGTCGATCACCGGCGACTGGGGCGTCGATCTGATCGTCGGGCGCCGCCCGGACCGGTTGGCCATCCAGTGCAAACGCATGACCCGCCCGGTCGGCACCGGTGCCGTCCAGGAGGTGGTGGCCGGTGCCGCGATGCAGGACTGCACCCGCACCATGGTGGTGACCAACAACGAGTTCACACCCGCGGCAAGGAAACTGGCCGAACGCCACGACTGCATCCTGGTCAGCGGGAGCGATCTGCCGCGGTTGAGAGGAATGATCCGCCGGCTCACCGCAGAGCCCAAGCGCTGACTAGCCGCCGGCGAGCACGGCGCGTACCGCCTCGACGGCGGCGTCGATCTCGGCGTAGGTGACCGTCAGCGCCGGCCGGAAACGCACCGAGTCGGTCCCGCTGGCCAGCATGATCACCCCGCGATCCCACAGCCGTCGGATCAGCTCGTCGCGCTCGGCGGCGGTGGGCAGGCTGAACGCGCACATCAATCCCCGGCCGCGCGGGTCACGCACCCGGTCCCCGAACTCGACGGCCAACGCCCGCAACCGATCCAGGAGGTGCCCGCCCGCGGCGGACGCGTGGTCGATCAGCCCCTCGGACTCGATGACCTCCAGAATGCGCCTGGCGCGCACCATGTCGGTGAGATTACCGCCCCAGGTGGAGTTGATCCGCGAGCTGACCCGGAATACGTTGTCGCGCACCTCGTCGACCCGCCCGCCCGCCATCACGCCGCAGACCTGAGTCTTCTTGCCGAACGCCACCACATCCGGGATCACACCCAATTGCTGGTATGCCCAGGCGGTTCCGGTGATCCCACATCCGGTCTGCACCTCGTCGAAGATGAACAACGCGTCGAACTCGTCGCACAACGCCCGCATCGCAGCGAAGAATTGCGGGCGCATGTGGCGGTCACCCCCCTCGCCTTGAACCGGCTCGGCGATGAAGCAGGCGATGTCGTGCGGGTGCGCCTCGAACGCGGCACGCGCCTGTCGCAATGATTCGGCCTCCAGCGCAACAATATCCGCGCCGGCGCGCAGGTACGGCGCGTCGATCCGGGGCCAGTCGAACTTCGGGAAGCGGGCGACCTTGTTGGGGTCGGTATTCGTCAGCGAGAGGGTGTAGCCGCTGCGGCCGTGGAACGCGCCGCGCAGGTGCAGGACCCGGGTTCCGAGCGCCGGATCGATGCCGTGCGCCTCATTGTGGCGACTCTTCCAGTCGAACGCGACCTTCAGCGCGTTCTCGACCGCGAGCGCTCCCCCGTCGACGAAGAACAGGTGTGGCAGCGCCGGATCGCCGAGCACCCGGGCGAACGTCTGCACGAACCCCGCCATCGGCACGGTGTACACATCGGAGTTGCTGGGCTTGTTCACCGCGGCCTGGGCGAGTTCGGCACGGAACGCGGCGTCCTCGGCCAGGGCCGGATGGTTCATCCCCAGCGCCGACGAGGCGAAGAACGTGAACATGTCCAGGTAGCGGCGGCCGTCCCGGGCGTCGACCAGCACCGATCCCCGGGAGCGGTCGAGGTCGAGCACCAGATCCATGCCGTCGGCCAGCATGCTGCGGCGCAATACGTCGTGCACCTCGTGGGCGGGGACACGGTCGGCGGGGAGCTGGTCAGCAGAATTCAGGACAGCCGTCATGCGGCCATCCTAACGCAATATTTACTGGCTATATGCCGATCGACAGGAACTATTCCGGTAGATGGGTCCGGCCTTCGTAAAAAGTCTGTAAGATGATGGTGCTTCGAGTGCGGACATTGGCCGCTGTGCGGATTCTCTGCAGCAGGTCCTCCAGCGCCCGCGCCGAAGCGACGCGCACCAACAGGACATAGCTCTCGTCCCCGGCCACCGAGTGACACGACTCGATCTCGTCGATATGACGCAGCCGGGCGGGAGCGTCATCGGGTTGAGAGGGATCGAGAGGACTGATGGCCACGAACGCCGACAGCATGCGCCCGACCGCCTCCGGATTGACCCGCGCCGTGTACCCGGTCACCACCCCGCGCGATTCCAGCCTGCGTACCCGGGACTGCACCGCCGACACCGACAAGCCGGCGGTGGCCGCGAGCTGCGCCAGCGTGGCCCGGCCGTCGGCGATCAGTTCCCGCACCAGGATCCGATCGATGTCGTCGAGATGTTCGGAGTCGACCATGGCCGGAGACTATCGCAGCCCCCGAGCTCGGGCGGGCGACCGGTGACCGTACCCACGTCGCAGTTGCGGGCCGCCTTCGCCGCCGCACTGTCCCGGATGTACGGCGCCGAAGTTCCGGCCTACACGACCTTGGTGGATGTCACGTCGGAGGTGAACCGGGATACCGCGCACTCGGATCGGTTGGGCTCGCTGCAACGGGTCACCGCCGAACGCCATGGCGCGATCCGGGTGGGCAGCGTCACCGAACTCGCCGATGTCGCCGACCTTTTCGCGGCATTCGGGATGTTCGGAGTCGGGTTCTACGATCTGCGCGACGCGGCCTCCCCGGTTCCGGTGGTGTCCACCGCGTTCCGGCCCATCGACGCCGATGAATTGGAAGCCAACCCGTTCCGGGTCTTCACCTCGATGCTGGCCACCGACGACGCCCGGTTCTTCCACCCCGATCTGGCGGCCCGCGTACGCAGCTTCGTCGGACAACGCAACCTGTTCGATCCCGCGCTGATCGCCCAGGCCCGGCGCATCGCCACCGACGGCTGCCCGCCGGATCAGGCGGACGACTTCGTCCGGTCGGCCACCGCGGCGTTCGCCCTGTCCCGGGAACCGATCGACAAGGCGTGGTACGACGAACTGGCCGCGGTGTCCGCGGTCGCCGCCGACATCGCCGGGGTGCGCAGCACCCATATCAACCACCTCACGCCCAGGGTGTTGGACATCGACGCGCTGTACGCCCGGATGACCGCCCGCGGTGTCACCATGATCGACGCGATCCAGGGGCCGCCACGTACCCCGTGCCCTGCGGTGTTGCTGCGCCAGACGTCATTTCGGGCACTGGCCGAGCCGCGACGGTTCCGGGGCCCGGACGGGTCCGGGTTCGACGGGACACTGCGGGTGCGCTTCGGCGAGGTCGAGGCCCGCGGGGTGGCGCTGACCCGCGCCGGCCGGGCCCGGTATGACGCCGCGATGGCCGACCGCGGCAACTGGCACCGGTACTTCCCGGGCACCGACGCCGAGATGGCCGCCCAGGGCCTCGCCTATTACCGTGCCGGCGACCCCACCAGACCCGTTGTCTACGAGGACTTCCTGCCGGCATCCGCAGCGGGGATCTTCCGGTCGAACCTCGACGGCGACACAACGGTCACCGAGACCGCCGACCGCGCGACGCACTACGACCTCGACTGGATGGCCGGCGCGATCGGCCACCACATCCACGACCCTTACGACCTCTACGAGAAAGCGGCATCATGACCACCATGCAGAAGAACAACCTGCCGACCGCTGACGACCTTCGTGACCGGGTGCGCGTCGCGCTGCAGGCGGTGGGCGCCGACGCCGCGCTCGGAGAGCCCGGGGTGTCCGGGCTGGCGGCCGGCAGCCCGATCACCGGTGATGTGCTCTTCTCGGTTCCCGAGACCAGCCCCGCGGCGGCCGGCGCTGCCGTGGACGAGGCGGCCGCGGCGTTCGCCGGGTGGCGGACCACCCCGGCCCCGGTGCGGGGCGCGTTGGTGGCCCGGCTCGGCGAACTGCTCACCGAACACAAGGCCGATCTGGCCACCCTGGTCACCGTGGAGGCCGGCAAGATCAGCTCCGAAGCACTCGGCGAGGTGCAGGAGATGATCGACATCTGCCAGTTCGCGGTCGGTCTGTCGCGGCAGTTGTACGGCAAGACGATCGCCTCGGAGCGACCCGGGCACCGGCTGATGGAGACCTGGCACCCGCTGGGCGTGGTCGGGGTCATCACGGCGTTCAACTTCCCGGTCGCGGTCTGGGCCTGGAACACCGCGGTGGCGCTGGTGTGCGGGGACACGGTGGTGTGGAAGCCCTCGGAGCTGACACCGCTGACCGCCATCGCCTGCCAGACGTTGATCGAGCGCGCCTGCGCCGACGTCGGGGTCGACGGGTCCGTCAGCCGACTCGTCCAGGGCGGCCGCGACATCGGCGAGGCGCTGATCGACGATCCGCGGGTGGCGTTGGTGAGCGCCACCGGGTCGGTCCGGATGGGCCGGGAGGTCGGCCCGCGGGTGGCCCAGCGCTTCGGCAAGGCGCTGCTGGAACTGGGCGGCAACAACGCCGCCATCGTCACCCCGTCGGCCGATCTGGACCTCGCTGTGCGCGCCATCGTGTTCTCGGCGGCCGGCACGGCGGGCCAGCGGTGCACCACGATGCGGCGGGTGATCGCGCACTCCTCGATCGCCGATGAATTGTGCCGCCGGATCGCCGCGGCCTACGAGACCCTGCCGATCGGGGACCCGTCCGTGGACGGCACATTGGTCGGCCCGCTGATCCACAGCCGCTCCTACCGGGACATGGTCGGCGCGTTGCAGACCGCCGCCGCCGATGGCGGTGAGGTGATCGGCGGTCACCGGCACGACATGGGCGCCGAGGATGCGTTCTACGTCGCTCCGGCCCTGGTGCGGATGCCCGGGCAGACCGAGGTGGTGCACAACGAGACCTTCGCCCCGATCCTCTACGTGCTGACCTATGACGATCTGGACACCGCGATCGAACTGAACAATGCTGTTCCGCAGGGGCTTTCGTCGGCGATCTTCACCACCGACATCCGGGAGGCGGAACGGTTCATGGCAGCCGACGGGTCCGACTGCGGCATCGCCAACGTCAACATCGGCACCTCGGGCGCCGAGATCGGTGGCGCGTTCGGCGGCGAGAAGGAGACCGGGGGCGGGCGGGAGTCCGGATCCGACGCCTGGAAGGCCTATATGCGCCGGGCGACCAACACCGTCAACTACTCGTCCGAGCTGCCGTTGGCGCAGGGGGTCCGGTTCGGCTGACCCGGCGGGTTTTACTATGGCGACGTGAGCGAGCAGGTAGAACAGCGGGAATTCCAGGCAGAGGCCCGTCAGCTGCTGCAGCTGATGGTGCACTCCATCTACTCGAACAAGGACTCGTTCCTGCGGGAACTGGTCTCCAACGCCTCCGACGCGCTGGACAAGCTGCGACTGGCGGCCTACCAGGACAAAGAACTCGATGTCGACACGTCGGATCTGCACATCGACATCGAGACCGACAAGGCCGCGCGGACGCTGACCATCCGCGACAACGGCATCGGCATGTCCCGTGACGAGGTCGTCGACCTGATCGGCACGCTCGCCAGGTCCGGCACCGGCGAGCTGCGCCGCAAGCTGAGCGAGGCGAAGCAGACCGATGATGCCGCGGGCGGGCGAAGCGGGGCGGGCGATGTCGACGAACTGATCGGCCAGTTCGGCATCGGCTTCTACTCGACATTCATGGTCGCCGACAAGGTCGACCTGCTGACCCGCAAAGCGGGTGAAAGCAAGGCCACCCGTTGGGAATCCAGCGGCGACGGCACCTACACCATCGCGACCGTCGACGAGGCCCCGCAGGGCACATCGGTGACCTTGCACCTCAAGCCCGAGGACGCCGACGACGAGCTGCACGACTACACCGCGCCGTGGAAGATCCGGCAGCTGGTCAAGAAGTACTCCGATTTCATCTCCTGGCCGATCCGGATGGAGGTCGAGAAGACGGTTCCGGCCGAGGAGGAAGGTGCCGCCGACACCACCACCGTCGAGACGGAGACCCTCAACTCGCGCACCGCGCTGTGGGCCAAGCCCAAGAGCGAGGTCACCGATGAGGAGTACAAAGAGTTCTACCGGCACATCGCGCACGCGTGGGACGAGCCGCTCGACGTCATCGCAATGAAGGCCGAGGGCACGTTCGAATACCAGGCGCTGCTGTTCATCCCGTCGCAGGCGCCGTTCGACCTGTTCAACCGCGACGGGCACACCGGCGTGCAGCTCTACGTCAAGCGGGTCTTCATCATGGGCGACTGCGATGAACTGGTGCCCGAGTACCTGCGGTTCGTCAAGGGCGTCGTCGACGCACAGGATCTGTCGCTCAACGTCTCCCGGGAGATCCTGCAGCAGGACCGGCAGATCAAGGTGATCCGGCGCAGTCTCACCAAGAAGGTGCTGTCGGCGATCAAGGACCTGCAGGCGAACCGGCCCGACGATTATGCGACGTTCTGGACGCAGTTCGGCCGTGCGTTCAAGGAGGGCCTGCTCTCCGACATCGACAACCGCGACACCCTGCTGAAGCTGTCGTCGTTCGCGTCGACGCTCAATGACTCGACGACCCTGACCGACTACGTCGGGCGGATGAAGGACGACCAGGAGCAGATCTTCTACGCCACCGGCGAATCGCGCCAGCTGCTGGAGAATTCACCGCATCTGGAGGCGTTCAAGGCCAAGGGCTACGAGGTGCTGTTACTCACCGATCCGGTCGATGAGGTGTGGGTCGAGTCGGTGCCGGAGTTCGACGGCAAGGCGCTGCAGTCGGTGGCCAAGGGTGAGGTCGATCTGGGAGCCAAGGACGATTCAGCTTCCGACTCCGACCGTCCGGACTTCGCCGAGCTGCTGGCCTGGCTGCAGGAGAAGCTGGACGAGCACGTCAAGGAGGTCCGGCTGTCGACCCGACTGACCTCGTCGCCGGCCTGCCTGATCACCGACAGCTTCGGCATCACCCCGCAGTTGGCGCGTATGTACCGCGCGTCCGGCCAGGATGTGCCCGTCGGCAAGCGCATTCTGGAGCTCAACCCCGATCACCCCCTGATCGTCGGTCTGCGGGACGCCTTGGCGTCATCACAGCAGGAAGGGCTCAGCGATACTGCCGAGTTGTTGTACGGCACAGCCCTTCTCGCCGAGGGCGGATCCCTCGACGATCCAGCGCATTTCGCCGCCATTCTCGCCGACCGGTTGGCCAAGACCTTCTAGTTGTCCGCAGGCCGTCGCCGTGATTCATCGTGGCGGGTCCGGCGGCGTCATCGGTGCCGGTTCCCGCCGCGTGTGCGGTTCTCTGTGGAGTTGTCAAGGTGCCTGAGGGGCTGGGTTAAGCGGCGGTGGGTAGGTCGGTCATGGTGCGTCTGGCGTGTGAACGCAGGTGGGCCGGTTGGGGTTCGGCCGGGTCGTGGGGTGGGATGAACCAGGGGTGCCGGTCGGGGCCGAGGTAGACCTGCCAGCCGCCGTGGTGGATTGCGGTGTGGTGGCTGCGGCAGAGCAGCACTCCGTTATCGACGCAGGTGGTGCCTGCGCTGTTCCACGGTTGGATGTGGTGGGCGTCGCACCAGGACACCGGTCTGCCGCAGCCGGGGAAGGCGCAGCCACGGTCGCGTACCGCCAATCCTTTACGGATGTTGGGTGTGAACAGCCGTTCGGCGCGTCCGACGTCCAGTGGTGCCCCCGCGCCGTCGACGATCACCGCGGTGAGGGTGCTGTCACAGGAGATCAGGTCCGCGGTGGTGGCGCTGACCGGTCCACCGAACCCGAGGGTGTCCACGCATTCCTGGCCGCGCGCACCTGGTCGGATGGTGGCGGGTCGGATCAGGGTGACGTGGGGCAGCACGCCACCGGAGGTGGGGCGCCGCTGGCTCGACAAGTAGTCGCGCAGCAGTTGGCCGAAGGCGTCCGCGCGGCGCCGCCCGGCCGGCCGCGGATCCGGTGACCCATCCGGCAGTGGAACGGGCCGGCACAACGGATCCAATGCCGCGAACAGTTCCTCACCGGTGAGCACATCGAGATCGATTGTGGCGCTGACGCGCCCGTCGTCTGTTTGCACGAGTGTCATGTCGTTGAGGTCAGTATTTTCCGCCACCGGCACCGCCCCCTCTTCTTGAGGTTGTGTGGCGGCTTTCTCGATGGCGATCTCGCGGGCCTTCTCGCTCACCTGTGCGGGGGTGGTCTGGATCATCAGCTTCGTGACCACCGCGGCCCGGTCTTCCTCGGTCAATTCAACTCGGGCGGCGATGTGGGCAACGCCGCGTCCGACCGCGTCGGCGAACTCGATACCCAGCCCACCGAGTCGCTGTTGGCAGGTGAGGGCCGGCAGCATCGGCGCGGCACGTCCGACCCGTACCGCCCGCAGCGCCACACCCGGGGCCACCCCGATGCTGGTGAGCAGATCGGCCCCCGAGCGCAGGTGCCGGCGCGCCGGGATCCCGAGCCGCTCGGTGGCCGCGACCGCCGACGCGATCACATGGTCGAACAGATTGCGCGCGGTCACTGCGGCCACCAGCACCGCCAACAGGGCCGGCTCATCAACCACCGGCCGCGGACAATCCAGCAGATCGAACAAACTGCGATCGGTGCCCTCACCTGCCGGAGCGAGGTCATCGATCAACGCAGTGACGAACGTGTCGAGATGGGTGGCGTCCATGCCAGATGCCCAACCTTTCCCAAAGGCGGTACACGGGATGACAACTCTGATGCATAGGCAATCGGCTCGGACGGTCCCGCAGGGACCCTCGAACCTCTCAGCGACACACGTCGCGGGCGAAAGCTCACCGTGAACAGATCGGGAGCACTACTCAATTCAATTCGAACTTATGTTCGATGGTACGCCTCGTGGATGCAGTACGCAAGGGTGATGTCTCAGGACATCGGTGACAGTTCCCACCCGCGGTCCAGGTCGCCTCCGGCAGTCACGTTCTAGTGCCGAGGCTGCGCTTTCAGTTCGGCCAGCACGGATTCGGTATCGGCGCCCAATTCCGGCGCCGGCCCGTGCACCCGGCCGGGAGTGCGGGAGAACCAGGTGGGCACCCCGGGGATCCGGATGCGGCCGTGCGGGGTGTCGATGGTCTCGAACAGCCCGACGGCGTTGAGATGCTCGTTGTCGAACAGCGCGTCGGGGCTGTTGACGGCGGCGGCCGGGATCTCCAGCTCGCGGAACAGTTGCAGCCACTCGTCGGTGGTGCGTTCCTTGAGCGTCTGCGCCACCAACCCGTACACGGTGTCGATCTGTTTGGCGCGCCGCTCCAGCGTCGCGAACTCCGGGCTGTTCCAGACGGGTTGAACGCGGTCGATGAACGCCTGCCAGTGCTTGTCGTTGTAGATCAATGCCGCGATCTGACCGTCCTTGGTCTCGTACGGCTTTCGGTTGGGAGCCACCGCGCGGGGATACACCGCCGGCCCGAGGGCGGGGTCGAACATGGCGCCGTTGGCATGCTCCACCAACATGAACGATGCCATCGTCTCGAACATGCTGACCTCCACCTCCTGCCCCTCGCCGGTGCGCTCCCGGTGGAACAGCGCCATCGTGGTGGCATACAGGGCAGTCAGTCCTGCCACCTTGTCCGCCATGATGGTGCCGACATAGCTGGCCTCGCCGGTCAATTGTTCTTGTACCGCGGGCAATCCGCATTCGGCCTGGATGGTGTCGTCGTAGGCGGGACGGTCGGCGTCCGGGCCGCGCCTGCCATACCCGTAGCAGTTCGTATAGACGATCGACGGGTTGAGCGCGGCGACGTCGTCGTAGCCGAAGCCGAGCTTCGCGATCGCCTTTGCCCGCATCGAGTGGATGAACACGTCGGCGGTCTCGATCAGGGACCGCAGCGCGGCCTTGCCCTCGGCTGTCTGCAGGTCCAGCATCACACCGCGCTTGCCGCGGTTCACGTTGATGAACACCCCACTGAGCCCGGCGACGGGCCCGACGGAGATGTAGCGGGTGTTGTCACCGGCGGGGGGCTCGACCTTGATGACGTCGGCGCCCATATCGGCCATGATCTGGGTGCAGTACGGGCCCATCACCATCGCGGTGAGGTCGACGACCCGGACGTCCTTGAGCGGGCCCTGATGATCACTCATACGTGGCCGCCCCGAACGAGTAGCGGATGTGGTCGGTGTGCCCGTCGGGCACCGGCGGGAACACCAGCGGCGAGGTGTCGTCGCGGATCGCGTCGAGGTTCGCGGCGACGTCCTCGATCGACCAGGACGGCCGGTACACCCCCGGCGTTTCGGCGATGAACGCCCGGGCCACCCGGCCGGCGATCGCCACGTACAGTTCGCCGGTCACCCGGCAGGACTCGTGGCTCAGGAAACCGACCGTGGGCGCCACCAGGTTCGAGCCCATCGGCGGATACGCCGAGGTGTCCAGTCCCTCAGCCATTCTGGTGACCGCGCCGGGAATGATCGCATTGCAGGTGACGCCTTCGGCAGCACCTTCGAGGGCGACCACATTGGTGAGCCCGACGATCCCGGCCTTCGCCGCGGCGTAGTTGGCGACGCCGTGGTTGCCATACAGCCCGCCGATCGACGAAGTCAGCACGATCCTTCCGTAGCCGGCCGCGCACATCAGCGGAAAAGCCGGTCGTACCACGTGGAACGCGCCGCGCAGGTGCACATCGAGCACGGCCTCGAAATCCTGGTAGCTCAGTTCTTTGAGTGAGCCGCGGCGGACGGTGCCCGCATTGTGGATCAGGATATCGACGCGCCCGTAGTTCTCGATGGCGGCCGCCACGATGGCCTGGCCACCCTCGACGGTCGCCACCGAGTCCGTGTTCGCGACGGCTTGCCCTCCGGCGGAGGTGATTTCGCGCACCACCTCGTGGGCGGGGGCCCCATCGGATCCGTCCCCGGCCAGACTCCCACCCGGGTCGTTGACGACGACCTTGGCGCCCCGCGATGCCAGCAGCAGAGCGTATTCGCGGCCCAGGCCGCGTCCGCCGCCGGTGATGACCGCGACCCGATCCTCGAAACTGAGCTCGCTCAAGCGAACGGCTCCTCCCCCTCGAGCTTGGTGCGCTGCAACAGCCGTCCCGAGCTCGGGTCATACGGGGTGGCCCGGTGCATGGTGCCGGTGTTGTCCCAGATGACCAGGTCGCCGACGGTCCACTTGTGCCGGTAGGTGAACTGCGGTTGGGTCGCCCAATCCCGTAGCCGCACAAGCAGTTCGGCGCTCTTGGCGTAATCGACATCGTTGACCTGGCGCGCGGTGGCGCCCAGCACCAACGACTTACGGCCCGACTTGTGCGTCCACACCAGCGGCAGTTCGCGATCCCCGATGGCCATCATCTGCTTGAGCGTCTTCGCCGAGGGTTCCGGGTCGTAGTAGAACAGCGTGTTCCATGCCGAGTGCATCACCCGCAGGTCCGCAATCTCCGCCTTGTCCTCGTCCGACAGGTCGTCGTAGGCGGCGTAGGTGTTGCAGAACTCGGTATCGCCCTCATCCGGGTTGCCGAGCGCGACGCTCTGCAGCAGCGACGCCAGGATCGGCACATCGTTCATGGTGCCGTCCAGATGCCAGTACAGCGAACCCTTGAGATAGTCGGCCTGCTTGTTGACCGAGGTGTCCAATGACACCTTGTACAGCTTCTCGCCGACGGACTCCGGCGCGAAGGTGCCGAGAGTTTCGGTGAAGGCGATCTGCTCCTCGTCGCTGAACGCGATCTGCGGGAACACCAGCACGCCGCGCTGTTCGAGCAGCTCCCTGATGGCGCCGGCGTACTCACCGGACAACAGGTCGTCTTTGCCGGCGCGGACCTCGGACCCGATACGGGGCTTGATATCGCGCACCTGTAATGCCTCTATGGCTGTGTACCGCCCGTCACTCCGCTCGCCCAGAACCGTCATCAGGTCAGCTCCAGCCCGTCGAGGTCACCCTTGTCCCGCCACTGCTCGATCAACTCATCGAATGCGTAGAACCCGGGCGAGTAGAAGTCTCCGAGGAATGCTCCGTTGCGCTCGGCGCCGCCACGGCCCTCGTTGTTGTAATAGCCCGGCGTACAGGAAAGTTCGAAGGCCGAGTTGTCGATCGAGAGTTCCCGGACCGTGGCGACCCAGGCGTCCTGGGCCTCCTGGCTCGGCTCGACGGTGGAGGCGCCCCGGTTCTGGGCCTCGGCGATGATGTAGGCGATGTGGCGGGCCTGTTGTTCGAACATCGCCGTGGTGTTGGCCGACACCCCGCCCTGGATGAACCCCATGAAGAACTGGTTCGGGAAGCCCCGGCTGGTCACGCCGTGCAGCGTCTTGTAGGCGTCTCGCCAGTGGTCGAACAGCGACAGCCCGTCGCGGCCGACGATGGAGTCGATCGCGAATCGGCGGTGGATCTCGGTGGAGATCTCGAAGCCGCTCGCGAAGATGACGCAGTCGACCTCGTATTCGACTCCGTTGGCGACGATCCCCTTCTCGGTCAGCCGCTCCACACCCTTGGATTCCGACACGTCGACCAGCGTCACATTGGGCCGGTTGAAGGTGGCCAGGTAGTGCTCACTGGATGTCGGCCGCTTGCACATGAAGCGGTAGTACGGCTTGAGCGCCTCGGCGGTGACCGGATCGTCGACGATCTCGGCGACCCGGCGGCGCAGCCGCTCCATGATCTTGAAGTCTTCCTCTTCCCGGAACGCCATGATCTGTTCGATCGTCACCGACGCCGGGTCGGGGCTGCTCGCGATCCGGGCGGTCAGATTGCGGCCGAGTTCGGTCCAGAAATCGCAGACCAGATCCGGTTCGCCGAACACCACGCCGACGAACGGCGACCAGTTGTGGAAGTTGCGTTTGCGCTCCTCCTGCCAGCCCGGTTGCAGCGAGGCCGCCCAGTCCGGGTCGGTCGGCGGGTTGGTGCGGGCGTCCACCGAGGATGGTGTGCGCTGGAAGACGAACAGTTCCTTGGCATCCCGACCGAGGTGGGGTACCAGCTGGATGCCGGTCGCCCCGGTGCCGACCAGGGCGACGCGCTTGTCGGCCAGCTTGTGCAGACCGCCGTCGGCGTCCCCGCCGGTGTAGTCGTAATCCCAGCGCGCGGAGTGGAACACGTGCCCGGCAAAGTCCTTGATGCCAGGGATACCCGGCAGTTTCGGCCGGTTGTAGGAGCCTTGCGCCATCACCACGAACCGGGCCCGGATGTCGTCGCCGCGGTCGGTGCTGATCTGCCAGCGCTGTGCCGCCTCATCCCAGCGCAGGTCGCGTACCTGTGTGGAGAACAACGCACCGTCGTAGAGGCCGAACTGCTTGCCGATGTTGCGGCAGTGGCCGAAGATCTCCGCACCGTCGGCGAACTTCTTGCTCGGCATGAAGCCGAGTTCTTCGAGCAGCGGGATGTAGCAGTATGCGTCGTTGTCGCACTGGATTCCGGGGAACCGGTTCCAGTACCACACGCCACCGAAGTCACCGGCCATCTCGATGACGCGGATCCCCTCGACGCCGGCCTTCTTCAGGTGGGCCCCGGCCAGCAGACCGGCGAACCCGCCGCCGAGGATGACGACGTCGGAGTCCTCGGTGACCGGATCCCGCTGCGTCACCGTGGTGTACGGGTCGACCTCGTAGAACTCGGCGAAATCGCCTTCGAGTTCCAGGTACTGATCCCCGCCCTCGGGCCGCAGGCGTTTGGCCCGCTCCGCGGCGTACTTCTCCCGCATGGCGGGGATGTCGATGTCGGTGGGGGTGTCGGTGGGCCCGCAGGTGCTGTCGGTTGTCGTCATGCCGTGACGCTTTCCGGCAGCACGCTGGGATGCAGGGGAGCTTCCATCTCGTGAACGGCGGGCAACACCTCGGCGGCGAACAGCCTGGTGCTCTCCATCGCCTTCTCGTAGGGCATGGTGCCGAACTGCGGAACGATGGTCACCTCGGAGAACGAGCAGGCCTCCTGGGCGGCCTTGAGCTTCTCGAACACCACCTCCGGGGTGCCGATCAGCAGGTTCGACGCGTGATATCCGGGCGGGCCACCCTTCTTCTGATCACCGACCTGGGAGGCGAGCACCGCGGTGGCGGTCGCCTCACGTGCGGCGTAGGCCTCATAACCCTTGACGCCCTTGAAGTTCGAGGCGTCGGCAAAGCCGTAGTGCACGTTGACGTCCCGGTTCGCGGTCCAGATCCATTCTTCGGTGTCGGCGGCCTCGGATTCATCGGCCACGCAGTACATGAACATCACGTTCTTGGGCTGACAGGGCTCGAAGCCCTCCTCGGCCCGGAAGGTGTTGACCTTCTTGACTTCCTCACCGGCGTCCCAGATCGGCTTGTTGCCGACGAACAGCGGCACCATGCCGCGCCGGGACAGGATCTCCAGCGACTCGGCGGTCGAGGACGAACTGAAGATCCGGGAGAACAGGTCCGTGCTGATCGGTTCGGGGCGCAGCGACATCTCCGGGAAGCTGAAGATCTCACCGCCATAGGAGAACCGCTCCCCGGAGAAGGCCAGTTCCAGGATGTCGAGGGTCTCGTTGAAGCGCTGGCGGCTCTCCTCGCGCGGCACGCCGACGGCGTCGAACTCGGCCTTCGAGACGCCGCGGCCGATGCCGATGGTGTTGTACCGGCCGTTGGAGACGATGTCCAGATAGGCGATCTGGTGGGCCAGCCGCACCGGGTTCCACCACGGTGCGACCGCGACGAAGGTGCCCAGGCTGACCCGTTCGGTGCGCGCCGCGAAGTAGGTGAGCGCCTGAATCGGGTTGGGCGTCATGCCGTACGGGGTGCCCTGGTGTTCGGGGAACCAGATGCCGTCGAACCCCAGCGGTTCGGCCAGATCACCGAGCGCCAGTGCGGCCTGCACGCACTTGTAGTCCGGGGTGGCCGGCGGGCTGCTGAAATCCCCGGCCATGACCCGGTCCCAGTCGTGCGAGTTCTGCGCACCCGTGCCGAGGTTTACCTTCATGTGTTCTCTCCTCTTCGTGATTTCGGCGCGCTCACGTTCGCGAAACGGATGCGAACGCGCCGAAATCGCTAAATGTCTCGGGGTTCTCCGGCGTCCATGTACCTGGACAGCTGGTAGTGCAGGTTGACCGTGCTGCGTTCGCGGTACGGGTTGGGCAGCGTGCCGGGGAAACCGGCCGACTTCATGCCCTGCTGCACGGCTGCCATGTTGGAGAAGTCCTGCGGCAGGACCGAGAGCCAGTTCGACGAGTCCTTCGGCGTGTACGCCCATTCCGTCTCGGGCTCTTCACCTTTCGGGTACAGCTCGAAGACGGCCACCTCGAAGATGCACTTGTCCGGGTGGTAGCTCGGATCGGGGCGCGCCGAGTAGCACAGGGCGCTGGTCAGGCCCTGGCCCACCTGGAGGTTGGGGAAGATCTGCCATGCGGTGCCGCTCTGGCCCAGAATGTCGGGGGGGATGGTCGGCCATTCGACACCACGCGCCGCGTCATCACGTCGGGCCGAGGCCAGCCAGTGCGCGAGCACCTGATCGGCCGGGGTGCCCTCGGGAAGTTCGTCGACGAGGCGTTTGGCCGCGTTCACCAGCGTCTGCGTGGTGGTCGCGTTGGTCTCTTCCATGGTGTAGACCTGCATCTCGGCCGTGGAGATCCGCGGGTCGCCGGTGCCGAGCCGGATCTTGGACTTGGTCTCGTCCATCCCCTTCGGCGCGTCGTAGCCGATGTTGCTGTGCTTGCCCTGCGCCTTGGCCCAGCCCTTGAACTCACCGAACTTGTTGAACTCCGGGTGCGTGGTGAACACGTGGTAGGTCTCGTTGAAGGCCTCCATCGCGACCTTCCAGTTGCAGTCGAAGTAGAGCCATTTGCGCCACTTGTACCGCATGTTCTCCAGCCCGAACGGGTCGAGGATCTTGGCGGCCGGGAACAGATAGTCGGCCAGCGGTTCACAGTGCGGATCCATGTTGATGAAAAGCCAACCGCCCCAGGTGTCCACCTGCACCGGTGCCAGGTGGGTGTTGGCGCCGGTGAGCTTGCCCTGCCAGTCGTCCTGCTCGCGGATATGGGTACACGCCCCGTCGAGGCCGTAGGTCCAGCCGTGGAAGCCGCACACGAAGGACTTGCGCGCTCTGCCGGTCGCGTTCTTGGCGCCCTCGGGGGTGTCGATCAGTTTGCGTCCGCGGTGCATGCAGACGTTGTGGTGGGCCTTGAATGATTCCGACGAGTTCCCCGTATCGGTGCGCACCACGATGATGGAGTCGTCGAGGATGTCATAGGTCAGGTAGCTGCCGACCTCGGGAATCTCCTCGACCCGGCCGACCTGCTGCCAGACCTTGCGCCACAACCGGTCCCGTTCATTGCGCGCGTATTCCGGCGAGATGTAGGCGTCCACCGGGATGGTCATCGGGGTGGACAGCTCCTCGGCGACCTGGCCGGTGGAGTCGTCCGGATCGGCGTCGATCTCGATCGCGGCGTCGAGGTCGGATTCGGTATGGGTCACTAGATCCTCCTGATCGCTTCACGAAAGTTGTCGTCCTTGAGGAACAACGACGTGTTGTCCGCACCGAGGTGCGTCCATTTCAGGTTCAGCCCGCCGTCGACGAGCAGCGTCTGCCCGGTGACATAGCCCGCCAGGTCCGACAGCAGGAACAGGATCGCGCCGGCCTGCTCCTGCGGTGTCCCGCGCCGGCCCATGGCGATGGCGCGCTGATCGCGTTCCGGGTCGGCCTCCACATAGGTGGCCGAGGCCGCCGTCTCGGTCACCCCGGGGGCCACGGCGTTGACCCGGATCCCGTCACCGGCGAGTTCCACGGCCAGGGTCCGGGTGGCCGCGACGATCGCGGCCTTCGCGGTGCCGTAGGCGACGTGGTAAGGGGCGCTGTTCATCCCGCTGATCGAGGACACCGACACGATGGATCCCGGATTACCCGCGGCACGGATCTCACCGGCGACCGCCTGGCTCATGAAGAACATCGTCTCCAGGTTGGCGGTGAACAGTTCGCGCCAGTCCGCGCGGGACACCCGGGTGGCCGGCATCCAGGTCGACGGCGCGGCCCCGCCCGCGATGTTCACCAGGCCGTAGAGCACGCCGTCGGCGTTGCGCGCCGCCTCCAGCACGGTCGCGATGCCCTCGTCGGTGGAGGCGTCGGCGGCCACCGGGATCACCGACAGACCCCCCTGCGCCAGGGGTGCGACATGGGTGTCCAGGTTGTCCTGCGAGCGGCTCACCGCGATGACGGTGGCGCCGGCCTCGGCCGCCAGCCGGGTCACCGTGGTGCCGATGCCACCACCACCTGCCCCGGACACCACCACGATGCGGTCCTCGAGCGCCAAGAGATCGGTCATGACTCGCTTTCCTGGGCCACTACTCTCCAGCCCGTCTGCGGTGGCCAATTGTCCGTACAACATATGTGGCTCTGCTCATTGGAGAACACTATTCCCCAGCGATTATGGGTCGTCAAGGGTCGATAATGCGTGTATCGCACCTATTGTCTGGACTAGTTGACGCTTGATAGCGTCCTGCCCATGAGCACCCTGCAGACCGGCCGGTACCCCGTCGCCTCAGCACCGGAAGCCGCCGGCGGCTGGGTCCTGACCCGCCTCACCGCGCCCAGCCGGCTGTTCGGCGCCAATGGGCTGCGCACCGGGCCCGATGGCCGCCTCTACATCGCGCAGGTGACGGGCAGCCAGATCAGCGCACTCAACGTGGACACCGGCGACATCGAGACGATCAGCGCCAAGGGCGGGGACATCGTCGCCCCCGACGACCTGGCCTTCGGCGCCGACGGCAGCCTGTTCGCCACCGAGGTGATGGACGGCCGGGTCAGCGTCCGCGACAGCACCGGCACAACCCGGGTACTGCGCGACGACATGCCCTCGGCCAACGGCATCACCGTCCACCAGGGCCGACTGTTCGTCAACGAATGCCGTGAGGGCGGCCGGCTCTTCGAGATGGACCTCGCCGGTGGTGCGCCACGGTTGATCCTGGCGGATCTGCCCTCCCCCAATGCCATGGAGGTCGGACCCGACGGGCTGCTGTACTTCCCGGTGATGAACGCCAACCAGATCTGGCGGGTGCATCCCGACGGCGGCGAGCCCGAGGTGGTCGCCGGGGATCTCGGCGTGCCGGATTCGGTCAAGTTCGACGCCGACGGCACCATCGTGTCCACCCAGGTCGCCAGCGGGCAGGTGCTGCGCATCGATCCGCGCACCGGCTCGCAGACCGTACTGGCCACGCTGACGCCGGGATTGGACAACTGCGCATTCGTCGACGGACGGTTGTTCGTCTCGAACTTCACCGGCGCCATCACCGAGGTCACCGCCGGAGGCGACACCAGGGCATTGCTGCCCGGCGGCCTGAACTGGCCGCTGGACGTCACCGTCGGCGCCGACGGTGTGCTCTACATCGCCGACGGCACCTATCTCTACAGCGTCGGCCCCGATGGCGGATTGCGGACCGTCGGCATGTTGTTCAGCCCCGGCTACCCCGGCTTCGTCCGCGGCCTCACCCCGGGCGGCGCCGGTGAGTTCGTGGTCACCACCTCCGGTGGACAGGTCGCCCGCTACCGGCCCGCCGACAACGAAACCGATTACCTGGCAGACGGTCTGGACCAGCTCTACGGGGTGACCCTGCTGCCCGACGGCACCCCGGTCGTCGTCGAGCAGGGCACCGGTCGGGTACTGGCGATCACCGCCGGCGGGACCGAGGTGCTGGCCAGCGGCCTGGACACCCCGGTCGGGGTCACCACCGACGCCGACGGCTCGGTGTTGGTGTCGGTGGTGACCGGCGCGGTGCTGCGGATCACCCCGTCGGGCACCGACACCGTCGTCGACGGACTCCTCACCCCGCAGGGCATCCTGGTGCGCGACGGCGTGCTCTACATCATCGACGCCGGGGACAAGGCCCTCGTCGCCGTCGACCTTGCCACCAAAGCGCGCAACACCATCGCCGCGGGATTGCCGGTCGGTGCACCTCCCGGAGTCACCCCGAAGCCGCTGCGCGGAATGCCCCCGTTCTCCGGGCCGCAGGGACCGTTCGCCGGGATCGCCGCGGGACCCGATGGCACGCTGTATCTTTCGGCCGACGGTGAAGGCAGCGTCTACGCGCTGCGCCGGACGTGACGGCCGGCGCGATGACCACACAAGCACCAGAGCACCGCTATCTGCAGGTGGCCCGGACGCTGCGCAAGGAAATCGTGGACGGGGTGTATCCGGTCGGCTCGCAGTTGCCCACCGAACACGAACTGTGTGAACGGTTCGCCGTCAGCCGGTACACCGTGCGCGAGGCGCTGCGCCGGCTGCGCGACGACAACCTGGTGTCCTCACGCCCCCGGACCGGCACGCTGGTGGTCCCCCGGCCGTCGTCGAGTTCCTATGCCCAGGACGTGATGTCGATCAACGACCTGCTGGCGTTCGCGTCCGGCGCCCAGTTCGAGATCGAATCCAACGCGATGGTGACCATCGACGCCGAACTCGCCGGCGACACCGGCCTCGGCATCGGCGAGCAATGGCTGGCGGTGCGCGGCTACCGCCGGGACGCCGAGACCGACACCCCGATCTGCCGGACCGAGTACTACATCAACCGGGCGTTCGCGGCGGTGGGCCGGATGCTGCACCGCCACACCGGGCCGATCTTCCCGCTCATCGAGGATCTCTACGGCGTCAGCATCACCGAGGTGCACCAGGAGATCACCGCGATCGGGTTGCCGCCCGAACTCGCCGGCCTGCTGAAGACCCCGACCGGCGCGCCGGCCCTGCAGATGCAGCGCACCTACACCACCTCCGACGGCGAGGTCGCCCAGGTGACGGTGAACACCCACCCGGCCGCGACCTACCGCCATTCGATGACGATGCGGCGCGTCAAGGACCAGCCGTGAGCACCCTCGCCGATGCGCTGGCAGTCGCGGCTCAGCGCACGCCGGATCGGGTGCTCGTCATCGACGGTGACATCGAACTGGACGCGAAAACCCTGCAGCACCAGGCCGAGTCGCTGGCCGCGACCATGTCGCAACGGATGCCGACCGGCAGTGTGGTGTCGTTCATGCTGCCCAACTGGCACGAAGCCGCCGTCGTCTATCTGGCCGCCGCCCTGTCCGGGATGGTGGTCAACCCGATTCTGCCGTCGCTACGCGACAGTGAGCTGCGGTTCATCCTCGCCGACGCCGATGTGCGGATGATCTTCATACCGGCCCAGTTCCGTGGATTCGATTACGCCGCGATGCTGGCCCGGGTGACCACCGGGATGGCCGCGCCCCCGGTCGTGGTCGTCTGCCGCGGCACCCATCCCGGTTTCACCGGGTTCGCCGAGTTGGCGGCCACGGCGCCCGCTGCCCCGGTGCCGCTGGATCCGTCCGCGGTGCGGATGATCATGTACACCTCGGGCACCACCGGGCGTCCCAAGGGCGTGCTGCACACCGACGGTTCGATCGGTGCGCTGATCCGCCAGCTCGGTGAGCACTGGCGTATCGACGCCGGCGACACCTTCCTGGTGCCGTCCCCGATCGCCCACATCGGCGGGTCCATCTACGCATTCGAATGCCCGCTGCTGCTCGGCTCGACCGCCGTCCTCATGCAGCGCTGGGACCCCGACGACGCCGTCGCCCTGATGCAGGAGCACCGGTGCACCCATATGGCCGGGGCGACACCCTTTCTGGACGGACTGCTCGGCGCAGCCGAACGTGCCGGCACCCGGCTACCCGACCTCAAGGTCTTCATCTGCGGCGGCGCCTCGGTCCCCCCTTCGCTGATCCGCCGGGCCGCAGATTATTTCGAACGCGCCATCGTCACCCGGGTGTACGGGTCCACCGAGGTTCCGGTGTCCACCGTCGGCTCACCGGAGCACCCGGACCGGGCGGCCGACACCGACGGCCGGGCCGGGATCGCCGACCTCACCGTGGTCGACGGTGAGATCCGGGTACGCGGACCACAGATGCTCGCCGGGTACCTGCACCCCGAGGACAACGGCGGGGCCTTCGATGAGGACGGCTACTTCCGCACCGGGGACCTCGGGCACCTGACCGAGGACGGCTACCTGGTGGTGACCGGACGCGCCAAGGACCTCATCATCCGCAACGGGGAGAACATCTCCCCCAAGGAGGTGGAGGACATCCTGATCGGGCACACCGGCATCGCCGAGATTGCCGTCGTCGGGGTGCCCGACGCGCGCACCGGCGAACGCGCCTGTGCGGTCATCGTTCCCACCGATACAACCAATGCGTCCGCACCGACCGTCGCGGATCTCGGCGAGATGTTGGGCACGCACGGCCTCGCCAGGTTCAAGACCCCCGAGCAGGTGGTCGTGTGGGACACCCTGCCCAAGAACGACGCGGGCAAGGTTCTCAAACACCAGATCCGCGCGACGCTGATGAAGGGATCACACTGACATGCAGGTAGCGATCGTGACCGGGGCCAGCAGCGGTATCGGCTTCGGTTGCGCCGTCAAACTCGCCGAGGCCGGCATGGCGGTGCTGGGTGCGGGCCGGGACCGCGACCGGCTCACCGAACTCGAGCAGGCCATCGGCGATCCGGACCGGATCGCCACGCTCGCCGTGGATCTCACCGCCGACGACGCTCCGTCCCAGATCGTCGACGCGGCGGTCTCCCGGTGGGGCCACGTCGATTTCCTGATCAACAACGCCGGGGTCGGCAGCCCCAAACCACTGCACGAGACCGACGACGAATCGCTGGACTACTTTCTGGGCCTGATGCTGCGGGCCCCGTTCCGGCTGGCCCGAGATGTGCTGCCGCACATGGGTCCCGGTTCGGCGATCATCAACGTGACATCGACCTTCGCGGTGGTGGGCGGCATGCGCGGCGGCGCCTATTCGGCGGCCAAGGGTGGTCTCACCGCGCTTACCGGCCATATCGCCTGCCAGTACGGCGCCGAAGGGATCCGGTGCAATGCGGTCGCCCCGGGCGTCACCTTGACCCCGATGGTGGCCACCCGCCTGGAGGACGAACGCTTCCGCAAGATCAACACCGAGATGACGCCGCACACCCGGCTCGGCACGGTCGACGACATCGCCAGCACCGTGGCGTTCCTGTGCTCTCCGGGTGGCGCTTTCATCAACGGCCAGACCATCGTCGTCGACGGCGGCTGGAGTTCGACGAAGTACCTGTCCGACTTCGCACTCAGCTCGGAGTGGGTCGCCAAGTGAACCTGTTCGCGGTACTCGACCAGGCCGCAACACGGTTCGGTGATCGCGGCGCGGTCTTCCGCGGCACCGAGCAGCTGCACACCTTCGGTGAACTACGGGATCGTACGCTGCGGCTGGCCACCTCACTCTCCGATGACCGCGATACCGGCGCCCGGATCGCCATCGCCAGCGAGAACCGGCCCGAGATCATCGAGTTGATGTTCGCGGTGTGGGCCGCCGGATGTGCCGTCGTACCCATCAATTTCAAGCTGCATCCGCGTGAGATGGCGCAGATCCTCGAAGATTCCGGTGCCGCAGTGGTGTTCGCGTCACCGAAGATCGCGCCTGCGCTCACCGACGCCACCGATGTGCCCGTCGAGGTCATCGATTCCCCCGAGTACGTGACCCGGTTGTCCAGCGCCGCTACGCGGCCGGCCGACACCGACCCCGGCGCGCTGGCCTGGTTGTTCTACACCAGCGGCACCACCGGTAAGTCCAAGGGCGCGATGCTCTCGCACCGCAACCTGATGGCGATGACGGTGTCGCACCTCGCCGATTTCGATTCGCCGGACGAGAATTCCAGCCTCGTGCACGGCGCGCCGATGTCGCACGGTTCCGGTCTCTACATCGCCCCCTACGTCCTGCGCGGGGCCCGGCAGGTCATCCCCACCTCGTCCGGGTTCGATCCCGAGGAGTTCCTCGATCTGTGCGACCATCATCCCCGCACCAGCGGCTTCCTGGCCCCCACCATGGTGGCCCGCCTGGTCGCCACCGGCCGGCCGCGACCGCAGAACCTCACCACCGTGGTGTACGGCGGCGGACCGATGTACGTCGACAGCCTGAAGAAGGCGATGGCCGCGTTCGGGCCGATCTTCGTCCAGCTCTACGGGCAGGGCGAGGCCCCGATGACCATCACGGGCCTGCGCCGGCGGGACCATCTGGACGCCGATGACGCGGTGCTCGGCTCGGTCGGCTATGCGCGTTCCGGTGTGGAGGTCGCGGTGCTCGACGCCGACGGGAACCCCGCCGGGGTGGGCGAGATCGGCGAGATCGTCTGCCGCGGTGACGTCGTGATGTCCGGGTACTGGAACAACCCCGCAGCGACGGAGGCCACCCTGGCCGGCGGTTGGTTGCACACCGGGGACATGGGATCGTTCGACGCACACGGTTACCTGACGCTGCGGGACCGCAGCAAGGACGTGGTGATCAGCGGCGGCAGCAACATCTACCCGCGCGAGGTGGAGGAGGTGCTCGTCGAACACGCGGGTGTCGAGGAGGCCTGTGTGGTCGGCGCCCCCGACCAGGAGTGGGGCGAGGTGGTCGTCGCGTTCATCGTCGGCACCGCCACCGAGGCCGACCTCGACGCGCACCTGCTGGAGCGGATCGCCCGTTTCAAACGGCCCAAGCGCTACATCTATGTCGACGAACTGCCGAAGAACAGTTACGGCAAGGTCCTCAAACGGGAGTTGCGCGACCGGGTGCCGGAGTGATCGGGACCGGTGCGGTAGACACGTCAGCATGGATATCGAAGGCCGGGTGGCCGTGGTCACCGGCGCGGGTTCGGGTATCGGGCGGGCCCTGACGCAGGTACTGGTGGCCGTAGGGGCCTCGGTGGTGGCCGGGGATCTCGACGCCGACGCGGCCGCACAGACCGCGTCCGGTCTCGGGGCGCGTGCCGTCGGGGTCGGCGCGGACGCCGCCTCGGCCGCCGGGATCGTCACCATGCTGGATGCGGCGCGGGATGCGTTCGGCCCGGTCGACATCTACGTCGCCAACGCGGGGGTCATCGGTGCGCCCGGGTTGGGGTCCGAGGGTGACTGGGACCGGGTGCTCGAGGTGAACCTGCGGGCACACATCCGGGCGGCCGACGCGCTGCTGCCGGGCTGGCAACAGCGCGGCAGTGGCCACTTCGTCAGCGTGGCTTCGGCGGCGGGCCTGCTCACGCAGGTCGGTGCGGCGGGTTATGCGGTGAGCAAGCACGCCGCGGTCGGTTTCGCCGAATGGCTGGCGATCAGCTACGGCGACAAGGGAATCGGCGTGACATGTGTGTGCCCGATGGGCGTGGACACCCCGCTGCTCAGCGATATCCGCGACTCCGCCGATCCGGTCGCGAGGGTGGCCGCCGACTCGATCACCACCGCCGGTGAGGTGCTCAGCGCGCAACGGGTCGCCGAGTTGACCGTCGAGGCGGTGCGCGAGGACCGCTTCATGGTGCTGCCGCACCCGGGCGTCGGGGACATGTTCGCCGGCAAGGCCGCCGACCACGACCGCTGGATCGCCGGGATGCGCCGGTATCAGCGGACGTTGCGGGGCTGAATCGTCGCGTTTCGTTCCACGGCCGATCAGCTCCCGGAGCGAATGGTCGACGGGTGGACCGGGCGCCCTCCTGCGCCGTTGCACACGTGCGCAGTAGCATGCCGGTGTGGGCGAACCCCGGCGGCGCCTCTCCCCCGGCGACCGACGCAGCGAGCTGTTGATCCTGGGTGCCGAGGTCTTCGGGCAGCGCCCCTACGACGAGGTCCGCATCGACGAGATCGCCGAACGCGCCGGGGTGTCCCGGGCACTGATGTATCACTACTTCCCGGATAAGCGGGCGTTCTTCGCGGCGGTGGTGCGGGCCGAGGGCGAGCGGCTGTTCGAGGCCACCAATGCCCCGCTGGACCCGGACCACACCCTGTTCGGTCAGGTGCGCGAGGGCGTGCTGGCTTATCTGCGCTACGACGAGCAGCACCCGCACGGCGCCTGGGCCGCCTACATGGGCATCGGGCGGGCCGACCCGGTGTTGCGGGGTCTCGACGATGAGGATGGCCAGGCCAACGACAAACAGGCCGACCGCATCATCGGCCACGTGTGGGCCGTCGCCGGCGCACCGCTGGACGAGATCACGGCGCGCAACCTGCGCGCCGTCGTGTACGGCTGGCTGGCGTTCACCTTCGAGCTGTGCCGCCAGCGGGTGCTCGACCCCACCATGGACGCGGGGTTCGTCGCCGACACCTGCGCGCACAACCTGCTCGACGCGCTCGGGCGGGTACCGGACATCCCTGCGAAGCTGGTCGCCGCCGTGGCGCCGGAGCGCCGTTAACCGCAGCGGTTACGGAAATCCCGGGTGGGCTGCCGTATCCCCCGAAGCTCGTCGCGCACTTGCGGATTGGCGGTCATATAGGCCTCCAGCTCGGTGCGGCGCTCCTCCTGCGACTTTCCGCCGAGCGAGGTGAAGAAGTCGTTCACCGGCGGGTGGGTGAACAGATAGGCCGACGTCGCCGCGGTGACCCCGGCGATGATGCCGGACAGATCGGCCGCGGTGCAGTTCGGCGGCCGGGGTGGCGGCGGCTCCGCCGAGGCCGACGTCGCCGTCCCGATCGCGACGGCCAGCGCGCCCAGCGCGACCCCGATGACCCGTCGCACCGAGATGGGATTCCACAGCATGTCGTTCTCCTCGATCGATTTCTGTTCGCTCACCGACGGCCACCGCCGCCTCGGCCGCCACCGCCCCGGCCACCGCCGATATTCGGTCCGCCGGGGCCGCCGGGCCGACCGATGTCCGGCCCGCCGGGCCCGCCCGGCCCGCCGGGCCGACCGGGATTGGCGTCGACGTCGAGATTGACATCCCAGCCCCAGTCGTTGTCACACAGGTACCAGTCGTCGTAGTCGCACGGATAGGGGGCGTACGGCCCCGCGGACCCGCTCGGCCCGCTGCCGGTATTGGCGCCGCGGACATCGCCCTGCGAGCAGATGGTGGTTCCGCCGGCGCTGGTGCAGTCCGCGCCCGCGATCGGGGTGGGTGCGACCGAGAGCCCCGCTGCGATCAGCACCGGTATGGCGAGCGTCGTGAACAGTCGCATCGTGGGACCCCTTCACTCATGGTGCTGAGTGGGTACCTGCCGGGCAGGATTGCCCCGAGCATAGACCTGCGGTCAGCACGTCTAGCAGGCTTTTCGCAATGCCGGTCCGGATCTGTCGGCGCCGGCGGGCACCATGGAGGCGTGCCCGCCGACACCGACCCGCTCTCACGCTTCAGTCCGCTGACGCGCGAGTGGTTCGCCGGCACCTTCCCGGCGCCCACCGCAGCCCAGGCGCAGGCGTGGGACACCATCGCCGACGGGGAGAACACCCTGGTCATCGCCCCCACCGGCTCGGGCAAGACGCTGGCCGCGTTCCTGTGGGCGATCGACGACCTGGCCCGGTCCCCGTCCGACCCGGGCGCCGGTACCCGGGTGCTCTACATCTCGCCGCTCAAGGCGCTGGCCGTCGACGTCGAACGCAACCTGCGCACCCCGCTGACCGGCCTCACCCGGGTGGCCGAACGGCTGGGCCTGCCCGCACCGCAGATCACCGTGGGTGTGCGGTCCGGGGACACCACCCCCAAGCAGCGTCGTGATCTGATCAGCCGGCCACCGGACATCCTGATCACCACCCCGGAATCGCTGTTCCTGATGCTGACCTCGTCGGCCCGGGACACCCTCGCCGATGTCCGCACCGTCATCGTCGACGAGGTGCATGCCGTCGCGGCCACCAAACGCGGTGCGCACCTTGCGGTTTCACTGGAGCGGTTGGATGCCCTGCTGGCTCGGCCGGCCCAGCGGATCGGGCTGTCCGCGACGGTCCGGCCCGCCGAGGAGGTGGCCCGCTTCCTCACCGGCACCGAGCGGCCCGCCAGGATCGTCGCCCCACCGGCGGACAAGACGTTCGAACTGCAGGTGCAGGTCCCGGTGCCGGACATGACCAACGTGGCCGAGGGCTCCATCTGGCCCGATGTCGAGGAACGCATCGTCGACCTGATCGAGGCGCACCGGTCGTCCATCGTGTTCACCAACTCCCGGCGCCTCGCCGAACGGCTCACCTCCCGGCTCAACGAGATCCACGCCGAACGCACCGGTGTCGAACTGCCCACCGGGCACAACACCAAGGTGGCCGGCGGCGCACCGGCCCATGTGATGGCCAGCGGACAGAGTTTCGGGGCGCCACCGCTGCTGGCCAAGGCCCATCACGGTTCGGTGAGCAAGGAACAGCGCGCGCTCGTCGAGGACGATCTGAAGAGCGGGCGACTCAAGGCCGTGGTGGCCACCTCCAGCCTGGAACTCGGCATCGACATGGGCGCGGTGGACCTGGTGATCCAGGTGTCGGCACCACCGTCGGTGGCCAGCGGGCTGCAGCGGGTCGGCCGGGCCGGCCATCAGGTGGGTGAGATCTCCCAGGGGGTGCTCTTCCCCAAACACCGCACCGATCTGATCGACTGCGCGGTGACGGTGCAGCGGATGCGGGCCGGCCAGATCGAGACCATGCGGGTGCCGGCCAATCCGCTCGATGTGCTCGCCCAGCACACGGTGGCCGCCGCGGCGCTGGAACCGCTGGACGCGGACACCTGGTTCGACACGGTACGGCGCAGCGCCCCGTTCGCGACGTTGCCGCGCAGCGCCTTCGAGGCGACGCTGGATCTGTTGTCCGGCAAGTATCCGTCCACCGAGTTCGCCGAGCTGCGGCCCCGGCTGGTCTATGACCGCGATGCCCGCACCCTGACCGCGCGGCCCGGCGCGCAGCGGCTGGCCGTCACCTCCGGTGGCGCCATCCCGGATCGTGGCCTGTTCACCGTCTATCTGGCCACCGAGAACGACAAGCCCTCCCGGGTCGGCGAGCTGGACGAGGAGATGGTCTACGAATCCCGGCCCGGGGATGTGATCTCGCTGGGCGCGACCAGTTGGCGGATCACCGAGATCACCCACGACCGGGTGCTGGTGGTGCCCGCTCCCGGGCTTCCCGCCCGACTGCCGTTCTGGCGCGGAGACAGCGTGGGCCGGCCCGCCGAACTGGGTGCCGCGGTGGGTGCGTTCACCGGTGAACTCGCCGGCCTGGGCGCCGAGGAGTTCCGGAAGCGTTGCCGCGAAACCGGATTCGACGACTTCGCCACCGACAACCTGTGGCAGCTGCTCGACGAGCAGCGCCAGTCCACCGGCGCGGTACCCAGCGACACCACCCTGGTGGTCGAACGATTCCACGACGAGCTGGGTGATTGGCGGGTGATCCTGCACTCGCCCTACGGCCTGCGGGTGCACGGCCCGCTGGCACTGGCCGTCGGGCGCCGGCTGCTGGAGCGGTACGGCATCGACGAGAAACCCACCGCGTCCGACGACGGCATCATCCTGCGCCTGCCCGACGGCGCTGAGGATCCGCCGGGCGCAGACCTTTTCGTGTTCGACGCCGACGAGCTGGAGCCCATCGTCACCGCCGAGGTCGGCGGCTCGGCGCTGTTCGCGTCGCGGTTCCGGGAGTGTGCGGCCCGGGCGCTGCTGCTGCCACGGCGGCACCCCGGCAAGCGTTCACCGCTGTGGCACCAGCGGCAGCGGGCCGCGCAGTTGCTCGATGTGGCCCGCAAGTACCCGGACTTCCCGATCGTGCTGGAGACGGTGCGGGAATGCCTGCAGGACGTGTACGACGTGCCCGCCCTCACCGGTCTGATGCAGCAGATCGCCCAACGCAAGATCCGCCTGCTCGAAGTCGAGACGGCCACCCCGTCCCCGTTCGCGGCGTCGGCGCTGTTCGGCTACGTCGGCGCGTTCATGTACGAGGGTGACAGCCCGCTGGCCGAACGCCGTGCCGCGGCACTGTCCCTGGACACCGTGCTGCTCGCCGAACTGCTGGGCCGGGTGGAACTGCGCGACCTGCTCGACCCGGACGTCGTCGAGGCCACCAGCCGGCAGTTGCAGCACCTGGACCCCGACCGTGCCGCCCGCGATGCCGAGGGCGTGGCGGATCTGCTGCGGCTGCTCGGCCCGCTGACCGAAGCGGAGATCTCCGAGCGCAGCGCGGGCGCCGACATCGGTGGCTGGCTGGAGGGGCTGCGGGCCGACCGCCGCGCCCTGACGGTGTCGTTCGCCGGGGAAACCTGGTGGGTGACCGTCGAGGATGTGGCGCTGCTGCGCGACGGTGTCGGGGTCGCGGTACCGGTGTGGGTGCCCGCCAGCCTCACCGAGTCGGTGACCGACCCGCTCGGTGACCTGCTGGGCCGCTACGCGCGCACGCACGGGCCGTTCAGCACCGAGCAGGCCGCCGCCCGTTTCGGGCTGGGTGTCCGGGTGACCGCCGATGTACTGGCCCGGCTGGCCGGTGACGGCCGGCTGATCCGCGGGGAGTTCACCGAGACGGTCTCCGGATCTTCGGATCAGTGGTGCGACGCCACCGTCCTCAAGATCCTGCGCCGCCGCTCACTGGCCGCGCTGCGGGCCGCGGTGGAGCCGGTCAGCACGGCGGCCTACGGCCGCTTCCTGCCCGCCTGGCAGCATGTCGGCTCCACACACAACCGCGGGGTGGACGGGCTTGCCACGGTGATCGAACAGCTCGCCGGTCACGCCATGCCCGCCTCGGCGGTGGAGTCCCTGATATTCGGTCAACGGGTGGCCGACTATCAGCCCGCGATGCTCGACGAACTGCTGGCCTCCGGTGAGGTCACCTGGTCCGGCGCCGGCCAGATCGGCGGCAGCGACGGGTGGATCGCCTTTCACCCCAGCGACTCCGCGTCGCTGACGCTGGCGCCGCCGGCGGAGATCGACTTCACCGACGAGCACCGAGCCATCCTGGAGTCACTCGGTCACGGCGGCGCGTACTTCTTCCGCCAGCTCGCCGATGGATCGGCGAGCGAATCACTGAAATCGGCGCTCTGGGAACTCATCTGGGCCGGATGGGTCACCGGTGACACGTTCGCTCCGGTGCGTGCGCTGTTGCACGGCCCCCGCCGCACCGGCGCCCCGGCACACCGGCAGCGGCAACGCCCGCCCCGGTTGAGCCGATACAGCCTGACCAGCGCGCAACCGCGAACCGACCCCACCGTGGCCGGCCGGTGGTCGGCGCTGCCGGCCGCCACCACGGACTCCACGGTGCGCGCACACTTTCAGGCCGAGCTGCTGCTGAACCGCTACGGGGTGCTCACCCGCGGTGCCGCCGACGGAGTTCCCGGTGGATTCGCCATGCTCTACAAGATGCTCACCGCGTTCGAGGACGCCGGCCGCTGCCAACGCGGTTACTTCGTGGAGTCCCTCGGCGGTGCCCAGTTCGCCGCCGCCTCCACCGTCGACCGACTGCGCTCCTACCTCGACGGCGTGGACCCGCAACGCCCGCAACTGCACGCCGTGGTGCTGGCCGCCACCGATCCGGCCAATCCGTACGGGATGGCGTTACCGTGGCCCGGCGCCGGCGAGGTGACCCACCGGCCCGGACGTAAGGCCGGGGCGTTGGTCGTGCTGGTCGACGGTCAGCTGGTGTGGTTCCTGGAGCGCGGCGGAAAGTCGCTGCTGCACTTCGGCGCCGAACCCGAGGCTCACGGTGCCGCCGCGGCGGCGTTGGCCAATCTGGTCGGCACCGGGCGGGTGCCCTCGCTGCTGGTGGAGCGCATCAACGGGGTCTCGGTGCTCGATCCCGGTGCCGGCGAAGAGCATGCCGAGGTGGTGGGGGCCCTGGTGAGTGCGGGGTTCGCCCGCACCCCGCGCGGCCTCAGATTACGCTGACGCCGTATGCCCGAAGGTGACACCGTATTCCGCGCCGCCACCAAACTGCGCGAGGCCTTGGCCGGGAAGACCCTGACCCGCTGTGACATCCGGGTCCCCCGCTATGCCACGGTGGATCTGCGTGGGCAGGTCGTCGACGAGGTCCTCAGCCGCGGCAAGCACCTGTTCATCCGGGTCGGTGAGGCCAGCATCCACTCGCACCTCAAAATGGACGGCAGTTGGGTGATCGGTTCGTTCCGGGGTGCCCCGCACCGGATCCGGATCGCACTGGGCACCGCGGACAGTGTGGCGTACGGCGTCGATCTCGGAATCCTGGAGGTGCTGGAACGTCGCCTCGATCAGGAGGTGGTGGCCCACCTGGGGCCCGATCTGCTCGGCCCGGACTGGGATCCGCAGCTCGCCAAGGCCAACCTGATCGCCGACCCGGACCGCGAACTGGCCGATGCACTGCTGGATCAGCGGGTGATGGCCGGCGTCGGCAACGTCTACGCCAACGAACTGTGCTTCGTGCTGGGCCGGGCCCCCGACGCGGCCGTCGGCACGCTGGCCGATCCGCTGCGCATGGTGCAGCGGGCGCGGGACATGCTGTGGCTCAACCGCAACCGACCCAACCGCATCATCACCGGCAACACCCGGCGCGGGCAGCAGTTCTGGGTGTACGGCCGGGCCGGAGAGCCGTGTCGCCGCTGCGGCACGCTCATCGAGCGCGACGACAGCGGCGACCGGATCAGGTACTGGTGCCCCAGTTGTCAGGCGGCCTGAGCGGCGTCATCGGTGCGCCGAGGCGCCGGGGTGCGGTCCGGCAGGGCGAGCCGCACGATCTTGCGGACCACGCTGCCGAACTGCGTGTGCAGCGGCCCGCTGTTGTACGGCAGCCCGTAGCGCCGGCAGATTTCGCGGACCTCGACCGAGATCTCGGCGTGCCGGTGCGCCGGGATGTCCGGGAACAGGTGATGCTCGATCTGGAAGCTCAGGTTGCCGGACAGGATGTGAAACCACTTTGCCGATTCAGGGCGACGGGAAAACAGTCCGGTCAGGTTTGCCGACCCCAGCAGCTGCCGGAAGTACCACTGGCCGCGTGATTCGCTCTTGGTCTCCTCGATGGAGAACTCCTGGGTGCCGTCCGGGAAATGCCCGCAGAAGATGATCATGTAGGACCACACGTTGCGCATCAGGTTGGCGGTCATGTTGCCGGCGAACACCCACGGCGCGAACGGCCCGGCCAGCAGCGGGAATGCCACGTAGTCCTTGAGCGTCTGCTTCTTGGTCTTCTGCCAGATGCCGCGCAGCACTTCACGTTTGTCGGCGATGCTGATCTCGCCGGCCCGGATGCGTTCGGTTTCCAGCTCGTGCAGCGCCACCCCGTACTGGAAGAGCACCATCAGCAGGAACGCATACACCGGGTTGCCCAGGAAGTACGGCGACCACCTCTGGTCCTCGCTCATCCGCAGGATGCCGTAGCCGATGTCGCGGTCCATGTCGACGATGTTGGTGTAGGTGTGGTGCATGTAGTTGTGCGAGTGCCGCCACTGGTCGGCCGGGCAGGCGGTGTCCCATTCGAAAACCTTGCCGGACAAGGCCGGATCACCCATCCAGTCGTACTGTCCGTGCATCACGTTGTGGCCGATCTCCATGTTGTCGAGGATCTTGGCGATCCCGAGCATGGTGGTGCCGGCCAGCCAGAACGGCGGGAACACGCCACCGAACAGCAGGGCGCGGCCGCCGACCTCGAGGGTGCGCTGGGCCTTGATGACCTTGCGGATGTAGGTGGCGTCGCGTTCGCCGAGGTCGGCGATCACACGCTCGCGGATCGCGTCGAGTTCGGCGCCGAAGGCATCGGCCTGCTCGGGGGTCAGCGAGTACGGGCGCACCTCCGGGGCGGCGGGGCGATCGAGAATGTCGTGCGCAGTCATGAGATTTCCTTTCGTTGTCGAAGGTCGTGCTCAGAGATCGATGGCGATGTCACCCACCGCAGCGGTGACACAGATCTGGATGTCTTCACAGTCGGCGGTGGAGACCGTCCCGGTGATCAGGTTGCGCACCGCACCGCTGGACTTGAAGCGGGTGCAGCTGTGGCAGATGCCCATCCGGCATCCGCTCTCCGGGCTGAGCCCGGCGGCTTCGGCCTGGGCCAGCAGCGGCCGGCCGTCATCGACCACCTCGATACCGCTGGCGGTGAAGCTGATCGAGCCACCGGCGGTATCGGTGGGTGCGGCAAAGTTCGGGGGGACGAAGCTCTCCGAGACCGCCTGCGGGAAGGCCCCGCGCACGGATTCGATGAGCGCCGCCGGCCCGCACACGAACACCGCCTCCGGATCGGGCATGGCCGCCCCCAGATGGGCGGGCCCGAAGCGCCCGTCCAGATCGGACCCGGCGGTATCGCGGCTGTATCCGTGCAGCACCCGAACGCCGGGGATCGCCTCGAGTTCCCGGCGATAGCAGGCCTCGGCGGCCGAGCGCGCATAGTGCACGAAGGCGATCTCGCCGGGGAATCCCTCGGCGTGCAGGGTGCGCAGCATGGACAGCACCGGGGTGATGCCGCTGCCGCCGGAGACGAACAGGATGCGCGACGGCCGGGCGTCGGGCAGCACGAAGTCACCGGCGACCGAGTCCAGACCGACGACCATCCCGGGCCGTGCGTGGTCGCACAGGTACGTCGAGACCAGTCCGCCGTCGTGACGACCGACGGTGATCTCCAGGAGCGCGCTGCCCTCGGCGTTGGCCGGTGAGTAGCAGCGGGTGCGGCGGCGTCCGTCGATCTCGACGCTCACGTTGATGTGTTGGCCGGCCCGGAAGCCGGTGAAGGCGCGGTTGGGCTGCAGCGTCATCGTGACGCTGCGCGGCGTCTGGCGCCGGACGTCGACGATGCGGGCACGGGCCTGCCCCTGCGTCCAGGTGGGGTCGACGAGCTCGGTGTAGCGGTCGATGCCGTGCGGTCCGGTGAGCAGATTCAGCAGCGAGGATCGGGACACCCGCCGCGTCAACGTTTCAGTGAACATATGTACACTGTGTTCGTGTCAAGCAAGACTCGTCAAGGAAAACAGCCAGGTTGTGATCGCCATTACACAGTGAACGACCGTACGCCGAATACGCGAACGGTTGAGCCGGGCGTAGCCCTCCAGGTGGACAGCCCCCCGGCGGTACGCTCCTTGGTTGTGGATGGTGACAACCCCCGGACCCGTTCCAGCCGTTCCAGCAGGTCACGGTCACGCGACACGTTGACCCGCGAGGAGCGCAAGGAGGTCACCCGCCGTGCCATCGTCGCGGCCGCACTGCACCTGTTGGAACAGGGCAGTTTCACCGGCCTGAGCCTGCGGGAGGTCACCCGCGAGGCGGGGATCGTGCCCGCCGCGTTCTACCGGCACTTCGAGTCGATGGAAGCGCTCGGCCTGGTCCTCATCGACGAGTCCTTCCGGTCACTTCGCGACATGCTGCGCGGAGCCCGGGCCGGCAAACTCGACCCGAACCACGTCATCGATTCCTCGGCCGAGATCCTGATCGCCAGCATCAGCGAACGGCGCGAGCACTGGCGTTTCATCACCCGCGAACGCTCCAGTGGCGTCACCGTCCTGCGGTACGCCATCCGCACCGAAATCCGGCTCATCACTTCCGAACTCGCGATCGACCTGGCCCGGTTCCCGGGATTGAAAGAGTGGAGCAGCGAGGATCTCAATATCCTGGCCAATCTGTTCGTCAATGCGATGATCTCGATCGCCGAATTGGCCGAGGACGCCACCGACGCGGCCGCCCTGGAAGCGATCAAGCAGACCGCGATCAAACAGATGTCGATGATCACCATCGGAGTCCGCGGATGGCACAGCGACAGCACATAGTGTGTCGCCATGCCTGATGTGTCCTCACCACTGGAGCTGACCCGCCCCCGGCCCGAGATCGCCGTCCTCACCCTCAACCGGCCCGACAAGCTCAACGCGCTGTCGGCGGAACTGGTCGAGGACCTGCACTCCGCCCTCGACGCCGTCAAGGCCGACAACGACTGCCAGGTGGTGGTGCTCACCGGTGCCGGCCGCGGCTTCTGTGCGGGCCTGGACCTCACCGATCCCGACAAGCCGGCGGTGTCGGCCGGGCTGGAGGCGCCCCGCGCCGGGATGCGCTACCAGGAACGCATCGCCGAACTGACGGTGAAACTGCACCGGCTGCGGCAACCGGTGATCGCCGCGGTGAACGGCCCGGCCTACGGCGGCGGTTTCGCGCTCGCCATGGCGAGCGATATCCGGGTCGCCGCCCGGTCGGCGCGATTCTGCACGCAGTTCATCAAGCTGGGCATCGGCGGCTGCGACATCGGCGTCAGCTACACCCTGCCGCGCATCATCGGGGCCGGACCGGCCTTCGACCTGATCCTCACCGCCCGCACCGTCGAGGCCGAGGAGGCGTTGCGCCTCGGGATGGTCTCCCGGATCGCCGAGGACGGCGCCGCACTCCAGGACGCCCTCGAAATAGCCGAAACCTTGTGTGGTTACGGGAAATTCGGCCTGGAGTCCACCAAACAGGTGCTGTGGGCCAACCTCGACGCGGGCAGCCTGGAGAACGCCCTGCACGTCGAGAACCGCAGTCAGATCCTGGCCGGCAGCAGCGGCGAGATGCGGGCCTTCGCCGAAGCTTTCGCGCATCGCAAGAAGAGCTAGCGCGGTGTACCGCCGCCGTCGACGATGACGACCTGGCCGGTCATGTAACTGCCCGCGCCCGAGCACAGCAGCAGGGCCGCCCCGACCATCTCGTCGGGAGAGGCGAGTCGCTTCATCAGCGTGCCGGCGGTCATCGCGTCGATGGCCTGCTGGGGGTTGTTGCGCATCATGTCGGTGTCCACCGGCCCGGGCGCGATCGCGTTGACCCGCACACCGGAGGACGCGAGTTCGGCCGCCATCGAACGCGTCACCGACATCAGCGCCGCCTTGCTGGAGGCGTAGATGGACAGCGACGGCGCGAAATTGAAGGCGCCGACCGACACCATGTTCAGCACCGCCGCCGACGGACTCTGCTTCAGATACGGCAGCGCGTGCTGCACGAGGAACACCGGGCCCTGCAGATTGACCGAATACGACTTCGTCCAGGCCTCCGGAGTCATCTGGCCCAGCGGTTGAGCCAACGCGTTGGCCGCGTTGTTGACCACCACGTCGATGCCGCCGAACTCCTCGACCGTGGCCGACACCAACGCCCCGAGATCGTCGGGATCCCCCATATGCGTCGGCACACCGAGTGCCTGCCCGCCGAGCGACCGCAGATGCTCGGCCGCCGCGGTGCAGGCGTCGGGCTTGCGGCTGGCCACCACCACCCGCGCGCCGGCCAGTGCGAATCCCTCGGCCAGTGCGAGGCCGATGCCCCGCGTCCCGCCGGTCACGATCACGGTGCGGTCGGTCATGTCGAACAGTCGGTCAAACCCGGTGCGATCCACGCCGGTCAGTAGACCAGAAAAGGTCCCGGAATCATCGGACAAACCCGTGCTGATCGGCGGCCGGATCGTTTCGTTACGGAGCAAATCGGCCCTTAGGAACATGTTCGTCGACAAATCCGGCATACTTGCCGCCGGACGAATGCCCACGATGGAGGTGCAATGCAGGTCGCTGGCCGCAGTATCGGCAAGATCGCCGGCTCGGTGCTGCAACGCCGCCACTACGTGGCGGCACGCAACATGGTCAAGGTCTACGAGCATCCGGTGGACATCTTCCGGCGCTACCTCACCGGCGCCGGCGAGTACCCCACCACCGTGCGACTGCGCACCCCGCTGGGCTGGGTGTCGCTGCGGCTCTACACCGCGCACGACCTGCTGACGGTCAACGAGATCTTCTGCCGCTCCGATTACCAGGCCGGCCCCGACGACCGGGTGATCGTGGACTTCGGGTCCAACATCGGTATCTCCGCGACGTACTTCCTGTCCCGGAATCCCGATGCGTTCGTCTATCTCTTCGAGCCGCTGCCCCGCAACATCTCCCGGCTGCACGACAACCTGCGCCCGTTCGAGGGCCGGTACGCCCTGCAGGAGGTCGCCGTCAGCACGTCCGCGGGCGAGGTCGAGTTCGGCTGGGAGGAAACCGGTCGCTACGGTGGCGTCGACGCCGCGTTCGGCAACACGCTGACCGTGAAAAGCGTGGATTCGCAGCAGGTTCTGCGTGACATCGTGGAGAAGCACGGTCACATCGACATCCTCAAGATCGACATCGAAGGTCTGGAGTCCGCGGTGATCGACCACATTCCGGTCGACCTGGCGGGCAAGATCAAGAAACTCTACGTCGAATACGTCTTCGACCAGAACCCGCTGGCCAAGACCCACACCCTGCTCCAGTACGGCGACATCGCCCAGTTCACCCTCATCGGCAACTGATCATCCCTTCTGCAGGGACCGGGCGCTGACGAACCGGCGCGGCGCACCGGTGATCGGGTCGTCGAACTCCAGGGTGTGCGCCAGCAGTTGCAGCGGGCGACTGAAATCGTCGGCGGCGACCTCGAGCACCTGCGGATACAGCGGGTCGTGCTCGATCGGCACCCCGATGGAGCACATGTGCACCCGGAGTTGATGAGTCCGGCCGGTGCGCGGGGTCAGCCGGTACACACCCATCCCGAGCGGTTCGACGTACGTTTCGGCGTTCGACTCGCCGAGCTCCTCGAAGGCCTGTAACCGGCTGCGTTCCTTGATGATCCGACTCCGCAACACCGCGGGTAGCTCGACGGTGGGCGTCCCGGTGGCGCGCGCCAGATACGTCTTGCGCACCCGGCCGTCGGCGAACAACGTCTGATAGGCGCCCCGAACTTCCCGGCGGGTCGTGAACAGCAGCACCCCTGCGGTCAGCCGGTCCAGTCGGTGCGCGGGGCTCAACTCGGGCAGATCGAGTTCGCGGCGCAGACGTACCAGGGCGGTCTGCGCGATGTGACCACCGCGCGGCATGGTCGCCAGGAAGTGGGGTTTGTCGGCGACGACGATGTCGTTGTCGCGGAACAGGATCGGCACCTCGAACGGAACGGGCACCTCGTCGGGCAGATCGCGGTAAAGGTAGACGACCGTCCCGGGCGCGAGCTCGGTCGACGCATCGACCACCGTGCCGTCCGCGCAGAAGACCTCCCCGGCAAGGACTTTCGCGCCATCGCCGAACCGCGTCCGAAACTCCTGCAAGACGTTGCCGCCGAGCATCCGCACCCGCGCCGGGCCGATACCGTCCCGGTCCGGCAGCGGCGCGCGCCTGGGTCGCCTCAATTCAGCGGGACCGGTTCCAGGATCTCCGCGCGCGCCTCCGGTGCCGCCGCCCGCAGCGCATCCGCGGACTCGTCATCGGGCTGGGTCTGCGAGAGCACCTCGGCCTCCACCCGGGCCAGGTAGGTCACCACCTCGCGCTCGACATCCTCGGCACTCCAACCCAGGACGGGGGCAATGGTTTCGGCCACCTCGCGGGCACAATCGACACCGCGGTGCGGGTACTCGATCGAGATACGCATCCGGCGGGCCAGAACGTCCTCCAGGTGCAGCGCCCCTTCGGCGGCCACCGCATAGAAGGCCTCCACCTTCAGGTACACCGGAGCGGCCGTGATCGGTTCCAGCAGTTCGGGTTTCCCGTCGGCCATGGCCAGGACCTCGCCGATCAGCGATCCGTAGCGGTCCAGCAGGTGACGCACCCGGTAGGGGTGCAGACCGTAATGCGCGCCGACGTGCTCGGTCTGGTTCACCAGCGCGAAGTATCCGTCGGCGCCCACCAGCGGCACCTTCTCGGTGATCGACGGCGCCACCCGGGTCGGCACGAACTCGGCGGCCGCGTCGATGGCGTCCTCACCCATCACCCGGTAGGTGGTGTACTTGCCGCCCGCGATCGCGACCAGCCCCGGCGAGGGCACCGCGACGGCGTGCTCACGCGACAACTTCGAGGTGGATTCGCTCTCGCCGGCCAGCAGCGGGCGCAGTCCCGCGTACACCCCGTCGATGTCATCGTGGGTCAGCGGCGTCGCCAACACCGTGTTGACGTGCCCGAGGAGGTAGTCGATGTCCGCCTTGGTCGCGGCTGGATGCGCCAGGTCCAGATTCCAGTCGGTGTCGGTGGTGCCGATGATCCAGTGCGTGCCCCACGGGATCACGAACAGCACCGACTTCTCGGTGCGCAGGATGATCGCCACCTCACTGACCACCCGGTCGCGCGGCACCACGATGTGCACGCCCTTGGAGGCACGCACCCGGAAACGGCCACGCTCCTTGGACAGGGCCTGGATCTCGTCGGTCCACACGCCGGTGGCGTTCACCACGACATGCCCGCGCACCTCGGTCACCGCGCCGTTCTCCGAGTCGCGCACCTTCACCCCGGTGACCCGGTCCCCTTCCCGCAGCAGGTCCACCACCTGCGTCGAGGTCCGCACCACCGCGCCGTAGTGGGCGGCCGTGCGTGCCACGGTCATGGTGTGCCGGGCATCGTCGACGACTGTGTCGTAGTAGCGGATCCCCCCGATGAGCGAGCTGCGCTTGAGCCCGGGCGCGAGCCGCAGCGCCCCCGCCTTGAGCAGATGCTTCTGCGCCGGAACGGATTTCGCGCCACCGAGCTGGTCGTAGAGGAAGATCCCGGCGGCGATGTACGGCCGCTCCCAGACCCGCCTGGTCAGCGGGAACAGGAATGGCAGCGGCTTGACCAGATGCGGCGCCAGCGTCGTCAACGACAACTCACGCTCGTGCAGGGCCTCGCGCACCAGCCCGAACTCCAACTGCTCCAGGTAACGCAGGCCGCCGTGGAACATCTTCGAGCTGCGGCTCGACGTTCCGGAGGCGAAGTCACGGGCCTCCACGAGCGCGACCTTCAGGCCGCGGGTCGCGGCATCCAAGGCCGCGCCGGCGCCGACCACGCCGCCGCCGATGACCACGACATCGAACTGTTCGCTGCCGAGCCGTTCCCACGCCGCCGCACGCTGGGCGGGACCGAGATGAGCTTGACCATTGCCTGAAATCGGGTCAGTCACACCTGCGAGCCTACGTTGCGCCCCGCGCCGATGTGGGCCGTCGGCGTGCGGATTCCGGGGTGATCAGTCGAGATCGTCGTGGGCCATCAGGCGCCGGGCGGCCTCGACGATAGATCCCGACAGTGACGGGTACACCGACAACGTCTGCGCCAGATCGGCCACCGTGAGGTTGTTCTGTACCGCGAGCCCGATCGGCAGGATCAGTTCGGAGGCGATCGGCGCGACCACCACACCTCCGATGACCACGCCGGTGGCCGGGCGGCAGAAGATCTTGACGAAGCCGCGCCGCAGCAGCGACATCTTGGCCCTGGCATTGGTGGTCAGCGGCAGCATCAGGGTGCGGGCGGGGACCTCGCCGCTGTCGATCTTGGTCTGCGGGACGCCGACGGCGGCGATCTCCGGGCGGGTGAACACCGCGGCGGCCACGGTGCGCAGCCGGATCGGCGACACCCCCTCGCCCAGGGCGTGATACATGGCGATGCGGCCCTGCATGGCGGCCACCGAGGCCAGCGGCAGCAGGCCGGTGCAGTCGCCGGCGGCGTAGATGCCCGGCGCGGAGGTCCGCGAGACCCGGTCGACGTTCAGATAGTTGCCCGGGCCCAGTTCGATGCCGACCCGCTCCAGGCCCAGACCGCTGGTGTTGGGCACCGACCCGACGGTCATCAGGGCGTGACTGCCCTCGACCGTGCGGCCGTCGGCCATCGAGACCCGGACGCCGGTGTCGGTGCGGGTCACCGAGTCGGCGCGGGCGTTCTTGACCAGCTGCACGCCGCGTTCGGCGAACGCCTCCTCCAGCACCGCGGCGGCGTCGGAGTCCTCGTGCGGCAGGATCTGGTCCCGGCTGGCCACCACCGTCACCTTCACACCGAGCTCGGTGTAGGCGCTGCAGAACTCGGCACCGGTGACCCCGGACCCGACGATCACCAGATGCTCGGGCAGCTCGGTGAGGTCATAGAGCTGACGCCAGTTCAGGATGCGTTCACCGTCGGGACGCGCGCTGGGCAGCACCCGCGGGGTGGCGCCGGTCGCGATGAGCACCACGTCGGCCTTGAGCACGCCGACCTTGCCCGCCGACGTCGTCACCTTCACCCGGTGTTGGGCCATCCCGGGCACGTCGTCGACCAGTTCGCCGCGGCCCTGCACCACGTTGACGCCGTCGCGCAGCAGCTGGGCGCCGATGTCGGCGGACTGCGACCGGGCCAGCGTCTTGACCCGGTTGTGGATCTGCCCCAACGAGATCTTGGCGTCCTCGATGGCGATGTCGAATCCCAGGCCGTTGGCGCGGCGCAGTTCGGTGCGCACCCCGGTCGAGGCGATGAACGTCTTGGACGGAACACAGTCGAACAGGACGCAGGCGCCGCCGATCCCGTCGGAGTCGACGACGGTCACCTGCGCGACCTCCGGTCCGCGGGCCGCGGCAACCAGGGCTGCCTCATATCCGGCGGGACCGCCGCCGATGATCACGATGCGGGTGGGCACGTCTAGAACGTAGTGGGTCGCTGTCCCACTGCCCAGCCGACATACCCCCGCGCCGCTGTGCCCAAGCCCACCACATCTATCTCCCGGGTCGCTGCGCTCCTGCCCACTGCACCGCTTAAAGTTGGGCGCGTGCCGCTCTACGCCGCTTACGGATCAAACATGCATCCGGAACAAATGCTGCAGCGCGCCCCCCATTCCCCGATGGCGGGCACCGGATGGCTCTACGGCTGGCGGTTGACGTTCGGGGGCGAGGACCTCAGCTGGGAGGGCGCCCTGGCCACCCTGGTCGAGGATCCGTTGTCGCGGGTGTTCGTCGTGCTCTACGACGTGACCCGTGAGGACGAGGAGAACCTGGATCGCTGGGAGGGCTCCGAGCTCGGCTTCCACAAGAAGATCCGCTGCCGGGTGGACCGGCTCACCTCCGACACCACCACCGACCCGACACTGGCCTGGCTCTACGTCGTGGACGCCTGGGAGGGCGGACTGCCCTCGGCGCGCTACCTCGGCGTGATGGCCGATGCCGCGGAGATCGCCGGCGCCCCGGCGGACTACGTGCACGACATCCGGACCCGGCCGGCGCGCAACGTGGGCCCGGGCACCTGACTCTCCTTTCCGGCGAGCGACCGTGTCGGTACGACGACACGCCGCACAATGTGACCTTTTGGGGTCGCTCACGCGGCGGCGCGATGCAAATGCCGCTTCAGTCGGGCCACCAACTCGGCGGGTCGGTAGCGCACATCCTCGAACAGAACAGGCACCGACACCCACCCGGCGTCCTGAACAGCAGCCAGTTTCCGGCGGTCACGGCGCATCTCATGGGCGCCGCTATGCCAGTCCACACCTTCGTACTCGGCCGCCACACCAGCATCCGGCCAGGCGAAATCGAGTCGCCTGACATCTCCATTTCCGTCGATGATCCGGTACTGCAATTCGGGTGCCGGTAGTCCACCGTCGAGCATGACGAGTCGGGCTTCACTTTCCATCGGCGACTCGGCACGCGGATCTGCCAGGGGTATCAGCTCGCGCACCGCGACGATGCCGCGCCGTCCGGCGTGCCCAACCGCCGCGTCCCACAGCTCCGAGGTTCGGCATCGGTTAGTTCGTAGGGCCGCGTCCAAGGTGGCCAGGGCACGGCCGCGCCGCAACGATCGAGCCACCTCGACCGCCGTCCAGGCCGGCGTTGTCGCCGGCCTACCGCCAACGTTTGCCAGCGGCGCACCGTCGCGCCGGTGGACCACCAGACCGTGGGCGCTTCGAAGACGCGAGCCCTCTGGTTGCAGGACATGGAGGTCCCCGGGCTCCTCGGTGTCAAAGCCGTAAGCCGCGGCCGCGGTGTTCATGCAAATGGGAACTGTTGTGCGACAAACTAAGTCGAGAGCGCGCAGCCTCAGCGCATCGTCGGCTTCGCCTCGGCAATAGGTGCCGTGCCACAAGCGGGTGAGAGCCCCGCGGCCGATCGCCGCTTCCATACCCCGACGGGACAGGTGATCGAGGATCTGTGCCGTAGCAGCGACGCCACCCTGTCGGTCAAAGATCTCGTCGAGCGGGTCGGTCATGACGACAATCGTCGGCGGCCGACGTCGCACTGGAACAGGGGCGCACGCCGATCTGTGGAGGGAGTCGTGACTGTGCACAACCTCGGTTGCCGGGCGACCTCAAACTGCCGGCGACGACGGCGTGTCCTGGTACCGACACGGTCGCTCGCGCCTAGACCAGTGCGGAGTGCGCCACCAGGTTGACCATGGTCCGCACCCCGACGGCCAGCGCCCGCTCGTCCAGGTCGAAGGTGGGCTGGTGCAGGTCCAGCTGCGGGCCCTTGCCGCTCCACACGCCGAGGCGCGCCATCGCTCCGGGCACCTCCTCCAGGTACCAGGAGAAGTCCTCACCGCCGCCGGACTGATGGGTGTCGGCCAGCGCGTCCGGCCCCAGCGCCTCGATCGCGTGGGTCATGATGCGGGTGGACAGTTCCTCGTTGACCACCGGCGGCACCCCGCGGCGGTAGTTCACGCTGTAGTCCACCGCCAGCGGTGCCAGCAGCGACGAAACGATCTCCTGGACAAGCGATTCCATCGTCAGCCAGGTCTCGCGACTGGCGGTGCGGATGGTGCCGGCCAGCGTGCCCGTCTGTGGGATGGCGTTGGCCGCCACCCCGGCGTTGACCGCGCCCCACACCATCACCGTGCTCTTGCGCGGATCGACGCGCCGCGACAACACTCCGGGCACCCCGGTGATCAGGGTGCCCAGCGCGTACACCAGATCGCCGGTCAGATGCGGGCGCGAGGTGTGCCCGCCGGGTGAGTGCAGGGTGATCTCGATCGAGTCGGCGGCCGAGGTGATCGGACCCAATCGGCTCGCCACCCTGCCGACCTCCAGGCGCGGGTCGCAGTGCAGCGCGAAGATCCGCGCCACCCCGGACACCGCGCCGGCGGCCACCGCGTCGATCGCGCCGCCGGGCATCAGTTCCTCGGCGGGTTGGAAGAGCAGCCGCACGCCGACGGGCAGTTCCGGCGCCGAGGCCATCGCCAGGCCCGCGCCGAGCAGCACGCTGGTGTGCGCGTCGTGGCCGCACGCATGCGCCACGCCGGGCACCGTCGAGGAGAACGGCAGGCCCGTGCGCTCGGCCATCGGCAACGCGTCCATATCGGCCCGCAGGGCGATACGCGGACGGTCCTCGGGCCCGAAATCACAGGTCAGACCGGTCCCGCCGGGCAGCACCTTGGGGTTCAGGCCGGCATCGGCCAACCGGGTGGCGACGAACTCGGTGGTGGCGAACTCCTGGCGGCCCAGCTCCGGGTGCGCATGGATGTGCCGCCGCCAGGACACCAGCTCGTCGTGGTGGGCGGCCAGCCAGGCCTCGGTGTGCTCAGCCAGCGTCATGATGCCCTCCTGCGGGCCTGTGCTGCCAGCACCCGGTCACGTTCGACGGTGTTCTGCGCCAAGGCCACAACGGTGCGCGCCAGCATGATCGATCCGTCGACGACGGCCTTGTCCGCGCTCGGGCCGGCGGCCGCGGCGGCGAACTCCTGCTGATGCAGCGTGGCTCCCCCGGCATCGATGCCGACCACCGGGTGGATCCCCGGCAGCAGCTGGGTGACATTGCCCATGTCGGTGCTGCCCAGTGGCAACGCCGCCTCCAATTCCGCCGGCAGCGGATGCCGGCCGTTACGGATCATCTCCGCGCGGAACACCTCTGCCAGGTACGGATCCGGCGCCAGCGCATCGTACGGCGGCGCGGTTTCGCGGACCTCGTGCGTGCAGCCGGTGGCCACCGCTCCCGCGGAGAAACAGCCGGCCATCCTGGACTCCAGCGCCTGCAACGACGCCATGTCGGTGGCGCGCATGGTGTAACGCAGTTCGGTGTGCGCCGGGATGACGTTGGTGGCCTCGCCGCCGTGGGTGACGATGCCGTGCACCATCTGTCCGGGCGTGAGCTGCTGGCGCAGCAATCCGATCGCCACCTGGGCGACGGTGACCGCATCGCCGGCGTTGACGCCGAGGTGAGGCGCGACGGCGGCGTGCGATTCGCGACCGGTGTAGGTGACCGCGACCTCGGTGAGCGCCAGCGACCGGGCCGCGGCCATATCGGCGGGCCCGGGGTGCAGCATCACCGACGCGGCGATGTCGTCGAAGACACCGGCGTTGAGCAGCAACACCTTTCCGCCGCCGGCCTCCTCGGCCGGGGTGCCGAGCAGCACGACCGTCAGATCCAGTTCGTCGGCCACCTCGGCCAACGCCAGCGCGGTGCCCACCGCCGAGGCGGCGATGATGTTGTGCCCGCAGGCGTGCCCGAGTCCCGGCAATGCGTCGTACTCCGCGCATACCCCGATGACCAGGGAGCCGCTGCCGAACTCGGCGCGGAACGCGGTGTCCAGGCCGCCGGGCGCCGCGGTCACCGCGAAACCGCGTTCGGCGACCAGCGCCTGGGTCTTGGCGCAGCTGCGATGCTCGGCGAAGGACAACTCGGGCTCGGCGTGGATGTCGTGCGACAGGGCGATGAGATCGGCGCTGCGACGGTTCACCGCGTCCTCGACGCACGACGACGCGGTGACCGTGGACATACTGGCAGTATCTCACTCGTGTCAGATCCCCAGTCGGCCGCCAATGACGCCGCCACCGCGATCCGCGAACACACCGGGGTGCCCACCCACGACGTCGCCGTGGTGCTCGGCTCGGGTTGGGCGCCGGCGCTGACGGCGCTCGGCGAGCCGTCGGCGTCCCTGCCGATGGCCGACCTGCCCGGATTCAGCCCGCCCACCGCGGAGGGCCACGGCGGCCAGGTGCATTCGATCCGCATCGGCGCGCACCGGGCGCTGGTGCTGGTCGGCCGCATCCACGCCTATGAGGGCCACGAGCTGCGCCATGTCGTGCATCCGGTGCGGACGGCCTGCGCGGCCGGGGCATCGACGGTGATCCTGACCAATGCCGCGGGCGGGTTGCGCAGCGAGTACACCGTCGGACAACCGGTGCTGATCAGTGATCACCTGAACCTGACCGCCCGCTCGCCATTGGTCGGGGCCCAGTTCGTCGACCTGGTGGACGCCTACGCTCCCCGGCTGCGGGCCGTCGCCCGGGAAATCGACCCCACCCTGGCCGAGGGGGTGTACGCCGGGCTGCCCGGCCCGCACTACGAGACTCCGGCCGAGATCCGGATGTTGCGCACCCTGGGCGCGGACCTGGTGGGCATGTCGACGGTGCACGAGACGATCGCCGCCCGCGCCGCCGGGGCACAGGTGCTGGGGGTGTCGCTGGTGACGAACCTGGCCGCCGGGATGACCGGCAAGCCGTTGAGCCATCAGGAAGTACTGGAGGCGGGGCGCCAATCGGCGGCCCGGATGGGTGCGCTGCTGGCCGCGGTGATCGCGCGGCTGTGAACCCCGGTTATCCGCTCAGGTAGCGCTGCAGCGTCGGCCCGATCCAGGCGACGACGTCCTCGCGGGGCATGTCGACCAGCGGACCGAAGGCGAGCACGTACCGGCACAGCGCCATGCCCAGCACCTGTGAGGCGGCCAGGCTCGCCCGCACCGGCGCCTGCTGCGGGTCGCCGATCGCCTTGGCGATGACCGGCGCCAACTGCGCGGCGAAGATGGTCCGCATCCGTTCTGCGACGACCTCATTGGTAACGCCGGCGCGCAGCAGGATGAGCAGGGCCTCGTCACGTTCCCAGCGCTCCAGGAAATGCGCGGCCAGCGCGGTGCCGACCTCGGCAGCCGGCACCTGGGACAGGTCGGGCAGGTCCAGGTCGAATTCGGCCGCGGCGGCGAACAGCCCCTCCTTGCTGCCGAAGTAGCGCATCACCATGGCCGGGTCGATCGCGGCGTCGGCGGCGATGGCCCGGATGGTGGCCCGCTCGTAACCGTCGGCGGCGAAGCGTTCCCGCGCTGCCTGCAGGATCGCGGCCTTGGTTTCGGAGGCTGGTCTACGCATGCCAACAAGCGTAGGCCAACAACCGTTGACAACAGTTCCCGACGCGCCTAACTTGAAGTCAACACCCGTTGACCAAAGTCCGGCCCGGACCGTAGGAACCGAAAGGGGAACACCATGGAACTGATCAACGACGCAATGGCCACCCCGGCCCGGCTCAGCACCCCCGACACCGCGGGTTATCTGCTCATCGCCGCCGAAATCGGGCACTGGGCCGGACCTTTCGCGTCGCCGTCCCGACGCCGCCGGGAACTGCTCGACCGCATCGCCGGACACTGCGCCACGCTGGGCCGGCGGCCTGACGTCATCGAGGCCGTCGCATTCCGCGCCGCTCTGCGCCCGCCCGGCGAGGGCGCGGAGATCCTCGCCCGGGCCGGTATCCGGCCCGCCCGCCACGACCTCGCGGTGCTGATCCGCACCTCGGACACTGCAACGCTGGAGGCGGTACAGGACGACGCCGCCTACCGGGCGCTCGTCGCGGACGTCGAACGCTGCGCGCGGGACGTCCACCTGCTGACCGCCGCCAACGCCGCACGGATCGCCGACGTCGACCACCGCGGCGACCGCTGGTTCCTGTTCAACTTCTTTTACGGCGAGGACACCGACACCGTCTACGACGTGTGGGAGTACACCGCCGGCTGGTTCCAGACCCATACCGCGCTGCCGGACTCGACGCTGCTGCGCCCGTTGTCCACCGGCACCGACGGCTACCGGATCGTCAACCACGCCAGCTGGCCTCGGTTACGCACGTTCCTGCCCGCGCTGCTCTTCCATCCGGGATTCCGCCGGTTCGTGCTGGCCAACTTCAAGGCCAACGGCGTTGCCGCGCAGCCGATCATCTACCGCCGGACGGCGCGGGCCGCCGGCCGCGGCGCTCGCTGAGCGCACGGATGCCCTTGGCCAGAAACGGTGCGGCGAACAGCATCAGCAGGATGCGCACCACCTGTGCGGCGATGACGAAGGTGACGTTGGACCCGGTCTCGACGGCGGTGGCCAGCACCGCGTACACCCCGCCGGGACTGGTGGCCAGATACCCCTCCAGCGGGGTCAGACCGGCGACGTGGGCCAGCAGCACCCCCAGCCCCGCGGTCGCGACGGTCAGCACCACGATCAGCGCCAGCGCGGCCGGCAGCGTGCGACCGACCGCGCGCAGCGACTCCCGGGTGAAGGCCACGCCCGCCTGCCACCCGATGATCAGATAGCCGACCTCGACCAGGACGGCCGGCACGCTCAGATCGAACGGGATCCCGCTCAGTTGCAGTACGACCGTCAGCGCCAGCGGCCCCAGCAGCCCCGCGCCCGGGAGCCGGATCCACCGGCCCACCGTGGCACCGGCAAGCACCAGGACCACGAGCACCAGCACACTGAGATACCAAGGCGTTGACCCTGATTGGCCGACCGGGCCGGCGTGGTGGGTGCGCTCGGCGCGGTAGATCAGGGTGACGACGATGGGCATCGAGGCCGTCACCAGCGCCACCCGCAGGTACTGCACGACCGCCACCACCCGGTCATCGGCCCCGAGTTCACGCGCGATGGCCACCAGCCCGGAGGCCCCGCCGGCGACCATGGCCAGCGAACCGGTCAGCGGGCTCACGTCGCGGCGCAGTCCCAGCAGCGCACCGGCGGCCACGCTGATCAGCAGGGTGGCCAGCGCCACCGTCAGCACCACCATCCAGTGCGGACCGAGCGCACCGAGCGCGTCGCGAGACACCATGGTGCCGATGTAGACGCCGAGCACGCCCTGCGCGGCGATGCCGATCTTGCGGGGCACCGCCTTCGGGGCCAGGTTCGCCAGCGCCAAGCCGATACCGACCACCAGGGCGGCGAACAGTCCGGCCGACGGGACACCGACCAGCCTCAGCGGGACGGTGACCGCCACGCTGACCGCCGCCAGCAGGATCCAGTTCACCGGCCCACGCCACTTCCCCACTGTCACCCCTCTCCCATTACCAAGTATGGACTCATGTTTCTTTTCATTCAAAGTGGGCAATCACCGATAATTACCAAGGTATAACTTGGTATATGACGAAGCAGGACGCCTCCGCGGCCACCGAACTGCGGGAATCGGTGATGGCGGTGGCCCGCCAGTTGCGGCGCCACCGCCCCGACCACGGCCTGACCCTGAGCCAGATGCAGGTGCTCGCCGAGGTCACCCGCACCGGCGCGGCCACCCCGGCCGAACTGGCCGCCCGCATGCATGTGCGTGTGCAGTCGCTGACCGACAGCATCAACGGCCTCGTCGCCGCCGGACTGGCCTCGCGGCGCCCCGACGACACCGACCGTCGCCGCCAGCTCGTCGAACTCACCGCCGCCGGCCGCGCGCTGCTGGCCACCGACCGCGCCGAGCGGGATGCCTGGCTGGACGCCTCGATGCGTGAACACCTCACCGAACTGGAGTTCGGGCTGCTACTGCTGGTCGCCCCGGTATTGCGCAAGCTCGCCGACGCCGACAGCCCGGCAACGGGCACAATCAGCGCATGACCGAGGCGCAGGACTGGATCGAACACGACCCCGACCCGGCCACCGCCGCCGAACTGGCCGCCTGCGACGCCGACGAGATCGCCCGGCGCTTCGCACACCCGCTGACCTTCGGCACCGCCGGACTGCGCGGACCGCTGCACGGCGGCCCGGACGGTATGAACCTGGCGGTGGTGTTGCGCGCGACCTGGGCGCTGGCGCAGGTGCTCAAGGACCGTTGCTTGGGCGGTTCGGCGGTGGTGGTCGGACGCGACGCCCGACACGGCTCCGAGGACTTCGCTCGCGCGGCCGCGGAAGTGCTTGCCGCCGAAGGGTTCTCGGTGACCTTCCTGTACACCCCGGCCCCCACCCCGGTGGTGGCGTTCGCGGTACGCCGACTCGGCGCGGCCGCCGGGGTGCAGATCACCGCGTCGCACAATCCACCGCGGGACAACGGCTACAAAGTCTTCGTCGACGGTGGCCTGCAGATCATCTCCCCCACCGACCGCGACATCGAGTCGGCGATCGCCCGCGCTCCGCACGCCGACGAGATCGCCCGCGCCGCAGTCGAACCGTCGGGTGTCGACATCGTCGCGGCCTATCTGGAGCGGGCCGCCACCGTGCGCCGCTCGGTCGGTTCGGTGCGGGTCGCGCTCACCCCGATGCACGGCGTCGGTGGCGAATTCGCCCTGGATGCACTGGCACTCGCCGGTGTCGACGACGTCCACATCGTCGACGCCCAGTTCGCGCCCGACCCCGACTTCCCCACCGTCGCCTTCCCCAATCCCGAGGAGCCCGGCGCCACCGATCTGCTGCTCGCACTGGCCGCCGACGTCGACGCCGACGTGGCCGTCGCCCTGGACCCCGACGCGGACCGCTGTGCGGTCGGCGTCCCCGAGACAACCTCGGACGGCAGCCCACGCTGGCGGATGCTGACCGGCGACGAAACCGGTTGGCTGCTCGGCGATTACCTGCTGTCGGCGCACCCCGATCCGGCCACCGCACTGGTGGCCAGCACCGTGGTGTCCTCCCGGATGCTCGCCGCCATCGCCGCCGGGCACGGCGCAGCGCACGCCGAGACGCTCACCGGGTTCAAGTGGCTGTCCCGCGCCGCCGCCCCGGGCGCGTCGCTGATCTACGCCTACGAGGAGGCCATCGGGCACTGCGTCGATCCCGATGCGGTGCGCGACAAGGACGGCATCAGCGCGGCCGTGCTGGTCTGCGACCTGGTCGCGGCACTGCGGTCGCGGGGCCGCACGCTGCCCGATGCGCTCGATGAGCTGGCTCGCCGGCACGGCGTGCATCTGACGTCGGCGGTATCGCGGCGGGTCGAGGATGCGGGAGCGGCCATGACGGCGCTGCGCACCGATCCCCCGGCCGCCCTTGCCGGCGTGCCGGTGTCCGTCGAAGACCTGGCCGAGCGACGCGGGCAGCAGCGCACGGACGCCCTGGTGTTCAGCGGGGACGGGCTACGCGTGGTGGTGCGCCCGTCGGGCACCGAACCGAAACTGAAGTCCTACATCGAGGTTCGCCGTGCACCGACCGATGACCTCGCCGCCGCACGGAAGACCGCGCGGCAGCTCATGACCGACGTGGCGGCGGCCGTCGCGCAGTGGTGAGCGGCTAGCGGGGCCCGAACTGGCGGTCGCCCGCGTCCCCCAATCCCGGGACGATGTAGGCGATGTCGTTGAGACCCTCGTCGATGGTCGCGGTGATCAGTCGCATGTCGGGGGCGGCCTTCTCCAGGGCGGCGATGCCTTCCGGGGCGCAGACCACGCACACCGCGGTGATGTCGACGGCGTTGCGGGCCTTGAGAAGTCCGATGGTGTGCGCCATCGAGCCGCCGGTGGCGAGCATCGGGTCGAGCACGAACACCGCCCGGGTGCTCAGGTCGTCCGGCAGCGAGGCCAGGTACGGGGTCGGCTGATGGGTCTGTTCGTCACGGGCCACCCCGACGAACCCCACCTGTGCCTCGGGGATGAGCGCATGCGCCTGATCGACCATGCCCAGCCCGGCCCGCAGCACCGGCACCAGCAGGGGCGGGTTGGCCAGCCGAGAACCGGTGGTGTCGGTGACCGGGGTGCGCACCGCGATGGTTTCGCTCGGCGCATCCCGGGTCGCCTCGTAGATGAGCATCAGCGTCAGATCCCGCAACGCCGCCCGGAACGCGGCATTGCCGGTGCGCTCATCGCGCAACGACGTCAGGCGTGCAGCGGCCAGGGGGTGGTCAACGACGCGTACATCCATGTTCGCAGAGGTTAGTCCGACGGCGATGCCGCGGCGAGATCAATGGAACCGAACGGTCCCGGCGCGCGTCATAACCACATGTTCGCTGACACCGCGGCCATCACCGTCGCCGGCGCCGACCTGTCCCGGTCGGCGGCCGAGTTCGACGGCATCGCCACCGCCCTGCCCGCCGCCATCGCACCCTGTCTGACCGCCCTCGGACCCGTCGGGGTGGATTTCCTGGCCGCGCTGGCCTCCGCACTCGACGAGTCCGCCGAGCGGGCGGCCCGGCTCGGCGGCGACCTCACCGGGGCCGCCGGGCTCGCCGCCCGGACGGCGGCCGCCTACTCCGACGCCGAGCGGCGCGCAGACCGTGCGATCGCCACGCTCGGCGGCTGACCCGTGCCGGGTGCCCTCACCGCGGCGCTGAGCGCGCCGCTGCACCGGTTACTGGCCCTGCTGGGCCCCGGCCCCGCCGCCGGGCCGGCGTCGTCGCTCACCGCGCTGCAGGACCGGCTGGACACCGTCGCGCAGGCCGCCGCCCGCACCGTCACGCACCTGCACAGCGACTGGGCCGGAGCCGGCGCCGCAGCGGCCGCCGAGCGTCTGGAGCGGGCGGTGACCCTCGCCGGGGAACTGCGCGCCCGGATCGCCGCCCTCGGGGCCGCCGCCGAGAACGCCGCGGCAAGCGTCTCCGACGTCCGTGCCGCGCTGGAACGCCTGATCGCCGACTTCGAGGCGCGCGCCGGGGCGCTGGAGACCCGGCTGGATGCCCCCGGCACGGCAGAACAACTCGTCGACGAGGCCCGCCGTGCGGTGGCCGAGGCGCTGAGGCTGATCGAGGACCTGCGCGCCGAGCTCGGCGCGCAGGCCCGGTCCATGACCGCCGGCCCGGCACCGACCGGCCCCGCGGGGCTGAGCGCACCCACGAGTGGACCGGGTCCCTTGCTGGGGGCCGGCCTGGGCGGCGGGCCCGGGACGGGCTGGGGCGGGGTGGGCGGTGTCCAGGGCGGGGCGGCGATCCCACAGATCACCGAGGCGGCGTTCGCGGCGGGACGCCCCGACCCGCCCGACGCCGCACAGTTCGGGATCGGCGAGGCCGTGACCCTGCCCGACGGCAGCACGGCCACCGCACCCAACGCCGTCGCCGCCAGCGCCGTGCGGCACGCCCTGACCCAGCTCGGTGTGCCCTACCAGTGGGGCGGCACGACGGCCGGCGTCGGCCTGGACTGCAGCGGTCTGACCCAGTGGGCCTACCGCGAGGCCGGCCTGGACATCCCCCGGCTCGCGCAGGAGCAGGACATCGGGACGGCCGTCAGCGCCGGCGCGCTGCTCCCCGGTGACCTGGCCGTATGGGATGGGCACGTGGCCATGGTGGTCGGTGCGGGCCTGATGGTGGAGGCCGGTGACCCGGTCCAGCTGTCGGCGATCCGGACCACCAACGCCGGCCAGGGTTTCCAGGGTTTCTGGCGGCCCACCGCATGACGTTCGAGGCGCTGCGGCGCACCGTCGACGACGCGCTGGCGGGGGTCCGGGACCATGCCCAGACACTCGATCGGATCGCCGCGGGGCGCACCGACACACCCCTCGCGCAGACCCTGCACGACCATTTGGGTGGACGACCCTCCGAACGCCCAGGCTGACATCGTTACGCTGTGCGCCATGGCGGCTGACATCGTGCCGGTCCGGATCGGACTGACCAATGGCGACCTGTACACCCTATGGGCACCGCGCTGGCGCGATGCCGGTGACGAATGGGAGGCATTCCTCGGCAAGGACGAGGACATCTTCGCCTTCGAGTCGGTCGCCGATCTGGCGGCGTTCGTGCGCACCGACAGTGACAACGATCTGGCCGATCACCCCGCGTGGGAGAAGCTCACCGAGGCCAACGCGCACCGGTTCGATCCCGCCGAGGATCAGCGGCACGACCTGATCGGGGTGCCCGAACTCGTCGCGGAGAAGCCCACCGAGGAGTCCGTCAAGACATTGCGCGGTGCGTTGGGCATCGTGTCGGCCATCGGATCGGTGTGCGACCTGCCCACCATCACCAAGATGTTCAACGGCAACCCGGTGCTGGGCACCATCGGCGGCGGCCTCGAGGCGTTCAGCGGCCGCGCCGGGCGCAAGCGGTGGGCCGAGATCGAAGCGGTGATCGGCCGCGCCTGGGACGGCGTCATCGACACCCTCGACGAGTTGGTGAGCACCCCGCAGGTGCCGAAGGCGGAGTCGGAGAAGGCCGAGGCCGAGCTGGCCGAACCCGCTCCCGAGTTCGACGACATCGTCACCGACGATGAGGTGCTCATCGAGGGCGAGGTCGACACCGAGGAGGAGGTCGACGCGCTGCAGGCCGAGGCCGAGCGTCAGGTGCTCGGCGGGGACAAGGACTTCTGGGCGCAGGTCGGCATCGACCCCATCCGCGTCATGACCAGCAGCGGCACCCTCTACACCCTGCGCTGCTACGTCGGCGACGACCCGCGCTTCCTGGGCCGCAACGGCCGCATCAGCGTGTTCAACTCCGAGCGCGCCCTGGCCCGCTACCTGGCCGACGAGCACGAGAGCGACCTGTCGGGGTTCAGCACCTACGAGATCATCCGCACCGCCGCGACCGACGGTTCGCTGCGCGTCGAGGTGACCGAGGAGAACATCTACGTGCTGTCCGGGCTGGTCGACGACATCGCCGACGGCCCCGAGGCGGTCGACCGCGAGCAGCTCGATCTGGCACTGGAATTCCTGCGGGACGTCGGCGATTACGCCGAGGACCCGATCGTGTCGAAGACGCTGGCCGCCGATCAGCCGCTGGGCGCCTTCGTCGACTACGTGCTGGACCCCAAGAAGCCCAAGCCCAAGGGCTCGACCCTCGAAGCCGTCGACCAGTTCGAAGAGCTGGAGCGCTTCGTCGAATCCCGCCTGCGCCACGAGTGACCTGTGGAGTTTTGGCCCGGTTTGGTTACGGCTGAAACTTCACAAACCGTTAGCCGATGAGAACGGCATACCGGGGCTTGATGACGCCGTCGATGAGCGCCAGCCGCTCATCGAAATGCAGGAACGAGGACTTGATCGCGTTGATGGTGAACCGCAGCAGGTCGCTCCACCCGTAGCCGAACGCCTCGACCAGGCGCAGCATCTCCTGGCTCATCGTGGTGTCGCTCATCAACCGGTTGTCGGTGTTCACGGTCACCCGGAACCGGGCCCGGGCCAGCAGATCGAACGGATGCTCGGCGAGGCTGTTCACCGCGCCGGTCTGCACATTGGAGCTCGGGCACAGTTCCAGCGGAACCCGCTTGTCCCGCAGGATCGCCGCCAACGGGCCGAGCCGCACCGTGCCGTCCTCGGCCACCGAGATGTCATCGACGATGCGCACCCCGTGCCCCAGTCGGTCCGCCCCGCAGAAGGCGATGGCCTCGTGGATGGACGGCAGCCCGAACGCCTCCCCGGCATGGATGGTGAAGCGCGCGTTGTTGCTTCGCATGTATTCGAATGCATCCAGATGCCGGCTCGGCGGATAGCCGGCCTCGGCGCCGGCGATGTCGAACCCGACCACCCCCCGGTCGCGGAAACGCACGGCCAGCTCCGCGATCTCGCGCGAGCGCGCGGCGTGCCGCATCGCGGTCACCAGACAGCGGACCACGATCGTGCGGCCCGCGCCCCCGGCGGCCTTCTCCCCCGCGGCGAACCCGGCCAGCACCGCGTCGACGACCTCGTCGAGCGACAGTCCACCGTCGATGTGCAGTTCCGGGGCGAAGCGCACCTCGGCGTAGACGACATTGTCGGCGGCCAGATCCTCCACGCACTCGAACGCCACCCGGTGCAGGGCGTCCGCGGTCTGCATGACGCCGACGGTGTGCGCGAACGGTTCCAGATAGCGGACCAGCGAACCGCTGTGCGCGGCGGTGCGGAAGAAGGTCGCCAACTCATCGGCGTTGTCGGCGGGCAGATGCCGGTAACCGACCTCGTCGGCCAGTTCCAGCACGGTGGCCGGGCGCAGGCCACCGTCGAGGTGATCGTGCAGCAGCGCCTTGGGCGCCTGGGTGATGAGGTCCAACGTCAGCGGCGTGCTCATCCACCCATCTTGGCCGGACCCGATGCGCAGATCCCGGATATCGCGGCGCCGGGCACCGATTGTTCGGCCAATCGTCGTCGGCCGGGCACCTTCGCAGGGCGCGGTCCGCTCACCCCACCCGGTCGATGACCAGCGGGCCGAGCGCCGGGGCGGCCGGCCCGACCGTCCACCCGCCCTCGAGTTCGGCCAGTGCGCCGGCCAGCCGGTCCGGGGTCTCGGTATAGAGCGTGAACAGCGTGTCGCCGGCCGCGACGGGCTCGCCGGGACGGCGATGGATCTGCACCCCGGCGCCGAACTGGACCGGCTGTCCGGGCGCGGCCCGGCCGGCCCCCAGTCGCCAGGCGGCCATCGCGACGGCCATCGCGTCGATATCGCCCATCACTCCGCCGCCGCCGGCGACGACCGTCTCCGAGTGCGCGCCGATCGGCAGTGGCACCGTCAGATCTCCGCCCTGCGCGGCGACCAACGCCCGGAACCGGTCCATCGCGGTGCCGTCGCGCAGCGTCTGCGCCGGGTCGACGCCGTCCAGCCCTGCCGCGTCGAGCATCTCGCCGGCCAGGGCCAGCGTCAGCTCCACCACGTCGGCCGGGCCCCCGCCGGCCAGCACCTCCAGGGACTCCGCCACCTCGACCGCGTTGCCGACCGTGCGGCCCAGCGGCCGGTTCATATCGGTGAGCAGGGCCCGGGTCGGCACGCCGGAGTCGTTGCCGAGCGCCACCATCGTGGCGGCCAGCTCCCGGGACTCGGCCTCGGTCTTGAGGAACGCGCCCTTGCCGACCTTGACGTCGAGGACCAACGATTGCGCGCCCTCGGCCAGCTTCTTGCTCATCACCGAGCTGGCGATCAGCGGCAGCGACTCGGTGGTGGCCGTGACGTCGCGCAGCGCGTAGATCTTGCGGTCGGCCGGGGCGAGGTCCCCGGCGGCGAAGATGGCCGCGCCGATATCGGACAGTTGTTGGCGGATACGGGCTTTGGACAGTTCCGCGGTGAACCCGGAGATGGCCTCCAACTTGTCCAGCGTGCCGCCGGTGTGGCCGAGCCCGCGGCCGGCGGCCTGCGGCACCGCACCACCGCAGGCCAGGACCACCGGCACCAGCGGGATGGTGATCTTGTCCCCGACACCGCCGGTGGAGTGCTTGTCCACCAGCGGCCGCCCGAGGTCCCCGAACTCGAAGCGCTCCCCCGAGGCGATCATCGCCGCCGTCCAGCGGGCGATCTCGGCACCGGTCATCCCGCGCAGGAAGATCGCCATCAGCAACGCCGACATCTGCTCGTCGGCGACCCGGCCCTCGGTGTAGGCCGCGATCACCCAGTCGATGGCGTCGTCGGAGAGCACGCCGCCGTCACGCTTGGTCCGGATCACGGACGGGGCGTCGTGCGTCATTCCCGGGCTGGTCATGCCCGCTCCAGGTCGGCCGGCCCGAACGCCTCGGGCAGCAACTCGGCGAGTCGTTTCGGCCCGTCCGGGTGATCGATCAGCAACCCCGGTCCGCCGTGCTCCAACAACACCTGCCGACAACGACCGCACGGCATCAGCGGGGCGCCGTCGGCGGCCACACAACTGAGCGCCACCAACCGGCCGCCACCGCCGGAATACAGGGCGCAGACCACAGCACACTCCGCACAGAGACCTAGGCCATATGAGACATTCTCCACATTGCATCCGAGGATTATTCGGTCATCGTCGGCAAGCGCCGCAGCCCCGACCGGGAATCCCGAATACGGCGCGTAAGCCTGCGCCGCGGCCTCAATAGCCTTGTCACGCAGCATTTTCCAGTCGATATCAGCGCTCACCGGGCCCCTGTCCACCACAGTCTGAATGCATTCCGAAGGCCGCACCCCGACGCAGGGAACCAAGGTAGGTAACCCTAACTTTGTGGTAGTGGAGCCGCTTCCGCACCCACGCTAGTTCTTTGCAGCCCCCAAATGGGATTAGAGTCGCCCCGAGGTCTGGGGACGAACAACAGCCATGCCCCCAGACGTCCACCGAAGGCGTTGGAGGACTCAATGAGCACAGCGACGGCCGCGGAATCCGATATACCGGCACCGCGATCAAAACCGGCGCGCCGCCGCAGTTTGTACCGCGGCGACCCAGGCATGTGGTCCTGGGTGTTACACCGGATCACCGGTGCGGCGATCTTTTTCTTCTTGTTGGTGCACGTGCTCGACACTGCGCTGGTCCGGGTCAGCCCCGAGGCCTACAACGCGGTCATCGACACGTACAAGACGCCAATCGTCGGTCTGATGGAGATCGGCCTGGTCGCCGCGGTGCTGTATCACGCACTCAACGGCGTCCGGGTCATCCTGATCGACTTCTGGCAGCACGGCCCGAAGTATCAGCGCACGATGTTGTGGGTCATCGCCGGCATCTGGCTGGTCGTGATGATCCCCGCCCTGGGAGTGATCGGCATGCACATGGTGGAGCGTTTCCTGTGACCGAGTCTGCGGGCGCCTGGACCCCGCATCACAAGGAGGGGCGCATCGCCCCGGTGCAGGAAAAGGAACACGATCGCCCGGCGAGCCTGGATCACCCGCGCGCTCCCCGGCGCCCGCGTGGCATCCCGTACTTCGAGAAGTACGCCTGGTTGTTCATGCGCTTCTCCGGCGTGGCACTGGTCTTCCTGGCCTTGGGCCACCTGTTCATCATGCTGATGTGGCAGGACGGCGTGTACCGGATCGACTTCAACTACGTGGCGCAGCGCTGGGCATCACCGTTCTGGCAGATCTGGGACATGGCTCTGCTGTGGCTGGCGATGCTTCACGGCGCCAACGGGATGCGCACCATCATCGGTGACTACACCCGGAAGAACACGACCAAGTTCTATCTGAATTCGCTGCTCCTGCTGGCCACCGGGTTCACCCTGGTACTGGGCAGCTACGTGCTGGTCACGTTCGACGCGAGCATCTAGATGGCCATGGCGAGCGAAGCGACGGGAACAACAATGAGGACCGCAGGATGATTCAGGAACATCGTTACGACGTCGTCATCGTCGGTGCCGGCGGCGCGGGTATGCGCGCGGCGGTCGAGGCCGGCCCCCGGGCTCGCACCGCGGTGCTGACCAAGCTGTACCCGACCCGCTCGCACACCGGTGCGGCGCAGGGCGGCATGTGCGCGGCGCTGGCCAACGTCGAGGACGACAACTGGGAATGGCACACCTTCGACACCGTCAAGGGCGGCGACTACCTGGCCGACCAGGACGCCGTCGAGATCATGTGCAAAGAGGCCATCGACGCGGTCTATGACCTCGAGAAGATGGGGATGCCGTTCAACCGCACCCCCGAGGGCCGCATCGACCAGCGCCGGTTCGGCGGGCACACCCGCGACCACGGCAAGGCCCCCGTGCGCCGCGCCTGCTACGCCGCCGACCGCACCGGTCACATGATCCTGCAGACGCTGTACCAAAACTGCGTCAAACACGACGTGCAGTTCTTCAACGAGTTCTACGCGCTCGACATCACCCTGACCGAGACCCCGGGTGGCCCGGTGGCCACCGGCGTCATCGCCTACGAGTTGGCGACCGGCGACATCCACGTCTTCCACGCCAAGTCGATCGTCTTCGCCACCGGCGGTTCGGGCCGGATGTACAAGACCACGTCGAACGCGCACACCCTGACCGGCGACGGCCTGGGCATCGTCTTCCGCAAGGGACTCCCCTTGGAAGACATGGAGTTCCACCAGTTCCACCCGACAGGCCTGGCCGGTCTGGGCATCCTGATCTCCGAGGCCGTGCGCGGCGAGGGCGGTCGTCTGCTCAACGGTGAGGGCGAGCGCTTCATGGAGCGTTACGCGCCGACGATCGTCGACCTGGCGCCGCGCGACATCGTCGCCCGCTCGATGGTGCTCGAGGTGCTCGAAGGCCGCGGCGCCGGACCGAACAAGGACTACGTCTACATCGACGTGCGCCATCTCGGCGAGGACGTGCTGGAAGCCAAGCTGCCCGACATCACCGAGTTCGCCCGCACCTACCTGGGTGTGGATCCGGTGACCGAACTGGTGCCGGTGTACCCGACCTGCCACTACGTGATGGGCGGCATCCCGACCAACGTCAACGGACAGGTGCTGCGCGACAACAACAACGTCGTTCCCGGCCTGTACGCCGCCGGCGAATGTGCGTGCGTTTCGGTGCACGGCTCCAACCGGTTGGGCACCAACTCGCTGCTGGACATCAACGTGTTCGGCCGTCGCGCCGGCATCGCGGCCGCCGAGTACGCGCTCAACCACAACCACGTCGACCTGCCGGAGAACCCGGCCGGCATGGTGGTCAACTGGGTCGGCGACATCCTCTCCGAGCACGGCAACGAGCGCGTCGCCGACATCCGCACCCAGCTGCAGCAGTCGATGGACAACAACGCCGCGGTGTTCCGCACCGAGGAGACGCTGAAGCAGGCGCTGACCGATATCCACGCACTCAAGGAGCGCTACTCGCGAATCACGGTGCAGGACAAGGGCAAGCGCTACAACAGCGATCTGCTGGAGGCCATCGAGCTCGGCTTCCTGCTGGAACTCGCCGAGGTCACCGTCGTCGGTGCACTGAACCGCAAGGAATCCCGTGGCGGGCATGCGCGCGAGGACTACCCCAACCGTGACGACACCAACTACATGCGTCACACGATGGCCTACAAAGAGGGCACCGATCTGCTGAGCGATATCCGGCTGGACTACAAGCCCGTGGTCCAGACCCGGTACGAGCCGATGGAACGGAAGTACTAGAGATGACGAGCGTTTTGGAGAAGCCCGAGACCGGCGGCCCGGACCTGCCGCCCATCCCGGATGGCGCGGTGATGGTCACCCTGAAGATCGCCCGTTTCAACCCGGACAGCCCGGACGACGCCGGCTACCAGAGCTTCCGCGTGCCGTGCCTGCCCAGCGACCGTCTGCTCAACCTGCTGCACTACGTGAAGTGGTACCTGGACGGCACCCTGACCTTCCGGCGTTCCTGCGCACACGGCGTGTGTGGGTCGGATGCCATGCGCATCAACGGTGTCAACCGGTTGGCGTGCAAGGTGCTGATGCGCGATCTGCTGCCGAAGAAGGCCTCCAAGCAGCTGACCATCACCATCGAACCGATCCGCGGCCTGCCCGTGGAGAAGGATCTCGTGGTGAACATGGAGCCGTTCTTCGACGCCTACCGCGCGGTGAAGCCGTTCCTGATCACCAGCGGCAATGCGCCCACCAAGGAGCGCATCCAGAGCGCCACCGACCGGGCCCGCTACGACGACACCACCAAGTGCATCCTGTGCGCCTGCTGCACCACCAGCTGCCCGGTGTACTGGAGCGAGGGGTCCTACTTCGGTCCCGCCGCGATCGTCAACGCGCACCGGTTCATCTTCGACTCGCGTGACGAGGGCGCCGCCGAGCGCCTGGACATCCTCAACGAGGTCGACGGGGTGTGGCGCTGCCGCACCACCTTCAACTGCACCGAGTCCTGCCCCCGCGGCATCCAGGTGACCCAGGCGATCCAGGAAGTCAAGCGCGCCTTGATGTTCGCGCGCTGATCCCTCCCCCGCCGAAAGTGAATTAGATCGCGAGAATTCTTGGAATTCTCGCGATCTTTTTCACTTTCGGCAGAGGGTACGGTGCGCCTGCTGCATTCAGCGCATCCCGCACCCGCCTGAGGATCGTCGGCCGCCGGTATCTCATCAAGTCCGCGCCGACCCGGGCGATGCGCCAACCGGCGTCCCGATAGGCGAGGTCCTGATCGATGTCGCGGGCGCGCTGGCGGGGATCCGTCCAATGTTGCACGCCGTCGTACTGCACGCCGACCTTCCACTCCGGCCAACCCATATCGAGCCGGCCGATCAAGCTGTACTCGTCGTAGACCTCGATCTGGGTGTGCGACGGTCGCATCCCCGCCGATGTCAGTAGTAGGCGCAGCCGGGTCTCCTGGGGCGACTCGGCCCCGTCGTCGGCGAGATCGAGAACCCGCCTCAGCTGGACCACGCCCCCCTGGTACCCCGGTGGCTGTCGACGAGTGCCTGCACATGCGCCAAATCCAGGTCGGTCACCTGCAGCAGCGCATCGATCCGAATCACAGCCATCGTCACCCCTCGTCGACGGCCGAGATCGAAGGCTGTGCGCGCAGGGGTCGTCGCACGGATGCCATCGACGCAGCAGATCTCGCTGTCGGACAGGAGATCGCTGTGCAGCAGGATGTGCGCTGTCTTGTGCTTGCTCGCCTGGTTGAGCTCGGCGGGCAGCGCGGCGTCGATCCACTCGCAGCCGTGCAGCGCTGCGGCCGACAGACCAGCGGCGACACCGCGCCGCCTCGACCACACCCACGCCGCGACGGCCCTATCCTTCGGGGTGAGAGCCGCCCCGCGGGAAACATAGACGTCGCGGTGCAGCATTTCGTAGCGCGTGCTCAGTTGATACCGGGTGACGGTGCCGGCCGCCAACGCCTCACTCCCCACAATCAGCACATGAACTTGGACGCACCGGCTGTGGTACTCGTTCCACCTCCGCCGAAAGTGAACTAGATCGCGAGGTTTCGTGGATTTCTAGCTATCAACTTCACTTTCGACGCGGGAGTGGGTGAGGGCCTGGACCTGCTCGTCGTAGTAGCGCAGCACCACGGCCAGCGCCGCAGCCACCGGCACCGCCAGGAACGCGCCGACGACGCCGAAGGCCGAGGCGCCGAGGGTGACCGCGAGCAGGACGATCACGGCGTGCAGTTCCATCGACCTGGACTGCAGCCAGGGCTGGAGCACGTTGCCCTCCAGTTGCTGCACCGCGATGATGATGCCCAGCACGATCAGCGCCGTGACCGGGCCGTTGGCGACCAGTGCGATCAGCACCGCCAGACCACCGGCGACGAACGCGCCGACGATCGGCACGAAACCGCCGATGAAGGTGACGATCGCCAGCGCGAAGGCCAGCGGCACGCCCAGGATCACCAAACCGATCCCGATCAGGGCGGCGTCGACGAAGCTGACCAGGGCCTGCGTGCGGATGAATCCCCCGAGGCTCGCCCAGATGCGCTGCAGCACCTCGGCCAGGTGCGGAGCGGCCGGGTAGCCGACCGAACGCCGCAGCCACGGGATGAACCGCGGCCCATCCTTGAGCAGGAAGAACGTCACGACGACGGTGGTGAAGACCGTCACCAACGCCGAGGTGGCCGCGCCCACGCCGGTGAACACGCCCGACGCGATCTGGCTGCTGCTCGTGTTGAGCCCGTCGGTGATCGCGGCGACCGCCGAGTCGAGCTGTGCCTGGCTGATGTTCAGCGGCGGGCCGTCCAGCCAGTCACGCACCTGTACGACGCCCGCGGACGCCTGTTGTGCCAGCTCTGTGGACTGCTCGACGATGGCTGGTGCCACGGCGGCGATCAACGCGGCGATCACCCCGGCCGCGATCAGCAGCATGACCAGGGCCGCGGCGGCCGGTGGCAGGCCCTTGGCGCGCATCCAGCGCACCGGCGGCCACAGCACGGTGCCGATCACGACGGCCAGCGCGACCGGCAGGATGATCACCCACGCTTCGCCGAAGATCCAGGCCAGCACCCAGATGGCCGCGGCCACGGCGATGAACTGCATGGCCACCGTGGCCGCCGATCGGAGGTGCTTGCCGAATATCGCGCCTCGGCTGGGCAACGCGTCAGTCACCCCTCTTCTTTACCCGCAGGTGGTCCGTTGGAACTAGATCTGTCACACATCACAGGGCCGCGTCGTCTACCAGATATGACTCCCAGAATCGCTCCGCTGCCCCCCGAACAAGCCGGCCCGCTGACCCGGATGATGTACCGCTTCGCCAAACGCAGGTTCGGCGAGGTGCCCGAACCGTTCGCGGTGGCGGCGCATCACCCGCGGCTGCTGATGGCCAACGGCGTCCACGAGATGCTGCTGCAAGCGGGCTCCAAGAAGCTGCCCGCCGGCGTCCGCGAGCTCGCGGTGTTCTGGACCGCCCGTACCGTCGGCTGCTCCTGGTGCGTCGACTTCGGGTCCATGCTGCAACGGCTGGACGGTCTGGACGTGGACCGGCTCAAGCACATCGAGCAGTACGCGACGTCGCCGTTGTTCGACGCCGACGAGCGCGCGGCGATCGCCTACGCGGACGCGATGACCACCGACCCGCACACGGTGACCGACGAGCAGGTCGCCGATCTACGTCGCCGGTTCGGTGACGACGGCGTGATCGAGCTGACCTATCAGATCGGCGTGGAGAACATGCGAGCCCGGATGTACTCGGCATTGGGCATCACCGAACAAGGCTTCAGCTCCGGGGATGCCTGTCGGGTGCCGTGGGCGGTCGACGACGCAGCGGAGAAGCGCTGAACTTGTCCGGGTTGGCGATATCCCATACCGCGCAGACCAATCCGTCCCGCACGGTCATCGCGGTGATGCGCGGCATCAGCTCCGGGTAGCCGTCGCCGGCAGGCGCGCCCGGGGTGTAGACCCCGAGCTGGCCGTTGATCAGCGCGGGCCGGCTGCCGGCCAGCCAGTTCGGCCCGTACCGCTGTGCCAGGCCGAACAGGAAGCGGGCCACCTTGTCGGGTCCGTGGATGACACGCGCCGCCGTCGGCGCCCGGCGGTTGGAGTCACCGGTGAACGTGACGTCCGGATGCAACAGCCGGACAACGGCGTCCATATCGCCATCGGCGAGCGCCGCCATCAGCAGCCCGGCGGTCTCGTTGTGGCTGTCCTCGCCCGGCGGCGGGGCGTGGTCCACGGCGCGCCGCGCCCGCGATGCCAGCTGGCGGGCGCTCGCGGCGCTGACCCCCAGCACATCGGCGATATCCGGGAACGGCACCCCGAACCCGTCGTGTAGGACGAAGGCCACCCGCTGGTCCGGAGTGAGTCGTTCCAGCAGCACCATGACGACGAACCTGGCGTCCTCGTCGGCGACGACGGCGCTCAACGGGTCGTCCCGGTCGAGGCCGGTGACCACCGGTTCGGGAAGCCACTGCCCCACATAGGTCTCGCGACGGCGCTCCGCCGAGCGCAACCGGTCCAGACCCAGCCGGCTGACCACCGTGGTCAGCCAGGCGCGCAGATCGACGATCTCGTCGCCGGAGCCGCGCCATCGCAGCCAGGCCTCCTGCACGATGTCCTCGGCGTCGGCGTAGGTCCCGGTGAGGCGGTAGCCGACGGAGAGCAGGTGCGGGCGCAATGCCTCGAACTCGTCGGCGCGGGCGCTCGCGGTCATGAGCCGAGTCTAGGAGCGCCCGACGGCGAGAACATCGACGCCGGGCGACTGCCCCGACATGTTCAAGATCAGCAAATTGATCTTGAACTGACAGCAAACCCCCATCTGCTGCGATCCCGCCGCCGAACACCCTCAGCTATAGCCCGGTGCCACGCCGAATAGATCGGCTAAGCGCGCTGCTCAGCAGCAGATCAGAGGGGTTCTAGATTTGATGTCACAAACACTCTGATCTGTGCTTAAGCTGCTGATCCAGGGGTCATACAGCTGTGGAGGCAAACAGAATAATGGGGTACGCAAAGCATATCGGCCGCGTCGGAGTCCTGGCGGTCGCATTGGGAATCGGATCCGCAGTTGCCGGCCCCCAGGTCGCACTCGCCGAGGACGGCGGTAGCTCGACGTCCAGTTCCGCGTCCGACTCCGCGTCCAGAGCGGGTTCCGCGGACTCGCCCGGCGCCCGCTCTGTGCGCAGCGCCCGCACCGTGCGCAGCGCCGCAGTTCCGAGAACTTCCGCCGCTTCGAGCCACGCCGAGGAGGACGCCGAGACGGAGCAAACGGACGATCCCGACCAGCCCCTCGACACCGAACCCGTTGCGCCCGCACCGGTCACGGAGGCCGTAGCCACCAGCCCCGAGCCGACTTCTGCGGTACCGCGAAGCAAGCGAACGGCTCCGATTTCGGTGCGCTCGGCGAGGACCTCCGGTCTACCTTCCTCCCACACCGATGCCGGGCCCGAGACGGCCGGCACCATCACCGGGGGCACAGCCGCCGAGCCGGCCGCTGCCACAGCGACCGCCGTGGCGGCGGTCGCGCCACAGGTCTCGATCGTCGTCTCCACCAAGCCGTCGCAGGCCAGGCCGCCGCTGCGACCGGTCCGGCAACTCGTCCTGGGTGTCCTGGGCGTCTTCGGATTCAAACCGAATCCGGCGCCCGGCACCGCCAACAACCCGATTCTGGAAGGACTCTGGGGCGCCTACCGACGCATCGAATCCTTGGTGTCCAACGACACCCCCACGGTCAAGGGCGCCGCCGTCGTCGACACCAGCCTCACCACGGACGGTCGCGTCGCCGTCACGTTGCGCGTCGAGTTCGACGACTACGACGGAAACGCTTTGTCCTACACCACCACCGACGGCGCCCACGGCACCCTGACCCGCAACACCGACGGCACCTACACGTACCTGACCGACGCGAGCACCGCCGGCGACACCGTGTCGATCACCGCTCGGGACAAGGGTTTTCACCTACACGGCCTGCTGGGCATGTTCAAACCCGGTGGCGGGCACACCAGTACAGCCACCTTGACACTGACCCTTGATCCGGTCGGTGAGCCGCCCGTCACCGACGTGGTGATCTCGACGCCCCGCACCGGCAACAGCTGGACCGTCCGCGTCCCGTCACACAACCCAGAGGTCACCCTGACCGCCGGTCAACCCGGCCACGTGGAGATCACCCGGGCGACCGACGGGTCCTACCTCGTCACGGTCACCGATTCGGCGTGGGCGCTGGCCAATCCGGGCACCCAGATCACCGTCGTCGCTACCGCCACCACCCGGGACGTCAACGGTGAGATCCAAACCGTGAGTAGCACGGTGCCGATCGGCACGGTGAGCAACCTGATGACGATCGGCGGGTACCTACAGCCCCCCGCTTTGCCGCCGGGGACGACTTGGGTCCAGGCCCGCAGCAGCAGTATCGGCGAAGTCCTACTGCGTTCCGACGGGGCCGCCTTCCTGGTCGACATCGGCATCACCGGGCCGATCGTCGTCCCTGAGCTACCCGCGGGACTGACCTACACCCAGGTCGCCGCCGGCGATGGACACTACGTGCTACTGCGCTCCGACGGCACCGCCATCGCTATCGCCGGCTACCCCTACTTACAGCCGGCGCTGAACATCCCTGACCTCCCCGCAGGATTGACGTACACCCAGGTCGCCGCCGGCGCCGATCACACGGTGCTGCTGCGCTCCGACGGCGCGGTGATTGCCATCGGCACCACGCTGAACGGCGAGACCGAAATTCCGGACCTACCGGCCGGGCAGACGTACACCCAGGTCAGCGCCGCCGGTTACGTGACCGTGCTGTTGCGCTCCGACGGCACCGCCGTCGCCATCGGCATCAATGAACTCGGACAAACCGATGTGCCGGCACCGCCGTCCGGAGTGAACTACATCCAGGTGGCCACCGGCGCGCACCACACGGTGCTGCTGCACTCCGACGGCAACGTCACCGCCGTCGGTTACAACTCCCACGGACAACTCCAGATCCCGGACCTCCCGGACGGTATGACCTACGTCCAGGTCGATGCGGGCCACACTCACACGGTGCTACTGCGCTCCGACGGCGCAGTCATCGCCATCGGCTGGGTTCCGAACGGGATCCCCACGCTGCCGGACGGTGTGGTGTACACGGCCGTCTCTGCCGATCACAGCTACACCACGGTGTTGTTCAGCCGGGTCTGAGCGTCAGCCCGCCCAGAACGACCGCGACTAGCGCTTGGTGAAGATGGTCCGGTGCCATTCCTTGTCGGCCACCCCGGTGATATCGCTCATCACATGCTTGATGGTCAGGTACTCCTCGAAGGAGTAGTCGCTCATGTCCTTGCCGAACCCGGACGCCCCGACACCGCCGTGCGGCATCTCGGAGATGATCGGGATGTGGTCGTTGATCCACACGCAGCCGGCGTTGATCTCCCGCGAGGCCCGCTGGGCGCGGTACACGTCACGGGTCCAGGCCGAGGCGGCCAGGCCGTAGACCGTGTCGTTGGCCTGGCGCAGCGCGTCATCGTCGTCGGTGAAGGCCCGCACGGTGAGTACCGGGCCGAAGATCTCGTCGCGGTAGATCTCGGAGGACTCGGCCACATCGGCGATCAGCGTGGGCCGGTAGAACGCACCCGGCAGATCCGGGGCGACCCCGCCGGTGACGATGCGGCCGCCCTGATCGGGGGCGCGAGACACCATGGCCGCCACCTTGTCCCGGTGTGCGAAGGAGATCAGCGGGCCCAGATCGGTATCCGGGTCGTGCGGGTCGCCGACGACCATCTTGCTCATCACCTCACCGACCCCGGCGACGAAGTCGTCGTACAGGTCTCGGGACACGATCGCCCGGGTGGCCGCGGTGCAGTCCTGACCGGAGTTGATCAGCGCGCCGGCTACCGCGCCCTGGATCGCGGCGTCCAGATCCGCATCGTCGAATACCACGAAGGGCGCTTTGCCACCGAGTTCGAGCTGGGTGCGGTGACCGTGCACGGCAGCCGCCGCCATCACCTTGCGGCCCACCCCCGTCGATCCGGTGAAGGTCACGACGTCCACATCCGGGTGCCCGGCCAGCGCGGTGCCGACATCGGCGCCCGAGCCGGTGACCACGTTGAGCACACCGTCGGGCAGTCCGGCCGCCTTCGCGACCCGTGCCAGGGTCAGTGTGGTCAGCGGGGTGATCTCGGCGGGTTTGATGACGACGGCGCAGCCGGCAGCCAGCGCCGGGATGACCTTCCACACCGCCATCTGAAGGGGGTAGTTCCACGGAGTGATCGTCGCGACGACGCCCACGGCCTCGCGCCGGATGCTGGATGTGTGGTCGGCCGAATACTCGGCGGTGGCCTTGCCCTCCAGATGCCTTGCCGCACCGGCGAAGAAAGACACGTTGTCGATGCTGCCCGGAACGTCGAACTCGGTGGCCAGGCGCACCGGCTTACCGCACTGGGCGACCTCCTCGGCGATGAAGGTGTCGGCCTCGGCTTCCATCAGCTCGGCCAGCTTGGCCAGCACCCCCGCGCGGTCCACCGGCGTCGCGGCGGCCCACCCCGGCTGCGCGGCCCGCGCCGCCGCGACGGCGGCGTCGACGTCGGCCGGCGTCGCCAGCGCATAGGTCGCGGCCACCGCACCGGTGGCCGGGTTGATCACGTCGAACGAGGGGCCGGTCGTGGGCACCGAGGCACCGTTGATCCAGCTACTGGCTAGTTGTTGCGCACTCACGGAGACCAAGGCTACGCATTCCGCCGATCTACGGCACCTCAAACCCCTGATTTCATACAAATGGTTGCCCATAACGACTGATTCCGTGCACAATCAACACATGTCGAACCCGGATTCCCAGCCCGGCGCGTCCGCCGTGTCTCTGCGAATCAACCACTCCCGCCCGGGCGCCGCCTTCCAGCTCGACGAGCTCTCGAAAGCCATTATCGAGAAGTTGCAGCAGGACGGCAGACGGTCGTACGCCGGCATCGGCAAGGCGGTCGGACTGTCCGAGGCCGCCGTCCGCCAACGGGTGCAGCGGATGGTCGACGCCGGGGTCATGCAGATCGTCGCCGTCACTGATCCGATGCAACTCGGCTTCGCCCGGCAGGCCATGATCGGCATCCGCTGCACCGGCGACACCACCAAGGTCGCCGAGAAGCTGGCCGCCCTGGAATCCGTCGACTACGTCGTGCTGACCGCGGGCACCTTCGACGCCATCGTCGAGGTGGTCTGCGAGGACGATGGCGACCTGCTCGACCTACTCAACACCAAGATCCGCGCCGTGCCGGGAGTGATAGCAACCGAAACCCTCGTATATCTCAAACTTGTTAAACAGCAATACAATTGGGGAACCCGATGACCACCATCTCCGAAACAGGTCAGGCCGCCACCGGCGATCTGGCCGCCAAAGCCAACCGCCACCTGTGGGGGCACTTCGCCCGTCACGGCGAAGGCATCACTCCGCCGATCATCACCCACGGCGAGGGCGTACGGATCTTCGACGACACCGGCAAGGGCTACATCGACGGCCTGAGCGGACTCTTCACCGTCCAGGTCGGCCACGGCCGTAAGGAACTGGCCGAGGCCGCCGCCAAGCAGGCCGAGAAGCTGGCCTTCTTCCCGTTGTGGTCCTACGCGACTCCCACCGCCATCGAACTGGCCGAGCGCATCGCCAATTACGCGCCGGGCGACCTGAACCGGGTCTTCTTCACCACCGGTGGCGGCGAGGCCGTGGAGAGTGCCTGGAAGCTGGCCAAGCAGTACTACAAGCTGACCGGCAAGCCGGGCAAGTACAAGGTGGTCTCGCGGTCCATCGCCTACCACGGCACGCCGCAGGGAGCGCTGGCCATCACCGGCATCCCGGCGTTCAAGGCGCCGTTCGATCCGCCGACCCCCGGCGGTTTCCGGGTGCCCAACACCAACTTCTACCGCGCACCCGAGAACTACGCGCACGACGAGAAGGCGTTCGGCCAGTACTGCGCCGACCGGATCGCCGAGGCCATCGAGTTCGAGGGGCCCGATACCGTCGCGGCCGTCTTCCTGGAACCGGTGCAGAACGCCGGTGGCTGCTTCCCGCCGCCGCCCGGATATTTCGAGCGGGTCCGCGAGATCTGCGACGAGTACGACGTTCTGCTGGTCTCCGACGAGGTGATCTGCGCCTACGGCCGGATCGGCTCGATGTTCGCCTGTGACGATTTCGGCTACGTACCCGACATCATCACCAGTGCAAAGGGTTTGACGTCGGGCTACTCGCCGCTGGGCGCGATGATCGCCAGCGACCGGCTGTTCGAACCGTTCAACGACGGGCAGACGGTGTTCGGGCACGGCTACACCTTCGGTGGTCATCCGGTGTCGGCGGCGGTCGCCCTGGCCAATCTGGACATCTTCGAGCGCGAGGGCATCAACGCGCACGTCAAGCAGAACGCCCCGGCCTTCCGCGCGACGCTGGAGAAGCTGTACGACCTCCCGATCGTCGGCGACGTCCGCGGCGAGGGCTTCTTCTACGGCATCGAGTTGGTCAAGGACAAGACCACCAAGGAGACCTTCGACGACGAGGAGAGCGAGCGGCTGCTGCGCGGCTTCCTCACCCCGGCACTGTGGGAGGCCGGCCTGTACTGCCGCGCCGACGACCGTGGCGACCCGGTGGTGCAGTTGGCGCCCCCGCTGATCAGTGGGCAGGCCGAGTTCGACGCCATCTACGACATCCTGCACAACGTGTTGAGCGAGGCCAGCGCCCGGATGTAGTCGGGGACAGTCGTTCCGGAGCCGGCCGCCGGGTGGGGTGCACCCACCCGGCGGCCGGCTTTCGTTTCAGCCGCCTCATTCGGCCCCACCGGGTGTCGGCGATGTGCCAGAGTGTGTGCACTTCGCCCCTCCTGACAGGGACCGCTCACGCCGATGACCAACGTCATGGATCCATCCGACGGGGTTCACGACGCCTACACCGAGCGCGGCGATCCGGTGTACCCCACCGGCCGGCACCTGCCCGGCCTCGACGACGTCGAACAGCAATGCTGGGACCACTACGTGGAGGCGTCGACACGTATCTGCACGCTGCTACAACGAACGCTACACAGCGCGCACGGTCTCGGCCTGTCCGATGTTCGACTCCTGGCGCTGCTGGCCGACGCCAAGGACGGACGGTGCCGGATGGGCACACTGGCTCACGAACTGGCCGAACACCCCAGCCGGGTGACCGAACAGACACATCGACTGGAAGAGCAAGGGCTGCTGACCCGCAGCACCAGCGACCGGGACCGCCGCGTGGTGACCGCGACGATCTCGGCGACCGGCCGGGCCCGGCTGGGCACGGCCATGACGACGTACGCCGGCATCGTCCGCCAGTTCTATCTCGACCCGTTGACCCGCGGACAGATGACCGCCACCGGAGACAGCAGCCGGCGCGTCAGCGAGGAACTGCGACGACTGCGGTAGCACCGGCGGCCGATCGGCGCGAAGTGCGCTCGGCGAGGCACTATCGTCTCCAGCGGGAGGCGGTTTCCCGCACGTGGGGTGATCTTGGACCATCGCTTTTGCGAGCCCGGTGCCGCCTCCCCCCCACGTTGTTGCTGTGGCCGGATTTCGCTTGTCCCACAGCATGTGAGGCGCTCTCGTGTCGGGTCGCCGGTAGCGAAGCCCACCCCATGAATCTGCACCGCGCAGACGGCGTTGGGCCTTGCGCAGCAAACGGTTGCAACGCGTTGTAGGCGCCGCGCCGAGTACTTGCGGTCTGAAGTAACGGCGCATTGCTCGATGCCATTGCCGGTGCGTTAATCACTGCTCAGGTGCCTATTTAACGATTTGGTTAATTAACTGCCGCACAAAGTCGCCCGACCAGGCCCTTCACGTTCGCCAACCGCCTCTTTTTAAGCATTTTCACAGGTAGTTTCACTGTGTCCAAGATCACACTCCCACTTGAGGGGAAACCAACATGCACGTATCGGCTCGCTCATATCTCACTGCCGGGGTGGCGTTCGTCGGCGCCGGCGCCATCGCGCTCACTCCCGTCCAACCCATCACGCCGACGCTGCAACCCGTCGCGGCGCCGGCCGCCGTGGTGGTCTCGTCGGCGCCGGTGGAACTCGCCGCGCTGGTGAATCCGATCGTGTTGTGGGCCGAGGCCCTCGGCGAAACGGCAGGCAATGTCCGTTCGCTGGCGACCACGGTCCTGCAGGATCCGGTGCCGATCCTCGAAGCGTTCCTCCGCAACCAGATCGCCGCCGGATCGACCCTCGTGGACGTCCTGGTACCCGTCGCCCGGGATCTGATCACCGGCTTCGCCAAGGTGCCGCAGGCCACCATTGCAGCCGTGCGGACCATCCTCAGCGGCCAGATCTTCCAAGGCGTCGGCGAGCTGGCCACGGTGCTCATCACGCCGATCGCCGGCGCCATGTTCCCGCTGCTGTTCTCCGGGGGGCTGGACAAGATCACCGCCATCCTGCAGAACCCGTTCGAGAACATCTCCCGGGTCATCGGCAGGGTCGTCAGCGCCCAGACGCTGATCGGGGTGGGCCTGCCGCTGCTGACCGATCTGATCGCACCGATGCTCCAGATCGGCGCGACCGCCCAGGCGATCTTCGACGGCCTCAAGGCCCGGAATCTGGAAGCCGTGATCAATGCGATCATCAGCTTCCCCTCGGACATGTTCAACACCATCCTCAACGGCAGCTCCAACCCGATGATCGGCAATGGTGGCCTGCTCGGCCCGAACGGTCTGCTCGCCGGCCTGCTCGGCTTGCGCAAGGGCATCGCGGACGTGATCGAACCCGCGCCGGCCACTCCCCAGCATCCGCCCGCCCCGCTCGCGCCGGCCGCCGCCGGTTCGTTCGCGGACGCATCGGCACCGCCGGCGAACGACGTGCCCGACGCCGGGGCATACACGGTCAACGTGAGCCTCGACGCGGGGCCCGAGGACGATGGCGCGGCCGAGGGGGCCCTCGCCGTCAGCGACGCCGGCGAGGCCACCGACGCCGGAGCCGGTGTCGAAGATGAGGTCGTCGAGGACGTCATCGCCGAAGACGAGGTCGTCGAGGACGACGTCACGGCGCCCGCCGATGAGGAGGATGTTGCGGGTCCAGCCGAGGAGGAGGGCGAAGCCAGGACGGCGCTGACCGAATCCGAGGACGCCGGCGACACGGCAGACAACGACAATTCGGAAAGCAACGGCGCGGTCGGCAACAAGGCAAACGGGGGCAACGCCGCCAATGACGCCGCCAACGACAATGCCGGCGACGACGGTGGCGACGACAACGCCTCGAACGACAACGCCTCCAGCGACAACGGCGGCGACGAGTAGGCCGATTCCCGGTCGGAAGGTACGACCCGTACATCGAGGGCCTCTCCTGCGTCCGACAGGAGGGGCCCTCGTCATGTCTCACCAACCACAGAAGTCACATCAGCCACAGCGTGGCGACCCGGAATCCGGCCGGCGGTCTCCTAGTCTGCACAGACGATGGCTTCCTTCGTTTCGCTGCGCCGAGTGGCTTGTGCGGTCACCGCGGCCTTGATGCTGGCCGGCACAACACTGGTCGGCGGGCCGACGGCCGGAGCCGACCCCGGTCCCGATCCCTGCCCGTACCGGGTGGTGACACCGCCCGCGGTGGACGATTCAGAGGTCCCCACGGCCGGACCGCCGCCGGAGCCGCTGCCGGTGCCCGCGAGCCCGCCGGGCGGCGAGGCCCTGCGCGGATGCGGCCTGATCACCGCGCCCGACACTCCCCCGGTACCCGGCGACGTGTCCGCCGAGGCGTGGTTGGTCGCCGACATCGACACCGGCGACGTGATCGCCGCCAAGGACCCGCACGGGCGCCACCGCCCCGCCAGCGTCATCAAGGTGCTGACCGCGATGCAGTCGATCCAGGAACTCCCGATCAACCGCATGGTCACCGGCAGTGAAGCCGACGAACGCGCCGAGGGCAGCAGCGTCGGGGTGAAGAACGGTGAGCGCTACACGGTCAGCGATCTACTGCACGGCCTGCTGATGGTCTCCGGCAACGACGCCGCCCACGCACTGGCCACCCAACTCGGCGGGATGGACACCGCACTGCAGAAGATCAACAACCTCGCCCGCAAACTCGGCGCCCGCGACACCCGGGCCGCCACCCCGTCGGGCTTGGACGGGCCCGGCATGAGCACCTCGGCCTACGACATCGGGTTGTTCTACCGCTTCGCTTGGCAGAACGACACTTTCGCGAGGATCGTGGCGACCCAGACATACAAGTGGCCGACCTACGACCTGGAGAACGACAACAGGCTGCTCTACAACTACCCGGGCGCGCTCGGTGGCAAGACCGGGTACACCGACGACGCCGGGCAGACCTTCGTCGGCGCCGCAGAACGGGACGGCCGCCGTCTGGTCGCGGTGCTGCTCAAGGGCACCCGGGTGCCGATCGCGCCGTGGGAGCAGGCCGCCCGCCTACTCGACTACGGCTTCGCCACCGCACCGGGCACCAAGATCGGCACCCTGGTCGATCCCGACCCGACGCTGGTCGCACCGGAACCCAAGGCGGCCCCGGACCCGACCGCGGTGGCAGCGACCGCGCTGCCCAGCGCCGACGCGCTACCGGTCCGCATCGGCGTCGCGTTCGTCGGCGCCATCATCGTCTTCGCGCTCATCATGGCGGCGCGGTCGATGAACCGGCAGCGCGCCTGACCCACGCCGAATGTGAAGGTGTTCACGATCTTTCACGCTGATCTCGCCGACGTGTTCACGTCCGGCGGGTCAGCTGCCGGTCCAGCGCCCCAACAGCTCCGCCGCGCCCTCACACAGCTGCGCGACGACGTCGGCCGCGCCGGACTGTCGGCGTAGCAGGCCGACCCCCTCCCCGGCGTTGACCGGGGATCCGCGCAGCACCCGCTCCGGAATGTCGGCCGGCCAACGGTATCCGGCCGCGATGTCGTGCTCGGAGGTCAGTTCGGTCTGTGTCCCGGCCAGCAGTTCGGCGCGGGCGTCGCCGGCGGTCAGCGACTCGGTGCAGGCGGCGAACGCGGTACCCACCCAGGCCCCGGATGCCCCGGCCGCCAGCACCGCGGCCAGCGCGCGCGCCGAGGTGACGCCCCCTGCGGCCAGCACCGGCACCTCCACCGCGTCGAGCACCCCGGCCAGCAGCGCCAAGGTGCCCATCGCCGGCCTCCCGTGGCCGCCGCCCTCGGCTCCGCGGGCGACCACGACATCGGCCCCGGCGTCGGCGGCGCGTCGTGCACTCTCGACGTCGGGTACCTGGGTGGTCACCCGCACGCCGGCCTCATGCGCCCGCGCCACCCAGCTCCACTCGTCACCGAAACTCACGCTGAGCAGACGCGGCCGGGCGGCCAGCGCGACATCGAGAAGCTCGGGTCGCTCGGCCATCACCCAGTGCACCAGGCCGATACCGAAAACGCCGTCCCGGTCGCCCAATTCGGCCAGTTCACCGCGCAGCGCCGCCGGGGTGGCCGCGCTGCCCATCCCGATCATCCCGAGCCCGCCGGCCCGGGACACCGCCGTGGCCAGCCGTCCGCCCGCCGCCCCGCCCATCGGGGCGTTCACCACCGGCACCCGGATACCGATCTCTGCGCACCATGGCGTCGACAACCGCATGGCCAGCGACGCTACCCCTTTGCTACGGTCGGATTGTCACCATGTGACACCGGACGAGGCGGCACCGTACCCGGCCAGCGACAAGACGGAGCCTTGGAGGTGCGTCGTGGCGTGGTTGATTCTGGTCGTCTCGGGCGTGCTGGAGGCCGTCTGGGCGACGGCACTGGGCAGGTCAGAGGGTTTCAGCAAGGTGGGCCCGACGGTGGTCTTCGGCGTGACGGTGGTGCTGTCGATGGTCGGGCTGGCCTACGCGATGCGCACGTTGCCGGTCGGCACCAGCTATGCCGTCTGGGTGGGCATCGGCGCCTCCCTCACGGTGGCCTATGCGATGGCCACCGGCTCCGAGGGGGTTTCGGTCATCAAGATCCTGCTGCTCCTCGGCATCGTCGGTTGCGTGGTGGGGCTGAAACTGATCGGGCATTAGAGATAGAGCACCGACGCCGTCACCGTCGCGTTCGCAGCAGCCGGGACAGACCGAATGCACCGATGGCCCCGGCCGCGAAACCCGCGACCGCGCCGGACATCCCGACTCCGTCGCGGACCTGGATCCGTGGACTGATCCGGACCGGCCCGGGCGGGTCCACCGGCATCGCGGCCAGGTTCTCGGGGGACGTGGCCGCCCAGGCGGTGGCGAACAGGATCAGCCGGGCGGTGATGTAGGCGAACACCATCAGACCCAGCACCGGCCCGAACGTCGCCCCGGCCGGACCGGTCACCACCGACTGCAGGTAGATCGAGGCCACCTGCTTGAAGATCTCGAATCCGATCGCCGCGAGCAGGCCCGCCCGCAGCGAGCTCCGGAAGCTGACCGACTCCCGGGGCAGCCGGGCGATGATCCAGGTGAACAGCATCCAGGAGATCAGCAGCGACATCGCCCAGGACGCGATCTGCAGCCCGATGCTCAGGCCCGGGGCGTCGGGCAGGCCCAACCAGCCCAGCACCGCCGTCATCGCCGACTGCTTGCTCAGCGCGGTCAGGCCGATGGTCAGCGTCAACGCCACGAACGCGGACAACAGGGCCAATAGATCGGACAGCTTGGTGGCCACGAACCCCTTGGGCTCGTGCCGCTGCTCCCACATCTGGCTCAGCGCCTCGCGCAGGTTGGCCATCCAGCCCAGCCCGGCCCACGCCGCGGCGGCCAGACCGATCACGCCGACGGTGCCGCGGGAGGCGATCGCCGAGTCCATCAGCTCGACCAGCTGGGAACCGAGATCGCCGGCGACGGCGGAGCGGATCCGGTTCTCCACCTCGGCCATCAGTTCGGGCTGGCTGGCCAGCACGAACCCGCCGACCGAGAAGCCGACCATGAGCAGCGGGAACAACGCGAAGATGGTGAAGTAGGTGATACCGGCGGCGTAGAAGTCGCCCTTGCTGGAGTTGTAGCGCTCCTGAGCCCGCATGACCCGGTCGAACCACCCGAAGCGACTGCGCAATCGGTCCATCACACCGGGCTTGTCCGGATCGGACTGAGCCGGCGACACCGCTTCGCGGTCGGCCATGGGCACCCCTTTCCGGGCGGTCAAGGCGTGGGCGGCAAGAACCCCATGCGGTCATATACCCGCTGCAGGGTCACCGAAGCGACCTCGTTGGCCCGTGCGGCGCCCTTGGCCAGCACCGACTGCAGTTCGGCCGGATCGGCGAGCAACTCGTCGACACGCGCCTTGATGGGGGTGACGAATTCCACTACGGCGTCCGCGGTTTCGGTCTTGAGATCGCCGTACCCACGCCCGGCGTACCCGGCCACCAGGGTGTCGATATCGGTGCCGGTCACCGCGGACTGGATGGTCAGCAGATTGGACACCCCCGGCTTGGCCTCGCGGTCGAAGCGGATCTCCCGCTCGCTGTCGGTGACCGCCGAGCGGATCTTCTTGGCCGTCTTCTTGGGGTCGTCGAGCAGGCTGATCAGGCCGGCGTCGGTGGTCGCGGACTTGCTCATCTTCGCCGTCGGGTCCTGCAGGTCGAAGATCTTGGCGGTGGCCTTGGGGATGATCGCCTCGGGCACGACGAAGGTGTCCGGGAAGCGGGAGTTGATCCGCTCGGCGAGATCCCGGGCGAGTTCGAGGTGCTGGCGCTGGTCCTCACCCACCGGGACACGATCGGTGTCGTAGAGCAGGATGTCGGCAGCCATCAGCACCGGGTAGGTGAACAGGCCGACCGTCGTTCCCTCTGCGCCCTGCTTCTGCGACTTGTCCTTGAACTGCGTCATCCGCGAGGCCTGCCCGAACCCTGCGAAACAGCCCAGCACCCAGGCCAACTCGGCGTGCGCCGGTACATGGCTCTGTACGAAGACGGTGGCCTTGGCCGGGTCGACGCCGAGCGCGAGGTACTGCGCGGCGGTCACCAGGGTGCGCCGGCGCAACACCGCGGGATCCTGCGGGACGGTGATGGCGTGCAGGTCGACGACGCAGAAGTAGGCGTCATAGCTGTGCTGCAGGCTCACCCATTGATTGACCGCGCCGAGCGCGTTGCCGAGGTGCAGGGAATCGGATGTGGGTTGCGCGCCGGAGAACACGACCTGGCGATCGGCGCTGCTGGAGTCACTCATGATGGGTTGATTTTGTCAGACGCGATTTTCCCGGCTCGCCCGCTATTATCTACGCCACCGTCAATAAACGGAGGACTCGCGTGTACCGATCATTGGCCGCCCTGCTCACCGTCGCCGCCACCGGCCTGGCGGCAGGGTTCGGCTCCGCGGTCGGGCACGCCGCTCCGCCGCCGCGCACCGTCGTCATCGTGTCCGGCGGGAACGCCGTCAGCCCGTTCACCACGCCGACGCAGGCCTGTGCCACGGGACTGGCCGCCGGGAACACCGACACCGCGCTGCGCCGGCATCTGCTGGACCGCGGCCACACCGTCTACACCTCCCCCGCGATGGCCGGCCGCGGACCGGTGACCGACCAGGGCGGGTTCGGCGCCTTCGGGGACTGCCCGATCACACTGCCGGACAACATGACCGTCGACTCCACCGCCGCCATCGACACCGCCGGTGAGCGGCTGGCCAGGTTCCTGACCCACCTGCACCACAACTACGGCGCCGCCGAGATCGACATCGTCGGGCATTCGATGGGCGGGCTGTACTCCCGGTCGGCGATCCGGGTGCTCCAGGGCATCGGGTCACCGATCCGGATCCGGTCACTCACCACCATCGGCACCCCGTGGCAGGGCAGCTACCTGTCCGACTACGCCCACGGCCTGACCCCGAAGTCGGACTGCCACGGCGACGCCTTCTGCGAGAACGCGATGGACGACCTCAAGGCGGAGGTCGAGCGACTGGTGGCCGGTTCGGGCCGCGAGGTCAACCGGGCCTACCTGATGGGTCCCGGCGGCTGGAACGAATTCCAGGCCGGGGTGCTCGACGACATCCCGGTGACACTGATCGGCGGGGACCGCTTCGCCGCACCCGCAGGCGCCGGCCCGGTGAACCCGAGCGTGTGGCCCAACGACGGGATTGTCGCGCTGTCCAGCGCCCTGGCCGTCGACGTCAGCGACCGGGTGCTGCCGCACCGGCGTTGCCTGACCTTCGACGACACCCACAGCATCTTCGTGTCCGATCTGGCCGGACTGCCGTGGGAGACCGGGATCACCTGGGACCCGCGGGTACTCGACGCGGTCGACGCCGCCATCACCGATCCGGCCGTGCTGTCCGCCGGACCGTGCCCGATCAGCTGAACTCGACGTTGACCGGGGCGTGATCGGACCAGCGCAGGGCGTACAGCTCGGCCCGGTCCACATTGGCCGACACCGCGCGGCCCGCCAGCCCCGGGCTGGCCAGGTGATAGTCGATGCGCCAGCCGGCGTCGTTGTCGAAGGCCTTGCCACGCCAGGACCACCAGCTGTACGGGCCGCCTTCGACGTCCGGGTGCAGCTGACGCACCACATCCACCCAACCGGTCGCCAGCAGATCCGTCAGCCACTGCCGTTCGGTCGGCAGGAAGCCGGCCTTCTTGACGTTGCCCTTCCAGTTCTTGATGTCCCGTTCGGTGTGCGCGATGTTCCAGTCGCCGCAGAGCACGGCTTCTTTTCCGTCGGTGACCGACAGACGCAGCAGGTCGGCCATCCGCGCCTGCACCGCGGCCATGAAGCGTTCCTTCTCCAGCTGCCTTTCGGTCTCGGCCTCGCCGGTGGGCAGGTACACGCTGGCCACCGTGAGACCGGCGGTGTCGACCTCGATGTAGCGGCCGTGCGTCTCGAACTCCTGGGCACCCGAACCGATCCGCACCGCGTCGAACGGGGTGCGCGACAACACGGCAACACCGTTGCGGCCCTTCACATGCGGCGCCGCGGCAGCCAGGTACCAGCCGTCCGCCAGTGCCGGCGCCAGCGCCTCGGCGAGCTGCTCGTCGTCGGCGCGGGTCTCCTGCAGGCAGACGATGTCGGACGTGCTCTCCTTCAGCCACGGCAGCAACCCGAGGTTGTCCGTGGACCGCTGCCTGACCGCTGCGCGGATGCCGTTGACGTTGACGGTGGTGACGATCACGGAGCACGACCATAGCCGACCTCACCGACCAGCCGTGCCGATCCCCAGGTCGCTGCGCTCTCCCCCCGCAAGCGGGAGGTGCCCCCAGCCCGCCGAACCTTGCAGTACCGCCGGTACCGCCTTACTGTCGGGCAGCATGACCCAACGCGCACCCATTCACCGCGGCTTCGGCGACGGTCGCGGGCAGCCCGGCGCCGGCGGTGAAGCGATTCTCATGCTGCACCCGTTCCTGTGCTCGCAGAACGTCTGGCGGACGGTGGCCGATCAACTCTCCGACACCGGCCGATTCGAGGTGCTGGCACCCACCATGGTCGGTCACCACGGCGGCGCCCGGGCCGGAACCTGGCTACTGGACACCGCCACGCTGGTCGACGATGTCGAACGCCGGATGGACCAGATCGGCTGGGACACAGCGCATATCGTCGGCAATTCACTCGGCGGTTGGGTGGCCTTCGAACTGGAACGCCGCGGCCGGGCCCGCACCTTGACGGCCATCGCACCCGCGGGCGGCTGGGGCCGGCACTCCCCCACCAAGTACGAGACCGTGCTGAAATTCCTGCTCGGCGCCCCGGCCCTGATCGCCGCCCGGCTGATCGGTCCGCGCATCCTCGACCTGCCGTTCGGCACCCGGATCGCCACCCTGCCGGTCAGCGGGCCCGCCGACGGCCCCAGCCGCGCCGATCTGGTCGCCCTGGTCGAGGACGCCACGCACTGCACGGCCTACGTGCAGTTGCTGATCAAGACGCTGCGGCTGCCGGGCCTGCTGGAACTGGCGGAGGTCGGGGTGCCCACCCACCTGGTGCTGTGCGAGAAGGACCGGGTCTTCCCGAGCCCGCGCGGCACCAAGTACTTCATCGAGCATCTGCCGACCGACGCGACGGTCACCCGCCTGCCGGGACTCGGCCACATCCCGATGCTCGAGGCACCCGGGGTGATCACGGAACTGATCACCGAGTTCGTCGACCGGCACACCGATCCCAAGCGCGCTGCACCGCCGGCCGGCTAGCGCTAGCGAGCCGGGGGCCTCCGGCGGACAACGCGTCCCGAAAGGCAGTACTACCCGCGGTACTGCTCGCAGCGTAGTACTGCGGGCAGTACTACGCTGCGAGTCCGGACACGCCGGCGATCAGCCGACGGCCCGCCGCGCCTTTCAGCTCTTCGCCTTCTCCAGCGTGGCGTTGAACGTCTTGGACGGACGCATCACGGCCGCCGTCTTCTCCGGATCCGGGTAGTAGTACCCGCCGATCTCGGCGTGCGCGCCCTGCACCGAGTTCAGCTCGGACACGATGGCCTCCTCGTTCTCGGCCAGCGACTTCGCCAGCGGCGCGAAGTACGCCGCGAGTTCGGGGTCCTCGGACTGCGCAGCGAGTGCCTGCGCCCAGTACATCGAGAGGTAGAACTGGCTGCCACGGTTGTCCAGTTCACCGGTCTTGCGAGACGGAGACTTGTTCTCGTCCAACAGCTTTCCGACGGCAGCGTCCAGGGTCTCGGCGAGCACCTTGGCCTTGGCGTTGCCGGTCTTGTTGCCCAGGTCCTCCAGGCTGGCACCGATGGCCAGGAACTCACCGAGGGAATCCCAGCGCAGGTGGTTCTCCTCGATCAGCTGGCTGACGTGCTTGGGCGCCGAACCACCGGCACCGGTCTCGTACAACCCGCCACCGGCCATCAGCGGCACGATCGAGAGCATCTTGGCGCTGGTGCCCAGCTCCAGGATCGGGAAAAGGTCGGTCAGGTAGTCGCGCAGGATGTTGCCGGTCGCGGCGATGGTGTCCTTGCCGCGGATGACGCGCTCCAGCGTGTACCGCATGGCCCACACCTGCGGCAGGATCGTGATCTCCAGGCCCTCGGTGTCATGGTCGGCGAGGTAGGTCTTGACCTTCTTGCGCAGCTCGTTCTCGTGCGGACGCTCGTCGTCCAGCCAGAACACCACCGGCATTCCGGACAGCCGGGCCCGGTTGACGGCCAGCTTGACCCAGTCCCGGATCGGGGCGTCCTTGACGATCGGCATGCGCCAGATATCGCCCTCCTCGACCTCCTGGCTCAACAGCACCTCGCCCGAGTCGTTGTCGACGATCCGGGCGTAGCCGGGCTCGGGGATCTCGAAGGTCTTGTCGTGGCTGCCGTACTCCTCGGCCTTCTGCGCCATCAGGCCGACGTTCGGCACGGTGCCCATGGTGGTGGGATCGAACTGGCCGTGCGTCTTGCAGAAGTTGATGACCTCTTGGTACATCCGGGAGAACGTCGACTCCGGGTTGACCGCCTTGGTGTCCTTGGTGCGGCCGTCGGCGCCGTACATCTTGCCGCCGAGCCGGATCATCGCCGGCATCGAGGCGTCGACGATGACGTCGGACGGCGAGTGGAAGTTCGAGATGCCCTTGGCCGAGTCGACCATCGCCAGCTCCGGCCGGTGCTCGTGGCAGGCGTGCAGATCGTTGATGATCTCTTCGCGCTGCGAGGCGGGCAGCGCCTCGATCTTGTCGTACAGGTCGGACAGGCCGTTGTTGACGTTGACGCCCAGCTCGTCGAAGAGCTTGCCGTGCTTGGCGAAGGCGTCCTTGTAGAACACCTTCACCGCGTGCCCGAACACGATGGGGTGACTGACCTTCATCATCGTGGCCTTGACGTGCAGCGAGAACATCACGCCGGTCTTGTAGGCGTCCTCGATCTGCTCCTCGTAGAACGCGATGAGCGCCTTCTTGGACATGTACATGCTGTCGATGACGTCGCCCTCATCCAGCTTGACCTCGGGCTTGAGCACGATCGTCGGGCCCGCTGCGGTGACCAGCTCCATACGCACGTTGCGTGCCTTGTCCAAGGTCAGCGACTTCTCGCCGTGGTAGAAGTCACCGGTCTTCATGGTGGCGACGTGGGTGCGCGAGGCCTGCGACCAGGCACCCATGCTGTGCGGGTGCTTGCGGGCGTACTCCTTGACCGCATTGGGCGCACGGCGGTCGGAGTTGCCCTCGCGCAGCACCGGGTTCACCGCGCTGCCGAGGATCTTGCCGTACCGCTGACGGATCTCTTTTTCCTCGTCGGTCTTCGGGTCGCCGGGGAATTCGGGCAGGTCGTAGCCCTTGCTCTTGAGTTCCTTGATGGCGGCCAGCAGCTGGGGCACCGAGGCGCTGATGTTGGGCAGCTTGATGATGTTGGCCGACGGGTCCTGGGTCAGCTCGCCGAGCGCGGCAAGGTTGTCGGGCACCTTCTGCTCGTCGCTCAGGTAGTCGCTGAACTCGGCCAGGATGCGGGCCGCGACGGAGATGTCGCTGGTCTTCACATCGATGCCGGCCGCTCCGGCGAACGTCTGGATGATCGGCAGGAAGGCATAGGTCGCCAGCAGCGGTGCCTCGTCGGTCAGGGTGTAGATGATGGTCGGCTGCTCGGCGGTCATAAGGGTTTCTCCCGGCCTCAATGTCGGTCAGTTGCAGCGGAAATCGGCCCCTGCCGGGGTGTCCGACAGCGGCGACTTCCACACCAGTGGGCAGACCCGCACCGTCTGATGGCGGTCACCGGCCTGTCCTCACCGGCAACACTACAAGGACCGTTGCACGCGCGATGGGTCAGCTTTGACTACCGGCCGGTAGTTTTTGCCGCATTCTCGGCCACGCCGAGAACCAGGTGGCACCAGGTCAGCGTCGTGAGCTAGGCTTTGTACCGGTCATGAGTGCCAGCATCGAGCCCCGGCTTGCTGGCCGGCAACCCTCCAACCGCGGTGGGGTGCTCCGGGTGAAGACCAGGTTGAGCAGGCGTCGGGATATTTCCGATCGGCTGTAAGGCAAGCGCGGGTCCGTCGGATCGGACCCCCAGGAGACAGGGAAACCTGATGGAGGCCGACCATGCGTTGTTGTCCGTGAACCGATCGCGCGTCGCTGTCGTCCTCTGACGAGGCGCGCCGCTCCGGTACCAGACCACATCCGACGTTCGCAGGAGAAAACCATATGAGCACCCCCGATACCGATCCCCAGGCGACCTGGTCGTTCGAGACCAAACAGGTGCACGCCGGCCAGACGCCCGACACCGCGACCAACGCCCGGGCCCTGCCGATCTACCAGACCACCTCCTACACCTTCGACAGCACCGCGCACGCCGCGGCGCTGTTCGGCCTGCAGGAGCCCGGCAACATCTACACCCGCATCGGCAACCCGACCACCGACGTCATCGAGCAGCGGGTGGCCGCTCTGGAAGGCGGCGTCGCAGCGCTGTTCCTGTCCTCCGGGCAGGCCGCCGAGACCTTCGCGATCCTGAACCTGGCCGGCGCCGGGGACCACATCGTGTCCAGCCCGCGGCTGTACGGCGGCACCTACAACCTGTTCCACTACACGCTGCCCAAGCTCGGCATCGAGGTCAGCTTCGTCGACAATCCCGACGACCCGGACAGCTGGCGGGCCGCGGTCCGCCCGAACACCAAGGCGTTCTTCGGCGAGACCATCTCCAATCCCCAGATCGACATCCTCGACATCCCGGCCGTCGCCGCGGTCGCCCACGACAACGGCGTCCCACTGATCGTCGACAACACCATCGCCACCCCGTACCTCATCCAGCCGATCGCGCACGGCGCCGACATCGTGGTGCACTCGGCGACCAAGTACCTGGGCGGCCACGGTTCGGCGATCGCCGGCGTGATCGTCGACGGCGGGAACTTCGACTGGGCCGCCAGCGGCCGTTTCCCGGGGTTCACCGAGCCCGACCCCAGCTATCACGGTGTGGTGTTCGCCGAGCTCGGCCCGCCGGCCTACGCGCTCAAGGCCCGGGTGCAGCTGCTGCGCGACCTCGGCTCGGCGCTCGCCCCCTTCAACGCCTTCCTCATCGCCCAGGGCCTGGAGACGCTGTCGCTGCGCGTCGAGCGGCACGTGTCCAACGCGGTCAAGGTCGCCGAGTACCTCTCCGACCGTGACGAGGTCGTCTCGGTCAACTACGCCGGCCTGCCGACCTCCCCCTGGTACGAACTGGGCCGCAAGATCGCCCCCAGGGGCACCGGCGCGGTGCTGGCCTTCGAACTGGCCGGCGGGATCGAGGCCGGCAAGGCGTTCGTCGACGCGCTGACCCTGCACAGCCACGTCGCCAACATCGGCGACGTCCGGTCGCTGGTGATCCACCCGGCGTCGACCACCCATGCGCAGCTGACCCCGGAGGAGCAGCTCACCACCGGCGTCACCCCGGGCCTGGTCCGGCTGGCGGTCGGCATCGAGGGAATCGACGACATCCTGGCCGACCTGGATCAGGGCTTCGCCGCGGCGAGGGCCTTCGCCGGCACCGGGCAGACAGTCGAGTCGGTCTGAGAGCAGCCGTGACGACTTTCGACATACAGAGCGACGTGCCGTCGACCCTGCCCGCAGAAGGTGAGATCGGGGTCGTCGACATCGGCGCCCTGACGCTGGAGAGCGGCGTGGTCATCGACCAGGTGTCGATCGCGTTCCAGCGCTGGGGTGACCTGTCTCCCGAGCGGGACAACGTCGTCATGGTGCTGCACGCGCTGACCGGCGACTCGCACATCACCGGTCCGGCCGGTCCCGATCACCCCACCCCGGGATGGTGGGACGGTGTGGCCGGGCCCGGCGCGACCATCGACACCGACCGCTGGTGCGCCATCGCCACCAACGCCCTCGGCGGCTGCCGCGGCTCGACCGGGCCCAGCTCGATCGCACCGGACGGAAAGCCCTGGGGCTCAAGGTTCCCCGCCATCACCATCCGGGATCAGGTGAACGCAGACCTGGCCGCCCTGGCCGTGCTGGGCATCACCGGAGTCGCCGCGGTGATCGGCGGGTCGATGGGCGGGGCACGGGCCCTGGAATGGGTCGTCGGGCACCCCGACACCGTGCGTGCCGGGCTGATCCTGGCCGTGGGCGCGCGCGCCACCGCCGACCAGATCGGCACCCAGAGCACCCAGGTGGCCGCGATCAAGGCCGACCCGGACTGGAACGGCGGCGACTACTACGGCACCGGGCGCACCCCGGCGGCCGGCCTGGAGATCGCGCGCCGGATCGCCCACCTCACCTACCGCGGTGAGGCCGAACTGGATTCGCGGTTTGCCAACTCCGCCCAAGGCGACGAGGACCCGACCAACGGCGGCCGTTATGCGGTGCAGAGCTACCTGGAGCACCAGGGCGGCAAGCTGGTCTCCCGATTCGACGCCGGCACCTACGTCGCCCTGACCGAGGCGCTGAACAGTCATGACGTCGGCCGGGGCCGAGGTGGGGTGGCCGCCGCACTGACCGCCTGTCCGGTGCCCGTGCTGGTCGGCGGCATCACCTCGGATCGGCTCTATCCGCTGCGCCAGCAGCAGGAACTGGCCGACCTGCTGCCCGGCTGCGCCGAACTCAGCGTCGTCGACTCGATCTACGGCCACGACGGATTCCTGGTGGAGACCGACGCGGTGGCCCCGTTGATCCGGCAGACCCTGGAGATCGCGTCCCGGTGAGCCCGTCGAATCAGCAACGCTCCATGTCCTTCGGTGAAGAGGCGGCCGCCTACGAACGGGGACGACCCTCGTACCCGCCGGAGGCCATCGACTGGTTGCTGCCGCCGGGCGCGCAACGGGTGCTGGATCTGGGTGCCGGCACCGGCAAGCTGACGGTCCGGCTCGTCGAGCGCGGTCTGGACGTGGTGGCGGTGGACCCCATCCCGGAGATGCTCGAAGTCCTCAGCCGTTCCCTTCCGCAGACCCCGGCGCTGCTGGGCACCGCCGAAGAGATCCCGTTGCCGGACAACAGCGTCGATGCGGTCGTGGTGGCCCAGGCCTGGCATTGGTTCGACGTGCAGCGCGCGACCGCGGAGATCGCCCGGGTGCTGCGTCCCGGTGGACGACTCGGGCTGGTGTGGAACACCCGCGACGAACGAATGGGCTGGGTCAAGGACCTCGGCAACATCATCGGCCACGAACACGATCCGCTCAACGACGAGGTCACCCTGCCGGCGACGTTCACCGGTCTGGAGCGCAGCCGCGTCGAGTGGACGAGTTATCTGACCCCGCAGGCGCTCATCGATCTGGTCGCCTCCCGCAGCTACTGCATCACCTCCCCGGCCGCGGTGCGCACCCAAACGCTGGACAAGGTCCGCGAACTGTTGCGCACCCATCCGGCGCTGGCCAACAGCAACGGTCTGGCGCTGCCCTACATCACCGTCGGCATCCGGGCGACGCTGGCATAATTGCCGCGAGGGTAGATTTCAGCAAACGAATACTCGTCGGCTCGAGTGGGTAGAAGCTCGGAGATCGACGAGAGGCCCGCCCGTGACGCAGCCCGAACACGACCGTCCTACCGAGACCGCCCCGATGGTGCAGATGGCCGCGATGGTGATCGGCGCCGTGTACCTGCTGGTCGGCGTCGCGGGCTTCATCCCCGGCATCACCACCGGCTCGGACCGCCTGGATTGGGCCGGCCACGAGTCCGGCGCCCTGCTGCTGGACATCTTCGCCGTCTCGGTGCTGCACAACATCGCGCACATCGCGGTTGGGATCGCCGGGCTGGTGCTCGCCCGGACCGCGGGCAGCGCCCGGGCGTATCTGCTCGGCGGCGGCGTGCTGTCCACCGCGATCTGGCTGTACGGCATGCTGATCGACCACCACGGCCCGCTGAACGTACTGCCGGTCAACGGGTCGGCGAACTGGCTGCATCTGGGCCTTGCCACGACCATGCTGGGGGCCGGCCTGACGCTGGGAGGGCTGTCGACCGGGTCGACGCCTGAGTGAAACGACGAGCCCGGTGCGACGCATCCACGGCTCCCACGTCGGCACGCTCGTCATCAGGCCTCGCGGCGGAACGCAGCGCAGCAAACCTTACGAGGACGGCACCCCCGAGATGCCGCGCTAACTGCAGGTCCTTTCAGGCATCCGGACGCGCTCACGTCAACGGGGGACCGAAATCAAATCCTTCGCTCTGTGGGCCCACCCGTCGCTCTTTACCGACGATGCCGAACAGAAAGGTGACGAGGTCTAGTTTCCTGACTCGACCGACGCCTTCGACGCGCCGTCACAGCCGTCGAAAAATATTAACTAATTCGTCAATAGTGACAACGCTTGAAGTCAAACCTCCTGTTTAATGCGCTTTTTTGGACACGACAGCCACCGACCAGCAGGAATGTGCACCAAGCGCAAATTCTGACCCTGAGTTGTTGAAACAGGTTCTAGAAAACGCGCCCGAGGGGCGGATCCATCGGGTACGTTCTGCTGCACTCAATGATGTAGATCACAGGAAGGGGCCAGCAATGTTGCCATGTCACCCCTCGAGTTCACCGCACGGTCGCATGCCGCTGCCGTCCTGTCGTCAACGCATATCGCACATCGCTCCGAATGCTCGTTCGATCGAACCCGCGAGATCGGCCCCACCCAGCAAACAATCCGCCGGCGCCGAATCCGGGACCTTCGACGAACGGATACGAGCGATGTCACGCCAACCCACGATCGGTCACGACGAATGACAAGAACCAGAATCCAAGGAGTTGCGTTGCTGTCGAGAAAGACTCATCACCGCAGCAGGTGGTTGAGCGAGAGATCCGTCCTGCTCACCGAACTTCTACACCAACGCCATGGACTCCGAATAAACGATGACGGCGCGCAGGCGCACATTTGGAAGGTCCTGCAGCTCATCGCCGAGGCCAGAAGAGTCCCCCGCCTCCTGGCCAGGCGTCACATCACCCGCGCCGTCCTGACAGAACTTGCCGACCGTATCGCAGCAGGATCCGGAGGGGACAACATCGTGGATCTCACCGTGTATCGGTGCCGGCGGACGCAAACCGCGGAAGCGCTGTCATGAGCGCCTCGACCGCCGAGACCAGGCAGCCCCTACTCATGATCGATGAAACTGCTGGTGGTACTTCGCGTTCCGAGCCACCGGACGGACGGCCATGCCCAGACCAACGGGACATCCGACCGGGTAGAACCGGCGCTGACCCCCTCCCGCAGGAAGGCCCCTCGATAAAGAAGTGGTCGGCGCCCGAAGCGACCTGGCCGTGGCAACATCTGTGGCCGTTCGGCGCCGAGGTTCGACCGAAGGTGATCGAAGAACCCGACGGACACTGGTACATCTCGGTGCCGGCGGCCGGCCCCGGCGCGTTGATCGCCCCCACTCACAAAGGCGGTATCGCCGTCCGCGGCCTTGCCGGGGACTACTCTGCCGGCGAAGCGTCCGGCATGATCGAGCAGTTCCGCGACGGCATGGTCGAAGCCCTGCACCGTACGCAGTTCGACGGGGACGATCGCGAGTGCTATCTGGAGGCGTGGCGGCGCATGTACCTTGCCGACACCCAATTCTCGGCGGGTAAAGCGGCCCTGAACCTCAGTCGTGATGTTGCCGGCTGGCCACCGGACGCGCTGCGGCGCAATTCGAAACAGATCGGCCTGCGGCCGGTCGCCAGCACAGCCTCGGCCAACCCCGTCAGCGGCCCGTTCATCGTCAAGTACGCCGCCGAGTTGCGGACCGCCGAATACTTCCGCCAATCGTCGACCGGACGGCTCATCCACGTGACCCGGATCTACGCCGATGGTCACGACGGGCACGTCGAGGTGGCCGGGTTCTGCGGGACCGAGCGAGTGCGATTCATCGCCCGGCGTGATTCCAAGGTCGAGGTCCTCGCACGGTAGGTGGCGATCTCAGCTGGTTCCCAGCGGGTCGATCGTCCAGGCGATGTAGAGAACCGTCGCGCTGACCGTCGCGGTGGTGGCGAAATCGATTGTGCGGGAGCGGACTGCGAGCAGTCCGGCGCGTTCGTCCGACAGCGTCAGCCGCATCACCGCGGCGACCCCGACCGCGATCCCCATCACCAGCGCACCGCGGCGCCAGTAACCGGCGATCACCAACCCGAGCGCGGCGATCAGGATCAGCCCGACCACCAGGATCGGCCACTGCCCGGCAAACACCTTGCGGGCGAACTCCTTCGGTGTCACCGCCGCGGGTCCGTCACGCCTCGCCGCGCTCCGCGCGCTCCACCACATTGGTCAGCAGGAACGCCCGGGTCAGCGGGCCCACCCCACCCGGATTCGGCGAGACGTGCCCGGCGACATCCCAGACGTCCGGGGCGACGTCGCCGGTGAGCTTGCCCTCCACCCTGCTGACGCCCACGTCGACGACCGCGGCGCCGGGCTTCACCATGTCGGCGGTCACCATGTACGGCACGCCGACCGCGGCGACGATGATGTCGGCTTGGCGGGTCAGCTCGGCGAGATTACGGGTTCCGGTGTGGCACAACGTCACCGTCGCGTTCTCCGAGCGGCGGGTCAGCAACAGCCCGAGCGGCCGGCCGACTGTGACACCCCGGCCGATCACCACCACGTGCGCGCCGGCGATGGGAACGTCGAAGCGGCGCAACAGGTGCACGATGCCACGGGGCGTGCAGGGCAGCGCCGCCTCCTTGCCGAGCACCAGCCGGCCCAGATTGGTCGGGTGCAACCCGTCGGCGTCCTTGTCCGGGTCGATCCGTTCCAGGGCGGCGTTCTCGTCCAGGTGCTTGGGCAGCGGCAACTGCACGATGTAGCCGGTGCACTCGGGGTTGGCGTTGAGTTCGTCGATGGTCTCGTCCAGGGTGGCCTGGCTGATGTCGGCGGGCAGGTCACGACGGATCGAGGTGATGCCCACCTTCGCGCAGTCGGCGTGCTTGCCGCGGACATAGGCCTGCGATCCCGGGTCGTCCCCGACCAGGATGGTACCCAGTCCGGGCGTGCGGCCCGCGGCCGTCAATTTCGCCACCCGATCCTTGAGATCGCTCAGGATCTCGTCTCGGGTGGCCTTACCGTCGAGTGTGCTCGCTCCCACGGGAGACATCATTCCACCCACATGGCAGGCTAACGATCCATGAACACCCCGTCAGAAGTGTTCACCGATGTGTTTGGCGAGGCCAAGCTCGGCCCGGTGACCCTGCGCAACCGCATTATCAAGGCCGCGACGTTCGAGGCCTCCACCCCGAACGCCCTGGTCACGGACGACCTGATCAAGTACCACCAGCTTCCCGCCGCGGGCGGGGTCGGCATGACCACGGTCGCCTACTGCGCGGTCGCTCCGGGCGGACGCACCGACGGCTGGCAGCTCTGGATGCGCCCGGAAGCGGTACCCGGGCTGACCAGGCTCACCGAGGCCGTGCACGCCGAGGGCGCGGCGATCAGCGCCCAGATCGGCCACGCCGGCCCGGTGGCCAACTCGCGGACCAACAAGGCCAAGGCGCTGGCGCCGGTGCGGTTCTTCAATCCGTTGTCCATGCGGTTCGCCAAGAAGGCCAGCGCCGAGGACATCCGCGAGGTCACCGAGGCGCACGCCAACGCCGCCCGGCTGGCCATCGACTCCGGGTTCGACGCCGTCGAGATCCACCTCGGCCACAACTATCTGGCGAGCTCGTTCCTGTCCCCGCTGATCAACCAGCGCCGCGACGAGTTCGGTGGGTCGCTGGAGAACCGCGCCAAGGTGGCCCGCGGTGCGGTGCGCGCGGTTCGCGACGCCGTGGACAGCTACGGCGACAAGAAGATCGCCGTCATCGCCAAACTCACCATGACCGACGGCATCCGCGGCGGCATCCCGGTCCACGAGGCACTGCAGACCGCCAAGTGGCTGGAGGAGGACGGCGGGCTGGACGCCCTGGAGCTCACCGCGGGCAGCTCGCTGGTCAACCCGATGTACCTGTTCCACGGCGAGGTCCCGCTCAAGGAATTCGCCGGGGCGTTCAAACCGCCGATCAGCTGGGGCATGCGGATGACCGGCAGGAAGTTCCTGCGGTATTACCCGTACCGGGAGGCCTATCTGCTGGATCTGGCCCGCAAGTTCCGGGCCGAGCTGAAGATGCCGCTGATCCTGCTCGGCGGCATCACCAATCGCGAGACCATGGACAAGGCGATGGCCGAGGGCTTCGAGTTCGTGGCGATGGGCCGTGCCCTGCTGGCCGAGCCGGACCTGATCAATCGGATCAAGGCCGACGGGCAGGCGCACACGGTCAAGTCGATCTGCGACCACTGCAACAAATGCATGCCGACCATCTACAGCCACACCCACTGTGTGTTGACCGGAGCGCCGGACACGCTCACCGTGTAATCCATGGACGTGCGCAGCACGGCGGAAGACGCGGCGGTGACCTACCGTTACGTCCGGGTCGGGCTGGTCGCCCTGGTGGTGTTCCTGCTGGTGTCGTTGGGCCTGACATGGGCGCACACCTGCCTGCAGGGATCGATCAGCGCGTTCTTCTACACCCGCACGCACGCCGTGTTCGTCGCCGCCCTGTGCGCGATGGGCAGTTGCCTGATCGTCTACCAGGGCAGCCGCCTCGGCGAGGACGCGCTGCTCAACTTCGCCGGGTTCCTGGCCTTCGTGGTGGCGCTGGTCCCGACCGGCAGCGCCGAGGTCTGCCAGCCCTGGCTGCCCACGGTGTCCGACCCGTTCGGTGCCACCGCCAACAACATGATCGCGCTGTTCGTCGCGGCCGCCGCGGGCATCGCGCTGTACCTGGCGCTGGAGCGCCTGCGGCCCAGCCAGCCGCCACCGACCTGCGCGGGCCCCGGCTGCACAGAGGTGAGCACCGGCTGGAAACGAGTGGCCCAGGTGCTCGGGGCGATCGAGCCGTGGCTGCCCAAGGTGCTGGCCGCGGCGGTGCTGCTCGGCGCGCTGCTCTTGTTCTGGCCGCCCTTCCGGGACCGGGTGCATGTCATCGCCGCCACCGCGTTGTTCCTGGCCATCACCCTGGTCGCGGTGTATCACGCCTGCTACGCGAAGGCCGCCGAGCGTGCCCGGCGGGCCCGGTTCTACGCGTGGATCGCGGTGCTGATGTTGCTCACCGTGGCGGCCACCATCGTCTTCCTGGCGATCGACGTGCACTACGCGGTGTTCGTCGCCGAACTGGTGCTGATCCTGCTGTTCGGCGTGTTCTGGGGGGTACAGACCTGGGATGTCTGGGATCTGTGGGACCGCTACCCCGAGGAGGCCGTACCCGCCCTGGCCGAGCAGGAGCCCACGGCCGCCTGACGGGCCGTCTCGATCTCGGCCGGGCAACGGTCACGACACAACACCTCCGCGGCCAGGCAGGCGTCGCAGTGCTACCGATACAGTTGGTCCCGATGAGCCGCCCTGTAACGCCCGCCCTGACCGTTAGGTACGAAGGGTCCTCACGCACCTTCTCCGCAGGCAATGACGTCGTCGTCGGCCGCGATCTGCGTGCCGATGTCCGCATCGCCCACCCCTTGATCTCCCGCGCGCATCTGGTGCTGCGTTTCGATCAGGGCCGGTGGATCGCCATCGACAACGGCAGCCTCAACGGCATGTATGTCAATGGCCAGCGGGTGCCGACCCTGGACATCGCCGACGGCCAGTACGTCAACATCGGTAATCCCGACGGCCCGCAGCTGGTCTTCGAGGTCGGCCGGCACCAGGGTTCGGTGGGCAGTCCCCCGCCGACGGCCGCGATGCACACCACCGGCGGACGGGCCGGCGCATCATGGCCGACCCAGCCCCCGACCCAGCCGGGCCCGCCGCCCGCCCCGCCGGCGTGGCCGACCGGCGGCACCCCGTCGCAGCCCGCCCCGCGGTACCCGTCCGGACCGCCGCCGCAGCCGCCCTACCCGACCGACCGGCAGCCGTATCCGAGTGGTCAGTACCCGAGCGCACCGCGGCCGGCCTACCCGCCGCAGCCGGCGTCGCGTTCGCAGCCGATGTACATCCCGCCGGCAGACCCGGCGCAGACCGCCATGGGCCCGACCGCAGTGGCCCGTCCGTCGGAGAACAATCTGGCGACCAGCATGCTCAAGATCCTGCGTCCCGGGAAGGCACCCGAGGTGCCCCCGGGCGGGATCAAGATCGGTCGCGCCACCGACAACGACATCGTCATCGCCGACGTCCTGGCGTCCCGGCACCACGCCACCCTGGTCACCGGGCCCGGTGGCACCGAGATCCTCGACAACCGCAGCATCAACGGCACCTTCGTCAACGGCCAGCGCGTCGATGACGCGCTGCTGCGCGAGGGTGATGTGGTCACCATCGGCAACGTCGACCTGGTGTTCACCGGCGGGACGCTGGTCCGCAAGTCGGAGACCCAGGCCGCCACCCGCACCGGTGGTCTGGAGGTCCGCGGCCTGACCTGGACCATCGAGGGCAACAAGACGCTGCTCGACAACATCTCGATCGACGCCCGCCCCGGCACGCTGACCGCGGTGATCGGCCCGTCCGGCGCCGGTAAGTCCACCTTCGCCAAGCAGGTCGCGGGGCTGACGCATCCGACCGACGGCCGGGTCAGCTTCGAGGGTCACGACATCCACGCCGAGTACGCCTCGCTGCGATCCCGAATCGGCATGGTCCCCCAGGACGATGTGGTGCACGGTCAGCTGACCGTCAAGCAGGCGCTGATGTACGCCGCCGAGCTGCGGCTGCCGCCGGACACCACCAAAGAGGACCGCGAACGCGTCGTCTTGCAGGTCCTCGAAGAGCTCGAGATGACAAAGCACCTGGAGACCCGGGTGGACAAGCTGTCCGGCGGGCAGCGCAAACGTGCCTCGGTGGCCCTCGAGCTGCTGACCGGTCCGTCGCTGCTGATCCTGGACGAGCCGACCTCGGGCCTGGACCCGGCGCTGGACCGCCAGGTGATGACGATGCTGCGCCAGCTCGCCGACGCCGGCCGCGTGGTGCTGGTGGTGACGCACTCGCTGACCTACCTCGATGTCTGCGATCAGGTGCTGCTGCTGGCTCCGGGCGGCAAGACGGCGTTCTACGGTCCGCCGAGTCAGATCGGACCGGAGCTGGGCACCACCAACTGGGCCGACATCTTCTCCTCGGTCGCCGGTGACCCCGACGAGTCGCATCAGCGCTACCTGGCCCGCAGCGGGCCGCCGCCGCAGGCCGAGGCCTCCTCGCAGCCGGCCGATCTCGGTAAGCCCGCGAAAACCAGTGTGCGCCGCCAGTTCTCCACGATCGCGCGCCGACAGATGCGGTTGATCGTCTCGGACCGCGGATATTTCGCGTTCCTGGCCGTGCTGCCGTTCATCATGGGTGTGCTGTCGCTCTCGGTGCCCGGCACCGTCGGGTTCGGCGTGCCCGACCCGATGGGCGACGCCCCCAACGAGCCGGGCCAGCTGCTGGTGTTGCTCAATGTGGGCGCCATCTTCATGGGTACCGCGCTGACCGTGCGTGATCTGATCGGCGAGCGCGCCATCTTCCGCCGCGAGCAGGCCGTCGGGTTGTCGACGACGGCGTATCTGATGGCCAAGGTGTGCATCTATGCGGTGTTCGCCATCATCCAGTCCTCCATCGTCACCGCGATTGCGATCGCCGGTAAGGGTGCGCCCACCCAGGGCTCCTTGACCTTCCTGAGTCCGACGCTGGAACTGTTCGTCGTGATGGCGGCGACGACGGTGACCGCCGCGATGGTCGGCCTGGCCCTGTCCGCGCTGGCCAAGTCCAATGAGCAGATCATGCCGCTGCTGGTGGTGGCGGTGATGAGCCAGTTGGTGTTCTCCGGCGGCATGATCCCGGTGACCGACCGCCTGGTGCTCGATCAGATGTCCTGGTTCACCCCGGCCCGGTGGGGTTTCGCGGCCTCGGCCTCGACGGTTGATCTGACCCATCTGGTGCCGGGCCCGCTGACGCCCAAGGACGCGCACTGGGAGCACACCGCATCGGCCTGGTGGTTCGATATGGGCATGCTGGCGCTGCTGAGCGTGGGCTACCTGTCGTTCGTGCGCTGGAAGATCCGGCTCAAGACGGCCTGAGTCGTCAAGGCCGTGCACGCGTCGGCCGCAGGGTGTGAGGACATGGCTCTGGAATCCCTAGGGCGAGATCGACCTGAGGGTTCCCCGATTCACCGGCTTCCGGCCGACCTACAACCCTGAGCTCGATCTCGCGCCGAGATCGCGCTCAGGGTCGCGAATTCCGGATTGTCGCGCGCAATCGGCGACCCTCACGTCGATCTCGCCCAAGCACGTGCGCGGGGATATCTGTCTGAAGCGGGCGTGTCGGGGCTGTCTCGGAGCTGCGCGGTTATTCGCCGTGGACGTCGAGCCCGTGCGCGGCGGCGAAGGCCAGTCCCTGCTCGATGTCGATGCGCGCGCCGCGCACCTTCGCGGTGGTCCAGAACGTCGGATCGACCCGGGCGCCGCGCAGGTCGGCCTCGTCGAACTTGGCGTTCTGCACCCGCGCGCCACTGAGGTCGGCGCGTTGCAGCACGGCCTTGCGCAGGTCCGCACCCACCAGATTGGCCTCGCGCAGCCGGCAGTCCGACAGGTCCACGGTGCGCAGATCGCACCCGCCGAGCACGCTCAGCGACAGGTCCACCTCGAGGAAGCGGACCGGCCGCAGCCGGGTTTCGGTGAACACCGAGCCCAGTAGGCTGCACTGCCGGAACGTGCTGTGCGACAGTGCGGCCCGGCGGAAGGTGCAGTTGCGGAACGCCGAGCCGAGGTGCTCGGACTCGGTGAGGTCGACGCCGCTGAAATCGCATTCGTCGAACACCACCCGCTCGGTGCGCAGCCGGCTGAGGTCCTCATCGCGGAAGTCGTGGCCGGTGAACTCGCGGTCCACCCAGACCTGGTCGGGTTCGGTCATGAGGCGGGCAGCGCCGACAGCGCGTACTCGGTCACCGTGATCAACGCGGCCCGCGCCGACTGTCCGTCGCGGGCGTCCACGGTGAGGATCGGGATGTGCTCCGGCAGTGCCAGCGCCTCGCGCACCGCGGGCACCGGATGTCGTGGCGCCCCGTCGAACTCGTTGATCGCCACGATGAACGGCAGCTTGCGGGCCTCGAAGAAGTCGATGGCGGCGAAACTGTCCTGCAGTCGGCGCAGGTCGACGAGGATGACCGCACCGATGGCGCCCCGGATCAGGTCGTCCCACATGAACCAGAACCGGCGCTGGCCGGGAGTTCCGAACAGGTAGAGGACGAGGTCGTCGGCCAGGGTGATCCGCCCGAAGTCCATCGCCACCGTGGTGGTGTTCTTGTGCGGGGTGGCCTCCAGTCCGTCGACTCCGGCCGACGCCATGGTCACCAGCGCCTCGGTGCGCAGCGGCATGATCTCCGAGACCGCGCCGACGAAGGTGGTCTTACCGGAGCCGAAACCACCGGAGATGACGATCTTGGTCGATGCGGACCGATCAAAGTGCCCAGCCGAGGCGGATGGCCGGTCATAGTGCCCGAAGGCCACGCAAAGTCCTCCCGATCAGTTCACGGCGGTCGTCGAGCGAGGCGGTGTCGCCCAACGTCGTGTGCACCCGAAGATACCCCTCCGCGAGGAGGTCTCCGATCAGCACACGCGCCACACCGAGCGGCAACTCCAGGCGCGCCGCGACCTCCGCGACCGAGGGATTGTTCTCGGCCAGAGCCAGGATCCGGGCCCGCACATCGCTGCGCGGCCAGCGCGGCGCCGACCCGGTCGCCGACGGGCTGACCGGCGCTTCCAGCGGTAGATCCACCCGCGCGGCGGTGCGCCCGGCGGTCAGGGTGTACGGCCGCACCATGGCCGCCACATCCACCGGATCGGTGGACTCCCAGGCGTCGAGCGGGGGCTGCATCGCGGACTCAGCTGTGGTGTCGGGCACGTCGTCCCGACTGGATGACATTGCCCACCCGTTCCACCAGAATTGCCATCTCGTAACCGATCTGGCCGATGTCGCAGGACCGGGTGGCCAGGGTGGCCAGGTTGGATCCGTCGCCGACGCGCATCAACAACAGGTAGCCGTTCTCCATCTCCACGATGGACTGCATGACGTGCCCGCCCGCGAACAGCTGCGCCGCACCGGTGGACAGGCTGGCCAACCCGGACGCCACCGCCGCCAGCTGATCGGCGCGTTCGGTGGGGATGTGCTCGCTGGCGGCCATCAACAATCCGTCCGCGGAGACCAGGACGGCGTGCGACACCCCGTCCACCTCGCGGGCGAACTTGGCGACCAACCAGTCCAGCGATTCGCGGGTACTCATGCGCGGTGTGATCCTCCGGTGTCCCGTGTCTGCGACCGGCCGGCGTGCACCCCGCCGAAGTGGCTGCTGAGGCTGGCCCGCACGGCTGCGGGATCCGGGAGCGGGCCGGTCGCGGGCTCCGTTGCCGGCGCGTCCTCGCCCTCGGCGAGGTCACCCGCCCCGGGCACCAGGCGTTCCCCGGGCACCCGGACCGGCAGCCCGGCCTCGGTGTGTTCGGTGACGGGAGCATCCTCAGCCGACGCGGCCGCCGACCAACCGTGGTCCCACACCGACTTCCAGTCCAGGTCGGTGCTCGCACCGAATTCGGTGGGATCGACCAACCATTCCGAGAGCATCTTCTGGTAGATGGCGTCATCGGCGGATCCGGTGTCCGCCGGTTGCGCCACCTGCTCGGGTTGCACCGGCGCCTCCCGAAATCCGCTGGATCCCGGATTGCGTTGTGGCAGTCCCGATGTCGGCGAGGCGACGGCATCATCGCCACCGGGATCGGGTACCGGCTCGACGTAGGGCGCGGGCTGTTGCGGCACCGCAGCGAAGGACAGCACCTCGGTCGCCGGGGCCGGCGCGAAGTCGGCGTGAACCGGATCGGCCGGCACGCCCGCAAGCAACTCCACCGGCACGTAGACACCCGCGGTGAGTCCCGAATTCGGTTCTCCGTCAACGGTACTGCGCAGCCGCACGACGAACCCGTGTTGGTCGGCCAGCCTTCCGACCACGAACAGACCCATGTGCCGGGCGGTGTACGGATTGACTTCACCACCGGATTTCAACCGGGTGTTGGCCACCCGCAGGTCCGCTTCGGCCATCCCGAGACCGGTGTCACCGACCTCGATGACGAGTGCGCCGTTACCGGTGCGCACCGCCGACACCCGCACCTGCGAGTCCGGTGGTGAATACCGCAACCCGTTGTCCATCAACTCGGCCAGCACATGCACCAGGTCCGCGGCCACCGCACCGCTGACCTCACAGTCCGCGACGATGTCGGTGACCACCCGGGTGTACTCCTCGACCTCGGAGGCCGCCGCGTTGATCACCGCGGCCACCGGCACCGGGCCGGCGTGCTCACGGGTGACTCTGGTGCCGGCGAGCACCAGCAGGTTGGCGCCGTTGCGACGCATCCGGGCGGCGAGGTGGTCCAGCCGGAACAGGCTGTCCAGGCGTTGCGGGTCCTGCTCATCGCGCTCGAGTCGGTCGATCAGTGCCAGCTGTTGATCGACCAGCGACCGGCTCCGCCGGGACAGCGTCTCGTACATGTCGCTGACCTGCACCTGCAACCGGGCCTGCTCGCCGGCCAGCAGCACGGCCTGTTCGTGCAGCTCGTCGACCGCGTGCGCGACCTGGCCGACCTCCTCGGTGGTGTGCACCGGGATCGGCCGAAGGGGTCCGGGGTCTCCCCCGGTGCGGACCTGCTCGAGTTCCCGCGCGAGTTCGGTGTGCGCGACCCTCAGCGCGCTGTCCCGTAACCGGCGCAGCGGCCCCACCAGGGACCGCGCCACCAGCACCACCACCAGCAACGCCAGCACGAGCATGGTGATCACGACGACGGCATCGCGGATGGCGGCGCTGCGCCGGTCGGCGGCCCGTTCGTCGACCGCGGCGGTCAACGATGCCGTCGTCGTGTCGATGAGCTCACCGGCGATGTCGTCGGTGACCTGAATGGACTGCGTCAGTTCCGGGTTGCCGACCAGCACCGCGGCCGGGTTGGCCATGATCGACATCCGCAGGATGAACTGCTCCTGCAGGATCTTCGCCTCTTCCGATCCGACACCGAGGATCTGCGTCATGCCGAACAGGGTGGACGGTTCGGTGCCGGCCACCGTGTTCATCGAGGTACGCAGTTCGGGTTCGGGGACCTCCCCGCCCAGGTTGACCAGCAACTGCTGCATCATCATCTGGCCGCGGGCGCCGATGGCGCGGGCCAGCCCCACGGCGTCGGAGCGGATCTGCGCGTCGTCGACCCGCACCGACCCGGTGATGGCGTCTTCGGCGGTCAGCAGCAGCGGCGCGTAGGTGGTGACCTTGTCCCGCAGGCTGATTGAGTTGGCCGTCGCCTTGTTCACCAGATCCTGGCCGCCCCGCAGGAGGGCGGTGACGCCGTCGCGCACATCGGGCACCACGTCCGTCCCGTCGAGCCGGCGTTCCAAGGCCACGCGGTTGGTGTCGAACTCGCTCAACGCGGACTGCGCACCGCCGCCCGCGGATCCGGCGAGGACGGCCGAGTCGAGCGCTGCCATATAGCTTTCGATCGCCGGGACCATCTCGGCGCGGTCCGCGGCACGCCGCAGATCGGCGGCCTCGGTGAAACCGGAGTAGATGCGCAGCCCGCCGAACGTCGCCGCCAGCACCAGCGGAACCAGCACGATGGCGAACACTTTCCAGCCCACGGGCCAGTTCGCCGGCGCCCACTGCGGCGGACGCTTCACGGCATGCGCTGCGGCGCTGTCGAATTCGTTGCGGACAGAGGTGACCGACGATGCGGCGCTCACCGTCATCAGGATCCGCGGATCGTTGTTGGCGCGTCGGTCATATGCTTCCTGCTTTGCCCACCATCGGGCCGGCGTGGCACGCCTGGCAATTTGTCGAGTATGGCAGTCGCGCGCAGCGGATTCCACACCTCACGACCGACCGCGCACAGTTCGTGACCGTTACGTTGCGCAGCTGTGGCGATGCACGAAAACAGGTTTGACGTCGGCGTCAGTTGATTTCGGCGAACTGTCTACACGTGCCGCAGCACTGCGACGAGGAAGTCCGAATCCTCGGTGAACGGCCGCAGATCCCACGTGGACAACAACAGGTCGGGTACCAGCCCGGCCTGTGCGGCGTCCGCGAGGAACTCCTCGTGCGGGTAGTCGCGGCCGGCGCCGAATCCGATGACCGCACGGCCGCCGGGCCCGAGATGGGCCCGCAGCCGCGCCAGCACCCGCCCCCGGGTGCTCGGGGCCAGGAAGGTCATCACATTGCCGGCCGACACGATGACGTCGAACGGTTCACCGAGCCCGCGCGCCGGCAGGTCGAGTTCGGCCAGGTCGCCGACCAGCCACCGCGGCCCCGGGTGGTCCTGCTCGGCGGCCGCGATGAGCGCCGGGTCCACGTCGACACCGACCACGTCGTGGCCGGCCGCGGCCAGATACCCACCCACCCGGCCCGGCCCGCACCCCGCGTCGAGGATCCGGGCGCCGCGCGGCGCCATCGCATCGATCAGCCGAGCCTCACCGGAAAGGTCCCGGCCCTCACGCTCCATCTCCCGGAAGCGTTCGATGTACCACTGCGAATGGCCGGGGTCGGCCGCGACTTTCTGCATCCAGAGGCTCTGCTCGACCATGCACCCATTATCCGCAGGGGATGATGGCCCGGTGTTCAAGGTGATGTTCTTCGAGCCGCGCATTGCGCCCAACACCGGCAATGCGATCAGGATGGTGGCCGCGACCGGGTGCGAACTGCACCTGGTCGAACCGCTGGGTTTCGACCTGTCCGAGCCCAAGCTGCGCCGGGCCGGGCTGGACTACCACGATCTGGCGTCGGTGACGGTGCATCCGGATCTGCCCGCGGCCTGGGCGTCCATCGCCCCGACCCGGGTGTATGCGTTCACCGCACACGCCGACCGGTCGTTCGCACAGGTCGACTACCAGCCCGGCGACGTGCTGATGTTCGGCCCGGAACCGACCGGTCTGGACGAGCAGACGCTGGCCGACCCGCACATCACCGCGCAGGTCCGCATCCCGATGCTGGCCGGGCGGCGGTCGTTGAACCTGTCCAACGCCGCGGCGGTGGCCGCCTACGAGGCCTGGCGCCAACAGGGGTTCACCGGCGCGGTCTGAGGCGGCGAAGTCAAGACCGATACTGCGAGATCAGCGCAGCGAAGTTGACCGGTTGACGAATAGCTGCCGCGGGCGCCGCGCCCCTACGTTGTTCGAATGGCAATCGAACTCACACCCGAAGTGATCGACCGGCTGGCCTCGGGCCGGTCCGCCTGGCTGACCACCGTTGCCAAGTCGGGTCAACCCGTCCCTCGGCTGGTGTGGTTCTACTTCGACGGCGCCGGCATCTTCGTCTACACCATGCCGGACGCGTTGCGGGTGCGGCACATCAAGAACAACCCGCTGGTGAGCCTGCACCTCGACTCAGATGGTCGCGATCGGGGCGTCGTCATCATCGGCGGGCCGGCGCATATCGACACCATCGGTGTCGATATGCGCCAGGACGAGCCGTACTGGACGAAGTACCTGGATCACGCCATCGAGATGGGGATCAACAACGACATGGTGGCCGACTACCACATGCGGCTGAGGATCGACATCCAGAAGGTGTGGACCACCCCGCCGGAAGCCCTGTTGACCGACGGCGATTGACCGCGGACGCCGGGTCCGGTCGGCCTACCAGGTGTCCCAGTGCGCGAAGTTCTCCGCCGGCAGCCGCTTGGCCTTCTTGAAATCGGTGCCCTTGGTGTAGGCGATCGGGAACAGGCCGCCCTGCGCGTACTGGTCGAACGGGATGCCCAGCACCTCGGCGGCCTGCTTCTCACCGTCACCGAGTAGGTGCAGCGTGGTCCATGCCGAGCCCAGCCCACGGGTCCGCAGCGCCAGCATGAAGCTCCACACCGCCGGCAGCAGCGAACCCCAGTAGGAGGCGCTCAGGCCGGCCGGGGCGCCGTCGGGGCGACCCTCCAGACACGGCACCAACAGCACCGGCGCCTTCTCGAAGTTGTCGGTCAGGAACTGGGCCGACCCGATCACCCGGTCGATCTGCTCGTCGCGGATGTCGCCGCGCTCCGGCTTGGGTGCGGCGAGGTAGGGGTTGGCGGCAGCGCGGTAGATGTCGGCCAGCGCCTTCTTCTTGGCCGGATCCTCGACGAAAACCCATTGCCACCCTTGCGCATTGGAACCTGTCGGCGCCTGCAGCGCGATGTCGAGGCATTCCAGCAGGACCTCGCGGGGCACCGGCTTGTCGAAGTCGAGTCGCTTACGCACCGAACGCGTGGTGGTCAGGACTTCTTCCGCAGTCAGGTTGAGTGTCATACCGCGAGACTACATTCGCGTACATGACTGCAAACCTGACTCAGGAAGTCACCGAACGCCTGGTGTCCGACCACTACGGGTGGCTGACCACCGTCACGAAATCCGGGATGCCGGTGCCGAAACTGGTGTGGTTCTTCTTCGACGGCGCCGAGATCGTCGTCTACACCGCGCCGGGATCGGCCAAGGTGCGTCATGTCCGGGAGCACCCGCAGGTCAGCCTGAACCTCGATTCCGACGGTCACGGCGGCGGGATCATCGTGCTCGGTGGGCAGGCGCGAGTGGATGCCGAGGACGCCGATCCCCGCGAGGACGGGTCCTATTGGGCGAAGTACGGCCCGGCCGCGGATCAGTTCGGGTTGACCGAGTCGATGTCCGGCTACGGCGCCCGGTTGCGGATCAGCATCGACAAGGTGTGGACGACACCCGAAGCCTGAGGCGTACCGCCCACTAGTGGCCCGCCGCCGCGATCCAGGCCGCTTCCTCCCCGGGGGCGGGCAGCACCCGCCCTCCTTCCACGGCGTAATGGGCCGGGCTGGATTCGAAGACGACCAGCACCCGCTCAGCCGGGATGCCGGTGACCCGGGTGGCCGCGGCGGCGACCTCGGTGGCCAGCCGGGTGGTTTCGGCTTCGGGATGACCGTCGCGCACCCACCCGGTGATCAGCAGCGGGCGGGAGGGCTTGGCGTCGGTGTAGACGGCGTCGGTCGGCAGCTCGTTGAAGATGACGTTGACGTAGGTGCTGGGCACGTGGTTGATCTCGGAGTGGATCCGGGTGATCTCGCCGGCCAGGGTGGCCTTGTCGTCACCGGACAGGGTGTCCCGCGCTGTGGTGCAGGTGTAGATGGGCATGACGTGCTCCTGAAAAGTGAGTGAGGGGGTGGGAGCCCGGCGGGGTCTCCCCCGCCGGGCCACCGATGGATCGTTATCCGAGATGCGGCATCTCCTGCTGCGTCGGGACCACCAGGACGGTGGGGCCCTCGGCCGCCACGGCCTCCTTGAACTCGCGGGCGAGTTCTTCGGTGGTGCTGACGTTGGCGGTCCGGCATCCGAATCCGGTTGCCAGCGAGCCGATGTCGAGTCCGGGCAGATCCAGCGCCGGGACGTTGGGGGTCTCTTCGAGCTCTGCGAAGGACTTCAGGATCGCGTACGCGCCGTTGCGCAGCACGACGAAGACGATCGGCAACTTGTGCTGGGCGGCCGTCCAGATCGCCTGGATGGAGTACTGGAACGACCCGTCGCCGATGGTGGCGACGATGTGCCGGTCGACGCCCCGCTCGCGGTCACCGAGCGCCAGGCCGACCGCGGCCGGGACACCCCAGCCGATCCCGCCGCTGCCGGTGGCGAAGAAGCTCTCCCGCCGGCTGGTGGGCAGCCACTGCAGCAGTTCGGCCAGCGTCGAGGTGGACTCCATGACGACCGCGGCGTCGTCGGGCTTGACGGTGCTCAGGGTGTGGTAGACCTCGTCGGCCGTCAGCGGCTCCGACGGGGCGGAGGTCTGCACGTCGCGGTCCCGGTTCAACGGGGCCGGCGGGGTGCGGCCGACGGGCACGTCGATCATCTCGACCAGTTGTTCCAGGGCGATGCGGGGATCGCCGACCAGGCTGTCACCGACCGGGGCGACGGCCGCCAGATGCGGGTCGACGGTGACCTGGATGAGCTCGGCGCCCTCGGGCAGGTAGTCCCCCGCCACGTAGGGGTAGTAGCGGAAGACCTGGGCGCCGATGACGATGACGAGGTCATGCCCGCGCAGGGCCTTGTTGGTCTCGTCGATGGTCAGCGGCAGCGGACCGGCATACAGCGGGTGGGTCTCGGGGAACGAGCACCGGTCGCTCAGCGCGCTGCCGTGCACCGGGGCGCCCAGCTTCTCGGCGAACGCGATGCCCGCGTCCCAGCCGCCGGCCCGGTCCACCTCGGGGCCCAGGACCAGCACCGGGTTCTGGGCGCGGTTGATCCGGTCGGCAAACTCGCGCAGCCGGGCGCCGTCGGGGGCGGTGTGCTCGCTGATGCTGCGCACCACGGCCGGGCCCAGTGCCGGCTTCTGCCAGTCGTCCAGCGGAATCGACAGGTACACCGGCCCTTTGGGCTCCTGCATGGCGACCGCGTAGGCCTGCATGAAGGCGGCGGGCACGTCCTCGGGGCGCACCGGCTCGTAGGACCACTTGACCCACGGTTTGGGCATCTCGGTGGCGTCCGGGTTGTTCAGGTAGGGATCGATGACCGACATCTCGCGGGTCTGCTGGCCCGCGGTGACGATCAGCGGGGTGTTGGCGCGGTAGGCGGCGACCAGGCTGCCCATCGCGTTACCGGTGCCGGCGGCGGTGTGCAGGTTGACCAGGGCCGGCTTGCCAGTGGCCTGGGAGAAGCCGTCGGCCATGGCCAGCGCGGAGGCCTCCTGCAGGGCGAGGACGTAGGTGAAATCCTCCGGGAAGTCCTGCAGAAAGGTCTCTTCCGTGGAGCCCGGGTTACCGAACACCGTGGTGATGCCCAGTGTGCGGAGCAGATCGAAGGTGACGTCTTGGATGGTGGGTTCGGTGGTCATCGGATTCACCAGCTTTCGTGGGAGGGAATGGACTCGGCCTACCGGCGGTTGCTGATAAGCGCTGGTGATGACTCTGGTCCTGTTTTGCCGTGCGAACATCACTGCTCACCGCCAATGACCCCTGCGCCTCCCCGCACTCTGTGATGGGGGTTAGCCGGTAGTCCGGCTCACTGGAAGTCCCGGGACCGGGACCGCACCTTCAGGTCTACCGGGCTCATCCGGTCGGCCAGCACGGTGACCGCACCGGTGGCGTTCTGCACGATGCCCCGGATGATCAGCGCCGGGGCGCTCTGCGCCAGCTTGCGGTGCCGGGCCCACACCCCCGGCGCACACAGCACGTTGACCATGCCGGTCTCGTCCTCCAGGTTGACGAAGGTGACGCCCTGCGCGGTGGCCGGACGCTGCCGGTGGGTCACCGCACCGGCCACCAGGATCCGGGTGCCGTCGGGCACCGTCAGCAACTCGGCGGCGGGCACGACACCCATCGCCGCCAGATCCTCGCGCAGGAACTGGGTGGGGTAGCTGTCCGGGGAGACACCGGTGGCCCACACGTCGGCGGCCGCCAGTTCCAGCGCGCTCATCCCCGGCAGCGGCGGAATGTGTGAGGACGACCCCACTCCCGGTAACCGGTCCGGACGCTCCGCGGCCGCCGCGCCTGCGGCCCACAGCCCTTCGCGACGGGTGATCCCGAAACAGCCGAGCGCACCCGCGGTCGCCAGCGCCTCGGTCTGCGGCACCGAAAGCTGCACTCGGGCAGTAAGATCCAGCAGGGATGCGAACGGCCCGTTCGCCGTCCGATCGTCGACGATCCGTTGCGCCAGTTCGTCGCCGATGTACCGGACACTGCCCAGGCCCATCCGCACATCCAGCCCGTCGTTCTCACAGGTCGCATGTGCCAGGGCGGCGTTGACGTCCGGCCCGTGTACGGCCACCCCGTGCCGGCGGGCATCGGCCACCAACGACTGCGGCGAGTAGAAACCCATCGGCTGAGCCCGTAACAGCGCCGCGCAGAACACCGCCGGATGGTGCAACTTGAACCACGACGAGTAGAACACCAGCGAGGCGAAGCTCAGCGAATGACTCTCCGGGAAACCGAAATTGGCGAACGCTTCCAGCTTCTCGTAGATCTTCTCGGCCACCGCACCGGTGATGCCGTGCCGGTCCCGCATGCCCTGGTAGAACCGGTCGCGCAGCCGGCGCATCTTCTCGGTCGATCGTTTCGAGCCCATCGCCCGGCGCAGCTGATCCGCCTCGGCCGGGGTGAACCCGGCACAATCCACCGCCAACTGCATCAGCTGCTCCTGGAACAACGGCACACCGAGGGTTTTGCGCAACGCCGGCTCCATCGACGGGTGATCGTAGACGACCGGTTCGATACCGTTGCGCCGCTTGATGTACGGGTGCACCGACCCGCCCTGGATGGGGCCGGGACGGATCAGGGCGACCTCGACCACCAGGTCGTAGAAGATCCTCGGTTTGAGCCTGGGCAGGGTGGCCATCTGCGCGCGGGACTCGACCTGGAACACCCCGACCGAATCAGCGCGCCGCAGCATCTCGTAGACCGCCGGCTCGGACAGATCCAGCTTCGACAGGTCCACCTCGATGCCCTTGTGCTCGCGCACCAGATCGATGGCGTAGTGCAGAGCCGACAGCATGCCGAGCCCGAGCAGGTCGAACTTCACCAGACCGATTGCCGCGCAGTCGTCTTTGTCCCACTGCAGCACACTGCGGTTCGCCATGCGGGCCCACTCCACCGGACACACATCGGCGATCGGGCGGTCGCAGATCACCATGCCGCCGGAGTGGATACCCATGTGCCGGGGCAGGTTGGAGATCTGGGTGGCCAGCTCCACCACCTGCTCGGGAATGTCCTCCACATCGGGTGAGTCGGCCAACCCGTTCCACCGGCTGATCTGCTTGCTCCAGGCGTCCTGCTGGCCCTGCGAGAAGCCCAGCGCCCGGGCCATGTCGCGGATGGCGCTGCGCCCCCGATAGGTGATGACGTTGGCGACCTGGGCGGCGTAGTCACGGCCGTAACGGTCATAGACGTACTGGATGACGTTCTCGCGCAGGTCCGATTCGATGTCGATGTCGATGTCCGGAGGGCCGTCCCGGGCCGGCGACAGGAATCGTTCGAACAGCAACTCGTTGGCGATCGGGTCGACGTTGGTGACCTTGAGCGCGTAGCAGACCGCCGAATTGGCCGCCGATCCCCGACCCTGGCACAGGATGGCGCTCTCCCGGCAGAACCGGGTGATGTCGTGCACCACCAGGAAATAGCCGGGAAAGTCCAGTTTGTCGATGATCGCCAGCTCGTGTTCGATCTGCGCGTAGGCCTTGGGCGCCCGCTCCGGCGGGCCGTAGCGTTCCCGGGCGCCGTCGCGCACCAGTTTGCGCAGCCAGCTCGATTCGGTGTGCCCGTCCGGCACGTCGAACGGCGGCAGTTGCGGGGCGATCAGCGCCAGACCGAAGGCGCACTGCTCCCCCAGGTCGGCGGCTGCGGTCACGATGCCGGGACCGAAGAGCCGGGACATCTCCTCCCCCGACCGCAGATGCGCCCCGCCCAGCGGCGCCAGCCAGCCGGCTGCGGCGTCCATCGAATTGCGGGCCCGGATGGCCGCCATCGCCATTGCCAGCCGGCCGCGGGACGGGGCCGCGAAGTGCGCCCCGGTGGTGGCGACCACGTTCACGCCGTAGCGCGGTGCCAGCGCGGCCAGCGCCGCATTGCGTTCGTCATCGGCCGGGTGGCCGTGATGGGTGAGTTCGACGCTGACCCGGTCGGCGCCGAACCGGTCCACCAGATCGGCCAGCGCGCGGCCCGCAGCGTCCGGGCCGCCTTGGGTAAAGGCTTGTTGCACATGACCTTTACGACAGCCGGTGAGGATGTGCCAGTGCCCGCCGGCGGCCTCGGTCAGCGTGTCGAAGTCATACCGCGGCTTACCCTTCTCCCCGCCGGCCAGATGTGCCGCCGAGATCTGGCGGGACAGCCGCCGGTAGCCCTCCGGACCGCGGGCCAGCACCAGCAGATGCGGGCCGGGTGGGTCGGGCTGCTCGGTGCGCGGCACATTGCCCAGCGACAGTTCGGCGCCGAAGACGGTGGACATGCCCAGCTCGCGGGCGGCCTCGGCGAACCGCACCACGCCGTAGAGACCGTCGTGGTCGGTCAGCGCGATGGCCCGCAGGTCCAGCCGGGCCGCCTCCTCCACCAGTTCCTCCGGGGTGCCGGCCCCGTCCAGGAAGCTGTAGGCCGAATGCGCGTGCAGTTCGGCGTACGGGACCGCCGAGCGTTCCCGCGCCTTTCCGGCGGATTCGTAGGCGCCGCGCTTGCGGGACCAGGCGGGACTGTCACCACCGTCGCCCGGGGGTGCCAGCGGCAGGCCGGAGCGCGGCGGCTTCTTGCCGGGGCGGGGCCTGCCGTTCAGCACCCGCTCCATCTCGGGCCATGTCGACGGCCCATCGTTCCACCCCACACCGGCAGTATATCGAACATGTGTTCGACAGTCAGCCGGGCGCATCCATCCGCTGAGTCCCCAGCACCGACAGCAGCCGCAGCGCCTCCTCCGACGGTGATCCCGGCTGCGCGGTATAAATCACCACCTGCTGATCGCGGTCGGCGATGTCGAGCACATCGCAGTTCACCGACACCGCCCCGACCACCGGATGCGCGAACGTCTTACACAGCGCCACCCGGTCGACGATGTCGTGCGACTCCCACAGCGTCCTGAACTCCTCGCTACCGGAAAGCAGCTCCTCCACGAGGCCGGCGACCTCGGGATCGTCGGGGTAGCGGGCCGCTGCCGCACGCAGCTGCTTGGCACTGGTACGCGCGAACTCGTCGACGTCGGACACCCCGTAAAGCCGTCGCCCACCCGGCCCCTTCGGCCCCAGAAACACCCGGCGCAGCAGATTGCGGTCCCGGCGCGGCAGCGCCGAGAAGTCCTCCATCAGCGCGCAGGCCAGATCATTCCAGGCCAGCACCTCGTGGGTCGCCGACAGCACGATCGCCGCCGCCTGAGGCAGCCGGTACAGCAGATCCAGGATGCTCTGGCGCACCGCCCGCGGCGGGCCCACCGGGCGCTGCGGTTCGACACCGGCCAGCAGGTGCAGATGAGCGCGCTCGCTGTCGGTCAACCGCAGCGCGCGGGTCAGCCCCTCGAGCACCTCCCGGGAGGGGTGCGGCGCGCGGGCCTGCTCGAGGCGGGTGTAGTACTCGGTGGAGATGAAGGCCAGATGAGCGACCTCGTCGCGGCGCAGGCCCGGGGTGTGCCGACGCGGGCCCGCCGGCAGGCCCACATCGGCGGGGGCGATCCGCTCCCGCCTGCTGCGCAGGAACGCCCCCAACTCACGTTTGTCCACGTCCCCATTGTCCGGACCGGGACCGATCGCAGCCAGGTATCGGTGGTACCTGGATCCGAACTCCGGCCCGGGCGCAGGCTCGACACCATGACGACGAAGACGGGCCTGCTGGCCGACAAAGTTGCATTCATCTCCGGCGCCGGGCGCGGCATCGGCGCCGCCGCGGCACGACTGTTCGCCCGGGAAGGTGCGACGGTGCTGTTGGCCGCCAGGACCGAGAGCCAACTCAAGACGGTCACCGAGGACATCCGGGCGGCCGGTGGCACCGCCGACTACATCGTGTGCGACCTCGCCGACGGCGCCAGTGTGCACGCTGCCGTGCAGCGCGCCCTCGACCTGTGGGGCCGGCTGGACATCGCCTTCAACAACGGGGCCGTCAACACGTCACCCGGGCCGCTCGACACGGTGACCGAGGCCGACTTCGATCACGTCTACTCGGTCAACCTCAAGGGTGTCTGGCTGGCGATCAGCGCCCAGGTCGCCGCCATCCGGGCCACCTCCGGGTCCGGCGCCATCGTGAACACCTCCAGTGTGGGCAGTCTGCGCGGCAACCCGGCGCTGCCGGCGTACGGCGCGATGAAGCGCGCGGTGAACAGTCTGACCGAATCGGCGGCAATCACCTACGGGCCGGAGGGAATCCGGGTCAATGCCATCACCCCCGGGACCACGCTGACCGAGATGATCCGAGATTGGGATGCCGAAAGTCCCGGTGTGATCGACGATCTGGTGGCCCAGACCCCGTTGGGACGGGCGGCGGCACCCGAGGAGATCGCCGAGGCTGCGGCCTGGCTGCTCAGCGACCGGGCCTCCTATGTCACCGGGGCGGTGCTGCGCGTCGACGGCGGGACCTTGGTCTGAACGGATCGTACCCCGTTGCGGTGCGCAGGCTCGGAACTTGTCGGACCCCTCTGCGAGAATGTTGGTATGCCGCCCCCGACAACATCTTTCGCCGAGAATTACGTCGAGCCGCGGCTGGATGCGTTGTTCGCGGAGATCGCGGAGCTGACCGGGCAGCGCAACGCCATCGATGGTCGGTTGGTGGAGATCATCGCCGAGATCGACGGCAGAGGTGCGGCCGACGGCAACCCGCTGTGGGGTGCCACCGGATGCCGTTCGATCGAGTCGTTGGTGGCCTGGAAGGCCGGAGTGACCCCGCGCAATGCCGAGACCATGGTCGCCGTGGCGCACCGCCTCGACGAGTTGCCGCGTCTGGCACAGGGATTGCGGGAGGGCCGGTTGTCGCTGGACCGGGTCGCGGTGATCGCCGAACGGGCCGGCGCGGGCTGCGATGACCACTACGCGAATCTGGTGCAGTACGCCACGGTCACCCAGCTGCGGACCGCGGTCAAGCAGGAACCCCGCCCCGATCCCGACCGCAAGCCCGAACCCAAGCGCGGGTTCAGTTCCTATGACAGTGACGGGTATACGACGTACAAGATCCGGTTGCCGAAGCTGGAGGCCGCGAAGTTCGACGCGGCGGTGGCCTCGCACAAGGACGCGTTGGTCGCGGACTGGCGACGTGATCACGACGCCGGTGACAGTGACGATGAGCAGGCCGGTGCGCAGACCTGCGAGCAGGCACCGCCCTTCCCGGACACCGTCGATGCGTTCATGAGCCTGATCGAGGCCGGCTGGGACACCGATGTCGCCGCGCGCCCGCACGGTGCCCGCACCACCGTCGTGGCGCACGTCGACCTGGACCGCCACGCCGACAAACCGGTCGCCGCCCTGCATCTGGGAGCCGCCCTCACCGATGAGGAACGCCGCTACCTGCTCTGCGACGCCACCTGCGAGGTGTGGTTCGAACGCCACGGCACCCCGATCGGGGCCGGGCGGACCACCCGCACCATCAGCCGCCGACTCCGCCGAGCCCTGGAGTACCGGGATAAGTCGTGTGTGGTGCCCGGCTGCGGGTCCACCCGCGGTCTGCACGCCCATCACCTCGTGCACTGGGAGAACGGCGGGGCTACCGAGCTCTCAAATCTGGTGCTGCTCTGCCCGTTTCACCATCGCACGCATCACCGCGGTGATATCACCCTCACCGGGCCCGCCGACCGGCTGGTGGTCATCGACAGCGACGGAAATCCGATGACCGGGGCATCCCTGGCCCGACCACCCACCACAGACCCACCAGACGTACCACCGTGCAAAGGGCCGACCGGCGAACGCGCCCAATGGTGGTGGTACACACCGTTCGAGCCAAAGCCCCCGCCGGCGAGCAGTTAGCCCTTGAGCGCCGGCGTCTCGCGGCGCAGCGTCTCGCCGGCGAAGAACTCCGGGCTGCGCGCCCGCATCACCATCATCAGCACCGCACCGAGGGCCAGCAGTCCGAACCCGATGAAGAACACCAGCCCGATGCCACCGATCGCGGCCCCGCTACCGTTCTCCGGGTTCATGCTCTCGCCGACCGCGATGCCGAACACGAGGGCCAGCATCAACCCACCCAGAAGCGGGAACAGGAACTTGAACACGGTGTTGTGCACGTTGTCGAACAACTCCCGGCGGAAGAACCAGACGCAGGCGAACGCGGTGATGCCGTAGTACCAGCAGATCATGATGCCCAGCGCCGCGATGGTGTCCCACAACGCCTTGTCCGACAGGATCATCACCACGGTGTAGAAGCTGCCGGTGACCACCGCGGCGACGACCGTGGAATAGACCGGGGTCAGGAAGCGCGGGCTCACCTCGGCGAAGCGGGCCGGGAACGCCTTGTAGGCCCCCATCGCGAGCATGGCCCGTGCCGCGGGCAGGAAGGTGGTCTGCAGGCTGGCCATCGAGGAGGCGAACACCGCGAGGTAGAGCAGCGGGCCGAACCAGTCGCCCAGGATCGGGTCGGCCAGGGCACCGAACACGTTCTCCGAGTTGTCCGGATTGCCCAGCCCCAGCCCCTCTTCGCCGACGCCGGCGTACATCATCACCGCGACCGCGATCAGCAGATAGGTGATCAGGATCGAGATCACGCACAACAACCCGGCCCGCCCCGGTACCTTGTCCGGGTCCTTGGACTCCTCGCCCAGGGTCAGGCAGGTGTCCCAACCCCAGAACGCGAAGATGGATCCGGTCAGCCCGATCGCGAACACCCCGAGCGTCAGCCCGGTGAACGGATTGAACCAGTCCAGGTCGAAGCTCAGCCCCGCCGGCGCATCACCGCGTGCGACGTGCACGAAGGCGGCGATGGCGAACACCACCAGCACCACCAACTGGAACGCCACCAGCACGTACTGCACCCGTTCGCTGGTGGTGATCCCCCGGCAGGCGATCAGCGCGGCGATCGCGATGAAGACCAGGGTGGTGGCGATGTTGACCGGTTTGTTGCCCGCGATGTCCGCGATCTCGGGGGTGTTCGCGACACGGGCGATGAGCAGATAGAAGAACTCCACCGCGATCGCCGCCAGGTTGGAGAGCACGATGATGGAGGCGACCACCATTCCCCACCCGCACATCCAGCCGACATACGGCCCGAAAGCCTTGGTGGACCAGGTGAACGACGCCCCGCAGTCCGGAGCCCGCGAATTCAGTTCGCGATAGGCGTAGGCGGTCAGGAACATCGGGATGAAGCCGGCGATGAAGATTGCGGGCATCTTCAATCCGACCGCCGCGACGATCACCCCGATGCTCGCCGTCAGCGTGTAACCGGGTGCCACACAAGAAATTCCGAGCATGGCGCCCGACAGCGTGCCGACCTTACCCTCGGCCAGGCCCTTATGGATCGTCCCGGTGACCGCATCGGCCTGCCGATCGGTCATGAGGTCTCCTCGTCGGTGGTTCTGGGAACCACGATCATCGGGACGTCGAGCACCCGCAGCATCTTGGCCGCCGTGGAACCGAGGAACAACCGGCGCGGTGCGGCCAGCCGGCTGGAGCCGACCATGATGACGTCACCGTCGCGCCACGGCAATCGACTCACCGCATCCTCCACCGAGCTGCCGTCGGCAACCGTGGCGGTGACCGAGAACCCCTCGGGCAGGCCGACTTTTGCCTCGTCCAATGCTCGGTGGGCGTGATCCAGCGCCCGCGCGCGATGCGCGTCGGCGTCCCCGCGCAACGAGCCGACCATCGGATCCAGGGTCACCAGCGATACCAGCCGGAGTGGGACGCCGGCGGCTTCACACGCCCGCACAGCGGTGCTCAGCAACACGTCGGCGCCGGGACGCTGACCGATGGCGCAGGTCACCTCCCGCACCCGCGCCACCGACGACAACCGAGTTCCTTTCGGGGCAACCGCCACCGGGACATGTGCCGAATGCAACAGTTCGTTGACCACCGAACCGAGGGAGTAACTTCCGGCCAGCCCGCCGCCCGACCCGCCGACGATGACCGCCTGTGCACCCAGGCGGTGTGCCTCCCGGAGCAACCCGTCGGCGGTGGACTCGCTGAAACTCACGTGCGGGTGCGCCACAACATCGTCGGGTACCTCGGCCAGCGCATCGGCCAACCACTGCCCGGCCTGTTCGGCGAGCAGTTCCTCATAGCCTCCGGTGGAGACCTTCGCGGGCACACCCCGGTCCGGGGGCAGCACCATGCACACGTCCAGCTCGGCGCCCAGGCTGCGGGCGAACCGGACGCCGAGGGCGACCGCGTCCGCTCCGCCGGGGGTGGCGAGGTATCCGACAACCAATCTCATCGGTTCATCCTGTCAACGCGCGGCGGTGCGCACCGGCGTTTGGACCAACGAAATCAGTTGTATTCGGCCGTCCCGTCGTCGAGCACCCAGCGGGCTTGCGAGCCGTCGGGCTGGGCGGCCTCGGTGCGGAACACCGCACAGCCGGCCTCGGTGCGCCAGATCGACGTGGTCAGGGTTTCGCCGGGGAACACCGGCGAACTGAACCGTGCCGACACCGCGCGGATCCTGGTCGCGTCACCGTCGGCGAGTTCGGCGACCAATGCGCGTCCGGCCACCCCGTAGGTACACAGGCCGTGCAGGATCGGTGTGGGGAAGCCCGCCAGGGTCTGCGCGAACCACGGATCGCTGTGCAGTGGGTTGCGATCGCCGGAAAGCCGGTACAGCAGCGCCTGGTCGGTGCGGGTGGGCAGAGCCAACCGCGCATCCGGAGCCCGGTCGGGGAAGTCCGGGGCGGGTGGACGTTGTCCGGGCTGACCACCGAACCCGCCCTCACCCCGGATCACCATGGTGCTCACGGTTTCCACCACCACTGCACCGGATTCCGGTTCGACACCAACGCCTTTGAAGACAACGACGGCGTTCTTGCCCTCCCCCTTGTCCTGGATGTCGACCACCTCGGCGTGCACCCGCAGCGCCCCCGCCGGAGGCAGCGGTTTGTACAACCGGATCCCCTGGGAGCCGTGCAACAACTGGCCGAAGTTGAACGAACCGATGAGCGCCGCGGCCGGGAACGCCGAGCAGGCGATGACCGCGAAGGTCGGCAGCACCTGCTGCTCGATGCCGTGACTGTTCTCGGTGGTGAAGGCGAGGTCCTCGGTGCCCGCCCCGACACCGAGCGCGTAGAGCAGCGTCTCGCGGTCGGTCCAGGTGAAGATCTGCGGCTCGGTCGTGGCGCCGACACTGCCGGGATCGATCGGCATGGGGTCCCCTTCGCGATGAGTTTCAGGTGTGACCGGGACCATAGTTGACCTTTGCCCACCCGGGGAGCACCATCACCACATGCGCTATGTCGTTACCGGCGGTACCGGGTTTATTGGCAGTCGTGTGGTGACCCGGCTGCTGGCCGAGAAACCGGAGGCGCAGGTGTCCGTGCTGGTCCGGCGCGGATCCCTGGAACGCTTCGAACGCCTCGCCCGCGACTGAGGTCCGCGGGTGAAACCGCTGGTCGGTGACCTGACCGCGGAGGATCTCGGGCTGAGCGCCGAGGCCATCGCCGAGCTCGGCACCGTCGAACACGTCGTGCACAGCGCCGCGATCTACGACATGACCGCCACCGAACAGGCACAGCACGCCGCCAACGTCGAGGGCGCCCGGGCCGTGATCGGGCTGACCAGGCGCCTCGGCGCCACCCTGCACCATCTGTCGTCGATCGCGGTCGCCGGCGACTTCCACGGGCAGTACACCGAGGACGATTTCGACGTCGCCCAGAACCTGCCGAGTCCGTATCACCGGACCAAGTTCGAGGCCGAGCAGCTGGTGCGCTCGAGTGCCGGGCTGCGCTACCGCATCTACCGACCCGCCGTCGTGGTCGGAGATTCGCGCACCGGCGAGATGGACAAGGTGGACGGGCCCTATTACTTCTTCGGAGTGCTGGCCAAGCTCGCCGTGCTGCCGCGGGTGACCCCGATGGCGGTGCCCGACGCCGGGCGCACCAATATCGTGCCGGTGGACTTCGTGGCCGACGCGCTGGTGCACCTGATGCATGTGGACGGCGCCGACGGGCGGACGTTCCACCTCATCGCACCGAAAGCCATTGGACTGCAGGGAATCTACCGCGGCATCGCCAAGGAGGCCGGACTGCCCCCGCTGCGCGTCCCGATACCGGGCAACGTCGTCGCGCCGGTGTTGAAGGCCACCGGCCGGGCCAGAGTGCTGCGCAACATGGCGACCACCCAACTGGGCATGCCCGCCGAGATCCTCGACGTCGTCGACCTGGCACCGACGTTCACCGCGGACCGGACGGCAGCGGCGCTGGCCGGGACCGGGATCGAGGTGCCCGAGTTCGGTTCCTACGCAGGCAAACTGTGGCGGTACTGGGCCGAGCACCTGGACCCCGACCGGGCGCGGCGCGACGACCCGGCCGGCCCGCTGACCGGCAAGCACGTGATCATCACCGGCGCGTCCAGCGGTATCGGGCGGGCCTCGGCGATCGCCATCGCGCAGCGCGGCGCCACGGTGTTCGCGCTGGCCCGCAATGGCGAGGCGCTCGATGAGCTGATCGCCGAGATCCGCGCCGTCGGCGGCGAGGCGCACGCATTCACCTGCGACGTCACC